>NZ_VFTZ01000003.1 GCF_006440775.1 Mesorhizobium sp. B2-7-2 | reverse complement strand
GATCTACACTCCTTGACCTTCTACTTGCTTTGTGACTGAAGACCACTTTCGTAGCGTAGCCCTGCCCGCGCAGCGATTTGGCAAGCGCATGGGCAAAGACTGCTTTGCCAGCTCCAGGCGGTCCAAAGAGTTCGATAATCATTTCTTGCGACCCAGGGGCTTGAGTGCCTTATCGTTTTCCGAACAGCAGAAGATCGCCACTGTCCCCAAAATGATATTTGGCGTGCTGCTTGAGATTTACTCCAGTGAGAGCAATCCCTACCGGAGCGGATCTCGAACCATTAGGCTGCAGTGATTCCAGAATGCCGCGTGCGACACTGCGCGGTGTCTTGGCCCACCGGACAGCAAAGATAACGGCATCTGCCCAACTACTGAGCAGTCGGGATTCCGGACCGTGCAACCCTGGCGGCCCGTTGAGAATGACAAGATTGTACACGGCGCCCAGCTTGTCCGCGAAGTGTCGCGGCACATCGACGTCAACCAATAGCTTCAAAAGATCGTCCGAAACTATGGGTGCGGCCATGAAATCGATGCCGATACCGGGCATGCTCACGACAGCCTCGTCTAGCTCGCAGCGGCCCTTCACATAATCCGCAAACGACTTATGCGGTTTGGAAATGCTGAATTCGCGCACAAAGTCGTTGGTCAGTTGCTTGTCCTGCGGGTCAAGATCGATGAACAGGACATTGCTGCCCAGGCGTGTGGCCGAGAGCGCCAGGCTCCATGCCAGCTCTGTTTTCCCATCACCCTTATCGCTGGAAGTGACGAGCATCATCTGCGACGATCGTCCGGGGGCCGGTTCGGGGGCCACATTGATCAATAGGGACAATGCAGCGCGGCCGTAGGCGGAATTTTTCTGGCTTAGAGTGAGGGTCTGCAAGCGCTTGGCACTCGCTCTTGATGTCCTGGGCAATAGCCCAACGGAAGGGAAGCCGAGCGCTGCTTCTGTCTCAGCCTCACCGCGCATTGTGCGGCTCATGCGACTTTTCAAGAGAACCAAGACGCCCCCGATGAGGCCGAATACGACCATACCCGGTGGGATAAGGAAGATCGGTGAAAGGCTTTTCGGGTTACTCGGTGGCCATGCCGCCGAAATTATTGAAACTCCCGCAGACGGAACCGCGATGCGGTTCCTCAAATCCTGTTGCCTGTTCAGAAGATCATTGTACCGCTGCGTCAATATGGTGACTGCCGGCTCCAATGCGTGAAGCCCGGAAAGCCTGCCTGCTGTGTCGGCTACGACCGCGTCGAGCACATTCTTGCGCGCCTCCAGAGCGGAAACCTGCGCGCGATAGATGTCGGCTTCCGACTTGATGCGTTCGATGCTCTGTTCGATTTCGCGCTTGACGGCAACATTCAGATCCGCATCGGCCGCGGCGCCACCCTGCCGGGCTATCAGATCGCTCAGCGTCGGCGATCCGATTGCACTCGCAAGCGTGGCGTTCGTGGCACCGGACCGTTGCAATTCTTGAATATGCTGAACACGGGCCTCGGCGGTGGAGAGGTTTGCGCGAGACAATGACAGTTGCTGATTAAGGTCGGCCGTGTCGCGGACAGCATTATCAACGGCACCCTGGTCGACAGTCCCGTGACTTAGCCGGTATTTTTCAAGGCGGTCGGTCGCTTGCGCGAGATCGGACTGCACGCCAGGCAGCGCAGCGACGACGGATGCGAGCTCCAACCTATCAGCGGCCTGAGCAGTCCGCGCGAGATCCTGGACATACACTTGCGCGAATGTGTTGGCCACGAATGCGGCCCGGACGGGATCCGGATCGGTATAGCCGATGGTAATGACTCGCGATCGCAGTTCCTGCCCGACCCTGACGTAGCGCCTCAACGCCTTCAGCCTCGCAGCCTCCCTGCCCTCTGGGGTCATGTCAGCGTGATCCGGCCAAATCCCGGCCAAGAATGCACCTGCAAAGGATTGCGATTTGGCTGGGGAAGCGGCGTTTTGCGCCGCGGCGCCATTGAGGTTGGCCTGCCGATCGGGCGTTGCCTTATAAATTGCGTCAATTACCCGACGCAGATGAGATTGTGAGGCCAGCATCGTCAGATGGTTGTCAATGCTGGTATCGAGCATATCCTGACCGCCCGTCGGCTGAGGAGCGCTTCTGGTCGGACCGTCGACGATGATTTGCGTGGTGGCCTCATACAGCGCCGGCCGGGCGAAGCCAGCTAGACCCGCAACCGCACCGCCCAAAACGGCCATTGCGACCAAAAACCATTTGCGCGCCGCCAAGGTAACCAACAATTGGCCGAAAGGGGTCAGGTCTTCTCGAGGGTCACGTAGCGGACGCCGCATGCGCGGATTGGGCTCTCGCACTTCGACGCGCATCTCTGTGGCGCGCGGTAGCTTCGTTCGCCTAGCTATCGAACCTTCCATTTTAAACTCCCGTCATTTCAAGCATGCGCGACTGTCTCGCGGGCACTGGAAGCCGGTTGGCGTCGGCGCGCCATGCCAGGAACATCAATGTTGCCCAAAGATCTCGGGAATGATCCCGCTTTCCGTTGACATGATCGCGCCAGCACGTCTGGACTCTATCGATGTCCAGGAGCCCATCTCTTGACTGGCGCATGTCGGCAAACAGGTCACTCGCCCATGCGCGCAACGGTCCTGTCAACCAGACCGCAATCGGAACATCGAAGCCCTGCTTAGGCCTATCTATCAGCCGCCGGGGAACGTAGCGGTGCAACAACTGTCGAAGCAGCCACTTGCCTCGTCCATGGCGAACCATTGCATCCGATGGCAGCCGCCAGGCGAATTCAACGACGCGATGGTCGAGCAGCGGGCAGCGGCCTTCCAGCCCGTTCGCCATGCTGGCTCGGTCCAGCTTCACCAGGATGTCGCCCGGCAAATATCCTGCCATATCGTTGTAGAGGAGCCGGGACAGCAAATCGTCGAGTCGCGGTGTTCGGCGAGTTGACGCCCGGTGGCCAAATCGGGTCAGGCTTGTCGTCGATGACCCTGCCAGGCGCTGGTACAGTTCTTCCTGGTCCGAAGCGGCGAGCAATTGAGCCAATCGCTCCAGCCGATCACCGCGCAACGCATGGCCGAAGAGCGCTGAAAGTGGCAGCCTGCCAAAAAAATCGTAACGGGTGGCGCGCGCCACAAGCCCAATGCTTGCGGCAACTGAACCACGCAGCGAAGAAGGCAAACGACGACGCCGATTTGCTCGCGCCGCCATCAGATGGCGAGCGTAACCGGCGAAACATTCATCGCCTCCGTCGCCCGTCAGCGCCACAGTGACGTGCTGCCGAGCAAGTCGCGCCACCAGCAGGGTGGGGATTTGCGATTCGTCGGCGAACGGCTCGTCCCAGGCACTGGGCAATTCCGGAATGACATCGCGTGCGGAAGCAGGGGAAAGGTGCAGCTCTGTATGATCGCTGCCTATGTACTGAGCGACCGCTGCAGCATGAGGAGCTTCATCGAAACCGTGCTCCCCGAAGGCGATCGTGAAAGTGCGAATGGATTTTCGGGATTGGACCTGCATTAGCGCGGCTACGGTCGAGCTATCTACGCCGCCCGACAGGAAGGCGCCGAGCGGCACATCCGCGCACATGCGCTCTCGAACAGAAAGCCGAAGCAGCCGATCGAGTTCATTCGTCAAATCTTCATCGCTGCCGACGATCGGGTCTTGCCGGCCTTTCGCGGCGACGTCTGCCAACGACCACCAGAATCGAACTTTGTTTCGAACGGTTCCCGTACGGCGCGCTTTTGCGAAATCCGCTGCAGTTAAGGACAGAGCCGATCCCGGCGGCAATTTGAAAACGCCGCGCCAGATACAACTGTCGTCCGGCACCCAACCCTGCGACAGCATAGCCCTTACGGCGCTGGGATTGAGTTCTGGACGGAAATCCGGGAAACACCGAATGGCCTTGAGTTCGGAGCCAAAAACCAGGGCATGGCGGGTCGGGGCGACGTAGATCGGTTTTTCTCCCATCCGGTCGCGGGCCAGATGAAGAGTTCTCGTTTTTGCGTCCCACAATCCGAACGCGAACATGCCGACAAATCGCGTAAGCGCAGCTTCGAGCCCCCACTGCTCCACGGCCCCAAGCACAACTTCCGTATCGCATGTCCCGCGAAAGGTGTGGCCGGCGTTCTCAAGCTCTCGGCGCAAGTCCCGAAAATTGTATATCTCACCATTGAAGGTGACTATGTACCGGCCGCTGTCCGAACACATGGGCTGGGCGCCGGTTTCCGACAAATCCACGACTGCCAGGCGGCTGTGGCCGAAAGCGACACCAGCCTCCACATCTTTCCAGAAGCTTTCGCCGTCGGGCCCTCTGTGACGGAGAGCTGTTGTCATCGGTGCTATAGCGGCGAGCGGCCTTGTGCTGGGCGAGTCTGGCGCAAGAAGGATCCCGGCGATTCCGCACATATCAACGGCTCCTCGCTCCTGCAGTTGCCGCGATAGGCTTGCGCTGCCCGGCTACGAGGCAAAGTGTGATTGAGAACCAAACGATCGGGTGGCGAATGACCAAATGCGGGAAGCCGAAGATGCCGATCGACAAAACGAGTGCCACCAGAGCGTCGAGCCTTGCACGCCAGGCAGAGATGGCCGCGATGCCAAGGATCCACAACAGGGCGAGAACCGCCAGAATGCCTCCTTGAGTATACAAATCCAGTAATGTGCTGTGAGCCTCGAAAGGCAGGTCGATAAACTCCTTGGTCACAACAGATCTGTCGACATGTGGTCCTGGGCCGAGGCCCAGCGAAGCAGACCCCAATCCCTTGCCCAGAGCATTGGTCCAGATATTGATGCGCAGATTGGCTGTCTCGGCCGTCGCCTCACCACCCTCGCCTTTGGTCAAGCTCTTGGCGAAGTTTTCAACATTGCTCGTTTCCGCAAGCACATAGGGTGTTGCGGAGATTGCGAGGGGGATCAAAGCAAGCAACAGCAAAAGGCTGATTTGACGACCAAGAGTGACCCTTCCGCCAACCGCGACCCATCTCCGGACGCGCAACATCAGGAAAACCAAACCGGTTATCACTATTGTCAATAGATAAGTATCGCTTTTAGTCAATCTTCCGATGTATACTATAAGAATAATGCTTATTATTCCAAATATCCTGGCTACAACATTACTTGTTGTCATTGAAAGGTATAGCGCAAGAGGACCGAACAGCGCGCAATAAAGGGCCAGTTGGTTTGGGTTGTCCGACCATCCTGTGAACCTGTCCCAAAACCAAGGGTTCACTCCGGACTGATGGAGCAAGCCGAATCCAAGCGCTAGTTGGAAAACAAAACACGCGTTCGCAATGACGATCACCCACCACGCGGTGCGACGCAGATGACGATCCGCCTGAGGATCAGCCGCAAGCAGACATGTAACGAATGCCAGCAATAGATAGGCAATCATGTCGTGAACCGGCGCGTCCATGTACTGAACGCTCGTAAGCATGCCGACAATCAGGCCTAGCCCGAGAGCGAATGCCATGATCCCCCAGAAGGCGGCAAAAATCAAAAGGGCCGGCGCGGCTTCAAGTCGACCACCGGCAAGTACGCGGCCAATCGAAATCAGTATCCAAACCGCCAGCAACAATTCGCTGATTCCGAACGGCGCCCCTGGAATTTCGAGTTGCGATGCATAAGCCATTGCAACGCCGCCGGCCAACAGAACGTCTCGGATCATTGGCGCACCTCGCCCAACGGACCAAATGCGGCATTCTTTTCGGTCTGCGAGGCCTGAACTGAGGCGCCAAAGGCTTTGGCATCAAGAATATGCCGGTAAAGATCGCAATACTGGGCGACCACCAGCGGCAGCGCGAAATGCTGCTTGACGAATTCGATGGAACGAGCGCCCATGGCCGCCCCGGCGGGGCGGTCGCCCAAGACTTGATTTATCCTGGAAGCAAATGCCTCGGCATCGCCAGGCGGAACCAGGTATCCGTTCCAGCCGGGCTGGACCACTTCGTTGCAGCCCGGCATATCTGACGCCACGATAGGCAGTCCAGCCAATCCCGCCTCGAGCAGGACGCGCGGCACTCCCTCCCGATATTGTGTCGGAAAGGCAAACAAATCCGCCATGCCAAGAAGGGCAGGAACATCGTGCCGTGGACCCAGCGCAATGACATGAGGGGAATGGCGTTCGATTTGCGATTTGTTGACGGCGAACGGCCCCTCGGATTCCCATGGACCGACAAGCACGAAACGCGCATTCGGCCTTTTTTCAAGAACGCGGGGTACTGCCTTAAGCAGCGTTGGGATGCCCTTCTCGCGCGTCAGCCGGCCGACGAAAATGATCACTTCAGCCGATGACAGCCCAAGCTGCTCGCGCATCGCCTGCGATGGCGGAGCGCTCTGTCTTGCCCTGGTAAAGCCGTCGATGTCGATGCCGGAACTGCAGATCAGGCAACCAGTCCCGCGCCCGATGAGCCGGTAGCGCTCGAAGAACGCCTTGTCATCACGATTTTGGAAAACCGTGGCAGCCGTCCAGCGCGACGAAAGCCACTGCAGCCCAGAGAAGATCGGGCGCAGCGCCATAGCCCTCGGCTCACGAGAAGAAAACGTCCAGCCAAGACCATTGATGGTGCGGATGACCGGAACCGCCCCCCTTATCGCCAACGGCGTCAAGAGATTTGGCTTGGTATCAAAGCTCTGTACAATGTCCGGGCGCAGGTCCGAGATCAGTTTTCTGATCGTCCTTACGGCGCCTCCACTCCCGCTGGAAAATCGGTCGAAGCCGTAGCGTCGATGCGGAATGTCGTGCTGCGAAAATGCTGCATCCGGACCGCTCGACACCGCAGTGACTTGGAAGCCCTTCTGACGCAGCGACAGCAGAAACGGAATCCTGAAGGCGTGGTCCTCGCCTCCAACACACACAAGATGCGGATTCATGCTGTCTCCCCCGACCGCCCGTCTGACTTGGGTTGCGTGCACTGGTCAGCATTTCTTCGTGCTTCCATGATCCTGGTTCGCTACTCAGATACATGTTTTGCGCCAAGGTTCACGGTACGGGCAGGCTTGCCCAATGTCCTCGTCCGTTTGAATGAGCGGACCGATCTCAGGGTGCGCGCGGCTGCGTCGGAGCGCGAATTGAATGTCCATTTCGGCGAGGGGGATTCGAGGCTCGGCTGCCTCTGAGCCGGTGACAAGGTCTCAGCTTGAGCTGCGTCGGTTCAACCGTTCCTCAAGTCCAAGTTCGGCGAACGCGGCTGATCGCAGAAACCCTGGATCTGACGAGCTATCGACGAAGATACGTTCCCCGCAAAATGCCTAAACGAAGAGAGCACTCAAGCGAAGTTTCCTTTGCTTAGAAAAAGGGAGTGCCTCGCACTGGTCACACCCGAGAAAATTTCAAGTTTTCCCAAAAATCCGGGAATTGATCCTGACAACCGTTTCCTTACTGCTGTGTTCTGCGCCCAGCATCAATGATTCTATCGGTATCGGGTTGTTTTGGTTCCAGCAGCGTTTCGATCACCGCATCATCGGTCTTTGTGGCCTGAAGGTTGAACAACGGAATCGTGATATCCCCGGCTAATTTGATGCATCATCAAACACCGAAATTCGATGCAAATCACTGTAAGATTAGGCGTTTTCGGTGCTGGTAAACTCGTCGATCAATCATTCTATCAACGTATTTCCGTATTTGATTTGGCGCTAATGTACCCTCTCGGTTAGGCAGGGAGTGGGGCGCTTATCAATCAGAAGAAGGATGTTCGCATGGCTACCATGCATTACGCCTATGGCGCCCCCGCCTCCGGCGCCATAGCTGATGGCTTCAACTTGATCGACCTTCAGTACGCGTCGTCGGTCAACGCGCTGCCTAACGGCACCAAGGCCTTGATATATCTCAACGAAAGCAGCGGGGTGACCCAGTCTTTCATAGACAAGGTGACGCCCCTCCTCGGCAATTCCAAGGTTTTTGGCTTTTATCTCACTGACGAGCCCGACCCCACGGGCAAATATCATACACAGGTCAGCGCTGCGAATCTGAAGGCCGAATCCGACTGGATTCACTCCCATTTCCCGGGCGCGAAAACCTTCATTACGCTGATGGACATGGGGTCGTTCACGGCCTCCGATTACACCAACACGTACAATCCCGCCAACACGGGAATCGACTATTACGGGCTCGATCCCTACCCCGTGCGCTCGTCCGCGGTCGACTTCAACTACATCGACAGAGCCGTCGCTGCAGCCGAGAAGGCGGGCATTCCGCAGAGTGCGATCATTCCTGTGTTCCAGACGTTTGGCGGCGGCGGGTGGTCGACCAATACGGGCGGGTCTTATGTGATGCCTACCACCGCCCAGGAACAGACCATCTTGGACCATTGGGCAAAGCTCGTTCCGTCGCCGGCCTTTGACATGGCCTATAAGTGGTCCTCGCAGAATGGCGAGACCTCGCTTGGCAACACATCGTCAATGCGGGCGTTTTTCCTGGATCACAACACCCATACCAGCACCAGCACCAACACTGGCACCAGTACTGGTAGTGGCACTGGCACTGGCACCAGTACCACAACCCCTCCCGTCGCGGCCCCGACCGCCGACATAAAAGGCACCAGCGGCAACAATGTTTTACACCCGGCCGACAACGCCGTCCACACGATGGCGGGCTATGGGGGCAATGACGACTACTATGTCAACAATGCCGCCAGCAAGGTGGTCGAGGCCGCTGGCCAGGGCCAGGACAGAGTGTGGACGTCGGTGAGTTATGCGCTTGCTGCCGGCTCGTCGATTGAGGTCCTCGGCACCCAGAAGGACGCGGGCACAACGGCAATCAACTTGACCGGCAACGAATTGCGTCAGCACATCATCGGGAATGCCGGCGACAACGTCATAAAGGGCGGTGGCGGCGGCGATTGGCTGACCGGCAATGGCGGCCACGATACCTTCGTTTTCAATAGCGCCCTCGGCAAGAGCAATGTTGCCACGGTTACCGACTTCAGCCCGTCTGTGGACAAGATCCAGCTGGATGACGCTATCTTCAAAGGGCTCAGCGTTGGGGCGCTCGCAAGCAGTGCTTTCCATACCGGTACCGCCGCTCACGACAGCACCGATCATATCGTCTACAACAGCACGACCGGAGCGCTCTACTTTGACAGTGATGGCGCAGGCGGCGCAGCTCAGATTCAATTCGCCGCCCTTTCCCCGCATCTTGCGATTACGGCGAGTTCGTTCGCCGTGGTCTAAGGCGGGCATACTCTTCGTGGCGGTCTAGCGCAGACCCTTACCTGCCATAAGATCGCCGTCGATAGGAGCCTCCAAGCTCCGCAAAGCAGGGCATTACCGGCGACAATATTCGCCGGTAATGCCTACTCCACCGTCACCGACTTCGTCAGATTGCGCGGCTGGTCGATGTCGGCGCCCATGAAGACGGCGCTGAAATAGCCAGCATCCGGATCGGCAGCGCATAGATGACAGGGCTGCATGGATGCCACCACTATGCTGGCTTGGCACCAGCTCCGCCTCGAAGCTGGTCCATCGATCGAACAGATGAAGCCGAATTTTTCCGTACAGCCTAAAAGGGATCGGTGCGGGGCGATTTGGTGGATAGTTGGGGTATGCCGACGAGTTCAACGTGCGGGTATGGCGCAGCGGTTCGAGCCGCGCAACCCATCAAGTCGGAGCCCGTCGCGCCAACAGCTAGGTCGCCAAAGTTCACACGCATCAGCAATCTGCGCATATCGGCGTTGCTCATGATGCTGATCTGCAGCCAATCGGTGCTGCCTGCGGGTGGAAACGGCAAGACGCTTCACTACACCTCCGGCGGCTCGGGCATTGCTATCGCGAGCGCGGGCTTCGACCTCGCCGATGTACAATCCGTAGAGCAGCTCAATGCCTTGCCGCCAGGGATGAAGGGGCTGATATGGCTAAATGAATCCAGCGGCGTGACGCCACGCTTCATTGCCAAGGTGAAGCCATTTATCGGCAATCCGCGGCTGTTCGGTTTTCGCCTCTGCGATGAGCCGGACGTCAGCGGCAAATACCATTCTCCAGCAGTTAGTCCGGCGGCCCTGAAGGCCGAGGCCGAGTGGATCAGAGCCAATGTCCCCGGGGCAGTTACATTTGTTACTTTGATGGACATGGGGTCTTTCGAAGCCCCCGCCTTCATGAATACCTTTAATCCCGCCAACACGGGGATTGATCTTTTCGGCCTGGACCCATATCCGGTCCGCGGCAAGACTTTTGATTTGGATTTCATCGATCGAACGGTCGAGGCAGCCGCTGCCGCTGGCATCCCTCTCGACAGGATTGTGCCTGTATACCAGGCCTTCGGCGGCGGCAATTGGAAGACCCGTACCGGAGCGGCTGCGGACGTCTATGTACTGCCGACACCGGACCAGGCGAAGCAGATATTCGCGCGCTGGGCCACCTACTCTCCGGCTCCTGTATTCGACTTTGCCTATGCCTGGGGTTCGCAGAACGGAGACACCAAGCTAGGCAGCGCCAGCCCTGAGGCGCTCGAACTTCGCTTGGCGTTCAAAGCGCACAACACGGCGCAGTAGCAACCGCCGCGATCATTTTACCGAAGGTATCCCAGCCGTGCAGAACGCAGATCCTCATTGCTGCGCATAAGCCATTCAACAGCTAGCCGAACAGACGATGAACTTGGCCGTTCAACTGTATGCCGAGTCCTCGGCTGCGAAACTTATGGACGATTGATCTCTTCTCTTGCCAGCGGCGCTTCTCAGCTTGGCGCCCATGGAACCAAAGGACACCGCCAGCAAGAAGACAACATACGCCAATGCCGAATATGAAGAGAGGATCGCCCTGTTCTCCGCCACCAAAGAATATCGCCGAGACGATAAACACACCGCCTGCGAGCGCGCCGACCCAGGCTGCTATGCCGCATTTGGAAAGCCCATCGTGCTGGCCGCAAAGAAAGCGGTAGCGCTCAGCAAGGCGCGCTTCGTCTTCGCTCAGATTTAGCGCGCAGTCTCCATTGGCTTCGTGCAGCATATTTCACCCCCCTGCTTCCTTTGCATACGGGGTATCGGCGACAAATGTTTCATTCAAGCGAGGGATAAGTTGCAATTTTTCGCACAGTTATGATGCCGTCACCATGCAATACGCAATAATTGGGTCAGGGGTGATGCTCAGCGCGGCCGGGCCGCTCTACAGAAGTCGCGACAATCCGTATGGCACTTTGCTTGGCCGTGATTCAGGGGCGGTGTCATTGAGAGTGGTCCTTCGTTCGCACGGCGGAGGCTCCATTGAGATCTGTTACAACAGCATCAGCCGGTGCCCTGTATCTAGTCTGTGCCCCCGCCGGTCAGGCTCGGCCCGTGGGCTCCCCCGTTCTCGTGCCGGGCCGCTCGCTTATTGAACAGCGAATACGAAAATACCGGGCCGATTTCTCCGGAGGTCGACTAGGCGCGGCGGTTCAACCAACGCCACTCCAGCGGGCGAGTTGTCGAGCCGCCTTTCGCGGTCGGGCTTGCGATCAGCCAAACGGTGCTGAGTGCTTTTCGAACAACGCCAATTTGTCGGCATACCCGATGCGGTTCGCAGCTCCGCAGCCCTCACATTTGAAGGTCGAGATCACCTTGAACCACGACCCTTTCCTTTTGAAGGCATGGTCACATTCCAAGCACTTGAATTCCAAGTCGGCATCATTCAGCGCCGCGGACAGGGGCATCGCTCACCTCCAATGACGTGTCCCTCATTCGCAATCATGCTGCCCGAAGACTATGAGCAAGATCACATGTTAATGCTGGGCCTGTTGCGCCTTGATGACAGGACCTCAGTCCCAATCATCGGCGGGCAAATTCGGCGTGCCCGCTGGCGATTGATCCCGCTCTCCTATCGCCCGATCAGCGTCAGCCCGAAAAGGATGACGAGCCAAAGCCCGGCTGCCGCGACGGCGAGCCGCGGCAAGGTGCCTGTCAGATGCATGAACAGCAGGGCGATCAGCACCGCCTTCGCGGCCGCGATCGCCAGGTTGAGGGCGACATTGAAGCCGCCGAGATCGAGGAAGGAGGAAGCCACCGTCAGCGCCAGCAGCGCGAGCAGCCCGAGATAGCCGAAGGTGAGTTTGCGCAGTTCGCTCATCGGTTGATCAGGTAAAGGACAGGGAACATGAACACCCAGATGACGTCGACGAAGTGCCAGTAGAGGCCGACGGCAACCACCCGGCGCAATCGGTTGGCAGGGCTGCATCGCCGCCATAACGCGATCATGCCGGCGATGACGACGATGCCGCCGATCAGGTGCAGCGCATGCAGCGAGGTCATCGCGAAATAAAGGCCGAAGAAAAGCTGGGCGTGGACGGGATCTGGTCCTGCATAGCGGAACGGCAGGTCCAGGACCGGCGCCAGTCCTTCGCTGATCTCCTTGCCGTATTCGATCCCCTTCACAACCAGGAAGCAGACACCCAGCGCCGAGGTCGCGGCCAACGCCCAAACGGTAGCGTGCCAACGTCTCTGCAGCGTGAACCTGTGCGCCAGCGCCATGGTGAAGCTGCTGGTGATCAGCACGGCCGTGTTGAAGGTGCCGAGCGGCAGCGAAAGATGCTTGGAAGCCGCCGCGAAAGCAGGGCCGAAATCGATATGGGCGACCAGAAAGACAAGGAAAATCGCGCCGAACAGCATCGCTTCGGATCCGATGAACACCCACATGGCAAAATTGTCGGCGCGCCGTTCGCGCTGGGGCGTGTCGAATGCGATGCTTTCGGTACCGCTCATCGCGCCGCTTCCTCCCGGTGTGGGCTGAAGCGCTCGTGCTCGAGCCCCTTCATGTCGTAGGCATAGGCCGGTCGCGTCACGATCGGCATGGTCTCGAAATTATGCGGCGGCGGCGGCGAGCTCGTCTGCCATTCGAGCCCGGTGGCGTTCCACGGATTGTCGGGCGCGCGAGCGCCGCGAAACAGCGACCAGCCGAGGTAGAACAAGGGCATCAAATAGCCGATCGCCAGCACCACCGCGCCGCCCGAGGACAATACGTTCCAGAACTGGAACTCCGGCGGATAGGTATGATAGCGCCGGGGCATGCCGTCGAAGCCCAGCACATATTGCGGAAAGAAGGTCAGGTTGAAGCCGACGAAAGTGACGGTCGCCGCTATACGCCCTGCGATTTCCGAATACATGCGGCCGGTCAATTTCGGCCACCAGAAATGCAGGCCCGCCATGTACGCCGTCACCATGCCGCCGACCATGATGTAGTGGAAATGCGCGATGACGAAGTAGGTGTCGTGGACATGGACATCGACCGCCAACGCCGCAAGGAACAGCCCCGCCAGCCCGCCGAAGGTGAACAGCGCCAGGAAGAACAGCGCGTAAAGCATCGGTGTCTCGAAGCTGATCTCGCCCTTGCGCAGCGTCAGGCTCCAGTTGAAGACCTTGATCGCCGACGGGATCGCGACGCAGAAGGACAGGAACGAGAACACCACGCCGGCATAGGCCGACTGCCCGCTGACGAACATGTGGTGGCCCCAGACCAGGAAGCCGAAGACCGCGATCGCCATCGACGACATCGCCACCGCCTTGTAGCCGAACAGCGGCCGGCGGCTGAAACAGGGCAGCACCTCCGACACCACACCCATGCCGGGCAGGATCATGATGTAGACCGCAGGGTGCGAGTAGAACCAGAAGAGATGCTGGAAGAGCAGCGGATCGCCGCCGAGATCGGGATTGAAGATGCCGATGCCGAACACGCGCTCCAGCACGATCAGGATCAGCGATGCGGCGAGCACCGGGGTTGCCAGCACCATCACCAGGCTGGTGGCGTAGAGCGTCCAGACGAAAATCGGCAGTCGGAACCAGGTGAGCCCCGGCGCGCGCAGCGTGTGCACGCTGACGATGAAGTTGATGCCGGTCATGATCGTCGAGAAGCCGACGATGAAGACGCCGAACGCGGCGGTCGAGACGAAGCCGTTGGCATAGAGCGTCGACAGCGGCGTGTAGAAGGTCCAGCCGGTATCGACGCCGCCGGCCGCCACTGCAAACAGCGCGAACAGGCTGCCGAAAATGAAGACGTACCAGCTGGCGAGGTTAAGCCGCGGGAAAGCGAGATCGCGCGCGCCGATCATCAGCGGCAAAAGGAAATTGCCCATGGTCGCCGGGATCGACGGCACCAGGAAGAACCAGACCATGATGATGCCGTGCAGCGAGAACAGCCGGTTGTAGACATCGTCGGAGACGAGATCGCCGGCTGGCGTCGCCAGCTCGATCCGCATCAGCACCGCCATCGCGCCGCCCAGGAAGAAGAACGCCGTCAGCGAGACGAGATAGAGCCATGCGACGCGCTTATGGTCGGTGGTGAGAAGCCATGCCCGCAGGCCGCTGCCTTCGCCGAGATATGTACCCTGCATCGCCGCGTTGCTCATGGCTTGGCTCCAGCCGTTGGTTGTGGCGAAAGCGATTTCAGATAGGCGAGCAGCATCTGCAGCTCGCCTTCATCGATCAGGCCATCGAAGCTCGGCATGACCGGCTCGTAGCCCGCCGCGATTTCCTTCTTCGGGTTGAGAATGGAGTCGCGCAGGTAACGCTCGTCGGCGGTCACCGTCTGCTGATTGTCGAGCGCCACCGGCCGGCCGAAGATGCCGTCGAGCGACGGCGCCCTCACCTTGCTGCTCGCGCCATGGCAGCCGGAGCAGCCAAGCGCACGAAACAATTTCTCGCCGCTTGCGGCAAGCGTCTCGCCTTCGCCCTGGCTGTTCAGCCACGCGGCATATTGCTCGGGCGCCATCACGGTCACCCAGCCGCCCATTTCGGAATGCTGAGTGCCGCAATATTGGGCGCAGAACAGGTGGTAGCGGCCAGGCTCGGTGGCAGTGAACCAGATATGGGTCGTGCGTCCAGGCACCGCGTCCTGCTTGATGCGGAACGCCGGCACGTAGAAGGAGTGGATGACGTCCTGCGAGGCAAGCGACACGACAACCGGTTTGCCGACCGGAACGTGCAACTCGTTGATCTCGCGCTGGCCGCCGGGTTGCCTGAACTCCCACATCCATTGTTTGCCCAGCCCCGTGATCTCCAGCGCGTCCGCCGGCGGATGATCGCGGCGAACGAAAAGCGTCGCGCCCCAGCCGAAGAAGATGAAGGCAATGATCAGGCTGGCGATGGTCCAACTTGTTTCCAGCCATATGTTGCGGGAACGCTGTCCGGTGCGATCCGCCGGCGACCCGACGCGGTATTTCACCGCGTAGCCGACGACGAGGCCGGTGAGCGCCAGCCCGAGCACGGCTGAGAAAATGAGCAGCGTGTAGAACAGCGCATCGACATGGCCGGCTTCCGACGAGGCTTCCTGTGGGAAGAAGGGAACGCCGAAGCTCACCTTGCCCTCCCGCGCATTTGCCAGATCACCGTCGCTCCCAGGCCCAGCACCGTTGCCAGGCCGGCCACTTTCAGCGCCGCCCAGATAGCTGGCGTGTACTGGCCCTTCGAACTGTCGAATCCTGCGCAGAGCAGGAAGATGTGATCCGCGATCGAGCCAAGTTTGTTGGCCGATGCCTCGACCAGTGCAAGCTCAAGATCGCGCGGCGTAAAGGTCAGCGCCGGCAATACCTGCGAAATTCGGCCCGACGGTGTGAGCGCGATAACCGCGATCGGATGCACGAACTGATCGATGTCTTTGCGCCGGTCGAAAGTGATCCCGGCCTCGTTGGCGAGCGCCGCGCCGGCGCTCTCGCTGCTGGTCAGAAAACGCCAGGCGGACAATCCCGCCGGGCCAGCGGCGGAAGCGATGTCATCCCGCGCCGCTGCGGCATCGGCGGAGGTCTCATCGGGGTTGATCGAGATGAACAGCGCGCGATAATCTGCAGGGCGAAGCGATGTCTTCTTCAGGTCGGACGCGACGGCCTGCTGGGTGACGCCACAAAGGTTCGGGCATTTATCGTAGCCGAAGATGACAAGCGCCGGACGCCCGCCGAGCGTCTCGCCAAGCGTCAGCTTCCGGCCGCTTGTATCGACCAATTCTCGCTCAAGGCTGAGCTGCACGCCGAGCTTCGGATCGAAGCTCGGTCGCTCGGCGGCAAGGGCCGCGCCGGCAACGAGCAGGCAAAGCGCGGCCAACAAGCTTTTCATCGCCCTGCCCCACGCTGCTGTTGGCAATTCCGGGCCTGCGGCGCACGGGGAACCGCCGCCGTGAGCAGGGCGCAATCAGGCTCCGTGGCCGCTGCCGTCGGTCGCGACCAATCCGGCAGGCCGTGGCTGACCACCGCCCACATGGCATCATCGATCGGGATGCGCGCGATGCCGGCATTGCGATCGACCCAGCCAAGCGTCTTGAGCTGGCGATCCTCTTCGGCGCGGAAAGCGGCCAGATCATGCTTTGGTGCGGTCTGCAGATCAGGGCTTTTCGGACTGACGTTGGCTGGCAGCTGCAGCCAGGTCGGCGCGGTGTTGAAGACGAGCTTCACGCCGATCGCGGCTAAGGCGATGAACAGCAACAGCCCGCCGCCGAAGGCGAGCAGCACCCGCGGCTGGACATCGCGCGTTTCGGGGTGACGGCGCGCCTTAGCCATGGGCGACCTCCCGTTTCCACCAGACGATCCTGTCTGGCCGGCGGAGCAGGAAAAGGAACAGCGCGAGCCACAGCCCGCCCAATCCCATCCAGGCGACCGCATCATGCCACAACACCAGCGGGCCGCCGGCAAAGAGCGGTGGCCGGGTTCGCCAGAAAACGTCGATGAAATGGCCGGCCAGGGCGACAGTGGCGAGCCAGACAAGGCCGCGATGGCTGCGCTTCATCCTTCGGCTGAGCAGGCCTGCGAAAGCCGAGACGTGCAAGGCAATCAGCAGCCAAAGAAGATAAAGCCAGCTGCCCGTGGAGCGCACGCCGTACCAGCGGATTTCGTCGGGCAAGTCGCCGCCCCAGACGACGACCCACTGCATGAACATGAGGTAGATCCAGGTCAGCACGAACCCGAGCAGCATGTTGGCAAGATCCTCGCTGAGCGCGACATCTTCCTCGCCGCCGGGCATGACCTCCACCGCCCGCCTTGCCGCCAGCACCAGGATCGCCAAGGCGAAAGCTCCGACAACCTCGGCGGCGGCTTCACAAAGCGCGTAGATGGTCGAGGTGAATTCCGGCTCGATCGAAAGCATCCAGTCGATGGCAAAGACGCTGACGGCAAGCGCATGGAGAACAAGGCCAAGGGCGAATTTCTTGCCGTTGAGTTCATTCGAATTGGCCTCGGTCGTGCCGAGCACTATCCAGGTAAGGACGAGCCAGATCGCCGCGCAAACCGCAAAGCGCAGCAAGAAGAACGGCAGGTTGAGATAGGCAAGCTTTTCACGGACGGTCTCCGGCAGCTTCGCTGTGTCGGCGGCGGCCCACGGAAAGACGAGGTCGAGCCTTATCAGGACAGGCACGAGGGACACCAACGCCAGCGGCAGCAGGGCCGTCATGGTGCGGAGCGGCTGGCGGACCGCTTCTCCCCAGCGCCCGCCGGTCAGCCCGTGCACCATCAATATGGTCAGCGCGCCGAGCGGCAGGCTGAGCGCGAAGAGAGCTGCCGCGAGCCAGGCGCCCAGCATCGCTTTGGCATCGAGCGATGCGCCTAGACCGCAGAGAACAAATCCCGCGATACCTGTGACCGCAAAACCCTGCTCGAGGCGGCTCATGGCGAGGCCTCCGCTTCGAGCCGCGCGCGCATGCTTTGCGGAAGTTCGGCGACTGGAGCGTCGCGCGAATATTGCAGAGCGCGGATATAGGCGACGATCGCCCAGCGGTCCTGCGGCGGCACCCTGGCCGCATAAGAATACATGGCGCCGTAGCCGTTGGTGATGACGTCGTAGAAGTGACGGTCCGAGGCCTTGCGCAGCGCTTCCTGGTGGTAGCTCGGCGGCGCCGGAAAGCCGCGCTGGACGATCATGCCGTGACCATCGCCGGTGCGGCCGTGGCAGGGTGAGCAGAAGATGTCGAAACGCTGTCGTCCGCGCTGCAGCAGCTCGATCGTGATCGGATAAGGGATTCTGTCCGGCACCGGCGTCAGATCGGCGTCGCGCGCCACCGTTCCTGTAACGGGCGTCCGTGCCGACATGCCGTCGGCGAACTGGTTGCTCGCCTCCAGCGGATCATAGCGCGGCTGGTCCTCCATATCCTGCCGGCAGCCGGCCACGGCCAGCGCACCCAACATTAGCGTGAGGCCGAGGCGGCTCACGCCTCGACCTCCTCGACCAGCTCGGCGCCGAGCCGCGTCAGCTGGCCCCTGGTCACGCCTTTGCGGTATTTGGGATCGGCCGCTTCGATCAGCAGATAGAACTTGCCGCCGCGCGTGTAGCTGAAGCTCTCGGCGTTGAAGACCGGATGGTGATAGCGGGGCAGCCCATTGGCCGCGAGCACACCCAGGAAGCCCGCGAAAGCGGCGCCGAGAATGCCGGCCTCGAAGGCGATGATGACGAAAGGCGGCCAGGAATGCAGCGGCCGGCCGCCGACATTGATGGGATAATCGATTTCGACAGAGTACCAGATCAGAGCATAAACGAGAGCCGCGCCGGCAATGCCGCCGGCGAGCACGGCCCAGGGCAGGCGCGTCTTCGGGATCTCCAATATCCGTTCCAGTTCCTTCATCGGAAACGGCGAGAACGCATCCATGCGCCGATAGCCGCGCTCGCGCATGCCGCGCGCCGCCGCGATGAGCGCTTCGGGACCGGCAAACACCGCCATGAGGCCGTAGAGGCTCATCGGATCTTGCCCTCCTCTTCGGCCAGTTCCTCGACCTCGAAGATGGTGATCGCCGGCAGGATGCGGATGAACAGAAAGACGAGCGCGAAGAAGGTGCCGATCGAGCCGAACAGGATGCCGAAATCCAGCCAGGCCAGCGACTGCTCGCCCCAGTCAGACGGCAGGTAGTCGCGGCTCGGCCCCGTCACGACGATGATGTAGCGCTCGATCCACATGCCGACATTGATGGCGACGGCGATCGCGAACAGCAGCGGCATGTTGCGGCGGATGCGTCTGAACCACAGCAATTGCAGCACGCCGCAGTTCAGGCTCAGCATGATCCAGAACAGCGGCGCATAGGGACCCAGCGCGCGCTGCGCCATCATGGTGCGTTCGTAAGGCTCGCCCGAATACCAGGCGAAGAACGCTTCCGAGACATAGCCATAGGCGACGACCATGCCGGCGGCGATCATCAACTTGGCGGCATTGTCCATGTGCCGGAGCGTGATCAGGTCCTTGACCGAGAAGGCCCACCGCAATGGGATGGCGATGGTGAGCACCATGGCGAAACCGGAGAGCAGCGCGCCGGCGACGAAATAGGGCGGGAAGATCGTCGAGTGATAGCCGGGCGTGATCGCGAAGGTGAAATCGAGCGAAACGATCGAATGCACCGAAACGACCAGCGGCGTGGCGAGCGCCGCGAGCAGGAAATAGACGACCTGGTAGCGCGCCCAATGATAGGCCGAGCCGCGCCAGCCGAGCGCCAATATGCCATAGAAGAGCTGCGCCGGTCTCGACCTAGCGCGGTCGCGCAGCACTGCCAGGTCGGGCAGCAGCCCCATATACCAGAACAGCAGCGAGACGGTCGCGTAAGTGGCGATCGCCGCGAAGTCCCAGACCAGCGGGCTGCGCCATTGCGGCCAGTGCATATGCACATTGGGCAGCGGCAGCAGCCAGTAGAAGAACCACGGTCGCCCAAGATGCAGGATGGGAAACAGGCCGGCCATGGCGACGGCAAACAGCGTCATGGCCTCGGCAAAGCGGTTGATCGAGGCGCGCCAGGGTTGGCGCAGCAGCAACAGCACCGCCGAGATCAGCGTGCCGGCGTGACCGATGCCGATCCACCAGACGAAATTGGAGATCATCGTGCCCCAGACCACCGGCATGTTGATGCCGAGGCCGCCAACGCCGACCGCAATGAGATAGGTGATCGAATAGAGCAGCAGCAAAACCAGCAGGAAGCAGAGCAAGAACGCAGTCCAGAAATGGCGCGGCAGGCGGCCGCTGAGCACGATCGAACCGATGCGCCCGCTGATCTCGGGAAAATCGTGACGGCCGCGCAGGACGGCCGGGCTGTTCGCGCTCGCTTCAGCCATCAGTCGCCTCGCCCGGCTTGGCAAGCTTGCCGTTCGGATTGGAAATCTTGCCGAGATAGGTGGTGCGCGGCCGTGTATTCAGCTCCTCCAGCAGCGCGTAATTCTGCGGCGCGCTTTTCTCGCGAACGACCTTTGCATCTTTCTTGTTGCGATCGCCGAAGGTGATGGCCTGGGTCGGGCAGGCCTGCTGACAGGCGGTGACCACTTCGCCATCGGCGATGTCGCGGTTCTCGATCTGCGCCTGGATGCGCTTGGCGCTGATGCGCTGGACGCAATAGGTGCATTTCTCCATCACCCCGCGCGAGCGCACGCTGACATTCGGATTGTGCACGCCCTGCTCCGGACCTGCCTCCTCCTTGTCGAAGGATTGATGATCGAGGAAGTTGAAGCGCCGCACCTTGTAGGGGCAATTCTGCGAGCAGTAGCGCGTGCCGATGCAGCGGTTGTAGACCTGCGCATTCAGCCCGTCATGCGTGTGCACGGTGGCGTTGACCGGGCACACCACTTCGCACGGCGCCTTCTCGCAATGCATGCAGGGCACCGGCTGGAAGAAAGTGTCGGGCGCATCGACCGGTCCGGCATAGTAGCGGTCGACCCGCAGCCAGTGCATCTCGTGGCCGCGCTCGCATTCCTCCGGCCCGACCGGCGCGATGTTGTTCTCCGCCTGGCAGGCCGAGACGCAAGCCATGCAGCCGATGCAGGCCGAGAGGTCGATCGCCATCGCCCAGGCTTCCTGATCGTAAGGCCAGTCGGGATAGAGCGATTCCGTTGGCGCCGGCGGCGCATTCATGCGCACGAAATCCGGGTTCTGTCGGAATGCATTGAGAGACGCATGGCGCACGATGGCTCGGCCTTCCATCGCCTGGTGATGCTGCGTGGTGATGACGCGCACGCTGTTCTTGCGGGGCGCGATGGCCGCGCCGGTGGCAAACCATTCCGAACCACGACGTAATTGGAAGGCGTCGTAGCCTTGCGATAGCGCAGCAACGGAACCTAGCTTTCGCCCGAAGCCGAAGGATAGCGTTATCGTTTCGTCCGGATGACCGGGCATGATCCAGGCAGGTGCATCGATGGCCGCCCCATTGGAAGCGACATTGACGACCTCGCCATTTCCGACCTTCAGTCGCTCGGCGGTGGCGGGCGAGACGAGCGCGGCGTTGCCCCACACAATCTTCGTCAAGGGTCGCGGCAGTTCCTGCAGCCATGAGGCGTTGGCGTAACGCCCATCGCGCAGCCAGGGATCCGCGACGAAGCGGACATCGATGCCGTTGCCTGCCATTGCTGCCGGCTTCAGTCCTGCCAGGTCCGGCGGCACTGTGACGGATACCGGCTTGGCAGCACTGTCCGCCATGACTCCGTCGCGCAGGGCCTTTCGCCAGGCATCATCATCGAGCTGCGCCCAATGCTGCCGGATAAGCAAAAACGGATCGGCCTCGAACTCGCCGCCAAGCGCGGCAAGAAGCTCGTGTACGGTCTTGCCGTCGTAAAGCGGTTTGATCAGCGGCTGGACCAGCGAGGTGCTGCCGTCATGGGCGCGGATGTCGCTCCAGCTTTCGAGCTCGTGCGCAGCCGATAAATGCCAATGCGCCAGGAACGCCGTCTCGTCGCGATAGAGGCCGTGATGGACCAGCAGCTTCAGGCTGGAGAACGCCTCGCGCACATCGAGGCCTGCAGGCGCGGTGTGCAGCGGGTTTGCGCCCAGCGCCACGACGGTGTCTATCGCCTCGTGGCCAATCGCTTGGCACATCGCCTCCAGGTCGCCATCGACATGCAGCGCATCCGGCGGCTCGATCAGCTCGACTGTGTTGCCAAACGCGCCAAGCTTCGCATTGGCGGCAAGTGCGACCGCTTGAATGAAGGCGCTCTGCTGCGTCCCTGCGATGGCCAGCGCATTGCGGCCCGCCGCGCTCAAGTCGTCGACCAGCGCCGCCATCCACGCCGGGTCGACCGGCGAGCCGGAAGCTCCGGTTTGGCCGGTCAACGCCGCGTTCAATCCGGCAGCCACGGCTTCGACGTCGCTTGGCTTGATCGCAACCCGGTGATCGGCGGCGGCCCCAGTGATTGTCGGCGTCGACTCCACCGCATAAAGCCGGCTCATCCGGTCGGATGGATCGCGTACACGTCGCCGCGCAGCAAAGTCGCGCGCATAGGCGAGCCGTCCTGGTCCTTCGCCGAGGAAATCGGCGTCGAGGCTGACGATCGTATCGGCGCGGTCAAAGCGATAGACCGGCGTCAGCGCCGACCCGAACAGGGCACGCGACGCCTCCCCCGCGGCCGGCGTCGCCAACGAATCATGACGATAGAGTTTCAGCCGCGGATAGCGTGTCCGCAGCGCATCCAGCTGCGCCGCGAGCGTCGGCGAGGTGGTCGCTTCAACCAGCAAGGCTCCGCCCTGCCCTTGCGATACCGTCCATCGCGAAACGAGCCCCGCCATTGCCTTCAGGAAATCGCCATACGATGCCGGCTGGCCATCCTTGAGTGGCGCGCGTGAACGGTCGGGATCGAACAGCGTCAGCACGGCTGCCTGCATCACGGCGTCGGCGGCGCCGCGCGAGGCCGGATGATCCGGATTGCCCTCGATCTTGGTCGGCCGCCCTTCATGGCTTTCGACGATGGCGCCGATACCGAAGCCGTCACTCGACAGCGTCGTCGCATAGTAGACAGGCTTGCCTGGGACCAGGATTTCCGGCTGGCGCACATAGGGCACGATTTTTTCCGCCCTGCTGCAGGCGGCCAGCCCGGCAAGCGACAGCGAGGCGCCCATCAGCTTCAGCAGCGTCCGCCGGTTCGGCTTCGCCGGCAGGCGTTCCGCGATCGCCGGGAACTCGGCCTCGACAAAGCGACGGAATTCGGCGGTGCCGGCGACCTCGTCGAGGCTGCGCCATATTTCGCCGCCATGCGCCAGCCGCTTGCGCAGAGCCTCGATGTCGATGGCGGAACCAGGCTTGTCAGCGATGGCAGACATAGCAATCCGTCATCGTCTCGGGGTGGATGTCGAGCATGCCGATCAGCTGCCGCCTGATCTCATCGATGTCGGCAGGCGGCTGCCAGTGCATCAGGAACACGTCCTGCGGGGGACGTAAATTCGGCTCCGGATTGCGATGGCAGCCGAGGCACCACTCCATGCTCAGTGTGCGCGCCCGCATCGTCAGCGGCATCTCGTCGACCTCGCCATGACAGGTCTCGCAGGCGACACCTTTGTTGATGTGGATCGCATGATTGAAGAAGACGAAATCGGGCACGCTGTTGACGCGCTGCCATTCGATCGGCTTGCCGCCAGCCAGGCTTGCGCGGACCGGTGCCAGCATGTCGGCATTGGTGAAAAGCTGCGAATGGCAGGTCATGCAAACTTCGGTCGCCGGCAAACCCGCCGAAGACGAGGTCTCGACGCCATTGTGGCAATAGCGGCAGTCGATGCCGAGCTGGCCGACATGGTGCTTGTGACTGAACGGCACCGGCTGCGCCAATGGCTCACCTACTCCCGTAACCAGGTCCGAACGGGGAAGGATTGTCCCGATCGCGGCGGCGATCAGCAGAACGGCAAAACTTCCCCAGATGACAAAGCGCGCAACGCCATTGGCGTGTTTCGAGAAGATTTGCGGCATCCCCTCGCCGATTCTGCTGAAGGCACCCAGAGTTGACGACACCTAACGGTGCTTTCGCCGCCAAGGTTCCGAACCCGTGGCGGAATCACAGAATGGTGACTGCAACCGGAAACGGGTCGCGGATTTAATCCGCAACCACGGCCGCTCCCATGCGTTCGCCAGATATCACGATCTGTTTCACGCTGGAAAATGCCATGACCAACACCGCTGCAAACAACTCTCATCGCCCTGTGCGCCGTCGCGGTGTCGCTTTCTGGTGGAGAGCGCTGGTCGGCATCCTGTTGGTCATCCTCGGCCTGCTAATCGGCGGCGGCGGCGCATGGTTGGTCGCGCTTGGGGGCTCGTGGTATTATCTGCCGGCCGGCATCGCGTTGCTGCTCGCGGGCATCCTGCTGTTGGCGGGAAACATGGCCGGCGTCTGGCTATACGTGCTGACCTGGCTCGCCACGCTCGCCTGGGCCTATTGGGAGGTGGGTTTCGACGGCTGGGCCCTGATGCCGCGTGTGCTCGCCCCGACTGTCATCCTCGTCTTTGTCCTGCTTGCCCTTCCGGCGTTCCGCGATATGGGCAGCCGAGGCAGCCGGAATGCCGCCTATGCGACAAGCTTGCTCCTGCCGCTCATTGCCCTAGGCGCCTTCAGCTTTTCCCACTTCAATGCCGCGGCTCAGTCACAGCCGGCCGCACCGGCGGCCCCAGCGCCACCTGCAACGGCCAGCGCGCCCGCCTCGCAAGACACAGCGATCCACCAGGCCGGCAATGACTGGCCCGTCTATGGCGGCTCGGAACTGGGGACGCGCTATTCGCCGCTGAACCAGATAACGGCGGCGAATGTCTCCAAGCTCACCCGCGCCTGGTCGTTCCACACCGGCGACATGCCGAATGGCGCAACCAAGGACCTCTATTCGCCAGAGAACACGCCGTTGGAAGTTGGCGGCCATCTCTATGCCTGCTCGGCCAAGGACATCGTCATCTCCGCCGATGCACGCAACGGCAAGGAAGAATGGCGCTACGACCCAAAAGTGCCCGATAACGCCATACCCTACGGCGCGAGTTGCCGGAGCGTCGCTTATTTCGCGGTTCCGGGTGCGAATGCCGATCAGGCCTGTGCCACGAGGATCATCTTCGGAACGCTGGACGCCCGGCTAATCGCCATCGATGCCAGGACGGGAAAACCCTGCTCGGATTTCGGCCAGCAAGGCAGCGTCGATCTCAACCAGGGCATCGGCGAAACGGTGCCCGGCTGGTACTCTATCACCGCGCCGCCGACGATCGTGCGCGGCATCGCCGTGGTGGGCGCGCAGGTCAAGGACGGCCAGGCCGAGAATGCGCCCTCAGGCGTCATCCGCGGCTATGACGCCATCACCGGCAAGCTCGCCTGGGCCTGGGATATGGGCCATCCCGATCGCACCGGCGCGCCGCCCGCCGGAGACACCTACTTCCGCGGCACGCCGAACATGTGGACCGTCGCCGCCGCCGATCCGCAGCTCGGCTATGTCTACCTGCCGCTCGGCAATGCCGCAGTCGACTATTACGGCGTCGACCGCAAGGATTTCGAAAACCAATACAACTCCTCGATCGTCGCCGTCGATGTGACAACAGGCAAGCCGGTGTGGCATTTCCAGACCGTGCATCACGATCTTTGGGACTACGACTTAGGCTCGCAGCCGACGCTGGTCGATTTCCCGACCGTCACCGGCAAGGTCCCGGCCATCATCGTGCCCAGCAAGCAAGGCCAGATCTACGTGCTCGACCGCAAGACCGGAAAGCCGCTCTTCCCTGTCGAGGAGCGCAAGGTGCCCTCGGGCGGGGTCGAGCCGGACAAGCTTTCCAAGACGCAGCCCTATTCCGGCTACGCGCATCTCGACCAGCCCGTGCTCACCGAAAAGGACATGTGGGGTATGAGCCCGCTGGATCAGCTCTATTGCCGCATCCAGTTCCATCGCGCCTCCTATCAGGGCGAGTACACGCCGCCGACGGTCGACCGGCCGTTCATCCAATATCCCGGCTACAATGGCGGCTCGGACTGGGGCAGCATCGCCGTCGACACCGACAGCGGCATGCTGATCGCCAACTACAACGACATGCCGAACTCCGACCAGCTCATTCCGCGCAAGAAGGCGGACGAGATGGGCTTCAAGCCGATCGACAAGGGCGGCAGTCCGAAAAAGGTGAAGGATATCGGCGACCCGCAGGCCGGATCGCCATATGCCATCGCGGTCAATGCCGGCTGGCGCCTGTCCACGGGCCTTCTCTGCTCGAAGCCGCCCTATGGCCACATCCGCGCCATCGATCTCAAGACGGGCCGGACCCTATGGGACGAGCCGCTCGGCAGCGCCAACAACAACGGCCCGTTCGGCATTCCCTCGATGCTGCCGCTCACCATCGGGACGCCGAACAATGGCGGTCCGCTCGTCACTGCCGGCGGCCTGATCTTCATTGCCGCGACCACCGACAACAAGCTGCGCGCCATCGACATCAAGACCGGCAAGGAGGTATGGCAGGCCGATCTTCCTGCCGGCGGCCAGACGACGCCGATGACCTATGAGGTCGACGGTAGGCAGTATGTCGTCATCGCGCCCGGCGGCCACCACTTCATGGAAACCAAGGTCGGCGACGAAGTCATCGCCTACGCGTTGCCGGCCGGGTGACGGAGATCGGTCAGCTGGGCTAAAGATTTCAGCGCTCCAGGTCGTCGCGACGCCGCCCCGTCGGCTGTGACGGACCATCCTTCCGCTCCGCCGGCCGCCGGCTTCGGCGCCGGGCGACGAAATACATCCAGATCAGAATGAGGATCAGAGGGATGCCCGCCATGGGCAGCATCCACACGCCAAGGTGAAACATGAACGTCACTCTGCCCTGTTGCAGTCAGGTCGGCCCACACTCAAACCGGCGTGGGATAAAACAGTTCCAGGCACGACCGGGCGAAAAGCGTCCTTTCGCTAAAGGCAGATGGTCGCAAAGCCTGATCGGCGCGCAACCTCTCATCGCGCAAAGCGTTCCGTCCTGATTATATCGTCGACAAGTGCCGCACCCGTGTAGACAATTGGGAAAGGTCACGGTCGTGCCCCGAGAAGAAGCTTCCATCCTCATCGTCGGCGCCGGCCCGACGGGACTGACCGCCGCGCTGGAGCTTGCGCGACGAGGCGCCCGTCCCCGCGTCATAGACAAGAAGGATGGGCCCACGCCGCTCAGCAAAGCCGTGGGCATCAGTTCGCACAGCCTCGATGTCCTCGAAGCGTCGGGGGTGAGCAGGAAGCTGCTCGCCGAGGGACTCAAGGTCCGCCATGCGCATTTCCATGCAGAAGCCCGTGAACTCCTCACAATCGACTTCTCGCTGCTGCCGCACCGCTATAATTTCCTGCTGTCGTTGCCGCAGCGAGACACCGAAAAGATCATGGCGGAGACGGTCGCGGCATTCGGCGTCGACGTGGAATGGCACACTGAGCTGGTCGGCCTCACCCAGCAGGCCGACAAAATGGAGGTTCGGACCAGGCGAAACGGTGAAGAGGAGGAAAGGCAAAGCTTCGACATCGTTTTTGGGGCCGACGGCGCCGACAGCTCGGTCCGCAAATTGTCGGGCATCGCATTCGAAGGCCACACGCACAGGCGGCAATGGAGCATCACCGACGCCGAGATAGCATCCTGGCCTTATGAGCCGGGCGCGGCGCAGGCATTCCTGCATCGTGACGGCGACGTCGGCTTCATCATACCGGTCGGCGACAATCGCTTTCGCTCGGTATCCAACACGCCCGATGCGTTGGCGCGTGTGCCTGGCGATTATCGCGTAGCGAAGGTGCTGCGGACCGACCATTTTCACATTCCGGCAAAGCAGGCGGTCCGCTATCAGGCCGCCCGCGTCTTCTTGGGCGGCGATGCCGCGCATGTCCATTCGCCGCTTGGCGCGCGCGGCATGAATCTCGGTATCGAGGACGCGGCTTGCTTCGCCCGGCGTTTCGACGACGGCACGCTTGCGGGCTACACGGATGAGCGTCGACCCGTAGGGCGTCGCTGGATCGAGTTGAGCGAACGTATTTTGTCCACGGCGCAGTCGACCAACAGCTTCGTCCAGACATTCAGGAACCTCGTCATGTTGACGATCGGCGCCGTTCCCTTCCTGCAAAGGCCTTTGCTCGAGCGCGTGGCCGGATTGAAGGAATAGATCTCAAACGAGAAGTTGCTCGATCCTGATCGGCAAATCGCGGATACGTTTGCCGGTGGCATGGTAGACAGCGCTGGCAACAGCCGCGGCCGTGCCGACATTGCCAAGCTCGCCAAGGCCCTTCACACCGGCCGGGTTGACCGCGTGGTCGACCTCCGGAACCAGGATCACCTGCAGGTCATTGATGTCGGCATTCACCGGCACGAGATAGTCCTGCAGGTCGCGGTTGACATAGCGGGCATAGCGGCTGTCGACTTCCGTCGCTTCATGCAGCGCCTGGCCAATGCCCCAGATCATGCCGCCCATCAGCTGGCTGCGCGCGGTGCGCGTGTTCATGATACGGCCGGCCGCGAACGCGCCGACGATGCGCGGTACGCGGATCTCCCTCGTATAGCGGTTGATGCGGACTTCGACGAACTCGGCGCCGAAGGCGTATTTCACCGAATCCTCATCCTGCTCGCCACCGTGGAATTCCGGCATGCCGGCATAGAGCTTCTTCAGCGCTTCGGGCGTCGCACCCTTGGGCGCGAACTCGGCGTATTCCTCGATTGCTCCAACCTGCATGGTCTTCAGGACATCTTCGACCTTTGCCGAAGCGCCGCCCTTGGCCACGATCTTTCCGTCGGCGAGGTCGAGTTCCTCGTTATGAGAGCCCGCCAGCGGACCGCCCTCGGCGGTCGCGCCGGCATAGAGCTTGGCGCGGATGGCGTCGCAGGCCTTCAGCACTGCCGAGCAGACGCTCGCGGTGGAGATCGAGCCCCCCGAGACAGGAGCGGGAGGCAGGCTGCTGTCGCCCATCTCGACGCTGATCCGATCGATGCTGACGCCGAGACGTTCCGACGCCATCTGACCGGCTACGGTGCGCACGCCGGTTCCGATCTCGTGCGAACCGCATTGCAGCCGCACATCGCCATCGACAGTCAGGCGCACCCGCGCCGCGCATGGCGCGACCGCGGTTGGATAGATCGCCGTCGCGCACCCCATGCCGACCAGCCAGTCGCCGTCGCGCATCGCTCCTACTTTCGGGTCCCGCTTCGCCCAGCCAAAAGCCTCGGCCGCCTGGTCATAGCACTGGATCAGCGAGCGGCTGGAGAACGGCTTTTTGCCGATCGGCTCTGTCTTCGGTTCATTGATCCGGCGGAATTCCACCGGATCCATGCCGAGCGCCACCGCCATTTCGTCCATGGCGTTTTCCAGCGCGTAGACATAAGGGGTCTCGGGCGGCGAGCGCATGTAGCCGGGAGTATTGCGGTCCGCCTGCACCAGCGAGACATGTGTCAGCACCGAGCCATAGCCATACATGCGGCCAGTTGCCGACGTGCCGCCCACGACATAGGAGTCCGGCCGCGAGGTGACCTCCCAGCCCTCATGCGCGAAAGCAGTGATGCGACCGTCCTTGCCGGCGCCGATCCGGATGCGGTGCCTTGTCTCCGCCCTGTAAGTCTGAGTGCCGAAGGCCTGCATCCGGCTGGTCACGCAACGCACCGGTCGGCCGAGCCGCCTGGCGGCAACCGCGACGATGGCGGTGCGCGGCGTCATCGGTCCCTTGGATCCGAAGGCGCCGCCGATGAAGGGGCTGACGATGCGCACCTTAGCGGGATCGATCTTCAACTGCCTGGCAAGCTCGACCTTCCAGCCGGTCACGTTTTGCGAGGGCTCGTGCACGATCAGTTGGTCGCCCTCCCAGAAGGCGGTGGTTGAGAAAAGCTCGATCGGATTGTGGTGCTGCGTGGGCGTCGAATAGCGCGCGTCGATCTTCACCGCGGCCTCTTTATAGGCGGCATCGAAGTCGCCGGCCTTCACGTCTTCCTTGAACAGAGGACTCTTGCCGGCGGCGGGAATGGTCGCCGTGCCCGGACTGTCGAAGCTCGCCGTGGGCGTCTCCGCATCATACTCGGCGCGGATCAACTGCGCCGCCTCTTCGGCGGCTTCGAATGTCTCGGCAACCGCGAGCGCGATGATCTGGCCGTCATGAAAGATCGTCCGGTCATGCAGCGGCCCGATCGAGGTGGAGCCGGAATTGGCGAATTTCGGCTTCTCGACAGTGTCCATGTCGCCATAAGTGACGATGTCGAGCAACCCGGGCACGGCACGGGCGTCGTCGAGATGAAGCTTGGCCACCTTGCCCTTGGCAATACTGCTGGTGGCCAGCGCACCGTAGGCGATGTTGGCGGTCGGCAGGTCGGCGGGGTAATGCGCCTGTCCGGTGACCTTAAGCCGTGCATCGACGCGCGGCAGCGGTTGGCCCTGGTTCTCTTTCGGTCTCGGAGCGGCAGTGTCCATGGTCACACCTTCATGTCGCGGGTTTCGAGCAGCGCGCGCACCAGCGTTCGCTTGCCGAGCTCGATCTTGAATGCGTTGTGCTGGCGCGGCTCGGCCCCGGCGAAGGCGGCATCCGCCGCCGCTCCCGCCGAAGGCTCGTCGAGCGTCTTTCCTTGCAGGGCTTCCTCCGCCGCTTTGGCGCGCCAGGGCACGGTCGCCACGCCGCCCAGGGCAATGCGCGCCTCGCGAACGTTGTCGCCGTCCAGATCGAGCGCAACGGCCGCCGAAGCCAGCGCGAACGCGTAGGATTCGCGGTCTCGGATCTTAAGGTAAAGCGAGCGCCGGGCCCATGGCACAGCCGGCACTTCTATGGCGGTGATGATTTCGTCAGCAGCAAGATCGGTCTCGATCTCTGGCGTATCGCGCGGCTGGCGATGCAGCTTGGCGAGCGGTATCTTTCGCGCCCCACGCGAGCCCTCGGCACGCACGACGGCATCGAGCGCGATCAGCGCCTGGGCAAAATCGCCGTGATAGGTCGCGATGCAGGCATCGCTGCCGCCCAGCACCGCATGCTGCCGGTTGAAACCCTCCATCGCAGCGCAGCCCGACCCTGGCACGCGCTTGTTGCAGTGCCAGGATGTCTCGCGAAAATATTCGCAGCGCGTGCGTTGCAAGACATTGCCGGCGAGACTTGCCATGTTGCGGATCTGGCCGCTTGCGGCCAGCCGCAAGCTGTCGGCAATAACGGGATAGCCGCGCTTGAGCTCAGCGTGATCTGCTGCCTCACCCATTCGCACTAGGGCGCCGAAGCGGATGCCCTCGTCGGTCACCCGGATTTGCCTAAGGCCTGGATCCTTGAGCCGGTTGAGGTCGACCAGCCGGTTCGGCTCGGCAACGCCGAGCTTCATATAATCGGCAAGGTTGGTGCCGCCGGCGATGAACTGCGCATTCGCTCGCGTCGGCTGGTCGTCCTCGGTCGTGAAGCGGGATGCGATCGCGACGGCCGCGGAAATGTCGGTCGGCTGTTCGTAGACGAAGGGACGCATATCAGGCTCCCTTCATCTGATCGCGTGCCTGCAGGACGGCAGCGACAATGTTTGGATAGGCGGCGCAACGGCAGATATTGCCGCTCATATAGTCGCGGATGTCGTCTTCGGATTTTGCGTGCCCTTCATTGATGCAACCAATGGCCGACAGGATTTGGCCCGGCGTGCAGTAGCCGCACTGGAACGCATCGTGGTCGATGAAGGCCTGCTGCATCGGATGCAGCTTACCGTCGCTGGATGCCAGCCCCTCGACGGTCGTCACATCCTTGCCGGCATTCATCACCGCGAAACTGAGACAGGAGAGCACGCGTTTCCCGTCGACAAGAACCGTGCACGCTCCGCACTGTCCATGGTCGCAACCCTTCTTGGTGCCGGTTAGCCCGACATGATCTCGCAAGGCGTCAAGCAGGCTGGTTCTAGTGTCGAGCGACAGCTCATAGGCCTGCTTGTTGATCCGCATCGACGTCACCACTGGCTCGCGAAGTTCCGCGCCAGCGGCGGCAGGCGCTTCGGCTTTGGCCGATGAAACGAGCAACGGTGCCGCGGCGGCCGAGACCGTGCCTGTCATGAAGTTCCGCCGGCTGAGGCCAAGCGTGGATGGGACGGAAGGCTGGGACATGGCTCGCTCCTGGCTGGCTGCTCATCGGGGCCTAACCACTCATGCAGGCCATTGTTCCGACCTGGTCCGCGCGGGATCCTAGGCCTCACAGAAGTGTGATCCTTCGAAGATGCTCATGATGCGGGAACATGCATGCCGGCTTCGAGTTCTACGGCCAATACCAACGCTGATGGCGGGCCGATATGAAATCGAAACTGGTCGCGCAGACGTCTGGACAAAGGACATTTGTGGTCGTGCTGGATCCAGGCGAGGAAGCATTTGCTGCCCTGTCCGACTTCGCCGGCGAGCAGGAAATTGCCGGCGCTTCGCTGACCGCGATCGGCGCATTCGAGAAAGCAACCGTCGGCTGGTTCGACTTCGGCTCGAAATCTTACCGCAAGATCCCGGTCGGCCAACAATGCGAGGTTCTGAGCGCCATTGGCGACATCGCGGTCGACGACAGCGGCAGACCGAGCCTGCATATCCATGCCGTCCTGGGCCTAAGCGACGGATCGACGCGCGGCGGCCACCTTGTTGAAGGCATCGTCAAGCCTACGCTCGAAGTCACGGTGACGGAATCGCCCGTTCACCTGCGGCGCACCAAACGCCCCGGCCTTGGCATCGCCTTGATCGATCTCGACGCCTGAGGGCGGACGATGGCAGCGGCCGCGACCGACGCGTTTCCTCTCCCCCTCGATACATCCCCAATGGAGGCTCGGATCGACGAAGCACTGCCGCAGGACAAAGGCGTCTGGCAGTTCGAACCGAAATGGGATGGGTTTCGCTGCCTCGCTTTCAAGAATCGCAAAACGGTCGATCTCAGGGCGAAGTCGGGCAAGCCGCTTGGGCGTTACTTTCCCGAACTGACAGCGATGATGCAAAACCTCGAAGCCAAGGATTTCGTGGTCGACGGCGAAATCGTCATCGAGATCGACGGCGCCGCGTCCTTCGACGCCCTGCAGATGCGGCTTCATCCGGCGGAGAGCCGCATCCGCAAGCTGAGCGCGGAGACGCCGGCGCGACTGATCCTGTTCGATATGCTGGTCGCGCCGGGCGGCAAATCGCTGCTCGAAGTCGCGCTGACGCAAAGGCGCACGGCAATTGAAGACTTCGTCGCGCAAGCAAACACCGACGCTCTTCAGCTCTCGCCCTGCACCACGAGTTTCGCGACCGCCAGGCGATGGCTGGAAGACGCCGGGCATGGCTCTACCGACGGCGTCGTCGCCAAACGGCTGAACGATCCCTATCAGCCGGGCGAGCGCGCGATGATCAAGGTCAAGCGGCTGCGCACTGCCGACTGCGTGGTCGGCGGCTTCCGTTATCTGAACGGCAAGTCGCAGGTCGGATCGATATTGCTCGGCCTCTACAATGAGCGGGGCTTGCTTGACCATGTCGGCTTCACCTCGACAATCGCCAACGAGGAACGGGCCACGCTCACGAAGAAGTTGGAGGCGCTGCGTGGCGGGCCCGGCTTCACCGGCAAGGCGCCGGGTGGGCCGAGCCGGTGGAGCACGGAGCGCAGCGGCGAATGGGAGCCGTTGCGGCCGGAACTGGTCGTGGAAGTCCGCTTCGACCACGTCACCGGCGAGCGCTTCCGGCATGGCACTCGATTCATTCGCTGGCGGCCCGAAAAAGCGCCGCGACAATGCACGTTCGAGCAGATCTCGTAGCAGCGCCCATCCGGAACAACCGACCCCCTCAAACGGTTTGTCTTTAGAACAGCCCCGCGTCACGAACGCACCTATCTTGGAGACAGGAAAATGGATCCGCGCGACAAGCAGCGAGCCGCAAGGCGGGATGAAACCGAAGCTCCCGGCATCGAACAACAGGACTGGGACGCTCTTGATAATGGTCGGGTGCCGCCTGGCAGCGTCGCCATAAACGGCGATCCGGAGGACGATGCCGAAGCACAAGGCGTCCCCCCCGAAGAGGATGACGACAACCCCTATCAGGAGAGCGACGAAGCCCTGCCCGACGATGAGGAAGAACGTGTGCTGTCGCGGGATCCTTCCAAGGAAGGCAGTCGTTTTGACGAAGCATAGCGAAAGCTAGCGTGCCGTTGTTGACGGCCGCGTTGCGCGTATGACCGGTGGTGTAGAGCACCTTGAGGAAGGCTGGACCAGCTTCACTTTTGTCGGCCAGTTCGCGTCCTGACATTTCGGCATCGCCACATCGGTAAGAGCAGCGATGGAATTTTCCCGCCTTCTATTGCCTGCAACTGCCTGCAACGCTCCGCGGGCTGCGCGAGAAGGCATTGCCGCAGAGCAAGGCGGTCTCGGCGCCACATCAGAAGGCCGTGGGATCACTACACATGGCCCGTCCAAAATCGGGGGGCACAAATCGGCAGTGGACCCTTCACTGTTTGTGACTGGGGGAACAACGGACTGTGGGACAAGTTTTTGATTAAGCAAGCCGCTTTATGTTTGACCTGCAACCATGGCCGAGAAACGCGACAATAAATCCACAGCCGCTCTTCTTAGGCGGCAATTCTCGAATGAAACCATACGCCGATATCTACGCAGCTTGCCCTTGTTTCACGTAAACCGCTGGCTTCCTGACAAACTGCGCGAATCGCTCAAGCGTCTCGACCGCAAGCGTAAGTGAAACCAACCGCGCTACGCTTAGGCTCAATCCAACAAAAGGCGCGGACCACGCTCTTGCCGTTCAGACGAACGCGCCATCAGCTACTCCTTCACATTACGATCACAGCCCTTCGGGAGGGGCAGAGACTATGCATCCTTGCTTGAGCGTCCGCGTTTGTGATTCACAAATCCGGAGTTCAAGTCATGAAGGTCGACACTCTTCCTGCGCCTACGGCCAACCCAGCCCAGGTCGATATCCTCGTCAACAAACCGGGACACTTCGTCGAGGAGTGGATCGAGGGGCATGCGGTTAGACCGGCCGCCGAAGCATCCCCGGAAGCCGCGGCAGAAAGACTGGCGAGAGCTTGCATCGCGGACGCGGAGCGGGAAGGCATCCTCGCGGAAGAAATCAGCGATGAGGTCGGCGATTTGAAAGAGTACCTCGCTGACACGGTCCTCGCCGAGGCCGGCCGCGAAACGAGCGTCGACACCGCTCCGACGGCGCAAGCATTGGGTGACACAAAGGCTTAGCTTTCACGGCAGGGAAGTTGTGGATCGCGATGACGCCAATCTCAACACGAGCCGTCCACGTTTGCGTCGACATGCAGATGATGTTCTTACCGCCTGGGCCATGGGCTGTTGAGTGGCTGCCCGCCATCCTGCCGAAGGTGCTTTCGCTTGTCGATGGCAGACCGGAGCGAACGATTTTCACCAGGTTCATAACGGCGAGAAGACCTGGCGAAGGCCAGGGCCATTGGCGTCAATACTATGAGCACTGGTCGCAGATGACTATCGAATGTGCCGGCCCAGGCAGCCTCGAACTGCTGCCCGAACTGCGCGATTTCGTGCCGCCGGCTCGCGTTTTCGATAAGCCCGTTTACTCACCCTGGCTGACGGGCGAGCTCCACCGGAGCCTTCAGGCGGAAGGTGTGACCGAGCTCATCGTCAGCGGAGGCGAGGCCGACATGTGCGTCTTGGCGACGCTGCTCGGAGCGATCGACTTCGGTTACAGAACGATCCTGGTCGAGGATGCGATCTGCAGCACATCGGACGAAGCCTACGAAAATATACTCAAGCTGTTCACGACGCGATATTCGCATCATGTCGAAGTCGCCGCTGCGGAGGAGATTCTGGATTTCTGGCGCTGACCCATCGCTCATCTTGCCCGGCACATGCCGGCCAAGTGCTGCCGGCAACGGACGAGCAGCCGCCCCTCGAATGCCCAGTCGCATCAGTGGGTGCGGTCATCGGATCGGCATCCCGGCACGATCTGCAGTAGACACTCACTGAATTCTCAGGCCGGTTGCCGATGCCCAGTTCCTACCAGCGCACGCTGAAACCGAGCTTTGCCCCGATTGCCCGGCTGTCGCCGAAGTTTCTCAGGCTCGATTTGGCGAAGGCTTCGCCGTAGACCGTGTAGCGGTCGTCGACCCAGGAGAGCGATCCGCCGACACCCACACCGCCCCAGAGCGGCTGGTCGTGCTCATGCAGCGCCGTGCCCGACACATCCACGTCGTTGCCGTCCAGGAAATCGTAATAGAGGTTGGCGATGCCGTAGAGATGCGAACGACTGACCTTTCCTTGCTCGCCCGTCCAGGCATCCTCATAGTCCAGCGACAGGCCGGCGCGGCCGATCAGAACATCGCTGCCGCTCAGCGATACCGCCGCGTCGAACGGGTCGGTGAAGCTGCTGAAGCGCACCGAGGAATAGGCGAGCTGAGCCTGCGGCGTCAGCGTCCACTTGCCCTGCAGCGCAAGCTTCTGGCCGGCCTCCATGCTCAGCGCATAGCCAAATCCGTTGTTGCCCTTGGCAAGCTCGCTGCCCAGCGTGGCCGATCTCAAGTTGCTGTCATACCACGTCACCTCGCCCTGAGCGTCGGTGTAGAAGCCGTTGTCGCCATACCAGGTCAGCGTGCCGCCGAAGCCATAACCGGTGGCCCGGATGGAGCCGACGCCGTAGATCGATGATATGTCCGACGATGCCGTCCCGTAGTGGAAGGTGAGGCCGCCGAGAAGAATGCCGGTGGCATCCTCGTAAAGCAGCCCGTCGATGCCGGACTGCAGCTTCAAGGTGGTCACGTCGTAGTCCGAGACGGTGGTGGCGCTGTCCGGGCTCTGCCTTGTATGCGTCGCCTCGATACGGGCCCAGATGGCGCTCTGGGTCGGGACGCTGCCGATCTCGTCGGCGCCCTGGCCTGCGCCAGTCCACGAGCGGTTGCCGACGCGCTGCTGCAGGGTGCCGAGCTCGTTCAGGCTCTGCAGCACGCCGGGATAGGCCTCGTAGATCGGCACGGCCGGCGAATAGAGCGGATTGTTGATCAGCGCCGAGCGGAGATACCAGTCGCCGTCGGCCGGCGTGCTCACGCCATTCTGATAGAGCCGATAGGCATAGGCGCCGCTGACCACGGCCTGGTCGCCCTGGAAGACATAATCGCCGGCAAGCGTGAACGTGCCCGCCGAGCTGCCGTCGACGTCCACGATCTTGATCCCTTCCACAGTCTGAACCCCTGCCCCTCCGACATTGGTGACGGAAAGCACGGAGCTGCCTGAGGTGCTGCCGTGCACCACCAGCTTGTCGGTGGTCGAAGTATCGCCATCGAGCGCAGCATTGAGGAAGATGGTGCCGCCGGCGCCGGTGTAGTCGCCGTTGATGGTCAGCGTCGTGCCGGGCGCGACGCCGAGACGCACCGAGCCGCTGTTGTTGAGCGAGGCGACGGCCTGGTTGAAGCCGCCGAGATCGAGCGTCGCGCCGGAAGCGACGGTGAATGCAGAGCCGGAGCCCAGCGCGTCCGCCGCGCCCGCCGCGAGCGTGCCCTGCTGGATAGAGGTCGGTCCGGTGAAGGTCGAGCCTGCCGCCGTCAGAACAAGCGTTCCCTGTCCTGCCTTGGTGAACGCACCCGACCCGGTCACAGCCCCGTTCAGGGTCAAGGTCGTGGCGGCCGCTGTCGAGATGGTGCCGGAGCTCATCACGCTGACCGAACGCGAGGTGGCGAAGCTGCCGGTCGTGTCGAGCGTGCCGCCGTCGAACGAGAGCGCGCCGGCGGCATCGCCCAGATTGGCGTCCTGCGAGACCCTGAGCGTGCCGCCATTGATCGCGGTGCCGCCGGTGTAGCTGTTGATGCCGGTCAGGACCAGTGTGCCGCGATCCGACTTCACCAATTGCGCGTCGCCCGAGAGAGCCGAGGCGATCGTTGCGGTCATCCCCGCGCCCGCCGCCGTGCCGTCGCCGACGACGATGCTGCTCGACGGTCCGGTGAGCTCGATCCCGTCGCCCTGGACAACGTAGCCGTCGGTCATGAACTGCATGCCCGATGCGGTCACCTGGCCGAGACCGTTGTCCACCGTCACCGTTCCCGCTTGGCCCGCGAAGATCGCGAAGGATGCGTCGGCGAAGCCGGCATTGGCCGTTCCTGCCTCATCGGTCCAGTTGTCGTTGCCGGCCGCTGCCTCCCAGACGCCGTCGCCGCCATTGACTGCGCCATTGTTCTTGGGGCCGACCTTGCCGTCCCAATAGTTGAAGGTGAGCCCTTGCGTGTTGACGATGTTGACCTGGTGATCGATCGAGGTCTGGATATAGCCCGATGACGGGATCGAGCCGACCACCAGGCCATTGTTGGTCAGCGTGCCGCTGTAGCTGAAGATGCGGTAGACGCCTGGCCCGAAGGTGCCGCCAGCGCTGACGCTGACGTTCAAAATGCCGTCGAGCACCAGATTGCCGCCGATCGTGGTCAGGTCGTTGAGCGCCCCGCCGACGACGTCGGCCTGCCCGAGGGAGTAGTTGAGGACCGAGCCGCTAGACAAATTGAGATTGCCGGCGATCGCCAGCGTGCCTGGCGTGCCGTCGGCCGAACCCGGCGACAGGGTTGCGCCGTCGGCAACCGTGACATCGCCGCCGATCGAGCCCTTGCCGCCGATGGTCGCGCCGCTTCCGACAGAGACCGAACCGGCGACCGCGCTGTTGTCGCCATCGACATAGAGGCCGCCGGCCGTGACCGTGGTTGACCCTGCATAGCTGTTCGCACCGGTGAGGGTCAGCGCGCCGGCGCCGGTCTTGTTGAGGCCGCCGGCGCCCGTGATCACGCCCGACAAAGTGAGATCCGCATCGGTCTGGAAGGTGCCGGTGCCCGCGGTAAGGTCAATACCGCGCGTCGAGCTGAATACCGCAGTGGTCCTCAGCGTCGTACCGTCGTCCAGGCTCAAGCCGCCGGATGCGTCGCCAAGGTTGGCGTCAGCCGAAACCTGCAGCGTGCCGCCATGGATGGCGGTGCCGCCGGTGTAGCTGTTGGCACCGCCGAGCACGAGCGTGCCGAGGTCGGTCTTCGCCAGTTGGCTGGCGCCGGTGAGGTTCGAAGCGATGGTTGCCGTGTAGGCGGCGCCGACCAGCGTGCCGTCACCGACGCGGATAGTCGCCTGCGGTCCGTCGAGCGCGATGCCGTCGCCCTGGATCGTGTAGCCGCCGGTCGCAAACTGCATGCCGGCGGAGTGAATGTCACCCAGGCTGTCGTCGACATCGACCGTACCGGCAGCGCCGGCGAAGATGGCGAAGACGCCATCCTGGTAGGGAGCGTTGAGCGTCCCGTCATTGTTGGTCCAGTTGTCGTTGCCGGCGGAGTTCTGCCAAACGCCGTCGCCCCCGTTGATCGCTCCGTCGCCTTTCGGTCCGGCTGCGCCATCCCAGAAGTTGAGCAGCACGCCGGAAGTGTTTACGAGATTGACCTGATGCGCGATCGAGGTCTGCACGCTGTAGTCGCTCGATGTCGAGTCGAGACCCTGGTCGTTGAGCGTTCCGTCAAAGCTGATGACGCGATAGATGCCCGGTCCGAAATTGCCGCCAGGCGCCTCCGTCACGTTGATCGTGCCGTCGAGCGCCAGATTGCCGTGCACGACCGTGAGGTCATTGTAGGCGCCGCCGACCACGCCGGCCTGGCCGAACGAGTAATCGAGGTTCGAGCCGTCGGCTAGTTCGAGGTTGCCGTTGATGGTGAGCGTGCCGGGCGTTGAGTCCAGGCCACCGGGGGCCAGCCTCCCGGCCGCGTCGACGAAAACATCGCCGCCGATGGTGCCGTTGCCGCCAAGCGTGCCGAAATTGACGTCGGTCAGTCCGATCGCAGCCGTCTGGTTGCCATTGATGTAGAGCCCGCCACCCCCGGCGATCAGCGCGGTGCCGGCATAGCTGTTGTCGGCCGTGAGCACGGTGTTGCCCGTGCCGTCCTCGCTGACGCCGCCGCTGCCGGAGATCGTGCCGCCAAAGGTGTAGAGGTCGGAGCGGTTAAAGCTGAGGGTGCCGTTATCGACCACATCGCCCAAGATGGAGCCCGTGGTGCCTCCGGTCCCTAGCAACAAGGTGCCGCTCGCAATCGTCGTGCCGCCGGCGTAGGTGTTGTCGGCGCCGAGGAACAGCGCCCCGGTGCCCGTCTTGGTGAGCGCCCCTGCTCCGTTGACAGTGCCCTCCCACTGAAGGGCGCTGTCGACCTGGAATGTTCCGCCGCCCGCCTGAAGCGTGGCATCGCGTCCGGTTACGATGCTCGACAGGCTCTGATGCAGCGTGCCGCCGTCAAAGGTCACCTTGCCGGCAGCATCGCCGAGATTGTTGTCGGCCGTGATTTCGACGGTGCCGCCATTGATGACGGTGCCGCCCTGATAGCTGTTGGCGCCGCTGAGCACGAGCGTGCCGCCGCCTTCCTTGGTCAAAGTCCCGGCGCCGCTCACAGCGTTGGTCAGCGCCAGGCTGGTCGCGCTGTCGGTTTCGAAGATGCCGCCGCCGGCATTGAGCGTCACGGCGCGGGCAGAAGTGATATCGGCCGTCGTGTGCAGCGTGCCGCCGTTCAGCGAAAGGCCGCCGGACGCGTCGCCGAGATTGGCGTCCGAGGCGACCTGAACCGTGCCGCCATTGATCGCGGTGCCGCCGCTGTAGCTGTTGGTGCCGGACAGCACCAGCGTGCCGAGCTCCGTCTTCAGTAGCTGACTGCTGCCGGTGAGGTTCGAGGCGATTGTCGCCACATAGGCCGCACCGGCTGCGGTGCCGTCGCCGACGCGGATGGTCGATTGCGGCCCGACCAAAGCGACGTCGCCGCCCTGGATGAGATAGCCGCCGGTGGCGAACTGCATGCCCGCCGCCTGCACCTGCCCGTTGGTGTTGTCGACCGTGACCGTCCCGGCGGCACCCTGGAAGATGGCGAAGCTGGCGTTGGCGAAGGGCGCGGCGAAGGTGCCGCTGGCATCGGTCCAGTTCTGGTCGCTGGCCGCCCGCCAGGTGCCGCTGCCGCCATCCACCGCACCGTTGGAATGGGGGCCGGCATTGCCGTCCCAAAAGCTGAGCGTCAGCCCCGCGGAATTGACGAGGTTGACCTGGTTGGCGACCGCGGTCTGGACGAAATAATCAGGTGACGTGACGTTCAGTCCGTTATTCGTCAGCGAACCGCCATAGTTGAGGATGCGATAGACGCCCGGCCCGAAGGTGCCGCCCGGCGTCTGCGTGATGTTGAGCGTGCCGTCGAGCGTCAGGTTGCCGCCGACATTGATGAGATCGTTGAGCGGTCCGCCCGGCACGTTCGCCTGGCCGAAATTGACGTTGACGGCCGACGTGTTGTTGAGCGTGAGGTTGCCGCCGATGGTGAGCGCGCCAGGTGCATTGCCGGCGTCGCCAGGGCTGAGCGTACCGCCTGCCTGGATCGTGACGTTGCCGCCGATGATGCCGATACCGCCGAGCGTCGTGGCATTTCCGGCGGTGGTCTGGCCCGTCGCGGCGGACTGATCGCCGTTGACGAGCAGCGTGCCGGCAGTGATGACGGTGGATCCGGCATAGCTGTTGTTGCCGGTTAGCGTCGTTGTGCCGAGGCCGGACTTGGTCAGGCCGCCCGTGCCGGAGATCGTGCCGCCGAATGTGTAATTGTTGTTCAGATTGAAGGCGAGCCTGCCGTTGTTGAGCACGCTCGGCGTGTCGAGCGCACCGGCGGTGGTGCCGAAGCCGACCTGCAGCACCCCCGTCTCGATCGTCGTGCCGGCGCTGTAGCTGTGATTGCCGGTCAGGACCAGCGTACCGGAGCCCTGTTTGTCCAGGGTTTCGAAGCTCGCCACGTTACTGCCATCGAGGGTGCGGCCCGCGACGGTATTCACCTGCAGCGTGTCGCCGGCGCCGGTTTCGCCGCCGGTGCCGGCATTGATTGCTCCAATGACGGCCCCGCCGTCCTGGAGCGCCAGCGTGTCGTTGCCGGCGCCGAGGTCGAGCGCCCCGGCGCCTGTATTCAGCGTTCCGGCCAGATTGACGGTGTCGCTGCCGCCGCCCAGATCGCCCGTCGCCCGGAGAACGCCGCCGGCGTTGATGTTGATGGTGTTGTTGCCGGTATCGCCGGTGATGGCGGTCTGGGTGGGGCCGGCGGCCTGAACCGTGCCGCCGACGGCCAGGGTTGAACTGCCTGTCATGGCAATGGTCGGCGTTTCCAGGCGGCCATTCACCTGCAATGTGCCGGCGCTGATGGTGGTCTTGGCAATCGCATTGTTCAGCGATGTCAGCACGCTTGTGCCCGTACTGATCTGCGCCAGGGTGCCGGGCCCGCTCAGCGTGCCGCCGAACGTAAAAGTGTCGCTGCGATTGAGGGACAGGGTGGACGTTGGCGAATTGACGATGACGTTGCCGACACCGGCATTGCCGGTGGTGCCGCCATTGCCGATCATCAGATTGCCGTCATTGATGACGGTGTTGCCCGAATAGGTGTTGTTGCCGGTGAGAACCCAGGTGCCGCCGTCGTTCTTGGCGAGCGTCGTGGCGCCGGTGCCGTTGTCGCCGATGGCACCGCCCATCGTGTTAAGACCGGTGTTGGTGCCGCCCAGGGCAATCGTTCGCGTCGCGTTGGTGCCGGTCAGGCCGACCGTCCCGGTGTTGGCGAAGACGAGCGCGCCGGTTCCCGAAGACTGGATATAGGTTACACCGGTATCGAGCGTGAACTGACGGTTAGTCGTGTCTCCCGCGCCGACGTAACGCAGCGTCGAATCCTTGCCGATCACCAGGTTGCCGGCCGCGTTGGAGGACGCACCGACGCTGCTGGCCATGCCGCCATCAGCCAGCTTGTCGACGATCAGTATCCCGCCGCCGATGGTGGTCGCGCCGGTATAGCTGCTGGCCTGATTGGTCAGGCGCCAGGTGCCGGTGCCGGTCTTGGCGAGCGAAGTGACGCCGGCGACATTGTCGTCCAGTCGGGCGGCCAGGATATTGGTGCCGGTATTGGTGCCGGCCAACGTCAAGGTGCGCGGGCCGTTGCCGGCCAGCGTTACCGGGCCGCCATAGGTGAACTGTATGGGGCCGGTGCCGGAAGAATCGAGCGTGGCGCCGCCCGCGCCCAGCGTGAACTGCCGGTCGGTCGTGGTGGCCGCGCCGACATATTGCAGGGTAGCGCCGTTGCCGATCACCAGATTCGCCGGATTGGAAGACGAGGCGCCGATCGAACTGTTGATGCCGCCGTTCGCCAGGCAGGTGACCTGGAGCGTCCCGGCATTGATAACCGTGCTGCCGGTATAGCTGCTGTTGCAGCCGGTGAGCGCCTGGATGTTGGCGCCGTTCTTGATCAGCCCGCCGGTGCCGCTGATGGCGCCCGCATAGGAACGGGTGTCGACGCCATTGATCGTCAGCGTCGCATTGCCCAGGCTGATGTTCCCGCCATTGGCGCCGCCGCCGATCAGGGAGGTCACCACCGTGTCGAAGCCCGCGAGGTCGAGCACGACGCCGGCGGTGTTGTCGAGCGTCATGTGTCCCTGCGGACCAAAGGCGTTGGTCGCCCCCGCGCGCAGCACGCCGCCCGAAACCTGGGTGTTGCCGGTCGATGTGTTCGTGCCGGACAGGATCAGCGTGCCCGGGCCGTCCTTGCGGAAGCTGCCGGCGCCGACGACATTGCCGGTGAAGGTCAGGGTGGTGGCGGCGTTGGACACATTGATGGCGCCGATATTCGCCGACAGCTGGAAACCGCGGTCGGTGGTGACGCTGCCGCCGGTGTAGATCAGCGAGGCATTGTTGAAGACCAGATTGGTCGCAGCGCTGCTCGAGGCGCCGATGCCGCTGGCCACGCCTCCGTTGCGGATGCAATCGGTGCTGATGTTCGCGCCTTGCAAGTTGGTCGCACCGGTATAGCTGTTGTTGCAGCCGGTGAAGGTCTGGGTGCCGCCGCCCGTGCGCAGGATGCCACCGGTGCCGCTGATCGTGCCCGAATAGCTGCCGTTGCCGCCATTGATCTGCAGCGTGGCCGAACCCAGCGCGACATTGCCGCCATTGGCACCGCCGCCATTGAGAGCGCCGATGACAGTGTTGAAATTGTTGAGATCGAGCTGCGCGCCGGCCACATTGGCGAGCGTCATCGGTCCACTCCCCAGGGCATTCGCGGCGCCCGCGCGCAGGATGCCGGCATTGACCGTATTGCCGCCGGTATAGGTATTGGCCGCGGTCAGGACCAGAGTGCCCGCACCGTTCTTCGTCAGGGCGCCGCCGCCCACCACCTGGCCGCCGACCGTCAGCGTCGTGCCGCCCGCACTGACATCGACGACGCCGCCGCCGGTCCCCAGGGTGAAGCCGCGATTGGTGGTGGTCGTGACGCCGGTATAGCGTAATCCGCCGCCGCCGCTCAGCGTCAGGTTGGCCGGAGCGCTGCTGCTCTGGCCGATCGGGCTGACCTGTCCGCCATTGGGCAGCGTGCTTACCGCCAACAGGCCGCCGGTGACGGCGACGGCGCCGGTAAAGTCGTTATTGGAGTTGGCGAGCGTCAGCGTGCCGGCACCGCTCTTGGTGAAGTCGGCTCCATCGGCGCTGGTGACGAGACCTGAAAAGACGAGATTGGCGTTCGCGTTGGTGACCTCGACCCCGGCACCCAGGATGGCGCCCGACTTGCCGAAGGTAAAACCGCGGTCGCTGGTATCGCCCGTGCCGGTATAGCGCAGCGTGCTGCCTTCCAGCACCAGATTGGACGAATTCGCCGAGGACGCGCCGATGCTGCTCGCCGCGCCGCCATTGCCGATGCTGGCCACCGCCAGCGTGCCCTGCACGACGCGGGTGGCGCCGGTATAGCTGTTGGCCGTGTTGGTGAGCGTGACCAGTCCCGTGCCCGCCTTGGTGAACCCCATGCCCGGACCGTTGTCGACGATCTGCGAAGCGATGGTGAAATTGCCGGTGCTGTTCTGCTGGACCCCCAGCACGCCGCCATTGGCGCCGGTCATCTTGCCGCCGGTGATCAGCTGGTTGTTGCCCAGCACTGTCGGGGCGACGATGATCGTGCCGTCCACGCCCAGCGTCTCGCCGGGGCTGACGGTCACGGTGGTGGAAACCGCCTGGGTATAGCGCAGGCCGCCAAGCTGCTTGGTACCGCTCACCGTGCCGAAGAAGCCGGTCACATCGGTGATGAACTCGTTGTCCAGCCAGTTGGCGGCATTGTCCTTGTCGGTGTAGTCGGCGTCGGTGAAGGCGAGGATGTTGCCGCCCACGACCTTGGCATAGTCGGTGCCGTTGACGGTGGCCCAGCCGCCGAGCGACGTGTTGCTGGTGGTGATGTTGCCGCTGGTCGGCAGGTTGAAGTTCATCAGCCCGCCGGTGCGGGTGATGGCGCCGAGATTGACGGTCAGGCTGCCGCCGCCGGTGCCGGATACCGCATTGATCGTGTTGTTGCCGGCGGTGATCGTCAGGCCGTCGAAGGTCTGCGTGTCGCCCTCATTCGCGGCACCGGTCACCTTCAGCGTGCCGCCGGTCATGACCAGGGTAGAATCGCTGCCGACGATATTGCTCGTCGGACCGCCGGCCGCGCTGAAGTCGAGGGCAAGCGTGCCTCCGCCGATGGTCGTGTCGCCGGTATAGGTGCTGGCGCCGGTCAGCGTCTGGATGCTGTTGCCCGTTTTGCTGAGCCCGCCGCTGCCGGAGATGCTGCCACCGAAGCTTGCGGTGGTGCCGGTCGGCCCGTCTATCGTCAGCTTCGCGCTGCCAAGGTTGAGCGTACCGCCGGTGCCGGTCAGGGTGGTCAGCGTCTGGTCGAAACCGTTGAGATCCAGCGTGCCGCCATTGACCTGGAACGTCTTCGAGCCGGCGAAGGCCGTGGCCGATCCCGCGCGCAGCGTGCCGCTGTCGACGATGGTCTGGCCGGTATAGGTGTTCGCGCCCGAGACGACCCAGGTTCCAGCACCTGCGCCGCGCAGGTTGCCGGCGCCCGAGATCACGCCCGAAGCCACATTGTCGGCGCCGGTGAAGCTGCCGCCCAGCGTGCCGGTGCCGCTGAGGGTCGTGCTTCCGCTCAACGCCAGCGCGCCGCTGCCGTCGTTGCTGAGCGTGCCGCTGATTACCCAGTTGCGGTTGGTGCTGGCGCCCGCCCCGACATAGCTCAAGGTGCCGCTAATGCTGGTTGTAGTTCCCGCGCCCAGCGAGCTGGCGACGCCGGTATTCGCCAGGGTCGCCGCGACAACCTTGCCCGCGCCGACGATGCCGGTGCCCGTTAGGGTGTTGGCATCGCCAAGCCTTAAAACCTGCCCGGCGTTCGCGCTAAATGTAGCGCTGCCGCCGCTGATGACACCGAGCAGTTCCAGGTCGGCAGTTGCCGCGGTGAAGGAAGGCGCCTGGGCGGTACCGGCATTGCCCACCGAGATTGAGCCTGTCAGCGTCAGGGTGCCAGTGCCGCTATTGCTGAGGCCCGTGCCACGATAACCGTTGGAGAATAGACCCCAATTGCGGTTCGATACATCGCCATCGCCGGCATAGATGGCGATGCGAGTTCCGGCAGTTCCACTCGGATTCGATATACTGATGGTGCCGTTCGCAACTGTGGTGGGCGCTCCTAGGGAACTGGCCTGACCCAGATTGCCGATCGAGGTGAAGGTGGAGGTGCCAGCGCCAACGAAGCTGGTTGCACCGGTGTAGTTGTTGGTATCGTCGGTCAGGTTCACTCCGGGATTGACGGAAAGACCGCCGGTGCCGGTGAAATGGGCGCCGCCGATACCCGCCCCAAAGAGGCTGACCGCCGTGCCGCTGAGTGTGACGGTGCGTCCGGTCAGGCTTCCGCCGGTCGTGCCGATGTTCAGCGCCCCACCCGAGATGATGATGTTGTTGCCGACATCGCCTAGAGCCGCAGCGCCGCTGGCGGTCAACGAACCGTTGACGTTGATATCGCCCACGAAGCTGTTGGTGCCCGTCAGCGAGAGCGCGGCCCCGCCGGTGATCACCGGGCTGCTGCCGAAGCTGTTGTTGCCGGTGAGGGACAAGGTGCCGGCGTTCACGGTCAGGCCGCCGGTGAAGCTGTTGTTGCCCGTCAGTGTCAGCGTTCCCGCGCCGGCCTTGACCACTGCGCCCGTGCCGTTGATCGTCGAGCTGATCGTCGCGGTGCCGGTCGTGACCGAAAGCGTGGGGTTGACCCCGCCGAGAGTGAGTGTGCTGCCCGTTACGGTGTAGCCACTGACCTCGAACGTCATGTTGTGGACGGTGATCGGCACGCCGAGGGTGACGGTGCCCGCCGTGCCGCCAAAGAAGGCGTCGTCGAGCGCGCCGTTGTTCCAGGCACTGTAGGGGCCGCTCACACCGTCATTGCTGGCGCTCCAGACTGACGTGCTCAGATCCCAGATGCCGGTGCCGCCGCGGTTGAGCGATGTGTTGTTGACGTCCCAGTAGAGGTTGGCTGCCGCAGCCGGTGTTGTCGCCGCAAGCCCTGCAAGGAGCGCCAACGGCAGAAGCGTGCCCTTCATCGTATGGACGACGAATGCCGACAAACCGACGACTTGTGGGGCGTAGCTGGCCGCTTGGCCCTTCCATTTGGTCATGCGTCCGCCGCGAAACGCTCGCGAGCCACAAGATTGGGTAGCCGAGTCCTGCCGCATGCTGCCTCGCACCGTGCCTTGGCGCGATGGTAGTCGGGGAAAATTTATCAAAACCATACCGCCAAGCCGACTTTGAGGATGGGCAACGGCAATGGAACGTAACTTACGGTATCGAACATCGGCGAAAGGCCTTGCAAAGGCCGTTAGTTGGGCATCAGGCCTGCCTTCCTGAGGGAGCCGAGAAACGTTTCGGCATCATCGGAATTGCCGAACCGCAGTAATGCCTCCTGTCGAACATTTGCTACCAGTCCGGGCTCATGGAGCATCAGCCAGGAACGCTCGCGCTCGGCATCGGCAGCGTAGCCCCCTTCGGCAAAAATCGCGGCGGCAATCACACGATAGAGCGCATTGTCGGGAACATTCGCTTTTCTGATCCACATGACCGCCTGCTCGATGTCGCGGTTGAAATAAGCGCAGATAGCCAACGCCACCTCGTAATAGGCGAGTGGCCCCGGATTGCGATTTCGCGCTTCCGCGACCAGCGGGCATCCCTCTTTCCAATTTCCGGACAACGCCAGCCGATACCCGTACTCACCTACGAATACCGTGTCATTGGGATTGATGATGATGCCGCGGCGCCCCACTCTGATGGCCGCCTCGGTCTCCCCCCTGAAATAAAGTGCCATCATCTGTGCCTGAAGGGCCCGGACGTTGTTTGGCTCCAGCTGCACGGCGCGATCCGCCGCGGCAAGGGCGCGATCGATCAATGGTGCCGATTTCTGGGATTCGAACGGATAATAGAACCGGAATTCATCGATGTAGATCAACGACAGAAGCGCCCAGGCCGTCGCGTATCGAGGAAATCGCTCCACGGCGCTTTCGAGACAGGAACGGACAGCGGGGCGGCTCTCAGGGTTGAAACCGGCTCGATACGAGTAATAGGAAAGCGTGCAGAAATAGGCAGCCTGGTCGTCGGGAGCATCGGGAACGGCACGCTTGGCATCCGCCTCGAATAGAGCGCCATATGGTTGTGCCAGGCTCGTGGCGACATTGGCGGCGATATCGGCTTGGATTTTCAGAAGTTCGGGAACTGTCGTCGAGCCATCGTAGCTGTGCGCCCAGAGAACCGATCCATCTGCACGGTTGAGCATGCGAACCCGAACCCGAAAGGTCCCGGCGGACATGTCCACGCTTCCCGCCAGCGCGTACCGTACATCCGGACCCACCTGGCCGAGCGACTGGACCACGACGATGTCGCTGAATTTGGAGAGCTGACTTATGACCTCCTGCGTAAGCCCGCGGGCCAAAGCCGTAGTCGCGCTCGAGCCGTTCATGTCGTCGAACCACTCAACCAGCAAATGCGGGATTTCCGGCTCGCTTGGAGACAGCCGGGAAGAACCGAGCCACAAGACGAGGGCCAAGGCGGCAGCAGCCAGCACGGCCATCGCCGCGATGGGAACAGGCTTGTCCAGTCGGCGCGGTTGTTGCGGGGGCTCGCCTACAATCGCGGGCTCAGGTTCATCTGCGCCGGGAGCTACGTTGGCGCGCGATGAGAATGCGGCAACATATCCTCCCTTGGGAAGGCCAATGAGAATGGGATCGGCCAGACCGGCTGTCAGGTAATAGCGTTCAAGCGACCTGCGAAGGTGGCTGGCTGCGATGCGCACGATCGGATCGGTCTGCGGGTCGAACGAAGGGCCGCGATCGAATACCTCCACCGCTATTGAATAGGCCTTGATGCGATCGCTGCGCCCCGCCAAGGTTTCGTCCACGACATAGCTGAGGAACCGACGCTCGCGATCGGTTGCCTGAAAGTCCGCGCTGCTCAGAATACGCGCCAGCTGGGCTCTGCAGTCATCGGTGGAGAGATCTGCCTGTTGATGTACGTTCAATTTCGCGTCAATCGATCCGTCGTCTATTTTCATACCGCCGAGTCGTCCGCGCGACGGCGCAGGCGTCTGTTGGTACATTCCGGCTCATGTGCCCGCAATGGTGCTTGCGCGTACCTTCGTAGCGGCGTCTTCCGCGGGTTGCCGTTCGCTTCCCCCTCCCGATCCATACGTTGCGGCACAAGGAGGGTCCGGCTGCAATGAACGTTGCAACAACGCCGGGCAGCATGGTGGTCAGCGGCTGTTCTCGGATTCAATCCGTTGGCGCGAAAGACCGGTTGGCCACTGCCAAGTCTTGATCTAACCGGAGCCGGCTGTCGGCCGGCCGCCGACTGCCTTCAAGGCGCTGACCCGCAAGATGCTCTCGATGAGATCTTTTTCCCGGAACGGCTTGTTGACCAATGGCACGTCCGATGGGCGGTTTGAAATTGCCTCAGCATCGGCATAGCCGGTTATCATGACCGCTGGCCAATCGGAGCGGAGGTTGCGCGCGAAGCGGATTACCTCGACTCCGGACACGAGCGGCATTGCGAAATCGGTGACAATGACGTCGAACTCATGCGGTGTCCCTTCAATAATTGCCAGCGCCTCGGCACCGCCTGCTGCGCATGTCACTGTAAACCCGTGTTGCCGAAGCGATTCCGCGGTTAGCTGCCGCAATCCGCTGCTGTCGTCAATCAACAGAAGCGAAGGGAAAGCCTTCCCTGCGGCCTCGACCAGGACTCTCTCTCCATCCGGATCTGCCACATTATCGGATGGCTGCTCCGCTGAACGCGGCAGCCACAGCTCCATGGATGTTCCGCGCCCGACGAGGCTGTCTATGCGAAGCGCCCCGCCCGATTGCTTCATGAAACCGTATACCGTGCTGAGACCCAGCCCGGTGCCTTTCCCGACGGGCTTCGTCGTGAAAAACGGTTCGACGACCTTGGTCAGAATCTCCTTCGGGATGCCGGCACCGGTGTCCTTGACGGTGAGGACTGCATACTCTCCGGCTGCCAGGTCTTCGGAAGGTATTTTGATGACCCGATTTTGCGCCTGCACGGCAATTGTCCCGCCGGAGGGCATCGCGTCACGCGCGTTGAACACCAGATTCATCAACGCCAACTCCAATTGAACGACGTCGACATGCGCGGGCCAAACGGAGTCGTCGACCTCCCACTCAAAGCGGATCAGGCCGCCGAGCACGGGAGCCACCAAGCCATTCATCGTATCTTCCAGCGCAGCCAGCCGCACTGCCGTCGGCTTCAGATTCTGACGCCGCGAAAAGGCAAGCATGCGGTTGACAAGTTCGGCGCCTTGCTTCGCGGAGCGGCGAGTGAGTTCAACGATCTTCTTTGCTTGCTCGTCAAGCGTAAGCTGCCTCTCGAGCAATCCCAGTCCGCTCAGAACCGCGGCAAGCAGATTGTTGAAATCGTGTGCCAGCCCTCCGGTGAGTTTCCCGACCGCTTCGAGGCGCTGTGACTGAAGAAGTTGATTTTCGAGTTCACGCCGCTCGGTCACGTCAAGCAACGTGCCGAGGATTTCGGGTCGGCGTCCGTCGACACCTTTCGACAGGATCCCTTGGTCGAGAAAGATACGGTATTTGCCATCGGCGCACTGCCAGCGGAACTCGCATGTGTAGGAGCCTGTCACCTTTGCCGCCAGCAAAGCTTCCCGCACCCTGGATAGATCTTCCGGATGCACCCGGCTCAGCCCAAACCACGGCTCGGACGTCAGTCGCTCAGGTGGGAATCCCGTCAGACGTTCGACGCCTTTTGAAACAAAACGGGCTGCAAAGGGCGGCTCGGCGACCCTGGCGTGAAAACAGACGGGCAAGGATCCAAGTATGGCCTCCTGCCGTTCTTCGGCGCCGCGCAGCGATCGTTCGGCCTCGAGCTTTTGTTTTTCGGCCTGCAAGGCTTTCGCCAGCAGTGCCTGTTCTGCGACCGCATTGCGCTGGATCTCGAGCGTCTTTTCGTGAAGCTCGACGAATACAGCCACTTTGGATCGCAGCATGGCGGGGTCGAAGGGCTTGAACATATAGTCCACTGCGCCGGCGTCGTAGCCGCGCAGCATATGCGCATCTTCCTTGTTGATGGCCGTGAGGAAGATGAGAGGGGTTCGTCTGGACTGTTCGCGCTGGCGGATCAACGAGGCTGTTTCGTAGCCGTCGAGGCCCGGCATCAAAACATCCAGCAAGATAACGGCGAAGTCCTCCTTTAGGAGGCAGCGCAGCGCCTCCTCGCCGGATTGCACAGCGACGACTTCCGCGAGTGGAGTGAGAACTTCTTCGATCGCCAACAGGTTTCGTTCGTCATCATCGACTGCCAGGATGCGTGCCTTTGACTGATTGTCCGCCAACTGCACAATCTCCAGTTTCTTCGAACGGATCCGCGACAGCCTTTGCATCGGGCATCCCGTCAGTTGACTGACCTAAGCAGATTTTGGGATGTCTCGACCCGATCCCGAGAGCGGCCGATCCAGACCCGCAGCAGTGCCAACAGCAGGTCGAGGTCGACAGGCTTGGCAATATAGTCGGAAGCCCCGGCTTCCAGGCATTTCTGCCGGTCGCCTTTCATCGCCTTTGCTGTCACCGATATCAATGGAATATGCGCGATGGAGGGTGTGTTGCGGATACTCCTCATCGTCTCGTAGCCGTCCATCTCCGGCATCATGATGTCGATCAAGGCTGCGTCGACGTCGGCATTCTCCTCCAGCAACGCTATCCCATCGCGGCCGCGCTCAGCGTGAAGGACTTCGATATCGTAGGTCTCAAGGACGCTCGTCAGCGAATAGATGTTTCGAATATCGTCATCGACGATCAGGACTTTCGCGCCCGCAAGATTCGACCTGTTGTCAGCTCGTTCGACACCTGCCCCGCTTTCCTCGCGCAGTCCTCCCGGAAGCGTCGCAGATACATGGAGAGCCAATTGAGCAAAATTCTCAGCTCGCGGTACTGCGGACAAAGCGGGATTCAACGCCAGCACCTGTTCAACTGCCTCCGAATGAGGGGCAAAAAACAGAAGTGGGGGAAGGCCGTCTGAAAACTGATTGGTGAGTTCGTCGAGGGCCCGCGCATTGTCCCTGGCAGACTTTCCAAGCCCAAGGACAACCGCATCGTATGAGGCGAGATCGATGTCCTCTGCCGTTGCCGCGCGGCTGATTGCGGTGACCGAGGTGACGCCGTCGCGGATCGTCTCGACAAGGGAAAGGCGGCGCTCGGGATCGGAGTCAGCCACGAGCACCCGGCGCTGGACGCGCAGGTTCCTCGAATGAATTTCCTGGAACACCTTCACCAGTTCCTCGGATGACACCGGCTTGGTCGAGATGCTCGATGCCCCCTTGCGAGCCAGGCTATCGATGTCTTCCGCTCCGGAAATCACATGAATGGGAATGCCGGCGGTCTTCGGATCATGGCGCAGCAGGTCGAAGAGCACCCATCCATCGATGTCCGCCAGGCCGAGGTCCAGCGTGATCGCGTCCGGCACCAGCTTGCGCGCCAGTGCCAAGGTTCCGGAGCCCGCGGTCGACAGGACGCCTTTCAACCCGGCAGACCGTGCCAAGCCCAGCAGCAGACCGCCAAAGGTTGGGTCGTCCTCGACGATCAAAACGACCCTGTCTTGCGCCGATATGGCGTCGCGATCGTCCATCAATTCCGCCGACGGCAAACCGCTGGGCGCCGCTGTCGTCGCGATTGCCTCGGTGGCCGGAAGCAGTTCCGGCTGGCTGGCGGCGGCAACCCTGGGACCATCGATCGGAATGACCAGCGTAAACGTCGATCCTTTGCCGGGAATGCTTTCAACTCTTAGCTCACCGCCGAGCAAACGGGCGATCTCACGGCTGATCGAGAGCCCAAGACCGGTTCCTCCATATTTGCGGCTGGTCGTGCCGTCGGCCTGCTGGAACGCCTCGAAAATCAGTTTCTGTTTGTCTTCCGGGATGCCGATACCGGTGTCGGTCACCGCTATCGCAAGCGCTTTCCTGGGCAGCTTGGCGCCGTTGCGGCGTCCCGCCTTTTCCATCTTGAAATTCAGGCTGACCTTGCCTTCGGAGGTAAACTTGAAGGCGTTCGACAGCAGGTTGAGCACGATCTGCTGCAACCGCTTCTCGTCCGTACGCACGGTTTCCGGAAGAGCGGGATCGACATTGATGGTAAAGCCCAGACCCTTGTCGGCTGCAAGCTGGCGGAACGTGCGCTCCATATGCTGGCGCAAATGGGCGACCGGCATATCGTTGATGTCGATCGAGACCGTGCCGGACTCGATCTTCGACAAATCGAGGATGTCGTTGATCAGGCTGAGAAGGTCCGTACCGGCCGAATTGATGGTGCGAGCAAACTCGACCTGCTTTTCGTTGAGGTTGCCCTGCTGGTTCGTAGCAAGCAGATTTGAAAGGATGAGGAGCGAGTTGAGCGGAGTTCTGAGCTCATGGCTCATGTTGGCGAGGAACTCGGATTTGTACTTGGAGGTAAGCGCCAGCTGCTCGGCTTTCTCCTCAAGCGCCCGGCGCGCCATCTCGATTTCGAGATTTTTGTTTTCGACCTGTTTCTTCTCATTCTCCAGAAGTTGAGCCTTCTCCTGGAGTTCCTCATTAGTGGCGTGCAGTTCCTCCTGCTTTTTCGTCAGTTCGGTCTGACGCGCCTGCAGCTCGGACGTCAGCAGTTGCGATTGCTTGAGCAGGCCCTCGGTGCGCATCGTCGCGGCGATCGTGTTGAGGACGATGCCGACCGATTCCATCAGCTGATTGAGAAACGATTGGTGCGTATCGCGGAACTCGCCGAAGGACGCGAGCTCGATGACGGCCTTGACCTCATCTTCGAACAAGGCAGGTAGAATGATGACGTTGGCCGGCGAGGCGCTGCCAAGGCCCGATGTGACGCGCAAGAAGTCCGGCGGAACATTGTCGAGCATAATGGCTCGCTTGTCGGCAGCGCTTTGTCCGACAAGGCCCTCACGCAGATCGAGGCGTTGCTTGATTGCCGCCTTGCTCTCGGCGCCATAGGACGCCGCCAGCTCCAGATAGGACTCCTCCTCGTCCCGATTGGTCACGTAGAAGACGCCGTATTGCGCGTTCACGAGCGGAGCGAGCTCGGACATGATGAGACGCGACACCGTGGCGAGATCGCGCTCTCCCTGCAGCATGCGGGAGAAACGCGCGAGATTTGTCTTCAGCCAATCTTGCTCGGCGTTTTTCAACGTCTGATCCTTGAGATTGCGGATCATCTCGTTGATGTTGTCCTTGAGCGCGGCGACCTCGCCGGAAGCCTCGACGCTGATCGAGCGCGTCAGATCGCCCTTCGTCACCGCCGTCGAGACCTCGGCGATTGCGCGGACCTGCGTGGTCAGATTGGCCGCCAACTGATTGACGTTGTCCGTAAGATCGCGCCACAGACCGGCGGCGCCAGGCACGCGTGCCTGGCCTCCAAGCTTGCCTTCGATGCCGACTTCGCGCGCGACATTGGTCACCTGGTCGGCAAAGGTGGCCAGCGTTTCGATCATCCCGTTGATGGTGTCCGCGAGGGAGGCGATTTCGCCCTTCGCGTCCACAGTCAGCTTGCGTCTGAGATTGCCTTGCGCAACCGCAGTCACGACGTCGGCGATGCCGCGCACCTGGTTGGTCAGATTGGTGGCCATCAGGTTGACGTTGTCGGTCAGATCCTTCCAGGTGCCGGCCACGCCGCGCACTTCGGCCTGACCGCCAAGCTTTCCTTCCGTGCCGACTTCACGTGCGACGCGTGTCACCTCGCCGGCGAAGGAGTTCAGCTGGTCGACCATGGTGTTGATGGTCGACTTGAGCTCGAGGATTTCGCCCTTCACGTCGACGGTGATCTTCTTCGAGAGATCGCCTCGCGCGACGGCGGTCGTCACTTCGGCGATGTTGCGAACCTGGCCGGTCAGATTCTCGGCCATGGAGTTCACGTTGTCGGTCAAATCCTTCCATGTGCCGGCCACGCCTCGCACCTGGGCTTGGCCGCCAAGCTTTCCTTCGGTGCCGACTTCGCGCGCCACACGCGTCACCTCGCCGGCGAACGAGTTCAGCTGATCGACCATGGTGTTGATGGTCGACTTGAGCTCAAGGATCTCGCCCTTGACGTCCACGGTGATCTTCTTGGAAAGGTCGCCGAGTGCCACGGCCGTGGTCACTTCCGCGATGTTACGCACCTGGCCCGTCAGGTTGGCCGCCATCGCGTTCACATTGTCGGTCAGGTCCTTCCAGGTGCCGCCCACGCCTCTGACCTGCGCTTGGCCGCCGAGCTTGCCGTCCGAACCGACCTCGCGCGCCACGCGCGTCACCTCCGAGGCAAAGGAATTCAGCTGATCAACCATCGTGTTGATCACGTCCTTGATCTGCAGGATCTCTCCCAAGGCATCGACGGTGATCTTCTGCGTCAGGTCGCCGGTCGCGATCGCGGTTGCGACTTTGGACACGTCGCGCAACTGCACGGTCAGATTGCCGGCCATGGCGTTGACATTGTCGGTCAGGTCTTTCCACGTGCCGCCGACGCCTTCCACATGGGCCTGGCCGCCGAGCTTGCCTTCCGAACCGACCTCGCGCGCCACGCGCGTGACTTCGGAGGCGAAAGAGTTCAGCTGGTCGACCATCGTATTGACGGTGTCCTTGAGCTCGAGGATCTCGCCTTTGACGTCCACGGTGATCTTCTTGGAAAGGTCGCCGCGGGCGACGGCTGTCGTCACCTCGGCGATGTTTCGGACCTGACCCGTCAGGTTGGCCGCCATCAGGTTGACGTTGTCAGTCAGGTCTTTCCAGGTGCCCCCGACGCCCCTCACCTCTGCCTGCCCGCCGAGCTTGCCTTCCGTGCCCACTTCGCGCGCAACGCGCGTGACTTCGGAAGCGAAGGAGTTCAGCTGATCGACCATCGTGTTGATGGTATCCTTGAGCTCGAGTATCTCCCCCTGCACGGCCACCGTGATCTTTTTCGACAGGTCGCCCGAAGCAACCGCCGTCGTGACCTCGGCAATGTTGCGCACCTGGCCGGTGAGGTTCTCGGCCATGGAATTGACGTTGTCGGTCAGGTCTTTCCATGTGCCGGCGACGCCGCGAACCTGGGCCTGGCCGCCGAGCTTGCCCTCGGTGCCGACCTCGCGCGCGACGCGCGTCACTTCCGATGCGAACGAGTTCAACTGATCGACCATCGTGTTGATGGTGTTCTTGAGCTCGAGGATCTCCCCCTTCACGTCGACGGTGATCTTCTTGGAGAGATCGCCCAGCGCGACCGCCGTCGTGACCTCGGCGATGTTGCGAACCTGGCCGGTCAGATTTTCGGCCATGGAGTTCACATTGTCGGTGAGGTCCTTCCACGTGCCGCCGACGCCTTCGACCCGCGCCTGGCCCCCGAGCTTGCCTTCCGTGCCGACCTCACGCGCGACGCGCGTCACCTCCGATGCGAACGAGTTCAACTGATCGACCATCGTGTTGATGGTGTTCTTGAGCTCGAGGATCTCGCCTTTCACGTCGACGGTGATCTTCTTTGACAAATCGCCTGACGCCACCGCAGTGGTCACCTCGGCGATGTTGCGCACCTGGCCGGTAAGGTTGGTGGCCATGGCGTTGACGTTGTCGGTCAGGTCCTTCCACGTGCCGGCCACGCCCTTCACCCGCGCTTGTCCGCCGAGCTTTCCCTCCGTTCCAACCTCACGAGCGACACGTGTCACTTCGGAGGCAAAGGAAGCCAGTTGCCCCACCATCGTGTTGACGATCTTGCCTATGCGCAGGAACTCCCCGCGCAGCGGGCGGCCGTCGATTTCGACCATCATTGTCTGGGATAGGTCGCCTTTCGCCACTGCCCCGATGACGCGGGCCACTTCGGCGGTCGGTTGAACCATGTCTTCGATCAGGTCGTTGACCGACCTGACGCTTGATTCCCAGCTGCCGGTAGCATTGCGGACATGACCCCGCTCGCCAATTCTGCCGTCCTTGCCGACGACCCTGCTCAGCCGCTCAAACTCTTTCGTCACCTGATCGTTGAGTTCGACGATCTGGTTGAAGGCATCGGCAATATCGGAATCTATCCCCTCATAGATGTTGTCGATCCGGATGGAAAAGTCGCCTCGCCTGAAGGCCTTTAAGGAATTGAGAATCTGATGACGATCTAATTGCGCCCTTGATGCCTGCACGCTCACAGTGCCACTCCCCAGTCCACCTGTTTGTGAAGAAACTGATGATCAGATGAAGTCCCGCCCTCGCGGCTAGGTATACAATTCACCGCAAGCTCCAAAACGTGGTAGGCGCCAATTTGTTCCGATGTGCAGATCGAATCTTATCCGCACGCCAGCAAGCGCTTAAGAACGCGCAAAGGCTCGCCCCGTCATTTGGCTTGCTTCGCTCTTGGAAATTGCTTGGTGTATTCCGCCCAATCGGAAGCTGCGACACCGCCGCTCGCGGGCTCTTGTCAACCTTGGCGGACGGCTTCGTAAGCTATTGGCGGACAAGGATTATGTTAGTTCCCCGACACAGGGATTTTGAAAGGTTTCGGTTTGTCTAGGTGCAAGATTCCCCATTCACTTCCGTGAAATCAGCGCAAACGCCGGAGATTGGTTGAAGCCGCCCCAACCTCGTCATTCTATGGCGGAGCAAGGAGCGAAGCGACGCGCGCAGACCATAGAATCCATTCCGTGACTTGGGAGCGCCGCCACGGCGCAGAATTTTGCTCCGCCGCACGCCTTGGCGAAGGTGACGGCATGGATTCCAGGGTCTTCGCGACGGAGCTTCGCTCCTGCTCCGCCCTGGAATGACGACGGGGTCGGCGTTTCGGCCAATCTCCAACGCAGGCCACCTGCCAACGCAAACAGAGCCGATCGGTCAAAATCCCCTTGCAGTGCCACTACTCGCAGAGGGGCAACTCCGCAGGCGGCCCGGCAAGGCTGGCTCGCCTCATGCCATCTCTGGACGTCTTGAAGCTTCGCGGATCGCCTTGTGGACATTGCGCTGCAGGTCCATGAACTCGGCGCTTTCCATGATCTCTTCCCGGCGCGGCCGCTCTATGTCGACGTTGAAGGTTCGCATGATGCGTCCCGGGCCGATCCCCATCACGACGATGCGGTCGGACAGGTAGACGGCCTCCTCCACGTCGTGGGTGACGAAGAGCACGGTCAGCCGGTGCTCCTCCCATATCTGCGTCAGCAGCTCCTGCATCTGGTGCCTGGTCAAGGCGTCGAGCGCGCCGAAGGGCTCGTCCATGAGCAGCATCTTGGGCCGATAGGACAGCGCGCGCGCGATGGCGACGCGCTGCTTCATGCCGCCCGACAGTTCAGACGGATAGAGATCGGCGCAATGCGGAAGCTTGACGAGGTCGAGATGCTCGCGCGCGATCCTGCGGCAGGTCGAGCGATCATAGCCGGCGGCCTTGAGGGCAAATTCTATGTTCTGCTGCGCCGTCAGCCAAGGCAGCAGCGTGTAGGATTGGAAGACGACGCCGCGGTCGAGGCCGGGCTTGAGGATCGGCGAGCCGTCGATGTCGAGCTCGCCCGCGTCGAAATCCTGCAGCCCGGCAACGATCGACAGCAGCGTGCTCTTGCCGCAACCCGACGTGCCCACCAGCGAGACGAACTCGTTGTCGGCAAGATCGAGATTGATGTCGCGCAGCACCTGGGTGCGCCGCTCCCCGGTGCCAAAGCTCTTGTGCAGGCCTTCGATGCGCAGTTTGGGCAAGCTCATCGGCCGAACCTCATTGCGCGTGCCCTTCCTGCCGGAACAGCACCTTTCCCAGCGCCTTCATCACCTGGTCGGTGATGAGACCGAGCACGCCCAAGAGCAGGATGTAGCCGATGATGGTGTTCGTCTGGAAATAACGCTGGGACACGGTGATGCGGTAGCCGAGGCCGGACGTCGCCGCGACGAGCTCAGCCAGCACGAGCCAGGTCCACGCCCAGCCCAGGCTGATGCGCAGCGTATCCCAGATGCCTGGCAGGGCGCTGGGTACCACGATGCGTGTCAGGATCTTGCGGTCTGGCAGACCGAGCGTCCTGCCGAGGCCGACGAAATCCGTCGGCACCCGCTTCACATTGTCCATGATCATCAAGACCTGCTGGAAGAAGGTGCCGATGAAGATGATCAGGAACTTCTGGGCGTCGCCGGTGCCCGACCAGAGGATGGAAAGCGGCACGAAGGCGACCACCGGCATATAGCGGATGAAATCCACCAGCGGCTCGACGGCAGCTTCCCAGACCCTGAAGCTGCCGATCAGCACGCCGATCGGAATCGCCAGCGCCGAGGCGATCAGGAAGCCGATGGAGATGCGGTATATCGAGGCCTTGAGGTCCAGCCACAGCGTGCCGTCGCTCCAGAGCTTGCCGAGCTGCCCCGCCACGCTTTCCGGCGAGGGCAGGAAGATGGGCTTCACCAGCTCCAAGCCTGTTGCCGCCCACCAGGCGAGGCCGAGGCCGGCAAAAACGACCACGGCGATCATCAGGAAGCGCGACCGTGTGATGGGCGCGCCGATTCCGGAGGATCGGCGGCGCGGCACCGGTCGCGCAGCCGGCCCTTGCGCGGGGCCGGATTGGCTCGTTTTGGCGGCACGCTGCTCGGACATCCGCGCTACCACCGCGACGCAGCCTTCGTCATTCCGCGGCCTTGACGAATGACGGGTCAATCATCTGCTCCGGTGTCACGTCGGCCTGGAGCAGCCCGGCATTCTTGGCGGCGGCTTCGACATCGGCGAACGTCTTGGTGGAGAACTCGCCGGTCAGAGCGCTCTTGTTCTCGGCGAGAGAATAATAGCGCACGCCGTCGAAGGCGGTGTTGAGGTCCTCGACACTGGAACCGACGGCCTTGGAAATGATAGCGCGGCCGCCAGCGGTATCGCCGTTATAGTCCTTCAGGGCCGCATCCCAGGTCTTAATCATGGCAAGCACCTGGCCGGGCCGCGACTTGATCACCTCGTCACGCACCACAAGCACGTCGCTGATCAGGCCGGGATCCTCGCCGGCGGTGAAGAGCAGCTTGACGTCCTTGTTCTGCGCCCTCGCCGCGGTGAGATAAGGTTCGTAGGTGACCGCGACCGGGACCTGTCCGGCAATCAGCGCGCTGCCGGCGTCGGCCGCCGGCATCGGCACCGGCTGCACATCGGCGATAGACAGGCCGTTCTTGGCAAGGGCGTATTTGAGTAGGATGTCGCTGGTCGTGCCCTCCTCGAAGGCGACCTGCTTGCCCTTGAGATCGGCGACGGAGGAAATATCCTTGCCGGCGATCATGGCGTCGGCCGTCATGCTGACATCGAGCAGGAGCACGATTTTCACCGGCAGGCCCGCCGCAACCATACCCATCGCGGTATGGGTCGCGATGTTGGCGGCATCGAGCTGGCCGCTCGCGAGCGCGGCGTTGATGTCCTTGTCTTCCGCGAAGTTGACGATTTGGACGTCCGACAACCCGCTTGCCTTGAACAGGCCCTTGGCCTCGGCAACGTGCCACTGGCCATAGCCGAGCCATGGCTCGATGCCGATCTTGAAGGTTCCCGCTTCAGGCGTCGCGGGAATGGCCGTGTCGGCGGCATAGGCCGCCGGGGCGAACACGATGGCGGCGGCCACGGCGAGTGCACGAAATTGTCCTGCTAGGTCACGCATCATCTCTGTTCCCCTTTATGATCGCGCCGCTCTTTGAACTGCATATCCGGCCTGGATGAATGCGGGCTTATGCTCTTGCGGCACTGTGGCTCGGCGTCTTACCTGCCGCTTCAATGGAAGCGCAAGGATACTCAACGTCAGCGGCGGTGAATGTCAAGGCGAAAATACATACATGCATATACAAGCTGGAGCGCTCGAAATCCGCGGCTTCCAGGGCATCGGGCCGCATCCGTTTGCCGCATGGCATTGGGGTCGATCGCATCCAGGAAATCCGTCACGCGATTTGCGCCGGAACAAGGCTCGCCTTGCCGCGATCAGCCGTTTTTGGAAGGAGAGTACCGGCTGCCGAGCGAATAGCGGCTGCCGACATAGGTCAGCTTGCTGATGGTGGCGACGATCGCTCCCGTCCACGTCCGGCGGTGCAGAAGCAGGCAGCAGCTGCCGGCATCGATGCCCAGATGCCGCGCCGTCTCGGCATCGGCCGGAATGGCCGAGATGATATGCTCGACCTCGGTCACCGGTGTTTTCTTCATCAGATAGTCGTAGGTCGCGGTCTTGGAAAAATCCTGCTTGTCATAGTCGGGGATCAGGCTCGGATTGACGAAGCGCTCTTCCAACTGCACGGGCAGATCGTTCTCGAAATTGACGACGACGGAATGGTAGACCGACGAACGCCTGGCGAATTCGAAGGATAGCGCAAGCTCCTTTGCCGGCATGATTTTTTCGAGGACGAGAACCTCGGAACGATGCTTGTTGCCGCGTGCCAGGATCTCGGCCGCGATATTGTTGATCTCGATCAGGGCCGATTGCGGCCGCGGCGGCGCGATGAATGTTCCCACGCCCTGCAGCCGGATCAGAAATCCCGCCGAGGTCAGTTCCCGCAAGGCGCGGTGGATCGTCATCCTGGACACACCAAGCGCTGCCACGAATTCGTTTTCGGACGGCAGCTTGCGGTCCTTGCTCCACCGGCCGGTTCCGATGTTCGTCAGGATGTAGTCCTTGACCTTCTCGTAGAGAGGGCTGGCCGTATCGGGCAAAGTGTTCATTTCAGAAGTCCTTTCCGGCAAGCATCGGAATGCTCGAGCGGTTGCCGCATCCGGATGATTGTTTTCAAGCCGTCCCCCTGGCCTGCCAGCAGCCGCCGATAGGCCGCGGGAACCTCATCCAGTCCGATCTCGCGGTCGATCAGGCCGATCAGCGGCTCGCTCAGGTCACCCAGCATCCGGATGGCATCGGGAAGCTCGTCGGCGAAGGCGTGGCAGCCCAGCAACGCAATCTCCCGCTCGACCAGCATGTTGGGGTCGATGTCGAGCCGGCCGTGGAAGATGCCGACCATCGCAATGGTGCCGCCCGGGCCGAGGACACCCAGCAACCGACTGAGCGCGGCGATGCTGCCTGTCGCCTCGACGGCCGCAAGCAACGGGGCATTCGCGGTCGCTGAAGCAATGGCGTCCGCGTCCAGGTCGACGATCGTGGCGCCGGTCACGCGCGCAACGCGGGCGCAGCGGCCTTGGTTGCGGTCGGCGATCAGCACGGTGCCCGCGAACGCCCGCGAGAGCAGCAATGCGGCAAGACCGCCGATGGTCCCGCAGCCGAGGACAAGCACCGAGGCCGCCGCTTTCGGCAGGCGTCGCACCGCGTGCAGCGCGACGGCGAGCGGCTCGGCCATCGCCGCCACCCGTGCATCAAGCGCGGCATCGACGCTATGCAACAGCCGCGCGGGAAGCACGACCTGTTCGGCAAATCCGCCGTCGCATATTTCGCCGACGAAGCCGAGCGACGTGCAGAGATGGCGCCTGTCGGCACGGCATTGTGTGCACTCTCCACACCAGAAGCGGGAATCGGCGACCACCCGGTCGCCAACGGCGATGGTGTCGACGCCCTCACCGACGGCGACCACCGTGCCCGTCAATTCATGGCCGGCCGTCGAAGGCGAGCGGCTTATCCATTGGCCCGTGCGAAAATTGTGCAGGTCGGACCCGCAGATGCCCGCGGCGTCCACCTTGAGCTTCACCCAGCCCGCATCGGGGACGTCCGGGGCAGCGATATCCTCAACGCGCAAGTCGCCGGGTCCGTAAAGTCGCGCGGCCTTCATCGTCTTCGCTTTGTCTCAGACCGAGAGATAGCGGCTGCGGATTTCCGACACCGCGTTTTCATGCGAGCTGAAGCCTTCGTAGCGGGCGAGCCTGCGCGCATGCTGGGCGAGTTCCGGATAGGCCGCCGACGTCACATAGCCAACCGACGAGCGCTTGACGAAATCCGTGACCGACAGCGGCCCATAGGTGCGCGCCCACCGGCTGGTCGGCAACACGGCATTGGGCCCGAGGACAAAGTTGGCGAGCGTCACCGGCGTATGCGGACCCATGAGGATCTCGGCCGCTTCGGTGATGTGCCCCAGATGCGCGAACGGTTCCTTCGACAGGATCTCGAGATGCTCCGGAGCGTAGTCGTTGATGAAGCGATAGCTGTCTTCCAGGGACGCGGTCAGCACGATGCCGCCGCGCATTCCGGTCAGCACCGCGCGCGAGAATTCGACGCGCTGTTCGCTCATGCGGGACCAATGCTGCGGCAGCGCGGCAAGCGCGGCCTCGGCGACCTTGCGGCTGTGCGTCACCAGATAGGCCGAGGAATCCGGCCCGTGCTCGGCTTCGATCAAAAGGTCCAGCGCGGCAAGGCCGCCATCGACGCTGTCATCGGCAAAGATGATGGCTTCGGACGGGCCGGCCGGAAGGCCGGTGTTGATGACCGAGGACAGCAGGCTCTTTGCCGCCACCACCCAGGGACTGCCCGGCCCGACGATCTTGACGGCGGGCTTCACCGTCTCGGTGCCGTAGGCGACGGCTGCGACCGCCTGGGCGCCACCGCATTTGTATACGGTCTCGACGCCGGCGAGGCGTGCGGCGACCAGGGTCGCGGCATCGACGGACCCATCGGAAGTCGGCGGCGTCACGATCGCGATCTGGGGCACGCCGGCAATCACAGCCGGAACCGAGGTCATCATCGTCACCGACGGGAACGCACCCTTGCCGCGCGGAACGTAAAGCGCCACGGAGGCGATCGGGGTGTATCTGTCGCCCGCATAGGCGCCCGGCCGGATTTCCTTCAGCCACATCGTTTCCGGACGCTGCTCCTCGTGGAAATGCCTGATGTTCTCGATACCGAACCGGATGCTCTCCACGACATCCTTCTCGACCTTGTCGAATGCCGCGTCGACCTCCGCTTCCGAGACTTTGAGCCCGCCATCGGCCACATCGGCCTTGTCGAACTCGCGCGCGAACCGAAGCAGGGCGGCGTCACCTTCGGTCCTGACCGCCTCGATGATCGGACGGGCTTTTTCGACGAAGGCCGAAAGATCGGCTTCGGCGCGCCTCAACAGGCTGGCCCGCCCGTCGGCATCGAGGGTCGACAGGTCGTGGAAGCTGATATCGGACATGGCTGCTCCTTCTCCTGGAACGCGGTGGCGGTTGGCGATGGCCAGTCACACGCCTGGAAGACCGTGAGACCGGCAACACGGGCAAGGACCGCAGGTAATGCCAGCCTGTAAAAGTATATACATGTACGTATAATAGCTGCCAGCATTTTCTGGATCCTGCCAACGCGAGCATAGCTGATCGGAGGCCACTCAGATCGACACGAGAAAGCCGCCATCGACCGGAATGGATTGACCGGTGATATAGGCCGAGGCATCGGAGGCGAGGAATACCGCGATCCCGTGCAGGTCCGACAGGTCGCCGAAACGATGCTGCGGGATCTTGGCGAGCATCGATTGCCGCCAGGCCTCGCTGCCGTAGAACACTTCCGTCATTGCCGTCCTGAAATAGCCGGGGGCGATGGCGTTGACCCTGATCCCCAGATCCGCCCACTCGGCCGCCAGCGCGCGCGTCATGCCGAGCAGGCCCGACTTCGACGAGCCATAGGGCACAGCCGTCGGAATCCCGACTTCGGAGGTGAGCGAGCAAAGATTGATGATGACGCCCGGCCGGCCGGCGTCCTTCATGTGCTGCGCGGCGGCCTGGGCGCAGAAGAATGCGCCTTTGAGATTCGTGTCGACGATACGGTCCCAAAGTGCCTCGTCGACATCGAGCGAGGGGCGGACTTCCTCCATCCCGGCATTGTTGACGAGAATATCGAGACCGCCGAGCAGGCCGGCGGCCTCGGCCGTCGCCGCCCTGCAGCGGCCGACATCGGTGACATCCAGGGCGATGGCATGCGCCACCCCGCCGGCGGCGCGGATGGCTGCCGTCGTCTCCTCAAGCGAGGCAAGGCTGCGTGCCGTGACGGCGACATCGGCGCCGGCCGCGCTCAGCGCCGCGGCAATGGAACGCCCGATGCCACGGCTTGCGCCGGTGACAAGCGCTTTCCGGCCCGACAGGTCGAAGAGCAGAGCGTTGCGCATGCGATCCTCCTTGGCACGGCCGGCTTGGCGATCTCGCCTTGAGCCTAATGGATCGAACTTACCTATACAAGCATATACAAATCAACTGGGTTGCGGTAGTGGTTGAGGGGCATGCGCGACAACCGGTCGATCTGGAACCAAGACCGCGAAGTCGCTCCGTCATTCATGGATTTGAGAGGCACGATCGATGCGCCGCTTGGTTGACCATGGAGCGATGAGCGCTGCCGGTTATGCCACGCCCTGGAGCGTAAGGCCCGGCCAGCGGGTGGAACTTGCCCTCTCCTGCAGCCGGCCGGTGGAAAGAGTGCGGATATGCCGGCTGGACACACAAGCCGCGGACCTTGTGGATTGGCCAATCGAGGCGACATCCGAGCCGGACGCCCATCGCAGCTTCGATCATGGATCGTACCTTCGCCTGCGCGCCGAGGAGCTTGCAAAAGCGCCTGCCGTCAAGGGCATCCGCTTTGAGCTGTTTCTCACCCGCAATACGGGGCCGCGCACGATCCTGGAAGCGGGCTCCTTTCTGCTGGGCCTTCGCGATGGGGCGATCGCCTTGGAAACGCGGAACGATCGTCTGTTGTCTGCGCCGGTTCCGCAAGGGGTTTGGCTGACAGTCGAGCTCGGCATGCATGAGGAGGAGCCGTTCTTCACGCTGAAATCTCACGACCTCCTCGCCCCTTACGAATTCAAGCGGCGCCTGCGCGACGCCGAATGGCATCCACAAGGGCGCGACATCCTCTTCGGCGTGAGCAGCTCTCGAAGCGAGCTCACTCTCAATGCGAGATTTGCGGCTATTCGGCTGGAGACTTCCCAAGGGCCAATCGCCTGGGATTTCCCGACCCTGCTGCCGACGGGACCGATCCTGTCGTCAGGCGGACCGGTTGCGCTGGCGCTCGATGCGATCAATCAGCCTACATTCTGCGTGACATCGGCGCGCTGGGACGGATCGAGCTTCGACCCCCGGCTCGTGCCTTCGCACTACGATGCCGTCCATTGCCATGACGATGACATGGGACCGCTCGACTGGCCCGCTTCCCACCGCGCCGCGGTGCCCGAGAATGCGAAGCCGGGCGTATACGCTTTCCAGGTGGAATGGGACGGCGGCTACGAGCGCGTCGTGTTCTTCGTCATCTCCGCGCGTGCCTCCTCACCGCTGCTTTATCTGCTGCCGACCGCGACCTATCTCGCTTACGCGGACGAGCAACTTCCAGACCACCTCTATGAATGGAAGTGCGACGACCGCGGACACCGCTTTGCCATCGCAAACAGCCTCAAGTCGCTCTACGACTATCACTCCGATCTCAGCGGCGTGTCGATCTGCTCCTATCGCAAACCCAAGGTGACATTGCGGGACGACTACAACTACCCGCTATGCGGCTGCCCTCACAACCTGCCGGTCGATCTGCACTTCCTCAGATTCTGCAACGAGAACGGCATCGCGCTCGACATCGTCACCGATCACGAGCTGCATCGGCAGGGGATCGAAGCTCTCCGCGGGCATCGTGCCGTCGTGACCGGAAGCCATCCGGAATACATGTCGACCGAGATGGAAGGGGCACTGCGGCAATTCGCGGCCGAGGGCGGCAGCATCGCCTATCTCGGCGGAAACGGCTTTGCCGGAACGGTCGCCTTCAAGGACGACCTGATGGAACTGCGCCGCTCGCCCCTGGAACCTGGCCGCACATGGGACGGCCCGGTCAGCGAACAATATCTGTCGATAACCAACGAGCCTGGCGGCCACCTTCGCTCCCGGGGCCGGGGCGAGTTTTCACTGGTCGGCGGCGCGATTTCGCTGATGGGTTTCGAGGGCGCGCGTCCGTTCACGCGAACGTCCGAAAGCCACGCGCCGGAATGCGCATGGCTGTTTGAAGGCATCGAGGACGAAACCTTCGGTTCGGAAGGCATCGTATTGGGTGCCGCCGCGGGTTACGAGGTGGATGCGACGAACCCGGCCCTGGGCACGTCGGCAGACACCGTCGTGATCGCCCGCGCGACGGACTTTCCGGCCGGCTTCTTCCAGGATCCCTCGCGCTGGTACGCGGGCGGGGACGAAGAGCGCGCCGGGCGTCGCTGCGCCGAAATGACCTTACGAAATCTTGCTGCGGGTGGCCTGATCTTTTCGGCAAGTTCGGTCGCCTGGTGCGGCGCGCTGCCTGCCGGCAAAGCAATGAACGACGTGGGGAGGATCACCCTGAACCTTCTCAACCGTCTCTCGGCATTGCAAAGCAGGAGGCCAACTCCGACGCCGAGCGATCGCCCTCCGTCGTGACGCCATGGCCTTTTAGTTCCTCCGGGCCGGTGATGCGGGCGCATCGCCGACGAAAGAGGAAACGGCGTTCGACCGAGAACGCACAAGCAGGTAGAAAGCGGCCAAGTGCGTGATCATCTGCAACGGCATGTAGATGACCGGGAATGCGTACATGGCGCCGAGTTCGCCAGCGACTGCAGGAAGATCGACCCGGACCGCGTCATAAAAATCGACGGCGATGTCCGCCACCCCGACGAGATTGAAGGCGATGACGAGCAGCCAAAACAACGGTCGCACCCTGATCGTGAGCAGCGCCAGCAAGGCCAGCGCCCCGGTTGCGAAGTTGCCATAGGCTGCGAAGGTGGCGAAGCCGTCAGGCAGATTGGGGCCAACCACGCCAGGAAGGAGGAAGGCGAGCCCGAAGAGGCGCAAGCTGTGCAGGGCCGCGATGGCCCGTTGCGCATCGAAATGATCCATCGCCCTGAGCCTCGGCCATATATATGCGCCGAAGCAAAGCAGCCACGGGATATAACCCAAGATGAGATGGGTCAGGAACACGATTTGCGGCGACATGCGAGCTCCCTCGTTGGGTTTCGTTCACGAGACCGCGGCCCGAACACCGCGGCATGCCGAGCCGACCTTTCCTCGGCTATAGGCTGCGAAGAAAGTCGATCATCGCCGAGTTCACCTCCGGTGCACGTTCCTGCTGGGTCCAATGGCCGCAACCCGGCAGGATGATCGCCGGCCGTATCTTGGGAACCAGCGCCGATTGCTTGGCGATGATTGGTCGAAACACGTCAAGGATGATATCGCGGTCGCCCGCGATGTAGAGCGCTGGAACGGCGACCTCGGCCTTGCCGAAGGCGGCCATGAGTTCCCAGCTGCGGTCGATGTTGCGCCACCAGTTCAGGGCGCCGCGGAATCCGCTCCGCGCGAACGTCTCGACATAAACGTCGATGTCGGATTCGCCGATCCAGGAAGGCAGGGACGCCGGATTGGTGAGGAAGTCCCCGTTCCGAGGAACCATCCCCGCGGCGAATCCCCCGGCGTTGGCCGATGGCGGGCTGTCGCCCGAAAGCGAGTAGAACATGGAGCAGAAGGTGCGACGAAGATCGCGACCGAGTGCCGCCTCGGCCTCCGGGCTCTGGAAGTAGAGCTGGTAAAACAGGGCATCCTCGGTTCGCGGCATCAGCGTCGTCGGCGGCCCGGCGTCGCCGAATCCCCGCGAGCGGAACGGCGGGCTGAACGCGATCACGGCGCGGAAGCGGTCGGGACGCAGAAGCGCCGTTTGCCAGGCGATCGCGGCGCCGATGTCATGGCCGGCGATCACGGCTTGTTTGGCATCCAGAGCGTCGACGAGGCCCACCATGTCGCCGATGTCATGGAGGATCGTATATTTCTCGAGCTCCTCCGGACGATCGCTCCGCCCATAGCCGCGCAAGTCGGGCGCCACGGCGCGAAACCCGGCCTTCGCCAGCGCGCCAAGCTGATGGCGCCAGGAATACCAGCATTCGGGAAAGCCATGACAGAGGATGACGAGCGGACCTTCACCCTGTTCTGCTACATGCAAGCGGATGCCGTTCGTCTCGATCATGCGATGCGTCACCTCGGGTGTCGCCGAATCCACCCAGGACGCCGGCTCCGGGCCTCGGCCGCGTTCCGCGGCGGCGAGTCCAAGGGGCCCGGCGAAAGCGGCCCCGATGGTGAGCGCACCGGTCCAAAGGACGTCGCGTCGGGAAAATGTCGCATCTCGCATGGTGTCGCTCTCCTGAACATCGCGTATCTGGGCCTCGATGGCGCCGCACTGCCGAATTGCGGCGTGCGTCCAGACTTGCCCGCCAGATCTAAGGCCGCTGCCCGCGATCGACTATTGGCGATAACGTCAATGGGCTATGAAGCGGAACTTCACAGTCAGGCGGCGTGATGAGGAGCCGGCTTTGCATCCGGCCCTGACGATCTGCCGGTCGAATTCGGCTCTGCGACCGCGATTTGGTGTCTGGACCGACTAAGCTGCTGGCCTGTTCGCAAAGCTATCTGCCAGCATATTGATGACAGCGAGGTGCGGGGCTGTTTTCGTATAGCTTCCAGCCGGGTTCGATCTTGCGACTGAGCAATTTACAGTGCCCTATTTGGTCGCTTCGAGCTTGTCGATCGCTGCGCCGAAGCCTTTCAGCGAAACCGGAATGGTCACCGGTTTGCGCGTCACCGATTCCATGCCGATGTTCAGGGTCGTCCCAGAACGCATCGCCTTGACCAGCTCGGGCGCCAGCGGCACCGCGGCATAGGCGCCGTTCTGGTCACTGGTCTGGATGGCCACGGTTGCCTTCTTGCCGCTGTCGATCTGGTACGAGGCGCCCGAAGGCAGGAACAGCCCGTGCGGCAGGGCAAGCAGCATGGCAAACCCGGCGGCGTTCTGCTGACCGCGCACGGTCACGGTCAGCACCCGCTGGCCGGTCTTGGCTTCGGTAAGATTCTGCGAGACCTGGCATTGCAGCTCCGTTCCGGTCGACCCTGAGGAGCAGTTGACCACCCAGGGATTGGCGTCGGCCGGCGTCGGCTCGGCGGGCTTGGCATCTTCAGCCATGGCAGGACCTGTCAGCAACAAAACCGCGCTGAGGCCGGCGGCCAAATATCCTGATCGCCTCTGTACATTAAAATTCACTAATATAGCTCCAATTCTCGCATTACAACTTCGGCGCCTGTAGCCGGCTTAGTGAGTCCGAGTCGTTGGAGAAAAAATCGGTGTTGCTCTACTACCACAGGACTCCAAATTCTATGTTAATACGGTACCTCAACCGTTAATTGCGGTGCAATACCATGCAATACAATAGTATCTGGTATTCCAGCGGAAGAGCATGGCGGCGGCCGGGACGGGTATATGCGTTCGCGCAAAGGGCTGACTGAACGTCGGGGGGAGACTGCAGGGCGCCACAAGCAGCACGGCGGAGCGTTGGCTGCATCCCGTCGGTCGGGTATTTTGCTGCGCAGCTCCGCGCTGACGACCGTCGCCCTCGCCCTGTCGGGCCTTGCCGCGCATGCCCAGGATGCCGGCCTGTGGCAACCGCAGATCCGCGCCATCATCGGCGCCGACAGTAACAGTGGCTACTCCGCGCTCGAAGGCTTCCTTCCGGTCAAGCAGAACCTCGAATCCGTCCTGTTCCTGGATGTCCGCTCGAAATATGATTTCGACGATGGTTTCGGCCAGGACGTGGGCCTTGGCATTCGCCGCATCGTCAATCCCGATCTGATGATCGGCGGCTACGCCTATCTCAACATCCAGAACGACAACAGCCACCAGTTCGTCGCCACCACGCTCGGGCTCGAGGCGATCACCTCGAAATACGACGCGCATGTCAATGTCTATCTGCCGACCAGCAAGGATCGCGGCTCGAACGGCATCGATTCGACGCTGTCGCTGGTCGGCAACCAGCTGCTGGAAGAAATCTCGGCGATCGACCGTCGCACCTATGCCGCCTGGGGCATCGAGGGCGAGGTCGGCGTCCAGGCGCCGATCGACCTGCCGGAAAACCAGTCGCTGCGCTTCGATATCGGCGCCTATCATTTCGCCGATCCGGACGGCGACGACCACTCGATCACCGGCGCCAAGGCGGGCATCGAATACACGATCGGCGATGTCATCGGCACCGCCACGTCGCTGACCTTCGCCGGTGAGGTGCGCAACGACAATCGCGACAATACCCAGTTCGCCGGCAGCATCCGGCTGACGGTGCCTTTCAACGTGCCCGGCAAGAGCGCTTCCGCCGACGATGCGGCGGACCTCGTCTCGATGGTGAGCCCCGGCTTGCGCAAGCGGCTCAACGAGCGCGTGCGCGGCGACATCGGCGTTAGGCTGGAGAACCAGGACAAGGTCGCCGGCACGACGACGCGCGTGGCGATCAACGCCGCCACCAACGCCGCCTTCGGCAAATTCTTCTTCGCCAACGGCGATAACGATTCCCTCGGCCTTGGCACGATCGGCGACCCGACGACGCTCGACAACGCGGTTGCGGGCGCCGGGGCGAATGGCATCGTCGTAGCCCTAGGCGGCAAAGGCAACATCACCACCGCCGGCGTAACGCTTACCGATGGCCAGATCGTCATCAGCGGTGGCGGCAGCGTCCAGGCCAAACTCGCCAACGGCAGCGTCGGCACTTACAATTTCGGCGGCAGCAACGGCACGATCCAGGGCACCAACGCCGCCAACCCGGTCATCTCGCTTGCCAACAACAACACATTGAGCGGCATCACCATCACCGGCGGCGACGACGGCATCTTCGGCAACAACGTCACCGGCACGAAGCTGACTGACGTCACGGTAGACGGCGCCGGCGGCAGCGGTGCCGACTTCACCGGTGACTCGACCAATGTCAGCGCCTCGAACTTCACGTCGCGGAACAACGGCCTCGACGGCCTGCATATAGAAGGCGACGGCACCTATAATTTCACCGGCACGACGCTGCTTCAGAACAATGGCGACGACGGCCTCGATGTCACGGGGCATGGCACCTACACCTTCGCCACCGTCAATGCGTTGGACAACACCGATCGCGGCATAACCGTGCAAGGCACGTCGAGCGGCGGCAGCTTCACCACCACCGGCGGCACCATTTCGGGCAATGGCGGCACCGCCGTCTTCATCGACCCGATCACTGCCCATGTCGTGCTGGATTCCATCACCCAGGACGGCGGCACGTCCGGCGTCGTGCTCTACAACCTGTCGGGCAGCTTCACGGTCAATGGCGCCACGACCATCTCGAACACGGCCTCGGCGGGCATCGTGATCGCCGATTCGCCGGCGACGATCCGCTTCGGCGACATCGACATCACCAATGTCCACGACGACGCCATAAGGTTCAATGGTGTCAATGCCGCGGTGGTCGCCGGCAACATCGTAATTTCCGGACTCGGCATCGGCACCGGCATCGACTTCTCCTACAGCCAGACCAATTTCACCGCGCAGTCGCTCAAGCTCACCGGCACCAACGCCGCCAACACCATCGGCATCGATCTCGCCGGCACGACCGGTGGAACGATCACCTTCACCAATGGCGGCAGCATCTCGGGCGTCGATACCGGCGTTCGCCTCGGCATTTCCGGCTCGCTGGCCAATTCGGCCAACGCCAACTTCACTTTCGGCGGCGGCTCGATCGCGGGACAAGCCGCCTCGCTCGACGCGCGCGGCCTGAACCAGACGCTCGGCACCTATGCCTTCGGCACGACAACCTTCAGCGGCGGTCAGCTCTTCGACCAACAGCATCTGTTCTTCGTCGGCGCGAACGGCTCCGGCGACGGCTCTTCGATTTCGAACCTGGCATCCATCACCGACGCCGACAACAACCATGACGGCCAGGCCATCTTCGTGCTGGTCAACGACGCCGCCAACACGCCGATCGACGCCGCTGGCGGCTTCACGCTCGATGCCGGCCAGACGATGGCCTCCTTCGGCAACGGCCGCACCTTCTCGCTCGGCGGCGTCCCGGTCAACGTCACCGGCGACAATGTCCAGCACGACCAGGTCGTCTCTGACGCGAACGGCGCGGCGACGCTGACCAATACGGGCGCCGGCGATGCCGTTACGGTCGCCAGCAACACTTCGCTGCTCGATTTCAACATCGCCGGCGTCGCCAATGGCAACGGCATCCACGGCACCAATGTCACCGGCGTCACGCTGGCGGGCATGTCGGTCAGCGGCGCGAGTTTGGCAGGCGTGCGATTTGACGGCACGAGCGGCATCAGCGCCTCCAATATCGGCTCGACAGGCAACACCGGCGCCGGCCTGGCGCTGGCCAATGGCAATTTCACCTTCACCGGCACGACAACGGTTGCGAACAATGGCGGCACCGGCCTGTCAATTGTCGGCACCGGCGCCTACGCGTTCGATACGGTCAATGCGCAGAACAATCGCATCGGGGTCGATGTTGTCTCGAGCCCTGGAACGAGCACGCTTTCCATCGCCGACGGGACAGTGTCCGGCAACATGATCAACGGCCTGCGGGCGGCCAATATCGGGCTTGATGTCACGCTGTCCAGCCTCAGCCACACCGGCACCGACCCGGGCTCGACCGGTCTCAGCCTTGGGGCGGTAACAGGCAGCTTCAACGTCACCGGCACGACGACCATCTCCAATGTTGCGAGCGGCATTGTGGTGGGCGGCAGCTCTGCCACGGTCGGCTTCGGCGGCAAGGTCACCGTCAACAATGCGACCACCCAGGCGATCGGGCTCATTGGCAACTCTGGCGCCGTCACCTTCGGCGATGTCGCGATAGACAATCCAAGCCAAAACGGCATCAACGTCATCGGCGCGAACGGCACCATCGCCTTCGGCAATATCGACATCACCAACCTGCAGACCGGCAAGACCGGCCTCAGCATGTCCGGCACATCCACCTTCACCGCTGCGACGCTCGACATTTCCGGTGGCGGTACCTCGACGGGCATCGACCTCTCCGGCACCACCGGCGGGTCTGTCATCATCGGCAGCGGCGTCATCTCGGCCGGCACCGGCGTGCAGATGGGCACGAATGGCGCGGCCGGCGTCTCCGCCAAAACCGCCTTCTCCTTCGGCACCGCTGGTGGCGCCTCGATCACCGGCACGGACGCCTCGCTCGACATGCGCGGCCTGATGGCAGGCAGCGGCAGCTACGCCTTCGACGATACGGCGCTCATCGGGCCGCAGCTGTTCGACACCGCCAACATCGTCTTCGTCGGCGACAGCAACACCGGCGCCGGCAACGGTTCGAGCGTCAACGACCTGATCAGCGCCGCCTTGGCGGACGATCTCGGGGCGCCGTCCAACACGATCTTCGTCCTGGTCAACAACGGCTCCGTCATCAACACCGATGCCGACGGCTTCACGCTCGCCGCCGGCCAGTCGCTCGTCTCCTTCGCCAATGGCGCGACGGTGGATCTCGGCGCGCCCCCGGCCAACGTCACCGGCACCAATGTCGTCAGCGGTGCAACACAGGCCGATCCGTTCGGCAATGGCGGCGCCACGCTCATCAATTCGGGCGGCAGCGCCATCGACCTTGCCAACGGCAACCTCGTCCAGAACCTCAGCGTCAGCAACGCCGGCTCCGGCTCGACGATCGACGGCGCGGGCATCAGCAGCCTGACGGTCAACGGCGTCACCGTCACCAGCGCCGTCACCGCTTTCGACCTGACCGGCGCCTCGGGCGCCATCGGCGTCACCAATCTGATCGTCCAGTCCGCGCAGACCGGCATCAAGCTGAACAGCTCAGGCGCCACGACCTCCTTCACCAACACCACGATCGGCGGCGTTGCCGGCACGGCGCTCGCGATCAGCGCCTACAGCGGCACCGCCACCTTCAACAATTTCGACATCACCGGGGCGGCCACCGGCATCAACATCGGCGGCGGCACCGCCGGCACGCTGATCTTCGACAATCTGAGCTCAATCGCCGGCACGGCGGGCGACGCCTTCGTCGTCTCCGCGTCGACGCCGAACGTCACCTACAACGGCACCATCAACAAGACAGGCTCCGGAAGGGCCGTCACGATCAGCGGCTTGACAAGCGGCTCGGTCACTTTCGCCGGCAAGATCACCGCCAACGTCACCGGTTCGGGCAATGCCATCGATCTGGGCGGCAATGCCGGCGGCACGATCAACTTTACCGGCGGTCTCGACCTCACCACCGATGGCAGCTTTGCCTTCAGCGCCGTCAACGGCGGCACGCTCAACGTCACCGGCACCAACACAATCGCGACGGGCGGCGGCGTGACCGAGAAGGGCATCCAGCTCGGCGGCGCGAGCGGACTCGTCATCGGCAGCAGCGGCGTCACCTTCGACAGCGTCAAGGTGGACGGCTCAGGGGCTACCGATGTCAGCGGCATCGTCATTTCGAACACCAGCGGCGGCAATGTCAGCTTCGGCGCCGTCGATATCAGCCGCGCCAGCACCGATGCCATCCGCCTCACCAATGTGGCCAGCGGCACCTACACCTTCAACGGCACTACGACGGTGGCGACCGCTGGCGGCACGGTCCCCGGATTCGCGGTGCAGAACAGCGGCGCCACCGTCAGCGTCGACAACCTGGTCACGACCGGCGTCAACGGCGACGACGTCAACCTGACTGGCAACACCGGCACCATCTCGATCGGCGGCACCATCACCAATTCCGGCACCGGCAACGGTGTCGTGGTGTCCGGCGGCAGCGCGGCGATCACCGTTTCGGCCAACGTCTCCAGCTCGGCAGGCGCGCCGGGCACGGCGGTCAAGATCGACGGCACCACCGGCGGCTCGGTCGCGTTCACAGGCAGCGTCACCTCGACCGGAACCGGCAATCTCTTCGACATCGGCTCGACGACGGCGCCAACCGGCGGCGCGATCAGCTTCAGCGGTTCGACGCTGAGCGCGACGGGCGGCGGCGGAGCGGTGATCGGCGGTCTTGGCGGAACCGCGACGTTCCACGCCATGACGGCGTTGTCGATCACCAACGCGGCCGGTAGCGGTCTTTCGGTCTCGAACGTCGCAAGCGGCGCCATTGCAGGCTTCGGCAATGTCACGGTCTCGGGTGCCGGCGGCAACGGCATCGAGATCGGCTCAAATGCCGGCCTGGTGACGTTCTCCGGCACCACCACGGTGGCGATGGGCTCGGCCACCAACACGGCCGGCATCGATTTCAGCGGCACCAATGCCAACGTCCTGCTCGGCACCACGACTATCAGCAATGTCGGCGCCAACCAGACCGGCATCGACTTCAGCGGCTCGTCCACTGCCGCCGGTTTCGGCGTTACCTCCATCACGGGCACCGGCGACCTCACCTCGCGCGGCATCGATCTGTCCTCGACGACCGGCAACAAGGTCATCACCTTCTTGCAAGGATCCTCGATCGCCGATGTCGGCATCGGCGTCGATCTGTCGTCCGGCCAGACCACGGCGACCTCGGCCGACGCCACCTTCACCTTCGGTGACGGCGACTCGACCGACGGGCTGGAATCCTCGATCTCCGTGGCCACCAACGGCTACACCGTCAACACGGTCGGCCTCGATCCGACGCTCGGCGACTATGATTTCGACGACGTGTTCTTCACCGGCAACGCCAACCTGGGGTCGGCGGCGGGCGCGGTCACGCTGGTTTCGCAGTCAGGCGGCTTTATCAACGCCGGCACGACCGGCAACCTCAGCATGGGCGTCAGCACCATTTCGCTTGCCGCCGCCGATGCGCTGACCGGCACCCAGAACTTCGCCTTCGTCGGTCCGATCGATCTCGGCGCCAGCGCCTTCACGCTCGATTCGGGCCAGACGATCACTGGTTTCGGCAACGGCAACGTCGTCTCGATCGGCACCATCCAGCCGGTGAACGTGCATGGCAGCCTAGGCGCCACCGGCGGCAACATCACCGGCGACGAGACCGTGGTCACCGGCACCGGCGACTTCATGCATTTGCTTGGCGACAACGCGGTCCGCCACACGACCTTCGATTTCAGCGGCGCCAGCGGCTCCGCTTTCCTCATCGACCAGAGCGCGTCGGGCTTCAGCAACGCCAGCGGCATCATCATCGAAGGCGTCACGATCAGCAATGTGGCGGCCGGCCAGACCGCCATTAAGGTCGCGGGATTGACCGGAAATCTCTCGGTCATCAACAACGACATCGGCGTTGCCGGCACACTGCTCGACGTGAACGGCGGCTCCGGCGCCATCCAGGTTTCGCGCGGCATCCTGCCGAACAGCGCGACGTCCGGCACGCTGGTCGGTGGCGGCATCAACATCGCCAACCGCACCGGCGGGGCGGTGACCTTCACCGACCAGGTGACGATCGCCGGCGGCAATGGCGTGTCGATCTCGGGCGGCACCGCCGGCGGCGCGGTCAACTTCAACGGCGGCCTCGACATCGCCACCTCGGCCGATACCGGTCTCGATTTCTCTGGCCTGAACTTGCTCACGGTTGCCGCTGCCGGCTCGACCACGATCAACGCGACGGGCCAGACGGCGCTGTCGCTACAGGGCGCAATCGGCGCCGGCGGCGTCCATTTCGACAGCATCACCTCCACCAACGCGGCCGGCCAGGGCGTGTTGATCAGCGGCGCCAGCGGCGGCAGTGTCGATCTCGACGCGGTCAACGTCACCGCGTCCGGCGGCGCCGGCATCGAAGTTCTCAATTCGAACGGCACTTACACCTTCGGCAACACCACGATCGACAATTCGGCCTCGGCCGGCCGCGGCGTGAACATCGAGAACGCCGCCAGCACCACCACCGTCACCTTCGACGGCGCGCTGGGCATCACCACGTCCACGGGCACTGGCTTGCGCGTCTCCAGCAGCGCTGCGCCAGCCGCCACCATTGTCAACGTGACAGGCGCCGGCACGCGCAGCGTCAGCACCTCGAACGGAACCGCCGTCGACATCGCTTCGGCCACCCTCAATGGCGGCTTCACCTCGGTCAGCGCCAGCTTCTCGGGTACGGCCAACGGCATCAACCTGCAGCAGGTGGCCGGCTCGCTCGACTTGGGCACCGGCACGCTGACCAACACCGGCTCGGGCGCTGCCTTCAACATCGGCTCGGTCACCGACCAGAGCGGCGGCAGCGCCACGGTCTCCTATGCCGGCGCCATCGCCAGCAACGGCAGCGGCGCGGCGGTCTCGATCCAGGAGCTGACCGGCGGTTCGGTGACGCTTTCGGGCAATCTGACCGATGGTTTCGCCGCGGGCGGCGGCCATATTGCCATTTTCGGCATCAACAACGGCACCGCGGCGACCGTCACCTTCTCGGGCGCCAGCAAGCAGATCAGGTCCGGCACCAACACAGCTGTCTCCCTGGCCGGCCTTAGCAACGGCACCGTCAATTTCACCAATGGCGGCTTGGCCATCACGACGACCTCCGGTAACGGCTTCAGGGCCTTCACGGGCGGAACGGTCAATGTGGCCGGAAGCGGCAATACCATCACGACGACGTCGGCCGGCAGAGGCATCGATCTCAGCAACGTCACCGTCGGCAGTCTCGGCTTGAATTTCTCGACCGTGTCGGCGAATGGGCCCGTGGCCGGCATCTCCCTGGCTAGCGTCGGCTCGTCCGGCGGCGGTGCCATCGCCATCGGCACGGCCAATTTGCAGAACGTCACCACGCGCGGCGTCGATGTCACCGGCACGCTCGGCGCGGCGCTTTCCTTCAACGATCTCGACATCAGCCTGAGCAACAACAACGCCGTTGGCTTCAGCCTCAACGGCGCGACGATCAATGCCGCCATCACGGCCAACGATTTCGACGTCACCAACGCCACCGGCGCCGGCACTTCCATCGGCGTGGATCTGCGTGGCGCCACCGGCGGCCAGACGGTGCGTCTCGGCGACGCCAATGCGGCCGGAAACAGCTCCAGCATTACCGGCGTCAACACCGGCGTCTTCCTCAACTCGACGACCAACCTCAATTTCACCTATGGCGACGGCGAGTCGGCGACCGACCAGTCGTCGACCATCAGCGCCAATGTCGGCATCGACTCGTCCAGCGCGCCGGTTGCCGGCAATTACAATTTCCAGGACGTGAACTTCCAGGCCAGCCCCGGCCTCGGCTTTGGCATCGGCAGGATCTACTTTGTCGGCGCCAGCGCCACCGGCGACGGCAGCGGCAAGGACCAGAGCAATCTGGCGACGCTTTCGACAGCCGAGGCGGCGGCGGTTGCCAATGACGTCATCGTCCTTGTCAACGACGGCGGCACCATCACCGCCGCCAGCACCAATGCCGACAACACGCTGAACCTTGCCGCGGGCGAACAGCTGCGCGGCTTCGCCAACGGCAACATCGACCTGGCGCTGACGGTGCCGTCGACCATCCAACTCGCCAGCAACAACATCTCGATCATCGACCAGACGCCCAATGGCGCAGCGACGCTGACCACCAGCGCCGGCAACAATACGATCACGCTTGGGGCCAGCGGCAACATCATCGACGGCTTCATCCTCGATGGCGGCGGACGCGGCATCAAGGACAATGGCGCGGGCGCCTCCGGCACCACGATCAGCCATATGACGATCCGAAACTTCACCATAGCCGGCATTGAGATCACGCCGTCCACCAGCACCACGATCGACAATGTGGCGTTCTCCGGCAATGCGACGGACGTCGTCCTCAACGCACTGAACTCCACCATCACCAACGTCACCAGCACGGGCGCTACCGGCATTGCCTTCGACCTGCGCAACACCACCGGCACGACGACGCTGACCAACCTCAACATCACCACGGCAGCGACCGGCACCGGCATAGCCTTCGGCGGCGCCTCCGGTCCGGGTGGCACGATCAACGGCACCAACGTCGACATATCGGGCGGCAGTGGGATCACGGTCACGGGCGGCAACGCGGCGATCGTCTTCGACAACGCCAGCTCCATTGCTGCCGGGGGCTCGGGCACAGCGGCAAGCATCACCAACCGTGCCGGCGGCAGCTTCACCTTTGCGGGCGCGGTCACGGCAAACGGAGCGGCGAGCGGCATCGTCATCTCCGGCGCGACGGCGGCAAGCAATGTCAGCTTCAACGGCACGGTCGATCTCGGCACCGGCACGCCGATGACCGGCACCGCGGTGTCGATCAACAACAACGGCCAGTCCTCGACGATCAATTTCGCCAACATCGACATCGCCAGCAGCGGCACGACCGGCTTCAGCGCCGCCAATGGCGGCACAGTCAATGTCGCCACCGGCACGGTCAGCTCCACCGGCGCGCAGGCAATCAACCTCAATGGCGTCGCCACCACGACGGGCATCAACTTCACCTCGACGACATCGACCGGCGGCTCCAACAATGTTTCGCTCACCAACGTCACCGGCGCCGGCGCGGTCAATCTTGGCGCGGGCACGCTGAGCGGCGCCTCGGGCACGGCGTTCCTGGTCTCGGGCGGCTCGAACACCATCAGCTACAGCGGCACCATAGCCAAGACGAGCGCCGGCAACGTCGTCAGCATATCGTCTCACACCGGTGGCACGGCGACCTTCGGCGGAACCATTTCGGCGACAGTTTCGAGCGGCGGCATAGCGCTCAGCAACAACACCGGCGCAACCATCAATTTCACCAACACGCTGACCATCAACACCTCGAGCAGCAACGGCACCGGCTTCACCGCGACGGGTGGCGGCACGATCAGCGCGACCGGCTTGGGCAGCACGATCAATTCGGGCCAGGCAACGGCGCTCAACGTTGCCAATACCAACATCGGATCCGGCAATCTGATCTTCCAGAGCATCAGCTCGAATGGCGGCTCGGCCAACGGCATCATTCTCGACACAACCGGCTCCAGCGGCGGCCTGCACGTTACGGGCACCGGCTCGGCCGGATCGGGCGGCACGATCGCCAACAAGACCGGCGCCGACGGCAGCACGACGCAGGGCACCGGCATCTATCTGAACAACACATCCGGCGCCCAGTTCGCCTGGATGCAGATGAACGACTTCCAGAACTACGGCATCCTGGGCAACAACGTGACCGGCTTCTCGCTCGATCACGTCGTCATCAACGGCAGCAACGGCACGAACGTCAGCGGCGTCGGCGAGGGCGATGTCTATTTCACAGGCCTCAAGGGCTCCGCCACGGTTTCGAACTCGACCTTCACCGGCGCGGCGCTGGACGCTTTCCACGTCTTCAACAACAATGGCGAAACCCTCAACCGCATCACCATCACCGGCTCGACCTTCGCGACCGACGCCGCCGCGGGAAATCAATCAGGCGACGCGCTGGTCTTCCAGGCGACGAACGGCGTCTTCAACGCGACGGTCCAGAGCTCGACCTTCACCTCCGCGCGCGGCGACCTGTTCCAGCTCGATCTGCACGGCAACGTCCAGTCGGATCTGGTGTTTGGCGGCGCGACGGCCGGGCTCGGCAACACGCTGTCGAACAACAACCAGAACATCGTTTCCGGCGGCGGCGGCGTCACGATCAGCTCCGGCGGCACCGGCGACGCGGCGAACCTGACCTTCAACATCGCCCACAACACGATGCGCGATGCGCTGGGTGCCGCTCTGGGCATAAGCACCGGCTCAGGCGCCGGCTCGTTCAACGGCACGATCGATTCGAACACGATCGGCGTCGCCGGCGTGGCGAACAGCGGTTCGGCACAAGGCAGCGGTATCGGCTTCGTTACCGATGGCGGCGCCAATTCTAGCGTGACAATCACCAACAACGCCGTCTTCCAGTATGGTGGTGCCTCAGCCGGAATTATGGTGCAGACGGGAGACCACGTCGACGGAGGCAACGCGCAACTCACAGCAGTGATTCAGGGCAACACCGTCAGTAATCCAGCCACTGCTTTTGGACAGAATGGCATCTTGGTCGTTGCCGGCACGATTAGCGGCGATGCTCAGACACTTGCTCTTACGCTAGGCGGGCCTGGAGCATTAGCCAACAATGTTGCCGGCTCCAATGGCGGCGGCGGAGCGACGGACATCCGTGTTCGTCAGCGCTTCGACACGACGATCGGGCTGCATGCAGGGGCAGGCAACAACTATAGTGGTGGGCCGACGGACACGGCGGCGGTCATAAGTTTTATCCAGTCGTTCAATACAGGAACTGTGAGCGTCGGCACCGGGACTTCCGGTGGGTATTTCTCTGCACCTTAATCCGCAAACGTAGGGCGGACTGGACTACGGCCGATTTGCAACCCGATGAACGCAATAGCGATGTTATGCATCTTTCGGATAAGATGTATTAATCGACAGTAAAATAGTATTCAAAATTATTTTTTTGTTTATTATTTCTGTTGTACTTCAAAGTTTAGTGTGCGCATAATCGGGACGGCAGCGAAGGGGTGTTTGAATGTCAGAACCGTTTCTGTCCGAAATCCGCATCATGTCGTTCGGCTTCGCGCCCAAAGGGTGGGCACTCTGCAACGGGCAGCTTTTGCCCATCAATCAGAATCAGGCGCTTTTCTCGCTGCTCGGCACCACTTTCGGTGGCGACGGCAGGGTGAATTTCGCGCTGCCTGATTACCGGGGACGGATACCGAACCACGTTGGAGACGGACACACACTCGGCGAGCGCGGCGGCGAGCAGTCCCACACGCTGTCCATTGGAGAGTTGCCGACCCATGCCCACCAGGCGCAAGCGACGAACAGCAACGGCAGCGTGCCGACCAGTTCCGGCAGTTTTCTCGGCGCGTTCAACAACGGTTACAGGCAGCCGGACAACCTCACGTCGTTGCACCCGGCCAGCATTGCCAATATCGGCGGATCACAGGCGCATCTGAACATGCAGCCTTTCCTGACGCTGACCTTCTGCATTGCCCTGCAGGGCATCTTCCCGTCGCCGACCTGAGGAACGCGATCATGGCACAACCCTATGTTGGCGAAATCCGCATGTTTGCCGGCAATTTCGCGCCGGCCGGCTGGATGTTCTGCGAAGGACAGCTTCTGCCGATCTCCGAGAACGAAACGTTGTTCAACCTGATCGGCACGACCTATGGCGGCGATGGTCAGAGCACATTCGCACTGCCCGACCTGCGCGGCCGCCTGCCGCTCCATCAGGGCAACGGCTTCATCCTTGCCGAGACCGGAGGCGCCGAGCAGATCACGCTGACGATCCAGCAGATTCCGGCGCACTCGCATGCCATGCTGGCATCGACGCAGACCGGAACAGGTAACAATCCGGGAGGCAACGTTCTGGATCAGGTTACCGGGACGATCGCTATGTATATCGACGGGCAAGCGCCCGATGGCCCCATGGCCGCGACCATGATGTCGGCAGTCGGCGGCAACCAGCCGCACGATAATTTCCAGCCGTATCTGTGCGTCAACTTCATCATCTCGCTGTTCGGCATCTTCCCGTCGCAGACCTGAGAGGACCGTCATGGCCGATCCATTCGTCGCCGAAATTCGCATCTTCCCCTTCAATTTCGCGCCCAAGGGGTGGGCATGGTGCGACGGGCAATTGTTGCCGCTGTCGCAGAACACCGCGCTGTTCTCGCTGCTCGGCACCACCTATGGCGGCAACGGCAAGTCCAATTTCGCCCTGCCCGATCTGCAGGGTCGCTCGCCGATGCATCCAGGCCAGGGCCCGGGGCTCTCCCTGCATGATCTCGGTGAGACCGGGGGCTCAGGGACAGTATCGCTGCTTGAAAGCGAGATGCCGCTCCACGCGCACGGTGTGATGGTCGGAACCCAGGATGTGGCCGACGTTCAGGTTCCCTCCCCATCGCGAATCCTCGGCAAATCCAAGGACGTCTTCGCCTATGTTCCAGGCACGCCAATACCTGCGCTGACGCCGATGAGCGATAGCATGCTCGCGCCAGCCGGCGGCGACCAGCCTCACAACAATCTGCAGCCCTATCTAACCTGCTATTTCTGCATCGCGCTGCAAGGCGTTTTCCCGCCGAGAACCTGAATTCCGAGCCAACAGGTCAGGACCGATACGATGGCCAAGAAAGCAGAATCGAAAACGAAAGCTGCGGCCCCGAAGGCAGAGAAGCCGCCAACGCCAAGGGCGGCTTCCAAGGTCCGGCAGCCGGCGCGCGCGCGGCAACCCGGCGTTCCGCCGGCCTATCAGCACATGCCCGCCGGCGCGTCCTTCTTCGAACTGTCGCGGCTCATGGTCGTCGGCATCGATTCCGCGGCCGGACGGCTCATCCATAAGGCGCAGACTTCGCCAAACGGCCCGTGGGCGCAGGACTGGTCTCCCATTGCGCCAGGCGTCTTCGTGATCATGACGGCGGGCCTGACCAAGGATGGCCGCGTCGCGATCGCCGCACAGCAGGCGGGAAGCCCCAATCTCTTCTTCATCGCCGAAGATCCAAATCAGGTCGGCCCGATCGAGAAATGGAACCCGCCGGTCAACATCGGCGCGCCGCCCGGCGCGGTTCTCTACCAAAAGCTGTCGATGGCGCGCGACGCCGACGGCCGCGTCGAGATATTCGCGACCGACAATCTCGGCCGCATCTGGTGGATCTACCAGAACCCGGACGTCATCGTTCAGGTGCAGAAGACCATCACGCCGCCCGGCACCTCAACGCCGATCGTCATCACCGCCGACGAGCTCAGGCCGCCCGCCCGGCCATGGAGCGCCTGGCAGCAGATTCCGGGCGAGCTGGTGGCGATCACCGCGCTGCGCCAGGCCGACGGCCGTATAGCGCTGTTCGGCATCAATTCCGGCCTGCAACTCTACCGCTGCCAGCAAGCCAAGGCCCAGGCGTTGACGCCGGCCGACTGGACGCAATGGGTGGAGATCGACAACGGATACAGGTTCACGGAAATGGCGCCGATCGTCGGTCCGCTTGGCGCAACCAATCTCTTTGCCATGACGCAGCCAGGCCAGGTTCTGCACACCAAGCAACAGCCGGCGGGCTCCGACACCTGGACGGTTTGGGCGTCCCCCGGCTACAGCAGGGTTCCCAAATCCACGCTATGCGCCGGCATCCAGGGCGATGGCGACATCATGCTGGCCGCGTCCGACCAGCAGCATGTCCATTCCTTCAACGCCCAGTATGACGCCGCCACCCAGAACTGGTCGGGATGGCGTGATTTCAGCCTGTCCAACGCCAACACGCGCCTGTCGCTCGACTACAATGCCGACGGCCGCCTCGCCTTGTTCTCGATGATGATCACTGGCGATGGCTCGAATGGTCTGTGGACCCTCAACCAGATGGCCATGGACAGCTCCGAATGGGAGTGGGACTGGACAGCGCTTGCCACCGGCAATCTCAAGCAGATCGCCGTGGTGCGTGACCTGACACCGCCGGTCTGAGGCAGCCGGTCAAGAATGATAGCCGGCAAGAATTACGGGGGCGCGCTCGGGCTGACGACGCGGCCAGAGACGGACGCGGACGTCCCGTTCCTCGGCGCGCTCTATGCCTCGACGCGAATGGAAGAACTGGCGGTGACCTCCTGGAGCGAGCCGCAGAAGCATGCATTCCTCGACATGCAATTCCAGGCACAGCGCGCGCATTACCGGCGCTATTATCCCGACGCCGATTGGTTCGTGATCGAGTACGGCAGCGAGCGGATCGGCCGCCTTTATCTCGAGCGCTGGCCGAGCCAACACCGCATCATCGACATTGCTTTCCTGCCGCAGCATTGCGGCAAGGGCTTCGGCACGGCGCTGCTCAACGACCTGATCGACGAGGCTGCCGCCGTCGGCAAGGCGGTGTCGATCCATGTCGAGAAGAACAATCCGGCGCGCCGCCTCTATCTGCGGCTGGGCTTCGCTGTGAGCGAAGACAAGGGCGTTTACGACCTGATGGCGCGGCCGGCCGCGTTGTCAGGCAAGGGCGGCGATGGCGCTCAGTTGAAGACGGCCTCGTAAGTATAGCCCGTCGCATCCTGGGATACCGGCACGATGAAGATGTCATGCGCATGCTCGCTTCCGACGAAGCGGTAGGTCGCCTGCGGCAAAAGCATTTCGCGCGGCCCCTTGAACAGCAGCGAGAAGCCGCCGCCGTCGCGCAGGCTGTGGCCAATCCGCTTCACCGCGTTCAACTCAAGCGCGACCATCTTTCCGCTCGTCTCGACGATGAAAGTCTGTCCGACAGCCTGGTCGAAATCCGTCGCCGAAATCATACTCGTCCGCCCTCGATCGCTTGCCTGGCCCGCCGATGTCATCGGCCGGCACCATGTTGTCCATAGCCTGCCGACCGGAGCAATTCCAGGAAAACTGCGCGGTGGTTGGGTTCGGCGACTTCGCCGTAGCCTTCCGTCCGGAATTGCGTTGGAAAGGAGCAGGAGCGGTTCGGCGGATTCTATCCGGCAAGAGAGCCGCTACGGCCGTTGCGCCAGCCCTTGTGCTGGCCTAAACCCGTTATGGCTGCGCTATTTCATAGCTTTCGAAGTTTCCGGGGAGAATGCGACAACATGGCTGAAACAACGACCGACAATGCGCCGGCCGCAGGTGCCCCCGGCAATGCGCTGCCATTGTTCTACGGCAAGCCCGAGGCGCTCAACCCGATCCGCCACGGCTCGCTCGGGCTGACCGCCCGCGCCGATTTCGGCTTTGCCCGCACGGCGCATGCCATTCCGGTCGTGGCGTCGGAAATGCCCGGCGCCATGCGCTCCTATCCGATCGTCTTCATCGGCCCGACCAAGGCGCCGGTAGTCATCACCGGACTGCGCCAGAACGAGAACCTGTTCGTCGACGCCGACGGCCGCTGGACCGAACCCCATTACATTCCCGCCTATGTGCGCCGCTATCCCTTCATCCTGGCGGACGAGTCCGCCACCTCCGGCCGGCTGACGCTTTGCGTCGACCGCGCCAGCGATCGCGTCGTCGATCAGCTGGCGGCGCCATTCCGCGACGACGGCGGCAAGCTCGCTTTGTTCTTCAACGGCGCCGAACCCGCCGAGGCGACCAAGCAGGCGCTCGCCTTCTGCAGCCAGTTCCAGAACGACTTCAACGCCACCCGCGCCATGGTCGAGAAAATCGACGCCCATGGGCTGTTCGCGCCGCGCCAGAGCAAGGTGACGCTGGAAGGCGGCGAGGTGCTGAACCTCACCGATTTCCAGGTGATCGACGAGCAGGCGCTCAACAAGCTCGGCGATGAAGCCTTCCTCGACCTCCGCAAATCCGGCGCGCTCGCGTTGATCTACTGCCACCTCGCCTCGTCCAACAGCTGGTCGTCGCTGGTCTACCAGGCGTCGCTTCGCAAGCGGGCTTAGAAAATAGGCGGCGACAATAAGCACGCAGCCAACGCCGTCAGACCTCGGCAAAGTGAATATCCATGGCCTCTTGCGAATTCGCGGATGCCCATCAACACGCCGCGTAGCTCGGCACGACCCTCACGCCGCTCGGACGGAGCGAGGGACGAGATTGCCGATCATAAGTCAGCCAACGCCCGGCGCCGGGCCGCTGACGTTAGCTGACACCGATTAGCTGACACCGAACAGCTCGCAAACGGTCTTTACGGGGTATTGACCCCGCACCCAAATGCGGATTTTATGATACGTGGATACAAAAATACTTTTTGGTGCCAAGTGCCAGCAGCCTTCTCCGTAGAGCCACGCCTGTCCGCCACCGCAGAGGAGGAGGCGTACAGGCATCTTCAGCGGGCGCTTCGCCTCGGTCGCTACAAACCGGGCGACCGGCTAATTCCCGAAGAGATCGCGGCCGAGATCGGCATGAGCCGCATGCCGGTGCGCGAAGCCTTTCGGCGCCTGGCTTCCGACGGGCTGGTGGTTCTGCGTCCCAATAGAGGATGTGTCGTCGCCGGCCTCACGGTTGATGAGCTTTACGAGATCTTCGAGATACGTTCGGTTCTCGAAGGACTGGCCGTCAGGCTGGCAATGCCACGGATCGATGAGGAGGCGCTCGAAGAGTTCGAGAACCTGCTCGACCGCATGGAACGCGCGGGCCAGAGCGGCAGCAGCGACTGGGTGATCCGCCATCAGGAATTCCATGGCCGCATCTGTGCGCTCAGCCGGAGGCCCAAGCTCATCCACCAGGTTTCGGCACTGCATGTCGTGATAGAGCCTTACATGCGCATCTGGTTCGATGACGCCGACAAGCCGCTCTCCGCACGCGAGGAGCACGCTGCGGTGATCGCAGCCTTGCGATCGGGCGACGCTCGCCATGCGGAAGAGGTCATGCAGGATCATATTCTCGGCACAGCGCCGATGTTGGCCGAATTCGTGTCTGCGAGCCGGTGATCAACGCCGGCAGGAGAAATGGCCTCAAACCGGCAAAAGACCGGAACTGGCCAGCGGAACAGCTAGATCAGCCTAAGAAAGGGGAACATATATGAAAATTCATCGACTGGCCGCCGTCGCGGCCGTATTCGGCATGCTCGGCTTTGTCCAGACCGCATTCGCGCAGGACGCGCCAAAGGCTATAACAATCGCGACCGAGGGTGCCTACGCCCCCTGGAATTTCACCAACGCAGACGGCAAGCTCGACGGTCTGGAGATCGAGCTTGCCAACGATCTTTGCGCACGGATGAAAATCAAGTGCACCATCATTGCCCAGGACTGGGACGGCCTTATACCATCATTGAAGGTCGGCAAGTTCGATGTGATCATGGCCAGCATGTTCATCACGCCGAAACGCCTCGAGACCATCGACTTCACGCAGCCTTACGCGATCGATCCGGGCGGGTTTGCAGTCGCCAAGGATAGTGAGCTCGGCAAGCTCGGTGCTTCGGCTGAAAAATTCAAGCTGGATGACGAAGCCGCGTCCAAGGCCGCCGTCGACAAGTTGAAGCCGCTGCTGAAAGGCAAGGTGGTCGGCGTCCAGGCGGCGACGGCCATGCTCGAATTCCTGAAGAAATACTTCGGCGACACGGTGGAAATCCGTGAATACAAGACCACCGAGCAGCACGATCTCGATTTGGCGGCGGGGCGCATCGATGCGATATTCGCTCAGAAGACAGCGCTTGCCGCGACGCTCGCAAAACCTGAATTCTCCGGCTTCACGCTTGCAGGTCCGGGCTTCGTCGGCGGCCTGTTCGGCGCCGGAACCGGTGCGGGATTGCGTAAGGAAGATACCAAGCTCAAGGAGATGATGAACGCCGCGATCAGCGCCGCGATCGCTGACGGCACCATCAAACGTATCTCGGAGAAATGGGTGAAGACGGATGTGACGCCGGTCAAGTAGGCGCTGGCTGACCCGTCCGGCGGATCGGCATCGATCGACTCCGCCGGGCGGCGCGCTGAAAGCCTCGGTTCACATGATGGATGCATTGCATATTCTTTCCTTTGGCAAGGGCGGCTGGGGCGCCGCCCTGCTGCTGGCATCGGGCGTGACGCTCTCGCTGTCCGTCCTCGGCTTTCTCCTCGGTGCTGTCTTCGGCGCAGTTGCAGCAGGAGGCCGGCTCTCCTCGAAACGTCTCTCGTGCTGGCTCGCGAAAGGGTACGGAACGGTGTTTCGGGGCGTTCCCGATCTGCTGACGATCTACCTGCTGTACTACGGCGGCAGCATTGCCCTGACGCAGATCGGCAAATTCTTCGGCGGCGCCGGCTTCGTCGGACTGCCGGCATTTGCGACGGGCGTCCTGGCGATCGGCATCATTTCGGGCGCCTACCAGGCTGAGGTCTATCGCGGCGCATACCTGGCCGTCGATCACGGCCAGTTTGACGCGTGCAAGGCGCTTGGCCTGTCCCGCCTTCAATCCCTGCGTCTCGTCATCGGCCCGCAACTGATGCGCCATGCCCTGCCGGGGCTCGGCAATGTCTGGCAGCTGGTGCTCAAGGATTCAGCTTTGATCTCCGTGATCGGCCTGGTCGAATTGATGCGGCAAGCCCAGATCGGTGCCGGCTCGATGCGAGAGCCCTTCGTCTTCTACGTGGCGGCCGGCACGCTCTACTTCGTCATCGCTGCCGCGACCGCTTCGGTCTTCCGCTACAGTGAGGCCCGGGCCTGGCGAGGCATGGCCCGCGCATGATCGACTTCGCGTTCTTTGTCGAGATCATTCCTACCCTACTCTCCGGCTTGCCACTGACGTTGCAGCTTGCGGGCTGGTCGATCAGCATCGGCTTCGTCTTGGCTCTGTTGCTCGCACTGGCCCAACAGGGGACCCACAGGATACTGGTCTGGCCCATACGCTCCTTCGTGGCGATCTTTCGCGGCACACCGCTGCTCGTGCAGATCTTCCTCATCTATTACGGACTGGGCCAGTTTCGTCCGTCCCTGCAGGCGGCCGGGCTCTGGTGGGTGTTCCGCGAGCCCTACTGGTGCGCCGTCATCGCGCTCAGCCTCAACACCGCGGCTTATGGCAGTGAGATCCTGCGCGGAGCGATACAGGGTGTGCCGCGCGGCCTCGCCGAGGCAGCCTCCGCGTTCGGCATGTCACGACTGCTGACATTGCGTCTCGTCATCCTGCCCTTGGCGCTCCGCCAAGCCATCCCGAGCTACAGCAACGAGATCATCCTCATGATCAAGGGCACGTCGCTTGCATCGATCATCACGCTGATGGAGGTCACCGGCATCGCGCAGGGGCTTATTTCGCAAACCTATCGTGCGGTCGAGGTCTTCGTGGCCGCCGGCGCGATCTATCTCACCATCAATTTCACGCTCATCTCGGTACTGAACGCGCTGGAAACCTGGCTCACCCCCTACCGGGCGCGGGCCTGAGACGTGCCACCCGGCAATGACGAAGAGAATTAACGAAATGCGCAATTTCGAGAAGCCGACGCGATCCGTTGCCGTGTCGCGACATGCGATGGCGGCGACCTCGCACCCATCCGCCACGCTCACGGCGCTGCAGGTCATTGACGCAGGTGGCAACGCGATGGATGCCGCCATTGCAGTCTGCGCGGTCCAATGCGTTGTGGAACCGGGCTCGACCGGCATCGGCGGCGACTGTTTCGCGCTCTACGCGCCCAACGGCTCCGACAAGGTCATCGCCTATAACGGCTCCGGGCGCACGCCGGCGGCCCTCACGGCCGACTGGTTCGATGAGCGGGGACTGACAAACGTGCCACGCCAGTCGCCCGCATCGGTGACGATCCCAGGGGCCATCGACGCATGGACACGCCTGCACGCCGATTACGGCGATCTCTCCTTTGCCGACGTGCTTGCGCCCGCCATACGGTTTGCCGAGGAGGGTTATGCCATCACTCCGCGCGTTCACCGCGATTGGTTTCTCGAACAAAAACTTCTCGCAGCCGACGTAACGGCTGCGCGAATCTTCCTTCCCGGCGGAAGGGCGCCAAGAATCGGGGAGGTTCACCGCCAGCCAGAGCTGGCACATACGCTGAAACGCATTGCTGCAGGGGGACGCGACGCATTCTATGGCGGGCCGGTCGCCGAGGACATGGTGTCCTATTTAAATTCGCTGGGCGGCCTCCACACGCTGGAAGACTTCGCGAATGCGCGCGGCGAGTATGTGAGCCCGGTGACCACAGATTTTCGCGGCTACACGATCCATGAATGTCCCCCGAACGGCCAGGGCATCATCGCTCTCCTGATCCTCAATATCCTGAGCCGCTTCGACGCCAAAGGGGACCCGCAGTCGCCCGACCGGCTGCATGTCGAGATCGAGGCGACGCGCCTTGCCTACGGCGCCCGCGACGCCTGGATCGCCGATCCAGAGAAGGCGGATGTCCCAGTCGGCCACCTGCTGTCAGACGAACTGGCCGACAGACTTGCGGGAATGATCGACCTCACAAAGGCGCTGACAGATCTGCCGCCTTTCGAAACGCCTCTTCATCGCGACACCGTCTATATCTCGGTGGTCGACCGAAATCGGAATGCCGTAAGCTTCATCAACTCCATCTTTGACAGTTTCGGCAGCGGCCTTGTCTCTCCTGGCTCGGGCGTGATCCTGCACAATCGCGGTCAGAGTTTCTCGCTCAAGCCCGGCCATCCCAATCGAATCGGCCCGTCGAAACGGCCGCTTCACACGATCATCCCAGGCATGGCGACCCGCGACGGCAGGGTCGAAATGTCGTTCGGTGTGATGGGCGGCTACTATCAGGCGCTTGGCCATGCGCATTTGATATCCAAGGTCCTCGATTACGGAATGGACCTGCAGGAGGCGATCGATCTGCCGCGCGTGATGCCGACATCCAGCGGACCCGGAGTGGAGGCAGAGCATACGTTGGACGGCTCAACAAAAGCCGAGCTCGAACGCCGAGGTTTCACCTTTACTCAAGCGGAAGATCCGATCGGCGGCGCTCAAGCGATCCGCATCGACTGGGAGAACGGCACGCTGACCGGCGCGTCGGAACCAAGGAAAGACGGCATCGCTCTGGGGAGCTAACGGGTGTGGCAACAACTTTCAGTTCAGCGGAAGTCGACACATCGTGATCTTCCCGCCGTCGGCAGCCGGGTTGTCCTCCAGCTTCCACATCTGTGAGCGCCGACGCGCTTGAATCAGCGAGCCGCGTTGCAGCGTTCAGGCGCGGCGTCTGACAATTTCATTCTGAATATCGGACACCGCGGCTATGTCTGCCAGCCATTCGATCACGCTTCGCACAAAGCTGCGCGGGACCAAGATGTCACAAGCGTCAGGTCCGTTTCGCAACAGCAGAACCGGTACATGATGTAAGCCAGTCTGCAGCGCCCTCCCTGGACTTGCGCACGGTGAGTCCCAGTCGATCGCCACCGATCCTTTCAGAGCGTTGAAAGTCTGCTGCCCGCTCAGCTTAAGCCGCATTCTTCCTTCGCTGAGCGACAGCGAGCATCCAAGAGTGGGGTCGATATTCCAGTCAACCTGCGGTCCTCCATCCGCGATCAGCCAAAACCGTCGAGGCGCAATACGAACCGCGAGCCACCCTGCGGCGGCGACTGTCTCGCCGGCAGCGGCCGGCAGCGCGGCGCCCAGCTGGCGTGACAGGTCGGCTTCGCATGCCGCTTGCGTTTCAGGCCAGCTCTCGATCTGGATTATCGTGCAGGCCGCGACGGATATGGCGGAGCCGGTTTCAACCATGAAGTCGCTCCCCCTCCGGGTCCAAGAATACTGGCGAGACCACGCTCGCGCGGACGGTCTCGTTTTTCATGGTGTGAACGGCCACCACCTCGTCCCCCACGGCGACATCGCCAGCGAGCAGCGCAAGACCGACATAGCCTTCGAGCGTCGGGCTATACGTCACCGAGGTGATGCGACCGCGGCCGTGCCCCTGCCGGGCTTCGCCCTGCTTGAAGAGAATGGCGCCGCCGCTCAGGCGCGTTCCTGCCTCCAGGCATTTCAGCCCGACCAGGCGCTGCCGGTTCGGCTCGCCAAGAGCAGGACGGCGGCGAAGCACGTCGCCGACGAAACCGGAGCGCTTTCCGACCATGCGGCCAAGACCGAGATCGTCGAGCGTCGTGCGGCCGTCGATCTCGGGGCCGGCGACGTGACCCTTCTCGACGCGCAGCGCGCCCAGCGCCTCGACCCCGTAGGGCCTCAGCCCGAACGGCTCGCCGATCTCGATTAGCCGGCGCCAGGCGGCTTCGCCGGCGCTCGCGCCGACATAGACCTCGTAGGCCCGCTCGCCGGAATAGCTCAGCCGAATGATCCGCAGTGCCCGGCCTTCGAATTCCCCTTCAACGAAGCCCATATGCGGCAAGGCCTCGTTGGAGAGCTCGAGCGCAGGAAAGGCGGCGGCGAGAACTTGCCTGCTCCTCGGTCCGGCGACCGACATCGCCGCCCATTCGTCGGTCACGGAGGCGACAGCGACGCGCAGGTCCGGCCAGGCCGTGTCGAGCAGGAATTCCAGCCACGACATCACCTCGGCCGCCTTGGCGGTCGAGGTGGTCATGAAGAAGCGGTGCTCGCCAAGCCTCGTCGTGGTGCCGTCGTCGAAGACGATGCCGTCGTCGCGCAGCATGACGCCGTAGCGAGCGCGGCCGACCGGCAGTTTGGCGAAGCTGTTTGCGTAGACCCGGTCGAGCAGCGTCGCGGCATCGGGGCCCTGAATGTCGATCTTGCCGAGTGTCGAGATATCCATCAGTCCGGCGGCCTCGCGCACAAACTGCATTTCCGCGACATAGGCCTCGTTCACGTCGCGGCCGGCGCCGCGGTAGAAATAGGGCCGCATCCATAGGCCGACTTCCAGCATGTCGGCGCCATTGGCGACGTGCCATTCATGCAGCGGCGTGCGGCGGGTCGGCTTGAAGTGATGGCCGACGGCGCGTCCGGCCAGCGCGCCGATCGCCACCGGCGTATAGGGCGGCCTGAAGGTGGTCGTGCCGGTCTCGGGGATGGTTGTGCCGCGCAACGCTGCCATCGCAGAGAGCGCCGGGAAATTGCTGGTCTTGCCCTGGTCCGTCCCCATGCCGAGCGTGGTGTAGCGCTTCAGATGCTCGACCGATTCATAGCCCTCGCGGTGCGCGAGCGCGATGTCGCCGATGGTGACATCCATCTGGATGTCGACGAAGGCCTTGCCGCGCGCCGCCGGAACATTGCGGAACGCGGCCGCGGACAGCTCCGCGGATTGAAGCTCGAGAGCGGCCGGCACGGGCTTCGTCTTGCCGCAAGAAGCGGCCGCCTCGATGCCGGCGCAGTGGCCGGTCTCGATCGCTTCCGCCGCGGTGTAACCGCCAACCACGGAACCGGCGCCGAACTGGCCGGCCGCGAAGGGACCGGGAACGAAGCCGTCGATGTCCTCGCGGTAGACCGGCTTGACGCCGAGTTGCGAGGCGAGATGCGCCGTCGGCGACCAGCCGCCGGAAACGCAGACCAGATCGCAATCGACCTCGGTCTCCGCGCCTGTTCCGGCCAGTCTGGCCGCCTTGACCGCGCGGCCGCCGCGCAGGTCGGCAATGTGCGTGCCGGCACGAACGGCGATGCCGAGGCGCGAAGCCTCTGCCTGCAGGGCGGGCGCAAGCATAGTCCGCAGATCCGCAACCGTGACCTGCGCTCCCGCGGCAGCGAGATCGAAGGCCGTGCGCCAGGCGCCGTCATTCGTCGTGGCGACCACCGCCTTCCTTCCGGGCAGGACAGCGAAGCGGTTGACATAGGTCCTGGCCGCCGAGGCAAGCATCACCCCCGGACGATCGTTGTTGGAGAACACCAGCGGCCGCTCGATGGCGCCGGTGGCAAAGACGATAGCGCCGGCGCGCAGGATCGTGAACGCCTGGAGGGCCTGGCCGGCGGCCTGCGGATCGTCGCGCCGCTCGACAAGGCCAAGCACCTTGCCGTCGTAAAGGCCGACGGCGGTCGTTCGCGCCATGAGGCTGACGTTCCGGAAGCCCTTGAGTTCGGCTTCCACTGTCTGGAGCCAAGCGGCGGCCTCGGAACCGCGACGCTCGGAGAGAAGCTGCCCGCCAAGCCGAAAATCCTGCTCGATCAGCGCCACCCGCGCCCCGGCGTTCGCCGCGGCGCGCACGGCGGACAAGCCCGCCGGGCCGCCGCCGACGATGGCGACATCGGCAAAGGCGTGGCGAACCTCGTAGCGGTCGGGATCCGGCTCCAGCCCGGCCTTGCCGAGCCCCGCCGCCTTGCGGATGAAATGCTCGTAGAACATCCAGGCGCGACGGGTCGGACCCATGAAGGTCTTGTAGTAGAAGCCCGCGGACAGGAACGGCGCGAACAGGCTGTTGAGGCTCTGCACGTCGAAGGCGAGCGAAGGCCAGCGGTTCTGGCTCTCGGCGATCATGCCGTCGGCTAGCTCCAGCATTGTCGCCGGCAGGTTCGGCTCGCGCCGTCCGCCGGTGCCAAGCGTCACCAGCGCGTTCGGCTCCTCGGCTCCGGCCGAGAAGATGCCGCGCGGGCGGTGGTATTTGAAGCTGCGGCCGACGAGCGACACGCCGTTGGCGAGCAGCGCCGAGGCGAGCGTATCGCCCTGGAAACCGGTGAGGCTGCTTCCGTCGAAGCTGAAGTCGAGCGGCCGGCCGCGATCGATACGGCCGCCCTCGGCCAGCCGGTTGAAGTTGGAGCTCATTGGGATGGTTTCCTGGCAGGTGGTTTCTTCCCAGACGGGTTCCGGGCGAGAGCGACCGAAGCGATCGAATGGTTGCGAGTATCGCGCTCCACGATCAGCCACTGCCGGCAGCCGAGGACGTGCTGCCAGTGTTCCCGGTGTGCTCCGGCCGGGTTCTTGCGGACGAAGACATAGCGGTACCAGGCCTCGAAATCCGCATCGTCATGCGCGGGGCGCATGACCGAGGCATCGCCACCATAACGGAACTCGTCATGGTCGCGAGGGCCGCAGCAGGGACAGTCGATACGCAGCATGTCTCGGCCTCCCCTATTGCAGCCAGGCGAACGGACCGACGCCGGCCTCGTCGAGCGTGCGCCCCGTGCGGAAGCGCTCGAGGCTGTAGGCGGCATTCAGCGGATGCGGCTTGCCGGTCGCGATCGTGTGCGCGAAGCACCAGCCGGACGCCGGCGTCGCCTTGAAGCCGCCATAGCACCAGCCGCCATTGAGATAGAGCCCGTCGATCGGGGTCGGGCAGATGATCGGGCTGGCGTCGGGCGTCATGTCCATCACGCCGCCCCAGTGGCGCAGCAGCCTGACCCGCGAGATGCAGGGCATCAGCGCAATCGCCGCTTCCGCGACCTCGCGCACGACGCCGAGATTGCCGCGCTGGGCGTAGGAATTGTAGCCGTCGAGATTGCCGCCGAAGACCAGTCCGCCCTTGTCGGACTGGCTGACGTAGAAATGATCGGCGCCGTAGGCGACGACGTGGTCGACCATCGGCTTCAGCGGCTCCGTCACGAAGGCCTGCAGCACATGGCTTTCGATCGGCAGCTCGAGACCCGCCTTCTGGCCGACAACCGAGCTATGCCCCGCCACGGCCAAGCCGACCTTGCCGGCGGCGATCGGGCCCTTGGCCGTCTCGACGCCGACGATCCTGTCGCCGTCGCGCAGGAAGCCCGTCACCTCGCAATTCTGGATGATGTCGACGCCGTGCCCGTCGGCGGCGCGGGCGTAGCCCCAGGCGACGGCGTCGTGCCGGGCCGTGCCGGCGCGGCCCTGCATGATCGCGCCGTGGATTGGGAAGCGCGCCGTGTCGGAATAGTCCAGATAGGGCACCAAGCGCCGAACGTCGTCGCGGCTCAGGATCTCGGCATCGATGCCGTTCAGCCGCATGACGTTGGCGCGGTAGCTGAAAAAGTCGAGCTGGTCGGCCGAATGAGCGGTGACGATCTGCCCCCGCTGCGAGAACATGACGTTGAAGTTCAGCGCATGCGTCAGGCCTTCCCACAGCTTCATCGAGAATTCGTAGAACTGGGTGTTTCCGTCGAGCAGGTAGTTCGAGCGGATGACGGTGGTGTTGCGGCCGACATTGCCGCCGCCGACATAGCCTTTCTCGATCACCGCGACGTTGCGGATGCCGTGGTTCTCGGCGAGATAGAAGGCGGTCGCCAGTCCGTGCCCGCCGCCGCCGACGATGACGACGTCATAGGAGCGCTTCGGCTCCGGCGCGCGCCAAGCGCGCTGCCAGTGCCTGTGCCCGGCAAGCCCGTTGGCGAGGATGGAGAGGGCCGAATAGCGGCGCATCGGAGGCTTCTTGGGTTCTATTTGACGAAGAGACGGCGCGGGAAATCGCAGAAGGCCTCGACGCCGGTCTCGGTGATGCGGATCGATTCCGAAATTGCGATGCCCCAGTCGTCCAGCCACAGGCCCGGCATGAAATGGATCGTCATGTTCGGCTCCAGCACAGTCTCGTCGATCGAGCGCAGCGAGATGGTCCGCTCGCCCCAGTCCGGCGGGTAGCCCAGGCCGATGGAGTAGCCGCAGCGCGAATCCTTGAAGAAGCCATGCCGCTCGATGGCCTTGGTCCATGCGGCGTGCACGTCGCGCGCACCGGCGCCGGGCTTCGCCACGCTAAGCGCCGCCTCGAGCCCCTCGACGACCACGTCCGCGGCCTTGCGCATATTTTCCGGCGGCTGGCCGAGATAGACCGTGCGCGTCAGCGGCACATGATAGTGGTGCCTGACTCCGGCGATCTCGACCGTCGTGCCGGCCGGCGAAGCGAACAGGTCGTCGCGCCAGGTCAGATGCGGACAGGAGGTGCCGACGCCGGTCGGCATCAGCGGCGCTATCGCGGCGTAATCGCCGCCAAAGGCCTCGGTGCCACGCGTGGCGGTGGCAAGAATTTCGGCGGCGGCATCACACTGGCGGACACCGGGGCCGATCACCTCGATCGCCCGCGCCATCGTCTTTTCGGCGATGCGGGCCGCCTGCTGCATCAGTTCGATCTCGGCGCCCGACTTCACCGCGCGGACCCAGTTGACCAGCGCGCCGGCGTCGACGAAGCGAGCGTTGGGCAGTTCCGCCTTCAAAATGTCGAGCGACTTCGCGGTGAAGTAGAAGGAGTCCGCCTCGACACCGATCCTGGCGCGACCGAGGCCGCGCTCGCTGATCACGCGCGCTACAGCCTGCAGCGGGTGCTTCGCCTCAGACTGCACATGATCGTCGGAATAGCCGACGATGTTCTCTTCCGGCAGGATGGTCGTGAGCCGCGCGCCGTTGACGTCCTGGCCGCGTCCGATCCACACCGGATGCGCTTCGTCCTGCGCGACGAGCACGCCCTGATGGACATAGAAGGACCAGCCGTCATAGCCGGTGAGATAGTTGAGGTTGGCGGGCTCCGAGACATAGAGCGCGTCGAGCCCGGCTTTAGCCATGCGCGCCTTGGTCTTCGCCAGCCTGGCGGCGAATTCCTCCTTGTCGAACGGTGTGTTGTTCTTGCCGAACTGCATCGCCGATGTCCTCAGCGCACGGTCACGCCCGAGGGCGTCCTGGTCAGCACCTCGGCGCCCGAGGGACCCAGAAGCACCGCGTTGGACATGAAGAAATCGCCGCGGCCGGTGCCCATCAGCCAGGAGAGCACATGGAAGCTCATGCCGGTCTTGAGCACGATGTCGCTGTCGCGGCGCAGCCCCGTCACCTTGTTGCCGCCGGTCCAGCTCGGCGGCAGGCCGATGCCGACCACATAGCCGCAATGATGGCGGCGGTAATGCGAGAGGCCGGCGCGGTCGACCACGCCCTGCCAAGCCGCATAGACGTCGCGGAACAGGACGCCCTCGCGCATCGCGCCGACGACTGCCGCAAAGGCGTCGGCCGTGAGCGCTGCCATCTCGTAGGTCTCCTTCGAGGCTTGGCCGACATGGATAAGGCGGCCGAGAGGCGCGTGGTAGCGGGCGACGCAGCCGGTCAGTTCGAGGAAGACCGCATCGCCGGCACCGAACCGGTCGCTCGTCCAGGTCGTGTGCTCCTCGCCGAGCCGCCGGGTGGAACGGATGAACGGACCGAAGCCGGGGAACGTGCCGCCGGCCTCGATCATCGCGCGCTCGGCTTCCGCCGCGACATGGCGCTCGCTCGCCCCCTCCCCGATCGCCTCGATCGCAGCCTGCGCGCCGGCGTCGGATATCTTGGCGGTCGCGCGCATCAAGGCCTGCTCTGCCGGGCTCTTGACCATGCGGATGTCGTCGATGATGCCGGATGCGTCGACCCAGCGCGCGGCGCTCAGGCGTTCCTTCAGCGCCTCGGCAAGCCCGTGCGGCAGGCCGGACGACCAGGACTCGATACCGACGGCGCCGAGCCTGCCGAAAAGCACGCGTCCTGAAAGATCGGCGACCGTCTCGCCGTCATGGTGCCCCTCGAAGCGCGCGTTCCTGACCTGGTTGGCAATGGTTACCTTTTCCATGGCGCGCGTCAGCAGGATCATTTCGCCATCGGCCGGAACGACCAGGATATGCGGCGCGAAATAGCCCCAGTGATCGAGGCCGGTCAGATAGAAGATGTTCTCCGGCGCCGAGACGAGAAGCGTGTCGATGCCCCGCCCGGCCATGGCATGCCGGACGGCGTCGCGGCGCCGGTCGAATTCCTCGCTCTCGAAATAGGGCGCGACCGCTTCGCCGTTGCTTTTGTCCAGCATAACTCCCCCTCCGGAGCCGTTGCTCCGCAGCATCATTTTTGCTCGCCTTCGGTTGAGGCATGTTGTGTACAACTTCCGCCAATATCGGCCTCAGTTTTCGACCCTGTCAAGGTTTTTTCGTTTTTCGAAGGCCATTGATGTGCACATCTATTGAAACGCGGCGAAAAATCTGCAACCATACGTTCAAGCTGCTCAATGCCGAAAAAAAGGGGTCGGGTTAGGCGGCGGTTTCGCAAAAATGGGAGCAAGATGATGACGATCAGAATTTCGCGCCGCACCGCGCTTGGACTCGGCGCGGGGCTTGTCATGTTGTCCAGCACCGCAGCAGCGCTGGCCGACACGACGCTGGAGCGCGCCAAGAAGGACGGCTATATCCGGGTCGGCTTCGCCAACGAGGCGCCGTTCGGATACGCCACGCCCGACGGCAAGCTGACCGGCGAGGCGCCGGAAGTCGCCAAGGCGGTGCTGGCCAAGATGGGCATCAAGCAGGTCGACGGCGTGCTGACCGAGTTCGGCTCGCTCATCCCGGGTCTCAAGGCCGGGCGCTTCGATATCATCGCCGCCGGCATGTTCATCAATCCCAAGCGTTGCGCCGAGATCAACTTCTCCGAGCCGTCCTACGGCATCGGCGCGGCGATGCTCGTGCAGAAGGGCAATCCGAAGCAGGTTAAGGACTTTTCGACTTTCAAGGACAATTCCAGCCTCAAGCTCGCGGTCATGGCCGGAGCCGTCGAAGGGGCGGAAGCGAAGGATGCCGGCGTCTCTCAAGGCCAGCTCGTGGTCCTGCCGGACCAGTCGAGCCTGGTTGCCGCGGTTCAGTCGGGTCGCGCCGACGCCGCCGCGCTGACGGCGCTGTCGATCGCCGAGATGGCCAAGAAGGCCGACGGTGTCGAGTCCACCAAGCCCTTCGGTGAGGTGAACGGAAAGTCGGTGAAAGGTCATGGCGGTTTCGGATTCAGGAAGGAAGATACCGACCTGCAGAAGGCCTTCAACGCCGAGCTGAAGAAATTCATCGGCTCGCCCGAACACGTCGCCCTGGTCGAGCCGTTCGGCTTCGGCAAGGACTATCTGCCGAACAAGACCACCGCCGAGCTCTGCGCCGGCAAGTAAAAGTCCCAACTCCGGGCGGCGCTTCGGCGCCGCCTTTTTTCTTCGGAGAGGCAGATGGGCATCCGGACGCTTGTTGGCATGCTGGTTGCCGCATTGGCGGTGATCGGCCTGCTCGCCACGCAGACCTCCTACAGCCTGTTCCTGCCGGGACTGCTGCAGGGAGCGCTGCTGACCATTGAAATCGCCGTGCTGGGGAGCGTGCTGGCCGTGGTGATGGGCGTCTTGGCGGCGCTTGCCCGCCTCTACGGGGCGGCACCGCTGCGCTGGCTGGCGACGGTCTATGTCGAGATCTTTCGCGGCACCTCCGCGCTGGTGCAGCTCTTCTGGCTGTTTTTCGTGTTGCCGCAATTCGGCTTGCTGATGGACGCCTTCACGGTGGCCGTGCTGGCGCTGGGCCTCAATGTCGGCGCCTACGGATCGGAAGTGGTGCGCGGAGCGATCCTAGCGGTGGCGCCCGGCCAGTGGGAAGCGTCGATCGCCCTCAACATGAGCCGCGCCCAGATGCTGCGCAGGATCATCCTGCCGCAGGCTTTCGTCGCCATGATCCCGCCCTGGGGCAACCTGTTCATCGAGCTCCTGAAGTCGACGGCGCTGGTGTCGCTCATCACGCTGACGGACCTCGCCTTCAAGGCGCAGCAGATGAACCAGAGCACGCTGAAAACCGTCCCGATCTTCACTCTGGTGCTTCTGATCTATCTCGTCATGTCGCTCGCGATCACGATCGGCATGCGGTTTCTCGAGCAGCGGGCGTCCGCCGGGCTCTCGCGAGGGAGGGCCGCCTGATGTGGGATTGGTCCTTCGCGCTCGAAATCCTGCCGACGCTGGCAAGTGCTGCGATCATCACCATCGAGGCGACGCTGATCGGCTTCGTCATCGCGGCCCTGCTCGGTCTGGCGCTCGCCCTGGTGCGCATCGCCATACCGTGGACGGCCTGGCCGATATCGGTGCTGGTCGAGCTGATCCGCTCGACGCCGCTGCTCATCCAGATCTTCTTCCTCTATTTCGTGTTTCCCAAATTCGGCGTGGTGCTGGACGCCTTCACCGCCGGCGTGATCGCGATCGGACTTCATTATGCGGCCTACTGCTCGGAAGTGTACCGCGCCGGGTTCGACAACATCCCGCGCGGCCAATGGGAGGCGTCGATCGCGCTCAACCTGCCGCAATGGGCGACCTTTCGCGATATCATCATCCCGCAGGTCATTCCGCCGATCGTTCCGGCGCTCGGCAACTACCTGGTCGCGCTGTTCAAGGAGACGCCGCTGCTGTCGGCCATTGCCGTTCTCGAACTGATGCAGACGGCTAAGATCATCGGCTCCGACACCTTCCGCTACACCGAGCCGATGACGCTCGTCGGCCTGTTCTTCCTGGTGATGAGCCTGGTCTCGGCCGCGCTCATCCGTATTCTGGAACGCCTGCTCAACCGGAGGACTCCACGATGACGGACCAGCCCATGGTGCGCTTCGACAATGTGTCGAAACGTTATGGCGCGCTGACGGTTCTCGACGGGCTCAGCCTCGACATTGCGCGCGGCGAAAAGGTGTCGATCATCGGACCTTCCGGCTCCGGCAAGACGACGGTACTGCGCATGCTGATGACGCTGGAGACGATCAATGACGGCGTCATCTGGGTCGAAGGCGAGCCGCTCACGCATATGGACAAGGGCGGCAAGCTGGTTCCCGCCAATCTCGGCCATATCAGGCGGGTACGGGCCAAGATCGGCATGGTGTTCCAATCGTTCAACCTGTTCCCGCATATGAGCGCGATGGCCAATTGCATCGAGGCGCCGATGACTGTGCTCGGCATGAAACGCGCCGACGCCGAGGCGCGCGCGGCCGAGTTGCTCGACATGGTCGGCCTGTCGCAGAAGAAGGCTCACTATCCCTCGCAGCTCTCCGGCGGACAGCAGCAGCGCGTCGCGATCGCGCGGGCGCTCGCCATGCGGCCAAAGATCATGCTGTTCGACGAGGTGACATCGGCGCTCGACCCCGAGCTTGTCGGCGAAGTGCTGCAGGTGATAAGGCAAATCGGGCGGGAGCATGACCTCACAATGCTGATGGTCACCCATCAGATGGGTTTCGCGAAGGAATTCTCCGACCGGGTCTGCTTCTTCTACCAAGGCAAGATCTGCGAGCAGGGACCTCCAAGCGAGCTGTTTGGCGCGCCGAAGAACGAACGGACGCGGCAATTCCTGCGCGCGGTGCTGGAGGCGGGATGACCCGCAACGACGATGCGGCGATAGAGCAGGCCACGATCGGTCCAACGCGACCGCCTTCGGCGCGGGAGAGATCGGAACGCATCTACAGGATTCTGCGTGACCGTATCTGCCTGCTCGACTATCCCCCCGGGAACCACCTGTCGGAAGAAGAGCTCGCTCAAGAGTTCGAAGTCAGCCGGACTCCGGTCCGGCGGGTCCTTGCGCGTCTGGAATCGGAAGGCCTGGTCCAGTCGGTCCATGGTGTCGGCACGATCGTCACCGACGTCGACATCGAGGAATTGGAGCAGGTCTACCATTTGCGCATGGAGCTGGCGGAATTGATCGGCAAATTGTCGCCAATTCCGCGGACCGGTGCCGATCTCGACCGCATACGCGCGCTGATGGAGCGCTGCGACGCCCACATCCTCCATCCGGACCAGCGCGCTTTCCTGCGGCTCAACATGGATTTCTTCTATGAGCTGAGCGCGATGACCGGAAACCAGCCGCTGCGCGACATCAGCGAGCGGCTCTATTTCCAGGTCGCACGGGTCGTCTTGAAAATGATGCCGCGGCTTGGCCTGGCCGAGGAGTTCGCCGCGTTCCGCCGGGAAATCGCGGAGGTGCTCGCGGCGGCCGAGATCGGCGACTGGGCTTCGATCGGACACATCAGGCGGGCGCATATCTCGATGAGCTTTCGGCGGATGATGTTTCACCGAAGCGACAAAGGGGGAACTTTGCGTAAAGACGATTCGATCAAGTCAGCGCGGTCTTCGACTTCAGGTCTGGCGTGACGATGCTCTCAAAAGCAGATGCTTCAGCGATTGAGCACGATGTAGATAGATAGAATATCAGCTTCATTGCCGAGGTTTTCTATGAGCGAGCAAAATCGATGTTCCTGGCGGGAGCGCATGACGATCCTCGGCGATGTCGAAGTGGCATCCTTTCTTCCGTGGATCGAGCGTCATGCCGCCAAGCTCGGGCTCGCGCATGCGATATGCGTTGCCGGTCCCGACCGCATTGAACTCGACATTGCCGGTCCGGCCGAACTCATCGACATGATGGAGATGGGGTGCTCTCTTGGACCAATCGATGTCTGGGTCGAGACCATCCGCCGGGCGCCGATCGAGAGCGAATCGGGCTAGGTTTCTGGGCCTGCGGCCCTCTGCCTGCCGAAGTGTCATGCACCTTTTTTAGGCATTATTGCCAGTGAGGAAATGTTGTGCAAACGTAACCCGGCGTATTAGCATATCCTTGACCGCGAAGCTTCGATTGGGAAGATGCTGGTGCCGTTTTGAAAGTTGATGCATGCCGCCCTATCCCACCGGCTCATGGATGCCTGTTGCCCTCTCCGCGGACTTGCCGGCGCAAACCGTTATGCCGGCGCAATCCCCGGCCGGACCGGTTGCCCTTTGGCGAACCCGCTCCGGCCGTGCGGCGGCCTTCGCCGACAGATGCCCCCATCGCGGCATGCGCCTTTCCCACGGCTTCGTACGCGGTGAGACCCTGGCCTGCATCTATCACGGCTGGAGCTACGCCAAGGCGGGAAACTGCCAGCGCATTCCGGCCCAACCGGCATTGACGCCGCCGGACACGATTCGTGTCGCGACACAGCACGTCGAGGATGGCGGCGGCATCATATGGATTTCGGTTGGCGAACCCGCCGCCGGACCGCCGCGGTTCGAGGGCCTTGCGCCGCTCCGCTCCATGGTGGTGGAAGCGGGCATCGTGGCGCTGGAGGCGGCCGCGGGCACGAAAGCCGCTGGAGGCCTGCTCGACTACACCTATGATGACCGGACCGTCTGGCTGCTGCTTGCTCCCGATGGGCAGGCGCGCACGCTGATGCATGTTTTGGTGAACGAGGACAGCAATCCGGACGAGCGTATCGACGCGTCGAGGGCCGCCGAGGCGCTGCGGCGGGCGGCCGAGGATATTGCACGCGCCGGAATCGCCCGATGACCCGCAACACGATGATCGACGGATGGTACCCTGTCGGCCTTGCTAGCCAGCTCGATGCGCATGGGCGCAGGACGGCCCTGATGGGCGAGCCGATCGCGGTGAGGCGCGGCGAAGATGGAAACGCGAAGGTCACGGGCGGCAACGGACGTGACCTGCCGGCCTGCATCCGTTATGGCCATGTCTGGTCGTCGCTCGGTGATCCACAAAAGCCGCTGTTTGCGATCCCCGAGGCCGATCAGCCGGGCCGGCGGCTCGTCGATGTCGGGGTGGTGCGCGTGCGCTGCTCGCCATTGCGTGCGGTGGAGAACTTCCTGGACATCGCGCATTTTCCTTTCGTGCACACCGACATACTGGGGGCCGAGCCGCATACGGAGGTGCAGAACTACAAGGTCGAGATCCGAGAGGACGAAGACGAGGTCTGGGCCACTCAGGTGAAGTTCTACCAGCCGCAGGCCGCCAAGTCGGCGGAAGGTGGCATCACCACGGAATACATGTACCGCGTGCCCGCGCCGACCTGCTCGGTGCTCTACAAGACCTGCCCGCCTCGCCCGGCGGAATGGGACGTCATCACACTTTTCGTGCAGCCACTTGCCGAAGACCTGTGCGACGTCTGGCCATGGATGGCGCTGTTCGATGACGAAACACCGATGACCGACCTGATCCATTTCCAGCAGACGATCTTCGTTCAGGACCGGTCGATCCTCGAAAACCAGATTCCGACGCTGCTCCCGCTCGATCCCGGCATGGAGATCCCCACGCGCGCCGACCTTACCTCGGTTGCCTACCGGCGCTGGCTGAAACGCCACGGCTACACCTACGGCGCGCAACTGGTGGCGCAATGAAGCTCTACGACTACGTGCTGTCGCCGAGCTGCTACAAGGTGCGCCTCATGGCTGCGCTGATCGGGGTGACGCTCGACATCCGCCCTGTCGACTTCCATCCCGGTTGCGAGCATCGCGGTCCTGAGCTCATGGCGCTCAATCCGGCGGGTTCGATCCCGATCCTGGAGGATGGCGACCTCGTGCTGACCGAATCCTCGGCCATGCTGGTCTATCTCGCCGCGAAGGCGGCACCCCAATGGCTGGGCAATGATACGGCCGGGCGGGCGGCGCGCGTCCAGCAATGGCTGTCCTTCTCGCACCGGCTGACCGCGAGCCTTGGGGCGGCGCGCTTGCACGAGATGCTGCTGCGTCCGGGCAATATCGCCGCCCTTCGGGAGCAGGGAACAGCGGCCCTGCGGGAGCTGGAAGCCGGCCTCGTCGAACAGCATGTCCGCGGCCAGCGCTTCCTCGCGTCGGATCGACCGACGATCGCCGACATTGCCTGCTTTCCCTATGTTGCGCTGGCGCCGGACGGCGGCGTTTCGCTCGACCCCTATCCCGCGATCCGGCTCTGGTCACGGGCGGTCCGCAGTCTCGAGGGCTTCATCGAGATGCCGGGCATCCACCGGCTGCACGAATTGACACCTGCGCCCGTCCTCGAAGTCGGCGAGGCCTGACGTGGCGGGCTATTTGCTGAAGGGCTGCGCTGCGGTCATCGTGGACGAGGGCAACGGTCCGGATATCCGACGCAATGTCGATGTCTTGACCGACGGCCCGGCAATACGGGCCATCGGCGCAGGCCTCGACAAGGCAGAGCTGCCCGTTGGAACAATCACGCAGGACGCCGCTGGCTGGTTCGTCTATCCCGGCCTCGTCAACACCCATCATCATTTCTTTCAATGCTTCGTGCGCAACCGCGCCGATCTGGACTGGACGAAGCTGTCGGTCATCGAATGGCTCGACCGCATCTATCCCATTTTCTCGCGGCTGACTGAGGAATGCTTCTACCACGCATCGGTCACGGCGATGGCCGAGCTGATAAAGCACGGCTGCACGACGGCATTCGACCATCAGTATTGCTTTCCGCGGCAGGCGGGCAAGCAGCTGATCGACCGGCAGTTCCAAGCAGCCGAACTGCTCGGCATGCGCTTCCATGCCGGACGTGGCGGCAACACGCTGCCCAAATCGGAAGGCTCGACCATCCCCGACGCCATGCTGGAAACGACCGACGAATTCATCGCCGACTGCGCCCGGCTGATCGACGCCTACCATGATGCCGGTCCCTTCGGCATGCGGCAGGTCGTCGTCGCGCCTTGCCAGCCAGTCAACTGCTATCGCGACACCTTCGTGGAATCGGTGGCGCTGGCGCGCGACCGCGGGGTGCGCATGCATACCCATGTCGGCGAGGGCGAAAGCCCCGTGATCGAGGCCCGTCACGGCATGCGCACGGTGGACTATTGCGCGGACATCGGCTTCTGCGGGCCGGATACCTTTTATGCCCATTGCTGGGAACTGACCCACGACGAGCTGCGCAAGATGGCCGCGAGCGGCACCGGCGTCGCCCACTGCCCGGAACCGGTCTACCTCGTCGGCGCCGAAATCACCGACATTCCGGCGATGTCAGCCTTCGGACTCAGTGTGGGTCTGGGCTGCGACGGCGCCGCCTCAAACGACAATTCCAACCTGATGCACTGCATACATTCCGCCTACATGCTGCAGTGCCTGTCGGCGTCGACGCGCGACCATCCGGTGCCGCCGCCGGCCGATTTTCTCGGCTATGCGACGACCGGAGGCGCGGCATTGCTCGGACGCGGCGAAATCGGCAAGCTGGCGCCCCGCATGGCCGCCGACCTTTTCGCCATCGACACGCGGCGCATGGACTATGTCGGCACGCGGCACGATCCGCTAAGCCTGCTGGCCAAGGTGGGCATCGGCGCGCCGACCGACATGACCATGATCAACGGCCGCATCGTCTGGGCCAAAGGCGAATTCCCGGGGCTCGACGAGGCCAGGCTGTTCGCGCAAGCCGAGGCGGCGCTTGCGACGGTGGAATTTTAGAAACCAAAACAAGGGGAACCGACATGCTGACAAATCTTACCCGCAGAACATTGATGAAAGGCGCGGCCGCCTCTGGGCTCGTCGTGGCGGTGGGCGGCCGCGCGCTTGCCGCCGACGAACCTCTGGGCATCGTGCTCGTAGTCCCGTCGCCGGTCGGCGATGTCGGCTGGGGCCGTGCGCTCGCCGACGGGCTTGAGCCTGTGAAGGCTGCCTACGGCGACAAGGTGAAGGTGACCATCATCGAGAACATACAGGAAGGACCCGATGCCGACCGGATCATGAACAAGGCGGTCGCCGACGGGAACAAGTTCCTGGTCGCCGGCTCCTTCGGCTATCAGAACGGCGCCCTGCAGATCGCGCGCCGCAATCCCGACGTAACCGTGCTGCACGCTTCCGGTTTCCAGGTGGCGCCGAACTTCTCGCCCTTCGCAGCCCAATATTCCCAAGGTACTTACCTTATGGGCATGGCGGCGGCCGCGCTTTCGAAGACCGGCAAGCTCGGCTCGGTCTCTGCCTTCGCCATTCCCGAGCTGATCACCTCCATCAACGCTTTCACGCTGGGAGCGCAGGCGGTGAAGCCCGATGTCGAGGTTTCGGTCGTATGGGTGAACTCCTGGTTCGATCCGGCCAAGGAGCAGGAGGCCGCCAAGGCGCTGCTGGCGCAGAAATGCGACGTGATCTTCTCCAACGCGCAGGACACACCCTCCGTCGTCTCGGCCTGCGAAGAGGCCGGCGTCCCCGCCTTCAACCTCAACTCGTCGATGAAGAAATACGCGCCCAAAAACTATCTCGGCTGCGTGGCGACCGACTGGTCGCCCTTCTTCAAGGCCTCGGTCGACGCCCACATCGCCGGCACCTTCAAGGGCGCAAACGCTTTCCTGGGTGTCGGCGACAAGGTTGTCGAGGTCGTTGACTGGAACCCGGGAATACCGGCCGACATGATGGCCAGGATCAAGGACGTTGAAGCCAAGATCGCCGACGGCAGCTTCTCGCCCTTTACCGGTCCGATCGTCAAGGCCGACGGCAGCGAGGGCGTGCCCGCCGGCAAGACGATGACCGGGGCCGAGATCGTTGCCATGGACTGGCACGTCAAGGGTGTCACCACGCCGCTGCCCAAGTGACCGTGACCGTCCCGCTCCTGTCGCTGCGCGGCATCTGCAAGAGCTACGGCCAGATCCATGCCAATCGAGACATCGATCTGGATGTGGCTCCACGCTCGATCCATGCGATCCTCGGGGAAAACGGAGCGGGCAAGTCGACGCTGATGAAGCTGATCTACGGCGTCGAGCAGCCGGACGCCGGAACGGCGACCTGGAAAGGAGACCCCCTGGCCCTCGCTTCCCCCGCGGATGCGAGGCGCAAGGGGATCGGCATGGTCTTCCAGCATTTCTCCTTGTTCGAAACACTGACGGTGGTGGAGAACATCCGCCTGGTCGTGCCCAAGGGCAAAGCGGATCTCGCGGAATACATCCGTGCGCTCGGCCGCGACTTCGGACTCGAGGTCGATCCGCTTGCCCATGTGCACGCGCTGTCGGTAGGAGAACGGCAGCGGGTGGAGATCATTCGCTGCCTGATGACCGAACCCCAGCTCCTGATCCTCGACGAACCGACCTCCGTCCTGCCGCCGCAATCGGTGGACAAGCTGTTCGAGACTTTGCGGCGGCTGCGCGACGGCGGCGTTTCGATCCTGTTCATCTCGCACAAGCTGGAAGAGATCCGGGCGGTCTGCGACCGAGCGACCATCCTGCGCGGCGGGCGCGTTACCGGCCACGTGGACCCGCGCGATCATGACGCGCACGACCTCGCCCGCATGATGATTGGCCGCGACATGCCGCAGCCCATGCCGGCGTTGGCGCATTCCGGCGGCGAAAAGCGCCTCGAAATCGTCGGCCTGGACCATCAGCCTGACGATCCCTTCGCGGTGCCGCTTTGCGACGTCAATCTGACGGTGCGTGCCGGTGAGATCCTCGGCATAGCGGGCATATCGGGCAACGGGCAGAGCGAACTCGCGGCGCTGATCTCGGGCGAAACGGTGCTGCCGCGCCAAAAGTCCAATTGCATCTACATGATGGGAAAGGATGTCGGCGCGCTCGATACGGCCGCCCGCCGCCGGCTGGGCTTCGCTTTCGTTCCGGAGGAACGGCTCGGCCGCGGCGCGGTGCCGGAAATGTCGCTCGTCCTCAACAGCCTTCTGACCGCCCATCCGTTCGGCCTGCTGAAACGCGGCCTTGTCGACACAGCCCGGGCGAAGGCTTTCACCGAGAACTGCATCCGGCAATATGACGTGCGCACGCCCGGTTCCGAAGCGGAGGCCAGCGCGCTTTCAGGCGGCAATCTGCAAAAGTTCATCGTCGGCCGCGAGATCATGCTGTCCCCGAAATTGCTGTTCGTGGCGCAACCCACCTGGGGCGTGGACATCGGCGCGGCCTCCGCCATCCGCCGGCGCCTTGTCGCGCTGCGCAACGAAGGCATGGGCATCCTCGTCATCTCGGAGGAGTTGGAGGAACTGTTCGAACTCTGCGATTCGATCCAGGTGATCCATCAGGGCCGGCTGAGCCCGCCGCTGGTGACGCGCGACACCAGACCCGAGGAGATCGGCCGCTACATGATCGGCGCGCAATCAATGGCCACGAAGGTCCCGGCATGAGTGCTCTTTCCAGGCCGTTGCTTCCGGTTCTGGTTCGCCGGGAGCATGCCTCGCTTACCGTGAAGCTGGTCGCTCCGCCCGTGGCGCTCGGCCTGGCGACACTCCTCAATCTCGGGCTCTACCTCCTGATGGGCCGCGATCCGGTAGCCGTTTTCCACGCGATGCTTCTGGAGCCTTTCCTGTCCTGGGCCTCGTTCTCGGAAGTCCTGCTGAAGACGGGGCCGCTCCTGCTGATCGCGCAGGGGCTTGCGATCGGCTTTCGCGCAAAGGTCTTCAACATCGGCGCCGAGGGTCAGTTCATCCTCGGCGCGATCTTCGCATCCGCCATTCCCGTCTGGTTCCCCCAGGCAACGGGCCAGTGGATCTGGCCATCCATGCTCGTCATCGGCGCGCTGGGCGGCGCGCTGTGGGCGTCGCTCACGGCCTTCTGGCGCGTGAAGCTCAACGCAAACGAGATTCTCGTGTCGCTCATGCTGGCGCTCGTTGCCGCGCAATTGCTCAACTATCTGCTTCTCGGCCCCTGGAAGGATCCGAATGGCTTCAACTTCCCGCAATCGGTGATGTTCCAGTTTGACGCGATGGTGCCGATCCTGATCCCCGGCACCCGCGTCAACGTCTCGCTGCTTGTCGCCTGCGCCTTCTCCCTCGCGGCCTGGCTGTTCATGCAGAGGAGTTTCGCGGGTTACAAGCTGCAGGTCGGCGGCCTCGCGCCGCGCGCCGCCGGATACGCCGGCTTCAACGAAGGACGTGCGATCTGGCTTTCGCTCCTCGTCGGTGGCTTCGCGGCAGGGCTCGCCGGAGCGGCCGAGGTGGCCGGGCCGCTCGGACAGTTGCAGCGCTCCATCTCGACCGGCTACGGCTATGCCGCCATCATCGTCGCCTATCTCGGAGGCCTTCACCCGGTCGGCATCGTCTTTTCCGCGTTGCTCATGGCGGCCCTCTATATCGGTGGCGATAACGCCATGGTCTCGGCAAATCTGCCGGTCGCTGCGGTCAGGGTATTCCAGGGCAGTCTGCTGCTTGCCTATCTTGTCGCCGTCGCCTTCGTCCGCTATCGGCTCGAATGGCGCCATGTCGCCCGCGGAAGCACGCCATGAACGCCTTGGAGTTCATCCTCGCCGGGATGTTGGCGGCGGCTACGCCGTTCCTTCTGGCGGCGCTCGGCGAACTGGTGGCCGAGCGCGCCGGGGTCCTCAATCTCGGTGTGGAGGGCCTGATGGCCCTCGGCGCAGTCATTGCCTTCATCATCGTCTATCAAGGCGGCGGGCATCTCCTGGGTTTCCTCGCCGCTGGTCTCGCCAGCGCCGCTCTTTCCCTTGTCTTTGCCGTCGTGGCGCTGGGATTCCGGGCGAACCAGGTTGCGACGGGCCTCGCCATCGGCATCCTCGGCCAGGGCCTGTCGGCGCTGTTCGGCAAGAGCTTTGAGAGCCTCACGGTCAAAGGGCTTCCGAAGCTCTCATTGCCCTGGCTTTCAGATATCCCGGTCATCGGCGGCTTGTTCAGCCAAGACATTGTCGTGTGGCTTTCGCTTGCTGCGACCGTCGCCATTTGGGCGGTGTTCGCCCACACAAAGACCGGCCTCGTCATCCGCGCCGTCGGCGAGAATCCCAAGGCGGCCCGTGCGCTCGGCTATCCGGTAATCGCCGTGCGCTTCGCCGCGGTCGCTTTCGGCGGCGCGTTGGCGGGTTTCGCCGGTGCCTACGCGGCCGTGGTCTACACTCCGCTCTGGGCCGATGGCATGATCGCCGGGCGCGGCTGGATAGCGATCGCGCTCGTCGTCTTCGGCACTTGGCTTACCAGCCGTATCTTCCTTGGTGCTTGCCTCTTCGGCGCCGTGTCCCTCGCAAGCCTCGCAGCCCAGGCAACTGGGCTCGACGTTTCCTCGCAACTTCTGTCGAGCCTACCTTATCTCGTGACAATCGTCGTGCTGGGCATCATTTCTTCGAACCGGCGTCTGCTCAAGCTCAACGGCGTGGCTTCGCTGGGAGAGCCTTTCGAACAATAGTGTCGCTCGCCGCCCGGGCGCGCAATAGCCCGACATCTGAGCTCAGGGGCATGAAGGGCTGCACGCAAGCCTCAAGTCCATGCCTTAAAAATGCTGAGCTGATCCCGTCGCTGGCATTAGCGAACCGCCCATAAAGCACTGATAAATAAGGATAATGGTGTGCCGGAGGACGTACTGAAATCGTTGATTTTACCAAGTTTTTTTGGGCCAAAACTCCGAAGCTTCCCATATCCCTCCGTATGAGCCCGCCCAATTTCTGGAATGGCCGCAATGAGGCCGGAAGCGGACCGTCGGCTTCTAGGAAGCCAGGTTAGAAAGCCCACCTGACGTCGCCGGCTAGTAAAACGCAGCTTAGGCTCTGGCGATCGATGCAATTGGTTTGTTAGCTCGGTTTCCGCTGCCCTTTCGATCAAGGATATCCTTGCGAAAGCAGTTCTGCATTTCTTTGAACGAGCTGAAGCCGAGGCGCGGAGCGAGGCGAGATAAGGTGGTCGTTGATATGTTGCACCGGCGTGCGATCGAGACCGAATTCTCGAAGGCGACGTAGTCCGGGTTCGAGAACATTAGGCGAGCCGCTGTCTCCAGTTTCGCCGGAAGTATCAGTTCCTTCTTTGCAATCAGTATTTTGAGCTCAGCGAGAGTTGGCGCTTTGGTGCTTCGCATTCCCAGTTGCTTGGCAGTTCCTGGTAATGAAGTGGGTAGCTCCGGAGGCATCGATTCACCGTTTGGCCGCTTGCATGAAGCTGTCGAACTCGGCATCTCCGATCGGAACGGTGTGCTCATAGCCTGGGTATCGGCCAGATTCGACATCGGCCCTGTATTCTCTGAACGCCGCGATGCGCTCGTCCTGAATCTTCTGCAACTCAGGACCAAGATTTCGGTAGACCTTTCCATGTCGTGGCTTGTGGTTCTTGCCGTAGCCGCAGACGTCTTCGGTGAAGAGATATTGCGCATCCGCATGTTTGCCGGCGCCCATGCCAAGCATCACCAATGACGAGTTCTCGGTCAGGAATTTCGCCACCCGGTCAGGCACGACTTCCAATTCCGCCCCGAAGACGCCGATCTCCTCGAGCCTCTTCGTATGTCGCCAGAGGCGGAGCGCTTCGTCCGCCGTCTTGCCGACCGCTCGCCACCCCGTCCAGGTGATGTAGGAAGGGATCAGGCCGATATGGCCGACGACAGGGAGGTGGTTGTCGCAGAGCGCCCTTTGCACGTCATAGGAGGCCGCGCAGTAGAAGGCGTCGCCGCCAATGCCGGCGAAATGGAAGGCCGCCCGCAGATAATCTTCCGCCGTGGCAAGAGGCCGGCCTGCAAAACTGCCCCAGCCGCCATAGGGCAGACCGACCTGCACGAAACAGTTGCCGGCTGCATCCCGCATTTCCTGGTCGAAATACCGGCCTTCGATCGAAAGCATGTGAATGCCCGCCGCCGCTGCGGCGGCGGCTTCCTCGGGCGTGCTGACGAAGAGCATGGATATCTTCTGTCCATTCCGCTTCATCTTTCGGATGTCCTCGACATGAGGACGGTTGTGATACATGCCCATGGTCAGCCTCCGCCGCAGTTCGTTTCTCAGATCGTGAAAGCCCGCCGGAAAGCGTCCAGCGCTGCTTCCGGATCATTTTGCGCAAAAGCTTCCAGCCCCACTGCCCCGCGATATCCCATGTCGAACAGGGCCCTCGCGATGTAGGGCCAGTTCATCTCGCCCGTTCCTGGCTCGCAGCGACCCGGATTGTCGGCGACCTGCACCTCACCGATGAAGGGCAGGCACTTCTGACACCAGCGCACGATGTCGCCCTCGCCGATTTGGGTGTGATAGAGGTCGAGGTTGATCCGCAATTGCGGCCTGTCGATCGACGACACCAAAGCCAGCACCGCCGCCGTGGAGCCGAAGGGGCAGCCTGGGTGATCCAGCAGGTTCAGGTTTTCGAGCGTGAAGACGACATCTTCTGCTTCGGCCATGTCGCAGATGCGGTTCAACGTATCGCGCGCCTTCAGCCACATGGGGCCGGTCTCGACCTCGGCCTTTACGATGGGAATACCGCCCTCTCCAAGCCCGGTGCCGTGCAGGTTCAACCGGGCAACGCCGAGGCGTTTTCCGACCTTCGCGGTCTCGGAAGCTGACTTCAAGAGCATGTCGGCGCCCTCATCGTCGGCAACCCGCCCTTCGAGATAGCCGTTCATGATCGTGAAGCTCGCGCCGGTCTTCTCAAGCGCCGCGAGGTCGTGGTCCGGCCAATTCCACAATCCAACGCCGAAACCCATTTCATGCAGCCGCGCGACGCGCCAAGCCATCGGGCGGTCGCGCCAAAGCATCTCGGCGCAAGCGGCCAGTTGGAAGGGCTGGGCCATAGTGGCTCAAACCTCGACCATGACGCGGCCGTTCTCGACCTTCGTCTTATACGTCCTGAGGTTCTCGCAAGCCGGCGGCGTCTCCACCTCGCCAGTCGTGAAGTTGAAGATCGATGCATGCTTCGGACATTCCACCGTATTCCCCATGACCAGGCCGTCGGCCAAGTGGATCCTCTCGTGCGTGCACAGCCCGTCCGTGCAATAATATTCATCGGCGTCGTTGCGGAAGATCGCGAAGGTTCGGCCGCCATTGTCGAAGCGTTTGGCTTCCTCGGCTTCGATGTCATCGGCGGCGCATGCGTCGACCCAGGGCATTGAGCATCTCCTCAGATATCTTGTGGCTTGAAGTCCGCAGGGGCCGACGGCATCACGCCCTGGAGCAGCGCGACGGACTTTTCCAGCCCCTCCACCGAATTCAGGAGCACGTCCTCGTGCTCGATGGAAAGCCAGCCGTCATAGCCGGCCATCTTGAGCCGATAGCAGAATTGCCGCCACCACTCCTCGCCATGGCCGAAGCCGAGCGTGATGTAGCTCCAGGAGCGGGCCGGGATGTCCATCAGGCTGCCATTCTCAAGCAACGAGGTCGTGGCCTGAACGGGCCGGTTGAGCAGCGTGTCCTTGGCATGAACATGATAAACTGCCGCGCCCAGCGCTTCGGCGGCGGCGAGCGGGTCCGCGCCCATCCAGAACAGATGCGAAGGGTCCAGATTGGCGCCAATGACAGGTCCGACCGCTGCTCGAAGTTTTAGGAGCGAAGGCACGTTATAGACACACTGATTGCCGTGCAGTTCGAGCGCGATGCGCTCGACGCCGTTTGCTTTCGCAAGGGCAGCGATTTCGGTCCAGAACGGGATCAGCTTTTCTTCCCATTGATATTTGAGGATGGTCTGTGTTTCCGGCGGCCAGGAAGACACAACCCAGTTCGGCATGCTGTCGCCGGCGCTGCCGGCCGGCAGGCCGCTCATGGTGCAGACGGTGCGGATGCCCATCTCACCGGCGACGCGGATGGTATCTCTCAATCCTTCGCCTTGGGAATGATCGGTCGGATGCAACGGATTGCCGTTGGCGTTCAGGCTGATGATCTCCAGCCCGTGTTCCTCGAACGCTCCAGCGAACCGCTTTTGAGCCTCCCTGTTGCCTAGCATGGACGACAGCCGGAAATGCGGCGCCGTCGACCAGCCGCAAGTGTTCACCTCGATGCCGGACACGCCCATGAGCTGGGCGTGATCGAGCACCGCCTCAAGCGACAGACCGCCGAGACTGTCTGAAACGAAACCCAGCTTCACGCGTAGAACTCCGGCTTTGCAATCATCTGAACCTCTGTGCGGCGGGCTTCCTTCAGCGCCCTCACGCCGGCCTCGGCGACGATGGCGGCGCAATAGCCGTCCCAGCAATCCGAGGCGATCGCCGGGAACTCGCCGGTCGTGGCAAAGCGCAGGAAGTCGCGGTTCTGGCGGCGATAGGCGTCGTAGTAGCGGGTCCGCCAGTCGGCGTCGTAACTTGTGCTTTGGGTGAGCGCGGACTCCGTGCGGGTGTAGGCGACATTGTTGGTCGCAACGGTACCGCACTCGCCGACAAGTTCGGCACGGACGTCATAGCCATAGGCGGCATTGTTGTTGATCTCGATGTTGACGAGCTGCCCGTCCACTGTTTCCAGCACCATGACAACGGGAGCCACGCGCGCATCGGAGCGGCTCGGCTGGAATGCAGAGATCGCCGCATACTCGGTTCCGAGCACGTAGCGCACCACGTCGAATTCGTGCGGGGCGGAATTGGTGATCGCCATCGCGCCGGTGAAATCGGCCGCAGGCGTTTCAACATTGCGATGGAAATTGTGCATCATCAGCGCCCGGCCGAGATGGCCATCATCAAGGGCCCACTTCATCTCCTGGTAGGAGCGGTCGTAACGCCGCATGAAGCCGAGCTGGACGAATTTCGCCCCCGCCTTCTGTTCGGCCTCCATCACGGCGATGCAGTCGGCCGAAGCTTGTGACAGCGGCTTTTCGCAGAGGACCCGTTTGCCGGCGGCAATGCAGACCATCGAAAGCGGCGCATGCGTGAAATCGGGGCTGGCGATGATCACGGCGTCGACGTCTTGTCGCGCGATGCTGCCCTTGGGGTCCGTGGCAATGTCGAAGGCGCCGCACGCATCGGCGATGCGACGGGCGCGCTGCGCATCCATGTCGCAGACCAATTGCAGGGTGGCGCCTGGTAGCTCCTCGGCGACTATCTTGGCATGGTCGGCACCCATCAAGCCGGCGCCGATCACTGCAATGCGAATTGTCATTTCTGTCCTGCTTTGCTTCTTCGAATTATGGGCAGCGGCGGCATCGAGCGGCCCCAGGCTGGGAAATACCTTTGTGAAGTCTAGTGCGCGGTTGGGCCCTTCAGCACCTGTAGGGACGGCGGATGCCCCTCATGGGTTTCCATGTAACCCTCGACCTGGACCTCCAGATCGGACATGGTCTCGCCGCCCGCCATCAGATCCGTGATCTCCTCGCGGGACTTCTCGCCTTTACGGAAATCGGCGGCGATGGCGCCGCGGATCAGCACCGCGAAATGGTCGCCGACGGCCATGGCGTGCATAACCTGGTGGGTGATGAAGACCACCGCCAGGCCACGCCGCTTGGCCTCGTTGACGATGCGCAGCACATGCGAGGCCTGCTTGACGCCGAGCGCCGCGGTCGGCTCGTCCAGGATCAGCACGCGCGCTCCAAAATAGACGGCGCGCGCAATAGCGAGCGACTGGCGCTCGCCGCCTGATAGGCCGCCGACCAGGCGGTCGCCGTCATCGATACGGGTGATACCGAAATCCCGGACCGCTTTCACCGCGATCTCGTTGGCGCGTTTGCGGTCGTAGATCTTGAATGGCCCCCAACCTTTGGTCGGTTCAACGCCGACGAAGAAGGAGCGCCCAATGCTCATCAGCGGAAACGTGCCGCCGAACTGGTGCACCGTGGCGATTCCGCGTCCCTGTGCATCGCTCGGTCCGGTGAAGGTCACCGGCTGACTATCCATCAAGATTTGACCGCTGGTGGGCTTGTGGACCCCGGCCAGGGTCTTGATGAGCGTGGACTTGCCGGCGCCGTTGTCGCCGAGCAGGCAAAGCACTTCGCCGGCGCGCACCCTCAGCGAAATATCGTGCAGGACGTCGATCGGCCCGAAGGATTTGTTGACGTTCCTCAGTTCGAGAATGGTAGGTTTGTCGTTCATGGCGTCATCTCTTCATCTGCATCCGGCTGCGCCAAGGTGCTCGGCGAAGCGGGGGCTGATCTGAAACTCGTTTCTCATGGGTTTGCCGGCTCTCGCGGCGGGCCTTGTTTGTGCCGCGGCCGGAAGTACAGCGCCAGGTCGCGGAACGACTGGTTCATCAGCACCGCCAGCAGGAGCATCACGCCGATGATCAGGTTCGACCAGTTCCGATCGATCTGGGTGAAGTAGATGCCCTGGCTGACGATGGCGAAGGTGATGGTGCCGACGAAGATGCCCAGGACCGAGCCGAATCCGCCGGTCAGCAGCACGCCGCCCACGACGACGGACACAATGGCATTGAAGATGAAGTTCATGCCGCCGGAGACCTGGGCGGAGTTGAACAGGATCGCTTGGCAGATGCCGACGAATGTGGCGCTGACCGCGGACAGCACGAACAGGGCAATGGTCATGCGGTCCGTCGGGATGCCGGCGTTGCGGGCGCTGACCTTGTCGCCGCCCATTGCAAAGAGCCAATTGCCATAACGCGTCTTGTGCAGCACGAAACCGATGATGGCGGCGAACGCGAGCCACCAGACGATGATGACCTGGTGACTGCCGCCGATCAGCTGTCCGAACAGGAATTTTGCCCAGTCCGGCGCGGTGAGCGCCACGCTGGCACTGCCGGTGAGGAGCACCGAAGCACTGAGCACCACGCCCTGCATGGCGACGAGCGTGGCCAGGGTGATGATCAGCGACGGCACCGAAGTCCGAATGGTCAGCAGGCCGTTGACCAGGCCGACCGCGATGCCGACCGCCAGCGCGCCGGCAATGCCCACTGTTATGGGCAATCCGTAGTAACCGGTCAGGATCGCAGTGGTCATCGAACCCGCCGGGATCAACGCGCCGATGGAAATATCGAGCTCGCCAGCGATCATCAGCAGGCCGACGGGGATGGCGACGATGCCGAGATTGGCCGCGAAGTTGACCCAGCTCGCCGCGCCAACCAGCGTGACCAGATTGGCGCCGCCGAACAGAACGAAGAACAGCACCACGCCGACGAGACTGAGGATGGAACCGGCGTCGGGACGGCGCAGCAAGGACTTGACCACGTCAATCATGACTGCCCTGCCTTCTTCGACGAATAGCTGAGCGCCAATTGCCGGAACGTGTCGTTGGTCAATACCGCAATCAGCAGAAGCGCGCCGATGATGACGCTGCCGACATTGGGATCCAGGCTGGTGAAGTAGATGCCCTGGTTCACGATCGAGAAAGTAAGCGTGCCGAACAGGATGCCGACGATCGAGCCGAAACCGCCCGTGAGCAAAACGCCGCCGATGACGACGCACATGATGGAATTGAAAATGAAGGACTGGCCCGCCAGAACCTGCGCGCTCTGATAGACCATCACCTCGCTGACCCCGACGAAAGCGGCGCTGAAGCCGGACAGCATGAACAGGCCGATGGTGAGCCGCTTGGTCGGGATACCGACGTTGCGCGCGCTCTCCTTGTCGCCGCCCAGCGCATAGATCCAATTGCCGATCGGTGAGACGTGCAGCAGCCAGAACAAACCGACGACGAACACCACCCACCACAGGATCGTGACCTGGAACATGCCGCCGAGATAATCACCGAGGATTAGCTTGGTGAGCGGGTCAGGCACGAGCGAGACGCCGGTGCTGCCGGCGATCTTGACGGTAAGCCCCAGCGTCAGACCCATCGTGCCGAACATGGTGCCGATGGTAATGATGAGCGACGGGATGGTTGTCCTCGTCACGAACAGGCCGTTGATGAAGCCGACCGCGAGGCCAAGGCCAAGCGCCGCCGCTATGCCGAGCCAATCGGGCAGGCCATAATGGCCGGAGACAATGGCCGCCGTGAGCGATGCAGCAGGGATCACCGCACCGACCGAGATGTCCAGTTCCCCGGCGATCATCAGCAGTCCAATCGGCAGCGCGATTATCCCGATCTCGGAAGCGATGTTCAGCCAGCTGGCCGTGCCGGCGGCCGACAAAAAGCCACTACCGCCGAACAGCCCGAAGAACAGCAGAACTGCGACCATGCCGAGAAACGAGCCCGACTCCGGCCGACGCGCCAGCCGGCCGAGGGCCAGTCCGGATTGCGTTCGGTCCGGCGCCGGAATTGATGTGGACGTCACGGGATGTGCCATTGGGGTAATCCGCGAACATGCCGACCTGCCACGATGCAGCCGACGCCGAGAAGGAAAGGGGCCGCCCGCAGCAAAAGCGAGGGCGGCCCAGGCGGAAGGATTATCGCGTCCCTGCTTTCACGCCGGCGATGGTGGCGTCGACATTTGCCTTGTCGATGATGCCTGGTCCCGTCAGGATCTCACGGGTAGGCACCGACAAACCATAGTTGACATGGCCGTTCAGGATCGCAACGGCGAGATAGCCTTGCAGATAGCCCTGCTGGTCGATCGCGCAGTCCTGCTGGCCGCCCTTGATGTTGTTCAGGATGGTCTCGTCGAAATTCATGCCGCAAAGGTGGACTTTTCCGATCTTGCCGGCCTGGGTAATGCCGTTCATGGCCGAGTTCGCATCGACGTTGCCGATGGTAAAGACGGCGTTCACGTCCTGATGCTGTAGCAGATAGGCCTTCACCGCCTGCGCGACGGCCGTGGCCGAGCCGAAGGAGGTGGCCGGCAACGGCAGCACGTCGGCTTCGCCGCCGCCGTTCTTCATCCCCTCCTTGAAGCCACCGCAAAACGCCTCGATATTGGCGGCGCCTGGCAGCGTGTTGATGCAGACGCCTTTCTTGTTGCCAGCCTTGGTGAGGTACTCGCCGGCCGCGACGCCGCCCTTATAATCGTCCGAGCCGACATAGTTCATGGCGCCAAGGCGATCGGCCGCTTTCAACCCGCCGGCATTGTAGATAAGCAGCGGAATGCCCGCGTCCTTTACCGCCTTGAACGCAGGGTCCATAGCTTCCGGCACCCAGTCCGGGCCGACAATGGCGTCGGCCTTCTGGTCGATCGCTTGGCGGATCAGTTCGGCGGCGTCTACACCGAGATTGTCGTAGTTCTGCGGCCCGAGCCAGGTAACCTTGCCGCCCTGAGCCTCGACCACCTTGCCGGCGTCTTCAGCGCCGCGCTTGACAATCGACCAGAACGGATCGTCGGGCTTGCCGCCGACCACGAAGATATTGGCGGCGAGCGTCGCGCCGGTGCTGAACCCGATCAGCACCGCTGTCGACACCAGTGTCTTGAAAAGCTTCATGGTATTCCTCCCAGATTACCCCGTGGGGTTTCAACAAAAGTCTTCCTGTCCCGGGCCCGCTCCTCACGGCTCAGCCGAAACAGCGTTTGGTTGGTTATTCCGCCGGCATTCCAGGCGCCGGATCACCGCGGCCTTCCTGGCGGCTCCGCATCTTTTCCTTCTTCTTGCGGAAGCGTGCCTTCATGGCCTCGTCGGCTTCCTTGCTGCCGTCGTGCCAGGTGCCAAACAGCTTATCGAGGGGTACCAGCCCGTCGCCGCCGTAATTCACCTCGAAATACTTGTGATGCAGGTAGTGTACGTAGGAATGGCTATCGAGATTGACCTTGTCGGTGATTTCGAAGATCTCGAAACCGAGGTGACCGTTCACCGCGCCGAAACCCGCGCCGTGCAGTGTGAAGTAGGCGCAGACCGGGTTGGACGGGATCAACAGGTGCAGCCAGGCCTCAGCGTGATAGAGGAAGCCTTCGACCGGATGCATCGACAGCGACGACCACGGGCTCGGGTTGATCGAATTATGATGGACCGAATGCACCCATTTGTAGAGCGGCGGCCAATGGATAGCCCTGTGCAGGAAGAAGAAATAGACCTCATGTACGGCCGGCGCGATAAGCACCAGGAACGACAGGTATAGCCAGTTCGTCGTCCACGGCAGCCAGACCGCCCAGCTGTTGGCATAGACCCACAGCATCACGATCTCGACCACCGTCCACAGCGGTATCGTGACGAAAAAAGAGCGGGCAAAATTGTCGATGTTCTGGCTTTGAAACCAGAACACGTCGGAGGGCACCTCGGACGGAAATTTCGGATTGTATTTGAAACGGTTCTGCTGCTTGCGCTGGATGTAATAGCGCAACTCGAAGAAGCCGTAGAAAAGAAAAATCCCGGCGGCATTGAGGCCATACAGCCAAAGGTAGTTGAGCAGCGAAAAGCTCGCGAGGCTTTGCCAGCTCGGGATGAGCAGATTGACCCAAATGAGCGACGTGGCGAGATGGAACATGTTCCACGGCCAGAAGAACTCCGGGATCCAGGCCATCACCTTCTTTGCATTGAACGGGCGGTGCCAGATCGGCGCCGGCTCGGCGCGGCGGTGCGGCGCCCAATTGCCGCGTTTGTCGCGTGTTCCATACTGAAGGTCATCCATCGTAACAGCGCCTCCTCACCCGGATCGATCTGGAATCTGCAGGGATCAGGCCCCGCCCTGGGCTCAGCCGGCCGAGCCCTAACTCGGCGCAATTCATATCGGAGGGTTGATATTTGGAGAAGGTAGAAATAGTATCAAAATTGCATTTGTATCATTTAGTTTCAGTCATGATGATACTGCAAAGGGATGGGCGTCCAATGAAGCGGCCGACAATCCATGATCTCGCCACGGCGGCAGGCGTATCGGTGGCGACTGTGAACAGAATATTGGGCGGCACCGTTTCCGTGCGACCCAAGACAGTCCAACGCGTGCAGAGCGCCGCGGAGGAAATCGGGTTTTACGGCCTAGGAGCGATTGACGATCGGGCCCGAAAAATATCGCCACACTACCGGTTGGGTTTCCTGCTCCAGCAGTCGACCCGCGACCTCTACCAGCTGTTCGGGAAGAAGATTATTGCCGCCTGTCGCGAGCGTCGGGACGAGGTCATTGAACCTGTCGTCGACTTCGTCGATATTCTGACGCCGGAGACCATATCGGGCCGACTGATCGCGCTCGGCGAGGAATGCGACGCGGTCGCGGTGGTCGCGGCGGATCACCCGATCGTTGGCCAGGCTATCCGTTCACTGAAGGAGATGGGGAAACCGGTCGTCTCCTACATCACGGATCAATCCGCCCCGGAAAGGGCGGCTTATGTGGGCACCGACAATTGGAAGCTGGGACGGACCGCGGCCTTCCTGATCACGCAAACGACGCAAGGCCCAGGCCGCATCGCGGTTTTCATCGGCAATCACCGGTACCAATGCCAAGACGTCTCGGACGCCAGCTTCCGCTCCTATCTGCGCGAGCATGCGCCTCGGCTCACAGTCGAGGAAAGCCGCCCCACTCACGAGGAACCAAATGAAGCTTACCGCATGGTGGCGGAGTTGCTGAAGTCGACCGACGATCTTGCAGGAATCCTAATTGTCGGCGGCGGTATTACGGGCGTGCTTCGGGCTTTAAGGGAAGTCTCTCCTGAGCGGCGATCAGGCATCAAAGTGGTGTGCCGCGACATTGGCCCAGAAACTCGGAAAGGGCTGTCCGAAGGGCTGATAACCGCAGCTCTCTGCCATCCTCTCGAAGCTACGTCTTCCCTTCTTGTGCAGACGATGATTGATGTCACTGGGCCGCAGGCGCAGCTGGCCACCATTCAGCGATCCATACCATTTGAAATTGTCACCCCCGAGAACATCTAAGGCGATTTCTCTGGGACTTTCGCAAGCCCAAATTTGAATGTCCGCTTTCAGGGCATGGTAGGGGCTGTTCGCCAGGCCGGTATGAGGTGCGAAGCGGTCGTTCAAACGAAGCAATGGCCGTTGTCTTGCTCAAGCTCGGATCGCTCGAGTGTTCCACCCTCGATCATCCTCTCAACCACCAAACCTATCTGATATGAAATTTCCATCGTTAGCCGCTCCCATGGAGCATCGATTGCAAGGAAATCACACATAGGTTGCCAGCTCCGGCAGGATGACGAAGAGATCGCCGACCAGGCCGTAATCGGCGACCTGGAAGATCGGGGCTTCCTCGTCCTTGTTGATGGCGACGATCACCTTGGAATCCTTCATGCCGGCCAGGTGCTGGATGGCGCCGGAGATGCCGACGGCGATGTAGAGGTCGGGCGCGACCACCTTGCCGGTCTGGCCGACCTGCCAGTCGTTCGGCGCGTAGCCGGCATCGACCGCGGCTCGGCTTGCGCCGACCGCGGCGCCGAGCTTATCCGCGACCGGCAGGATGACCTCCTGGAACTTCTCCGACGAGCCGAGCGCGCGGCCGCCCGAGATGATGATCTTGGCCGAGGTCAATTCCGGACGATCGTTCTCGGAAAGCTTGTTCTCGATGAAAGACGACAGGCCGGGGTTGGCGGCGGCGTTGACCGTCTCGACCGCGGCCGAGCCGCCTTCGGGCGCCGCCGCGAAGGACGCGGTGCGCACCGTGATGACCTTCTTGGCGTCGGTCGACTGCACGGTCTGGATGGCGTTGCCGGCATAGATCGGCCGCTTGAAGGTGTCGGGCGAGACAACCTCGATGATCTCGGACACCTGGGCGACATCGAGGAGTGCCGCCACGCGCGGCGCGATGTTCTTGCCCGACGAGGTCGCGGGCGCGACGATCGCGTCATAGGAGCCGGCGAGCGAGACGACCAGCGCCGCCGTCGGCTCGGCGAGGCGCTCGGCAAGCTCGTCGGCCTCGGCGAGCATCACCTTGCGCACGCCTTTCAACTTGGCAGCGGCATCGGCAGCTGCCTTGGCGCCCTTGCCGGCCACCAGCACGTCGACATCGGAGCCGATCTGGAGAGCGGCCGACAGCGCCTTGGCGGTCTGGTCGGAAAGGCTTGCATTGTCGTGTTCTGCGATGAGGAGAATTGCCATTTTCTTTGTCCTTTCCCGATCGCTTTAAAGCACGCCGGCTTCGTTCTTCAGCTTCTCGACCAGCTCGGCCACGCTCTTGACCTTGACGCCCGCCTTGCGGCCGCCTGGCTCCTCGGTCTTGATCACCTTGAGGCGCGGCTTGACGTCGGCGCCGTAGTCGGCCGGGCTCTTCTCGTCGAGCGGCTTCTTCTTGGCCTTCATGATGTTGGGCAGCGAGGCATAGCGCGGCTGGTTGAGGCGAAGGTCGGCGGTGACGATCGCCGGCATCTTCAACTCCACCGTCTGCAGGCCGCCGTCGACCTCGCGCGTCACCTTGGCCTGATCGCCTTCGAGCACGATCTTGGACGCGAAGGTGCCCTGGGCCCAACCAAGCAGTGCCGCCAGCATCTGGCCGGTCTGGTTCGAATCGTCGTCGATCGCCTGCTTGCCGAGGATGACGAGGCCGGGCGCCTCCGCCTCGACCACGCCCTTCAGCACCTTGGCGACACCCAGCGGCTCGGTCTGCTCGTCGGTCTTGACCAGGATGGCGCGGTCGGCGCCCATGGCGAGCGCGGTGCGCAGCGTCTCCTGCGCCTGCAGCGGGCCGATCGAGACGACGATGATTTCTTCAGCCTTGCCGGCTTCCTTGATGCGGATGGCTTCCTCGACCGCGATCTCGTCGAACGGGTTCATCGCCATCTTGACGTTGGCAAGCTCGACGCCCAGTCCGTCGGCCTTCACCCGGACCTTGACGTTGGCGTCCACAACCCGCTTCACGGGCACAAGGATCTTCAATTTCATTTTCCCTAAAATGAAATTGGGAGCGCTGGTCGGCTCGGTTTTGACACGGCTCAAATCACCGCCTCTTCGAGAAACGGTTCATTGCGCGGTATGCGCTCGTAGCTGAACGGCGACAGGTCGAGCGTCTGAAAAGCCCCGTGGACAATCAGCTCCGAGACTGCCCGGCCGACGGCAGGCGACTGCTGCAGGCCATGGCCGGAGAAACCATTGGCGAACATGAAGTTGGTCACCTGCGGGTGGAAGCCGACGATACCGTTGTGATCGAGCATGTTGTATTCGTAATGGCCGGTCCAGCTGGTCTGCAATTTCAACGCGTCGAACGCTGGAATGCGGTGCCAGAGCGCCGGCCAGATGTAGTCGTCGAACTCTTCAAAATGAATCTCGAAGTCGTCATAGTCGGCCGGCCCGTCGCCCTGCGGCGTGTTGCCGGTGAGAAAAAGTTCGCCTTCCGGACGCACGAATGTCCCGGAAAGGTCAATGACATTGGGCATCCGCCCGGGGATGGGATTGGCGCTGGCGAAAACGAAGCTGTAGCGCTTGTAGGGCGCGACCGGGATGGAAAGGCCGGCCATGGCTGCGACCTGCTGTGCGCGTGGGCCGGCGGCGTTGACTAGGATTCCGCAACGAACCGTCTGGCCGGTCGAGAGACGGGCCGAGACGACCCGGCCTTCGGAAACATCCAAATCCGTCACGGCGTTGTCGATATATTCGACGCCGCTCGCGCGCGCCGCGCGGCGGAAGCCGTTGAGGAGGCCCATCGAATCGAACCAGCCCTCTTCGCGCGAACCCCAAGAACCGCCGCCGAGGTCGTCGACATTCAGCCACGGAAAACGTTCCTTCAACGCGCCCGGTTCGAGGAAGACGGTGTGGGCGCCGAGGCTGCGCTGCAGCTCGACCCGTTCACGCGCCGCGTTCACGCCCTCGGGCGAGCAGCAGTAGAGATATCCATGTTCCTTGAAGCCGAGATCAGGCGCGGGCTCATTGGTGTAGAACGGCGCCATCCGCTCCTGAAACCCGCGGATGATCTCGATGCCGAACTGGCTGATCTTCACATTGATCGGGTTGGAATACTGCTGGCGGATTGCGCTGGTGGAGAGCGCCGTCGAGGAGAACTCGTAGCTTGAGTCGCGTTCGACCACGAGGATCGACGCGCCGCTGCCCAGCGCCTGGCTCAGCCAGTAGGCCGTTGACGAACCGATCACCGCGCCACCGACGATGACGATGTCGTAGGCGTTCCGGGAAGGCGCCTTGTAAGGAGGAATTGCCATGGCTTTTCCTACTGCCTGAACGAAGCGATCAGGGCATCCGAGCCCCGCGCCAGCAAACCGAGATCCGAGCCCACCGCAATCATGGTGAAGCCGTCGGCGACATAGCGGTCGGCGTCGGCCTTGACCGGCGCCAGGATGCCGCTGGCCTTGCCAGCGGCGGCCGCGGCCTTGCGCACCGAAGCGATCGCCTCCTGCACATGTGCAGCGCCTGGATTGCCCATCGCGCCCATATTGGTGGAGAGATCGCCGGGGCCGACAAAGAGAACATCGACGCCGTCGACCGCTGCAATCTCGGCCGCATTGGCGACGCCGGTTTCGTCCTCGATCTGGACGGCCAGCAGCTGCTGCTCGCGCGCCTTGGCGTGATAGCCGGCGATGCGGCCGAACGCGTTGGCGCGGTGGCCGACCGAGAAGCCGCGGAAGCCGCCAGGCGCGTAGGTCATCGCGGCGACGATTGTACGCGCCTGCTCCGCCGTGCGCACGTTCGGGATCATCAAGCTGCGGGCGCCGACATCCAAAGCTTGCTTCATGAGGTTGGCATCGTCCGACGGCAGGCGCACAACTGCCTCGCAAGGAAACGCTGCCGCGACCTGCAGCTGCGCCATGATGCTGCGCAGATCGTTCGGGCTATGCTCGCCATCTATCAGCAGCCAGCCCGCTCCGGAGCCCGCGACCACCTCGGTGGTGAGCGCCGAAGCCAGCGAACACCAGATGCCGATGTGGGGTTTGCCCGCCTGTACGGCAGCCTTTAGCGAATTGACACGCTCCTGCATTTTGCGATCGGTCTCCAATGAGAAGAAGGTGCATTGAAATTTGTATGATGTCCTATATCATATGGCCGACTTGGCGTGCAATATGGCTCTGGCCGCAACGGAGTTGCAAATGAAGATTGGCTTTATCGGACTGGGCGTCATGGGAGCGCCGATGGCAAGGCATCTCGCCGATGCGGGGCATGAGGTCGTCACGGTGCTCAACCGCTCGCCTCTGCCTGCGGATCTGCAAGCGTCGGTCGTCGCCTCCGCCGCTGAGGTGGCGCGGACTGCGGAGATCGTCATCACGATGCTGCCCGACACGCCTGACGTGGAGCGCGTCCTGTTTGGCCAGAACGGCGTGCTTCAAGGGATATCCGCCGGCAAGCTGGTCATCGACATGAGCTCGATCAGCCCGATCGCCACCGCCCAATTTGCGGCGAAAATCAGGGGAGCGGGGGGCGGCTTTCTCGACGCGCCGGTCTCGGGCGGCGAGGTCGGTGCCAAGGCGGCGAGCCTCACCATCATGGTCGGCGGACCGGCCGCCGAGTTCGAGCGCGCGCTGCCGATCTTTCAGAGGCTGGGCAAGAACATCACCCTGATCGGTGAGCAGAATGGCGCTGGGCAGATCTGCAAGATCTCCAATCAAATCATCGTCGCACTCAACATCGAGGCCGTGGCCGAAGCGCTGGTTTTCGCCAGCAAGGCCGGCTGCGATCCGTCGAAGGTGCGCAGCGCGCTGATGGGCGGCTTTGCTTCTTCCCGCGTGCTCGAAGTGCATGGTGAGCGCATGAGTTCCCGCACCTTCGCGCCAGGCTTTCGCATCGGGCTTCACCAGAAGGATCTCAGCCTCGCGCTCGAAAGCGCGCATGCGCTTGGCGTCTCCCTGCCGAACACGGCGATGGCGCAGCAATTGATGAATGCCTGTTCGGCGCGAGCGGGAGGTGCCGAGGCCGACCACTCGTCCCTCGTCCGGGCGATCGAGACCTTGAGTAATCATGAACTGTCAAATGAAAAGGAATGAACCGATGCGCGGAACCGGCAAAGCCGATGTCTTCGTGATGCTGGCCCATCCAGTCGGGCATGCCAAGAGTCCCGGCATGTTCAACCAAATCTTCGAGCAGAAGGGCCTCGACAGCCTGATGGTGCCGTTGAGCTGCCGTCCGGAGGATTTCGAAACCTTCTGGGCCGGCATCACGGCGGCCGAGAACATTCGGGGCGTGATTATCTCGGTGCCATACAAGGTCGCGGTTTTTCACAAATGTGCGACGGCTCACGATCGCGCCGCACGCGTGCAGAGCGCGAATTCCGTGCGCCGGCAGGCGGATGGCAGCTGGCATGCCGACAATTTCGACGGCGTCGGCTTCATCGAGGGGCTGAAGGCCGGCGAGCACCGGATCGCCGGCAAGCGCATCCTCCAGGTCGGCGCCGGCGGCGCGGGCGCCTCGCTGACTTATTGCCTTGCCGAAGAAGGCGCGGCGGAAATCCGCCTGGCCGACATCGACAGGGAACGCGCGCAAAAACTCGCATCGCTGGTCAACAAGGCTTTTCCCAACTGCCGGATCGAGGTCGGAGAGCCCGATCCATCCGGAATGGACATGGCGATCAACGCGACACCTTCCGGACTGAAGGCCAGCGATCCGCTGCCGATGGACGTGACCAAGCTGACCCCGAACATGACAGTGGTCGACATCATCATGGAGCCAGCCGAGACCGCCCTGCTCAAGGCGGCGAAGGAAATCGGCTGTCGCATCCAGCCCGGGCGCCCGATGATGGATTTCCAGGTCGAGGCCATGTCCGAATTCTTCGACATCGAGCGGAAGGATCGCGGCAATGGCTGAGGCATCGACAGCGGTCGTCATCGGCGGCACGTCCGGCATCGGACGCGCCATTGCGCTGCGCTTCGCAGCGGACGGCTATCAGGTGGCCGTCGCAGGCCGCGATGCCGTTCGAGGCAAGGAAGCGGCGGGCGCCAGCGAGGCAGAGGGCGCGCCGCGTGCCCTGTTCGTGCAGACCGATGTCGCTGAGCCCTCCTCCGTCGAGGCTCTGGCGAATGAAGTCGTGAGCGCGTTCGGCACACCCGATGTGGTGGTCAACTGCGCAGGCATCCTGCAGAGCGGCAAGCATGTGCTCGACCAGGATCTCGACGAAGACGAGCAGATGTGGCGCATCAACTATCGCGGCACGCTGCTTGGCTGTCAGGTGTTCGGCCGGCTGATGTCGACCGCCAGGCGCGGCGCGATCCTCAATGTCGGCTCGCTTGCCTCTTTCGCGCCGCTGTCACTGCCGGCCTATACGCCGGGAAAACATGCGATTCTGGCCCTCACCCAGATCCTGGCCGCCGAGCTCGGCCCACATGGCGTTCGGGTCAACGCGGTGGCGCCGGGCTACACGCTATCCGATGGGCTGAAAGCAAAAATCGCCAAGGGCGAGCGCAACCCCGAAGCCATCCAGGCGACCACGGCGCTGCGCCGCTTCGTCGAGCCACGCGACGTTGCCGAGGCCGCGCTGTTCCTGTGCTCCGACCGCGCCGCCTCGATAACCGGCGTGACCCTGCCCATCGATGCCGGCTGGCTCGTCCAGGCGCCCTACGCGCAGTATCTGCAAGGCAATCCCATCCGGCTGACGCCGGCTATCTGAGAGAGAACCCGTGACCGACATCCAGCGCTTCGACTTCGACACCCGCGTTCATCACGGCGTCATCCACAACGGCACGCTTTACCTGACCGGCCAAGTCGCCAAACCGGGTCAATCCGCGTCCGACCAGATGCGCGAGGTGCTCGGCAAGATCGATGCCTTGCTCGCCACGGCCGGCACCGACAAGACCCGCATCCTTCACGTGCAAATGTGGCTGGACGACATGCGCGATTTCGACGAGGTCAACACGGTCTGGGATGCCTGGATGCCGAAGGAGCACGCGCCGGCCCGCTCCTCCGGCGAGGGCCGCATGGCCAAGCCCGGCATGCTGGTCGAGCTGATTGTGACAGCCGCGGTTTGAATGGTCTTGCCGGTTCGGGCATCATCCCGAATCTGAACTTGAACGGAAGGACCTCAATGACGAAACGCAAGCCGCTTTCCACCCTGGTGGCGGAGAGCTTGGCCGAAAAGATCCGCTCCGGTCAGTTGCAGCCCGGCGCGCAGCTGCCGACCGAGGCGGAGCTTTGCGCCGAATACGATGTCAGCCGCACCGTCGTGCGCGAAGCGGTGGCGCGACTGCGCTCCGAAGGCATGGTGGTGCCGCAGCAGGGCCGCGGCATGTTCGTCAGCGAGACGCCGACCCCGCGCAATTTCTCGATCCCGGAGGAGGCGCTCAGGACCCTGCCGGAAACCATAGCCTTGCTTGAACTCAGACTGAGCGTCGAGGTGGAATCCGCCGGGCTCTGCGCGGAACGCCGCACCGACAAGGAAGCAAGCAGCATCCGCGCCATGATGGATGACATCGACGCGCAGCAGGCCGATCCCGCCGCGGTCCAGATCCACTACGATTACGACTTCCACCTCGCGATCGCCAAGGCGGCGCGCAACGAATTCATCCACGGCTTCCTTGCCTATCTCGGGCCGATGATCGTGCCGAGATTCCAGCTCGGTTATGTCGTCGAGCCTGCCCTCAAGGACAGCTACTACGCGCGCATCCACAGCGAGCACAAAGCCATCGTCGATGCCATCGAAAGGCAGGACGGAGGCAAAGCCAGACAGGCTATGCGCAAGCATCTGCAGAACAGTTTGGGACGTGTGCGCGCGCTTGCCAAAGCCTCGGGCATCGAGGCAACCGAGGCCGAGCAGAAGGCTGCGGCGGCCTCGCTTTTCACCAAACTGAAAAAGCCTTTGCCGACCGCCGGGTAGGTTCGCCGACTGCGAGGTCGCTCGCCTCTGTCGCCGCGCAGGCGGCCGGTTGTTTACGAAAGCCATGTTTTTTCTCAGCTGGCGATCGGAAATCCGCCTTCGCGGGTTGAGGACATTGTTTTCCTTGGGATAGCAGCGTTTGTCGCCGCATAGGCACGCCGGAATATTCCAGCCGCCGAAAGGCGTTCGAAAGTTTATCTTTCCTTTTTGCTGCTTTTCTTGGTTTCGCGGCATCGGCCCAGGCCGCAAACTGAAATCCAAGCAATCGGGGAAGCCCAGGTGACGACAGCCTTCATAACAGGAGCGACGAGCGGCATAGGGCGGGCGATGGCAATTGCGCTGAGCGACGCCGGCTACGACGTCTATGCCGTCGGCCGCAGCCAGGCCGCGCTCAAGGAGCTCCAGGCCGAGCGTCCGGGCATCGTGCCGATCGCCGTCGACGTCACCGACCGCGAGGCGCTGGAGGCGGTGCTGGCCGATCTCACTGTCGACGTCTTGATCAACAATGCCGGCATCATGCCGCCGCTCGGCAATTTCGCCGATATGAACATCGCCGACATCGACACCACGCTCGAGGTGAACCTCAGCGCCGCGATCCTGCTCACCCGCCTCGTTGTGCCGCAGATGCGCGAGCGGCAGTCGGGCCACATCTTGTTCACCGGTTCCGTCGCCGGCCACACGGCATTCTCCAACATCGCCGTCTACGCGGCCACTAAGGCGGCGATTTCAGGCTTTGCCGGCGCGCTGCGCGCCGACCTCTCTGCGTCCGGCATACGCGTCACCGAGATCGTCGCCGGTCGTGTCGAGACGCAGCTCTATGAAGACATCCTCGACGCCAAGGCGCGCGAGGCCATGTACGCCAGCAAAGTGGTGCAGCCGGATGACGTGGCCAAGATGGTGACCGCGGTTCTCGCGCTCCCCGCATGGGCCGACGTTACCCGTTTTGACATCATGCCAACCTGGCCAACCTCGCCGAGCGGCACCAAGTAAGGGAAACAGGATGAAAGACCTTTCCGTTCTGATCGTTGGCGGCGGCGCAGGCCTCGGCGCTCTTCTCGCCCGCATGGCCGTGGAGGCCGGAGCGACAAAGATCGGTATCATCGACATCAACCAGGAAGCAGCGCAGAGCGCGCTCGATCCGGCAAAGGCCAAGAGCCTGCCGACCGCAGCGGCGACTTGCGACATCCAGGTCGGCCCGCAGTGCCATGCCGCTTTCGACGCCATCGTTTCGAAGCTCGGGCGCATCGACACGCTGATCAATTGCGCCGCCATCTATCCGCGCCGTCCGCTGCTCGAAATCACCGACGCCGACTGGGACGCCTCCAACGGCATCAACATCAAGGGCACCTATCACATGATGGTGGCCGCGGTTCGCCACATGCAGGCGCAAGAGCCGAAGAACCATGTGCGCGGGCGGATTGTGAACCTCACCTCGGTCGATGCCTTCAAGGCGCATCCGCAGAACGCCCATTATGCAGCGACGAAGGCAGCCGTCGTCAGCCTGACGCGCTCCTTTGCCCATCACGTCGCCAAGGACGGCGTCCTGGTGAATTCCGTCGCACCCGCCGGCATGGCCACGGAGAAGGCAAAGGCGCTCGGTTTCCTCGAGGAGCTGGCTAAGGCAAGCCCTCTCGGCCGCGGCGCCGAGCCGACGGAAATCGCCGAGTGGGTACTCATGACCGGCGGACCCAAGAATACCTACATGACCGGCGAAAACGTCATTGTCTCAGGTGGTTACATCTACGCCTGAACCAATTTCATCAGCCCGGCCCGGCTGACATTCAGCAGTGCATGATCGACGGAGTCTCGAACGAAAGGAGGCGGAATTCCCATGACCGGCAAGCTTCGCCTCCCATCGCTCAATGCGCTGCGCGTTTTCCACGCCGTCGCGCAGCACAAGAGTTTTAGGCAGGCAGCCGACGAATTGCTGGTCACGCCGCAAGCGGTCGGGCAGCAGATCAAGCTTCTCGAAGACACGCTTCAGGTGACGCTCTTCGAACGCAAAGGCCGGTCGATCGAATTGACCGAGTCGGCGATCCTTCTGTCGCATTACGTCAAGGCAGGCTTTGACGAGTTTTCCGAAGGCGTTCGCCGCGTCACCAAATCGAATTATCGGGACCGCATCAACCTCAATGCGAGCCCCTACTTCGCCACCCATTATCTGCTGCCGCGACTTTCGCTGTTTCGCGAGATCCTGCCGGTCGCGGATCTTCGCCTGACGACGATGGTCGACCTGCCAGATTTCGGACGCGACGACATCGATATGACAGTGCAGTGGGGTTACGGCAACTGGCCGGACTACGAGACGACGCTCTTGGTGCCGGATCCGAAGATCATTTGCTGCACGCCGGCGATTGGCGAAAAGATCAAGTCGGCGCACGATCTGACGAAGTTCACGCTGCTCGACACCGTCAAGTCGAAGCGCCTGTGGCCGGATATTCTGCGGCACCTTGGAGTCGAGCTGACGGATGGAGACCGCAGCATCAGCTTCGATGATGCCGCGACCATGCGTCGGGCGACCCTGCAAGGCATCGGCGTCGGCCTGGTTTCCGTGATCGATGCCGAGGAAGATTTCCGCTCCGGCGCGCTGGTGGCGCCGATCGGCCGCGACGCCATTGCCGATATGAAGCCGGAGGAAGTGCCGGGTTTCTACCTCGTCGTCCCGCGCGGGCATCTGCGCGTGAAGGCGGTGGCGGCGCTCCATCGATGGCTGGCCCAGGAGGATTGGCGGAGCGATCTGAAACTCTCCTTGCCGAAACCGACTCCGCTTTCCGACTGAGAGGCGGCTTCGAGACCGAGTCCCGAAGACATCTTGCGGGGCTCCAACAACAAGAAACGGAACAACCTCAACAGTGGAGACAACAACTATGAAAATGATCAAATGGGGGGCCGCCGCCATGGCCCTGGGCCTCGTGCATCTGGCGGCGCCGGCTGAAGCCGCCGGCGGCAAGACGCTGGAGACCATCAAGGCGCGCGGCGTGCTCAACTGCACCGGCCATGACGGCTCCTATCTCGGCTTCGCCGAAGTGGACGACAAAGGCAACTGGAAGGGCATGGACATCGACCTCTGCAAGGCGGTGGCGACCGCCGTGTTCGACGATCCGGCGAAACTGAAGATCGTTCCGATCAGCTGGGCGCAGCGCTGGCCATCGCTTCAGTCGGGCGATGTCGACATCATCATCAAGGCCTCGGGCGGCACGCTCAGCCGCGACACCGAGCTCGGCCTGCAATTCTCGATGTCCTACTACCTCGGCACCACCAAGGTGATGGCGCATAAAGAGCTCAACCTGAAATCGCTCAAGGATGCCAATGGCGGCACGATCTGCATTCCCGCCGGCACCTCGCAGGAACAGCAGGTCGCCGCCTACGCCCAGAAGCTCGGCATCAAGCTCGAGCCGGTGCTGATCGAAAAGACGGAAGAGTTGGAGCAGGCCTACTTCTCCGGCCGTTGCGATCTTTATGCTCAGTGGGGCCCGACATTGGCCATCGCCCGCATCGCCAAGAGCAAGGTCGAAGACCATGTCATCCTGCCCGACGTGCTCGCGGTAGAGCCGGAAGTCATGATCATGCGCCAGGGCGACGACAATTGGATCGATATCGCCAACTGGACGCTGAGCACACTGATCTTCGCCGAGCAGGAAGGCATCACCTCCAAGAACGTCGACGAGATCAAGGCCAAGCCGACCTCGCCGCAGGTGGCGAAGTTCCTTGGCGTGACGCCCGGCATGGGCAAGGGCCTCGGACTCTCGGACGATTGGGCCTACAACGTGATCAAGAAGGTCGGCAATTACGGCGAGATCTTCGATCGCGACCTAGGCAAGGACTCGCCCTACAAGATGGATCGCGAGCTAACCAACCTCTGGAACAATGGCGGCGTCCTATTCCCGCTGGTGATCGACTGATCCACGTCTGACGGTGTTACCGCTCAAGGCTCCCGCCTGGCTTCGGCCGGGCGGAGCCGGCGGCAATTCGAGAAGGATTGGTCAAATGGTCAGCCTGCTGAGAAATCAGAAGGTCCGCAACACGCTGTTGCAGGTCGTCTATGTCGGTTCGCTTGCGGCCCTGGTGCTCGCAGGCATCATCATCGCGCGGCGGAATCTCGCGGAGCAGGGGATCACCTCGGGATTCGATTTCCTCTACAAGTCGACGGGCTGGGACGTGAACTTCTCGTTGCTGCCGGCCACGGCCAACGATCCCTATTGGTGGTTCTTCCTCATCGGCATCATCAACACGCTGTTCCTGGGCTGCACCGGGCTGATCCTGGCAACGCTCGTCGGGACGATCGTCGGCCTGGCGCGGACCTCGGCCAACGAACTGGCGCAATTGCTCGGCCGCACCTATGTCGACATCTTCCGCAACATCCCGCTGATCCTCCAGGTCTTCTTCTGGTACGCTTTGATCACGCACCTGCCGACGCCGCGCGCGGCGCACGAAGCCTGGGGCCTTCTGCTGACCAGCCGCGGCCTCTACGTGCCGGCGCCGAATGTCGGCGGGGTGGCAATGGCGCTGGCCACATCGGCCGTGATCGCCGCCATCGCGCTGCCGGTCTGGCTGGGCAGGACGTCACGGCTCAGCCAGCCGTTCGGCCAGCGTGCCACCATTCAGCTTGCCGGCGCTGCTGCGGCGCTGGCCTGCGCGGCCATCATTTTGGTGGTAGGACGCCTGCCTGACGCACCGCTGCTCGATTTCCCGGCCCTGCAAGGCCTCAACCTGAGGGGCGGCCTGCGCGTTCCGCCGGAATTCTCCGCCTTGGCTATCGCGATCGCCATCTATGGCGGCTCCTACATCGCAGAAATCGTGCGCGGCGGCTTCAAATCTGTCGGCAAGGGCCAGATGGAAGCTGCACGCTCGCTCGGTTTGAGCCCATGGCGCGTCTTCACGCTGGTGCGTCTGCCGCTGGCGTTGCGGGCCATGCTGCCGATCCTTGCCAACCAGTATGTCTGGCTGATGAAGGCCACGACCATGGGCATTGCCGTCGGCTTCACCGACTTCTTCATGATCGTGGCGTTGACCATCAATCATTCCGGCCAGACCCTGGAAGTGATCGGCATCCTGATGGGAGGCTTCCTCGCCATCAATCTCAGCCTCGCCGCCGTCTTCAACCGCATCAACAAGGCCATTGCCCTCAAGGGCAATCAACTGAGGGGATGACAGAGATGGAGATGGTCATTGTCGCCCCCCCTGCTCCGGGCAGGCTCGAAGACCTGAAGCGCCGCTTCTTCGCGACGCCGCTCCAGGCGCTGCTGTCGCTGATCTCCTTGGCGATCATGGTCTCTACCGTCTGGAAACTGCTCAACTGGGCAGTCTTTTCTGCCGTGTTCACGACCAGCGGTGGACCCGAGGCGTGCCAGGCGGCGGCGGGGGCCTGCTGGTCGGTCATCGCTGCCCGGTGGCGGATCATCCTGTTCGGCCTCTATCCCTTCGAGGAGCAATGGCGCTCCGCGCTCGCCTGCCTGACCGTGGTGGTGATGACGGTGCTGAGCTGTATCCCGGCCTTCTGGACCGGACGCCGGATCGCGCTGGTGTGGGGAGCAGGAGCAGCGTCGTACTACGTGCTGATGAAAGGCGGCGTGCTCGGCCTTTCCTATGTCGGCGAGGAGGCCTGGGGCGGGCTGGCGCTCACCCTCTTCATCTTCGTGACCACCTGTCTGATCGGCTTCCCGCTGGCGGTCTGCCTGGCGCTGCTGCGCCGCTCCGAGCTGCCATGGATATCCAGGACCACCGGTCTCATCATCGACGGGGTCCGGTCGTTGCCGCTGATCTCGATCCTGTTCACCTTCGCCATCGTCCTGCCATTCGCCTTGCCGCAGTGGTTGGCGGGCGACAAGCTCTACCGGGTGATCCTGGGTTCCGCCTTGTTCTTCTCCGCCTATCAGGCCGAGATCGTCAGAGGCGGCATGCAGGGCGTCCCGGCCGGGCAGGAAGAAGCCGCCATGGCGCTCGGCATGAGCTACTGGCAGCGCATCGGCCGCATCCTTCTGCCGCAGGCCATGCGCAACGCGCTGCCGGCCACGATCAACCAGTTCGTCATCTCGTTCAAGGAGACCTCGCTGGTGGTCATCGTCGGCTTCTTCGAGATCCTGGCCTCCGGCAACGCCGCCTATGGCACCGGCGAATGGCGCTTCGCCTATGTCGAGGTCTATGCCTTCATTGCCTTCATCTATTTCGTCTTCGTCTTCAGCCTGTCCCGCTACGGCGCCTTCCTCGAGCGCCGCATGGCGGTTGGCGAACGTTAGGGAGGCGCACGTGATCTCAAGCAATTCGACCAAGGCGGGCGGACCTGCCGTCCGCATCGAAAACCTCGACAAATACTACGGGACATTTCACGCCTTGCGGAAAGTGAACTTGTCTGTCGAGCGTGGCGAGAGGATCGTCATCTGCGGTCCCTCGGGCTCCGGCAAATCCACCATGATCCGCTGCATCAACCGCCTCGAGCAGCACAATGGCGGCCGCATCACCGTGCTCGGCACCGAGCTCAACGACGATATCGGCAACATCGACGGGATCAGGCGCGAGGTCGGCATGGTGTTCCAGCACTTCAACCTGTTTCCGCACATGACGGTGCTGGAGAACTGCATGATCGCGCCGACGCTGGTGCGCAACCAGCCGCGCGCCGAGGCTGAGGCAACTGCCCGGCGCTATCTGGAAAAGGTCCGCATCCCCGAGCAGGCTATGAAGTTTCCCGGCCAACTGTCCGGCGGCCAGCAGCAGCGGGTCGCGATCGCGCGGGCGCTTTGCATGCAGCCGCAGATCATGCTGTTCGACGAGCCGACCTCGGCGCTCGATCCGGAAATGATCTCGGAGGTGCTGGACGTCATGGTCACGCTTGCCTCCGACGGCATGACGATGATTTGCGTCACGCACGAGATGGGTTTCGCGCGCCGGGTCGCCGACCGGGTGATCTTCATGGATGGCGGCGAGATCGTCGAACAGGCGCCGCCGGAGGAATTCTTCACCGCTTCGCAAAACGAGCGTACACGGCAGTTCTTGTCGCAGGTGCTGGGTCATTGAACGGCATTTGGGAAGATTGCAACGTTCTGAAAGCAGCCACGCACCTTCTGGTTTTCAATGACTGATCCCGCAACCACGTTGCACGAGATTCTGGGACCGAAAGGCTGGCTTTCGGGCAGCGATGCCGAGCCTTACCAGCGCGACTGGCTCGATCGCTATGGCATCGCGCCTTTGGGCGTCGCCAGGCCCGCCACGACCACTGAAGTGGCCGCGGTCGTCACCGCATGCCGGGAGGGAGGGCTGGCGGTGGTGCCGCAAGGCGGCAACACCGGTCTTTGCGGTGGTGCCGTGGCCGAGCAGTCGAATGCCGTGATCGTCTCGCTCTCACGCATGGCGGCGATCGGCAAACCGGATCCGGAGAGCGGATCGATCATCGTCGAGGCCGGCGTCGTGCTCGCCGCGCTGCACGAGTCGCTGGAGCCGCACGGGCTGATGTTCCCGATGCATCTCGGCGCCGAGGGCAGCGCCAGGATCGGCGGCCTGATCGGCACCAATGCCGGCGGCAGCCAGGCTTTTCGCTACGGCATGATGCAGGATCTGGTTCTCGGCCTCGAAGTCGTGACCCCGGATGGTGCGGTGTGGGACGGTCTGCGCGCGGTGCAGAAGGACAATGCGGGCTATCAATTGCGCAGGCTTTACTGCGGCGCGGAAGGAACGCTCGGCATCGTGACGCGCGCGATCCTGCGGCTATACCCAACGCCCCGGCAGCAGGCGAGCGCTCTTCTGGTCATGCCCGACTTTGCCGCCGCCGTTTCGTTCGGCGCCTTCCTGCGCGGCGAGGCGGGCGAATTCCTGACCGGCCTCGAGTTTTTCTGCGATCCCGGGTTGCAACTGGCGCTCAAGCATCTGCCCGATCTCGCCTGGCAGCTGGATAGGCGTGGCGACGTCTATCTGCTCGTTGAGCTGGCATCGGGCTCGCCCCGCGTTCCGCTGGACGACATCCTGACTTCCGCGCTGGAACGGGGCGTGGATCAAGGCCTTGTCCTGGACGGCGCGCTGGCGACATCGGGCGTGCACCGAGCGCAGTTCTGGCGTCTGCGCGAGGAGCAACCGGAAGGGCAAAGGCTGGAAGGCCCGCAACTGAAGCACGACATCTCGGTTCCACCGGGTGCCATCGCCCGGTTCATCGAGACGGGTGCTGCGATCTGCGATGATATTCTTTCCGGCGTGCGCATCAATCCGTTCGGCCATCTCGGCGACGGCAACATCCACTATAATTTGTCGCCGCCGGAAGGCCGCGCCGATTTCGACGGCAAAGCCGAGCAGTTCGCGCAGGCGCTGTCATTGCTTGCCACGAAGATGGGGGGCAGCTTTGCCGCCGAACATGGGCTTGGCCGCGCCAAGATCGCCATGGCCGACCTCAATAGAAGCCGGGTGGAGCGTGACTTGATGTCTCGGTTGAAGGACGCGTTCGATCCGCGGGGCACGATGAACCCCGATGTTCTGGTGCGCCCGCCACAACAAAGAAAAACTTTCGAATAGTCCGCATTTCTTGATTTCGCGTTGGTCCCCCAGAGTGCAGGTATGAATCTGAGAAGGCAGGCTCGATCCGGCCGCCGGTTTCAAGAGGATGTTGCAGCATGATCCGCAATGGCGGCCGCCTTCTTGTCGAGTGCCTGATTGCGCTCGGCGCGACCAAGTGCTTCGGCGTGCCCGGCGAAAGCTATCTCGCCGTTCTCGACGCGCTGCACGATACCAAGGGCAAGCTGGACTATGTGCTTTGCCGCAATGAAGGCGGCGCGGCGTTCATGGCCTCGGCCTACGGCAAGCTGACGGGATCGCCCGGCATCTGCTTAGTGACCCGCGGCCCGGGCGTGACCAATGCCAGCATCGGCATCCACACCGCGATGCAAGATAGTTCGCCGATGATCCTCTTCGTCGGCCAGGTCGGCACCGATATGAAGGGCCGCGAGGCCTTCCAGGAGATCGACTACCGCGCCGTCTACGGCACCGTTGCCAAATGGGCGGTCGAGATCGACGACGTTGAGCGCCTGCCTGAAATCTTGGCGCGCGCCTGGACCACCGCCTTGATCGGCCGGCCCGGCCCCGTCGTCGTCGCGCTGCCCGAAGACATGCTGACGACCGCGACCGAGGCCGCGCCGCTCAGCGGCCCTGCTTCGATTTTCGAAGCCGCTCCGTCGCAGGATGCCCTTTCGTCGGCGCTTGAGATGCTGGCTGCGGCCGAGAGGCCGGTGCTGCTGATAGGCGGGGCCAACTGGACGGCAAATGGACGCGCCGCGCTCCAGGCCTTCGCCGAGGCTTCCGATATCCCCGTCATTGCCGCCTTCCGCTACCAGGACCAGTTCGACAACCATTCGCCAGTCTTCGTTGGCGAAGCCGGCGTCGGCATGGTGGCGCATGTGAAAAGTCTGATCCGCGATGCCGACGTGATCCTGGCTGTCAATGTGCGTTTCGGCGAGATGACAACGGACGGATATACATTGCTCTCCGTGCCCGTGCCACGCCAGAAGCTGATCCATGTCCACGGCTCCGACCGCGAGATCGGCAAGATCTACGTGCCCACCATCGGCATCCACGCCGGCCCGAACGCCTTCGCCATGGCGCTGACACCGGTCAAGGGCGGCTGGGCCGACTGGCGCGCGGCGGCCCGCAAGGCCTATGAGGGGACCTTCACCGCGCCCGTGCAGCCCGGTCCGGTCGACATGGTCGCGGTGAGCGCTTGGTTGCGCGAGACCTTGCCGGCCGACGTCATCCTCACCAACGGCGCCGGCAATTTCACGGTATGGCCGAACAAGTTCTTCAAGTTCGGGCCGGACGCGCGGCTGCTTGCCCCGCAATCCGGCGCCATGGGCTATGGCCTGCCTGCAGCCATCGCCGCGAAAGTCGCGTTTCCGCAGCGCACCGTCGTATGCTTTGCCGGCGATGGTGACTTTCAGATGAACTGCCAGGAGCTCGGCACGGCTATGCAGGCCGGCGCGCAGCCGATCGTGCTCATCATCAACAACGGCATATACGGCACGATCCGCGCGCATCAGGAACGCAACTATCCGGCCCGCGTCTCCGGCACCTCGCTGGAAAACCCGGACTTCGTGGCACTGGCAAGGGCCTATGGTTTTCACGCCGAGCGCGTCGAAAGCACTGGGCATTTCGCGGCGGCGTTCCGGCGGGCCCAGCAGTCTGCGACCGGCGCCGTTCTCGACATCGCCATCTCGCCCGAAGCGCTCACGCCCCGGCAGACCCTTTCCCAGATGCGCGACGCAGCACTCGCTTCGCAGAAGGCCACGGCATGACCTCCAGATCAGACGACATCCGCCTCGGCGCGGACATCGGTGGCACCTTCACCGACATCGCCCTCGATGTCAGGGGAACGATGTTTTCGACCAAGGTGCTGACCAATTACTCGGCGCCCGAGCAGGCGATCCTCGACGGCATCGACGTCGTCGTCCGCGATGCCGGAATTTCGGCAGCCGAGATAGGTATCATCATCCACGGCACGACGCTCGCCACCAATGCGCTGATCGAGCGGCGCGGCGCCAGGACCGCACTGGTCACGACGGAAGGTTTTCGCGACGTGATCGAGATGCGGACGGAGAACCGCTTTGAGCAGTATGACTTGAACCTGCAACTGCCGACGCCCCTGATCCCGCGCGAGGACCGTTTCACGGTCAAGGGCCGCATCGGCGCCGAGGGGCAAGAGCTGCAGCCGCTCGACGAGGCGGCGCTCGAAGGGATCGCCGATCGGATCGCTGCCAGCAATTTCGGCTCGGTGGCGATCGGCTTCATCCACGCTTACGCCAACCCCGACCACGAGCGCCGCGCTCGCGAGATCCTCGCTCGCAAGCTCACCATCCCGATCTCGATCAGCGCCGAGGTCTCGCCGCAGATGCGCGAATTCGAGCGCTTCAACACGGTCTGCGCCAACGCCTATGTGCGGCCGCAGATGGCCGACTACCTCTCTCGCCTGCAGACGCGCCTCAAGAACATGGGCGCCGAGTGCCCGGTCTTCATGATCCATTCCGGCGGCGGCCTGATCTCGGTGGAAACCGCTTCTGAATTCCCTGTCCGGCTGGTCGAGTCCGGTCCCGCGGGCGGCGCCATTTTTGCCGCCGACATCGCTCGACGCTTCGGCCTGGAGAAGGTCGTCTCCTATGACATGGGCGGAACCACCGCCAAGATCTGCCTGATCGAGGATTTTGCGCCGCGCACGGCGCGGACCTTCGAGGTGGCCCGCACCTATCGCTTCTCCAAGGGCTCGGGCATGCCGATCTCCATTCCGGTGATCGAGATGATCGAGATCGGCGCCGGCGGCGGCTCGATCGCCTGGGTTGACGCCATGGGCCGCATCCAGACCGGGCCGGAAAGCGCCGGCTCGGAGCCGGGTCCGGCCTGCTATGGCCGCGGCGGTAAGCGCCCGGCGATCACCGACGCCGACTTGGTGCTTGGCAAGCTCGATCCCGACAATTTCGCCGGCGGCGCGATCAGGCTCGACACATCTGCGTCCGAGCAGGCGCTCCTGCGCGATGTCGGCGAGCGCCTGTCGCTCAATGCCATGTCGACGGCCTTTGGCATCTGCGAGGTCGTGGACGAGAACATGGCCAATGCCGCCCGCGTCCATGCCGTCGAAAACGGCAAGAACATTTCAGACAATCTGATGATCGCGTTTGGCGGCGCAGCGCCTCTGCATGCGGCAAGGCTTTGCGAAAAGCTCGGCATCGACCAATGCATCGTGCCGCGCGGCGCCGGTGTCGGATCGGCGATCGGCTTCCTCAAGGCTCCCTTCGGCTACGAAGCTCTGGCCTCGAAGCTGACGCGCCTCTCGCGCTTCAAGTCAAGGGAAGTGAATGCCCTGCTCGCCGATCTCAAAGCCTCAGCCGAGGGGTTTGTGCGCACCGGCGCCAGCGGCAGGATCGTCTGCGAGATCACCGCCTTCATGCGCTATGCCGGTCAGGGCTGGGAAATCCCCGTGCCGCTGGCGGACGAGCCGTTCGGCGACGATGCCGTCGCCAAGCTCAAGGACCTGTTCGAGGAGAACTACCAGCGCTTCTTCGGCCGGGCCATCGAAGGGCTCGACGGCCTCGAGATCGAGATCGTCACCTGGTCGGTCAAGGCGACGGATGTTCGTCCCGCCGTCGTCAGGCACGAGCTCACCACCGGCAAGAAATCGAGTGAACCGACAACGACGCGCGAAGTCTTCGACCCGGTCAGCGGCGCGTCGCGCAGCTACGGCATCGTCGAGCGAGACACGCTCTGCGCCGGCGACTGGGTCGCGGGGCCTGCCGTCATCGTCGAGCGCGAGACATCGACTGTTGTCACCACCAGCTTCGACGCCGTCATCCAGAGCGACGGCGCGATCCTCCTGATCCGCAAAGGCAGCCAGGCATGAGCGACATTGGCGAAATCCGCATGCAGGTCATGTGGAACCGGTTGATCTCGGTGGTCGAGGAGCAGGCGCTCACGCTTTTGCGCACCGCCTTCTCGACCTCGGTGCGCGAATCCGGCGACCTGTCGGCCGGCGTGTTCGATCCGCGCGGCCAGATGCTGGCGCAGGCGGTGACCGGCACGCCCGGCCACGTCAACACTATGGCCGAAGCCGTGCTGCATTTCATGAACGAGATCCCGCGCCAGAACATGTTCGAGGGTGACACCTATGTCACCAACGACCCCTGGCTGGGCACAGGCCACCTACACGACATCACCATGGTCTCGCCGTCCTTCCTCAATGGCAAGCTCGTCGCCTTCTTCGCCTGCACGGCGCACGTCGTCGATGTCGGCGGCCGCGGCTTCGGCGCCGACGGCAAGTCGGTCTATGAGGAAGGCATCCAGATCCCGATCATGAAGTTTGCCGAGAAGGGCAAGGTCAACCTCGACTTGGTCCGCATCCTGCGCGCCAATGTCCGCGAGCCCAACCAGGTCGTCGGCGATTTCTATTCGCTTGCAGCCTGCAACGAGGTCGGCCATCGCCGCCTCGTCGACATGATGAAGGAGATCGGCCTCACCTCCCTCGACGGACTCGGCGACTTCATCTTCTCGCGCACCCGCGACGCGATGCTCGAGCGCATCGAGGCGCTACCGAAGGGAAGCTGGTCGAACCAGCTGGTGACCGACGGTTATGACGAGCCGGTCAAGCTCGCAGCCACGGTCTCGGTCCGCGACGACCATGTCGAGGTCGATTTCACCGGCACAGATCCGATGAGCCGCTGGGGCATCAACTGCCCGATCATCTACAGCAAGGCCTATGCCTGCTATGCGCTGAAATGCATGGTGGCGCCCGACATTCCCAACAATGCCGCCTCGCTCGCCTTCTTCACCGTATCCTCACCGGTCAACATCCTGAACGCGGTGCGGCCGGCGCCGGTGGCGCTCAGGCATATTTTCGGCCACATGGTTCCCGATCTGGTGCTCGGCGCCTTCTCGAAGGCGTTACCCGGAAAAATCCTTGCGGAAGGCGCCGGCGCACTCTGGAACATCCATATTTCGGCGCGCCCTGTTTCCGGCACATCCGGTCGCCGCGCCGAAGTGCTTATGTTCAATTCCGGCGGCATGGGCGCCCGCCCCGAGCTCGACGGCTTGTCGGCGACGGCCTTTCCGTCCGGCGTGCACACGATGCCGATCGAAGCGACGGAACATACTGGCCCGATCGTCATCTGGCGCAAGGAGCTGCGCCCTAATTCCGGCGGCGACGGCGAATTCCGCGGCGGCCTCGGACAGATCATCGAGATCGCAGCGACCGACGGCCACGAATTCGACTTCTCGGCCATGTTCGACCGCGTCAACCATCCGGCCCACGGCCGCAATGGCGGGAAGTCTGGCGTTGCCGGCGTGGTCAAGCTCGACGACGGCACGAAGATGCGGCCCAAGGGCTGGCAGCATGTGCCGGCGGGACGCCGGCTGATCCTCGAACTGCCAGGCGGCGGCGGCTATGGCGATCCGGCCAAACGCCGTGCGGCCGCGCGAGCCAATGATCGGTCCAAGGGTTACATCACGGAGAACGACTGATGAGCTATATTGCCTCGCGCCTTTCGGTGGTGAAGCCTTCGGCCTCGATGGCCGCTTCGCAGGCCGCCAAGGCGCTACGCGCCAGGGGCGTGGACGTGATCGATCTCGGCCTGGGCGAGCCCGACTTTCCGACACCGCATCACATCGTCGATGCCGCTCATTTCGCCGCCAAGGCCGGCCAGACGCTCTACACAGCCGCTGCCGGCACGGTTGAGGTGCGCGAGGCGGTAGCGGGAAAATTCCGCCGCGAAAACGGGCTGGACTATACGGCCGATGACATCGTCGTTGCCAACGGCGCCAAGCAGATCATCTTCAACGCGCTGATGGCAACGCTGGAGACGGGCGACGAGGCGATCCTGCCGGCGCCCTACTTTGTCTCTTATCCGGAGATGGTGAAGCTGCTCGGCGGCACGCCGGTCGTCGTCGAATGCCCGGAGACCACCGGTTTCCGGCTGACGCCAGCGCTCTTGGAAAAGGCAATCACGCCGAGGACGAAATGGCTCTTCCTCAACATGCCGGGTAATCCATCCGGCGCGGTCTATTCCGGGTCCGATCTCGCGGCACTGGGCGCGGTGCTGGCCAAGTATCCGCAAGTGCTCGTCCTCTCCGACGATATCTACGAGCACATCCTGTTCGACGGGCGCAAATTCGTCTCCTTCGGCAAGGCCTGCCCCGAGATCAGAGACCGCACGCTGATCGTCAACGGCGTGTCGAAGTCCTACGCGATGACCGGTTGGCGTGTCGGCTACGCCGCCGGCCCTACGCCACTCGTCAAGGCGATGTCGACGATCCAGAGCCAGTCCTGCACGTCCGTTTGTTCGATCGCGCAAGCAGCCACTGTCGCCGCGCTCAATGGCCCGCAGGATGAGGTCGCGCGCTTCCGGCAGGCCTTCGAGGCGCGCCGCGATCTGGTGGTCGACGGGATATGCAAGATCAACGGGCTGACGCTCTCGCCACCGGAAGGCGCCTTCTATGCCTATATCGGCTGCGCCAGCCTGATCGGCCGCAAGACCCCAAAAGGTATCGTGCTGGAAGATGATACGGCGGTTGCGAATTACCTGCTGAACGAGGGCCGGGTGGCGTCGGTGCCCGGCGTCGCCTACGGACTGTCACCCTATTTCCGCATCTCGACCGCGACCAGCGAAGAGGTGCTGGCCGAGGCGATCTCGCGGATCAATATCGCCGTCGCGCAAGTGGAGTAAACGATGCCGCATTACGAACGTATCCTGATCACCGGCGCCGCCGGCCGGCTCGGATCGGAGCTGCGCAAGGGGCTGGTGCCGCTGGCAAAAAAGATCCGATTGGCGGGGCGCCACTCCTTCGGTGATCTTGCGCCTCACGAGGAAGAAGCGGTCTTCGACCTCGCCGACATGGAAGCGACGATCGCCGCCACCAAGGATTGCGACGCGATCGTGCATTTCGGCGGCGCGCCGCTCGAATGCGAGTGGCAGACCATCCTCGATTCCAGCATCCGCGGCTCCTACCACATCTATGAAGGCGCCCGGAAACATGGCGTGAAGCGCGTCATCTACGCCTCGTCGGTGCATGCCATCGGCTACCACGAGGTCGAGGCGCATATCGGCGTCGACGCGCCGGTGCGTCCCGACAGCCTCTATGGTGTGTCGAAGAATTTCGTCGAAAGCCTCAGCCGGCTGTACTGGGACAAGTTCGGCATCGAGACGGCGTGCCTGCGCATCTTTTCGTCCTTCCCGGAACCGGCGGACCGCCGCATGCTATGGTCGTACCTCTCCTTCGCCGATTGCGTGCGCCTGGTGGAGGCATCGCTGACCGCGCCGCGCGTCGGCCACACCATCTCTTACGGCATTTCCGACAACAAGCTGAAGATGGTCGACAACAGCGGCGCGAACCATCTGGGATTTATCCCACAGGACAGCGCCGAGCCATTCCGCGCCGCCATCGAGGCGAAGACGCCGGTTCCCGATCCGACCAGGCCATCCGTAAGATATCTTGGCGGCTGGTTCTGCGAGCTTGGGCATCCGGACGATACGCCAATATGACGATTCACGACAGCGGGAGTAACATGTGGCTTAATCACGCCAACTGGAATCACACAACGCTTCGCATGCGCGAAATCTCTCAGACTGATGCCAGCATACCTGGCCCGAACCCAAAGCGATTGTCCGTGGACTGAGTATCAGAAGCGCGCCGATTCCGCCGAAACGCGACAACGGTCGCTCAAGTTCAGCACACGCGATGCCTGGCTCGATTCGATTTCCTTGAAATGCGTAAAAACGCTTCGAGGTTCTTCAAACGAAGGGGGTTCGAGTCCATACTGTGGGCAACTATCAAAAAATCCAGCGATAACATGGCTTATGCGGAGGTTTTGGTGGGCCCGGAGGATGTGGAAATGATGTTGATTTCATTGTTCTTTTCATGGGCCAAAACAAGATATCTTCCCATATCGTTCCGTATTGTTCCGGCTACCGCGCGCGTGGGAAATTGACTGTATCAAAGACGCCGTCGCGCCACCGCGCGCACTATCGGGAATAGCAGATCAGGACACCGCGGAATGTGCGCTATTGTTGGATTGCCTTTTCGAGCTCCGGCAGGATGACGAAGAGATTGCCGACAGTGCTCAATTGAGGACGTGCGCCGAACATGCCTATTGGCATGCGCCTCGAAGGCAGCCGTCGGTTCCGTGGATTTGCGTTCTTCAAAAATCGACGACAGGCGTGTCCGGCATCTGCTGCTCGAACAGGGTCCAGAACGGTGAGCCCCGGGTTTCGGAATACCAGTGCTCGAAATCCGCAAGGGCGGCATGAGTGTTGGCGGATTGGTCCCCGCTCGAATCCCGGAACATTGCCAGCGCAACCGGGCCAAAATGCGAGATCACCTCCGAGCACGCCTCGCTGTCTGCATTCCAGCCGAGACGCGTGCGCAAGGCGGCAAAGGCGCTCGCCACGGCGATATCCTCACTTTCCGCCGGGGCTATTGCATCGCCGAGTAGCTGCATCAGGTTAAGCCGCCTGAAGGCGAATGCGCGCTCTTGCTCTAGCGCCGCGATCTGCCTTGCGGCCTCGCGTCTGAAACTCGTCTCCGCAGCTTTGGCGGCTTCGGCCGAAGTTGTCAGTTCGAGCAGAAAGGATGCTGGCATCGCTTCATCTCCTCGGGAGGTCCGATAGATTTTCAGGATCGGACTCTAGAGCAATTCCAGGGAAAGTGTGGCACGGTTTTCCGTCCGGAATTGCGCAAAAACAAAGAGATAGAGTGTTTCGCCGTTTCCGTGAAACGGTGAAACGCTCTAGGAGGATGGCGGAAGAGAGTGGGAGTCGAACCCACCAAGGACCGGCTCGCGGCCCTTCCCGGATTTGAAGTCCGGACGCCCCACCGGGGACGATGCTCCTCCAAAATCTTCTGCCTTTGGCGCTTTGTCATCCTGGTAGCGAAACAGGTCCAGCCGCTGCCCGTTGACGCGCCGCAGGTCACCACGCCGCAAGGTGACGCCATGCCGGTCGAGAAATTCGAGGATGTGAACGGCGACCTTGCGGCCGCTGCCCGCACGATCTCGAAACTGTGCGGCGCTGAACTGCCCGTCATGCTCGGCCGCCAGTTTGCAGACAATCTCGACGATCTCGGCCAACGCCGAGCGAAGGAAGAAGTGATCATGCGCAACCTCATGCACCGTGCCGATCCGTCCAGTAAGCTTCAGAAGCTTGCGGATTTCGGCTTCCGGCCTGGCTAGCTCCTCTGCGATGTCTCGCACTCTTGGGGGATGGAATCGCTCCGAGCCGGCTATCAGCGGCTCGATCTCACGCCAGAGGGCCTCCTCCCTGGGCGCCAGACGGACTTCATGACCCGGAAGCCGTATCCAGGCGCCGTACAGTTCAATCTGCCCGGCGCGGACGAGGCTTCGCATTGCAGCAGCGAAGGCCGGCGCAGGAAGGCAGGGATCAAGCTGAAGTCGCAGCTTTTCCATTCCGATGCCCGGCATATCCGGGTTATCGGCATGGAAAGTTTCCAGGGTTGCGCTCAGGTCGCGCTTGAACCTGGCCCAACGCATCGACGAGACCACGAACTGCGTCTCCCCGACGGGAATCGTGACAAGGCCAAGACGATCGATCAGGCTGGCGATCTCGCCGGCGCCGAGCGTCCGATCGCGTGCGAAGGCTGCGAGGTTCAGATAGCGGGGCGGCGTGTCGAGCAGCGCAGCGACGGCCTTTTCCGGAGCCGCGATGGCGAGTGCTTCGAGCATGGCCAGCCGATCCGGTGAACGGCGTTTCCGGCTCGGGGCCCTGAGGTCGATGAAGCGCCCGCCGCCTATGGTTCGCTGGGCGGAGGTGTCTCGCATCACATAGGCGTCGCCGGCCGCAGCGGCGATCGGGCTCTCCAAAACGATCTGGACCTTGGCCGTGCCGCCCGGCGCTAGAGGCTCGTCGCCGAGGAGCACGATTCTCGCCCCGACCTCGGCCGCGGCGTGATGGAGCCGCACCGGGAACCACTGCCCGATCGGCCTTGGCTCGCGGGGCAGCAGGCGCAACTCGGCGTCGATCCTATCTGCCGGCGCGTGAAGCGCGGGATCGAGTATCACATCTCCGCGGCGGATCGCCTCCTTGCTGACGCCGTCGCCTGTCAGACAGAGCGCGCAGCGGTCTCCGGCTCGGCCGCGCTCCGCCACGCGGTCCTGAGCGTGGATCGAGCGAATGCGCGCGGCAAGCCCTGGCGGGCTTGTCACCACGCTGTCGCCGACATCAACGCAACCTGAGAGGACGGTGCCGGTCGCGACAGTACCGATGCCATTGAGGGTGAAGCAGCGGTCAACCGCCAATCGAAAGCGGCCCGCGGCTGAGCGCCTGGCGAAGCGCGAAGCCTCTTCGGACAGCAGGCGTCGAAGGTCATCGATGCCTTCACCGGTAACGGTGGAGGCCGGGATGACCTCAGCCTCTTCCAAGGCGGTGCCGGCAAGGGCGACGCTGACGTCAGCGGCAATGGCTGCGCGTCGTGTCGGGTCGACCAGATCGCATTTCGAGAGCACGACCAGCCCGCGCCTGACGCCAAGCAGATCGACGATCGCCAGATGTTCACGCGTCTGCGGCATGACGCCGTCGTCGGCCGCCACGACCAACAGCACGAAATCGATGCCGCTGGCGCCGGCGACCATGGTGTGCACGAAGCGCTCATGACCGGGGACGTCTATGAACCCGATGACGGCCCCGCTCGGCGTCGGAAGATAGGCGAAGCCGAGATCGATCGTCATGCCGCGCGCCTTCTCTTCCTGGAGCCGGTCCGTGTCGACGCCGGTCAGTGCTTGCACCAGCGCCGTCTTGCCGTGGTCGACATGCCCCGCCGTGCCGACGATCATGGCGCAGGCTCCTCGAGCGGCAGCGCAGCGCGGCGCTCGGCCTCGGCGATATCGTCCGCGCTCAGCGCGGCGCGCGCCGCGTCCAAGTACCGGGCTGCGAGAGCACTGCCGCCTGCCCGCGCACGCAGCAGCCAGGCATAGGCTTCGACAGCGTCGGCGGGAATGCCGGCCCCGAGATGGCAGGCGGCGCCGAGCATGGCCTGACCGTCCGCGTCGCCGCGCAATGCCGCCTTGCGCCACCAGTGGACCGCTTCTGCAGGATCGCGCGGCACGCCGAGCGCATCGTGATAGAGCATGCCGACGCGGGTCATCGCCGATGCGATCCCTCGCCCGGCGGCGGCCAGCGCCCAGCGCCGCGCCTCGGCAATGTCGGGCTCGATCACCTCGCCCTCGAGCAGCATCCAGCTCAGCATGTCCTGCGCCGGTCCGTCGCCCTGCTCGGCCGCTGCCCGATAGAGCTCGGCCGCGCGGCGGTAGTTCTGCTCGACGCCTTCACCACGGAAACAGAGCGAGGCGAGGTTCCGCTGCCCGACCGGATCGCCGGCTTCGGCGGCGAGCGCCAGCCAGCGGACGGCAAGACTGCGGTCACGCTCGACGCCGAGCCCCTCGGCGAAGCAGGCGCCAATATTGTTTTGGGCGCGAGCCGATCCGGACCGCGCCAGCGGCTCCCAAATGCAGAGAGCTGTGGCATAGTCGCCCCGTCTGGCGGCGTCGAGGGCGGCCGCCAGCTGGTCGGCCACAGGTGTCCGGGTGGGCTTGCGCGGGAGATGATCAAGCCACCGCACCACCATCTCCTCCCAGAGTGAAGTTCGCGAGATTGGCCACAAACCCGGCTTCGTCTTCAAGGCAACGCAGATCAAGCACGAGCGCCCGCTTTTCGACCCGCCCGATCACCGGAACAGGCAGCGCCCGCAACGCGGCTGCAAGAATTTCCAGAGCCTGACCGCTTCCTGAATGGGGGCTGAGGGCAAGCCCGGCGCTCGGCAAGGTATCGAGCGGCATTGCGCCAGATCCGACCTGGCTACGGCACTCCATCACTTGCACTGAAAATTGACGGCCCAACGCATTGGAAAGCAGGGGAGCCAGACGCTGGGCCTGCGCGACAATATCGACGGCGAGGCGCGCGAGCAGCCTCAGAGTCGGCAAACGCTCGGCCAGGCGATCCGGGTTGCGATAGAGCTTCAGCGTCGCCTCCAGCGCGGCCAGCCGGAGCTTGTCGACGCGAAGCGCCCTCTTCATCGGGTTTCGGTTGACCTCGGCAACAAGATCCTTCCTGCCGACGATGAAACCTGCCTGCGGCCCTCCGAGCAGCTTGTCGCCCGAGAAGGTGACGAGATCGGCGCCGTCCGCGATCGCCTCGCCCACGGTCGGCTCGTACCTGAGGCCATATTGGGTGAGATCGATGAGCGTGCCCGAGCCGAGGTCGTGGACGAGAGGCACGCCGCGCTTCCTGGCGATTGCAGAAAGCTCGCGCGCCGGGACCTCCGCCGTGAACCCCTCGATCCGATAGTTGGACGTATGCACCTTGAACACCAGCCCGGTCGCCGAACCGATGGCGGATTGATAGTCCCGGGGATGCGTACGGTTGGTAGTCCCGACCTCAACGAGCTTCGCGCCCGCGCGGACCATGATGTCCGGCATGCGGAAAGCGCCGCCGATCTCGATCAGCTCGCCACGCGACACGATCGCCTCGCGGCCGAGCGAGAGCGTGTTGAGGACGAGCAGGACCGCAGCCGCGTTGTTGTTGACGATGGTCGCGTCCTCCGCCCCCGTGAGCTCGCATATCAGCGTGCGCAGATGATCGTCACGTTCGCCGCGTCTGCCCGTCCCGGTGTCGAATTCGAGCGCCACTGCCTCGTGCATGACAGCGCGCATCGCCTCGGCGGCTTCGCCCGCAATCAGTGCGCGGCCGAGATTGGTGTGCAGCACAGTGCCGGTCAGGTTGAATACCGGGCGCAACGACGGGTGCTCGGCGGTCTTGAGCCGCACAAGCGCGTCGACAGCGAGGTCGCACGGATCAGGCACCGCGGCCCCGTTGCGGCACGCTGCCCGCGCTTCTTCGAGCGCATCGCGGATGGCGCGCGTCGTCGACTGCTGCCCGAAGCGCTCGACCGCCGCCGCCGCGAGTGGCGTCTTCAGCACTCGATCGACTGAAGGGAGATCGCGCAGGCGAGTTGCGGGCAGACCGGACATCGCGCCCTCAGTAGCCGATCAGGAACGGGTTGAACGATCCGCGCCGATAGCCGGTTTCGCGCACGAGCATGTCGAGGCCAAGCGTCGCCACGTCGTCGGCGATCGGGTCGAGATCGGGATCCTTGTGCTGATGCAGGATCTTCACATAGCAGCCGCAGGAATCGCAGGTCTCTGCCTTCACCGTGCCCGGTCCGCCCTCGATCTCCTGGTAGCCGATGCCCTTGGTTGAGCCGCATAACGTGCATTTGATGCGCACATAGTTCCACAACGTGCCGCACAGCGAGCATGCGCAGAAGCGCGACCCATGGGCCCCCTGCCAGCCGACAATGATCGAGGATACAGGCGGGGATCCGCAGGCGGGGCATGCGCCCTCGCCCACTGGCACCAGCGCATGGGCGTCCAGTCGGGCGGCGAGACGGGCGAAGTGAACCTGCAGCGCGGCCGCGACGTAGACGTGCTCGGCGAGCGCCTCCATCGGCATCGCACCGGCGAGCACATTGCGCACCATGCCGACGCGCTTCGCCGGAGTGGCCTGCCTCAAACGGTCCAGCGCATCGGCCGCGGCGCCTGGCTTCTCGATCTCCAACGCCTCGGCGACCAGGCGGTCGAGCGTCTCTGCGGCCATGTCGAGCGCGAGGCTGTTGCGGTCGAGCGGCGGCATTCCAAAACTGCGCGCGCGCTCGCGCGCTGCGGCATCAGGCATCGCTGGCTCCGCCAGGTCCTCCTGGATGCAGTGCTGCACATCGGCGAGAGCTGCAAGAAAGCGAAGATAGGGCCGCAGCTCATGGCCCGCAGCCAGCGCGTTCCACCGCTGCGCGCGACAAGAAAACAGGCTTTCAGGCTCTGGAAGGCGGGCAAAGGGAGGGGCGGAGACCTCGCCTATGGCGGTGGGGTCGGATCCGGCCGGAATGATCTGTCTTGGCATTCGAGCCTCACGAACCGCACGGGTCACGTGGTTGCCTGACCGGCAAAAATCATGTGCAAACACAAAAACTAGGGCGGGAAAGTCATCCGACCAGCACCCGCTCTATTCGGCGGGCTTGGATCCCGACGATCCCGTTTCCTTGCTCGATTTGGTGACGAGCTCCCGCAGCCATTTGCGGTGATGCCGCCAGGCCCAGCCGCCGGTCACCCGCCCACGCGTCATGGCCGGAATGGTACCGCGCACCCAGATGGCCGAATAGAAATGGACGATCCAGACGCCGATGATCGCCACCGCCGCTATGGAGTGGACAAGTATGGCCACGCGCTTCTGATCGATTGTCGTATACTGGGAGAAATACTGATCCCATGCCACCAGTCCACTGGAGATGAGGATCACAATCAGCACCGACATTGACCAGAAGACGAGTTTTTGGCCGGCATTGTATTTGCCGACTTCGGGAACATTGTCCTCGTGGTTGGCCAGCACGTCGCGGAAACGGCCGAGCCACGTCCCGTCCTCGCGTCTCCACAGATTGGCCTTCCAGAATCGAAGGAAAAGTCCAAGGAAGCTGAAGAAGAGCACAACGCCGATCCAGGGATGGATGAAGCGCGTGAACTGGCCCCCGCCGAAGAGGCCGGACAGGAAGAACAGGCTCGGGTGGAACATCGCAAGGCCGGACAGGGCGAGCAGGACCAGGCTCGCCGCCGTGATCCAGTGGTTGATCCGTGCCCCTACCGTGTAGCGGTCCACGATCACCGGCTTGCCGGGATGGACCTGTTCGTTCGGCTTGAGGTCATCGCCGGCCATGGCTGTCGCCCTCCGTCAGCTGTTCGGCGTGCTCCTCATCCGCCTCGGTTACCCTGTTCGGTCCCATGATCAAATGGTGGAGCAAGCCGACGCCGGCCGCCACGCCCAAGACCGTGAGGCCCGCATATTTGGTCACACCTTTCCAAGCCTCGACCAATGGACTGATCTTCGGATCCTTGGGCAGGCCGCTATAGATCTCCGGCTTGTCGGCATGATGCAGCACATACATCACATGTGTCCCGCCGACGCCCGGCGGATCATAGAGGCCGGCATTGACGAAGCCGCGCGACTTGAGGTCCTTGATGCGGCCGTCGGCATGCTGTTTCATCTCCTCCTTCGTACCGAACACGATCGCCTGGGTTGGGCAGGCCTTGGCGCAGGCCGGACCCTGACCGACCGCCACCCGGTCGGAGCAAAGCGTGCATTTGTAGGCCGTGTGGTCGACCTTGGAGATGCGCGGGATATTGAACGGACAGCCTTTGATGCAGTAGCCGCAGCCGATGCAGTTCTCGTGGACGAAATCGACGATGCCGTTCGAATATTGCACGATCGCGCCCGGTGCCGGACAGGCCTTGAGGCAGCCGGGATCGGCGCAATGCATGCAGCCGTCCTTGCGGATCAACCATTCGAGCTCGTTGGTCTCCGGGTTGTCCCATTCGCTGTAGCGCATCAGCGTGAACATGTCCGGCGTCAGGTCGGGCGGATTCTCGAAAGCGCCGGCGAAGACGCCGACCTCCGGATGCGTGTCGTTCCACTCGATGCAGGCTGTCTGGCAGGCCTTGCAGCCAATGCATTTCGAGACATCGATAAGCTTGGCGACTTCCGTCGGCTGCTTTTCCGGGGCAGGCACGGTCGACGCCGAGCGGCGGATGAGGTCCTTCTCGGAGAGACGCGCGGCCGTTTGCGTCGTCGAAGGGTTGGGAATGGGAGGAAACATCGCTCGCTCCTCCTATGCCACCGGCCCTGGCGCGGGCTCGATATTGACCAGGAACGCCTTGTACTCGGGCGTCTCGATATTGGCGTCGCCGACAAAGGGTGTGAGCATATTCGGGCCGAAGCCTTTCTTCGCCGCTCCCGTGAAGCCCCAGTGCAGGGGTATGCCGACGATGTGAATGGTCTTGCCGTCGCAGGTGAGCGGCCTGATCCGCTTGGTGACCATGGCCTTCGCCACAACCGAACCGCGCTTCGACCAGACGCGCACCCAGCCGCCCTTGGTGATGCCTTTCTCGGCCGCCAGCTGTTCCGAAATCTCCACGAAGAACTCCGGCTGCATCACCGCATTGACGATGACGTGCTTGGTCCAGAAGTGGAAATGCTCGGTCAGCCGGTAGGAGGTCGCCGCATAGGGGAACTCCGGCGAGGCCGCTTCGGCGAACTGGGCCATATCGCCTTGGAACACCCGCGCGGCGGGATTGCCGCGGACTTTGGGCGCCACTGGATTGACGATCGGCGACTCGAACGGCTCGTAATGCGCCGGGAATGGTCCGTCGCGCATCATGGTTCGGGTAAAGAGGCGCGAGACGCCTTCCGGGTTCATGATGAACGGGCCGACCTGATCGGGCTTGGCAGTGGGCAGAATGTCGGGCACGTCGTAGCCTGACCACTTCTGGCCATCCCATTCGATTACTTTGCGGCTTGGGTCCCAGGGTTTTCCGGTGAGGTCCGCCGACGCCCTGTTGTAGAGGATGCGGCGGTTGGCTGGCCATGAGAACGCCCATTTCGAATAGAAGCCGGCATCGTCGGGATCACTCGTATCCCGCCTTGCCATGTTGTTGCCGTTCTCGTTGAAGCAGCCGGAATAGATCCAGCAGCCGCAGGCGGTCGAGCCGTCGTCGCGCAGCGCGGCAAAGGCAGGCAGCAGCTTGCCGGCCTCGGCCAGTACTTTCGTCGGATCGGCCGTGTCGGTCACCTTGGCGAGCGCCCTGCCGTTGATCTCCTGGGCAAGCTCTTCGGCCTTCGGATCGCCGGGATCGGCATAAGGCCAGGTGAGCTTGACGATCGGATCGGGGAAAGCGCCGCCTTCCTTGGTGTAGAGCTCCTTCAGGCGCAGATAGAGCTGCGCCATGATCCACGTGTCGCGCTTGGCCTCCCCGGGGGGCGTGCCGCCGGCCCAATGCCACTGCAGCCAGCGCCCCGAATTGACCAGCGAACCGTCGTCCTCCGCGAAGCAGGTCGAGGGCAGCTGGTAGACCTCGGTCTGAATCTTCGTCGGATCGACATCGTTGTATGGCCCATGGTTCTCCCAAAACCGCCCCGTCTCCGTGTCCAACGGATCCATGATGACGAGGAATTTGAGCTTCGAGAGCGACTCGATCACCTTCTTCTTGTTCGGAGCCGCCTGCAGCGGGTTGAAGCCCTGACAGAAATAGCCGTTCATCTTGCCCTGGTGCATCAGCTCGAAAGCACGCAGCAGGTCGTAGCCCGGCACGTCGAGCTTCGGCAGATAGTCATAGGCGAAGTCGTTCTGCGGCGTTGCCGCATCGCCCCACATCGACTTTTGGAAGCTGACGAAGAACTTCTTGTAGTTCTGCCAGTAGCTCATCTGGTTCGGCCGCAGCGGCTTGAAGCCGCGCGTCGACATGTAGGTCGCGAGGTCCGGCTCCTTCTGCGTCGGCACCGTGAGATAACCCGGCAGCAGGTTCGACATCAGCCCGAGGTCGGTCAGCCCCTGGATGTTCGAATGGCCGCGCAGCGCGTTCATGCCGCCGCCGCGAATGCCGATATTGCCGAGCACAAGCTGCAGCATCGCCATGGCACGGATGTTTTGCGAGCCCTTCGAGTGCTGCGTCCAGCCGAGCGCATACATCGACGTCATCGCCTTGTTCGGCGCGGACGTTTCGGCAACCATCTTGGCCACCTTCAGGAATCTCTCCTTCGGCGTGCCGCAGATGCGTTCGACCATCTCCGGCGTATAGACCGCGACGTGGTTCTTGAGCAGGTTCCAGACGCAACGGGGATTGGCCAGGGTTTCGTCGACAACGGCGAAGCCGTCGGGGCCGATGTCGTAGTCCCAGGTAGACTTGTCGTAGTCGCGCTTCGCCTCGTCATAGCCGGAGAAGAGGCCGTCCTGAAATGTGAAGCCCTGCTTGACGACATAGGACGCGTTGGTGAAGGCCTTCACATAATCCCATTGCACCTTGTCGTTCTGGATGCAGTGGTTGATCAGGCCGAGCAGGAAGGCGATGTCCGTCCCCTGGCGAATCGGCGCATAGAGGTCGGAAACCGAGGCTGACCGCGTGAAGCGCGGATCGATGACGATGAGCTTGGCGCCGCGGTTTGCCTTCGCTTCGGTGACCCATTTGAAGCCGCAGGGATGCGCTTCCGCGGCATTGCCGCCCATGATCACGACAAGATCTGTGTTCCTGATGTCGGTCCAGGAATTGGTCATCGCGCCACGGCCGAATGTTGGGGCGAGACTCGCCACCGTCGGGCCGTGTCAGACACGTGCCTGGTTGTCGAACGCCAGTATGCCCGTGCTGCGGACTACCTTGTAGGTCGCGAACGCGGTTTCATTGGTCGAAGCCGAGGCGGCGAGGAAGCCTGTGGTGAGCCACCGGTTGACCGTCACGCCGTCATTGTTCTTCGCGACGAAGTTCTTGTCGCGATCGTCTTTCATCAGGCGGGCGATGCGGTCGAGCGCGTCTTCCCAGCCTATAGGCTCGAACTTGTCGGACCCGGGCTTGCGGATCATCGGATGCCGCAGCCGGGTTGGAGATTTCACGAAGCCGAGCAGGGCCGATCCCTTGGGGCACAAGGTGCCGCGATTGGTCGGGTGGTCGGTATCGCCTTCGATATGGGTGATGTCGGCCTGTTCGCCCTTTCTAAGATCGCCTTTCGAATACAGTATGATGCCGCAGGCCACCGAACAGTACGGGCAAGTGTTGCGCGTCTCGGTCGTGTTGGCGAGCTTGAAGGACCGTATCGCCGCCGCATGCGCGGCCTCGATGTCGGCAAAGCCGAAAGCTCCCAATGTCGTGCCGGCGAGACCCGCGCCCGCCGTCTGCAGGAACGCGCGCCGTGAAAGTTCAACATTCATCTGGGTTTTCCTCCCGAATTCCATGCCCATACGAGCATCCAGAACCAAGGGACATGCACGCCATTTTGAGCCAAATTGGCGTAATGTCAAAAACTTAGAGCGCAGATCAGCGTCGGCAAATGCTTCGCGCAGGAAAAATGCGATTGACGTTTTTTGGAACGTGACCCTACAGTAAGGCGTGGTGTTGGAAACGGCTCCCGCGTCGCGGGGCGATATCACCGAAGCACCTCCGCGCCTGACCAGCCTTGCTCATGGCAGTGGCTGCGGGTGCAAGCTGGCGCCCTCCGTCCTTCAGCAGCTTCTTGCCGAACAGCCGGTTCCCAGCCCCTTCAGGCAGCTCCTTGTCGGTACCGAAACTGGAGACGATGCCGCGGTCTGGCAGATCGACGACACGACCTGCGTGATTGCAACCACCGATTTCTTCATGCCGATGGTGGACGATCCGTACGACTTCGGCCGGATTGCGGCGACCAATGCACTTTCTGACGTCTATGCAATGGGCGGGCGGCCAATTATGGCCCTGGTCATCCTTGGAATGCCAATCGAGAAACTGCCGACGGACATCATCCGGGAAATCTTGAAGGGCGGCCACGACATTTGCGCCACAGCCGGGATACCCATCGCCGGCGGCCATTCGATCGACTCGCCGGAACCGATCTACGGGCTTGCCGTAATCGGCACCTGCCGGCCGACGGACATCCGACGCAATTCGGGGGCCAAGGCGGGAGACGCCCTGATCGTGACAAAGGGACTCGGCGTTGGGATTTATTCCGCGGCCATCAAAAGGCAGGCGTTGCCGCCCGGCTGCTACGAAGAGATGATCGCCTCGACGACCCTTCTCAACCGGATTGGAGCGGAGCTCGCCGAGGACGTAAGCGTGCATGCGATCACTGATGTGACCGGGTTCGGCTTGATCGGGCATGCCCTTGAGATGGCGCGCGGCTCCGACTGCGCGCTCGTCATTTGCGATCACGACGTTCCCGTCTTTGAAGAAGCGGCAGCGCTCGCGGAGCGAGGTTTCGTCACCGGCGCATCGCGGCGCAACTGGTCGAGCTATGGTGATGCAGTGCTCCTGCCGTCGGATATGCCGGAGTGGCGGCGCCATCTTCTCACCGATCCGCAGACTTCAGGCGGGCTGCTGATAGCCTGCGATCCTGACCGTGCCGGTGCATTGGTCGAGAGAATTGTCGCTAGCGGCTATCCGTCGGCAGCGATGATCGGATATGTCAAGCGCGGCCAACCAGCCCTAGTGATCGAGGACTGAGCGACCGGCATCTCCTGCTGTCGCTGTCGTCATCGTCGAACGCTGGGGAAAACCAGCGGGAACCTGGGGCGCGGTTAGGCGACACTGGGTCAAGCTGGCCGGCGACCGTGCCGTTCACCACTCGGCGAAGGAGCCGTCTTTGTGGCGCCAGATCGGGTTGCGCCAGCTGTGGCCTTCCCTGGCGCGCTCCTTGACATAGTCCTCGTCGATGACGACGCCCAGGCCCGGGCCGTCGGGAATGGCGACATAGCCGTCCTCATAGCGGAAGACGTCCTTGTTGGCGGCATAGTCGAGCAGGTCGTTGCCGGCGTTGTAGTGGATGCCCAGGCTCTGCTCCTGGATGAAGCAATTGTAGCTCACGGCGTCGAGCTGCAGGCACGCGGCCAGCGCGATGGGCCCCAGCGGACAATGCGGCGCCACAGCCACGTCATAGGCTTCGGCCATCGCCGCGATCTTGCGGCATTCGGTGATGCCGCCGGCATGCGACAGATCCGGCTGGATGATGTCGACGACCGCCTCCTCGAACACCGATTTGAAATCCCAGCGGCTGTAGAGCCGTTCGCCGAGCGCGACCGGCGTCGAGCCGAGCGCGGCGATCTCCTTCAGCGCCTCTCGGTTTTCGCTAAGCACCGGCTCTTCTATGAACATCAGCCGGTATGGCTCCAGCTCCTTGACCAGGATACGCGCCATCGGCCGGTGCACGCGGCCGTGGAAATCGACGGCGATGCCGATATTCGGCCCGACCGCCTCGCGCACCATGGCAACGCGCTCGACCACGGCGTCGATCTTGTCGTGGCTGTCGACGATCTGCAGTTCCTCGGTGCCGTTCATCTTGAGCGCGTGGAAGCCGCGTGCCACCACTTCCCTGGCGCCCGCCGCGACTTCCGCCGGCCGGTCGCCGCCGACCCAGGAATAGACCTTGATCGTGTCGCGCAGTTTGCCGCCGAGCAGTTCGTGCACGGGTACGCCGAGCGCCTTGCCCTTGATGTCCCACAGCGCCTGATCGATGCCGGCGATGGCGCTCATCAGGATCGGCCCGCCGCGGTAGAAGCCGCCGCGATGCATCACCGTCCAGTGATCCTCAATCAGGCGAGGATCCTTGCCGATGAGGTAGTCGGCGAATTCCTTGACCGCCGCCTCGACGGTCAGCGCCCGGCCTTCGATGACGGGCTCGCCCCAGCCGGTGACGCCGGCATCGGTCTCGATCTTGAGGAACAGCCAGCGCGGCGGCACGATGTAGGTGGTGAGCGAGGTGATTTTCATGCGATCCGTCTCAGTTGTTCTTGAGTTTTTTGGCGCTGAGCAGATCGCGCGCCGCAAGATTGAGGATATTGGTCGCCGCGCCCCGCGCCGCGGTAGCATCGCGCATGCGCAGCGCCTCCACCACCTCGCGGTGCGCCGCCACCGCTTCCATGCGCCTTTCCAGCGAGATCGTCGCTGAGGCTTCCAGCGAGAACTTCAGCCCGGTGTCGATCAGATTGCCGATCTGCCGAAAGATCGGGTTGTGGCTTGCGGCATAGACGATCTGGTGGAAGGCAATGTCGCTGCGCGAGAAGGCGGCGAGGTCCTCGCCTGCGCCGGCCATGCCGCGCCATGCCGCTTCGAGGTCGGCAACTTCCTGCAGTGTCGCACGCGTGGCGGCGAGTTCGGCAACCAATGGTTCGATGGCGCGGCGCGTTTCTAGGATGGCGTCGAATAGCTTGTCGTCGAGCGCATGCGGCGCGTGCCAGGCCAGCACCTGCGGATCGATAATGTTCCAGTTGTCCTGTTCACATACGACCGTGCCGATGCGTGGCCGCGACAGCACCAGTCCCTTGGCGGCCAGCACTTTGAGAGCCTCGCGGATGACGGTGCGGCTGACGCCGTATTCGATGCCGAGATCATTTTCGGTCGGCAGGGAGGAGCCTGCCGGATAGCGTCCGGAAAAAATGTCCGAGGCGAGCGCCTTCGTTACATCGGGCATCACGCGCGGCCGGCGGGTAGCGGTGTCGCCTTGTGCCTTCTTCGAAGTTTCGGTCACCTCAGCCCTCCTCCAAGGCGGCGAACCTGTCGGTTTCGCACAACCGGCCTTACCGGATGCGGGTCAATTGCGCCAGCGATCCCTGGTCAGAGCATGTATCTTAATTATCATACCAGATCAATTGACGAGTATGATAAAAACAACTAGAAACTCCAGCACCCGGGCTCAAGCGCCCGGCCATCGCTGGGAGGTAATCATGCGACTTTTGAAGACCGCGCTCGTCGCGGGCGCGCTTGCCGTGCTGTCCGTCACGACCATCGCTGCCTATGCTCAGGACACCAAGATCGGCTTCATCGTCAAACAGCCGGAGGAGCCGTGGTTCCAGGATGAATGGAAGTTCGCCGACCAGGCTGCCAAGGAAAAGGGTTTCACTCTCGTCAAGATCGGCGCCGAGGACGGCGAGAAGCTGATGTCGGCGATCGACAATCTAGGCGCTCAAGGAGCGCAAGGCTTCGTCGTCTGCACGCCGGACGTGAAACTCGGCCCAGGCATCGTCGCCAAGGCCGCCGCCAACAATCTCAAGCTGATGACGGTGGACGACCGCCTCGTCGGCGCCGACGGCAAGCCGCTGGAAGACGTGCCGCATATGGGCATTTCGGCCACCAAGATCGGCGAGGCGGTTGGTCAGGCCATCGTCGACGAGATGAAGGCGCGCGGCTGGAAGATGGACGAGGTCGGCGCGATCCGCGTTTCATACGATCAGCTGCCGACAGCCGTCGACCGTGTTGAAGGCGCGATTTCGGTGCTGAAAGCCGCCGGCTTCAAGACCCAGAACATCTTCGACGCCCCGCAAGCCAAGACCGACACGGAAGCGGCCCTCAACGCCGCGACTGTGGTGCTCAATGCCCATGCCGACATCAAGAAGTGGATTGCCTTCGGCCTCAACGACGAGGCCGTGCTGGGCGCCGTTCGCGCTTCCGAAAGTGTCGGCATTCCCGCCGACGGCATGATCGGCGTCGGCATCGGCGGCGCGGAATCGGCGATCAACGAGTTCAAGAAGCCCGCCGCGACCGGCTTCGTCGGCACCGTGATCATCTCACCGAAGCGGCATGGTTATGAGACCGCGCTCAACATGTATGACTGGATCGCCAACAACAAGGAGCCGGCGAAGCTGACGCTGACCGCGGGCGCGCTGGCCAAGCGCGACGACTACCAGAAGGTGCGCAAGGACCTCGGCATCGAATAATCCTCCCTGTACAAACAGGCGGCGGCTTGATGCCGCCGCCTGTTTGGCGTGCCCAAGAAGGATCGAAGCCCCGTGTCCTTTCTCGAATTCTCCAACGTTACCAAGACCTATCCGGGCGTCAGGGCTCTGTCCGATGTGTCGTTCGGCGTCGAAAAGGGCGCCGTGCACGGATTGATGGGTGAGAACGGCGCTGGCAAATCAACTCTGATCAAGATCCTGTCCGGCGACCAGCATGCCGATACCGGCGAAATAACCATCGACGGCAAGGTCCAGGCTTATACCTCGACCCGCGACGCCTTCGACAATGGCGTCATCGTCATCCATCAGGAACTGCAGCTTGTTCCGGAACTCACCGTCGCCGAGAATCTCAGCCTCGGGCGCTTTCCCGCCAGCGCCGGCGTCATCGCGCGCGGCAGGATGCTGGAGGATGTCGGCGCCAAGCTGAAATCGGCCGGCATCGACATCGACATGCGCCGCAAGGTCAAGACGCTGTCGATCGGCGAACGCCAGATGGTCGAGATCGCCAAGGCGATCATGCTCGATGCGCGCGTCATCGCGCTGGACGAGCCGACCTCGTCGCTGTCCTCCCGCGAAAGCGAAATCCTGTTCGCCCTGATCGACCGGCTGCGTGGCGAAGGCAAGGTGATCATCTATGTGTCGCACCGCCTCGACGAGGTGTTCCGGCTCTGCGACAGCCTGACGGTGCTGCGCGACGGCAAGCTCGCCGCGCACCATCAATCGCTGAAGGATGTCACCCGCGATCAGATCGTGGCCGAAATGGTCGGCCGCGAGATTTCCGACATCTGGGGTTTTCGGCCGCGCAAGGCGCGAGAGGCTCGCCTCAAGGTCGACAATCTGAGCGGCGCCAGGCTGCGCACGCCGGCAAGCTTCGAAGCCCGCGCCGGCGAGATCGTCGGCTTCTTCGGCCTCATCGGCGCCGGCCGATCCGAACTGATGCGGCTTGTCTTCGGCGCCGATCCGCGTTCGGGCGGCACGATCACGGTCGACGGCAAGACAATTGCCGCCGCCAGCCCGCATGACGCGATCAGGGCCGGCATCGTGCTATGCTCGGAAGACCGCAAGCATGACGGCATCATCCAGGGCCGCTCGATCGAGGAGAACATCAACATCTCGTCCAGGCGCCATCACACGCGCTTCGGCGTCCTGAACCGTGCCAGCGAGATCGCGACGGCCGAAACCTTCATCAAGAAGCTCAAGGTGCGCACGCCTTCGCGCAAGCAGGATATCGTCAACTTGTCCGGCGGCAACCAGCAGAAGGTCATCCTCGGCCGCTGGCTGTCCGAACAGGACATACGCGTGCTGATCGTCGACGAGCCGACGCGCGGCATCGATATCGGCGCCAAATCGGAAATCTACGAACTGCTCTACCAGCTTGCCGAAGAGGGCATGGCGATCGTCGTCGTCTCCTCCGAGCTGCCGGAAGTGATGGGCATTTGCGACCGCATCCTGGTGATGTGTGGCGGGCGCATCAGCGCCGAGCTCGCGCGCGACCAGTTCGCCGAGAAGGCAATCCTGGCCGCAGCTCTTCCCGACAAGAAAACCCCCGACGCGATCGCATCCTGAGGACATCTGCCATGACCGGTCAGTTGAAGAAGATCGTGCTCGGCGAACAGGGGCTCGTCGTCATCTTCATCGTCGCCTTCGCGCTGGTGTCGCTGCTGGTGCCGAACTTCCTCACCGACCGCAACATGCTTGGCCTGCTTCAGTCCGTGGTCACCGTCGGTATCGTCGCCTGCACCATGATGTTCTGCCTTGCCGCGCGCGACTTCGATCTGTCGGTCGGCTCGATCGTCGCCTTCGCCGGCATGGTCGCCGTGATGGCATCGAACGCGTCGGGCTCGATCCTGCTCGGGCTTCTCGCTGCAATCGCCTGCGGCACCTTTGTCGGCTTCATCAACGGCGTCGTCATCGCCAAATTCCGCATCAACGCGCTGATCACCACGCTGGCCACAATGCAGATCGTGCGCGGCCTCGCGTTGATTTCGTCCGACGGCCGCGCCGTTGGCATCAACAGCCCGGATTTCTACCAGCTGGCACTGTCGAAACTGCTCGGCATACCGACGCCGATCTGGGTGCTGGCCATACTGTTCGGGATCTTCGGCTTCGTGCTCAACCGAACCGTCTTCGGCAAGAATACACTGGCCATCGGCGGCAATCCGGAAGCCTCGCGGCTGGCCGGCGTCAATGTCGACAGGACGCGCATCTGGATCTTCGCGCTGCAAGGCTTCGTCTGCGGTATCGCGGGCATCCTTTTGGCCTCACGCATCACCTCAGGCCAGCCCAACGCGGCGGTTGGCTTGGAGCTCTCCGTTATCTCGGCTTGCGTCCTCGGCGGCGTCTCGCTGGCCGGCGGTCGCGCCGCCATGTCGGGCGTCATCGTTGGCGTGCTGATCATGGGTATCGCCGAGAACGTGATGAACCTACTCAACATCGCGGCTTTCTACCAATACATCGTGCGCGGAGTGATCCTGTTGCTCGCGGTGCTGCTCGACAATCTCCGCTCGTCGGCATTCGGAAGGCGCTGAGCCGGGCGATCGCATGTCACCCTGGATACTCATCGAGAACGATCGGTTGAGCGTCCGGATCAGCCCGCAGGGAGGCGCTGTCGTCGACGGGCATACGGCCGAAGGGGTGCCATTCCTGCGTCCCTACAAAGGCGAGGCCGAATTCGACGTTGCGGATTGCGCCTGCTTTCCTTTGGTGCCGATCGGCAATCGCGTTGAAGGCAACGCTTTCTCCTGCGGCGGCCGAACGTTCCGATTGGCGCCCAATGCGCCCGATCCTCTATTCATTCATGGAGATGGATGGCTCGATGCCTGGGAGGTGACCGAGCGCCGAGCCGGTCATGTCGAGCTGTGCTTTGACAAGCCGGAGGGTTTCGGTTCGCCCCATGCTTATCACGCGCGACAGTCGTTCAGCCTTTCGTGCGCGCGCCTGGCGCTCCAGATCTCGGTCACCAACACCGGCGAAATCGCCCTTCCCTTCGGCCTCGGCTTTCATCCCTTCTTTCCACGAACGCCGCTGACCACCCTTTTCGCGCCTGCCAGCGACTGGTGGACCGAACGCGCAGGACATCTGCCGGGGGAGCGGGTTGCGCTGGCGGACGATGTCGATTTCTCAACGCCGCGCCGACTGCCCGACCGTTGGCTGAACAATTGTTTCGAAGGCTGGAGCGGAAAGGCGCGGATCGCTTGGCCGGAACAAAGGCTGGGACTTGAAATCGAGGCCAGCCCGGCACTCCGCCGCTACATGCTCTATGCGCCGGACAGCGACCGCAGCTTCTTCTGTCTGGAGCCGATGAGCCACGCCCCTAATGCGCTGAAGCATTTGGAGACCGACCCAAGGGGACTTGTAATGCTTGCTCCCGGCGGCATTTTCAGCGCGGAATTCGCAATGACTGTCTTCGACTGGAGTAACAACCATGGTTGATCGGCTGTTCGGCAAACGCATCTTCCTGACGGGCGCCGCGCAAGGCATCGGACTGGCCATAGCCGAGGCGTGCCTTGCCGAAGGGGCAAGGCTGTTCTTGGTCGACCGCGATGGGGACCTGCTCGACCGGACCGTCGCCGGCCTGTCCGCGCCGCAAGGTCATATCGGACATACCACCGCGGATGTCAGTGACGGGGCCGCTATCGCCGATGCCGTCACGAGGGCCGACAGGGAAATCGGCCCTATCAACGCGCTGATCAACAATGCAGGAATGAACGTGTTTTCAACACCGCTGGAGGCGACCGAAGAAGAGTGGAACCGCAATTTCGATGTCAATGTCAAAGGTGCCTGGAACTGCAGCAAGGCGGCACTTCCGGGAATGATTGAAAACGGTGGCGGCACCATCCTCAACATCGCTTCGACCCACAGCTTCACGATCATCCCGCACACCTTCCCCTACCCGGTCGCCAAACATGCGCTGCTCGGCCTAACGAGATCGCTGGCTCTCGAATACGCCGCTCGGGGTATAAGGGTGAATGCACTGGCGCCTGGCTATGTGGAGACGCGAAAGGTGATCGACTACTGGAACAGCTTTCCCGATCCGGCCGCAGCACGGGCCAAAACAATGGCGTTGCATCCCGGCGGTGGCATCGCGTCGGTCCGCGAAATCGCCCTTGCGGCGGTGTTTATGATTTCCGACGAATGCCCCTTCATGAATGCCGCATGCCTTGTCGTCGATGGCGGGCTCAGCCAGCTTCAACACGCGGTGTAAGGCTGGCCGGCGGCCAGCCAGCCCCACCTATGCGAGGATACGGGCCGTATTCATCACCACATTCCGCTCACCACTTCACGCTGAAACCGAGCTTTGCGCCGATTGCCCGGCTGTCGCCGAAGTTTTTCAGGCTCGATTTGGCGAAGGCCTCGCCGTAGACCATGTAGCGGTCGTCGGCCCAGGAGAGCGATCCGCCGACACCCAGCCCGCCCCAGAGCGGCTGGTCGTGCTCATGCAGCGCCGTGCCCGACACATCCACGTCGTTGCCGTCCAGGAAATCGTAATAGAGGTTGGCGATGCCGTAGAGGTGCGAGCGGCTGATCTTGCCTTGCGCGCCCGTCCAGGCATCCTCATAGTCCAGCGACAGGCCGGCGCGGCCGATCAGAACATCGCTGCCGCTCAGCGATACCGCCGCATAGAACGGGTCGGTGAAACTGCTGAAGCGCACCGAGGAATAAGCAAGCTGAGCCTGCGGCGTCAGCGTCCATTTTCCCTGCAGCGCAAGCTTCTGGCCGGCTTCGATGCTCAGCGCATAGCCAAATCCGTTGTTGCCCTTGGCAAGCTCGCTGCCCAGCGTGGCCTATCTCAAGTTGCTGTCATACCACGTCACCTCGCTCTGAGCGTCGGTGTAGAAGCCGTTGTCGCCATACCAGGTCAGCGTGCCGCCGAAGCCGTAACTGGTGGCCTGGATCGAGCCGACACCGTAGATCGACAAGATATCCGACGAGGCGGTCCCGTAGCGTGGGGTCGCCAAAGGAACTTGGCTAACCGAAGGGAGAAATAGGCGCCAAATCGTTGATAAATAACGATAATGGTGGGCCGGAGGATGTGAAACTGCTAAGGAAAATCAATGGTTTAGCGGATGATTAGCCAACCCATATTCTTCGTATGATCTCGTATGTCCGGCGGGTCGCGAAAGGAGCCGGGTCGATGCTTCAGTCGGTCATTCTTCCCCCAGAGCCATCAGCCAGCGCCCGCGGCGGACTGGCCAATATCTATGGTTCCGTTCGCATCAGACGGCCCTGTTCTGCGTCGGCGCGCGACCGCCGCCGTCAGCGACGAGCACTGCTCCGGTGACGAAGGACGCCTCGTCGGAGGCCAGGAACAGGCAGCAATTGGCGATCTCGGCCGGCTCGGCCACGCGCCGCAGCGCAATGCGGCCGGTGAGCGCGGCGAACTCCTCTTCGGGCGTCGTGCCGCGGGCGGCGGCCGCAACTTCCATTTCGTAGACGCTCATCGGCGTGCGTACCCAGCCCGGCGCCACCGCATTTGCGCGAATCCCGTCGGGCCCGTGCGCGTAGGCCAGCGAGCGGGTATAAGAAACGAGAGCGGCCTTGCTTGCCGAATAGGCGGCGTTCTGGCCGCTGGCGTTGAAGGCGCCGACGGAGGCGATGTTGACGATCGCGCCGCCGCGTTCCTTGAGCAGCGGCAGGGCGGCGCGGCAGACCATCATCGAACCAGTGACGTTGACGGCAAAGCTCTTCGCCCAGGTTTCGTCGCTCAGTGTCTCTGGCTCGTCGAGGATCATCACGCCGACGGCATTGACGACTATGTCGAGGCGGTCGCTGCAGGCGTCGATAGCGCGGGCAATATCACCCACCTGCGTGATGTCGCCGTGCACGGCGATGCCGCCGCTGGCCTTCGCCGCTTCCTCCAGCACGTCCCCGCCATGGCCGAAGGCGACGACCTTGGCGCCGTGGCGGCCGAACAGCTCGGCTGTGGCGCGGCCCATGCCGGTGGCCGCACCGGTGACCAGTGCGTTACGGCCGTCGAGGCGGCGGCTCATGCGAGCCCCCAGTGCCGCTCGACGGCATAGCCGGTCTCGGGCAAGGTCGAGCCGCCATCGACGACGATGGTCTGGCCTGTGGTATATTTCGCCTGCTCGGACGCGAGGTAGAGCATGGCGTAGGCAATGTCATCGGCCTCGCCGAGTTGGCCCATGGGGATGAACCGGCCGAGCCGACCCGCCACCTCGGGCTTGCTCATCGTGCCGCGGCCGGGCTTGGCGATGAAGCCAGGTTCGACGCCGTTGACGGTGATGCCGTCGCGCGCGAATTCGAAGGCCGCACCCCGGATGAAAGCATTGACGCCGGCCTTGGCCGCCGAATAGTGCACGCCGCCCGCCATGGCGACGCGCGCCGACACCGACGAGGTGACGAGGATGCGGCCGAAGCCGTTGGCGCCCATCGCCGGAGACGCCGCCTGCGCCAGCCAGAAGCAGGACTTCAGGTTGACCGCCAGCGCCTCTTCGAGCTTGTCCTCATCAAGCTCCTCGACCGAGGCCCAGGGGCAGCCGCCGGCGTTGTGGACGACGATGTCGAGGCGGCCGGCCTCGCGCACGATTTCGCCGACAAGCCGATGGAGCGCGGCGCGGTCGAGTCCGGCAAGCGGGACCGTGCGAACGGAAAGACCGCGCGCCGAGAGGTCGGCCGCCAGCGCCTCCGCTACATTCAATGTGCGGTTGGCGATGAAGACCGAGGCGCCGGCCTCGGCGAAGCACGTGACGATGGCGGCGCCGATACCGCGCCCGCCGCCGGTCACCAGCGTCACCCTGCCCGTGAGGTCGAACGGGTTCGCCATCGCTCAGACGACGCCAGCGCTACGCACGAGATCGACGAAGCGGCCGAAGACGTCCGTATGACGGTAGACATCGGCCGGCGAGGTCGCCGGGCACATCAGGAACATGGTGTGAAAGGGCGTCACCAAGATGCCTTCGTTCATGTAGAAGGCGTGCAGCAAGGTTTCGAGATCGCCACGCCGGCCGGCAATGACCTCGGCACCGTTGCACGGCGGCTTGGGCATGAACATGATCTCGGCGCGGGCGCCGACCTGCGTCACATGCCAGGGCAATTTGTTGGCGCGGATAATGCCCCAGGCGGATTCGGCAAGGCGCGTGGTGTTGGCGATCATGAGTTCGAAATTCGCCGGCGTCAGCACCTCTTCCAGCACCGCGCGCATGGTGGCGACGGTCAGCGCATTGCCGGCCAAGGTGCCGCCGATGCCGAGATGCGCCGACTGGCGCACGCGCGGATTGACCATCGGCACAAGCTTCCACAGCCGCTCGGCGATCTCTTGCGAGACGCCGAAGATGCCGGCCGGAATGCCGCCGGCAATCGCCTTGCCGGCGACCAGAATGTCCGGCTCCAGCCCATGCGGCGCGGTATAGCCGCCTGGCCCGCTGGAGATGGTATGCGTTTCGTCGATGATGAGCACCGTGCCCCTGCGGCGCGTGATCTCGCGCAATGCGGTGTGGAAACCCTCGGCGACTGGGATCATACCGAAATTGGTCATCAGCGGCTCGGTCAGCACGCAGGCGACATCGCCATGCGACAGCGCTTCCTCGAGCGCCGCGATGTCGTTGAACTCGACCACCCTGGAGACGGCGGAATGGTCGACACCGTTGGGATGGATCATGTTGCGCATGCCGATCTTGCCGTCGCGGATTTCGACATGCGCCTCCTCGACACCGCCGTGATAGCAGCCGGAAAACACCAGCACCTTGTCGCGGCCGGTGATCATGCGGGCAATGCGAATGGCGCCGCGATTGGCGTCGGTGGCCGAAGTCGTCAGCGTCCAGTAGGGCAAGCCAAAGCGACGCGTGAGTTCGGCACCGACCCACAGGCTGTCCTCGGTCGGCAGCATCATGGTGGTGCCGTTCTGCAACTGACGAAGCGCGGCGCGCGTCACCGCTTCCGGCGCATGGCCGCACATGCCGCCGGTGTCGCCAAGCGCGAAGTCGACATAGTCGTGACCGTCGATGTCGCTGATATGCGCTCCGCGCGCCGAAGCCGCGTAGATCGGAAAGCCGCCGGCCCAGCGGCGCATCCAGTGCGACGGGCCACCATAGAGGAAATGCTGCTTGCCCGCTTCCCACGCCGCTGCCGAGCGCGGATGCGTGTCGCGGAAGCGCTGCTGCTCGCGGTCGAGCAGGTCGCCGACAGTTGCGGAATGCGGATCTTTTTTGGCATCAGCCATCACGGCGCAAGTCTCCCTTGTGCGCCGTTGCCTCAGGGCGCCAACCGTTTTAAATGTGGTTCATTATGTGAACCGTCGTTTTGCATGTTATAGAGAGACTGCAAGGTGTATCGGCCGCTGTCAAGTTAATTCACATGCGAAGTATCTCGGGGAATCGAAATGAGCACAGTCGGCAAGGCGGTTTCGCTGCTGGAGCTGTTTACGCTAGCGGAACCGGAGATCGGCCTATCCGACCTCGCCCGCAAGGCCGGCCTCGACAAGGCCACTGCCAGGCGCCTGCTGATGGCGCTTGCCGAACGCCGGTTGATCGAGCAGGAGTCGCAAAGCCGCCGTTATCGGCTGGGCGCCGGCCTGTCGCGGTTGGCGCGCATTCGCGACGCGCATTTCCCTTTCGTGCGCCTGGCGGCGCCGGTGGTGCGCGACCTGTCGATCGAGACCGGCGAGACCGTGCATTTGTCGGAATTCAGCGCCGGGGCGCTGCTCACCGTGCATGTCGAACTGTCGGCCAAGGCGAACCGCGTCAATGTCGATGTCGGCCAAGTGCTGCCGCTGCATGGCACGCCATCCGGCATCGCCTTCCTCGCGGCTTCGCGGCCGGAAGTTGTCAGCGCATATCTCGATGGGCCGCTGCAGCCATTCAGTCAGCACACCATGACACAGCCGGACAGGCTGATGGAGGCAGTGCGCCTCGCCGCCTCGCGCGGCTATTCGCGCAGCGCCCAGGGCTATGAGGAAGGCGTGCACAGTATTGGTGCGGCGATCCTCGGCTCGGACGGCAACCCGATCGGCACGCTGGCGGTGGCTTCACCCGTCTCACGCGTCGACGATGCGGTCGCGGCAAGCCAGGGCGAAGCGGCGATCAAGGCGGCGCGGCTGATCTCAGTGCGGCTGACCGGCGAGGCGTAACCTGTCATCTCTGGCGTTGCCGCGTGCCGCGCCTGCGCATCCGCGACGCCTTGATCATGCCGCGCCCGACCAGCGGCAACGCTGCTGCGACCGGCGATCATGATCGGTGACCGTTGTGCCGACCTCATTCTGGACGGACAGCAGCGTGCCAGCCTGCCGCGCGGCCCTGTTCGGTCGCGCAGCCGCACCCCGCCCCGGACGGCCTATTTCTTGATCGCCTCAAGATCGATAAGGATGTCGACGTCCGGGCCGAGGCCGAAGCCGTCGGCAGCCTTTGCCATCGGGAAGTCGGCGGTGCTGATCTTGCCGGTGGCGCTGAACGCCGCCTTGGTCAGCGTCGCATCCCACGGCGCCGGCGCTTCGTTGAGCAGCTTGACATCGAGGGTGATCTCCTTGGCAACGCCGCTGATGGTGAGGGTGCCGGTCACCTTGCCGGTCTTGTCGTCGAGCTTCTCTATCTTGGTGCTCTCGAAGCCGATCGTCGGGAATTCCGCGGCGTTGAAGAAGTCGGGTCCCTTGAGGTCGCTGTCGCGCTGATCGAAGGCGGTATGGACCGAGCCGACATCGATTTCAGCCTTGACGCTGCTCTTCGTCGGATCGGCCTTGTCCATGACGATCGCGCCTTTCACGGCGTCGAACTGGCCATGGGCGATGCCGTAAATGCCGTGCTTGATGGTGAAGGTAATCCAGGCGTGCTGGCCGTCGATCTCGTAATTGTCGGCACTGGCGGCCGATGTCAGCGCGGAGGCGCCGGCGAAGGCAAGGGCGGCGATCAGGTTTCTTGTCGTCACGTCTCTCTCCCAGTTGGGTTATCGTTGTGGCTCAGGAAAAGCCGAGGGCTGCCCCATGCGGCGCCCAAACGATCGCCGTGAGCACAGCCAACATCGCCGGTATGGCGATCAGGAGGCCGGCGACCAGCGGCCGCAATGGCCCGGCGCCGGGAAGCAGGCCTTGCAGCGGGCCGGGCACAAGCGCGGCCACGATCAGCGGCAAGGGAGAAAGCATCAGCGCCACTGGGTTCGCCTTCGGGGCGAGCAGCGCAACCTGGATGAGGATTGTCGCGGCGGCGTAGAGCAGCGGAAATTCGACGCCTTTGCTCCAACCGGCGGCGATGCCGCCGCGCAGCGACGCGACATACTGCACGAGGCACCAGCCACCTGTCAGCGCGGCGAGCGAGCCGAGCAATTGGCCGGTGACGATCGCCGCGCCGAGCACCGAGATGATGGCGCCGGCCACGAACACGGCCAGCACCGCCGCCGGCGCAAGGAATGACTGCTCGGCCGACAGCGACGACCCGGGCCGCATGTGAACCAGCATCGCGGCGCCGGCGATCATCAGTAAGCCGGCGATGGCGGCGGCGACCATCTGTAGGTCAAGCGAGCCGGAGGCGATGCGGCGCCAGCCGAGCCACAGGATAGCCGCGGCGATGGCGGCAGCGGCAAGGACGCTGGCTGTTCGACCGGTCAGGACGCGCTCGGGCAAGAGGCCTAACACGATGCCGGCAAAGGCGAGATAGATCAGCTTCTGGCTGGCGGCGATAGGCGGCACGACCGGCGCGCCGAGTATATCGAGATAGAAAAACAGCAGCAATGCCGCCCAAAGCAGAGAGAGGATGCGTGATGATGCCGGAAAGGCAAATCTCGCCAGCAGTGCAGGCATGAGGCCGAGCAACAGCGGCAGCGCGGCTGTGGTGACCATCGGATTGCCCAGAAACGCGCTCAAACGATCACCCAAGCGCGATCCAGGCGGTCTTCAGGTCGGTGTATTTGTCGATGGCGTGCAGCGACTTGTCGCGGCCGAAGCCGGACTGCTTGACGCCGCCGAGCGGCACGGTGATGTCAGCGCCGCCATAGGTGTTGACGTGGACGACGCCGGCATTGATGGCGCGCACCATCCGGTGAGCAGTCGAAAGGTTCGCGGTCCACACCGCCGAGGCCAGGCCGTAGACGGTCGAATTGGCGAGGCGCACCGCTTCCTCCTCGGTTTCGAAGCGCATGACGCCAAGCACGGGCCCGAACACCTCCTCGCGGGCAAGCTGCATCTCTCCAGTCACGTTCTCGAAGATCGTCGGCGCCATGTAGCTGCCGCCGGTCTCGATGAGGATACGTTCGCCGCCGGTGACGAGACGGGCGCCCTCCTCTGCGGCCCTGGTGACGAAGCCGAGATTCTTGTCGAGCTGCTCGGCGCTCGACACCGCGCCGATATCGCTTGCGAGATCAAGCGGATCGCCGACCTTGAGTTTCGTGGTTGCTTTGACAAGCTCGTCCATGAAACGGTCGTAGATCGAGGCCTGGACGAGCAGGCGCGAACCTGCGACGCACACCTGGCCGGAATTACGGAAGATGCCGTTGGCCGACACGACGGCTGCCTGCTTCAGGTCCACCGCGTCGGCGAAGACGATGTTGGGCGACTTGCCGCCGAGCTCGAGGAAGACGCGCTTCAGGTTGGAGCGCGCGGAATATTCAAGCAGCCGGCGGCCGACCGGCCCGGAGCCGGTGAAGGCGATGGCATCGACGTCCATATGCAGGCCGAGCGCCTCGCCGGCCACCGAACCGCGACCGGTGACGACGTTGAAGACGCCTTCGGGCAGTCCGGCTTCGGCTCCCAGCTCGGCCAGCCGCAGCAAAGTGAGCGAGGCGATCTCCGGCGGCTTGACAACGATAGCGTTGCCGGCGGCGAGCGCCGGCGCGATCTTCCAGGCGCCGATCATCAGCGGGAAATTCCAGGGTACGATGACACCCACGACGCCGAGCGGCTCCTTGTGGATCAGGCCGAGCACGTTGTCGGCCGTCGGCGCGATCTCGCCATAGACCTTGTCGATAGCTTCGGCGTAGTAGCGGATCGTGCCCGCAGCCGACAGCGGCTCGGCCTTGTAGGCCATGGCGATCTCGGTGCCGTTGTCGCGCACGCCGAGCACGGCGAGTTCGTCGGCATGCTTCTCCACCAGTTCGGCGAACTTCGTCAGCACCTTCTTGCGGAAGGCAGGTGCTGAGCGCGACCACGAACCTCTTTCGAATGCCTTGCGCGCCGAGGCCACGGCGCGGTCGACATCGGCGGCCCCGCCGTCAGCGATGGTGGCGAAGGAGCGGCCGTCGATCGGCGAGATCACCGGCAGGCTGGCGCCGCTCTGCGCATCCGTATGGACGCCATCGATGAACAGACGTCGCGCTCCGACCTCCGCCTTGCGCAGCGTGTCGATGGTGGTCTGGTTGATCATTGAGCGGTGGCTCCGATTGTGACATGCAGCGCGGTTGGCGCGCGGAACTCCCAGCCGCGGAAGACTGGTTCCTTGCCCGGCACCAGTCTCAGGCCGGGAAAGCGTTCGAGCAGCAATCGGACCGCCAGGCACATCTGCTCGCGCGCGAAAAAGCGGCCCGAGCAGAAATGATGGCCGAAGCCAAAGGCGGCGTGGTTGCCCTCGTCTCGATTGATGTCGAAGCGGTCGGGATCGGAAAAACGGCTTTCGTCGCGGCTGGCCGAGGAGACGAGTGCCGCGACCGGCGCGACGGCGGGGATCGTGACCCCGCCGATTTCCACCGCACGTGTCGTCTGACGCGTCTGGGTACCGATCGGCGCCACCCAGCGCAGGCCCTCATCGACGGCCTTCGGCACGAAAGTCTCGGGATCGTCGAGCACTTGCCGCAGCTGTTCGGGATGGGTGAGCAGGCCGGCAAGGATCGAGCCGGCGCCATGGCCGGGTTCCTGCATGCCGCCGAGCAGGATCACCTTGATGCTTGGCATCAGAAAATCGATCGGGCGGGTCGAGCCCGCGGGCATGCCGTCATGCAACATGTGCGAAAGCGCGGAATCGTCGGGCTCGTGGAGAAGCCGCTCCAGCGTCGGCTGGACGACGGTGCCGACCTCGGCGCTGATGGCGTCGGCGATCTCCTGCCGCTTCGGGTCGTTCTCGAAATTGATGGCACCTTGGGCAAGCCCATAGAACCAGCGCCGCAAGGTCGGCATGTCAATGTTGGCAAGGCCGAGCGAGCGCGCCAGGCTGAGCGTCGACACCGGCTCGAAATAGTCGGCCATCAGCTCGGCTGAGCCCCGTTCGGCGATTTCGTCGAGATAGGGTCCTGCGATGGAGCGCACGAGGTCGCCGGCGTAAGAAGCGACAGTTCGTGGCCGGTATTTTGGGTCGACGCCCTGACGCAATTGCTTGTGCGTCTCGCCGTCGGTGGTGAGGATCGTCGGCTTGCCGAACGAGCGCTCAACCGGGGAAGTGCCGACAACCGCCGAGAAGATATCGGGCGACTTGGCGACCGTCTCGACATCCTTCCAGCGGGTGACGAACCAGAGGTTGACCGCCGGCACGAAAGCCACCGGCGCTCTGCGCCTCAGTTCCGCATAGATCGGATAGGGATCGCATTCCAGTGCTTCGACGGTGATGGTCTCGGCAAAGGTCAATGCCGTCACTCCCTTTGCGATGGAAGAGGCGGCGCCAATGCGCCGCCCCTCTTGTCTGCTTTAATCTTGCGGTGGCTTGCCGAGGTTTTCGAAAGCAACCGGATCACGACCCTTCAACGAACCCGCCAGAAGCAGGCCCACGACGGCGGCGATCAGCACCAGCAGCGGCAGGAACACGCCGAGGAGACCGCCGGCTCCGGACAGGCTGCCGAAATTGATGACGATCAGGTAGATGATGAGGGCGAAGGCGATGAAGGTCAGCGCCGGCAGGATAGTGGTCTTCAGCGCGTTTTCCTGGCTCGACGGATTGGCGCGGAAATACATCACGACCGCGAGCGAGGCCACCGCCATCATGACGATGACGCCGAGCGTGGCGACATTGGTCAGCCACGAGAACAACGCCAGCACCGGATCGAGGCCGAGCACGGCAAACAGCCCGACGACAACAGCGGCAAGTGCGGTCTGGATGACCGAGGCAACATGCGGGCTCTGGTGCGACGAATGCGTCACGCCGATCGACAGCGGCAGGAGCTTCTCGCGGCCTGCGACATACATGTAGCGGGCGACCGCGTTGTGGAACGCCAGCACGCCGGCGAACAGGCTCGACACGAACAGGATGCTCATGGCGTGCGTGAGCAGCGTTCCGGCATAGCGGTCGGACAGACCGAACAGGAAGGTGGTCGGATCCTGCAGGCCCTGCAGAGCCGGCAAGAGCTTGTCGACACCGGCACCGACGGCCATCAGCCAGGCGGTGACCATGTAGAACAGGCCGATCAGGATGACCGAGAAATAGGTCGCGCGCGGAATGGTCACCTTCGGGTCGCGCGCCTCCTCGGCGTAGATCGTCGTCGCCTCGAAGCCGATGAAGGCGGCGAAGCAGAACAGGATGGCGATGGCCGGCGCGCCGCTGGTGATCTGGCTCCAGCTGAAGGGTGCGGCCGACAGGCCGCTGTCGCCGCCGGTCTTGAGGATGGTGAGGTCGAGGACCAGCACGACGACATATTCGGCAAGCACCAGCACGGTGAGAATCTTGGCCGACAGGTCGACCTGCCGGTAGCCGAGCACGGCGACGATGGCGATGGCGATGAAGCTCCAGACCCACCAGGGCAAGGCGATGCCCCAGCCGGCGAACAGGCCGGCGGTGGCGGCACCGAGAAGGCCCATGACGCCGATCTGCATGGCATTGTAGGACAGGATGGCAATCAGTGCCGTGGCGCCGCCGGCCAAGCCGCCAAGTCCGCGCGCGGCATAGGCATAAAAGGCGCCCGCATTGCCGACATGGCGCGACATGGCGACGTAACCCACCGCGAACAGCAGCAGCAAAAGCGTCACGATCAGGTAGGTGCCGGCAAAGCCGGCGCCGTTACCCATCAGCATGCCGAGCGGCGTGCCGCCGGCGACGGCCGTGAGCGGCGCCGCTGCCGAGATCACCATGAAGGTGATGGCGCCAACGCCAAGGCTATTCTTCCTCAGCCGGTTCACTTCACCGGCTTCAATTGCAGTCATCTTTCCCTCCAACTCCGCTGTGCGGAAACCGAGTGTCCCTGAGATGCCGGAGCCTTCTGGCGGGCCGTGCGTGCATTTCATTATTTGCAACGGCATTTCGATATTAGACTTGCAAAGGAATCGACTTGCTGTCAAGTTAATTCGCACGTTAAGTATCTGAAGGAGGAGCAGGCACGCGATGAGCACGGTGGCCAAAGCCATTTCGCTGCTGGAAATGCTTGGACGCGGCACGCCCGAAACGGCACTCGCCGATCTGGCCAAGGGTGCCGGCTTCGATAAGGCGACGACGCGCCGGCTGCTGGTCTCCCTCATCGCGCAAGGGCTGGTCGAGCAGGACGAGGCGACGCGCTTCTACCGGCTCGGAGCCGGCCTGACGCGGTTGGCCTTGATGCGCGAGGCGCAGTTTCCGTTCCTGCGCATTGCCGTGCCGATGGTGAACCTCCTGGCCGCCGAAACCGAAGAGACGGTGCATCTTTCCGAATACTCAAAACGTGGCCTGATCTCGGTCCACGTCGTCGAATCGACAAAGGCCAACCGGGTCAGCGTACAGCCCGGCGAAGTGTTGCCGATGCATGCGACGGCCTCCGGCATCGCCTTCCTGGCGTTTGCCGAGGACCGTATCCGCGAAGCCGTTCTCGCCGGACCTATGGCCGCTTTTACGCCTTACACAATCGGCGATGCCGAAACGCTCGCCGAGCATATCGCCGCTGCCCGTGCGCGCGGCCATTCGACCGGTTCGCAAGGGTATGAGGAAGGCGTGCTCAGCGTCGCAGCACCCATCCTCGGCGCCGACGGTTTTGCCATCGGCACCATCGCTGTCGCCGCGCCCGGGGTGCGGGTCCAAAAGGGCGACATCGAGCGCTACGGCGCCAGGGTCGCGGCGGCGGCGCACGGCATCAGCGAGCGGCTTTTCGGCGGCCTGCCGGGCCGCAAACGGGCGTAACGGGCATAATAAGATACACACTGCAAGGAGAACTGACTGTGGAGGAGACACGCCGAATCCTGGTTATCGGCACCGGCGACACCAAGGCCGACGAGCTTCTGTTCATGCGCGAGCGCATCGAAGCTGTCGGCGGCGTCGCCGTGATGATGGACGTCAGCGTGCTTGGCGATCCGCCCTATCGGCCGGAGCACGACCGGCATGCCGTGGCGCGGGCGGCCGATACGACGATAGAGGCGATCATCGCCAGCGGGGACGAGAATACCGCGATGACGCTCATGGCGCTCGGCGCCTCGCGGCTCGCCCGCTCGCTGCACGACAAGGGCGACATCGACGGCTTCATCGCGCTTGGCGGCTCGATGGGCACCGATCTTGCGCTCGACGTGGCGCTGGCTCTGCCGCTTGGCGCGCCGAAATTCGTCGTCTCGACGATCGCCTATTCGCATCTGTTGCCGCCGGAGCGCATCGCCACCGACCTGATGATGATCCTGTGGGCCGGCGGTCTCTATGGGCTCAACAGCGCCTGCAGGGCGGTGCTGTCGCAGGCCAGCGGCGCGGTGGTGGGTGCTGCGCGCGCCGTCGTCAAGCCGGATGCAGCAAGACCGAGGATCGGCATGAGCTCGCTCGGCAAGAGTTGCCTGCAATATATGGTGACGCTGAAGCCGGAGCTGGAAAAACGGGGCTACGAGGTCATCGTCTTTCACACCACCGGCATGGGCGGACGGGCGCTGGAGGCGATCGCCGCGCAGAAGGGGTTCGTCGCGGTGCTCGATTTCAGCCTGCAAGAACTGGCCAACCAACTCACCGGCTCGGTCGTAAGTTCGGGCGCCGACAGACTGGAGAATGCCGGCCGGCAAGGCATCCCGCAGATCGTCGCGCCGGGCGCCATCGACATGGTCGATTTCCCGACCTGGCAGGCCGTGCCGTCCCGCTTCACCGAACGGCCCTACCATGCACATAACCGCCTGCTCGCCTCGGTGACCTCAGATGGCGCGACACGCAAGGAAATCGCGCGGGCGATCGGCGAGAAGCTCGCGGCGGCGACCGGCCCGACAGCCTTCATCCTACCCGCCGGCGGTGTCCAGCAATGGGACCAGCAGGGCGAGCCGCTGTACGAGCCGGAAGCGCTGGCGGCCTTTGTCGAGGAGATGCGCCTAAGCGTGCCAAAAAATGCCGAGCTGCACGAGATTACCGGACACATCAACGATGCCGCCTTCAGCGCCAAGGCGCTGGAGGTCTTCGACCGTTGGGTCGCCGAGGGCATCATCCCGCCCGGTAGGTGCGCGGCATGAGCGGCGCGAAGCCACAGGCGCTGGTGCTCGATTTCGGCGGCGTCGTCACCCGCACGCTGTTCGAGACGCATGCGCTGACCGAGCGGGCGCTGGGGCTGGCACCTGGCACGCTAGCATGGCGCGGCCCGTTCGACCCGGCATCCGACCCGCTTTGGCGCTCGATGCAAGCCGACGAGATCAGCGAGCGCGAATACTGGAAGACACGCACACGCGAAGTCGGCCAGCTGGTCGGCGAGGACTGGAAAGACATGTCGACCTTCGTGCAGCGGGCGCGCGGCGCCGACCCGCAAGCCGTGGTGCGGCCCGAAGCCGAGCGAGCGATCCGGATCGCCCATTCGGCAGGCATCAGGCTCGCAATACTCTCCAATGAGCTCGATCTGTTCTATGGCAGTGGGTTCCGCGAACGCCTGCCGCTCTTGTCGCTATTCGAGGCTATCGTCGACGCGACCTATACCCATATCCTCAAGCCGGATGCTCGCGCCTATGCGATGGTCGGCGAGGCATTGCAGCTGTCCCTGGCCACCTGCGTCTTCGTCGACGACCAGAAGCGCAATGTCGACGGCGCGGTTGCCGCCGGAATGCTTGCCGTTCATTTCGACGTCGCAGAGCCGGCGCGAAGCTATGCCGAGGCGCTCGGCCATTTCGGCCTGGCGCTTCCCTGATTGGAAAAACCCGGAGTCCCTCCCGATGCGTGACATCAATTTTCTCACCGAAAACAACGCCAAGCCGATCTGGCATCCGATGGCGCATCCGGCCGAGATGCGCGCGACGCCGCCGAGGATCATCATGAAGGGCGACGGCGTGTCGGTGACCGATATCGACGGCCGGACCGTGCTCGACGCCGTCGGCGGGCTGTGGAACGTCAACCTCGGCTATAGCTGCGACCCGATCAAGAAGGCGATCTCGGTACAGCTCGACGCCCTGCCGTATTATTCCGGCTTTCGCGGCACCTCTACCGGGCCGTCGATCGAACTCGCCTACGAGCTCTGCGACTGGTTCGCGCCGGAGGGGATGGTGCGGGCGTTCTTCACCTCCGGCGGATCGGACTCGGTGGAGACGGCGCTGCGGCTCTCGCGGCAATACTGGAAGATCCGCGGCCAAGGCGACCGGACGAAATTCCTGGCGCTGAAGAAGGGGTACCACGGCACGCATTTCGGCGGTGCCTCGGTCAACGGCAATGCCAATTTCCGCCGCAATTATGAGCCGCTCCTGCCGGGCGTGTTCCACACGCCCGCGCCGTGGACCTACCGCAACCCGTTCGACGAGACCGATCCGGCGAAGCTGGCTAAACTCTGCGCGCGGGCGATCGAGGACGAAATCGCCTTCCAGGGCGCCGACACCATCGCCGCCTTCATCATGGAGCCGGTGCTCGGCGCGGGCGGTGTCATTGTTCCGCACGAGAGCTTCATGCCAATGGTGCGGTCGATTTGCGACCGCCACGACATCCTGCTCATCGCCGACGAGGTGGTGACCGGCTTTGGCCGCACCGGCGCCTGGTCAGGTTCGCGCCTGTCCGGCGTGAAACCCGATTTCATGACCATCGCCAAGGCGATCACGTCGGGTTATTTCCCGCTGGGCGCGACATTGATCGGCGCCAAGGTCGCCGACGTCTTTGAGGCCGACAAGACCAGCTTCGGCGCGATTGGCCACGGCTACACCTATTCCGGCCATCCCGTCGGCTGCGCGGCGGGGCTGGCCGCGCTCGCCGAAACAAGACGCCTTGCCGTCAACGAGAACGCCGCTGCACGCGGCATCGAGCTAGGCAAGGCGCTGGAGGCGCTGAAGGCAAAACACACGCTGGTCGGCGACGTCCGTTATCAGGGGCTGATGGCGGCGCTCGAGCTGGTCTCAGACCGCGACGCCAAGAAGCCGGCCGACAAGAAGACGATGGGCGCCGTCGCTGACGCTGCCTACAAGGCCGGCGTCCTGCTGCGCGTTTCCGGCAACGCCATCATCCTGTCGCCGCCGCTGGTCATCTCGGCGGCCGATGTGGTGAAGATTGCGGAGGCGCTAGATGCGGGGTTGGCCGCTGCTGCGCGGTGAATGGCGAATGGTGAATGGTGAATGGTGGGAAATTCCTTCAAGTGCTGCCGGTCAAGCTCCACTAGTCTCTTCTATTCACCATTCACCCTTTCCTTCCGCCACGCCGCAGGCGCCATTCCAACCGCCTGCCGGAAGAAGCGCGAGAAATAGGCCGGGTCATTGAATCCGGTCTCATAAGCGATGTCCTCGACCGAGCGCACCGTGAACAGCAGCAGGCGCTTGGCCTCGACCAGCCGGCGCTCGCCCACGGCTTGCCGCACGCCCGATCCCAGCACCTGGCGCGCCGCCTTATCGAGCAGATGGCGCGTGGTGCTGAGGCTCTCAACATAGCGCTCGACCGGCCAGTCGTCGCGAAAATGCCGGTCGATCAGCCGCCGGAGGCGGCCGCCCAGCGCCACAGCGGCTGGCAGGGTGACGGCATGCGATACCGCATCCAGGCGGGCGATGCCCGACAACGCCACAGCGATCAGCGGTAGCAGGATTTTCTCCATACCGGGCAGCCTGTCGGCATATTCCGCCTGGATCATTCTGACCGTATCGCCCAACCTCTCCCACAGGGCCGTCTCGCCGCGTCCGGTGACGAAGACCGGTTGGTCGAGCGGCAGCAAGGAATGCTCGGCGATGGCCACAAGTGCTTCATCTGCGACCGACACGACGATGGCATCGGTGCCAGGTTCGATGCTGAAGCCATGCACCACGCCGCTCGGCATGAAGCTCACCGTAGGCGCCGAAAAACTCAAGGTTTCGTCCTCGATCCAGTAGCTGCCGCTGCCGCCGGTCCAGAGGGTGATCTGCGCCATTTGCGGATGTTTGTGCGCCAGAACGTGCCCTCGATGCACCGAAGCGCGGGCCTGCACGGTCTCGACATGCAGGAAGCCGACATCGAGCGCCCGCGCCGGTTCGCCGTAGACAAAGAACTCGGGAATGGCGGTCTGGCCCATGACGACGAAAAAATCCAAATGGTTTTATGCTTTCGTCCATAAACCTTTGGCACGACCAGCGCTATCGTTAACGTGTTAAGGGAGGATCATGATGCGATCGGAAGATTTCCGGGCCGACACGAAGCGGCCGTTCACCGGCGCCGAATATCTCGACAGTCTGCGCGACGGACGCGAGGTCTATATCAATGGCGAGCGCGTAGCCGACGTGACCAGCCACCCGGCGATGCGCAATTCGGCGCGCTCGCTGGCCCGCCTCTACGATGCCCTGCATGATCCCAACCGGCAGGCCGTGCTGACCTCTCCCACCGACACCGGCTCGGGCGGATACACGCACAAATATTTCCGTGTCGCCCATTCGGCCGCCGAGCTTGCCCAGCAGCAGACGGCGATCGCCGACTGGTCGCGCATGTCCTATGGCTGGATGGGACGCACGCCCGACTACAAGGCGGCGCTGATGAACACGCTGGGCGCCAATGCCGAATGGTACGGCCCGTTCAAGGACAATGCGCGCGCCTGGCACAAAAGGGCGCAGGACGCGGTCCTGTTCATGAACCATGCCATCGTCAACCCGCCGATCGACCGCCACAAGCCGGCCGAGCAGGTGAAGGATGTGTTCGTGCATATCACTAAGGAAAGCGATGCCGGCATCTGGGTGTCCGGCGCCAAGGTGGTGGCGACATCGTCGGCGCTAACCCACTACAATTTCCTGGCGCAGAGCTCGGCGACGGTGACGGAGGATCCGTCGCTGTCGGTGATGTTCATCGTGCCGATGAACGCGCCCGGCATAAAGATGTTCTGCCGCGTCTCCTACGAGCAGACGGCGAACACCGTCGGCCATCCTTTCGACTATCCGCTGTCGTCGCGCTTCGACGAGAATGACGCGATCCTGGTGCTCGACAATGTCTTCATCCCCTGGGAGGACGTGCTGGTGCTGCGCGACGCGCAGAAGATCCTGTCCTTCCACCCGGCGTCGGGCTTCATGCATGGCTACTGCTTTCAGGGCTGCACGCGCTTTGCTGTCAAGCTCGACTTCCTTGCCGGCCTACTAGCCAAGGCGCTGCGGGCGACCGGCGGCGACGCCTTCCGCGGCAACCAGGCTGCGCTGGGCGAGGTGATCGCGCTGCGCCATATGTTCTGGAGCTTTTCCAACGCCATGGCGCACAACCCGATCCCGTGGGCCAATGGTGCAGTGCTGCCCAATCTGGAAGCGGCGCTCGCCTACCGCACCTTCATGTCGGAGGCCTATCCGCGCGTCATCGACACGGTGCGCCGGGTGATCGCCTCCGGGCTGATCTACCTGCCGTCCTCGGCGAAGGATTTCGACAATCCGGAGATCGACCGCTACCTCGCGCAATATGTGCGCGGCTCCAACGACATGGGCCATGTCGAGCGCATCAAGATCATGAAATTGCTGTGGGACGCCACCGGCACCGAGTTCGGCGGCCGCCACGCGCTTTACGAGCTCAATTATGCCGGCGCGCCGGAAGAGGTGCGGCTGCAGGTGCTGAAAGGGGCGGAGCGCGGCGGCCGCTTGAAAGCGATGGAGGAACTGGTCGATACCTGCATGGCCGACTATGACGAGAAGGGCTGGACCGGCGACACCTGGCTGCCGCCGTTGCCGGCCGGTGCAAGCTGAGGAGCCCGGCCATGGAGGCGCAGGTCGCCAAACTGGAATTCCGTGACGCCATGGCGCGGGTCTGCGCGCCGGTCAACATCGTCACGACAGACGGACCAGCAGGCCGCGGCGGCTTCACCGCGACCGCCATGTGCAGCGTTTCCGACGATCCGCCGACGCTGCTTGTGTGCATGAACGAGCGCTCGGCGCAGACGGGCATGTTCCTTGCCAACGAGCGCTTCTGCGTCAACGTGCTGACCCAGTCCCATATGCACCTGGCGGCGAAGTTCGCCGGCGCGATCCGCGATATGGCCGAGCGCTATCAAGCCGCGCGCTGGCAGACCATGCCTTCCGGTATGCCGGCGCTGCTCGACGCCATCGTCAGCTTCGACTGCGAGATCGGCGCGGTGAACAAGGTCGGCACGCACAATGTGATGTTCGGCCGGGTGATCGACATCCGCCACGGCAGCGGCGAGGCGGCACTGCTTTATGTCGGCCGCAACTACATGCAGCCGAGCGCACTCGGCAGCTTCGGTGGGTAAATTTTATCAGGTCTGATTTTCAGACGATTCCGACTGGATCAGGCTTTCCAGAAGGTCGAGCAGGTGCTCATGCTGCTCGGCGCCGTATCGCCGCTCGATCGCATCGTAGATGGCGATGCGCTCGGGCGACAGATCCTCGATCAGCGCCAGCCCGGCCGGGCTGATGGCGAGCAGCGCCCTGCGGCCGTCGTTCTTGACCTTGTCACGGGAGATGAATTGCCGTTCCTCCATCGCCTTGATGATGCGGGTGAGACTCGGCGGCAAGATCGAGGCGCGGTTGGCCAATTCGGTCGCTTCCAGCGGCCCGGCCTCGGCAAGGACTCTCAGAACGCGCCACTGCTGCTCGGTGATGTCGTGGCGGGCGAGCATCGGCCTGAAATGCGCCATGATCACTTCGCGAGCACGCAGAAGCGCCATCGGCAAGGAGCGGCGTGTGTTAGGCGGTAGCAAGGTCAGATCTCCAAAAAAATTCCAATTCCACGCGACTCGCAACGCGAAACGAGGCACGGATCGCAGCTATATCCGCGATTTTGCCGGGAGCGGCAATCCCGGCGCCTGGAAGCCCATCCAGATACAGAACGACGCTTGACATTCGATCGTCAAGATGTAATTCACGTGTTAATTACAAACACCGTCGGCGGACGAAACCTTTGCCTCATATGGCGATCGAATATTCGGCGAATCTCGACCAGAAGGTCGACGTGGCCGAGCTTTGCGCGCTGGTCTCGCGCACCATTCTCGGGACTGGCCTGTTCGAGCCGGGCGCGGTGCGCGTGCGGGCCTTCCGCGCCGAGGCCTATGCGATTGCCGACCGGCTGCCTGAGAACGGTTTCATTGACATGAATTTCCGCATCGGCAAGGGCCGCACGGCGGAAGAAAAGAAAAGCGCCGGCGAGGCGATCTTCGCGGCCGTCACCGATCATCTTTCACCGCTGTTTGCGACGCCGCATTTCGCGCTGTCGCTGGAGATCCGCGAGATCGACGCAGAGCTCAGCTGGAAGAAGAACGCCATCCACCCGCGCCTGCGCGGCAAGTGAACGGGCGGCAGAGAATAGGAAAGACGCAATGGCGGCATTGGACGACAATCTGAGGAAGGCCGAAGCCTATCTCGAGCGCTTCAGGAAGGACGGCGTGCTCAACCAGATCGGCGGCGAGGTCGTGCCCGCCGCCGACGGCTCGACATACGAGACGATCTCCCCGATCGACCTCAAGCCAATCGCCCAGGTGGCGCGCGGCAAGACCGCCGACATCGACCGCGCCGCCAAAGCGGCGAAGGCCGCTTTCAAGGAATGGGCGGCGATCTCCGGCGACGCGCGCAAGAAGCTGCTCCACAAAATCGCCGACGGCATTGTCGCGCGCGCCGAGGAGATTGCCTTCGTCGAATGCATGGATACCGGCCAGTCACTGAAGTTCATGGCCAAGGCCGCGTTGCGCGGCGCGGAAAACTTCCGCTTCTATGCCGACCGGGCACCTGAAGCCCGCGACGGCCAGACGGTCCGTGCGCCGAACCAGGTCAACATGACGACGCGCGTGCCGATCGGCCCTGTCGGCGTGATCACGCCGTGGAACACGCCGTTCATGCTGTCGACCTGGAAGATCGCGCCTGCGCTCGCCGCCGGCTGCACGATCGTCCATAAGCCGGCCGAGTTCTCGCCGCTGACGGCCAGGCTTCTGGTCGAGATCGCCGAGGAAGCCGGCCTGCCCAAGGGCGTCTGGAACCTCGTCAACGGCTTCGGCGAGGATGCTGGCAGGGCGCTGACCGAACATCCCGACATCAAGGCGATCGGCTTCGTCGGCGAAAGCCGCACCGGCTCGATGATCATGAAGCAAGGCGCCGAGACGCTGAAGCGGGTGCATTTCGAGCTCGGCGGCAAGAACCCAGTCATCGTCTTTGCCGACGCCGATTTAGAGCGGGCCGCGGACGCCGCGGTCTTCATGATCTATTCGCTGAACGGCGAGCGCTGCACCTCGTCGTCGCGGCTGCTGGTCGAGGAAAGCGTCTATGACAAGTTCACCGCGCTGGTGGCGGAGAAAGCAAAGCGCATCAAGGTCGGCCATCCGCTCGACCCGGAAACCGTGGTCGGCCCGCTGATCCATCCGGTGCATGAGGAAAAGGTCCTTTCCTACATTGAGATCGGCAAATCGGAAGGGGCGGTCGTTGCCGCCGGCGGCGGCAAATTCACCGGCCCGGGCGGCGGCTGCTATGTCAGCCCGACGCTGTTCATTGGCGCGACCAACAAGATGCGCATTGCCCAGGAAGAGATCTTCGGGCCAGTGCTGACCGCCATATCGTTCAAGGACGAGGCCGATGCACTGGCGCTCGCCAACGACACGCAATACGGCCTGACCGGCTATCTCTGGACCTCGGACGTCACCCGCGCCTTCCGCTTCACCGATGCGTTGGACGCCGGCATGATCTGGGTCAACTCGGAAAATGTGCGGCATCTGCCGACGCCATTCGGCGGCGTCAAGAACTCGGGCATCGGCCGCGACGGCGGCGACTGGTCTTTCGACTTCTACATGGAAACCAAGAACGTCGCGTTCGCCACGACGCAGCATTCGATCCAGAAGCTCGGCGGCTGACGGGAGACACCTATGGCCCTGCCCCAACCCAACCTCTACCCTGCCTTCAACATCGTGCGACTCAGCCATGTCGAGCTCGCCGTCACCGACCTGGCGAAATCACGCGCCTTCTATGTCGACACACTCGGCCTGCAGGTGACCGACGAGACATCCGACGCCATCTATCTGCGCGCACTGGAGGAGCGCGGCCACCATTGCATCGTGCTGCGCAAAGGCGCCACCGCGGAAGCCCGCGACCTCGGCTTCAAGGTGTTTTCCGACGAGGATCTCGACAAGGCCGAGCACTTCTTCAAGGGCAAAGGCTTGCCGGTGGAATGGGTGGAGCGGCCCTACCAGTCGCGCACCTTCCGCACCCGCGACCCGCACGGCATTCCGCTCGAATTCTATTCGAGGATGGAAAGGCTGCCGCCGATCCACCAGAAATACGCGCTCTATCACGGTGTGAAACCGCTGCGCATCGACCACTTCAACTGCTTCTCGCCAAACGTCGATGAATCGGTGGCCTTCTACAACGAGCTCGGCTTCCGCGTGACCGAGTACACTGAGGACGCCGAGACCGGGAAGCTGTGGGCGGCCTGGACGCACCGCAAGGGCGGCGTGCACGACATCGCTTTCACCAATGGCCTCGGCCCGCGTTTGCACCATGTCGCCTTCTGGGTGCCGACGCCGCTCAACATCATCGACCTGCTCGACCTGATGGCGACCACCGGTTGGCTGCCGAATATAGAGCGCGGCCCCGGACGGCACGGCATCTCCAACGCCTTCTTCCTCTACATCCGCGATCCGGATAACCATCGCATCGAGATCTATTGCTCGGACTACCAGACGGTCGATCCCGATCTGGAGCCGATCAAATGGGACCTGAAGGACCCGCAGCGCCAGACGTTATGGGGCGCACCGGCCCCGAAGAGCTGGTTCGAGGAAGGCAGCGTCTTTGCCGGCGTGAAGCCGCATCAATCTGATCTCTCGGCCTCGCCGATTGTGGCGCCATAATCGGCGAGCCGGGAAGGAAAGCATCGAATGCCTGTGAGATCATCTCGTCTGCTGGGAATAATCGTCTCGACGCTGGTGGCCTCGGCTTCAACTGCCAAGGCTGCCGACGATTCGGCCTGTGTCGCGCTGACGCGTGGCTTCTGCATCGACGTTTTCGTCAAGCGCAATGCCGACGCGGCCATGCAGCATGCTCCAACCTACATCCAGCACGTCGCACGGCCCAGCCAGCGATCTCCGAATAGGTTGAGACCGGCGGATAACGTCATCCTCATGGTATGAAACGGAAAGGTCTCGCCGGCAATGGATAGCGACGAATTCAGACACTGGTCGCATAAGGCCGCCGACTGGGGGGCCAACTACCGCACGACCTTGCGGCACCGGCCGGTGCGAGCGCAGACGACGCCCGGCGACATCGCCCGCCAGATCGACGACGCCGCGCCTGAACGGGGTGAGCCGATGGAGGCGATCTTCGCCGACTTCGAGCGGATTATTCCGGATGGCATGACGCACTGGCAGCATCCGCGCTTCTTCGCCTATTTCCCGGCGAACGCCGCGCCGGTGTCGGTGGTCGCCGACTACCTCGTCACATCCATCGCCGCGCAATGCATGCTCTGGCAGACGTCGCCGGCCGCGACCGAACTCGAGATGAAGGTCGTGGACTGGCTGCGCCAGGCGCTGGGCCTGCCCGCCGGCGTTTCAGGCGTGATCCAGGATTCGGCCTCGACGGCGACGCTCGCTGCAGTGCTGGTCATGCGCGAACGGGCACTTGGCTGGATGGGCAACAAAGAGGGGCTGGCGGCGCACACGGCCGTGCGCGTCTACGCGTCGGCCCAAGCGCACACCTCCATCGACCGGGCAATCTGGGTGGCCGGCATCGGCGAGGCCAATCTAGTGCGCATCCCGACCAAGGGCGACCTGCACGGCATGGACCCCGAGGCGCTAGACGTCGCCATCCGCGCCGACATCACCGCGGGGCTGACGCCCGCCGGCGTGATCGCCTGCACCGGCGGCACATCCATCGGCGCCTGCGATCCGATCGCGGCGGTGGCCGAGGTCGTGAAAAGGCATGGCCTCTATCTGCATGTCGACGCGGCATGGGCGGGTTCGGCGATGATTTGTCCGGAATTTCGAACGCTTTGGGATGGCGTGGAGGCGGCGGACTCGATCGTCTTCAATCCGCACAAATGGCTGGGCGCGCAGTTCGACTGCTCCGTGCAGTTCATGCGCGATCCCGGGGAGCAGGCGCGCACGCTCGCGATCCAGCCGGAATATCTGAAGACGCATGGTCATGACGGCGTCATCAATTTCTCCGAATGGACAGTGCCGCTCGGCCGCCGCTTCCGGGCGCTGAAGCTCTGGTTCTTGCTGCGATACCACGGCCTCGAAGGGCTGCGGACAATGATCCGGAACCATGTGACATGGTCGGTGGAACTGGCGGAAAAATTGGCCGCCGAGCCGGACTTCGAGATCGTCAGCGCGCCGGTGCTGTCGCTGTTTTCCTTCCGGCACAAGGCGCCAGGCGATCCCGACCGGCACAACATCGCGCTGGTCAATGCCATCAACGACGACGGCCGTATCTATCTTACCCAGACCCGCGTCGACGGGGCGATCGCGATCCGCTTCCAGGCCGGCCAGTTCGAGATGACGCGCGAGGATGCCGAAACCGCATTCGCGGTGATCACGGAGATCGCGCGCCAGACGACTTAGGCTCGGATGCGGAGCAGATGGAGACGACATGACCGAACAGCCGCGTTTCGCCAGCTTTTCCCATCAGGGGAGATCGGGCTTTGGTTTCGTGAAGGGCGGCGGCATCGTCGATCTTTCCCGACGTCACGGCAACACATGGCCGACCTTGCGCGAGGTCGTGGCGGCGGGCGCCCTGCCGCGCCTCGTCGACGAAGCGGCCGCGCTGCCGGCCGATCTCAGCCTGGGCGAGATCACCTACGCGATTCCCGTGCCTGCGCCCGAAAAGATCATCTGCGTCGGCGTCAACTATCCGGACCGCAACGAGGAGTACAAGGACGGGCAGGCAGCACCCTCCAACCCGTCGCTGTTCATCCGCTTTCCACGCTCCTTCGTCGGCCATGGCGCGCCGCTGGTGCGGCCGCCGGAATCGCCGCAGCTCGACTATGAGGGCGAGATCGTCATCGTCATCGGCAAGGGCGGCCGCCGGATCCCGGAATCCGACGCGCTCGACCATATCGCGGCACTTTCGCTGTGCAACGAAGGCACAATCCGCGACTGGGTGCGCCATGCCAAGTTCAACGTCACCCAAGGCAAGAATTTCGATCGCACCGGCTCGATCGGGCCGTGGCTGGTGCCGTTCACCGATGAGGCGCAGATCGCCGACATCGCGCTGACGACGCGCGTCAATGGCGAGTTGCGTCAGCAGGACCGCACCGGCCGCATGATTTTTTCGTTCCGCAAGATCATCAACTACATCTCGACCTTCACCACGCTGGTGCCGGGCGATGTCATCGTGACGGGAACACCGACCGGCGCGGGCGCCCGCTTCGATCCACCGATCTGGCTGAAGCCGGGCGACGTAATCGAGGTCGAGGCCGAAGGTATCGGGCTGCTCCGCAACGGGGTCGTGGACGAGGAAACCAAATGATGATGACCGAGGCGGAGATCGAGGGCGCCGCCCAAAAACTGTTCGAGGCCGAGCGCGATCGCCGCCAGATCAGGCTGCTCAGCCTCGATTTTCCGCAAGCCACGATGGACGACGCCTACCGCGTCCAGGCCGCGCTGGTGAAGCGGAAGGAAGCGTCCGGACTGGCGATCAAAGGCTGGAAAATCGGCCTGACCTCCAAGGCGATGCAGTCGGCGCTCAGCATCGACATTCCCGATTCAGGCATCCTGTTCGACGACATGTTCTTCGATGACGGCGGCACGGTGCCGGCCGATCGCTTCATCCAGCCGCGCATCGAGGCCGAGATCGCTTTCGTCATGAAGGCGCCTTTGGCCGGCCCCGACATCTCGATCGACGACGTGCTCGACGCCACCGATCACATCACCCCGGCCCTGGAAATCCTCGACGCCCGCATCGAGCGGATGAACAAAGAGACCGGCAAGATTCGCACCTTCGTCGACACGATCTCCGACAATGCCGCCAATGCGGGCATCGTCGTCGGCGGCCGCAAGGCCGGCCCGCGCGAGGCGGACTTGCGCTGGATCGGCGCCATCGTGTCGCGCAACGGCGAGGTCGAGGAGACGGGGCTCGGCGCCGGCGTGCTCGATCATCCCGCCAAAGGCATCGTCTGGCTCGCCAACCGGCTGCATCAATACGGCATGCAGATCGAGGCCGGACAGGTCGTGCTGTCGGGTTCCTTCATCCGGCCGGTCGAATGCCGGCATGGCGACCAGATCGTTTCCGATTTTGGCTCCTACGGCAGGGTGAGTGTCTTCTTCGCCTAACCAACCACCAATTTTCGCGCGAAAGTACTGCGTTGCCTGCCGGGACACGCAATCACCAATACCGACACTTGCTGATGGTCGCGACTTGGGAACCAAAGCCGTATCATTGCTTACGCAGCTTGAGCTTTCCGGACGCTGGAGGACGTATCGCTATCGGGACCAGCATCTGGCCAAGGGGCTTGAGTGCAAAGCCATAGCCGTCATGGTCTGCGATAATGATATCCTGCAGCTTGGAGCGGCAGCAAATTCGGGCCCCAGTTCCATCAGTGCGAAGTCCTCCTGCCTGAGGCCGTGAGCGATCGACGCGCGCGTGTGCGCATCAGTGCGCTGAAGGGCGCAGAGTGTCAAAAACGTCGGAGCAGTGGTCGGAGACGTCATTCCGCTGCAGTACTGTCAATTCCTGCTGTACCATGGCGTGGCTGCGGTCCTCACACCCGACAGCTCGCGAATGTTGTGCTCGACCTCCTGGAGGGTCGGCGACGCCCGACAGACCGTCGGCCCCGTGGAATGGACCGGCAAGTCACCCCGGCGAGGTTGCCCGGATTATAGGCGGGCATCCTCGCACGCACCGCTCCAGGCCTATTTCTGCGCGTATGTCGGCTTTCCGTCGGCGCCCTTCTTCCATTCGTAGATGACATAGTCGGGACGCGTGATGTCGCCCTTCTGGTCATAGCTGATGTCGCCGATCGCCGTCTTCCACGGGCCGCTCGCCTTGATGGTCTCGGCGACCTTCTGCGCATCGTCGGCCGAACCGGTCTTGTCGACCGCGGCGGCGACGATCTGGACCGCCGCGTAGGAGTAGAGCGTGTAGGCTTCGGGCTCGAAGCCGGAGGCACGGAACTTGTCGACGATGTCCTTCGCCGCGGGATTTTTCCGTGGGTCGGGCGAGAAGGTGTTTAGGGTGCCGATGACGGAATCGCCTGCGATCGAGGCCAGTTCGTTCGAGACCATGCCGTCGCCCGAGAACAATGTCGCCTTCAGGCCCTGGTCCGCTGACTGGCGCATGATAAGGCCCGCCTCGGTGTGAAGACCGCCGAAGTAGATCAGCGTCACGCCCGCTTCCTTCATCTTGGCTATGAGCGCGGAGAAATCCTTGTCGCCGACATTGATGCCTTCATACATCACTTCATTGATGCCGTTGGCGTTCAGGTCCTTCTTGGCGACGTCGACGAGGCCCTGACCGTAGGGCGTCTTGTCGTGGATGATGGCGATCTTGGCATCCTTGAAGTTCGCGGCGATATAGTCTCCCGCGACCTTGCCCTGCTGATCGTCGCGGCCGCAGGTGCGGAATGTGTTCCAGAGGCCGCGCTCGGTGTATTGCGGATTGGTGGACGCCGGCGAGATCTCGAGCACCCCATTTTCGGCATAGACCTCCGAGGCAGGGATCGACACGCCCGAATTGAAGTGACCGACCAAGTATTTCACGCCGTCCGCGACGAATTTGTTGGCGACCGAAATGCCCTGCTTCGGATCGGAGACGTCGTCGCCGATCTCTATCTTGATTTTCTGGCCGAGCACGCCACCGGCCGCGTTGATGTCGGCTGCTGCCTGTTCTGCGCCTTTTTGAAACTGCGCGCCGAAAGCGGCATTCGGACCGGTTATCGGCCCGGCGACACCAATGACGATATCCGCCCAAGCGGTGCCCGCAAACGCAACAAGCGCGGTCACCGCCACCGCCGACAAGAGATGTTTCTTCATATTAGGCTCCCATTTTTCGTGGCGGGCACTGGTTGAGGCTTCGATGCGATGCCCACGTCCGACGCATCGAGCTGACTAGAATTCGGCGCGGACCGGCCTGCCGTTGGATCAGGTCATGGCCGATGCCAGCGGGTCAGGCATCAGGCCGGAGCCGGCCCCCTCACGAGAAACGTCTCGCCTTTGCTCCGCATCTAACCTGTCCCCGCGGCTGCGCTACCGGGCATATTGGCTGCAAGCCAAGTGGCATGCGATGACCGTAAGACCCAGATTTGTTGATCGATTTTGCAATGTTTCGGGAACGCGTCGCCTGCCTGCTAATTCGCCGGCGCGTTGTCAGAATCGGGCGTCGGACGAAGCCTCGCGTCGGAACAAGGCCGGACTCTTGCCGGTCCATTTGTGGAAGGCGCGATGAAACGCGCTCGGCTCGGAAAAGCCGATATCGGCGGCGAGGTCGGCGACGCTGCGGCTGCCGTTGAGCAGGGCCTCCATCGCCAGGGCCCTGCGCATCTCGTCCTTGATCGAGCGATAGCTCTGCCCTTCCGACTGAAGCCTGCGGCGCAAGGTCGGCGCCTGCATGCGCATGCCGGCGGCAAGGCGCTCGAAGCTCGGCCATGAAGCGGGCGCGGTGGCGTGAAGTCGCCCGCGTATGGCCGCCGAGAGCCCTTCGTCGTGGCGGTAACGCACAAGAATGTTGGCCGGGGCTTTGCGCAGGAATTCGCGCAATGTGCAGGCATCGCGGATGACCGGCAGCTTCAGGAATTCGGCATCGAAGACGAGGCGGCTCTGAGGCTGATCGAACCGCACCGGCGCGCCGAAGAACAGACGGTAGTCGCTCCCCGTGGGCGGGATGCTGCATTTGAAGTCCACCCAGCGGATCGGAAGGCGCCGGCCCACCAGCCAGCAGTTCACGCCATGGACGATGATCCAGAAGGTGCGGTAGGCGAAGGCCGAACGCAACGGCCCGGACTCGCTCAGCCTGATCTCGGCGAGCCCGTTGCCGATGGTCAATTCGCCATGCGGGTCGTCGAGCACGGCGCGCAGGAAGCGCAGGCCCCTGCGCACGGCATGTTCCAGAGTCTCGGTGGAAAGCAGCGCCTGGCAGAGCAGCGCGAAACTGCCCGCCCGCATTGGCCTGGCGCCTTCGCCGAAGAACTCGTCATCCATCGTCTGCGCGACGGCGTGCCAGAGCGCGCCATATTGTTCGGTCGATATTGGCTCGGAAATCGCTGGCGGCAGCCCGACGCGAGCCAAGAGAGGCTCCACCTCGACGTTGTGGCGGCGAAGGCATTCGAGCGTATCGTTCATGAAGCAGGGAGCGATCATCCGACGCTGCATTGCCTGAGCCTCCGTCATCCTTCTACCTGCGTTCTGCTTCCTCTAGCGTTCACCCCGATCGAATGTGGCCGCGCTGACACCCTGCTGCCGCAAGGCGGTCCTGGCGATTTTCTCCGTCGGAGTTCGCGGAAGCGGTTTGTCGGTGATTTCGATATAGCGAGGCACCATGTGGCGCGGCGCCGATGTCCTGAAGTGCGCAAGCAGTTCGGCCGCCTCCAGCGTCGAACCTGGCCGGCGCTGGGCTACGACCATGATGTCTTCCTCAGTGAATTCGGACGGAATCCCGAACGCGGCGCTTTCCACGATTTCTGGATGCTTCTCGGCGACGGTCTCGACCTCGTAGGCGGAGATGTTCTCGCCCCGCCGCCTGATCGCCTCGTTCAAGCGGTGCTTGAAGTAGAGCCAGCCATCCTCGTCCATGCAGCCGGCATCGCCGGAATGATACCAAAGGTTTCTCAGTGTCTGCACGGTCTTGGCATCGGCGCGGTAGTAGCCGGAGAACATGCTCCAGTTCCTGCGGGGGCGTGACACGATCTCGCCGAGGGACCCATGCGGCAGAGGCCGGTCCCTGTCGTCGACGATCGCAACTTCCCAATCGGGATGCGGGCGACCGCAGGAGCCCGCTCTCGTATCTCCCACTGTGTCGAGGGTGACGAAACTGGTCTCCGTCTGTCCGTAGCCGGTGACGAGCCGTATGCCAAAGCGCCGCTCGAACGCTTCCTTGTCCGGCACCATAGGAATGCACTGGCATATGCGCACCGGATTGGCGCCGTCCCCATCGGAAGGCGGCTGACGCGAAAGGATGACCGCCATCGCGCCGAGCAGGTTCGTGGCGGTGGCGCCGCTGGCGCGGACCTGGTCCCAGAACCGTGACACGCTGAAGGCCTCGACCAGCGTCGTGCGCGTGCCGTAGATCAGCGGCAAGTAGACGCCGAACATTTGCGCGTCGGTGTGAAACAGCGGCAATGCCGAGAAGTAACTGTCGCTTGTCGTGTAGCCGAGATTGAGCGCCATCGCCGCCGCCCAGGAATAGCAGTGGTGGTGGGACATCAAAGCGCCTTTGGCCGGGCCGGTGGTGCCCGAGGTGTAGAGGATCGCCATCGGGTCGGAATAGTGGACGTCGGCCAAGTCGAAATCCGGCTGCCCGGCCATGCATTCCTCGAACCCGACGATGCGGCCGATCCGGATGCCGGCCGCCCGAGCTTCGCCTGGATCGGCACCTACGAGGACGAGGGTACGCAGTTCCGGCAGCCGGTCCTGGACCCTGGCGAGCTCGTCAAGCGCGCTCGCATCCGCAACGAGGAGCTCGGCGCCGCAATTGTTCAGGTTGTGGCAGAGCAGGTCACCCTTCAGGCCCGGATTGCTGGGCACCTCGATGGCGCCAAGGCTCGCCACGGCGAACCACATCGCGACCAGCTCGAGACAATTGGGCAGCAGCATCGCCACTCGGTCGGACTTGCCGATGCCAAGGCCGCGCAGGCCTCGCGCCAGCCGTCCCGAAACGATCTGCATCTCCTCGAAACTTGCGGAACGTCCGCAGATATCGATGAACGGGCTGTCGCCCAGGCGCTCGGCCTGCGTTAGCAGGATTTTCGGCAGAACCCGGGTCTCGAGATCGCCGTCATGCTGACCCGGGATGTAGGAGGAAGGGGCGACTTCAAGCATCGTCATCGCGCTCAAAAATCCTTGGCTCGTGCCTGCGCATCCGGAGACAGGAAGCCGCTTACCGTGGCCCTGGTCTCGAGCGCCATTGCATCCGCTAGGGAAGAGTGGAAGCCGTTGTTGATGGCATGCTTGATGTCGCCCACGGCGCCCTCGGGGCGCTCCGCTATCGCGCGGGCCAGTTTTTCCGCCTCACTGAGCAACTCTGCTTGGGGAACCAGCTTCCACGCGATGCCGACCTCAAGCGCCTTTTTGGCATCGTGCTTTTCGCCCAGGATCATCAATTCCTTGGCGACTTGTGGTCCGACTTGCTTGGTCAACAGGGCGGTAACGCCGCCAGTGACGAACAGCCCGTAGGTTACTTCAGGAAAGAACCAGCGCGCATTGTCCGCAAAGAGCCTGAAGTCGCAGTTCACGGCCCATTCAAGCGCGCCGCCCACGCACCAGCCATGCACGGCGGCAATCACGATCTTGCGTGACTGCATGATCTGCAGGGTGACGTTCTGGATGGCCTCGACCCAGGCCTGTGTCGCAGCCTCCGACGAGGTCTGGGCATCGAGATCCTTCAGGTCGTCGCCGGAGCAAAAGGCTCGACCCTCTCCGTGCAGGATGACAACTCGGATGGACGGATTAGCTTCAGCCCGCGCGAGCGCCTGTGAGAGCTCGTCTACGAGCTGCCTGTTCATGGCATTGAGGCGCTCGGGCCGGCATAGCATGATCCAGGCAATTGGCCCGTCGTCTCTAATGAAGACAGTAGGTGTCAAGGCATCCTCCTTAGACAATCATTGGTTCGGCATAAGTGCCCCAGACCTCGCGTAGCGCCGCACAGATCTCGCCGAGCGTCGCCTTCGCCTCCACGGCCTCGACGGTCTTCGGCAAAAGATTGGCTTCGTCGGACCCTGCCTCCTCGGCGAGTTCCTTCAGCAGCTTCCGGACACGGGCGTTGTCGCGCCCTGTCCGCACCGCGTTGAGCCGGTCGATTTGCAATTGCGTGCACTGTTCGTCATAGGGGTGGATGTGCACCTCGGCCGAGCTGCTGGCCTCATCGACATAGCGGTTGACGCCGACGGAGATCTTTTCGCCGGAATCGATTTTCTGGAACGTCGCATAGGCAGAGTCCGCGAGCTTCTGCTGAAACCAGCCTTCCTCGACCAGTTTCACGGCGCCGCCGCGCTCGTCCACTTCGTCCAGAAGCTTCCAGATCTCGGTCTCCATGTCGCGCGTGAGGCGCTCGATGAAATAGGAGCCGCCGAGCGGGTCGATCACGGAGGTCACGTTGATCTCGTCGCGGATAATCTGCTGGGTGCGGATGGCCAGCTTCATGGCCTCTTCAGTGGGGATGGCGAAGGCCTCGTCGAGACCGTTGGTGTGCATGCTCTGGCAGCCGCCCAGCACGGCGCCGAGCGCCTGGATGGCCGTGCGCATCAGGTTGTTGTGATGCTCGACCTTGGTCAGGCTCATCGCCGCAGTCTGCACATGCACCCGCAGCCGCATGGATTCCGGCTTCCTGGCCTTGAAGCGCTGCGCCATGATCTTGGCGTAGACCCGCCTTGCCGCCCTGAACTTGCAGATCTGCTCGAAGAAATCCTGGTGGCTGATGAAGAAGAAGGACAGCCTGGGCGCGAAGTCGTCTATGTCCATGCCGGCGCCGGTGACCTCCTCGCAATAGGCGATGGTGAAGGCCATGATGAAGGCGATCTCCTGCAGCGCGTTTCCGCCCACGTCCGACAGGTGATAGCCGCTGAGACTGATGGGATTGATCTTCGGCGTCGTCTTGGCGCTGTACATGATAAGGTCACGCAGCAGCCTGACGGCGGGGCGCACCGGATAGATCCACTCCTTCTGCGCGACATACTCCTTCAACGGATCCGCCTGCAGCGTGCCCGCCAGCTTGTGGAGGTCGTAGCCGCGCCGCGCCGCGACGGCGACATACATAGCGTAAACCACCCAGGCCGACGGGTTGATGGTGAGCGACACCGAGATCTTTTCCAGGTCTATGCCGTCGAACAGCCGGTCGACGTCGTCGACCGTGTCGATGGCGACGCCGACGCGCCCGACTTCGCCGAACGCTCGGGGGTCGTCCGAGTCCAGGCCAAGCAGGGTCGGCAGGTCGAAATCGGTGGAGAGCCCGGTCTGGCCGGTCTGGACCATGTATTTGTAGCGCTGGTTGGTGGCCTCGGGATTGCCGAAGCCCGCGACCTGCCGGATTGTCCACGGCCGGCCGCGATACATCGTCGGATAGGCTCCGCGGGTGAAGGGATAGGCGCCGGGGAAACCGAGCTCATCGGCCGGTATATCTGCGATGTCGGCGGCCGTGTAGACGCGCTTCAGCGGAATGCCGCATTCCGTCTTGTAGGCCGGCTTTTCCTCCGGCCTGCTGCTGAGCGCGGCGGCAAGTTCCTTCTCCTCCCACGCCGCCTGTTTTTCGCGGATGTCCTCGATCGCGGTTTCGGAGAACAGGTTCATGTCGCTCGCCGCTCGTTCGCCCAGCCGAGCAGAAGATAAGCCGCGCCGGAGGGGTCCATGTCCCTGTTCACGACGGCCTGGATATGCTCTCCGATCTCGTCGGCCCGCTCATCGAATTTGTGCTGAAAAAGATGTCTGGCCGCGCCGAGGATCCGCGTCCGGCAAATGCCCCGCTGCCGCTCGGCCAGCTCGCCGCTTTCGCGCAGATGCGACCAGTGCCTGGAAATGGCGTCCTTCAGCTCGCCGATCCGCTCGCCGGAGACCGCGCTTACCGGAAGGACCGGCGGCGTCCATTTCGACCCCGTCCGTTCCGAACCGAGGGTCATCATCCCGCGCAGGGCCGAGACGGTTGCCGCCGCTTCCGGCTTGTCAGCCTTGCTGACGGCGTGGATATCCGCGATCTCCAATAGGCCGGCCTTGATCGCCTGTATGTCGTCGCCGAGCCCGGGCGCCGAGAGAACGACGACGCTGTGTGCGGCCGTCACCACTTCCACCTCGTCCTGGCCGACGCCGACCGTCTCGATGATGATGGGTGAGTAGCCGGCGGCGTCGAGGACGTCGACCGCCTGCAGCGTCGACCGGCCAAGGCCACCCAGGTGGCCGCGCGTCGCCATGCTGCGGACGAAGGCCTGCGAGGATGAGGCCGCCTCGCTCATGCGCACCCTGTCACCGAGGATCGCGCCGCCGGAGAACGGGCTGCTCGGATCGACGGCGACGACGCCGACCTTGTGTCCCTCCGACGCGAATCCCCGGATGAGGGAAGACACAAGCGTGGACTTGCCCGCTCCCGGAACGCCGGTGATGCCGACGACATGCGCCTTGCCGGTATGCCTGTAGATTTCCGCCAACGCCGGCGCGGCCTCTGGATAGCCTGCCTCGGCGCGCGTGATCATGCGGGCGATGGCGGCGACATTGCCCCCGAGTATCTCGGGCACGAGCTCTATCGAGGGCCTATATGCCGCGCGCTTCACCGGTCGCGAAGGCATGGGGACGGTCATACGCGGCCACGAGCGGCAATCAGGTTCCTGATCGTCGTCACGATCAGCTCGGCCCGCGCCTCCTGCGGCACGATCGCGTCGACGCCGCTGTCCCACAAAGCGGCATAGTCCTGCTCGGGAATGACACCGCCGGCGACGACGAAGATATGGTCGGCCTTCGCCTCGCGCAGGCAGCGCCCCAGTTCCCGGAACAGCGGAATGTGCGAGCCGGAAAGCAGGCTGACGCCGATGACGTCAACGTCCTCCTGGACCGCCGCTGCCACGACTTCGCTCGGCGACTTGTAGAGGCCAGTGTAGACGACTTCCATGCCGGCATCGCGCAGGATCCGCGCAACCACCTTGGCGCCCCGGTCGTGCCCATCCAGCCCCAGCTTGGCGACAAGCACGCGGATGGGGCCGGCCGTCGCATCCCGGTTCGGCGTGTCGTCCGAGGCCTGTTTGGTCATGCTCGCTTCGTTCATGGGTCCCGGCCCGTCACTCGGCTGCCACGCCGACGCGGCCAGCGCCCGTGGACAGCACCGCTTCGATGGCGCTGGAGATGGTGCGCAATCCAAGATCGAGCTCGTCTTCCGAAATCGTCAGCGGCGGGGCGAGGCGGAACACGCCGCCCATCCCGGGTAGCTTGACGATGTTCATGCTGAGTCCACGCCTGAAGGCCTCGGCGGCAATTTTCGCACCGAGCTCATGATCGGGCTCACGACCTTGGCTGTTCTTGACGATCTCGACCCCCAGCATCAGGCCGCGGCCACGCACGTCGCCGACGCATTCGTAGCGCTGCTTGAGGCTGGACAGGCCGGTGAAAAGCCTGTCCCCGAGATGGCGCGCGCGCTCGACAAGGCGCTCTTCTTCGACGACATCGAGCACTGTCAGGCCAACGGCGGCCGGCAGCGGATCGGACACATGGGTAGTGTAGAACAGGAAGCCTCGCTCATGCGCGGTTTCCTCGATCTCGGCGGTCGTCATGACAGCCGCCAGCGGAAGGCCGGCGCCGATGGTCTTCGACAGGGTGAGGATGTCCGGCGTGACGCCGTCGCGCTGGAAGGCGAACATGTCGCCGGTGCGGCCGACGCCGGTCTGAGCCTCGTCGAGGATCAGCAGCATGCCGCGTTCGCGGCATTTCTGCTTCAACGCCGCGAGATAGCCTTGCGGCAGCTCCAGCATGCCGCCGCTCGACAGGACCGGCTCGGCGATGAAGGCCGCGAGGCTGCCGGTCGACTGGCTGTCGACCAGGGCGAAGGCGTCATCGAGCTCGGCCGCCCAGTCGAGCGAGCCGTCGGCCTTCTTGAAGCGCGGCCGAAAGCTGTTCGGCGCGGGGATCGCAATCGAGCCGGCCGCCGCTGGCCCGTAGCCCCTGCGCCCGGCGCTGTAGGTGGCGGAAGCGGCAACCCCGGTCATGCCGTGCCAGCTTTTGGAGAAGGCGACGATCTCGTGCTTGCCGGTCACCAGCTTCGCCATGCGGATGGCCGCCTCGTTCGATTCCGCGCCCGTCGAAAGCAGCAGCGCCCTGTCGAGGCCGGGCGCCAGCGTGGCGAGGCGTTCGGCAAGCTCGACGACCGGGCGGGACAGCATGCCGCTGAAGAGATGCGCCACCGTTTCGACCTGGCGCCGCACCGTCGCGACGATCCGCGGATGCGCGTGCCCGAGCAGCGCGCTCATCTGGCCGGAAGTGAAGTCGAGTATGGGCCGGGCATCGGCATCGTAGACGAACGACCCCTCGGCTCGCTCGATGATGGCGGGCTCGAAGGCGCCGCCATATCGAATAAGGTGCTTTCGCGCCGCCGACCAGAAGGCATTGTCCAGGTTTCTTGACATGTCGCAGCCTCGCCAAAAACGCAGGCCCGAAGATTAGCGGCTGGCGGTGCAGCAGTAAAATTGATAGATTCTGGAGTCAGATATCAACGGAATTGATATGCCCGCACCTCTCGATCTCAGATTGCTGGCGACATTTGTTCGCGCGGCGCATTCGGGAACGCTCAGCGCGACCGCCGTGCAGGTCGGGCGCACGCAATCGGCGGTGACGATGCAGATACAGCGGCTCGAGGATGCGCTCGGCGGCCAAAGCCTGTTCCACCGAAGCGGCAGCGGCGTGCGTCTTACCGGCAGCGGTGAGCGCTTTCTTGCCTACGCAGAGCGCATTCTCAAGATGCACGACGAAGCGGTTTCGGCTTTCTCCGGCAAAGGCCTGCAGGGCTCGATCATCTTCGGCAGCCCGGAAGACTATTTGAGCGCTTTCTTTCCCACGCTCTTGAGAAGTTTCGGGAGCCTCTATCCGGACATCGAGATCAAGGTCGTGGCGGCGCCGACTGTCGAACTGCACAATCTGCTGCATTCGCGGCAGGTCGATCTGGCGCTCGTCTCCATTCCCGATGCAAGCGCCTCCAAGGAGGTCGTGCGCACGGAAGCGATGGTCTGGGTCGGCAGCAAGCCGACATTGGAGCTACACGACTTCGGCGAGACCGTGCCGCTGGCCCTGCCGGCTTCGAACGCCATGGACCACAAGGCGGCCTGCGATGCCATGCTGCGCACCGGGCTGCGTTACAAGATAGCCTATGCCAGCAACAGCCTTACCGGTCTGATAGCCGTGGCGCGCTCCGGCCTCGCCATAAGCGTGATGACACAGAAAGCCGTCCCGTCGGACCTGTTCATCCTAAACGCGCCGCTTCCGAGATTATCGCGGCTCGGCGTTCTGATCGCCTTCGCCGAGACCACACGATCGCCGGCCGTCGAGGCGTTTGCCAGCCACATTCGGAGCGTCCTACCGTCGCTGTAATCGACTTACCGCCATCGAAATAGCTCGCGCAGTGGTCCGACCGTCGATTGGCCCTCCCCAGAGGCAGCCAATCCCCGCTAGATAACGGTCGCAATCGAACGAATTACTGGAGCAAAAATGATCCTATTGACGAGAGCTGTGGTTCAGCCCTGGAATTGCGACATGATGGGCCACATGACGACGCGTTTCTACGTCGCCTTTTTCGATGACGCCATCAACATCCTGCTGGGACAGGCGACCGGCTGGGCGCCGACGACGCCCGAATGGGCCGACAGGGGATGGGCGGACGTCCGGCATGAGATCGACTTTGTCGGCGAGGTGGCGTCCGGGGTCATCGTGGAAATCTACGGCGCGGTCCGCACTGTCGGCCGCACGTCCGTCCAGACGGATTACGAGATGCGCAGGCTCCATGGCGGCGAACTCGCTGCCAAGCTGGCCGCCAAGACGGTCTTCTTCGACCTTGCGGAACGAAAATCAATCCCGCTGACGGAGACTATGCTACAGCGCCTGAAATCCTCCATGGCGACCACCGCTGCGCCAGGTCACGGCGGCGCCATTTGAGGCTGAGACTAAGTGCTTGGTGATGGATCGATAGCACTGGGGCGCGCAGATCTCTAGGCCTGCAGGTGGGCGTCAGCTTTCAGAGTCGATAACGATTAGCGTAAACGGCGACGACCGGGCGCAAAACAGCCATTCCGCAGAAGACAAATGGGATGGGTGAGTGTCTGGGTCGGCTTCTTGAGTCCATTTCGGCGAACTGCCTCGTAACCTATTGACGAATAATGATTATGTTAGTCGTTGAGGACGTGAGTCTTCCGAACAAATCCAATGGCTTACGGGATGGTTAGCCAACCCAAATCCTTCGCATGATCTCGTATGGTCTGGCGAACCTAAAGACAATGACCGCGATTGATCCGTCGGCTTGGAAATATATGCGAATGGCAGGCTCTCGGACTGTGGGCAGCCCGCGCCATCTGGCGAGGGTGCGCTACCCGACAACTAAGGCTGCCAGGCGCCTTATGTTCCACCCTCGCGGAGTCCTGCAATGACGCGTGTCGCAGGTCGTCTCCGCCGCGCATGTGTTTCACTCGCTAGGCCGCTCCCGCACTTGGCAAGGAGCCAGACCTTCGTCGCCTCTGCAGCCAGAAAACGAGCCCGAGCAGCAAGAACGCGGGGAGCACGAACCAGTAGCGGGATGGTCGGCTGGTTGGCACCATGATCCCGGTGATTTCGTCACCGGGCTGCAGCCCGAATTTTGCCGCCTGACTGCCGAGGCGCACGATTCCGACTGTCATTGTGTCACCCAGAGCAGTCACGGTCAGTCCAGCTCTTTCCAGCCTCTCTGTCGCGTTCTTGCCCTCGGCGAGATCGAGCCGGATCAGCTTCTCGATCTCGTCGCCGCTGATGTTGAACGTCTTCAACTTTAGACGAAGCGCTTCTCCCGAAGGCGTGGCGTCTACGGTTTGGTTCAATTCGGAGACGGGTTTCGCCGTAAAGGGCTCATCGACCAGATCGAGCCAGTAGCCCGGGCGAAATAACGTGAAGCAGACCAACAGGAGTGCTAGCGACTCGTACCACCGGTTTCGGACCAGGAACCAATTCTGGGTCGCCGCAACGAAAGCAACCATGGCCAGCGCCGATGTCACTATGACGAGGATAAAATCCAGGGGCCCCTGGATGTCTATCATGAGCACGCCGTTATTGAAGATGAAGATGAACGGCAACAGTGCCGTCCTGATTTCATACTTGAATCCCTGAAAGCCGGTCTTCACGGGATCGGCTCCCGAAATGGCAGCCGCTGCATATGCCGCAAGACCAACCGGCGGCGTCACATCGGCCATCAGTCCGAAATAGAAGACGAAAAGATGCACGGCTACTAGCGGCACAGCCAGATCGTTCTGGGCGGCGAGATCCACCATCACGGGCGCCATCAGTGTCGCAACGACTACGTAACTCGCCGTGGTCGGCATGCCCATGCCCAGAATGATGCAGATAACGGCGGTAAACAGCAGCATGACCATGAAGCTGCCGGCCGAGATGAATTCGACAAGCTCGGTCATCACCAGCCCGACGCCGGTCAAGAGCACCGTGCCGACGATAATGCCGGCCGTCGCTGTGGCAATACCGACGGTGGTCATGTTGCGCGCGGACGCCGACAAGCCCTCGATGAGATCGACGATACCTTCCCGCCAGCGCAGCGCAAATTGATGTTCCCTTCGAAAGAACGCCGTCAGCGGGCGCTGCGTGACGATCAATACCATCAGGGCAGCGGAGCCCCAGAAGGCGGAGAGGCCCGGCGAAAGCTCCTCGACCATCAGGCACCAGATGAGGAGCACCACCGGCAGCAGGAAATGCAGGCCGGTTCGTGCCGTCTCACCGAAATGCGGTATCTCCACAATATTGCCTTTGAGGCTGTCGAGCGGCAGGTCGGGGTGCTTGGCCCTGTAAGCGACAAGCCCGACATAGACGATGGCAAGCGCCGCAACGATCACCCAGGTCGCCGCGCTGCCGAAGACCGTTTTGGTCCAGCCGACGCCGTAATAGACGAGCCCGGCCAGAATGACGAAGGCGCAGACACCCATCAGCGAGCGCACGGCCCCTTGCAAGGCGGGATGACGGCTGCGCGACGGCAGACCCTTCAACCCCATCTTCATCGCTTCGATATCGACGATGTAGAAGAGCGAGCCATAGGTGAGCAGCGCGGGAAAGAAGGCGTGCTTGACTACTTCGGCGTAGGAAATGCCGACATATTCGGCAATGAGGAAGGCGGCCGCTCCCATCACGGGCGGCATGAGCTGCCCGTTGACGCCCGCTGCGCATTCGATGGCACCTGCTTTGACCGGCGTGTAGCCGACGCGCTTCATCAGCGGAATGGTGAAGGTGCCGGTGGTGACCACATTGGCGATCGATGATCCCGAGATCATTCCCGTCAGGCCAGAGGCGACGACCCCGGCCTTGGCGGGGCCGCCGCGGTATTTGCCGAGGATGGAGAAGGCAAGCAGGATGAAATAGCCGCCGGCCCCGGCACGCTCGAGCAATGTTCCAAACAGCACGAACATGAAGACAACGTTGGTCGAGACGCCGAGCGCAACGCCGAACACGCCCTCGGAGGTGAGCCACATCTGCGAGGCGGCGCGCGACAGCGTCGCGCCCTTGTGCGCCAACAGGCCGGGCATATAGGGCCCGACGAAGATGTATATCAGCATGAGGCCGGCGATGATGGTGATAGCAGGGCCGACGGCGCGCCGGGCAGCTTCCATCAATACAACGATGCCGACGATCGAGATGACGAGATCGGTGGTCGTGGGAAGCCCGGGCCGGGTGGCGATCTCGCTGTAGAAGACGACGAGATAAAGCGCCGCCGTCGCGCCCGCTATGGCAAGCACCCAGTCGGGCGGCGGAACGCGGTTGCGTGAGGAGCTTTTGAACGCCGGGAAGGTGACGAGTGCCAGAAACAGCGCAAAGGCCAGATGGATGGACCGCGCGATCCCGTCGCTGACAACACCGAAGCCAAACATATAAGGGATCGGCGAGGAGTACCAGAGCTGGAACAACGACCAGGCGAGCGACACTGCCAGAACGAGATACGCGGCGAGACCCGTCGGCTTGCGCCCACCAGTGTCGGCCTCCGCCACGATCTCGTTCAGCTTGTCGAGGTCGACGTCTTCAGGCGCTTCCACCTGGCGGAACTGATCTGTCATCGCTCTCCCCTCGACCGTATTTTTTATCTTGGTCGTTTGGTTTGCGGCCAGAGCCGCCCGCCAAGGCGGCCCGGGCCAATGTCACAGGTTCAGAGCCAGCCTTTCTCCTTGTAGTAGCGCTCGGCGCCCGGATGCAGCGGCGCCGAAAGGCCGGCCTTGACCATCTCCTTCGGATCGAGATTAGCGAAGGCCGGATGCAGCTTCTTGAAGTCGTCGAAGTTCTCGAAAACCGCCTTGACCATCTCGTAGACCACATCGTCGGGGGTCTTGGCGCTCGTCACCACGGTGGCGCGCACGCCGAACGTCGTCGTCGGATCGGGGTTGTTGGCATACATGCCCCCGGGGATGGTCGCGACCGAATAGTAGGGATGCGCCTTCACCAGCGCATCAACGGCCGGACCAGTCAGCGGAATGAGCTTGGCGCCGCAGGCCGTCGTCGGATCCTGGATTGCCGCGGAGGGATGTCCCACGCCGTAGAAGAAGCCATCGATCTTGTTGTCGCAAAGCGCGCTGCCCTGTTCATCGGCCTTGAGTTCGGCGGCGAGCGAAAAGTCCTTCAATGTCCAACCCATCTGCTTCAACAGCTCTTCCATCGAGGACCGCGTTCCGGAACCGGGATTGCCGACATTGAAGCGCTTGCCCTTGAAATCCTCGAAGACTTTCACGCCGGCATCCGGCCGTGCCAGAACGGTGAACGGTTCGGGATGGACCGAGAAGACCGCGCGCAGGTCCTTTATTGCCTTGCCGTCGAAAGGGCCGACGCCGTTATAGGCCTGAAACTGCACGTCGGATTGGGTAAGGCCGAAATCGAGGTCGCCGGTATTGATTGAGTTGACGTTGAAAACCGACCCGCCCGTCGATTCGGTCGAGCAGCGTATGCCGGTCTTTTGCCTGTCTTTGTTCATGAGCCGGCAAATGGCACCGCCCACGGCATAATAGACACCGGTCACCCCGCCGGTGCCTATAGTGATGAACTTCTGCTCGGCAAACGAAGGTGTGGCGGCAAGCAGGCACCCCGCCGCGGTCACGGCAACCAGGGATTTCAGCAGATTATGCATTTCGATTACCTCTCTGGTGGTTGGTCCCGACCTTGCGCCGGGCTCCGGTCATGCGCGTCCCGCCAAGCCGGGCGCGCGCAAAGCTGCATCGACCGCGTCGCCGAGCCGCTCGACGATGGCATCGATGTCCTGGCTGGTGGCAATGAACGGCGGCGCGAGCAGCACATGGTCGCCGCGGACGCCGTCGATCGTGCCGCCCATGGGGTAGACCATCAGGCCGTTGTTCATGGCTTCGCTCTTGACCCGCGCGTTGAGTTTCAGCGCCGGATCGAAAGGCTCTTTTGAACCACGGTCGGCCACGAGTTCGATCGCCTGGAACAGGCCGCGGCCACGAATGTCGCCGACATGGTGATGATTGCCGAAACGTTCGCTCAGGCGCCGCTCAAGACGCGCGCCCATCGCTTTGACATTGTCAAGCAGATGGTCGCGACGGATCACCTCCTGGACCGCGAGACCGGCGGCCGCGGCCATCGGATGCCCCATATAGGTGTGGCCGTGCTGAAAAAAGCCGGAGCCGTTGGCGAAAGCGTCGAAGATATGCCGGCCGAGCAGCACGGCGCCGATCGGCTGATAGCCTCCGCCGAGTCCCTTGGCGATAGTCATCAGATCGGGAACGACGCCTTCCTGTTCGCAAGCGTGAAGCGTGCCGGTGCGGCCCATGCCGCACATCACCTCGTCCAGGATGAGCAGCACGCCGTAACGGTCGCAGATGGCCCGAATGCGCTTCAGGTAATCGGCCACCGGCGGCACGGCTCCGGCAGTCGCGCCGACCACCGTTTCGGCGACGAAGGCGATGACCTCGCCGGCACCAAGTTCGAGTATCTTGTCCTCCAGGGCCTGCGCCGCCCTCACAGCGTAGTCAGCATCGCTTTCTCCGGGCAATTGATAGCGATAAGCGAAACATGGATCGATATGATGGGTTTCGATGAGCAACGGCTGAAACTGCCGCCGCCGCCATTCATTGCCGCCTGTGGCGAGTGCGCCGAGTGTGTTGCCGTGATAGCTCTGACGGCGGGCGATGACGTGGCGGCGCCGCGGCTCGCCTTTCTCGACAAAATATTGCCGCGCCATCTTCAGTGCCGCCTCGACGGCCTCGGACCCGCCGCTCACGAGATAGACATGGCTCAGTCCAGCGGGAGCATCTTCAGCGAGACGATCGGCGAGCCGCTCGGCAACCTCGGTGGTGAAGAAGCTGGTATGAGCATAAGCAATGCGATCGAGTTGGTCGTGCAGCGCCGCGATGACATCTGGATGGCCATGACCGAGACACGACACGGCCGCGCCGCCGGATGCATCGATATAGGCGCGACCGTTGCTGTCGAATATCTGGACGCCTTTGCCGCCGACGGCGATCGGAAGCAAGCCTTTGGTCGTGCGATGCAGAAGATGGGTCATTTCATGCCAAGCCGCGGTTTCAGATGTATGTTGAGCGCTGCGTGGTGCTCGTCTGTACACCGAAGCACGGCCAGCGCCGACTCGCCGCCGTGGCCAGCCACCAGCGCGGCCAGGATTTCAGCAACGGCAAAAGCGGGCGCCATAGTGTGGAAAAAAGACGGGCTGTGCGTAGGAACGACGATCACGTCCTGCGCAATCTGAGCGAGTGGCGCAACCTTGCTGTCCGTGATCGCGACAACCGGGACGCCGCGCCCAGCGGCATATTCGGCGATCTCCACGGTCTGTCGGGTATATGGAAGCACGCTTGCCACCAGTAGCACGTCGGCATCGGTGGCGCGACCGATGGCGTCGGCGCCGGTTCCGGCAATACCGTCAAGCAGAACCGAGCTCTCGCCGATGAGCGACAAAACATAGTGCACGTGCCAAGCGATGGGATGGCTGGATCGCAGGCCAAGGCAATAAATGCGTCGTGCCTCCGCGAGGCGTTTCGCCGCCGCCACGATCCGCTCCAGGACTTCCGGCCGGCCCAGCCGGGCGATCTGGACGGCAAGCGAGTCCATCATCTCGGTCGCCTGGGCGCGATCACCCTTGAGCTTTTGGCTCTTCACCTGGATTCCTGCTTTCCCGGCAAAGCCGAGGTGGCCGCCCCGCACCGCCGCCGCGTAGGAATCGCGCACCACGTCGTAGCCTTCGAGACCCAGGTGTTTGGCGAGGCGCGTCATGGTGGCCGGTTGCACGCCCGCCTGCCGCGCCTGCTCACGCATGGATAACAGGGCCACGTCGCTCGGATGATCAAGCATGTAGCGAGCCGCTGTCCGCAGCTGCGCCGACATGCCATCGAATTCGGCTATGAGGCGTTCCGCCAAGGGCCCCTGATCCATCAAAGCAGTCTGCCGCGCTTGAATTCGGTTTGCAACAAATGTTTCACACGGTATTTTGGTGATCCAATTGTCAACATCGGTCATCCGAATGCAGTCTCAACCATCAAACCGCGCGGTTGCGATCGCCGTCGCACCGAATGGCGGCAGGCGCACGAGAGCCGATCATCCGGCTCTGCCGATGACGCAGACCGAGCTGGCTCGGGCAGCCGCGGAGTGTCTCGAGGCTGGCGCGGCCATGATCCACCTCCACGTCCGCGACCGGCACGGGCGGCACGTTCTCGACCCTGACGCGTATCGCGCCGCTACCGCTACCGTCCGACGCTGCGTTGGCGATGCCCTGGTGGTGCAAATAACAAGCGAGGCGCTTGGTCTTTATGAGCCCGAAAGGCAGATGAAGGTGGTGCGCCAGACCAGACCCGAGGCGGTCTCGCTGGCGCTGCGTGAACTTGTCCCGGATCGACATGCCGAGGCGGCTTTCGCCACGTTCCTCGCCTGGCTAAGGCACGAGCACGTGCTGCCGCAGATCATCCTCTATGATCCTGACGAGGCGTTGTACCTGTTCGATTTGCATCGACGGGGGCTAATTCCCTGGGACGACATTCCTGTGCTGTTTGTCTTGGGCCGCTATACAGCGTCGCAGCAATCTGCCCCCACTGATCTGCTGCCATTCCTTTCGCCTCACGTTCCACGCTTCCGGTCGTTCATGGTCTGCGCCTTCGGTCGTGACGAGGCTGCTTGCGTATGCGCGGGAGCATTGTTTGGTGGAGACGTCCGGGTCGGGTTCGAAAACAATCTTCTGCTTCCGGACGGTTCGATTGCGGCATCAAATGCGGTTCTGGTCGATACTGTCGCGCAGCGGCTCCGGGGCTTTGGACGGCCAATCCATACCGGGGCCTCATTACGAAATAGCTGGCAGCGTTGAGATCGTAGCGAATAGGTTTGAGAGAACTGTCAGACCAATTTTGCCCGCTGCTCGTTGGGTCCCTGGCAAATTCCACGGCGTGCCCCAGGGAACAATGCCAGATTCGAAGACGCGCGAAGCTCATCACGCCGGGGAGGCGGTCGACATAAACTCAGCGACCATTGGCGAGCTCATGGCGGCCGGAGGGCTCGACCTCGCGCAGGCAAGTGCAATTTTTTGAGGCCAGGCCACTCTCGAGTTGGCGGGAAGTTGCGCGGCTCCCCGGATTTGATCCAGAAACAATCACGCGCCTGAAAGCAGGCAGACTAGAGATTCGAACGCTATCTGTCCTCGCATCGAGTGATGCGGGCCCAGTCTGACTTTTGCCTTTTGCCGCACCATGGTCTGCAAGGCGCGAGTCTCGAATTGACCGCCGGCTGTCGTGGACTTGCCGTTGGCGCGGTCGATGAATGAAGGCTCCTTCGGGCCGCCCCAGTCAATAGTCTCGAACAGCAACGAGACAGCTGCCTCGGATGGTGGCCACCACGAGCCGGCCGTTCGGATAATATTTCGGTAATGCAGCCGCCTGATCCTCAATGGTTGCGCCATCAATTTCGCACAACGCACCTCCGAGTAACCAATTCTGACCAGTCCTGTCCCCCACCACAGCTATGTAATCCCCGTCGCGCGGGTAACCAATTAACCCAATCTGCTCATATTCTTCCAATTCGCGCATCTGAGTTTACATCCCTCCAAAGGACATCGTTTCGTATCTACGAATGGCAAGGTCCCGCGCATGCGATGGGCGGCCCGGCACCACCCCAACGGGTGCTGGGCCGCAGGGAAGTGCCCGCGCAGTCGCACTTCCTCGAACACATGCCTGACGGATCACTGAGAGCTGCTCGACTGAGGAACCGACGACTCGTTGGCGCAAACTACGAGCGCAAGTTGTGGCGAGGCTCCGGCTTGTTGTCGGCTTGAGACAGCCATAAGGCTCTGTGCTCCTGTGAAAGACCTCTCATGGCCGAGCGCGCCGCGGGGGTGATTTCGTACGCGCCGCAAAAGGCGCATTGGAACTCTGCCTGCCGGTGCACCAGATCGGCTTCCAGGGCGGCCCCCTCACAAATCGGGCAAGTTGATGGATAATATTTGCGGCCTCTATCAAACGGCAAGACATTCGTTCGTGGACACCGCGCTTTTCAGCACTAAGCTTTGTCATGAAACCCCAGTTGCTGACAGTAAGGCCCGCTCCTTTTCTGACCATTACTGCATTCTCACGCCGTCATCTTTCACAAAGCCTCTACCGGCCGGGCGGCTGCATGAGACAACAGCCGCTGGGCCTGACGGGCGCGGCTCGTTCCGAACGCAACGCGACCCGGTCCCTGCCCCCTTAGCCATGGCGTGTCCGAGAGGCCCGCTGGGTTTGACGGACAGGCCGAAAGTTCATCCTTGCTGCTCGACTTACCAGACAGGGAGGCGAACTATTCCCGGCCGGAAGACATTTTTTTGAAAACCTTGCGCAAGGAGAGCGCCGGCGTGACCGTAGAGGCCGAGGTTGGCATCAAGGCCGGACGATTTCGTAGCCGGCGAATGGGGCAGCGCCATTCGGTCATCGCACAGAGCTGGCGGCGCAACTGGCAGCACGCCGTGCCGTTCTTTGCCTATCCCGCGAGCCTCAAGCCGTGCGCCGCACCGCATTAGGCATGGATAAGCTTTCATTCATGAAAGATCGGAGTGGCAACAGATATCTCTATACCAACTTCACCAAGGATCAGTTGGAGGCCCAGCAAGCTTTTGACAAAGCACATGGGCCGAAAACCGCAACAGCGCACGATCGTACAGTAGTCATTCGAGGGCCGCTCCATCTCGGGCTGACTCCCCGGCGATCTGCTTCCTGAACGGTACCCATCTCGAGCACATGGCGCCGGGAATGCCCTCTTCCATGATTGCGGGCTGATGCGACTTCTGCCGGCCGCGGGAAGCCTGGGAACGCGTAAGCCCATCTTCCCCGTCGCATGCGACGTCGTCATTGGCTTCACGCTGATGCCAGCCAGTGCGCCGGGTTCAGCCGAACGCTTGCGGCGCGCCATGAAGCTCGAGGATGCGTGGTTTAATCACGCGGCGCTTAATGAACTCAGCCGGCCGCCATCAGATATTTCGGCCGCGTACAGCACCTTCCGGCCAGTAATTTGGCTGACGTGGGTTGCCGCTCGTGTGGTCTCCTGACCTTGCCCCACACGTGCGCAGACCGTTCGGCACGAAGCCTTGGGCCCCACGGAAGCAAACGAGCTCACCGAGTCTCACATAATCGCGACTGGCATGGAATAGTTTCCGCTCGATCTCGGTATATGCAACAACCAGGTGAAGTTTGTCCGTGCTCGTCACTTTGCATAATTTTCGGGTGCTCAGGCATAGCGTTTCTGGCGCTGAAATGCGGGAGACGAGCGCACGAGGATCTGCTCCGAGGCGCTCAAGACCGAAAGTTCTGCCGCTCGGTCCCAGCGTCCCCCTGCCCCGCCTCTTGATCTGGGTCGCCCCGGCCGAGAAAACCTCACCGTGTCGTTCGATCGACCGTTCGCCACATGACCAGCGTCCACCAAGGCAGTGGAAATCAACCTGAAACACAGGTGTCTCAAAGGGAGGAAATAATGGATCAAACACTTTCGCAACGCTTCGACGCTTACCAAACCGTCCAAGACCCTGTGGTTCTGGACAGTCGTGTGTGCTGTTGTGCTGACGATGATCATCGGCTTCACCGCCGGAGGCTGGACGACGGCTGGAACGGCGGCGGAGATGGCCAAGACATCCGCCATGAAGGCAAAGGCTGAACTGGCTGCCAATCTTTGTGTCGAGAAATTTATCACGGCGTCCAACGCCGGCGACAATCTCGCCAAGCTGAAGGGAACCTCCTCTTATCAGCGAGACAGCTTCATCAGCGATGGCGGGTGGGTGAAACTGGCCGGGATAAAAAGCGATGTGCCGGGTGCGGCGGATCTGTGTGCCGATAAACTGTCAGCGATGGACACGATCCCGACGAACGGCGTGGCTCAGGAGAACACCAAGAGCTGATTGCTTTGATTTCGCCCGGCGAGGCGATTGTCGCCGGGCGATACTCGCGACGGAGGCGCAGCCATGTATGAAGCGTGGTTTTCAAGGCCCGTGCCAGTGGCCACCGGCGTATTTGGCGAGATCAACAATCTTTCCAATGCCAAACAGGCTGTCGACCTGCTTTCCAAGCACTGGCGCAGCGCGGGAAGCCAGAAGCATCTGGCGGCGCTCAGGGCCTGCCGGCAAGCGATGAACGGTGGTATTGCGGCTGACGTGGCCAGGGACGCCTTGGTCGACGCGGCTCGAGAGGCGCACATGCTCGTCGAGTAATATAGCTCGTCGTCATGAGAAAACGCGGTGCGCCGTTCGGCTTCTCGCCGGCCAGTCGACAAATTAGACATCACGGATGCCTCGGTTTCGTCCGTCTCGCCCTTGCAATTCTGTTGGTCGCAGCATCCGCCAATATCACGGGGGTTCGCGCAGAGACTGGCTCGCCTTCTCTGCCTCGTTTCGTCTCGCTGAAGGCTTCATCTGCCAATCTGCGCATCGGACCGGGTATAGGCTACAGTATCGAATGGGTTTTCAAGCGACGTGGCATCCCCTTGGAGATCTATCAGGAGTACGGCAATTGGCGCCGGGTGAGAGATTGGGACGGAAGCTCCGGCTGGATCCATCATTCGCTCCTGTCAGGGCGCAGAACTGGCATCGTCGCTCCTTGGTCAAAGGATCGCCTCGCTTTGTACGCCAAGCCGGCGGCGGACAGCGCCATAGTTGCTTGGCTCGAGCCTCGCGTTGAAGTCAAGCTGAGCTGGTGCGACGGACAGTGGTGCGCGCTCGCGGCCGGTCCCTCAATGGGTTTTATGAAACAAGTAGGGCTGTGGGGCGTCTACCCCGGTGAAGTGCTCTAGATTGGTGGCTCTATATGGCCGACCGAACGGTGTTGATTTCTGGTGGAGGAATTGCTGGACCGGCACTAGCCTTTTGGCTTGCAGCCGCCGGATTCCGGCCGACCCTGATCGAACAGGCGCCCAAATTGCGCACCGGCGGCTATGTCATTGACTTTTGGGGTCTCGGCTATGACATAGCCTCGTGGATGGGCGTTGAGGCAGATGTCAATCGCGTAGGATATCACGTGCGCGAAATGCGCATCGTGGGTGAGAACGGAAAGCGTGTCGCAGGCTTTGGCACAGACGTCTTCGGCGAGCTGACAAACGGCCGCTATGTGACCCTCGCGCGTAGCGATCTCTCGCGATTGCTTTTCGAAAAGATCAAAGACACGACGGACATCATGTTCGGCAATGAGATCGTCGGGCTTGAGGAAAAATCGGACAGTGTCCGGGTGCAACTGAAACGTGGAGGCGAACGCGACTACGCTTTGGTAATCGGCGCCGATGGCTTGCATTCAGACGTTCGGCGGCTCGCGTTCGGAGCCCGGCAACAGTTTGAGAAGAAACTCGGCTATGCAGTCGCTGCGTTCGAGGTCGAGGGTTACCGGCCACGCGATGAAGACGTGTATTTGATGTATGGCCTGCCGGGGCGGATGCTCGGCCGTTTCACGCTGCACGGCAACCGCACCCTTTTCCTGTTCGTCTTCACCGTTGAGGAGAGTCCTCTGCCAACGGCGCTGGACCTGCAAAAGGAAATGCTGCGCAAGAAGTATGCCGATGGCGGATGGGAATGCCCCCGCATCCTGGAGGAACTGAGCCATACCGATGAACTCTACTTCGACAGCGTCAGCCAGATCAGGATGAGCAGATGGTCCAAAGGTCGCGTAGTGTTGACCGGCGATGCCGCGTTTTGCGTTTCCCTGTTAGCTGGACAGGGTTCAGCCCTGGCCATGATTTCCGCATACATCCTGGCAGGGGAGCTCTTAAAGGCCGACGGCCGACATGAAGAGGCTTTCAGTAGCTACGAGGCGCTTCTGCGGAACTATATACGAGCCAAGCAGCAGGGCGCAGCGCGATTCGCCAGCGCCTTGGCGCCCAGGACGCAGTTGGGACTTGTGTTCCGCAATTTGGTGACAAATGCATTTGCCCTACCCGGCCTGGCGCGTCTGGTGATCGGAAAAGAAATTACTGACGCGGTGCAACTCCCCGACTATCACTGGCGTTAGCCGGTCCTAGCTCCGCCAGCACCGAACGTCTCTCTTTGGAAAGCGACTCCCAAAGCCGCTGCCTGGCGGTAGATCGGGCTGCGAGCCTCCACTTCTCGGAAGGCAGGTTGCCGCTGCTCTGGTCGGTGCCCAGCATGGGTAACTCATGCGGACGACTGCCTCCATGAACCCAGCTGCTGAGACGGCCATCTGATCCTCATTTCATTGTTTAGTCCGCTAGATCGGCTCGGCGGATTTGATCAGCGCCGTGCCTGTGTTAGGGCAGGTTTCCCACCAGGACAGGCATGGCAGGCATCTCACGAAAATACCCCATGCTGCGGCGCTCGCGGGCAATGTGGACCCACCAAAAGGTCGACTTCGCTAGGCCACGGCGAGTGTCGGCCTACCAGAAGCCGGTCCACGACAATTGGACGCTTGGCCCGCTTCTGCAATCCGCGCACGGCCAGAACCTCGGCGTCTGGAATGGCAACCTTCCAGTCCGGGATCCACCAATAGTGCAACGAGTTCGGAGCAACCAGAAATCGGACCGGTCCGAGCAGATCGACTGCGGTGCGCAGCGCCGGTGTGAGAGCTGTAGGCGAGTGGAGAACCAGATCGCCGTTGCGGAGCCGCAGGATCGTCATACGGGTACTGAAAGGAAATTTCATCAGCCCCAGATCATACTCTATCGACGGTCCATCAACGATCCACAGGTCCGAAGCGACCGGCTTGAGAACATTGATCGGCTCGTACAGACCCAACGTGGGTCGGCCGTTAAAGGATCTTTGAGGCATCGACGTCAGCTATCAATCGACTTAGCGTTACCCGGTTTCGCCGACATCGTTCGACGTCGTTGATCGACCAAATCCGCATTGGTGGCCAGCCATTCGCGAAGGGCAAGTCGGATGATATCCGATCGCGGGACCCCCATTGCAGCGGCAGCCTCGGCAAGCGCCAGTTCGATGCCAGGGTCGAATGGCATCGAGGCAGATTCCCGCAGCATCATCGCGGCGCGAATATCGGCAGGCGCATCATCGAGGGCGAGCGGGTCTCGGCCGTCTGATCCCGCCGTCATGACTGCAGCTCGGGGCGCCGACTGGCTTGAGAGTCATCGTAATTGCGGATGGCGACAACCCAGTCGTTCCTGATTGTGGCCAGGACGAGGCGGCAGCCTTGCGGATAGTAGCGCGGCAGCGCCGCCGCCTGATCGGCAATAACAGCACCGTTCAAGCCGCACAACTCGCCGCCGAGCAGCCAATCTTGACGGCGGTTGGCGCCGACTACCGCGACGTAGTCTCCATCGCAGGGATACCCGATGAGCCCAACTTCTTCATAGTCTTCAAGCTGACGGGATTGCATTTGCCGCACTCAAAACCAAATGCCTTTCGATGGTGAAGAACGAACGCAAGCATTGCGACCTAGCGGCCCGGCACCACCCCAACCTGATGCCGGGCCGTGAGGAAGTGCCCGCGCGGCCGCACTTCCTGACTGCCGTGACGCGGATCTCACGATGCGCCCCGCGGCAGCGTCTCGTTTGCACAGGCAACGACCGGGATCGTCGAATGCTGTTGCCGAGCCTGCGATAGCCACATCCCGCGGCTCTCCTGAGAAAGCCCCTTCATTGCGACGCGCGCCGCTGAAGTGATTTCAAAGGCACCGCAAGAAGCGCACTGGAATTCCACCTTGCGGAGCGCGATATCGGCCTCCAAAGCCATTCCGGCGCAGATCGGACATTTAGAGGGACAGTATCTTCTTTCAAACGACAAGACGTTCATCACGCGAGCCTTCTTTCAGGCCGTATCGAGAGCGCCGCAGAGAAACCGAAGGCAGCGGCGGCAGGGGATTGGTGGACGGGAATGCGGTTCAAGGCGGGGCGACGGTCAACCTCTTGTCTTGGGAGCAACGTTCCTCCGGGTGGCGACTTCAATTTGCTTTGCTTCTACTTCGAGCCGGTCCGGCGCGGCGGACCCCATCAACGCATACGCCGTTCCGCCCGATTGCCAGTAAACTGTCGGTACCCGGCCGTCAGTGGCCGGGGTGGGCGGCACTGCATCCTCGCCATTCATCGGGGCAGCGACGAGGGTGATGCGACCAACGCTTGGCGTATCGGCTGTGACGACCACGCTTTGTTTCCCGTTCCACGGCTGCACCTGGACATCCCTGACCACCCACACTGACGGTAGGGTCGGCATGCTGACGTTGATGGCGCCGACCAGCCGTTCGATCTTGTCCTGCTTCGGCTCGACACCTCTCTCGGGGCCTGCATTGAGCTGCGCGACCCGCAACGCGTCCCGCGCGGCCAAGATGAAGGTTTCATCAGCCGTCTTGCCTCCTTGGCGGAGCGGCATAGTCAACGAGTTCGCGCCCCAGCCGATAGCAACCAGCACGACGGCGGCGAGTTGGAGTCGGAGCAGCGCGAGCATCTTCCCTCGGCGAAACGCACCCTCCAGCTTCTTTGCCTTCGCCACACTCGCACCCGGCGGAAACAGCCGCTGGGGCTGTGAGGCGCGCAACGCCTCCATGCGTTGTGCATGAGCAAAGACCTCCGCCGCCAGCGCCGGCTCACGTGCAAGGCGGGCTTGCAGATCGGATCTCTGCGACGCAGAGAGCTCACCATCCAGCAGACGATTGATATCCTCTTGGGAAATGCCATCAGTATGCCGCATCGCGCCCTCCCACTATCTTGAGACGAGAAGTCCCGCCATCGGTGTTTTCCAGGTTGCGCTTCAGCGCCGCACGGGCGCGGCTGAGGCGCGACATCACCGTTCCCGCCGGCACGCCCAGAAGGTCGGCGGTCTCTGAATATGTGAAACCCAGCACCGCGACCAGATGCAGTATTTCGGCTTGGTCGGCCGGCATTCGCTTTAGCGCCCTTTGTACATTCGCGAGGTCAGCCGAATGCTCCTGCGACGGCGGCAAGGCTGACTCCGCTACATCTGCAAATGATGCCATCCGCTCCCGGGTGGCAAGGGCGCGGCTGGCATGCGTGAGGAAGGTGTTGCGAACGATAGTAATGAGCCAGGGCAGCAAGGGACGTGACGTGTCGTAGCTGGCGGCCATCGTCAGTGCGCGGGCAAGCGCCTCCTGAACCAAATCATCCGCGTCAGAATCGTTGCCGGTGAGGACGCGACCGTAACGCCAAAGATCCTCGAGGTGCGGTATGACGTCCAACTTGGTCTTCATATCACCAAAGATGTACACTTTTGAGTCACTTTAGGCCTCCACCTTGCATCACGCTGACGAGTAGGCGGCCCAGCGGGCAGGGACAGCTACCGCTGGGCCGACTGGGAGCGTGCTCCTCCCGGTTCCAAGATCTGGGTGCCATGTAACCTCAGATGCTTGCGCCGCTCCCGTGTCCGATATGGCCTTCGATACGTCTCGGCCTCGTGCTCACCCTCCTTGCACCATTTACTAAGGCCGGCCGGAAACTATTCCAGGCAACAGCGAAAATAACTGGGAGGGCGGGCCCCGCTCCTTGGCGAAACAAGCGTGGAATAGAATCCCTTGCTCGACGGTATCGATGGGGAGCTGGCGTCGACAACCCAGCTGCGAATGAGGCCGTCGCGATGCATCTGGGCGAGATTATCGCAAACATGTTAGCTGCAATCTTGGTAGTATGCGGCCTCGCCCTCATTTTCTTGGTAGCCGGCAGGCCGCTCTTCCCGAGGCGCCAAGCACGAATGGTGGTCCTTCTGCCGGATCCTGACAAGACAGCTTCGATCCGCGACAAGCGCCAGCAACTGCCGGGTTACTTCAATCTTGCGCTCGCACCACGAAAGCCAACGGCGTTGCGATAGACCTTCTCCCACGTGCAGGCGAGGGTTTGGGCTGAGTGCACGCAGAACGCCCTGAGTCCTCTTCGTGCGCAGGCAGCATTTAGGCCCGACGGCGGCACTTGCTGTGTTGGAGGCGCCGTGCGTGCGAAGGCACCGGTATCCGCCGACTTTCGCCGATGTTGATATCGCATGATCAGATGGCAGGTTTATCCATCCTCAAAGGCAAAATCGGCTGAGACCTTCCTGGCCTGTTCAAGCTCTGGTGTCCACAGTTGGCGCCGTCCATGACCGCGCTTGTTTTGACAACGGCTTTGCTTGCCGAATCCCATCCCACCTAGCCATAATCCGGAATGGACGAACTCTCTATTCCCACCGTCGGGCTCATACTCCTGACGGCCTCGCTTGTCGCCATGATCTCGAGGCGGCTCCGCCTCCCCTACAGCGTCGGGCTGGTAGCGGCCGGGATAGCGCTCGGATTTGTCCCGGGTGGAACCGAGCTGCCTCTCAGCCGGGAGCTGATCTTCACAGTGTTTCTGCCGCCGCTGATTTTCCAGGCGGCGCTTGAAATCGAATGGCGCCATTTCCGCGTCAACCTACCGGTGACTGCTTTGCTTGCCTTTCCGGGGGTAGCGATCGCCGCTGCTGTAGTAGCACTCGGCATGCATTGGCTGCTCGGATGGAGCTGGACTGGCGCAAGCCTCTTCGGCGTGCTGATCGCGGCGACGGATCCGGTCTCGGTGTTGGCTGCCTTCAAGGAGATGAAGGTGCAGCCGCGCCTCGGGTTGCTGGTCGAGTCCGAAAGCCTGCTCAATGATGGCGCGGCGGCAGTCGGTTTCGCCATCCTGGTCGCAGTGGCGTCAGGCGCCGGCGCCACGCCCGTGGGCATCGCCTCTTCCTTTGTCTGGATCGTCGCCGGCGGCATCGGGATCGGCGCGGCCGTTGCAGCGGTGCTCCTTCTCATCGCGGGGCGGACGGAAGACCATCTGGTGGAAATCACGCTAACGACGATTGCCGCCTATGGGTCGTTTCTGATCGCCGAGAAATTTGGCATGTCAGGCGTCCTCGCGACGCTCACCGCGGGTCTGCTGGTCGGAAATGTAGGCTGGAAAGGCGCAATATCGGCCAACGCGCGCAGTCACGTGCTGGCCTTCTGGGGCTACGCCGCGTTCCTCGCCAACTCGATCGTGTTCATCCTGCTTGGCGGCCATGAGGCGCATCAGCCGCTCAGCATTTTCGCAGCCAGCTCGGCGATCGCCGTGGTGTTCGTCCTTCTCGGCAGGGTTTTAGCTATTTACCCCCTCTGTTTCCTGCTCTACCCCACCTCGTTGAAAGTCGATCTTAGATATCAGCATGTTCTTGTCTGGGGAGGCCTGCGCGGTTCGCTTGCCCTGGCGTTGGCGTTGGCACTCCCCCAAGACATAGCAGAACGCGGGGCGATCATCGTCACGGCGTTTGCCGTTGTGGCGTTCTCGATCTTCGTCCAAGGCCTGACGATGCAGTGGCTTATCAAAAAGATGGGACTGACTGCCAGGGAATCGGCATAAGAACTGGGCGACCGGCTGCCATCAAGGGGGACTTCATGCTTCGGCAGCCGGCACTGCACGGGGGATGCGGGACGGCAATCCCTCTCGTGTCGAGAGAATGGACCTGAATTCTTTTTCAATCAAGGACGGCTCGGGCTTGCCCGCTTATTGACAAGGCGCCGGAGCAAAGCGGCGCGCTGTCGAAGTGCTGTTAATTTGGGACCAGCAGCCGAGAGGCCTACGATAAGGCTCATCCAATTCGGCTTCATCGGCTAAGCCGGCCAGCTAGTAGGCTATTATGCGGAAGTCTTTGCTCCCGCTCGTCAGCAGTGTGTGGTAAATTCTTCTGCCGGTTGAAGCCTCTGGCAAGCAGCGCCAACTCTGTCGCGCTATCGATCATGAAGCATCCGGGAGATATTTCAGTTCCAATTAAAATGACCAAGGAGACGCGAACGCGGCGTTGTTGCCGCCAGGGGTGGTTGTAACTGAAGCGGTGGCGACGAAATCACCCGGATGGCTTAAGCACAGCGGTGCCCTACTGGGTTTAAAGTGCACGCACTCTTTCCGTCAGACTTGAGTTCCCGGCTCCCTGCTGAAGACAGCATAGTTGGCAACGCGCGCAGCGGCCGGCTAGATCAACCGAGCCGGTGCTCGTCGTCGATCAGCTCGAGCCTGGATGGGGCAGCGTCACCCCATCGCCACAGAACGAGATTCAAGTCGCCGATTGCGGCGCCCTTGGCGAAGCTCGGCACGAGCAGGCCATTATAGCCTTGCGCGACCAGCTCACGGGCAAATCGCTGCGTATGCGCCTCGCCATGGTCTCTCATCTGATCGCGCCATGTCGGGTCGGCGACGGCCGCAGTATCGAGACCCATTGCTGCAAGAGCGGTACCGTCACCCGCATCGAAGACGGCCTCGATCTCGGCACTGTAAGCGACCAGCGTCGTCGGCTGCAGATCGCCCACCTGGTTGGCTTCGCGCAAAGCCGTCAGGACCGAGGTGGACGCATAGAGCGCCGGCATGCCTTTCGGGTTGAAACGCCCTCCATAGAGCTCGGCACCGCGTCCCGACATAGGCTCGCGGGCATACACCGGATTGAGGGCGCGGTAGAGCCGGCCCGAATAGGTGATGGCGGCGATGGTCAGGCGTAAATCCCCGCATCGACCGCGTCGATGAAGTCGAGGATCTCATCGGCTCGACCCTCCCGCACGAGCTGCATTGCCGTCTGCCCCGAAAATCCCGGCAGCGGCTCGGACCGATACCAGGCATAGGCCATGAGCGCGGAGCCAAATCGCGGCTCGACCTTGTTCACGATTTCCACCATCTCGCGCAGGCGGCGCTGCGTCTTGGCTGAGCGCACTCGCTCCCGGCGCTGGACCGCGTCTTTCCCCAGACCAGCCGTACGCGCGATCTCCTCGCTCGTGGTGCGGAAAGCGTCCGCCATCTTCTTCGGTGCGAACAAACCGTTATCCGCATATCGTGCCAGGCCCATCGCAGCACCTCCGTGCACTGGCCAAAAACTATGACGCAATATAGCGTCAGTAACGCCGGCATTACAAGACCTGCCCGGCTTCTCCCCGCAACGATGGCTGTTCCAGCGATCAGACCTCAACGACTCCACGGCGGAACGCGCAGGGTGTGCGGCAAGATCGGCCGCTCCGATGATGGCAGCCCCGACCATATCTAGACGCAAGCGGGAGCAGCAGAGCACCCAATGGTGACATTTGGAATCCATCCATTCAGCGATCCGCCAGCGGAACGCGCATGGTTCTTCCTCGTTTTGGCTCTGAGGGAACCATGAAACGGAGACAGAACGATGAGAAGGCTTTTGTTACCTGTTGTGACAGGCGCGCTTGTCGCCTTGTCGGGCGCAGCTTTTGCCGACACTCCCATATCGGCCGCTACAAACCTCAATGTTCGCGCTGGTCCAGGCTCGCAGTATCCGATCATCGGCGTGCTGCGGGCGGGGCAGACGGCCACACTGAACGGCTGCCTGCAAAACTCGAAATGGTGCACCATCGCCGAGGCCGGTGGTCAAGGCTGGGTTTATTCCGACTACGTCACCGCAGAATTTGGCGGCAATCGGGTCGTCTTGACCGAGCGACCGGCCGATTCCGGCATCGCGGTCGTGAAACTTCCTCGCGATCAGGCTCATGCCGGAGCGGTCGCCGGCGGCGCCACCGGAGCGATCGCCGGCGCTATCATCGGAGGACCGGTGGGCGCTGCTGTGGGCGGCGCAGCGGGTGTCGTCGGCGGCGGTGCAGCCGGTACCGTGATCAATCCGCCCGAGCAGGTGCGCACTTACATCAGCGTGCATCGGGTCAAGCCTGTTTACCTTCAAGGAAAGGTTGTAACCGGCGCGACCCTGCCTGAGACGGTGGCTCTACAGAAGGTCCCGAACTACCGGTACCGATATGTCTATGTGAACAACCGACCAGTGCTGGTTGAGCCGTCGACGCGCCGCATCGTCTATGTGGAACGCTGAAAGTGCCAATCGGCAGTGAATACTGACCGCCGGGCGAGTTGCACGGCAAGGGCCCGAGAAGGCGATAGCGACTTACGATTCGAAGGCGGGCGCATTCACGCCTGTGATCCTAGCGCGCCTGGTTGAGGTTCATTCCTTGCAGAGGACGGCGGCAGCCATCTGGTTGAACTTCAGATTTGAAACTTCCGTCACAAGTTTCATGAAGGCCCCGATTGGACGAAGTTCTTGACGTGCCTTCAGGCACGTTGCGAAAGACTCAGTGAATGGCTTGTGATCTGCGATCGACAATGGCGTCAACCGGTCGTCGAGCTGGAACTCGGTCTTTGACACAATGCCGGCACCCAAGCCTGCCGCAACCGCTTCCCGAACACCATCGCGCGGGATCTCCATGACCACGTTTGGTCGGATCCGATGCAATTCCAGCATCTCCTCCAACGCCCGACGCGTCATCGAACCGGGTTCGCGAAAAATCATCCGCTGCCCGTCGAGTTCCTCAAGATCGATCTGCTGCCGGCCTGCCCACGGATGGTTGCGGTGGACGAAGATGATGACCTCATGGCGGCCGAGTTGAATGAGATCGAGACGCGGATCGTCATAGTCCCGGCCGATGATGGCGACGTCCACCTCGTAATTTATGAGCTTGTTATAGACGACGTCGGAATTGCCGCTTTCGAGCGAGACCTGCACCAAGGGGTATTGAGCATGAAACGCGGAGAGAAGTTCCATGACGAAGAACGGACCCACTGTGCCGACGCGCAACTTGCCCGAAATCTGATTGCCCTCGGCGCGCAGTATGCCGACCGCCTGCTCCTCCAGCGAGAAGATCTGGCGCGCCACGGTCAGAAGCGCTTCTCCCGCGTCCGTCAGTTTCAGGCCGCGCGGCGATCGCAAGAAGAGCTGAACATCATACGTCTCTTCAAGCGCTTTGACCTGGGTGGTCACGGTCGGCTGGCCGATGCAGAGCAGATCGGCTGCCTTTGTAAAGCTAAGCTCGCGACCCACCGCGTAGAAGGAACGCAGCTGGCTGAAATTGACGAAATGAAGCTTGTTAGTGCCGCCCACGACCTGTCTCCCTGCGAAAGGCTTCAGCCATCCGCACGATTTGTTCAGCGATTTCCGAGCGTTCCTCCAACAGATCGCACAATATCGTATAGTGGTTTTTTCCGTGCATCGGAACCAGTTCGGCGTGCTGGCCCGAGCCGCTCCAATAGGAAGAGAACCGCCGGGACTGCTCGCGGAACTCCTGGGTCTCGTCTGTGCCGACGACGGCCGCGAGTCGACAACGCGGCACTGGCCAACGGATCGGGCTGATCCTTGCGGCCCGCTCGCGATCGAGCCCAAGCGCCGCGTTGAGTGATGTCTCTGTCAGCGGCTCGACATCGAAGATACCGCTGATCGGGACGCAGCCCGCCAGCGGCGCGCCTGCCGTGAGGCTTCTCATAGCAAGTGTGGCAGCAAGATGACCGCCGGCGGAATGGCCGCTCGCGATCCAGAAAGCCGGGGGCGTTGCAAGGTTTCGCAAAATCGCCGGCACGCAGGCCCCGATGCGCGCAACGATCGCGTCGATACGGGTCTCAGGCGCCAGCGGATAGTTTGGCAGCGCCACGGAGAAGCCGCGGCGAACGAGCGCCGAGCCGACGAAGGAATAACGGTCCTTGTCGAGGCTCTGCCAGTAGCCGCCATGTACGAAAACCACCAGCGGCGCGCCTGCGCCGGCCGCAAACAGGTCGAACACTTCACGCGGATGCGCGCCGTAGGCGACGTCGCGCCGGCATGTCAGTGAACTGCGGGCAGCGGCGCTCGTCTCATCGAAACGTCTATAGACGTCCGTTCTTTCAGGATGACGGTCGCGGAAGACGTAGCCATATTCCTTGCTGGAATTCGCGCCGATCATTCGAAGAGAACGACACTGCGCACCGACGTTCCCGCTCGCATCAGCTCGAAGCCGCGATTGACATCATCGAGGACCAGCCTGTGTGTGATCTGCCCATCGAGATCGAGCCGGCCGGCCATGTAGTGGTCAATCAGCATGCCCAGCCCGCTGCGCGCTTTGACGCCGCCGAAATAGCTGCCGCGGATCGAGCGGCCGTAGCGGACGCCTACCGGCGGGAACCCCATTTCGGCGCCGGGTGGCTCGACACCGAGCAGCACTGCGGTGCCCCAGGCCGGCTGGCAGCAGTCGAAGGCCTGCCGCATGACCGGCACGATGCCGGTACATTCGAAGGCAACGTCGACGCCGCCGTCGGTAAGAGCGCGAATCGCCGGCACGACCTTGCCGCGCTCGCGTGACGCGTGGACGAAATCGGTCATGCCGTAGGAGCGGGCGAGTTCGGACTTGCTGTCCGTCAGGTCGATGCCAATGATCCTTGCGGCGCCGGCAAGCCGCGCTCCTTGCACGACATTGATGCCAATGCCGCCCAGCCCGAAGACGGCAACGGTGTCGCCCTCGCGGACCTCGGCCAGCGCCGCGCCGACGCCCGTCGTGACGCCGCATCCGAACAGGCAGACCTTGTCCAGCGGCGCATCCTTGCGGATCTTCGCCAGCGCAATTTCAGGGACGACCGTATAGCGGGAAAGGGTCGAGGTGCCCATGAAATGGTGCACCGGCTGTAATCCGATCGAGAAGCGTGACGTGCCATCCGGCATGACGCCCTTGTCGCGGGTCGGCTTGATGGTCCAGCAAAGATTGGTCCGCCCGCTCCTGCACATGCGACAATGCCGGCATTCGGGACCATAGAGCGGAATGACGTGATCGCCCGGCTCGAGATCGTAGACTCCCTCGCCCACCTCGACCACTCGTCCTGCGCCCTCATGCCCGGGAATGAGAGGATAGACGCTGGTCGCATTGACGCCGTCGAGCGCGGTGAGGTCCGTATGACAAAGGCCCGAGGCGACGATCTCGACGAGCGCTTCGCCGTGACCGGGCGGCGCGACCTGCACTTCTTCTATCGCTAGCGGCTTGTGGATCTCGAAGCAGATCGCGGCGCGTGAACGGATCATGACGCCTGCCTGCCGAGTTCATCGCCGAAGCGGGTGAAGCCCTTGCGAATGAGTTCGGCGTCGTCCGGCCTTGCGCCTGCCTTGATCATCTCGCGCACGATGCGGATGTCGCGGCCGCAGCCGACGCCGATTGCACCGATCAGCCGGCCACCAGTCGTGAAATAGGCGAGATAGGCACGGTCGCCCGGCTTGCCGCGTTCATACGCCGGTTCTCCGATGCTTGGCACCCCTGCCACTTGTATGTTGAGGTCGTATTGATCCGTCCAGAACCAGGGCACCTCGCTGTAAGGGGATGGATTACCGCACAGATAGGACGCAACGACGGCCGCCTGGTCTTCAGCATTCTTCCACGACTCCAACCGCCAGCGCTGGCCGAAGACGCGATTCTCATGCGCTGCGACATCGCCGGCGGCGAAGACATCGGGATCACTGGTCTGCCCGAACTCATTGACGACGATGCCGTTGTCGACATGCAGGCCGGCTTCTCCGGCAATCCGGTCGTTCGGTGTGCCGCCGATGCCCACCACGACAAGGTCGGCCTCCATCATCGATCCGTCATCGAGATGGAGGCGTCCGGCGGTGCTCAGAGCCTTGGACAAGACGACTTGCCGACCACAGAGAATGCGTACGCCTGCCCGTTCATGGAGATCGGCGAGCCATTGTGAAAGATAAGGCGGAAGCAGACGGCTCAATGGGCGGTCGGCGGCTTCCAGAACCGTCACCGCCGCACCGACTTTGACCGCGCTTGCGGCGACCTCCAGGCCGATCAGCCCCGCACCGACAAGCACCAACCGCGTGCCAGCCACGATACGGCCGCGTAGCGCGAGCGCATCCGAGAACGAGCGAAGATAGAAGATGCGTGCCGCGACAGGCTCAAGCGATCGGATCCGGCGCGGCGACAATCCCGTCGCCAAAACCAGTTTTCGGTAGGAGAGGCTGGCGTCGTTAGAGAGAGCCACGATCTTCTCTCGCCGGTCGATGCCGACCGCCTCGACACCCAGATGGAACCGGACGCCGATTTCGTTCCACCGTGCCGGCGATAGCAGATAAGCATTTGCCGGGACGCCCGACGATGTCAGCACGCCTTTGGACAAAGGCGGCCGCTCGTAAGGCAGCTCCGTTTCGGCGCCGGCCACATCGATCGGCCCGGTAAAGCCGCCGTGCCGCAATCTTTCCGCGACGCGACCGCCGGCGTGTCCTGCGCCGACGATCACAACCCCGGCCGTCCTCCCTGGACCCGCCACTGCCGTTCAGGCCCTCTGCCCGGCAGGCGTGGCGCCGGCGCGGCCATTGCGCAGCACCTCGCGGATGATCTCGCGATGCACATGGAAGTAGCTCTTGCTGACGCATTGAAGATGCGGCGAGACCTCGTCATGAAGCCGGCCCAGCGCATGAAACGGCACCGAGGAAGCAAGGTGGTGCTCCGCATGGAACGGCATGTTCCAGTATAGCATCCTGAGCAACGGATTCGCGAGCGTGGTCCGGGTATTGGCAAGCAGGTTCGGACTTTCCTCGGCGCCGGTGTGCTCGGCCATACGGATGGCGCGCAGCACCGGCTCGCCTATCACCCGGGGCAGCAGCCAATAGACCAGCGCGATCGCGCTGCCGAAATAGATCGAGACGGCGGCGACGGCGACATAGAAGAGGACGAGCAGCCGGATTTCCAGCATCACCTGCTTCCAGACCGAATCCGGCAGGAACTCACGCTCTTCCTCGGTGAAGCGCCCGGTCGTGCCGCGCCAGAGCGTACCGACCAGCTTCGGCCAGAAGGAGAGGCCGATTATCTGGCCGAAATAGTCGCGAAGCGATGTAGGGAACGGCACGATATCCGGATCATGGTCCTCGTGCTGGGTGAAGGTATGGTGCGCGGCATGCCTGTATTTGAAGTAGAGAAAGGGACGAAAGGTGAAGGCAGCGACCGCAAAACCAACGGCGTGGTTGATCCATCGCGAGTGGAAAGCGGTGCCGTGCGAGCATTCATGTAGGGGCGCGAACAGCAGCACGATGACGATGCCGTAAGCGAGCATTGAAGGTATCAGCAGCCACGGTGTTCCACCGGAGAGGTAGACGGCGAGCACGCCGAGAGCCAGGGCCGTAAGATGGACCGCCAATCTGGTCAGCCCAGGTCCGTTGGACCGCGTGCGGAGCGTCTTCAGCTTGTCGCGTGAAATGATCTCCGGTCCCGTCAGCGGCCATATCTTGCTGCCGATGCCGCCGATCCCAGCATAGCTCGCGGAATTATCGCCTTGCATGCCGATCCTCCTTCAGATTGCGCATTGTCGCGACAGGTCTAACGGGTCGCCACATCGAAGAAAAATTGATTGTTCCCATGGCGTTATCGCTTCGGCGTCAGGCCACGAAGCAATGCGCGATTGCTTCCGCAGAGAAGTCCTTGCGGTGAAAATGTCCCGTCACCCGGCCGCGGCTCATGACGAGGATGCGGTCGCAGGCATCCATCATCTCCTGCAGTTCCGTGGTCAGCAGCAGGATTGCCTTGCCTTGTTCCGCCAGGTCCTGGATGGTGCGCCATATCTCGAACTTGGCGCCCACATCGACGCCGCGGGTCGGGTCCTCGGCGATCACGATGTCGCCGCCGCGTGCGATCCATTTGCCGATGACGATCTTCTGCTGGTTCCCGCCGGACAGTTGTGACGCCAGCTGCGACAGGCCGTTGGTCTTGATTGCCAATGTGCGCACCAGGCTGTTGGCCGTCGCGTTTCTTTGCCGGCGCTTCATGAAGCCGAGGCGACCGAGGCGGCGCAGGATCGTCATTGCGATGTTGTCGCCGACGCTCATCGGCAGGATGAGGCCCTCACGTTTGCGATCGGCGGGCATGAAACCGATGCCGAAGGCGATGGCGTCACGCGGAGAGCGCAGTTGCACCTTGCGTCCCTGAACGCGTATCTCGCCGCGATCGATGGACTGGTCGCCGAAGATCGCGCGCACGACTGCCTCGCGCTGGCAGCCAAGCAATCCGGCGATGCCGACGATCTCGCCCGTCCGCACCTGCAGGGAAATATCGTCGAAGACCCCGGCCTTGCCGATCGCCTTCGTCTCCAGCGCTACGTCGCCGCAGCGCCTCTCCTTGTAGGCGGACTGGCCCGGCTTGTGTTCACGCCCGACCATTAACGCGACGAGAGCAGCCTCGTTCAAGCCGGCCATGTCCCGGGTCGCAACGACACTGCCGTCGCGGAGCACGGTGACGCGATCCGAAATCTGCATCACCTCGCTCAACCGATGCGAGACGTAGACGATGCCGAGACCGTTGGCCTTCAGCTTGCGAATGACGGCAAGCAGATGCACGACTTGATCATCGTTCAGCGAGGCTGTCGGCTCGTCGAAGACGAGGACACGCGGACGGCACGCCAAGGCGCGGCATATCTCGACGATCTGCTGCTCGTTGAGGCTGAGTTCGCCGACCGCCCGCGAAGGATCAAGGTTGACATGGATCTGATCGAGCAAGTCCTTCGCCATGCGGTTGAGCATCGCGCGCGTCTTGCCGAGACGTCCGGCCGGTTCACGACCGAGAAAGATGTTCTCGGCAACGCTCAGGTTTGGGCACAGTACCAGTTCCTGGTGGACCAGCGCCAGCCGGTTGGCGAGAGCCACCGTGGGATCGTTCAGAACCACAGGCTGTCCGTCGATCCTGATTTCGCCGCTGTCGGGCGCGACGAGCCCGTTCATGACCGACAGCAGCGTCGACTTGCCGGCACCGTTCTCGCCGACCACGGCATGTACCTCACCGGCCTTCAGATCGAAGGTCACGTCGGAGAGCGCAATGACGCCGGGATATGTCTTGCGGATCGATTTGACCTCGAGCAGCGGGGCGCTCATTGCGATCACGCCGAATGATATTTGTTGAGGAGCGCACGATGGCGATCCATGTCGCCGCGCAGGTTCTGATAGACCGACGACCAGACTTCGAAGAAGTCCTGATAGCGCTCATGCAGTTTCGGATCGGGGTCGATCGTCTCCTTGATGCGAACGATGCTCGCAAGAGGCTCGGTCGGCGATTTGTAGATTCCGGCGGCGACGCCGGCCAGAATGGCATCGCCGATCGGGGCAGCTTCGCCTATGTCGGGCGTCTTCAACGGCAGATTCACCACGCTGGCGGTGATTTGGTTCCAGAACCTGCTTTTGGTCGGGCCACCGTTCAGGATCAAACCGTCGACCTTGACGCCGGCCGCGTTGGCGACGCGGACGTTGGAGTAAAGGTCGAAGGCGACCCCTTCGATCAGTGCTCGAATGAAATGCGCCCGTGTCGTCGTTGGGCGTAGGCCAAAGAAGTTGCCGCAAGCATTGCTGTTCCAGTTGGGCGACAGCGTGTTGCCGAGATATGGCAGGTAAAGCAGGCCGTCGGAACATGCCGGCACGCGTTTCGCCTGCTCGGTGAAAAGGTCGAACACATTGTGGCCCATGCGCTCGGCCAGGCGGAATTCGCCGTCGCCGAACTGGTCGCGGAACCATTTCAACGACGCGCCGGTAAAGGCCATCGGGCCATCGAACATGGTCAGGCCGGGCAGCACGTGCGGCCATTTCAGGATGCGGTATTCCTCGACGCTCTGCTCGGTCGGGATCATGATGCCGAGGTTGGAACCGGTGCCCATGGAGTAGTAGGCCTCACCGGCTTTGGTGACGCCGACGCCAAGGGCTGCCGAACTGATGTCGGTGCCGCCTGCCGCGACTATGGTGCCGGGACGCAGCCCCGTCTCCTCGGCCGCCTGCCTGGTCACCTCGCCCACCACTTCATGGGATTGGTAGAGCCGCGGCAGCTTCTCCAGCGGAATGCCGATCGCCCTGGCGACAGACTCGTTCCAGCGCTGCTCACGATATTCGTAGGCGTAAGCGAGCCCGGCGTCGCCAGTGTTCATCGTGAAGTTGCCGCACATCCGGTAGGTGCAATAACCGGAAGGCGACAGGAACTTGTGCGTGGCGTTGAAGATGTGCGGCTCGTGCTTCTTGATCCACAGCGCCTTGGGGTCGATGAACCAGGGCGCGATACGGTTGCCGTTGTTCTTGTTGATGATCGCCTCGCCGACGCTGCGGCGGATGTCGTCGCACTCTTCCTCAGAGCGGGAGTCCATCCAGATCATGGCTTGACGCAACGGCCTGCCCTGATCGCTGACGGGCAGCGTTACGCCGACAAGGCCCGAAAGCGCCACGGCCGCGATGTCGTCGGCGAAGCGGCCCTGCTCCAGACATTGCCTCACGGATGAGACCACGGCGCCCCAGTAATTCGACGCATCCTGTTCGGCCCAGCCGGGAAACGGGTGAAACAGCGGATGCTCCTGCGAGCCGGACGCCACCACCTTGCCGGTATTGGTGTCCAGAACCGCGGCCTTCACATTGGTCGTGCCGATATCGATGCCGAGCGTGAGGTGTCCACCCATGAAATCGCTCCTCCCTAAGTCGTTATGCTTGTGTTTTCTTGCGGCTCATCTGCGATAAGCCGACCGATATGATGAGAACAACGCCGATGGCGAGGTTCTGATACCAGGTCCCGACGCCCCAGATGGCAAGCAGGTTGAGACCGGCGGCAAACGCAACGCTGCCCAGCAGCGTACGCCATGGCGATCCGACGCCTCCAGCCAGCGCCGAGCCGCCGATGACGGCGATGGCGATGGCGGTCAATTCATAACCAGCGGCGAGCGGCGCATCGACCGACTTCAGTCGCGCGGTAAAGATGATGCCGGCAATGGCGGCGCACAATCCGCTGATGGCATAGGCCAGCACCACGTAGCGCTGCGTCTTGATGCCGGCATAGAGCGCGGCTTTTTCGTTGCCGCCAATGGCGTAGAAGCGGCCGCCCCGCATGGTGCCGTGTATGAAACCCATGAGGGCAAGTAGAACGAGAAGGAAGATAACGAAACTGATCGGGATGCCGACCATCTTGCTGTCGCCGATCCAGCTGTAGAACGGCGCTTTGAGATAGTAAGGATGGCCGTTGGTGAGCACGTAGTTGAAGCCGCGCAGCGCCGTCAGCGACACCAGCGTCATGATGAAGGACGCCACCTTGAAATACGCTACGCCAATGCCATTGAGCGCGCCGACCGCGATGCCCGTCGCCAGCGCGATCAAAATGACCGGGACGATCGGGCCGGCATAGGTGTTGCCACGCACCAGCCAACGGCTTCCCAGCATTGGGCCGATCTCGGTCATCACGACCACGCCGACAATGACCGAAAAGATCATCAGCGCCGCGACCGATAGATCGATGCGGCCGGTAAGCAGCACCACGGTCATGCCGAGCGACAACAGGCCGATGACGGCGATGCTGCGCATGAGATTCTCGATGTTGAGCGCGGTGAAGTAATACTCCGACGTCAGTGTACCGACCGCGAAGATCAGCAGGATCAGCCAGATGATGGGATCACGCAGCAACCCCAGCAGGAAGGGCGCGACGCGCGGGGTGGAGAATTCCAGGACAGTCATTTCGCAATCCCCCGCTGCCACATGCCGGGCATCACGACGGCAAGGATGACTGCCGCGGTCACCACCTGCTGCAGATAGATGCTGACGCCGAGCTGATTGAGAAGGTTGTTGACGATACCGATGATCAGGGCAGCCACAACCGTACCGGTTATCGAGCCCGAGCCCCCGGACAGCGACGCGCCTCCCAGCACGGTGACCGCCAGAACGGAAAGCTCCATGCCTTCGAAGCCCGCAGGATTGATGTAAGACAGCCTGGCGCTTTCAAGCATGCCGGCAAGCGCCGCGCAGGCGCCGGAAATCGCGAACACGACGGCGCGGACGCCGACGACATTGATGCCGGACAGAGCGGCCGCCTTGACATTGCCGCCGGTCGCGTAGAGCGCACGTCCGAAGATCGAGTACTTCGTAAGCGCGATTGCGGCTGCGCCCAGCACGACGAGCAGCACGACCGGCAGCGGAATGCCTACGAGGTCGCCGCGGCCGAGCCAGAGGTAGGCGGCGATCGGTTCGGGATAAAGCGCCTGGCCACCCGAGAAGATGTTGGCTAGCGCGCGGCTTATGCCGAGCATGCCGAGCGTGGTTATCAGCGAGGGAATGCCCAACGCGGCGACAAGAATGCCGTTGATCAGGCCGATGGCAAGGCCTGTGAGCAAGGTGGTGCCGATGACGAGCGCCGCAGAGCCTGTCGGGATCATCAGCCCGCCGGCGATGCAGGATAGGATCGCGATCCCGGCGATCGACAAGTCGATCTCACCGGTGATCACCACCAGTGTCATGCCGTAGGCCATGATGCCGATCGCGGCCACGGCGAGAAGTATGACATGGATGTTGGCGAGCGACAGAAAGGAAGGTGTGATCGCCTGCCCGGCAATAAGCAGGGCGATCAACACCGCGACGCGGCTCGTTTCGCTAACGCTCAGGTGCCGCCAAGCGTCGGGAGGCCGCGCCTGTGAGGCGACCTGGGTTTCGAGAGTGCTCATGGTCATGACGTGCTCGCCTACCTTTTCGGTCAACGCCTGCCGGTCCTCGCGCGAGAGAAGCCGACAGGCGCGTGGAAGGAGTTGGCGATCAGCCCGCGACTTCCGGACCGTAGGCGTAGGGCCACTCGTCCGGCGTCAGCGTCTCGATGCCCTCGATGTTCATCTTCTCCTTGGTGATCATCGGCAGGTTAGGCGTCATGATGAGCTTCGGCGGCGCTTCGTTGAGGCCTGCCTTGGCGCCGATATGCATGACAACGGCGCGGATGCCGATGTCGCCGATCAGCGGCGTGTAGGGCGACACCATTTCGATATTGCCGGACCTGATTTCCTTCAGCACCTCACGGGCGTCGTCATTGGCGAGGATCATGATCTTCTTCCCGCCCGGAGCGCTGTTCAGCCGGTTCGCCTCACGGATCGCGTCAAGTGCGCCCATGGCTTCCTCGCCGCCAGTGTTGAACGACACCGAGATGTCGTGGAAGGCTTGCATCGCATCCGCCGTCGACTTGAAGGCCAGCGTGCGCTGGCTGTTGGTGTGATAGTTGGCGAGCACCTTGTAACCGGGCGTGTTACCGATCGCCTCCAGGAAGGCGCCGGTGCGGATCGAGTCGGCCGTGCTGCCGAGATCCTTGCGATTGAAGATGATGTTGCCCTCGGGCGCAGCATGCTTGAGATAGAGACCTTGCTGCAGACCGTTGGCATAGAAGTTGCCAAGTACCTCCGAGCTGATCTGCTCGGACGAAGTGCGGCGATCGAGGCTCACCACCGGGATACCGGCCGCGATGGCGCGATCGACCGGTGGCCCCATCGGCGCCTCGCGGTTAGGCCAAAGCACGATGCCGTCATACTGCTTGGCGATCCAGGTATCGATAACCTGGCCCATCTTGTTGTCGTCGAACTCGGCGTCGATCACCTCGAGCTCGATGTTGGGATGGCGTGCGGCCTCCCAGGCGGCGGTGTCGGCGAGGCTGATCAGCCAGGGGTGGTTGAAGCCGTGAAAGACCAGCCCTATGCGGTACTTCTTGCTGTGATCGAGCACCGGACCTTCGGTCAGCGGCAGATAGTCGGTGAACGGCGACTTGATCTGGAGCTTGCTGTAAGGACCGACGAAACTCGCCCCCATGCCGGGTTTCCACACGAACCCGCCGGCGAGATCGCCGACAGGATAGGCGTCGAGGTAATCGCGAAAGCCGTCCTTTTCGAACAGCGCACTCACGTCCCCGTTCGACATTCCGGCCCTCGCCTCGTCGGAGTATTTCTTGATGAGCGCGTTGATGACGGAATGAACCGACTCCTCAGCCGCCGCTCGAGCAATCGCCAGCGGAGCAGCAGCAAGCACAGTCAGTGTCGCGGCCGTCTTCAAGAGATGACGGCGAGATAATTTGAGCATTAAGATTTCCTCCCATATTTTGGTTTCAGCCCGGGATATGTCCCGAAGACGTCGGTGCTACTTTCCTCCTTCCACCAGGATGTGGACGTAGCCATCCGCCACCTTGGTTTTGTAAGTCTTCAGCCGCTCGGTGACCGGCGGCGAAAGCGGCATACCGGTCGGGATGTGGAACAGTCCTTGATGCAGCGGGCATTCAATCGTCTGGCCATCGATATAGCCTTCGGAAAGAAATGCATGTGCGTGGGTGCAGACGCCGGCTGTCGCGTAGAATCTGCCGCCGAGATTGAAGATTGCGATACATGCCCCGGCGTGCTCTGTGCGTATCGCGTCGCCGACCGGCAGACTGTCAACGCGGATCGCCTGTATCCATTGCATGTCCTTTGTGGTCGTTTCCGCCGCCATTCATTTCCTCGCAGTCGTCATTCTGTTTCGTTTATTTTCGTTGTCTTTCCATACGCGGCCAATTCATTATGGGAATGCCGGTATTGATGACTTCGATAAAAGCTTGCCGAGGACTCGCTCGCACAGCGAGGGCGGGAGGAGGAGCAACGTCATTTCGGTACTGTCCCCGGCTGATTGTCCGGAATCGGACACAGGCTTGAAGGCCGCCGAATATTGTCCGTAAATCGCATGGGTTTGGGTTCAGGGAGGCATTCTTGATGACCAACGCATTTCACGCCATCACAGTTGAAGAAGCGGCCGAGGCCTATGTTCGTTCCAGAGCGAAGGGCCGGTTCCTCTCCGTCGCGCAGGCAATCCGCGCCATCCGAATATTGATGCCAGCCTGTCGGGTGTCCGACCGCGAGTTGGAAGAAATGCTGGCGGCGGTATGCGTCGTTCACAGTGTTCCAGTCGCTTTCGACATTGCAACGGCCGACACCGCGGAAACGCGGCTGTACTCATAGGCCCGGAGTGCCCGCGCTCGTCCCTACGCCTACTTCATCGGACGCTCGCCAAGCGATTGTCCGCTACCTGATCGACAACGTCGACAATCCGAGCGTTGCGATATCCGGGGTCATCCGCGCCGTCAGAGAAACGTTTCCACTTTGTCAGCTAACGGATTGGGAACTTGGGGATCAAATAGCGAGAAGGGCGATCGACGCGGGATTCGTCGTTGAATTCGACACCCAAGTCCCCTGACTCACTCGGGGCAGTCCCCGCGTGAGCCATCATCGGCCGATGCCACGTGCATAACTCCGAAAATCAAGAAGCACGAGCGTCCAGTCGAAACCGCTGGCAAATCCAACAAATTGGATCGCAATCACAAAATCTGCGCGTCGAGGAACAGCCTACTGCTTCATCGGACGTAAGCCTAACGATTGTCCGTTATCTGCTTGATAATGTCGCCGATGCAAGCGGTAGCCGAGGTCATTCGCGCCGCCAGAAATGGCTCAATTTGCCTTGCCCCAGTGCGTGCCAAGGCGGCGCACTTACGGCGAGTTCGTCGAAGAAGAGGCGACAGCCGCCTAGCACTGACCGGAAATGACTTTTCGAGGCTCCGCCGCTAGGGCGGCCTTCCTGCTCTTCGCCTGCTCGCCCTCGGCGATGTAGTTCCAGCGGGAGAAAACGGAATATGCCTTGAGGAACGGGATCTCGCGGTCGATTTCCTCGCCCCTGGTGTCCGTCTCCGTCCTGGTGAAGCGGCTGGCGAAGACCACCATAGAGCCGGTCTCGCCCTTGCGAACCCCGCCGCCAAGGTCGAGCGCCTGCTTGAATGTCATCCACAAAGCCGCGTGCGACGGCCTCCGACCAAAGCAGCAGCACATTCATGCCGTTATAGTGCAGACCATTGTTCCTGAGCGGCCGGGTGACGCTGCCGGAGGCATTGCTCGATTGCCATGGCTGCATCCAAGGACGGATACCCTTCTCCAGCTCGGCTACGATGCGGTCGGTGATCCGCGCATAGACATCGATGCGCTCTGCAGTTTCTTTCCTCGTCATTTTCATAGACCTCCAGTTGGAGGCCGCCCCGATCGCGGCGCCGTCACGGGTCCACTTGGGCGGAGCAGGAAGGCCGCGGAGTCGTGCGTCGCAAAGCCAATTTCTGGATGCTGATGGCAGCCAAAGCCAAATACGCCACCGCCGTATAGCGGCGTCAAACCCTCCTATGACTGACCGCCGCCATGTCGCTCAGCGGAACATCGAGCCGCCATCCACGTCGAGCGCCGCGCCGTAGACGAAGCTCGCGGCGTCGGAGCACAGGAACAGGATCGCGGCAGCCATATCCTCGGGCCGGCCCATACGGCGTATCGGCAGGTTGGCCGCGATGCGGTCCTTGAGGGCCGGATCGATATGGGAATGCATCGGCGAATCGGTAGGCCCCGGATTGAGGGCGTTGATGCGCACCTTCTTTCCAGCCAGTTCGCGCGCAACCGACTTCACCAGCGACAGCGTGCCGGCCTTCGAGGCCGCATAGGCCGTGTCGGCGATAAGGCCGCCGCCGCCATGCACGCCGGCGTCGGAGGCCACGCAGACGATGTTTCCTCCGCCGGCGTTGGTCTGCATGCGCTGCACCGCGCCCTGGACGGTGAAGAAGGTGCCCAGCAGATTGACGCCGAGCACGCGCTGCCAGTGCGCCCAATCCTGCTCCGGGATTCTCTTGGCGGTGATGATCGCCGCGCAGGTGACAACATTGTCGAGCCGCGCCAGCCTGGCGTCGCAATAATCGAACATGCGCCCGATGCTGTCGGGGTCACCCATGTCGGCCACTACTTTGTGCGGTGTCCCGACCATTCCGGCCACGTCGTCATGGCGCTTGGCGAGCCCGTCGGCGTCGCGGTCGCACATCACGACCTCGGCTCCCTTGGAGAGGAATGCACGGGCGGTCTCGAAACCCATACCACTCGCGGCACCGGTCACCAGCACGGTCTTGCCGGCAAAACTGTCCGGGGCGAATGTCGCGTATGGATCGGTCATGATGTCTCCGTGGAACCAGAAGGGTTGGTCGGCGACGGCAAGGCTGGTGATCAGGCCTTCAGGTGCAGCGTTACGAGCACGCTGCACTCCGCGCCGCTGTCGAACCGCGCCGCGATGCGCAGCCAGTTGCCGAAATGGCTAAGCCGCGCCATCGCCACACCGTCGCGCTCGGCCGGCATGGCAATTTCGGTGCCTTCGCGCAGCCAGTGCATTCCATCCGGCGAGATCTCGACCCACGCCGTTGCCGTGGGGCCGACAGGCTGTTTCAGCGCGCGCACGAAGAAGATCGCCTCGCGCGCCCATCCCGCCTCGTAAGGCTCGCTGGCCGCCTCGCCGCGCCAGCGCTCGTTGCGCGAGACGACCGCGGTGATGTTCTCGGGCAGCATCAGAAGTCTCCGGAAATGCAGATGGAATCGACGTAGAGGAAGGCCCGCTTGGCAACGTCGGTTTCGGCGAACAGACCGAAATTGAGCATGCACCACAGGTTCTTCATCGCCGGAATGCGGATCGAATCGAATCCCGAGAGATCGAAGCTGCGATCGTTGCAGCGCAACCCCAGCGCCGTCATCGTCGCCAGATCGAAATCGAAGCACAGATACGTCCAGTTCACCTTGGTGGGAATCTCGTTGTAGCAAAGGCGCTGCGATCCATCGGGGAGATCGATCCAGCCCTCCGGCGACAGATGGTAGTGGCTGATCGTCTTGTTGTCGGTGCCGATCGGGATGATTCTTTCGGTCTCGCGCTTGTACTGCCATTTCTGCAGATGCTGGCCGTCGAGCGCGTTCAGAAAGCGCAGATGCGGCATGACGCGATCGTTGTTGCTGTTGCCGTCCTGGTCTCCCCCTTGCAGGTCGAAGAGGAGGCCGACGGAGCGCACATCGGTTTCCGACAGCTTGAGCGCATTGGCCTCGGGCTTGAAGGTAAAATACATTTCGAAACGGATCGGCCCGCGTTTCCTGAATGTATGGCGTTTGATGACGACGTTGCGGGCCCCTGGCAGCGGGCGTGTCGCGAGCTTCAGCGCATAGGATGAATCCATCCCGCCATGCGAGCCGGCGTCCCAGTGCGCGAGCGTCGACAGCATCGCGCTGGTATGCTGCGCGTAGCCCGGCAGCATCGTGTCCAGATCGTCCTCATAATTGCCGACAAGCTGTGACCAGCCGCAATGGCCGCGCGCGAAATTGTCGAACGACAGTATCCGCGGCAGCGGGTCGAAGCGGCTGAGCGCGGGATCCGCGCGCAGCAGCGCCAGCCGCATCGCCTCGGTCAGGTCGCCGGCCTGGTTTGGAGCCTGGTTCTTCATCTCGGCCTCATCCGGCTTTTAGTTTCTTGACGGCATTCCAGTCGATTTCGATGCCGAGCCCCGGCCGCTGCGGGACATCGAGCGTGCCGTTCTTCTGCCTGACGCAGCCGGGCGCCAGATCGGCCAAACTCGTCTTGAAAGGGCTGGCGTCGCACTCGCATTCCATGACGCCGAAATTCGGCACCGCTGCCGCCAAGTGGACGCTCGCGGTCTCGCAGACAATGCCTGACATGCCGATATGCGGGGCGTAGCGGACGTCGTGCGCGGCAGCGTAATCCGCCATGCGGCGCGTCTCGGAGATGCCGCCCGCGCGCGCCACGTCGGGCTGCAGCACCGACAGTGTCCGGTTGGCGATCAGGCGTTGCGCCTGGTCGAGGGTGAAATTGCTCTCGCCCGCGGCCAGCGGCACGTCGCAGCGCCGGCGCAGTTCCTCATAGCCCTGCTCGTTCTCCGGCCGCAGCGGCTCCTCGAACCAGAAATAGCCGTTTGCCGAAAGCGCACGTCCGACCTCGACGGCCTCGTCCAGATCGTAGGCCCAGTTCGCATCGACGCAGAGCCCGATCGCGTCGCCGGCTCGTTTGCGCACGCGCTCGATCCGTTTGCACGCCTCGCGCACTGGCCGCGCCATCTTCACCTTGATGCGTGTGAAGCCCTCCGCGACATAGCGGTCGAGTTCGGCATCGGCGGCTTTGTCGTCGACCCAGTTTACGGCGGCGGCGTAGACGTCGATGCGGTCGCGTCCGATGCCGCCGAGAAGTTTGGCTACCGGCTGCCCGGTCGCCTTGCCCAGTATATCCCAAAGCGCGATGTCCACGCCGGCGATCGCCTCGATCAGCACGCCCCCTGCCCGGCCCGACAGCGCGCGGCGCATGGATTGCCACAAGGCGCCGATGTTGCGCGCGTCCTGGCCGAGCAGGCGCGGCTTGAGCGAGCTCTCGATAAATTCGACATAGGCTTTGGGCGAAAACCGCGCCAGCGTTTCGCCGACGCCGACGATGCCCTCGGCCGTACGCACCTCGACCAGCACCAGCGAGACTTTTTCATAGACGCCCCAGGAGGTGACCGTCGGCCTCGGCAGTGTCTGGCTGAGGGGATGGGGAATCACCTCGGCAATCTTCAGCGGTCCCGCCGCGACTGGATCGCTCACGCGCATCGCCTCCAAACGTCCTTCCGGATGGCTTGTAACGTCCACTTATAAACTTAGCAACCATAAAACTTAGTTGCTATGTTTTAGCCATTCATGCTAGGCAGTCCTGAAAGGAACCCGAATGACCGCAGAAGACACCCGCAAGTCGGTTTTCGCCGCAAAGCTCGCAAGTCCGTCCCGGCTTGCCGACGGCGTCTCCGATGCCATCGCCGCGGCCCTGTTCGACGGACGCATCGCGCCTGGCGAAGCGCTGCCGCCGGAAGGCGAGATCGCCAGGGAATTCGGCGTCTCCAAGCCGATCGCGCGCGAGGCGCTGCGCCAGCTGACCAATGCCGGCCTGGTGTCGACGCAGCAGGGCAAGGTCGCCCGCGCCAGGGCGCTGAGCGGCGAGCCGATGGACCGCATCTACGCTTATGCGGTCCGCTCCAGCCTGACGCGATTGCAGGAAGCCAACGAGATGCGCCGCGTCATCGAGGTCGGCATCGCCCGTCTGGCGGCCGAGCGTCGCGATCCGCGCGGGCTTGAGATGATGCGCCAGGCCCTGCACGACATGCATGAAGACATCGGCAAGCCGGGCGATTTCACGCAGGCCGATATCCTGTTCCATCTCGGCCTCGCGGTCGCCACCGGCAACTCCATGATCCGCATCCAGATGGAAAGCATGCGCTCAGTCCAGCGCGAGGTTTCGGAACTGTTCTCGCGGCGCTCCAACCGCACCGAGGCGGATTGGCGGGCGACCGTCGAGCGGCACAAAGCGATCTATGACGCGATCGCGGCGGGCGACACCGACCTCGCCGACGAGCGCATCCACGCGCATTTCGACGCCGCCGACATCGCTTCCTTCGAAGTCGCCGACAAGCTCGGGGAGCAATCGTCGTGAGCCGCGACCGCTTTTCGCTGGTCGGCCGTCGTGCGCTGGTCACCGGCGCCAGCTCAGGCATCGGCCGCGCCGTGGCGATCGCCCTTGCCGAGCATGGCGCTTCGGTGACGCTGCATCATTTCGGCGATGCCGCCGGCGCCCGCGACACGGCGGCGGTCATCGGCCACGGCACCGCGGCGATCGAGGCCGACTTCACCGACGGCAAGGCAATCTCGGCCTTTGCCGACGAAGTCGGCAGCGAGCCCATCGACATCCTGATCTCAAACGCCGCGATCGAGCGCCGCCGCGCATGGAGCGAGGTCGACGAAGCGCATATCCAAGCCCATGTCGCAGCAAACTTCACGGCCTTGCTGACCTTAGCCACGCGGCTAGTCCCGGCCATGGCCAAACGCGGCTGGGGACGTGTGGTCGCGACCGGCAGCGTCATGGCCAGGCGTCCGCGCGCCGAAACGATCGTCTACGCTTCGATGAAGGCGGCGCAACTGACGGCGATGCGCGCCATGGCGCGTGAGGTGGCTCCGCATGGCGTCACCATGAACGTGGTGTCGCCCGGCGCCGTCGAGACAGAGGCGACGGCCGCGCGCTACCGCGACGCCGCTTTCCGCCAGGCGGTCGCGGCGAAGATCCCCGCCGGCCGCCACGGCCAGGCCGACGACCTCGTCGGCGCTTTCGTTTTCCTGTGCAGCGACGCCGCCCGCTACGTCACCGGCGCCGACATCCCCGTCGATGGCGGCTGGACGATCGGCGATGCGCCCGGCGTGCTGCCGGGAACAACCGCATGACAAGACGCCGCCGCCGGCTATCGGGCCGGGCCGTCGATTGAACCATCATCGTTTCGGGAGGAAACCATGAAGACCGCACTGAAATTCGCATTATCGGCGCTGGCACTCTTCGCCCTGTCGGCGCAATCGCTGGCGCAGGAACTGAGGGTAACCGTGTGGACCGGCAGCGAGGCCCATCTCAAGATGCTGAACAGCATCGCCGCCGGTTTCATCGCCAAGCACCCGGGCGTCACGGTGAAATTCGAAACCGTTCCCGTCGCCGATTATACGCAAAAGCTCACCTTCCAGGTCGCTGGCGGCAATGCTCCAGACATCGCCTGGATGATGGAGGATGCCGCACCCGCCTTCGAGAATGCCGGGCTGCTGATGGACATCGGCCCGACGCTGAAGGCGACCCAGGGATATGATTTCGACGATTTCACCCAGCCGGCAATGGCGCTGTGGCAGAAGGACGGCAAGGTGCTTGGCGTGCCGTTCTCGACCTCGCCTTTCCTGATCTACTACAACAAGGACATGTTCGACAAAGCCGGCCTTGAAGACCCCAACCAGCTCGCCGCCAAGGGCGAATGGACCATGCAGAAATTCCAGGAGGTGGCGAAGAAGCTCACCGAGGCCAATCCCGGCAAATGGGGCTTCGAGTTCAAGGACGGCGAAGGCTACGCCTCGCGCATGACGCATGCGCTGCTGCCGCCCGTGCGCGCCTATGGCGGCGATCTGTGGGCCAACGGCCAATGCGGCCTCGACAAGCCGGAAGCGGTGGCCGCCATCAAACAGCTCCACGATATGGTGTTCAAGGACAAGTCGATCGTACCGCCGGGAGAACAGGGCGACTATTTCTCCGGCAATTCGGCCATGACCGTGAACCAGATCTCGCGCGCCTCGAAAATGCCCGAGGCCGGCTTCAAATGGGGCATCGCGCCGCTGCCTTCGGGACCGGCGGGCGAGGCTCCTGTCATCGGCCAGGCCGCGCTGACCGTCTTTGCCTCCGGCAAAAACACCGAGCTTGCCGCCCAGCTGGTGGCCGAGATGACCAGCAAGGAGAATGTCGCTGTCATGGCGCAGTTCTTCCCGCCGGCCCGCAAGAGCGTTCTTGAAAGCGACGCCTTCGTCAATTCCAACAAGCTGATCCCGCCGGCTCAGATGAAGAATGTCGCCGCCGCGATCGTCAACGGCCGCGTCCACCCCTCACATGAGCACGTGCCGCAGATCTTCGCCGCGATGGCGCCGCGCGTCGACGCGCTGTGGCGCGCCGACGCCAATGTCGAGGAGGCGCTGAAAGGCGTCTGCGCCGCCATCCAGCCGCTGCTCTGAGAGGACCGCGCTTCGTGGCCGGCACGGCATCGCGAGACAATGCGGCGCGCCAGCCAGGCGCGCCGTGGCTGACCTTGAAAACCAGGGAAATGCTGGAGGCCTGGCTATTCGTCAGCCCCACCTTCATAGGTTTCCTGATTTTCTTCCTGGGGCCGCTGGTCGCCATCTTCTATTATTCGATGACCGAGTGGAACCTGCTCAGCCAGCAGGCGACATTCGTCGGGCTCCGCAATTTCGAAAATGCCCTGCTGGAAAATCCCGATTTCTGGCATGTCGTGCGCAATTCAGTGATCTTCGCCTTGGGGCTTGTCCCCCTGAACATAGCGCTGGCGCTCTCGCTTGCGCTGGCCCTGTCGCGGCCGTTCTTCGGCGTCGTCTTCTTTCGCACGGTTTTCTTCGCGCCGGTGGTCACGTCGGCGATCGCCTGGGCGATCGTCTGGAAATTCATGCTGCAGGGCGAAGGCGGCGCCGTGAACCAGATGCTCGCCTGGATCGGCATCGATGGTCCGAATTGGCTGCGCGAGCCCAACTGGGCGATGGCAGCCGTTATCGTCACCCGCGTCATCAAGATGGTCGGGCTCAACATGATCCTCTATATCGCCGCACTTCAATCGATACCGCGCGACTATGAGGAGGCCGCGACGCTGGAGGGTGCCTCGCGCTGGCAGGTCTTCCGCATGATCACCTGGCCGCTGCTCGCGCCGACGACGCTCGTCATCATGGTGCTGACGACGATCGGTTCGTTCAAGGTGTTCGACCACATTTATCAGATGACCGGCGGCGGCCCGGAAAACGGCACCCTGGTGCTGGCCTTCTACATCTACCAGCAGGGTTTCAAATTCTTCAATGTCGGCTATGCGGCGGCACTTGCGCTGATCATGTTCGCCATCGTCATGGCGCTCACCCTCGTGCAGGTGATGCTGCGGCGGAGGGACATGGAATGACCCCGCGCCGGATCGAGACTCTCTACCGCATCTGCTGGACCGTGGCCCTGCTGCTTTTGGCTGTGCCCTTCGTGTTCCCGTTCCTGTGGATGATTTCCGGCGGCTTCAAGAGCACCACCGAAATCTTCGGCGCGCCGACCTTGATCCCGCGCGTCTGGCGCTTCGAGAACTTCGCGGAAGTGTTCGCCTATCAGCCTTTCGCGCGGCAGTATTTCAACTCGCTCTACATCGCAGCGACCGTGACGGTGCTGACCTTGTTCATCGCCTCGCTCGCGGGCTACGCACTCGCCCGCATCCGCTTCGCCGGCGCTGGACTGTTGATGCTGTTTCTGGTGATGGCTCTGATGGTGCCGGAAGAGGTCACCATCATCCCGAATTTTTTCCTGATCCGCGCCATGGGCCTCATTGACACGCACTGGCCGCTCATCCTGCTGCCGGTCTTCGGCCCGCAGGGCGTGGTGGCCACATTCCTGATGCGCCAGTTCTTCCTGGCGCTGCCCAGGGAACTCGAAGAAGCCGGCAAGATGGACGGGCTGTCGCGGTTCGGCGTCTGGCGGAAGATCGCCCTGCCAATGGCGCGGCCGGCGCTTGCCGCGGTTGCGATCATCACATTCCTGCATTCGTGGAACCTGTTCCTCGAGCCGTTGATCTTCCTCAGTTCGCTCGATAAGTTCACGCTGCCGCTGGCGCTGTCCAACTTCAACGACAGCTACGGCCTGCCTTTGTGGAACCTGCAACTGGCGGCGACGAGCCTAGCCGTAGTTCCCATACTCATCATCTATCTGATCGCCCAGCGCCAGATCATCGAGAGCTTCGCGCTCTCCGGCGTCAAGGGATAAGGCAAGTCGTGACCAAGGTTCTGCTCAAGGATATCCGCAAGCGCTTCGGCACGGTCGAGGTCATCCGTGGCGTCGATCTGGAGATTGAGGACGGCGAGTTCGTCGTCTTCGTCGGCCCGTCGGGGTGCGGAAAGTCGACGCTGCTGCGGTTGATCTCCGGCCTGGAGCATATCAGCGAAGGCGAGCTTTCGATCGGCGGTCGCATCGTCAACGAGGTGCCGGCAGCCAAACGCGGCGTCGCCATGGTGTTCCAGTCCTATGCGCTCTATCCGCATCTGACGGTGCGCGACAATATGGGCTTCGGCCTCAAGGTCCGCAAAGTGCCGGCCGGTGAGCGCGCCCGGCGCGTCTCGGAAGCCGCCTCGACGCTGAAGCTCGAACCATTGCTTGACCGCTTCCCGCGTCAACTGTCGGGTGGACAGCGCCAGCGCGTGGCCATCGGCCGCGCCATCGTCGGCAATCCCGACGTCTTTCTCTTCGACGAACCGCTTTCGAACCTCGACGCCGAACTGCGTGTCCACATGCGCTCCGAGATCGCGGCGCTGCATCAACGCCTGTCGACCACGATGATCTACGTCACCCATGATCAGATCGAAGCCATGACCCTTGCCGACAAGATCGTCGTGTTGCGCGAAGGAAAGATCGAGCAGGTTGGCACACCCCGCGTCCTCTACAAAAGCCCTGGCACCATCTTCGTCGCCCAGTTCATCGGCAGCCCGAAGATGAACATACTGCCGCTGGCCGATGGGCAGCCGATCAGCCACGGCGCGTCCGTGCCCGCGACGGCTGTCTCGGTCGGTATCCGGCCCGAGCACCTGTCGCTCGTGCAGCCCTCGGCCGAAACGCTGCGCGGCAAGGTAAGGCTCGCCGAATACACCGGCGCCGTCACGCTCATTCATGTCGAACTGGACGGGGGCCAGACTTGCCTCGTGATCCATAACCAGGGGACAATGCCTGAAATTAGCGCCGAGGTTGGGCTGAAGGCTGCACCCGAGCATCTGCATTTCTTCGATAAGGAAGGATGCGCGGTTTGACGATCATGAGTGGCTCGCGGGCCGCGATGTTCCAACAACCATCTCGACATGGAGTGAGCGCCGCCCCCCGAAAATCTGGACCAAGGTTTGCCAATACCTGCTTCGGGTCAAAGTTTCCGTTCTCGACGGATCAAAGCGACATAGAGGTGAACCACCACTACGCGCAACAACGGAGGACAACGGAGGAAGTATCGTACGTCCCCTTAGTGTGGGGAACGGCGGTAGCGACCTCCCGCTACCATCTTTGATAAATCCAGCCTCGACGGCCAGCCCTTCTCCGCCAAATCCCTGACCGGGACCATGGCTCGGTGGTGCAAGCTCGCCGGGCTTCCGAAAGGGCTGACGCTGCACGGACTGAGAAAGTCGCTTGGCATTTATCTCGCCGAGGCAGAGGCCTCGACCAGACAGCTCATGGATGTGCTGGGGGCACGACGACATCGATCACGCGGACTCTATTCACGCGAGGCATCACAGGTTCGTCTGGCGGTGCAAGGCATGGATCGGGTCGTGCGGCTCGTCACCTGCAAGCCGTTGCTGGCGAACCTGTTGGCGAATCGACCCGTAAGCCATTGATAAATAATGATAATGGTGGGCCCGGAGGGTGTGTGAATCCAGAGGGAAATCAATGGTTTAGTGGATGGTTAGCCAACCCATATCCTTCGTATCGTCTCGTATGGTCTGGCGAACCAAACGACACAAAAGAAGATTAATCATTGGCCCCAAGACATCGGACCAAGTGGTTGCTCAGTGAGATCTGGGTCGATCGGATGATTTCGGGGTTCCGCTCTACGCAATTTCCCGTAGGGACATAACCGAATTTCGGCGCGTCGGGATTTGCGCGATTGCTGTTGTCACGAATTCACCGGGACACAGCCATGTACGCTCAAGCTTCCGCCAAGATCGAACTCCTGTCTTATCTGCCACAGCAGGATCCCTCGCCCGTCGTCGAAGGAACGATAGTACAGCCGGTCAGCTTCTTCCCGGCAGGCGCCGAAATATATGCCCAGGGCGAAAAGGTGGGCGCTCTCTACCAGGTCGCCGCTGCACGCGTTCCGGGGAAATCGCGGCACGAAGCCCGCATTTTAGGAGCTTGCCATGCAGATCCGCACACTTTCCGCTTTGGAATGCACAAAGCTACTCACAGCCAATCGCATCGGCCGCCTAGCCTGCGCCGAAGACGGGCAACCTTACGTCGTGCCTTTCTATTACGCCCACGCGGACAATCACCTTTATGCCTTCTCCATGCTGGGCAAGAAGATCGAGTGGATGCGCGCCAATCCGCTCGTCTCAGTGCAGGTCGATGAACGCAATATGGGCCGTGGCTGGAAAAGTGTGGTTGTCAGCGGCCGCTATGAGGAACTCCCTGACCGGATCGGGCACAAGATCGAGATCGATCATGCATGGTCCGTCTTGAGCAAGCACGCCGACTGGTGGGAGCCAGGCGCACTCAAGCCAGGCACGTCCTCGAACATGGGACGCCTTCCCCACGTGTTCTTTAGAATCTTCATCGCGGAAGTTACGGGCCGCGAGGCGATAAACAGCTGAACTTCATGGCGAGCGCCTGGTCAACCGGTTGCAGCATGCGGGAGCGCTGCTTGGTGGAGATGTCCGCGTCGGCTTCGAGAACAATCTTCTACTGCCGGACGGTTCAACGGCACCCACGAATGCGTCGCTGGTCGACACTGTGGCGCAGCTGCTCCGGGGCTTTGGACGGCGAATCCAGCCGGCCGCCTCGCTGCGGGAGGCGGCCGCTCTTAGCCAACGCTAGCGGGAGCCGCTCAGCGCGAAGCGATCCGCAGCCCGGTGGAATCGAAGAGATGCATCCGCTCCGGCGGCAGGGTGAGGTTGATCGGCTGGCCTTGCGTCTGGACGTCCTGGCGCTTGAGCACCGCGACCAGTCTGTTGTCGCCGGCGATGGTGGCGTGAACGACGGTTTCCGGTCCCAGCGCTTCGGCCAGCGTCACCCGCGCTTCGACCGATCCCTTGCTGCCGTCCGAAAGTTCGATGTCATGCGGCCGTATGCCAAGCGTCGCCTCGTCGCCGGGCTTCAGTGCGGTTCCGTCGGCCGCAATCGCTGCCGAAAGCCCGCCCGGACCTTCGACGTGCACTTGCGTGCCGCTGGCGGAACGCACCTTGGCCGGCAAAAGATTCATGCGCGGCGCGCCGATAAAGCCCGCAACGAACAGGTTTGCCGGTGCGTTGTAGAGGTCCAGCGGCCGGCCGACCTGCTCGATCCGCCCGGACCGCATCACCACGATGCGGTCCGCCAGCGTCATTGCCTCGACTTGGTCGTGGGTCACGTAGATCATCGTGGTTGCCAGTCGCTTGTGCAGCGCGGCCAATTCGGCGCGCGTGCTGATGCGGAGTTCGGCGTCGAGGTTGGACAGCGGTTCATCCAGAAGAAAAGCGGTCGGATTGCGCACCACCGCACGGCCGATCGCTACACGCTGCTTCTGCCCGCCCGACAGTTGACCGGGCCGGCGATCGAGATAGGGCGCAATGTCCAGCATGCGCGCCGCTTCCGTGATGCGCGCATCGATCTCGGCCTTCGGCATGCGGATGTTCTCGAGCCCGAAGGCAAGGTTCTGTCGCACGCTCATGTGCGGGTAGAGCGCATATGACTGGAACACCATCGCCAGCCCGCGCCGCGCGGCCGAAACCTCGGTGACGTCGGCGCCGTCGATCTCGATCTTGCCGCCGGTCGGCCGGTCGAGCCCGGCGATCAGACGCAGCAGCGTGGACTTGCCGCAACCAGACGGACCGACAAGCACCAGCATCTCGCCGTCGCCGACGTCGAGATTGATGTTGTGCAGGATCTTTATCTTTCCGTAGGCGCGATCGATGTCGGTCAGCGTTATCCGTCCCATCACACCCTCACTTCAGCCCGGTACCGGCAATGCCGGATGTGATGTAGCGCTGCAGGAAGACGAAGACGAGGACGACGGGGATCATCGTCACCACGGTCATGGCCAGGATGTAATGCCACTGCACATTGAGCTGGCCGGCATAGGTGTTGAGCCCGACCTGGAGCGTGTAGAGTTCCTTGCGCGACAGAACCACCAGCGGCCAAAGGAAGTCGTTCCAGCGCCAGACGACCGAAAAGATCGCGAGCACGGCGAGCGCCGGTGCGGCAAGAGGCAATACGATTCGCCAGTAGATCTGCCATTCGGACGCGTTGTCCATGCGCGCCGCATCCAGCAGCTCGTCCGGGATGGTCAGCATATATTGACGCAACAGGAACACGCCTGTCGGCGTCGCCACTGTCGGCAGGATCACGCCCCACAGTGAATCGAGCAGGCCGACAGCACTCACCACCGAATAGAGCGGCACCAGGATGACCGATAGCGGCACCATCAGCGTGCCGACGATCAACAGCATGGTGAGATCGCGGCCGCGAAACCTGTATTTCGACAGGGCGAAAGCGGCCATCGAATTGGTGAGCAGGGTGATCAGCGTCGCCATGGCCGTCACGAAAACCGAATTGCGCAGATAACGCAGGAAGTCGAAATGGACGAAGGGCTCGGTGTAGTTCTCCGTCGCAAGGCCGATTTCGCGCACCGGTTCACGGTTGGCGATGTTGACCTTCACGATCTCGTTCGGCGCCTTCGGGTCCACCATCTGCGCCACGATGCCGATGCGGCGCACCTCGGCCAGCACCTTGGTTGAACCATCCGGCAGCTTCACCCTGTAGAGAGTGAGCGGCTTGTCGTGACCTTCTACCGTTGCCTGCTGGCTGACATAGGGCAGGATGGTCGGCGGAAATTCAGCAAGCTGCGCCGGCGTCTTGAAGGACGAGCCCAACAGCCAGACGGCCGGGCCGAACATGATCACCAGCCCGCCGGCGAGCCACAGCCAGCTGACGACGTCCGTCCAATGCCAGCCCCGACCGCCGCGCCGGCGGGTCAGGAATGTCGCGACGCCGCTCATTCGCGCGCACCCTTCCGTTCGCCCCGCCGTCCGACCTGCAGCTGAAGTAGTGTGAGCACGACCAGCACCAGCCCCATCAGGATGGAAGCCGCCGAAGCCAGCCCCGGATTGCGCAGCAGGGAGGCGAAGCCGATCTCATAGATGTATTGCGTGAGATAGAGGGTGGAGGTCCCCGGCCCTCCTCCCGTCAGCACATAGACCTCGTCGAATATCTGCACGGCGCGGATCAGTGCCAGCACGATGACGACAAGCAGGTTCGGCATCAGGAGCGGCAGCGTGATGCGCCAGAATATTCGCGCCGGCTTCGTGCCGTCCATCTCGGCAGCCTCGTAAAGATCGCGCGGGATCGCCTGCAGGCCGGCAAGCAGGATGAGCGTGTAGAAGCCCATATGGGCCCAGACCGAAACGCTGACGGCGGCGGCGAAGGCCCAAAAACGATCCGTCAGCCAGTTGTACGGCTCGCCGCCCATGTCGTGGACGATCAGGTTCAGCAGCCCCTGGCGTTGCAGGATCCAGCGCCAGATCAGGCCGGTGACGACGGGCGACAGCAGCACCGGAAAGAAGAACACCGCGCGCCAGAAACTACGGCCCACGATCTCGCGGTTGAGGATCAGCGCGGTTGCGATCGACACGATCGTCATCAGCGCCACCTGCACGACGACGAATAGGCCCGTATTGTGCACGGCCTTCCAGAAAAGGTCCTCACGGCAGGTGGCGGGGTCCAGATAACTGCCGCAGTCGAGCAGGCGCTGATATTGCTCCAGCCCGACATAGGTGCGGTCCTGCAGGAAATAGGCCGTTCCAGAGGTGGCCGAATAGAAGAAGTTGATAACCAGCGGCACCAGCACGAAGATGCCGAAGATCGCCATGTTCGGGGCAAGGAAGAAGGCGGCCATGCCGCCGGTACCCGTCGCCCGCTGCCAGGACTTGAGCGGCACGTTGACGACCGATGCAAGCCAGGCGACCGGCGCAGCGAGAGCGGCGCCGGTCCATGCCTTGAGCATCGCGGCGGCGGTCACTTGGCCTCTGCGACCTTGTCGGCGATGTCCTGGTCGATCTTGGCCCAGGCCTCGTCGAGCGTGAGCTCGCCGGCCATCACCTGGCTAACACGGGTTACCAACGCCGCATAATAGGCATTGGCCCACTTCCACGGCGGCAGCGCGTCGGCCGCCGGCAGCGTCTCACTGGCCGCCTTGACGAATTTGTCGAGCGCCGGACCGACATTCTTGTCGGTCGAAACCCATTTCAGTCCGCCTTTCTCGATAACGCCCTTGTGCGCCGGCAGGAACAGCGTGCGCTCGCTGAATTCTTTCACGACGTCTTCGCGGGCCAGATAGTCCATGACCTTGGCGACGTCCTTGGGGTTCTTCGTGTATTTGATGGCGACCAGCGCCGCGCCGCCTTTCACGCCCGAGCAGCCGGCGGTGCCGCAAGGTGAGCCGGTCGCCACCCAGTCGAAGCTGTCGCCGATCTTGGTTGACAAATTGGCGACCTGCCAGCTTCCCGAATAGTAGAATGGGATCTGGGCATTGACGAAATCGTCGGCGGCCGCGCGATAGGTCGAGCCGGCCGCCGAGACCCAGGTGTCCTTCAGCATGAGGCCCTTGGCGGTCCAGTCGACGAGCTTGCCGACGAATGCCTTGGTGCCGTCGTCCACTTTCGCCGGCGTGCCATCGGGTCCGATATAGTTTGCGCCGTAGGAGATATTGGCGCCAGAAATGCGGTGGCCAGAGCGGTCGATCGCGAAAGCAGCTGGAAGCTGCTGGCTCTTCGCCACTTGCGCCGCGGCGTTGACCCAGTCGTCCCAAGTCGCCTTGTCGCCGGGCATTGCCACGCCGGCCTGTTCGAACAGCGTCTTGTTGGCGAAGCCGCCGGTAAGCGTAAGCTGGGTCATGAAACCCGTGATGGCCTTGGAGCCGTCGGGGCGCATCCAGTCGAGCGTATCACCGAAATTGTCGTCCCAGTATTTCGGATCGGCCAGCAGCGGCCGCAGGTCGAGCCAGTGCTGCGCGAGTTCCTTGATGTTGGTGACGCGTGCGATATCCGGTCCCTGACCGGCTTCGAGCTGGATGGGCAGTTGCTCCTGGATCACCTTGTAGGCAACGTTGTCAAGCGTGACGTGGATGTCCGGGTTGTCCTTCATGAAGCGGTTCAGAAGATCCTGGATGACATCGCCTTCGACACCGTCCGAGTACCACATGATGCGCACGTCGCCGGCAAACGCGCTGGTTGATGCGAGCAGGCTGACCGATATCGCGGCCAGCCAAGTGCGGGTCTTGGTCATGCTTCGTCTCCTCCTTTGTCCGGGGCGGCGCCCCGACCTTTCAAGCCGCCTCGCCCTCTCCTCTTGAGGGCCGCGGCCGATTCCTCCCTATTGTCTGCGTTTCATGCGCGTCGCCTCGCCGCGCACCGTCCAGTCGGCCGGATCGAGCATCCGCCCCTCGGCCACGACCCTCGCGTCGGCGAGGAAACGCACGGTGCCGTAATCCGGGTCTTCGACGATCAGTTCGCCGTCGGAGCCCGACCGCACCGACAGGTCCGCGAAGGCGGCGGCCCAGGCATCGAGCGTTTGCAGATCGCTGGTCCGGTCGCCGAGGCGAACGATCCATGTCGCCCTGCGCCCAGCCGCCCGCAACTCGTTGCCGGCCGTCGGACCGGCCTTGACCTGCAAGAGCGGCACGTCCGTTTTCAGCATGGCGAAAGCATCGCCCGATTGCGCGAACGCCAGGTGGCCATCCACGCGCACGGCATCGAAGGCACTTGTCGGAAACCAGGCATGCGTGAAGTCCGGCTGTTCGTCCGAACAGGCAAAGCTGACGACAGCGAGATCGCGGTACTGGTGAACCCGCGGCAAGGTGCCAGAGCCGCCCCAATAGGACGGCCTGCCATATCCCGACTGCAGGACTTCGCCCGGGTGGTTGATCCAGATCTGAGCATCCGGATTCTTCCCCAGCCGGGCGTGAACGGCGGTCTCCTGATAGCCCCACTGGTTCCAGCGATAGCCGGCCGCGCTGCCCATCGCATGGTCACGCGTCTTGTGGTGATAGAGCCGCGCGAAGCGGTCCTGCCCCTGCGCGAACGTCCATTCCCAGGCCGTATCGTCGGTGACAGAGGCGATCGCCGCCAGCTCGGCTGGAACGCTCATGCCGTGGTCGCGCAGGCAAAGCGCCAGTTGCGGCAACGCGTGGAAGCGCATGCCGTAGTTGCCCTTGCCCCAGACCATGCGGCAGATGCCCGACAGTTCCAGGGAGCGCGCGGCGCGTAGCGTGTGCTCATAGGAGCGGCCTTGCGCGCCGGTGAGAATGCCGTGATGGGCCGAGCGGGCGACGATCTCCAGCAGGCGTATCACCGCGTTGCCGGCACGTTCGGCGATGTCCTTGTCGGGAGCCAGTGCGTAGAGCGCGCACAGACCCTTGAGGTCGATCGGAAAGTAGGGCGCCGAATTGAACTCGGCCATTTCCCATGCCTCGAAATGATCGAGCCAGGCCCGTACCCGCGCGGCACCCACGGCCGACTGCTCGCGGCCAAGGCGGCCCGACCGCTCGAAGCATGCTTCCGGCAGAAGCCCGCCGGCAATGTAGGCGGCGGTATGAAAGAGCAGCGCGTGGTTCTCGGAGAAATACCACTGCACGTCATTGCCGGGCTCGTCCATCCAATAGCGGTAGCCGAGGATGGCCTTGTCGACACGCGCGCGCAGATCTGCTTCCAGCCGATCGCCATAGGCCTTGCGGCACCACAGCAGCGGCACCAGGATGAAATCGGCGCAATCGTGACAATCCTCGATCGCAGGCAGAGCCCCGGAGACCATGGCGTCCGTCTCGGCGCCCGCCTGCCCGATCGCCAGCCGTGCCAGCGCGCGCACCGTATCGGCCTCGGCATGATCGGCGACTTCACTAAGCGCCTCGTCGATGCGCGCGGCAAGCGTTTCCGGCGCGGCGCCCTGGCGGCGCGCGTGGCAGATCTCCACGCCGAAGACGCGCGATACGGCATGGCCTCCGATCGCCAGCGTCACCTTAAAATGACGAAAGTCGGCCGGCAGTTGCTCGGTATCGGCGATTGGCAGGCGCTTCTGGCTGGCGGGCAGATCGAAGGCAAAGCGCACCGGTGCTTCGATCGACATGAAATCGCCCTCGATCTCGACCGCGACCGCTGCGTCGCGCGGCAACGCCACGCCGGTGACCAACGCCACCTCGCCGCGGTCATAAGCGGCACGCTCGAAACGCATGTCGTCGAGCGCCGCCTCCATCGCATCCGCAACCGCACCCTCGACCTCGATCGGCAACGCGATCGCAGCTGTTGGACCTGACAGGTAGTCGAGTTGGAAATAGTAGCGGGCGTCGCGCTCGGCGAGATCGTCGAACCATATCCGGATTTCGTTGCGGCCGGCCTTCAGCGCGACCTTGAAGTCCTCGGCGCTTTCCAGATTGCGGCCATAGGGCGCCATCCATCCGGCTTCCGCGCCATTGGCGAAGACTATGGCGCCGCCGCATGTGCGCAGCCTGAACCGTGCCTCGCCGGGCGAGGCGGCCTCGATCGTCGTCTCAGCCCAGGTCCCGAGCACGGTGGGCCGGAACCAGAAACCCGACAGGTCGATACGCGGCGAGGCGAAGGGCAGCCAGATGCGCCCGGCGCTGAATTCGGAGCTGACCAGAGGCCGCTTGCCGCGACGTTCCGCTGCGAATTGCGTGCGGCACGGATATTCATGCGGAATGAAATTCTTGTGCTTGGTCAGGAAGAAGAAGGGATCCATCTCGCCCTTCATGGGCTGATCGGCCACGTCGTAGCGCTGCTCGACGACGGGACCGAGCCGCCAATAGGCGATCGGCCGCCCGGCCATGAGCGGCCGGCGCAGCGTGAAATCGGTCTGAGCGCTTTGCGCGGCCACGCTCATCGCAAATCCTTCACGGCAACCCGGTCGACATCGGTGTAGGCCTGGTTCTCCCCTGTCATGCCCCAGACAAAGGCGTAGGGACCGGTGCCCGCGCCCATATGGATCGACCAGGCCGGCGACAGGACAACGTTGCCGTCGGCGACCATCAGATGGCGGGTACTGTCGGGTCGGCCCATCAGATGGACGACCCGGTCCGAAGCGGCGAGGTCGAAATAGCAATACGCCTCCATGCGCCGCTCATGCAGATGCGGCGGTATGGTGTTCCACACGCTGCCCGGCGCGAGGTCGGTGATGCCCATCAGTAGAAGGCATGACGGGGCCACTTCGGGGTGGATGTACATGCGCAGCGTGCGCTTGTTGGCGCGCGCCTCCTCGCCCAGCACCAGCGGCTTGGCTTCACTCCTGGAGATGAGGCGATGGGGAATGTCGGCGCCGGCCGGCACCGAGTTCATGTAGAAGCGCGCCGGCCTCTCCGGATCGTCGCTCGCCAGCGTCACCTCGCGCGCGCCACGTCCGATATAGAGGATGTCGCGGTTGGCCAGGGTAAAGCGCGTGCCATCTACAGCGACTGTGCCACCGCCGCCCAGGTTGGCGATACCCATCTCACGCGCCGTGAAGAAGAGTTCTGTGCCGACATCGGCTCCGTTGCCGAACATCAGCGGCTCGCCCAACGGAACGGCGCCGCCGACGAGCATGCGGTCGACATGGGTGTAAACGAATTCAATCGCGCCCGACCGGAACAGGTCGTCGACCAGGAATTCGGCTCTCAGCCGCTCCGTATCCATGCCGGCGATGTCCGCCGGCGATGCGCCGTAGAGCGTGCGCATCATGCCGCCTCGATCTTCGACTTCAGATGTCGTGAGCCTTCCGTCAGGCACAGGATGGCCAGCGCCTGCCCGTAGCCCGTCGGGTGGATCGGAATATCGCGGTAGAATTGCAGATCGTGACCCATGCGCGTGCCGTAGGACACGTTCGCAACCACACCTTTGTCATCGATGTTGGCCACCACCGCGTCCAGGGCGCGCAGGCCCGCCGCACGACACGCCGCAGGCCCGATTCCAAGCCGCGCAGCCTTCATCAGTCCGTAGCCGAAGCCGGCCGTGGCAGAGATTTCCTCATAGGAGCTCGGATCGTCGAGCAAGGTATGCCAAGCGCCCGACCCGGCCTGCAGCTTGAGCAGGGCTTCTATCTGCGTCTCCAGCACGCCGAGCAGGTAGGCCCGCACCGGAGGCGATATCTCGGCGAACTCCACTAGGTCGAGGATGCCCACCGTGATCCAGGCATTGCCCCTACCCCAAAGCGCGCGGGCGAAATTGTGCCGGCCTTCGAACGTCCAGCCGTGGAACCACAGCCCCGACGCCGGATCGGCTAGATAGCGGGCGTGGACGAGAAACTGCCGTTCCGCCTCCTCGACGAAGCGACGCTGGCCGGCGGCCTGGCCGTAGGACGCGAGAAACAGCGCCACCATGAACAGCGTGTCGTCCCACAATTCGTCGTCGTTGACCCTGTCCGAAACATTGTGCTGGAAGCCGCCTTCGGGGGCCCGCGGCATGGCGGTGACCACCTGCTCGGCCCAGTCGCGCAAGACCGGCTCGAAGCGCGGCTGGCGCCGGCGGCGCCAAAGCTCGCTCAACGCCAACAGAGGCGCGGTGGTATTGACGTTCATCGCAGGCAGCCCGGCCGCGATGCGCCGGTCGTACCAGGCCTCGATCGTTTGCAGCAGCCGCTCGTCGCCGGTCTGCGCCCACAGCCGGACTAGCCCGTAGAGCCCGACGCCTTGCGGCCATTCCCAGCTGTCGAAGCTGACATAGTCGCCCGGCGTCCCGTCGAGGTTGGGCTCATCGAACCGCCCGTCATGGCGCAAGCCGGTCATGCCGGCCACGAGGCTCGCAAGCGCGGAATTCAGGCGTTCGGCCGAAAGCGGCATCACTCCTCCCGTTTCTCCAGCCTCACGCGAACTGTTCCACAGGGATTTTTCTTGCGCAACATGAAATTTTTTTGCAGAATTTTTGGACGATTTTGCCAGAGGCGCGGGAACCTATGACGATCCAGGGCAAGCGCGGCCGCCCCAGCCGCCGTGTTCGACTGGAAGAGATCGCGGCGCGGTGCGGCGTTTCCGTGAGCACCGCCTCCCGCGCGCTGAGCGGCGTCGGCGGCGTCAAGGATGAGCTTCGCGCCACGATCATCGAGACGGCGAAGTCGATGAACTACGCCATCCCGGCCTCGGTTGCCGGCCGCAAGGTCATCCTGGCTGCAAGCAGCGTGGCGATGGTCGACAGCGCCCGCAGCCAGTTCACCTATCACGTCCTCGACGGGCTCAACGAACGCGCCCGGCTGCTGGGCGTCGAGCTGGTGACCCGGCCGGTCGCGACGCCCGAGGACGAAATCGCCCTCCTGCGCGAATCCGAACACGATGACAGCGTCGCCGGCTGTCTCTTCCTGACGCTGGACGATGCTGACGTGCTGACGCTGACGGCCGGCTTTTCCAAGCCGATCGTGCTCGTCAACGGCGACGATCCCTCGATGCGCCATTCGAGCGTGACGCCCTGCAACCGCTCCGCCGCCATGCTCGCTGGGCGACACCTCATCGGTCTTGGCCACCGCCGCATCCTGTTCCTGATGCGGCGCGGTCGGCGCACGATCGAGCGCCGTTATGAGGGCTGGCGCGACGCGCTGACGGTGGGCGGCATCACCAGCTTCGACGACCTGGTGGTCGAGGTTGAGGACTGGCTTCCGGAGCTCGCAAGCAAGGCCGTCACCGACCGCATCGCGGATCGCGGCCTCGATTTCACGGCAGTGCTGACGGCGGGCGACAGCCTGGCCTTCGGTGCCATCGCCGGCATCCAGGAGGCCGGATATTCGGTGCCGGCCGATGTCTCGGTCGTCGGCATGGACGACCTGCCGCAGGCAGCCTTCTGCAACCCGCCGTTGACGGCGATGCATATTCCCATGCGCGAGATTGGCTCGGCAGCGCTCAGCCTGTTGCTCGACGACATGGCCCACTCGGCGCTGCCGCCGCGCCGCGTCGAGCTCGCCTGCCATCTGGTGTTGCGCCAGTCGACCGCACCAGCACTGGACGGCGCCGGGCGTCATCATCCCTCGCCTTGAGGTCGGGACTTGCCGCCAGCAAAGAGCAGCGGCAGATCTTCCTGCGTCTCCAGTTCAAGAACGCGCCCAAGCAGGATCATATGGTCGCCCGCCGGGAAGCGGTCGGCGACGCTGCATTCGAACCGCACCAGCGCCCGCGGCAGCAGCGGCACGCCGTGCCCGTTCCAGGTCAGCTCGAGACCGGCAAAATCGGTCCCTGATTTCGAAAAGCGCCAGCAAAGCTCGATCTGATCGTCCGCCAGCACGTGAATGGCGTAATGCGCCGCATTGGCGAAGGCGTCGAACCGGCGCGATTGGCGGCCGATCGACCAGAGCACCAACGGCGGATCGAGCGAGACGGACGAGAAGCTGTTGGCGGTGATGGCAACCGGGCCGTCGGCGGTGCCGGTGGTGACGACCGTGACACCGGTGGCGAAGCGCCCGAATGCGTTGCGCAACAGACGCGGGTCGCACACGAAATGCTCCATCAGTGGCGCTCCCCTCTTCCCAATGGTGTTGCCGGAACCCGGTCCGGCACACGCCCGTAGGCATGCGGCAACGAGCACGTCTTGAGCTGAGGAAGCACCTTGGTGCCGAAATGCCGCGCTTCGTCGAGATGCGGATAGCCGGAGAAGATGAAGGCTCGGATGCCCATCTTCATATACGCCTCGATCTCCGACAGCACCTGATCGGCTGAGCCCACCAGCGCCGCGCCGCAGCCCGAGCGCGCCCGCCCTACGCCTGTCCATAGATGCGGCTCGACATAGCCTTCCGCATCGGCGATTTCGCGGGCCTTGGCCTGGTGCGACACGCCAAGCGATCGGGCATCGAGCGCCCGTTCGCGGATTGCCCTGCCCTGCTCGTCATCCAGCTTGGAAACCAGCTCGCGGGCATACTCCTTCGCTTCGGCCTCGGTGTCGCGCACGATCATGTGGACACGCAATCCGTAGTCGAGGGTGCGCCCATGACGCGCGGCCCGCGCGTGCACCGATTTCATGCGGCCGGCGAGTTCCTCCTTCGTCTCCGGCCACATCAGGTAGACGTCGCACTGTTCGGCGCAAAGATCGAGCGCATCGGGCGAATAGCCGCCGAAATAGAGCAGCGGCCCTCCATTCTGCTGGTAGGGCTTTGCCGGCGCCGTCGGGACGCCTTTGAAACGATAGACCTCGCCCTCGAAATCGATCGTATCTTGGGTCCAGGCCTGGCGCAGGATTTGCACCACCTCGCGCGAGCGCTGGTAGCGGTAGGCGCTGTCGGCCGTCTCGCCAGGAAAGTCCGACGAGATGATGTTCACGGTCAGCCGGCCTTCAAGCATATGGTCCAGCGTCGCGATGGTGCGTGCAAGCATGATCGGCTGCATCTCGCCGCAACGCACGGCCGCGAGCAGATTGATCCTCGAGGTGATCGGCGCGCAGCCGGCGGCGAAGCTCAACGTGTCCTGCCCGACCTGATAGGACGACGGACATAGGATGTTGCGGAAGCCGAGCTCCTCGGAGGTCCTCACGATCTCGGAGCAGTGCGCCCAGTTCGAGCGCAGTGCGCCGTCGGGCACGCCGAGATAGCGATAGTCGTCCGAACAGAGCGCGGCGAACCAGGCGACCTCAACCGCATCCAGATCCGGCGAGGTAATGGGGACGACAGTCATTGCCCGTCCTTCAAGAGCTCGTTGCGTTGGCGACGAATGGGGCTTGCGTAGCATCCGATTTGATGTAGATCAATACTGTATCAATTTCTGAGGCAGCGGGAAAAGGCAGACATGCAGCTAACGAGGGCCGAGCGCGGCCACCGATCCAGCCAGATGCGCGGTCCTCTACCCGTGCATTTGCAAGTCAGTGAGATGCTGATCCGCGAAATCGCTGCCGGACGGCTGGGCGACGGGGCGCGGCTTCCGCCGGAACGCGAGATGGCCGCGAGCCTCGGGATTGCCGTCGGTACGCTGAGGCGCGCGCTGGCCGACCTCACTGAAAAAGGCCTGCTCGACCGCATCCAGGGATCGGGCAACTATGTGCGGGCGCGCGGCGACCTGCTCGGGGTCTACGCGCTCTTTCGGCTGGAGCGCATCGACGGCGGCGGACTCCCGACCGCCGAGGTGCTGTCGGTCGAACGGCTACCAAAGCCGTCCGATCTGCCGGAGTTCGGCAGCGCCCTTGATGCCTACCGCATCCGTCGGCTGCGTCGGCTCGACGGCGAACCGGCAGCGGCCGAGGAGATCTGGCTCGATGCCAGCCGAGCCGAGCGGCTCGAGCGCGATGACCTGTCGGAATCGCTCTATCTCCACTACCGGCTGGCCCTCGGCTTTTCGATCGTTCGCGCCGAGGATCGTGTCGGCGTCGCGCCCGCCCCGGACTGGACCCCGGCCGATTTCAGACCTCGGCCCGGCGAGGTCGTGGGGTTCATCGAACGCATTGCCTGGGCCGGGGACGGAGACAGTGTGGAATACTCCCGCAGTTGGTTCGATCCGGAGGCGGCGCGTTACGTGACTCGTTTCAAATAAGAGCTGGAAGGAAGGCGCCGAGTGACCAAATCATCGATCGGCTACGGCATTGTCGGCTGCGGCATGATGGGCCAGGAGCACATCCGCAACATCGCGCTGTTGCCTGACGCGCATGTGGCCGCCATCTTCGAGCCCGACCCTGGCATGATGGCAGCGTCATTGGGCCTGGCGCCGGATGCACGACCGGCGGTGTCCATCGCCGAATTGTTGGCCACGGAAGGGGTCGACTGCGTTCTGATCGCCAGCCCCAACCATCGCCACCTCAGCCAGTTGGAGGAGATCGCCGTGCAGCGGCCGCTGCCGGTCCTGGTGGAAAAACCGCTTTTCACCGCCGCCGACGACGAGACGCGCATCGCGGCGCTGAAGGCAAGGCTTCCGCTGGTGTGGGTGGCGATGGAATACCGCTACATGCCGCCTGTCGCCGCTTTCGTCGAACAGGCCGGCGGCGTCACCGGCGGCATTCGCATGCTGACCATTCGCGAGCACCGTTTTCCCTTCCTGGCCAAGGTCGGCGACTGGAACCGTTTCAACCGCAATACCGGCGGCACTTTCGTGGAAAAGTGCTGCCACTTCTTCGACCTGATGCGGCTGATCCTCAGATCCGATCCTGTCCGCGTGATGGCGAGCGCGGGGCAGGCCATAAACCATCTTGACGAATGTTATGGCGACGAGACGCCGGATATTCTCGACCATGGCTATGTGCTGGTCGATTTCGCGAGCGGTGCGCGCGCCATGCTGGAGTTGTGCATGTTTGCCGAGGGCAGTCCCTATCAGGAGGAAATCTGTGCGATCGGCGGCAGCGGCAAGATCGAATGCCGGGTTCCCGGACCGAGTCGCTTCTGGCCGCGGCATCTGGGCGTCGCGCCCGTGCCGGAGCTGATCGTCAGTCCGCGCAATCCGTCTGGGCCGCGCCTGCTGGAGATTTCGGTCGATGCCCGGTTGCTCGAGGCAGGCGATCACAATGGCTCGACGTATTTCGAGCACGTTCGCTTTGTCGCCGCAGTGCGAGGGCAAGGCAATGTTGAGGTGACCTTGCAAGACGGCTGGTGGGCCGTCGTCATGGGCCTCGCCGCCCAGCGATCAGCCTGCGAGGGCCGCGCTGTCGATCTCGCCAGTGAGTTCGCGATGCCGGAGTAGCCGACGGTCGCAGACTTTCAGTATCCGCCCATTGCTGACGTCCGCCTTGGTCAGGCTGCCATTTGCGTCAGCCAACCGTGCGGCCGAAAGTGAACCAGCCACTGTCCTGGCGTCAATGGCATGCGGGTCTTGTCCTGCCGGTCCAGCGGCAGAGCCAGCCTACGCGATCCTGATCCTTACGGCGTACATGAGACGCACAGCGGAATCGCACCCTGGGGCCGTTTGCGGACCGGCAGGTTCGGGCTGCGTCGGACGTTGCTTTAGGTCGGCTTCGGCCGGCTTATGGAAGTTCGATCTCGCCGTCCACCACGTGGTTGAGGCCGGTGCCTTCCGCGGTCAGCGTCATGCGGACCTTCAACTTCTTCTTGCCGCCGATTTGCCCGTCGCGCACCGTCTCCTCGATCTTGCGCTGGGAGGTGACGCCGACTTCCTTCAGGAACTTGCGGATCGACATGTTGAAGGCGTCTTCGCTCATGGCGGAACTCCTCTGTGTCCGGAAGGGATTGTAAGAGAAGGCAAGGGATCAAGGAAACAGGACGGTGACGCGCGGTTCCATAAAAATAGTCCCGAGTCCGAAGGAAGGAGCGTCGGGCTCCTTGAACTTGATCGACCCTTGGCAGGATGAGTGGAACCGATCGACGTCTTACAAAGTGCAGCAGGATTTGTCCGCCTCTTTCGTCATTAGATAGAGCACGTGCGCAACCTGACCGGCAGTGTGTACGGTCGCCGCAGCGCTATTGGGACGAAGACTTTCCTGAGTGGAGTGCGCAGCAACACGAGTTCGCGGCGGCGTGGTGGCGCCAAGCGAAGTGGGTCGCGTCGCGCTCATTGACGGGCCACAACTCAACATCGACAGTCGTCGCCGGAGGATTTCGCTATGTCAGTTAAAGCTCTGCCGGTTACCCCTGCGCCGCCGCATTCGCCACGACAAACACCGCGTAGAGCGACTGCCGCGCCGTGATGAACAGACGGTTGCGCTTGGCGCCGCCGAAGGTGAGGTTCGCCACCGTCTCCGGAATGCGGATCTTGCCGATCAGCGTGCCGTCGGGATCGAAGCAGTGGACGCCGTCACCGGCGCCCGCCCAGATGCGGCCGGCTGTGTCCACGCGGAACCCGTCGAACAGGCCGGCCGAGCAAGTTGCCAAAACGCCGAGATCCTTGAGCACCGCGCCCTCGATAGCGAACTTGCGGATGTGCCGCGGCCCACCCTTCTGGTGCGTCACACCGGTATCGCCGACATAAAGGATGCTCTCATCCGGGGAGAAGGCGAGGCCGTTGGGCTTCGCCATGGTCGAGACGACGCGCGCCACCTCGCCTGTGTCGGGGTCGGCGCTATAGACGTGGCAGCCCTCGATCTCCTGCTGGGCGCGGTCACCCTCATAGTCAGTCGCGATGCCGTAGGGCGGATCGGAAAACCACACAGTGCCGTCCGAGCGCACCACCACGTCGTTCGGCGAGTTGAGCCGCTTGTCCTCGAACCGGTCGGCGATGACCGCGATCGATCCGTTGTGCTCGGTGCGCGTGACGCGCCGCGCCCGGTGCTCGCAGGTGACCAGCCGCCCCTCGGTGTCGACGGTGTTGCCATTGGCGTTGTTGGACGGTGAGCGAAAGACCGAGACCACGCCGTTGGTGTCGTCGTAGCGCATGATCCGGTCGTTCGGGATATCCGAGAAGACGAGGTAGCGGCCGGCAGCGAACCACGCCGGCCCCTCCAGCCAGCGTCCGCCCGTCCACAGCCGCTCGACCGCGACATGGCCGACGAAACAGCTTTCGAAGCGCTCGTCGAGGACCTCGAAACCGGCGCCTTCAATATCTCCGAACATGCGTCATCCTCCCACGAATTCGGACCATCGATAGCCTTCGCGGTGAGCCATTTTCAAGACTTGACCTGCAAAAATGTTAGCGATAACATCGGTCGCAATTCAGTCCGTTCGTTTGGCTTGGGAGGGCCATAGATGCGGCCCAAGCTCATCGAATTCATCGACATCTCCAAGCGCTTCGGCGGCACCTTTGCGCTGAAGTCGGTCTCGCTCGACATCCACGAGGGCGAGATTGTCGCGCTGCTCGGCGAGAACGGCGCCGGCAAGTCGACGCTGATCAAGACGCTCGCTGGCATTCACAGGCGCGATCAGGGCACGATCCGCTTTCGCGGCGAGGACTATCACCACCGCCCGCCCCGCCCCAACCAGCCGCAGAAGGTCGCCTTCATCCATCAGGATCTCGGCCTCATCGAATGGATGACGGTCGCCGAGAATGTCGGCATGGCGCAGGGATTTTCGCGCCGCTCCGGCCTGATCGACTGGCGCGACACCGAGCGCCGGGCAGAGCGCGCGCTGGCGCTTGTCGGCTGCGCCTTCGATCCGGCGACGCGCGTGCAGGACCTCTCCCGCACGGAAAAGTCGCTGGTGGCCATTGCCCGCGCTTTGGCAACCGAAGCTGACGTGCTGGTGCTCGACGAGCCGACCGCGAGCCTGCCGGCGGACGAGGTCGAGCGCCTTTTCGAGGCGCTGCGGCCGCTGCGCGAGCGCGGCGTCGGCATGATCTATGTCTCGCACCGGCTGGACGAGGTGTTCCGCATCGCCGACCGGGTCGCCGTCATGCGCGATGGCCGCATGGTGGCGGTCAAGCCGGTCGCCGAGACCACGCCACAGGAACTGGTCGACCTCATCGTCGGCCGTCCGGCGCATCAGATGTTCGCCAAGTCGCGATGGCAGGACGGACCGGAGCGGCTCAAGGTGGAGAACCTCACCTGCGGCAGCGTCGGCCCGGTGAGCTTCGATGCGCGGTCCGGCGAGCTGCTGGGATTGGTCGGCCTGCGCGGCGCCGGACAGGAAGCCGTCGGCCGCGCGCTGTTCGGCACCGAGCGTTTCGATGGCCTGGTCTCGCTCGACGGCAAGCGCCTCGATCTCTCCTCGGTCGAAACCGCGCTTGCCGCCGGCGTCGGGCTGATAGCGCGCGACCGTACCGAGGAATCGGTCGCCTTGTCGCTTTCCGTGCGCGAGAACATGTATCTCAACCCGTCTGCCGTCGGCCGCGGGCTGTTCTCCTTCATGAAGCCGGCACGGGAGAGCGAACTGACGCGCGAGCTCGGCACGCGGCTGGGCTTGAAGCCCAACGATCCGCATCTGCCGATCGAGGCGCTCTCCGGCGGCAACCAGCAGAAGGTCGTCGTCGGCCGCTGGCTGGCCTCAGGCCGCAAGCTCTTGATCGCCGAGGATCCGACCGCCGGCGTCGATGTCGGCGCCAAGGCGGAGATCTACCGGCTGATCGCCGCGGCCGTGGAGGCCGGGCTGGCGGTCATCGTCGTCTCCACCGATTTCGAGGAGGTCGCCCATATCTGCCACCGCGCCCTCGTCTTCTCGCATAACCGCATCGTGCGCGAGCTTGCCGGCGATGCCCTGACGACGGCGGCGCTGATCCGAGCCGCCTCCGTGTCCGAAGCCGCCTGAGGAGAAGCCATGAACTCGATCAAATCGACGGCGCTGGAGCCGACCCGCTCGGAACTTTCCGGCCTGAGCTCCGGCCAGAAGGCGGCACGCTACCTGCCGGTCTATGGCCTGCCGATCCTGACGCTGCTCCTGATCCTGCTCTTCTCGCTGCTTCTGCCGCGGACGTTCCCGACGCTGCTCAATCTGCGCTCGATCGTCTCCGACAAGGCAATAATCGCGATATTGTCGCTGGCCGCGATGATCCCCATGGCAGCTGGCCGCATCGACCTGACGGTTGGTTACGGCATCGTGCTGTGGCATGTCTTGGCCATCAGCCTGCAGACCGCCTTCGGCGTCCCGTGGCCCATTGCGGTGCTGATCGTTATCCTGCTCGGCGTCGTCACCGGCTTCATCAACGGATTGCTGGTCGAAGTGGCGCGTATCGATTCCTTCATCGCCACGCTCGGCACCGGCACCGTGCTCTATGCTTTAGCCATGTGGTACACGGGCGGCCGCCAGGTCGTCGGCATGCTTCCCGGCGGCTTCCTCTCCCTCAACGGCACTATGCTGTTCGGCCTGCCGATCACCGGCTACTACGTGGTCGTCCTGGCGCTCGTGATGTGGCTGGTGCTCGAATACCTTCCGATCGGCCGTTACCTTTACGCCATCGGCGCCAACCCGAAGGCGGCGGCGCTCAACGGCATTCCGGTGCAGAAATTCGTCATGGGCGCCTTCGTCGCCTCCGGCGCGCTCACCGCGCTTGGCGGTGTGCTGCTCGCCTCGAAGCTCAGGATCGGCCAGGCCAGCGTCGGTCTCGAATATCTGTTGCCGGCGCTGGTCGGCGCCTTCCTCGGATCGACCACCATCAAGCCCGGCCGCGTCAATGTCTGGGGCACGATCGTCGGCGTCGTCATCCTCGCCGTCGGCATTTCCGGCATCCAGCAGTTCGGTGGCTCGTTCTGGGTCGAGCCGCTCTTCAACGGCGTCACCTTGCTCGTGGCGATCGGCATCGCCGGCTACGCGCAGCGCCGCCGCGGCGCTGTCGTGCCGCCGCCATCCACCGGCCAATCACCCGCCCACCAACCAACAAAGAAAACCGACAATGCTTAATGGGAGAAGAAACATGCATCGCAGAACAGTCCTTCAGCTCGGCGTCGCCTGCCTGGCGCTCAGTATCGCCTCGACCGCCCTGGCCGACCCGATGGCCGACGCCAAGGCCGTCGTCGACAAATACGCCAGCAAGGTCGAGAAGTGGGACGGACCGACGACCGGACCGAAGGGCACAGCCGGCAAGACCATCGTCGTTCTCGGCGCCGACATGAAGAACGGCGGCATCCTCGGCGTGACCAAGGGTGTCGAGGAAGCCGCGGCGGCGCTTGGCTGGACGGTCAAGACACTTGACGGCGCCGGCTCGATCGGCGGCCGCACGGCGGCCTTCGGCCAAGCGCTGGCGCTCAATCCCGACGGCATCATCATCAACGGCTTCGACGCCGTCGAGCAGAAGCCGGCAATGGAGCAGGCCAAGGCGGCGAAGATCCCAATGGCCGCGTGGCATGCGGCACCGACAGTCGGCCCGATCGACGACCTCGGCATCATCGCCAACGTCTCGACCGATCCGATGGAGGTTTCGAAGGCGGCTGCCGACTGGGCCTTCGTCGACGCCAAGGGCAAGCCCGGCGTCATCATCTTCACAGATTCCACCTACCAGATCGCCATCGCCAAGGCGGACCGGATGAAGAAGGAGATCGAGGATCTCGGCGGCAAGGTGCTCGAATATGTCGACACGCCGATCGCCGAGACCTCGCAACGCATGCCGCAGCTCACCACCTCGCTGCTGCAGAAATACGGCGACGCCTGGACCCATTCGCTGGCCATCAACGACCTCTATTTCGACTTCATGGGCCCGTCGCTAGCGGCCGCCGGCAAGTCGGGCACCGACGCGCCGATCAACGTGGCGGCGGGCGACGGCTCGGAATCGGCCTACCAGCGCATCCGCTCCAGCCAGTTCCAGAAAGTGACGGTGGCCGAGCCGCTCAACCTGCAGGGCTGGCAGCTCGTCGACGAGCTCAACCGCGCCATGGCCGGCGAGAAATGGTCGGGCTACATCTCGCCGCTACATGTGGTGACGTCGGATAATGTCGAGTTTGACGGCGGCCCCGACAACCGCTTCGACCCGGGCAATGGCTACCGGGACGAATACAAGAAGATCTGGGGCAAATAGGTTAGACCGAACTCCGGACAAGCAGCAGAACAGCGGCCGGCGATCATCTCGTCGGCCGTTCGCATCCCTTTTTCAGGTGGTTTGCCGCACGATCACTGTCGGCGTCATGCCGACAACGATCCTTTCTTCGGCCGCGCGCCGGCCATTGAGCAGGTCGAGCACCAGCTCGGCGACGCGGATGCCGATCTCATGCGCGCCGACATCGATCGTGGTAATCGGCGGCACCGACTGCTCGGCGAGGTCATAGGCGCCGAAGCCGGCAATCGCCACATCCTCGGGGACGCGGATGCCGCGCCGCACACATTCCATCAGCGCGCCGAAAGCGGACAGGTCCGACACGCACATCACCGCCTGGGTGTCCGGCCAGCGCGAGATCATCTCGACCATGGCGGCGGCGCCCTCGCGCATCGAGATCGGCGGCACGCCCGAGGCGATAACGCGGGAGGCGTCGAGGCCGCGATCCTGCAGCGCGGCGATGAAACCGCGCCGGCGGTCGAGGCCGCGTGTATCGCGCGAGGTGTCGCCGCCGATGAAGCCGAGCCGCGAGTAGCCGCGTCCGACGAAATGCTCGGCCATCAGCCGCCCGGCATCGGCGTTGGAGAAGCCGACGACATGGCCGATCGGCTCGCTGGGCAGATCCCAGGTCTCCACCACCGGCACGCCAGCGTTGGCGAGCATCTTGCGGCAGCGCGGCGTGTGCCGGCCGCCGGTGACGATGATCGCTTCCGGCCGCCGCTGCAGCAATTGCCCCACGAGGCGCTCCTCTTCCTCGACATTGTAGTCGGTGAAGCCGAGCAGTATCTCCAGCCCGCTGTCGCGCAGGCCTTCGGTCATGCCGCGCACGGTATCGGCGAAATTGGCGTTGTTGATCGAGGGGATTGTCGCGGCCACGAATCCGGAGCGGCGCGAGGACAGATTGGCGGCGATGCTGTCGAAGACATAGCCGAGCTCTTCAGCGGCCTTGAGGATGCGGTCGCGCGTGTCCGCGCTGACTGAGGTATCGCGCTTGAACGCGCGCGAGACGGTCATCGTCGAGACGTTGGCGCGATGCGCGACATCGGCCATGGTCGGGCGTTTGGGCGAAGGCTGCATGGCCGTACGTTATCGATATCACTGCGGAATGCAACGCACTCCAACGCTCACCCGAAAGCGATCTGGACCTTCATTGCCCGGCTGCGGTCATTGGCGAGCTCGAAGCCGGAAAGCGCCTCGCCGAGCGCCACCGTATGAGTGATCAACGGCTTCACGTCGACCAGCCTCTTGCGCATCAGCTCGACCCCGACGGCGAATTCCGGGTGAAAGCGGAACGAGCCGTTGATCGACAGTTCCTTGGTGGTGACAGCCGACATCGGCAGCGCCATCTCGGCGCCGCCGAGGCCGAGCTGCACGATCGTGCCGCGCGGGCGCAGCGCCGCGATGCCTTGCGCCAGCGCCGCCGCCGCGCCCGAGCATTCATAGAGGATGTGGAACGTCCCCTTGTCGGCGAGATAGGGCGTAAGCCCTTCCGGATCGGTGCCGGTGTTGATCGTCTTGTCGGCGCCGGCGCGCAGCGCCATCGTCAGCGTGAAATCGGTGATGTCGACCGCGACGATCTCGGCAGCGCCCGCCCGCCGCGCGCTGAGGATCGACAAGAGGCCGATCGGTCCGCAGCCGGTGACCAGCACGCGCTTGCCCAGCATCTCGCCGGCGCGCCGCGTGGCGTGGAGGCAGACCGCCAGCGGTTCGGCCATCGCCGCCTCCCCGGCCGTCAGCCCGTCGGCCGGCACGCATTGCAGCGCATCCGCCACCAGCATCTCGCGGAACGCACCCTGGATATGCGGAAACGGCATGGCGCTGCCGTAAAAGCGCATGTTGAGGCACTGATTGTGCATTCCTTCGCGGCAATAGCGACAGCCGTAGCAGGGCCGCGACGGCGACACCGCGACCAGTTGCCCGCGCTCCAGCCCACTGACGCCGGAGCCAAGCTTCTCGACGACGCCGGACACCTCATGGCCGAGGATCATCGGCTCCTTCAGGCGCACCGTTCCGAAGCCGCCGTGATTATAGTAGTGCAGATCGCTGCCGCAGATCCCGCCGGCGGCGAGACGCACGAGCACCTGGCCCTGGCCCGGCTCCTCAGCCGGACGATCCTCGATGCGCAGGTCTCTGGCGGCATGGATTACGATGGATTTCATGGCTGACCTCTTAGAGCACCGGCGTAAGAAGCGGCTGGCCGGCGAAATGGGCGGCAAGGTTGTCGCGCACCAGCTTGCCCATGGCTCTGCGGGTTTCGACTGTCCCCGACGCATGATGCGGCTGCAGCAGCACGTTATCGAGCGCGAGAAATCGCGGATTGAGCTTCGGCTCGCCCTCGAAGACATCGAGCGCGGCCGAGCCGAGCACCTTGTTCTCGAGCGCTTCGAGCAGCGCATCCTCGTCTATGTTGGACGCGCGCGAAATATTGATCAGCATGCCCTCCTCGCCGAGGGCCGTGATCACCTCCCTGTTGACGATATGGCGCGTCGCGGCGGATGCGGCGAGCGTGACAAACAGGAAGTCGGAACGTCCGGCCAGCGCGACGGGATCGCCAATGAATTCCCAGTCCGGTGCGAAATCCTTCGGCGCGACGTCGCTGTAGGCGATGTCCATGCCGAAGCCGGCGAGACGCTTGGCCACCTCATAGCCGATGCGGCCGAGGCCGAGCACGCCGGCCCGACGGCCCCAGACACGCCGCTTGAGCGGATAAAGCCCTTTGGCCATCCAGCTGCCGTCGCGTACCCAGCGCTCGGCGCCGATCATGCCGCGCGACAGGCACAGCATCATGGCGATGCCGAGATCGGCGACGTCGTTGGTCAGGACGTCCGGTGTGTTGGTGACGCGCACGCCGCGCTCCCGGCATGCCGCGAGATCGACTGCGTCAAAACCGACGCCATAGACCGATACCACCTCGAGCGAAGGGCAGGCCTCGATCATGGCGCGGTTCGCGCCGAGCTCGCCGCGTGTGGCGATGCCGCGCACCTGCGGTCCGATCTCGGCAAGGAACGCCGTCTTGTCTTCGGCGGCGAAATAGCGGTGCACCGTGAAGGCTTCGTTGAGCGGCTCCTCGTCCCACGCGGGATAGGGTCCAACCTGGAGGATGTGAGGCCGCTGCATCGGTATTCGCTCCACTTGACTTGACAGATGATGTTATCGATAACATAAGGCGTGCAGCGACAAGAGGCAATTGGGAAAATGTCGTCCAATCTATTCGATCTCAGCGGGCGCACCGCGCTCGTAACCGGCTCCTCGCAGGGCATCGGACTTGCCTTGGCCAAAGGCTTGGCCGAAGCCGGCGCCAAGGTGGTCCTCAATGGCCGCGATGAGGCAAAGCTCACGGCCGTTGCCAGTCAGCTTCCGGGCGCGGCGACGCTTGCCTTCGACGCCACCGACCATGACAAGGTCCGGGCCGCCGTCGACGCTTTCGAGCTTGCCGGCACGCCAATCGACATCCTCGTCAACAATGCCGGCATGCAGTTTCGCACGCCGCTCGAGGATTTTCCCGCCGACGCGTTCGAACGCCTGTTGCAGACCAATGTCGCCAGCGTCTTCCATGTCGGCCAGGCGGTGGCCCGGCACATGATCAAGCGCGGCCGTGGCAAGATCATCAACATCGCCAGCGTGCAGACGGCGCTCGCCCGGCCGGGCATAGCGCCCTACACGGCGACCAAGGGCGCGGTCGGCAACCTGACCAAGGGCATGGCGACCGACTGGGCAAAACATGGCTTGCAATGCAATGCGATCGCGCCGGGCTATTTCGACACGCCGCTCAACGCGGCACTCGTCGCCGACCCGGCCTTTAGCGCCTGGCTCGAGAAGCGCACGCCGGCCGGCCGCTGGGGCAAGGTCGAGGAACTGGTCGGCGCCTGCGTCTTCCTGGCCTCCGACGCGTCATCCTTTGTCAACGGACACATTCTCTATGTCGATGGCGGCATCACAGCTTCGATCTGACGGGCCGCCGCGAATCGTGGTCATGGGCGTTACCGGTTCGGGCAAGACGACGATCGGCGAGGCGCTCGCCCGCGCGATCACGGCGACATTCATAGACGGCGACAAGCTGCACCCTGAAGTCAACATCGCCAAGATGAGCGCCGGCATTGCGCTGGAAGATGCCGATCGGTGGCCCTGGCTGGCCAAGGTCGGCGAAATGCTGCGGCTAGCGCCCGCGCCGGTTATCGTCGGCTGCTCGGCGCTGAAGCGCGCCTATCGCGATTTCATCACCGAGCAGGCAGGCGCGCCGGTGCTGTTCATCTACCTCGACGGTTCGCGCGAGCTGATCTCGAAGCGCATGCATGAGCGCACTGGCCACTTCATGCCGACCAGCCTGCTCGACAGCCAGTTCGCGACACTGGAAGTGCCGGGCAAGGATGAGAATGTGATGGCGGTGGCAATCCACGCGCCGCTCGATGAGATTGTCGCGGATATAACAACGAAATTCGGGGAGCTATCGTCATGAACCACAAAGTATCATTGATTGGCGCCGGCGCCATGGGCGGGGCGATCGGCGAGCGCCTGCTTGCCACCGGCAATCGCCTCGCCGTGTTCGATCTCGACAAGGCCAAGGTGGAGGCGCTGGTCGCCAGGGGCGCGACCGCCATGGCGAGCGCGGCCGAGGCCGCCGGCGCGTCCGACTACGTGATCCTCAGCCTCAATTCGGCGGCGATCGTGCGCCGCGCCGTGTTCGGCGATGCCGGCGTGGCGGCTGGGGCGAAGCCCGGCACGCTGATCATCGACATGTCGTCCATCGACCCCGACGCGACGCGCCAACTCGCCGCCGACGCCAGCGAGAAGGGTTTGCGCTGGGTCGACAGTCCGCTGTCCGGCGGCGCGCCCAAGGCGCTGACTGGAGAATTGACGCTTGTGGCCGGCGGCGAAGCCGAGGATGTGGCCGACGCCCACAAGGTGCTGCGCCACGTCGCCACCAATTACACGCATATGGGCCCGGCCGGGGCCGGCCAGACGACCAAGCTGATCAACCAGGTGCTATGCGCGCTGAACTTCATGGCCGTCGCCGAAGCGACCAAGCTGGCGCTCGACGCCGGCGTCGACGCGCTCAAGATCCCGCAGGCGCTGAAAGGCGGCCGCGCCGACAGCGCCATCCTGCAGGAATACCTGCCGCGCTTCGCCACTCGCGACTACCGGCGAACCGGCCGCATCGACAACATGGTGAAGGACCTCAACGCCGCCCAGGACCTGGCGCGGCGCACGCACACCGCAATGCCGCTGACGGCGGTCTGCGCCGAGGTGCACCGGCTATTGACGGCCGCAGGGCTGGGCGGCGAGGACCAGGCCGCACTGATGGAATTTTTCCAACGCAAGGATGAGGAACCGAGCAGATGATCACGCGCTATGCGTTGTTTGAAGGCAAAGTGAAGGAAGGTCGGATCGAAGCGTTCCGCAAGGACGTGATTGAGACGGTTCTGCCGAAGTGGAAGGCCTTCCCGGGCGCGCTCGACGTTCGAGTCTGTTTCGCGGAAAAACGCGACGATGGTGCGCCTGAATTTCCGATGATCCTGGCGATCAACTACCCAGATATGGCGGCCGTCGATGCGGCTTTGGCCAGCCCCGTACGCGCTGAATCGCGTGCCGCGACAGAGGCAGTGTTGTCCAGGTACTTCGAGGGTCGCATTCACCACCACGTCACCATCGCCAACGAGTTTTCATTGGCTGAAGATTGACGAATATCAGGACGAAGATTCGGAACTTATCAGCGCTCGAGTCGAGAAAACGGGTTTGCCGCTATGTGACCTTAAGTTCACTGATAAGCCGCGGAGATAGCCGCTAGGAGCCATGGTAACCTGCTTTTCGAAGGAGTCCATGATCGTGGGCCAAGGAAACGCTCGGATGATGATCCTAGTGCCTCGGTTCATCCCAAGTTGTCCAAGCGTCTTGATCTCAAGCTCTGCGCGCCTAGGATTTTGACACCGGTCGGCTGCGCATGCGGGCGACAGTCTCGCGTTCGGCCCGTTTGCATGCCTGCGGGGGTAGTCCACGCAGGATAAGTTCGCTGTCGGCCACGACGAGCCGACTGATTTCCAAGAAGCTCTCTGGCATGCCGCCGCTCCGATGACTGGAGAGGATGACTCCCTCGAGATGCCGGAGTGCGGAATCCCGAGACAACGGCTCAACCGGAAAGACATCTATGCCAGCACGCACATGGCCGCTCCGGACAGATGCTTCGAGAGATTCGAAGTCGATGATGCCAGCACGGCTCATGACCAGCAGCACTGACCCGCGTTGCATCAAATCCAATTCGCGTTTGCCGATAGAACCTTGGTTTTCGCTGGTCGAACTGGCGAATAGAAACACGACGCGCGACAGACGGAACACGTCATCCAGATCGGACGGAATGCAATCTTGTTCACGCACGCGCCGCTCCGACAGCCATGGATCGAATACGCGAACCTCGCAACGAAAGGGCATCAGCATCCTGCGTAGCGCGCTTCCAAGGTCACCCAACCCGACGATACCCACTTTTGTCCCGGTCAACAGGAAGCTGCCCCCATTACTCTCAAGGCCCCACTTCTCCGACTTGGAGCGGAACGCCTCGTGAGTCGAGGTAATCTCCCGACAGAGATCGAGCGCCATGCCGAGCGCCGTCTCGGCGACGGAGGTGGCGTAGACCGGGCTCGTGTTGAGAACGTGGATGCCGTGCTGGAAACACCACCCATAGTCTATGTTGGGCAGAAAATTGCCTTCGACGTTGAAGATCGCCTTCAACTTGCCCATACCGGCAAGACGCTCGGCAGGTAGGTCGATCTGACCGATGACGATCGCAGCCCGGGCCAAAGCGGCATCGAGTTCCTGGTTGGAAAGGTGCTGGCCGTCAGCGTGCACGCGCACAGTGCCCAACTGCTTCAATCGCGCCATGGCCTCCGGCTCGAAGATCATTGCGAGCGTGCGGGGTTCGGGATCGGCGATGAGGATGAGAGGTCCTTCCGGCATGACTGTCACAGCCCGCAGTCCACCCAATCGCCGGTCGCATTGGACCGTACCGCCGCCTCCACGAACTTAACGCCCTTGGCGCCGTCGACGACAGTGGGATAGGCAAGCAGTCCCTCCGGCACAGTCCTGCCGGCGCGTCGCGCATCAACGGCGACGGCCAGTTCGGTGTAGAGGTTCGCCCAAGCGTCGGTGAGAGCCTCCGGATGACCGCGCGGCATGCGTACGAACCGTACCGCGGCGGGCAACATGCCGGCGCCGTAGCCACGGCCTATGATCTGCATCGGCGAATCCTGCGGCGTGAATGACAGAAATTCCGGGTTCTCCTGGTTCCATTCCAGTCCAGCCAATGTACCAAAGACACGCAATCGGAGCCCGCATTGAGTCCCCGCCGCTGCCTGCGACACCATCAAGGTGCCCGGCACACCGCCCTCGAAACGCAAGTGCATGAAGGCCGTGTCCTCAAGCGCTTTCGGCTTGCCTGCAACGTGGAAGAGCGCCCTGACCAGCTCGATGTCCCTGCCCGTCGCAAAAGAAGCCAGGTGGGCCGCATGAGTGCCGATGTCACCGACGGTGAATGCATTACCAACCTTGGCTGGATCGAGCCGCCACGGAGGGGTACCATCTTCGTCGGTTAGGTTGAGCGCCCATTCCTGGAAATACTCGACATGGACCTGGCGTATCTCGCCCAGCATGCCGGCGCGGATCATTTCACGCGCCTGGCGCACCATGACATGCGAGGCGTAGGCATAGGTCACGCCGAAAACCAGACCGGTATCCCGCTGCCGCCGCACAAGATCGCGTGCATCGGCAAGCGTGGTCGTCAGCGGTTTATCGGAAATCACATCGATGCCCGCATCCATAAAGCCCGCCGCCACCGGATGATGAAGATGGTTAGGAGTCGTTATCACAACGGCATCGATCCCGTCCGAACGGCCGGCCTCGCGTGCTGCCATTTCCCGGAAATCCGTGTAGATGCGGTCTTCGGCAAGCATCCATTTGCGACCGGAATCTTTGGCGCGCAAGGGATTGGAGGACAAGGCGCCAGCTACGATCTGCCAGCGCTTTGAAAGCAGCGCGCCATTGGCGTGAACCTCGCCGATGAACGCGCCTTGGCCGCCGCCTACGAAACCCAGGCGAAGCATGCGCGATGGCAGAGGGAAACCAGTGTCTCGTGGATTTTCGGTCATCGCGTATGCTCCTACGGTCGTCCGGACGAACAATGGCGGCTCTTGACGGCACAAGAGCCGCCGCCGTGTTTCACTTGTACTGTTCGGCGTTCTCCTTGGTGACCAGAACCGTGCCCGGATCAGTCACCATGGGGACCTGCTTGCCGGCCTTGAGGTCGACTAGCGCCTGGATGCCGAGCGCCGCCATCTTCTTTGGCGCCTGCGCCACCGACGCCGTCAGCTCTCCCGCCAGGATCGAGTTCGCAGCATCCGGATTGGCGTCGTACCCGACCACCATGACGTCCTTCAACTTGGACGCAGCTTTGAGGGCCTCGACAGCGCCAAGCGCCATGTTGTCATTGGAGCCGAAGATGCCTTTTATGTTGGGATTGCCGGCCAGGATCGTTTCCGTAATCGACTGTCCTTTGGCCCGGTCCCAGTCGGCGGGCTGTGCCGCCACCACCTTCATGCCGCAGCCTTCGAGCGCCGCCTTGGCGCCATTGTAGCGGTCAGCGCCGTTCGTCGTGCTCATCACGCCCTGAAGAATGGCGACCTCGGAGCCGGCAGGCAGTTTCTTGCACATGAACTCGCCGCCGAGCTTCCCGCCTGCCAGATTGTCGGTGCCGATGAAGGGAATCTTGTTGGTGCCGGCGCCGTCCACGAAGACCACATTGATGCCGGCGGTCTTGGCTTCATCGACCACCGGAGCCAGAGCCGCCGGATCAGTGGGCGCCAGCGCTATCCCGGCAACCTTCTGCGCGATCAAATCCTCGATCTGGCTGATCTGGGCCTGTACGTCGGTTTCACTGGGCGGCGAGACGACCTGGACGTCGACCCCAAGTTCTTTGCCCTTGGCTTTCGCGCCTTCCTCGAAGGCGGCCCAGTATGGATTGCCGGCCGCCGGTCCTTTCATGCTGACGACATAAGTATCAGCGTATGCCGACGCGATCATCGCGCCCAAAGCAATGCCTGCAAGCAATATTTTTCGCATGGATAACCTCCCGGGTTTTTTGTAGGTCTCGCTCGAATATTCACCGGGGACGTGGAGACGACCGTCACCGGAATCGCGAACCGTCAGGTTCGGATGGCCGCCTTTCTCCGCACAACATCGATGTAGACGGCGATGATGATGACGAAGCCAATGAGGATCATTTGCCAGAAGGCGCTGACATTGTTGATGTTGAGGCCGTTGCGCAGCAGCCCCATGATGAGGACGCCCGCAAGAACGCCGAGCACTGTGCCGCGCCCGCCGAAAAAGGAGGCGCCGCCGATGATGACGGCGGCGATCGCGTCGAGTTCGATGCCGATGCCGGCGTTCGGAAAGCCGCTGCCGGTGCGGCCGACGAGGAGCAACCCGGCAAGACCGGCGAAGAAACCGCAGATCATGTAAACGGCGGTCAGCACCCGATCGACATTGACGCCGGACACGCGCGCCGCGTGGGGGTTCCCGCCGATGGCGTAGATATGACGGCCGGTCGAGGTCCGATTAAGGAAAAGCCACAGCAGAACCGCACTGATGGCGACAACGACGAGGCTGACGGGCAGACCGGCCGGCGGATTGAAGATGCCAAGTCCCCAATATGAGACGCCCAGGTAGCGTAGTTCCGGCTGAAGTCCCGAAACGGGGGCGCCGCCGGTCAGAAGATAGGTAAGGCCGCGGCCGATGTTGAGCGTGCCCAGCGTCATAATGAAGGGATGAGGCAGCTTGAGCCAGGTCAGCCCAATGCCGTTGGCCCAGCCCACGGCAAGGCCCACGACCGGTCCGATGAGGAGGCAGATTGGCCACGGAACGCCGACTCTGCTGGCCATAGCGATACAAACCATGGCGAGCGCCATGGTCGAACCAACCGACAGGTCGATACCGCCTGTGACGATGACGACCAGCATCCCGAGCGCCAGAAGCGCCAGCGAAGCGTTCTGCTTGAGGATGTTGGTCAGGTTCTCCGCCGAGAGGAAGACATCCGGCTTGATGACGGCGAGAATGGCCATCATGACCAGCACGATCAACACGATGCCGTAAGTCTCCATGAAATGGGCGATCTTCGGGTGGTACAGCGTGCTAGTGGACGCGGTCATGAGCGAGTCCCTCAGTGTGGTTCTTTGTGCCCATGATCCAGCCGATCACCTCGTTGCGGTTCGTGTCGGCGAGCTTGGCGTCGGCGAAGTTTGTGCCCTGGAAGAGTGCCATCACCCGGTCGCAGCAATAGAAGATGTCGTCCATACGATGCGAGATAACGATCACTGCAACGCCGTGCTCCTTTAGCGAGCGGATGAGGTCCAGAACCTTGCCGACCTCCTTGATGGCGAGCGCGGCCGTGGGCTCGTCCATGATGACGAGCTTGGCGTCGAAGGCGGTCGCCCGAGCGATCGCCACGGCCTGACGCTGCCCGCCGCTGAGATTTTCCGTCTGCTGGTCGATGGACTTGACGCTGATCTTGAGCCTGTCGAGATGCTCCCGCGCCATGGCGCGGGATCTCTCATGGTCGACGATGCGCAAAGGTCCGAACTTTCGGCCCGGTTCGCGACCCAGATAGATATTCTCGTAGATCGGCATGTTTCCGGCGAGTGCAAAGTCCTGGTAGACCATCTCGATACCAAGAAGCCGAGCCTCCTTCGGGCTGGAGAAATGCACCGGCCTCCCCTGGAATACGAGTTCGCCCTCGCTCGGCGTGTAGAGGCCGGAAAGGATTTTCATGAGCGTGGACTTGCCGGCTCCGTTGTCGCCGACGACACCCAGGACCTCACCGGCATCGACGTGGAAATTCACGCCACCCAGCGCTGTGATCGCGCCGAAATACTTTACGATGTTCTTGGCCTCCAGAAGCGGAAGCGGCTTTGCCTCGATAGGATCCAATGGTTTCCTCCTTCATGTCTTATGTCCGGAATCGATGGATCACGTTTCACTGCGGCATGAGGTTGAGCGATCGCGTAAAACACAGACGCGGGGCATCTTTGGCTCAGACCTTCCGTCAAGTGCTGTTCACGCTTCAGACCTCTACTGGCAGCCTGCCGCAGCCATCACGCGCAGTAATTCGTTATGTCCGACCTTCGTGATTTCGAGCGGCGGAGCCGAGGGCCGGCTCCTGTTCGGTTTCCGGGCGAACCAGCCCTCATACCCGGTTCCAGCCCGGCGTTTCACGATAGCCTCGAAGCTGACGAACACCCCGGAAAGAAGGGCGCCTTTTCGCCATCCAAAGGTGAACTGATTGGATAGCGCACGAGCGCCTGCCACAGTCAGCCGGGCCATGCCTGTCATGTGATCCTCCCAGGATGCTTTGAACCAAGCGTACGAAATGACTATTGACAAATCAATATCTATGCAATGATTATTGCAGAAATTCCCGAGGAGGAACCATGTCGTTGGTCGCGGCACCAGAGCGCAGAAACCCGTCTTGTCCGGACGCAATTCATCAGGGCGGTTTGGAATGCATTGCTGACAATCGCCCTCCTCCCCTTCCAAAAGACTGCTAGTCTTTTGCGGGCGTTTTATTCTTAAGGACATCGACCTCGCGGCGGAGGCGGGCGAAGTGGTGGCCCTGATGGGCGAGAACGGTGCGGACAGTCGACGCTTATGCGTCGCCGCCGGCCTCGTGGCGCCGACGTCAGGCACGGTACCGGCGGCGAGCCCTCCCCGCGGCCGACGAGGCGAGCGCCGCCCACCGCCCGCCTCAGACGTTTGAGACGGGCGAACGAATTAGTTCAAGGTGCTTTGCGCCATGGATTACGCAATTTCTGTTTCAGACTTGAGATCCATCATGCTCAGGATCGGCGTGCTTGGCTGCGGACGCATAGGGCGCATGCATGTGGCGAATGCCCACCTCGTACGACGCTCGCGGTACGCGCAAAGTCTTGGTCACATCGTCCGCCGCGGCCCGGTTCACATCGTAGACTGCGTGGGAACGCCTGGCACTCGTCCTTGCCGAGCGGCGATGAATTCGATCGCAGAGCGCCGCGTCGTGAACACCAGCGAGATCGGATAACCCCTTCGCGCTCCGACTGGGCAAGGGGCTTGCTGTTTCGGTCGAAATCATCCGGGCAGCTTCGTTCTAGCGACGGGTCCTTTCGTAGGCGATAGCTGAAGCGCAGCGGCGCGCTCGAATGCGAATTCTTTGCCCGCCCGGCGGCAAGCCACATTCCACGACCGTCAGCGCCACCCTCGAGCGTCGAGCAGATTTTTGAGTGCGTCCACGACATTGCTGGCGAAGCTGCGAATGCATCGCTGCAGATTGTGCTTGCGCCTCGCTATCCCGGTTTGTAGTGCCGCCGGGCCTCGGGATCATCCACCGAATACCCAATCTTCCCAAGATCCTCCCAAGCATGTTCAGGAATGGCCGCCGCGGCCCAATCAAGCGTCTGGGCGATCCTTTCGGGTTTTGAAACACCTACAACGGTCGAGGTTATCCGCGGGTCATTTAGTGAGAACTGCAGCGCTGCCGCGCCAGGGGCCAGGGAATGCTTTCTGCACAGCCCCTCGATCTGGCGCACACGTGCGAGCTTTGTTTCATCAATCTCCTGATAGGTTATCCGAGACACCCGCGAACTGCCCTTTGCCAGAACTCCGCCAGCATAGGGAGCCGCATTGAGCACAGCTATCCCCCTTTCGTTGGCTAGGTCAAAGAGGTCACTTGCCGACCTGTTCAAAAGTGTGAAGCGATTGTGATTGAGTAGGACATCAAAGGGCCAGTCTCTGACCATCGGCAGCATGATATCGAGACGGCCCATTGCCAGACCCACGGCGGTCGCTAGCCCTTCCTCTTTTATCCGAAACAATTCATCGAGCGCACCGCCTGGCCGCGTGATCTCGTCGAGATCGGCGGAATGTTCAGGGTCGTGAAGGTGCAGTATGTGAACGCTGTCGAGACCGAGCGCCAGAAGGCTCTCCTCAAGCGACTGTCTGGCGCGACCGGCGTCGAAGCGGCCTGTACTCATATCCCGGTCTAATTTCGTCGAAAGCACAAATCCCGGAGGCAGACCTCCGCGCTCTCTGATCACTCTGCCAATCCGCTCCTCGCTGCGGCCAAAGCCGTAATTGCGGGAAGTATCCATGAAGTTGACCGAGCCGTCGAAAATCGCTCGGATGGTCGCAAGCGCGGTGGCTTCGTCGACGCTATAGCCATACGTGTCCGGCATCCCGCCGAGGGGAGCTGTTCCGAAACAGATCTCGGTAACTTCCAATCCAGTCTGTCCGATTGGACGCCGTTTCACCGCCAACTCCACGCTAGCGCTAGCAACAAGAGCGGACTACGACCGTTGAGTGTCCACTGCGTTGAACCCGTGCACGCACCACCCTCCATTCGAGCCTGGCAGTGATGCCGGCAGAAGAACCTTGGTCCCTGCCGGCACAATATCTCAGGTTCGGGTTCGCACGCCGCTCGAGCGTCGGCTCGCGATCGTCGTCAGCACCGCTGCCACGATGATGACGGCACCGGTCGATGCCTGCACGTAAAAGGACGGAACCTGCGCCAACGTGAGCAGGTTGTTGATGACGCCGATCAAGAGCACACCGCTAACGACCCCGACGATCGTCCCTCGGCCGCCCCCAAGACTTACGCCCCCTATCACCGCAGCTGCGAAAGCGGAGAAAATGATCCCCTGCCCTTGGGTTGTCACCGTCGAATCAAGGCGCCCCGTCATCAGAACACCTGCAAGGCCCGCCAAGAGGGCCGCGAAGACAAACGCCGACCAAATGACCCGGTCCACGTTAATGCCGGCAGCCCTCGCGGCGTCTTCATTGCCGCCGATCGCATACAAGGCGCGGCCGTAGCGGTGGTGGTGGAAGACAAGGCCGACCACAGCCGCGACCACAATGAACACGATCACCGACACGGGAATACCGAACCAATTTGCGGAACCGAGATAGGTCAGCGCCTTGCCGGGAGAGTAGATCGAACGCCCGTTAGAGATGATCAGCACTCCGCCGCGAAGCAGCACAAGCAGTCCGAGCGTTGAGATGAACGGGTTGAGACCCACCCTGACGACCATGAAACCATTGAAAAAGCCGATCAGCCCCGCAGTGCCCAGCGCAACGAATAGGCCAGCCCAGCTCGGCAGCTCCAACCCGAGCCCACCAGCCGCCACAGGCACCAGGGTGACGGCTGCAAACATCGGAGCGAAGCCGACAATGCCCTCGAGCGAGAGATCCAGTCGACCTATCAGGACGACGAAAGTCAGTCCGATCGTCGTCAGGCCCAGAACGCTTACCTGGTCGAGGATATTCAGCAGATTGGCCGCCGTGGCGAACCGCGGAGCAACGACGGCACCCACGATCACCAGTATGAGAAGGACCGGGTACATTGTATATCCGCCGGCCACAAAGGCGCTTCCGAAGGCGGATAGCCGTGACTGCCCGGAATGTTCCTTCTTCAGCGTTGATTTGCTCACGACATCGGTGCTCATACGACGCCCTCCATCCGCAGGATTAGGTCTTTGATTGTGTATTCACCCACCAGTTCATCAACGACGTGCCCCTCGAACACGATAACGACCCGGTTGGCCAGCTGATCAATTTCGTCTTCCTCGTCCGAGACGACCACGACGCCCAACCCCTTGCTGGCAAGATCCCGCAGCAGCGAATAGAGCTGCTCCTTGGCTCCCACATCAACGCCGCGGGTTGGACTGAGAGCGACGATGACCTCGGGAGCTCGACAAAGCGCGCGCGCGAAAACGACCTTCTGCTGATTGCCGCCGCTGAGCTGGCTCACCGCTTGCTCCAGAGACGAAGCGATTACGTTCGTCTGTTGGGCAAGGCGCCCGACATGCCTAGCTTCCTTGCCTTTGCTGATAAAACCCAGTTTGCCGGACAAGACGTCAAGGCCGCCGATCGCTACATTCTCGCGAACACCCAGAATGCCGACATAGCCGCTGGCATGCCTGTCGGTGGGAACCAGGCCGATAGTCGGTAGCTTTCCACGCGGGCTGATCACCTCGCCGTCTTCAGGCCTTTGCTGGCCAGCAAGGACCATTGCGAGCGCTTCCTTCCCGCCACCCACCGGGCCTGCCAGGGCTACGATCTCGCCCGCTCTTACCTCGAAGTCGATATCCTTTTCCGAAAAGCGGTCGAGGCGAATTCCCCTGGCCTGGAGCAGAATAGGAGCTTCATCCGCCATGAAATCCTGGCGCGTGCTTCGGACTGTCTTTTCGCCCATCATAAGGTCGGCGATGGTCTCTACGTCCAGACGCTCCACGGGCTCGCGTTCCTTCACGACCTTCCCGTCCCTCAGGATCGTGACTGTATCGGCAATCTCGAAAACCTCGTCCAGGTGGTGCGAGATATAAACGAACGAGACACCCTTGGCTTTGAGCGCCCTCACATGCTCGAACAGAATACGTTTTTCCGCATTGCTCAAGGCGGCAGTTGGCTCGTCCAGGATCATGACAGGCACGCCCCGACTGAGGGCTTTCATGATCTCGAGCAGCTGTCTCGTCCCGGCGCCCAGCTCCCCTGCAAGCGAGCGGGGTTGGATGTCCATATTCCATTCATCCAGCAGGCCAGCTGCGCGCTCCAACATCAGCTTGTGGCTCACCACGCCGAAACCTCTGCGGACGAGAGGGTTTTCCACAAAAAGGTTCTCCGCCACCGTCAGCAGGTTGAACAGCTGAGGTGTTTGTTGAACATGGGCAATCAGCTTGCGAATGCTCGGCGCGTAGTTTTGGCCGACCGCTTCTACCTCGACCTCTCCAATTCTGATTGATCCGGTATCTGCCGAAACGTATCCGCTCAAGGTGGAAACAAGCGTGCTCTTTCCCGCGCCGTTGCGGCCCAACAGGGCGTGAACCTCACCGCGCATGACGGTGAAATTCACGCCGCGAAGAGCCCGGGTCGAGCCAAAGGTCTTGGCGATGTCACGCATCTCGACGATGGGTCGCGCGTTGTCCATGATCTTCGGCTCCACGGCTGGTTCCTCCCGAACTTATTTGCCGACCTTGTTCGCCCACAGATCAGGTGAATCCACATTGTCGGTTGTCACCAGCGTCGCCTTGAGCTGGTACTGCGGTCCAACAGGTGTATCGATAACCTGGCCGTCGTCACGTGGCCCGATCTCGATCTTGCCACCCTTGGAGACGAGTTCGATCAGGTCGGCCGTCTTGGTCGCATAGGCGCTCAGGGGCTGCGACACCGTCGCGTCGAGGGCCTTGCTGCGGATAAGCTGCAGCCCTTGAGGCGTTCCATCGATTGCGATGCGGATCACCGAGTTCGGATCACCCACCGGAGCGCCCTTGCCGCCGTTGGTGAGCTGGGCGTTGACGGCCGATGCCATGAGTTCGGACGCCATGAAGATGCCGCTCAGCGAAGGATTCTGGGTGAGGACGTTCTGCGCAGCATCGGCGGCCATGTCGGCAGTCCATTCAGTCGGGCGCTGTATCAGATTCACCTTGGGCGCGAGCTCGTGCAACGTTTTGGAAAAACCATCGGAGCGATCGCGGCCGTTGGGCGTGGTCAGGGCGCCCTGCAGCTCGAGCACGATACAGCTGTTGTCGGTCCAGCATGGCTTGGCCTGCAGGCGCTTGACCATCTCCTTGGCGCCTTGAACGCCGGCGTCGACATTGTCCGCGCGCACCGTCGCCGTCACTTTGCCGCCCGCGGGCGCATCATCGATCGAGAAGACGAGGACGTTGGCGTCATTCGCCTTCTTGACGGCGGGAACGATTCCCGCGGCGTCGATGGGAGCGAAGACCAGGACGTTGGCGCCGTTGGCAATCAGGTTCTGGAGCGCATCGACTTCGGCCGCGATATCGCCATTGGGATCAGGAGCACCGACCAGGGTGAAACCCTTTGCATCGAAGGCCTTCTTCGAGAGATCCAGCATCAGGGTCTGGAAATCATCCTTAAGAAACTTCGGGGTAAAACCGATCCTCACGTCCGCGGCCTTGTATTCTGCAAGCGCCGTCCCAGCGGTTATTGCCAGGAACAGCGCGCCGAAAGCCACCGTACCGGCGGCTCTGCGGCGAGAAATGGGGAGAGTTGGAAATTTCATTGATTCCTCCTTTTGTTGCGCGGTCCGACCGCCCGTTAGCCCGGCTTGACGCCGCTTAGTCCTTCTGTGCTCACCACAGAAAGGTTCGACCTTGCGACGAGACACCGTTCGCGATGTCGTCACCCGCAAATAGAATTGCAGTGCTTGCCTGGCCGCACTGAAAGAGCCCTGCTGGAGAAGTCGGGAGTGAGGGCACGCTGTCGCGGTTCTTGTTCGACCATGATCGCAAGGAAGGCACAGCCAAGGTGCCCGGCGCCATTGCGGGTCGGTCTCGGCCATTTCCCCACACGGCGATCCGTGCGAGCCCATACTTCACCAAACGCCACTCCTCCCACTGCGCGGATCTTTCATCCTCCTGCGGATCCGCCGCCGAAGGCTCTATGCAGCCACTTCGGAGACACGCACCAAACGTTGCTCTTTCATGGATTTGTAAGCCGCTTCCGCCAGGATGAGCGCACGGCGTCCATCTTCGAAACTAGCCAGCGGAACGGCGCCCTTCTCCACGCAGTCCACGAACCCATCGATCTCCGCCATGAAGGCTTCCTGGTAGCGCTCGAGAAAGAAGAACTGGTACGGCTGGCTTGCCTCGGCGGCCGTGCTGCTAAAGCGGCGCAATTCGTGAGGTTTGCGGTTGTCGGAAAGAAGCATGCCCGCGCTCCCAATCAGCTCAACGCGCTGATCGTAGCCGTAGACTGCGGTGCGCGAATTGTTGATGTGACATTGCTTGCCCGACGCGGTCCTCAGGATGAACATCGCACTGTCGACTTCGTCGAGTTCCTTCCCGAGAGCTGGATCGATGAGCGCATTGGCAAGCGCAAAGACCTCGGTCGGCTCTTCGCCGAGCATGAAGCGAGCCAAGTCGAAGTCATGGATCGTCATATCGCGGAATAGCCCACCCGCAGCCTCCAGATAGGCTCTCGGCGGCAACGCGGGATCGCGGGACGTGATAATGACCTGGTGCAGTTCGCCGATATCGCCAGCCAGCATCGCCGTTCGCGCGGCACTGTGCCCGGGATCGTAACGACGATTGAATCCCAGCTGGATCGGGATTTTGGTTTCGCCGATATTGGCGGCGCACGCCTCGACGCGGGCGAGGCTAAGGTCGATCGGCTTCTCGCACAGAACCGCTTTGCCCGCAGCGACTGCCATTTCTATGTAGTCGGCATGGGTGGGCGTTGCGGTGGCGATCAGAACGGCGTCCACCGTGTCGGACGCGAAAATCTCCTCTGCGCTGGCCGCGGCCTTAACGCCTTGAGCCGCCGCTACCTTTTCGGCCGCCTCTGAATTGACATCAAATACCGCCGCCAACTTGGATCGGGGATGCCGCGCGACATTGGCAGCATGCATTTGACCAATTCGGCCACAGCCGAGCACGGCAATACGCAACATCGATTTCCTCCCTGCGGCCTGCCGTGCGAGCCGAGCACCATTCTTTGCGTGCATCTGCAAAATATCTTGCATTTTCGCATGGATGTCAATACAAATTACGCGATGATTTTTTCTGCAAATTTCATTGCATATCTGAGGAGCGTTGAAGAATGAACAGAGTCGATGGGAAATTCGCGGTTGTGACCGGCGGCACGCAGGGATTGGGTGCTGCGATCGCCATGCATTTCGCAGATGCGGGCGCGGCCGGAATTGTCACCTGCGGGCGCAACGCCGATAAGGGCGGCGCCGTCGCTGCAGCGATCGAAGCTAAAACGGGCTGCGTCGTTCGCTTTGTTCAGGCCGATTTGGCGAACGTGGCCGATTGCAGGACGGTGATTGAGGCCGCAGATACGGCCTTTGGGCGCGTCGATGTCCTGGTCAATGCCGCCGGCCTTACGGACCGGGGCGACATCCTCAACACGAGCGAAGAGCTTTTCGACCGGATGTTCGCGATCAATACGCGCGCTCCCTTCTTCTTGATGCAGGAGGCAATTCGGCGGATGGTCCGAGACAATATCGAAGGAGCGATCGTCAACATTGGCTCTACCTCGGCGCTCGCCGGGCAGCCGTTTATCGCGTCCTACTGCGCCTCCAAGGGTGCTCTTGCCACACTTACCCGCAATACGGCGTTTGCAACGATGCGGAACAAGATCCGGATCAATCAGCTGAATATCGGCTGGATGGCTTCCGACGGCGAGGACCGCATCCAGCGCGAGTATCATGGCGCGGACGCGAACTGGCTCCAAAAGGCTGCGGCCGAACAACCTTTTGAGCGACTCCTGGCTCCCGCGGAAGTGGCCAAGGCGGTCACATTTTTGGCTTCGGAAGATGCCGGGATGATGACTGGCTCTGTAATCAATTTCGACCAGTCAGTCTGGGGTGCCTACCCCTTCGCACCTCCGACCCCCGTCTCGAAGCTGACGATCTAGAGGGCCGACGGCGACTGAAGCGCAGAACCGTTTCAGTTGCCAATTGATCCCCTAACGCAGAATGGTTCAGCCAATCAGAAGATAGCGCAATTGAAACGGGTGAAGACCTGGCTTTGGGTTATGCGATTGATAGGCTGAACCCCCTGCAGCGCCATCCTTATGCACTCGACGGACAGCGCGACTTCACGGTCGAAGTCATGACCGATCGTCACGTCCATGATGCCCCGCTCGAGCAACGACCGCGAGTTCGTGTTCAACTCATGGCCGATAAACACGGTCGAATGAGTAAGACCTTCAGCTTCAAGCGCGCGCCCAACTCCCAGGTTGGCGCCTGAAACATTGTAGATAGCCGCCGGAGGCCCGCTCTTTGCTATGTATCGCCGGACAGCCTCATAGATGACCTCAATGCTCTCGTTGGAGCTCACCCTTTCATCAATGGCTAGGGTGGAGAATTCGGATCGCAGGACATGCCTGAACCCCTGCTCGCGGTCTTGCTGGCAGCGAAATGGCACACTGCAGACAAACAGGACTTTCCCGACTGTCCCGTGCGGAAGCATTCGCCCACAAAGCCAGGCTGCCGTAGCTCCCGAGACATATTGGTCCGAACCGACGTAAGCTGACCTTCCCGACAAGGGAAGATCGGTAGTCAAGGAGATCACCGGGAGGCCATGTCCCGTAGCCGCTCTTACTGCATCGTTGATCGCCGGATGCTCTCTGGCGACCAGGATAATCCCATCGGACCTTTCGGCGGCGCTCGTAATCCGGCGCGCGAAGTCCTCAGGTTCGACAGCGTATGAGACATGGGACTCTGTTTCAATTTCGATCGACGGGTTTTGCGCGCTGAAGTTCTTCGCGGCGGCTTCCGCGGCCTCGTTGAACGATCGTCCGGAATCGACGAGAAGGTAAAGACGCAGCGGCTTTGAAATCTCGGGCAACGAAATCCCGCCGGCACCTGAATGCCTGGCTTCCACCATCGACTTGGACAAATGTTGTTGCAGAACCGATTGAAATTCGCGGTAGCCCGAAAAACCCAAGGTTTGGACAAAACGCACCACGCTGGATGCGTTCACCCCGCAGCGAGTTGCGACTTCGGAACTTGATAGAAGGGCAGTTTCCCCAAGATTCGCGATGAAAAAATTCGCAACGCGCCGCCCGCCCTTGCCCATATTGTCCTGAGCCGAATTCAAAATGGTCATCAGCTCGCTGGCAGATTGAGGCTTTGATCGCGAAAGCAGCATGGTCGATCCTTTTCGGTGACGACAATACTGGAACTTTGCGATTACGCAACATTCCTTGCGAAAGCGCACGAGATCATTAACTATGGCCTAGGCTGTTGCTCGGATGAGGTGATCTGTCGGCGGCCAAGTTCGGCGCGCCCTATAAGTCCCCGGTTAGGAATTGGGCGCGCCCGAATCCGAAACTCCAACCATCATCGCGATTCTCAACACAAGAGACCATGAGGTCCACAGGTGCAACGCCGCAGCGTTGTCCAAGATTTTCGAGAAGCGACGCGTAAAACCGCTCCTTCATTTGCTGACTTCTTGGCCGAGTCGTCACATGGATCAGGACCCGGCTATCTGTTCGCTCAAAGCCAAGATCGGTATCCTCCATGAGCAAATGCGATGGCTCGTGCTCGTGCAGAATCTGATAACGGTCCCGCACAGGTACCTCAAAAGCTTCGACCATTGAGTCATGTATCGCCTGCAACAGCGTGGCTGTTTGATCTTCGCTCCTGCCTTTGACTACATGAATATTGAGCAAGGGCATGGTCTCTCCTTTCGAAGTTTTATCGAACATGCTGCTGATGGCCGCGCGCTCGTCGCCTTCTTTTTCGAGGCTACAGGCAGGCCGGCATGGGAACGGGCCGCGACCCGCTTGACCTGCCAGCATTCCGTCCACAGCCCAGAATTCATTGCCTACCAAACACGGCAAGCGCGGCCGAGCGAAGGTGGTTTAGCCACCGCCCCGGAGTGCTGCATCGAGGTCGCCATCAAGCTGTGCTGACCCAGCGGCCCTCAGTTGCCGATGTATGGATCCCTTCCACCAGTTGCTGGATGCGCTGTCCCGAGCGGAAGCTGAATGGCTCGGGACGGAGCCCCGCGATGGCTTCGAGAAATCGCGCGATCTCGATGGCCTTGAGATCGTTGAAACCAAGCTGATGACCGGGGGCCACGCAAAACAACCCATACGGCGGATGATCGGGCCCGGCTTCAATGCGACGGAAGCCGCGAACACGACCGGCTTCCGCAGTGGTGTAGAATTGCAGTTCGTTGAAGCGCTCCTGGCTGAAGGTCAGCGCCCCTTTTGAGCCGTAAATCTCGAAATCGTGCTGCATCTTGCGGCCGGTCGCCACCCAACTCGCCTCGATGCTGCCGGTGGCGCCGCTGGCGAAACGTAAAAAAGCCCGGCCGATGTCATCGACCTCCACGGTGGTACGGCCGCCCTTGTCGTCGGGACGACTGTTGATGACGGTGACCTCGTCACCAAGAACGCGCTCGATCGGGCCGAGGAGGAACTCGGCGGTCGCCAAGGCATGACTGCCGAGATCGGCCAGCGCACCGCCACCTACCGGGTCGAGGCGGAAGGTGAACGGACCTTCCGCATCACCCATGTAGTCTTCGGCGTGAATCCCGCGATAGCTGCGGATTTCGCCAAGCTCGCCGGACGCGATGAGCTCACGGGCCAGCGCCATCATGGGATTGCACAGATAGTTGAACCCGACCTGCGTGCTTACGCCGGCAGACACGGCAGCGTTTGCCATGTCGGCGGCCTCTGCAGCGCGCGGCGCAAGCGGCTTCTCGCAATAGACATGCTTGCCGGCGGCAATAGCGGCCAGCGCCATCTCGTGGTGGAACGCGTTTGGCGCGGTGATGTCGACGAGATCGATATCCGGATCGCCGACAAGTCGGCGCCAATCGCCGGTGGCGTTCTTGAAGCCGAGCGTGCGCGCAGCCGCGCCGGCAAGTTCTTCGGTACGGTCGGCGAGGGTATGAAGCTCGAGCTCGAATGGCAGATCGAAAACACGTTCCGCTGCGGCGAACCCAAACGAATGGGTCTTGCCCATGAAGCCGGTCCCGATCAGCCCGACCCGCAGCTTGGGTTTCTCATTTCCCATTGATTTCGGGTCCATTGACGACGAGCGCAGGGTCGATCTTGCCTTCGAAGAAATCGAGGACGTTCCTGACCGACGACACCGCCATGCGTTCCCCGCATTCAGCTGTAAGACCGGCGATGTGCGGCGTGAGGATGACCTGATCCATGGCCAGCAGCGGGTTGTCCGACGTTGGCGGCTCCTGGTCGAAAACATCGAGGCCCGCGGCCGCAACCGTGCCGGTTCGCAGCGCCTCAATCAGAGCAGGCTCGTCGACCACGCCGCCACGGGCGGTGTTGATCAGGACGGCGCCGCGCTTGATGAGCCCGAATTCACGGGCACCGATCAACGGCATCTCGCCCTTGGGCGCGTGCACAGAAATTGCGTCGGCACGGCCCAGTGCAGCATCGAGGTCGCGGGCCGGCCTCACCTGGCCATCCGGCCAGCCAATTTTCTCGAGAAACGGATCGTAGGCTTCGACCTCCATGGAAAAGCCGGCGGCCATACGGGCTAGATGCCGACCGATCCGGCCGTAGCCCAGGATGAGCAGCCGCTTGCCCGCTAGTTCCGACGCCTCGAGCTTGTTGCGCCAGTTCCAGCCTTTTTCGCGAACGGCGCGATCGGCGCGCAGGGTGCGCTTGCCGGCGGCCAGCAGCAGCATCATGGCGTGCTCGGCCACGGAGACCGAGTTGACATCGCCGACGACGGCCAGCGCGATACCGCGCTTGTTGAGCGCCGGCAGGTCGACGGAGTCGTAGCCGACGCCATGCCGCGAGACGATACGGAGGTTGCGTGCCTTGTCGACGGTCGGAGCGGATAGCGGTTGGGTGCGAATGACCAAACCATCGGCCTTGCCGACGAGTGAGGAATAGCTTGGCTCGGAAACCTCCTCGACATAGTCGTAGGTTACTCCTGGAGCCCGATCGAGCAAGGCGATGCCGCTCGGATGCAGTTTGCCGGCGACAAGGACGTGCGGCATCAATAGCCTCCCTTGGCGTCGGCGCCCTTGGCGGGCGCTCCGGCCGTCTGCGCCCGGAACCGCTTCACGGCGGCGTCGGCCGCGCCGGCGAGCAGGCGCACGTCGTTGGAGACGGTGGTCATGTCGAAGCCCCATGCCACAGCGCGCCCGGCATATTCCGGCGTGCCGCAATGCAGCGCGGCACGAATGCCGTGGCTGCGGCAGGCCTTTACAATCGTTTGCAGCGCCTCGATCATTTCCGGCTCTTCGCGATCGAAGGCCGGAGACAGGCGACCGCCGTGCAGGCTAAATGTCAGATCGGCCGGCCCGACATAGATGCCGTCGAGCCCTGGCGTGGCCGCGATCGCATCGAGATTAGCCATCGCGTCGGCAGTCTCAACCATCGCGAAGGCGAGGATTTCGCCATTGGCTTCCGCCGCATAGTTGGCGCCGACCGCGAAATTGGCGCGGGTTGGCCCGAAGGAGCGCTGACCCGCGGGCGGATAGCGCACACAGGAGACAAATCGTGCGGCTTCCTCCGCGGTGTTGATCATCGGGCAGATGATCCCGTAGGCGCCGGCGTCCAGCGCCTTCATGATGATGCCCGGCTCGAGCCAGGGGACGCGCACCAGCGGGGTTACGCCCGAGGCGCGCATGACCTGCAGCATGGGCAGCATGGCGTTGTAGTCGAGCGCACCGTGCTGTAGGTCGATGCCGATGCTGTCATAGCCTTGTGCGGCCATGATCTCGGCGGTGAACGAGTTGCCTATGGAGAGCCAACCATTGATGGTCGGACGGCCATCGGCCCAGAGCCTCTTGAGGGTATTGGGGATCATGGCGCAGCCTTTAGAAAACGACCTGGGCAAGCTTGGTGTCGAGGTAGTCCTTGATCGACTCGATGCCCCCTTCCCTGCCCATGCCCGAAAAATTGGTGCCGCCGAAGGGCGCCTCCGAGGCTGCAAGCGCGAAGCTATTGATGCCGACCATTCCAGCCTTCAGCTCGGCAACCGCCCGACGTGCGCGCTTCGGGCTTTGTGTGAACGCATAGGCCGAAAGCCCCATGTCGGAGGTGTTGGCGCGTTGCAGCGCCTCGTCGTCGCTGGAGAACGAGGTGATCGCCGCCACCGGCCCGAAATTTTCCTCGGCGAAGACCGCCATGTCGTCGCTGACGTTGGTCAGCACCGTGGGCTCGAAGAAATGCCCGGCATTGAAGGCCGCCGCACGGCGGCCGCCAGCGGCGATCGTGGCCCCTTGCCGTTCAGCCTCCGCGACCACGGCCTCGATGTCGGAGAGCCGCTTGCCGTTGATCAGCGGTCCCATCTGCACCGAGGGGTCGAGACCATCGCCGAGCTTCAGCGACTTGGCACGGGAGACGAAGCCCTCGACGAATTTGTCATGCAGGCTTTCATGGATGAAGAAGCGGTCGGGCGTGACGCAGACCTGGCCGGCATTGGCATATTTGGTCGGCACCGCCACACCGAGCGCGGTCTCGAGATCGGCATCGTCAAAGACGATCAGCGGCGCGTTCCCACCCAGTTCCATCGAGACCTTCTTGACCGTATCGGCGGCATCCCGGATCATCTGCTGACCGACCCGCGTTGAGCCGGTCAGGGATACTTTCCGGACTACTTTCGACGCCATGATCGGCGTGTAGGTGGCTTCCGTGGGGCCGACCAGCAGGCTGACTGCGCCCGCAGGCAGGTTGCCCGCTCGCATGCAGTCGACGATGACCATGGCCGTGCCCGGGGTCTGGCTCGAAGGACGCACCACGATCGAGCAGCCGGCGGCCAGCGCCGGCGCAACCTTGCGGGCCACCAACGCTGCGGGGAAATTCCAGGCCGTGAAGGCCGCGGCGACGCCGAGAGGCTCATGCAGGACCTCGAAACGTCCGCCCGGCACACGGCTCTCGATGACACGCCCGTAGATGCGACGCGCCTCCTCGGCATGCCAGCGGAATTGATCGACCGAGAGAGCCCATTCCCGCTCCGACTGGGCCAGCGGCTTGCCGGTCTCGCTCGAGATCATCCGCGCCCCTTCATCCTTGCGGCGCAGCATTTCGTCGGCAATCCGATGCAGGGCATCAGCCCGCTCGAAGGCGGATTTGGCTTTCCATGAACGAAACCCCCGTTGGGCACTTTCGAGTGCGTCGCGAGTGTCCTCCCCATTCGCGCAAGCTACCTCGCCGAGCGCCCTTTCGGTGACCGGACTGAATACTGGCGTGAAGCCTCCTCCGCCCGTTGAATGCCAGGCTCCGTCGATGAAAAGTCCGTAATCGCCATACATCTGAGCATCCTGAAAACAGCACGAGACACGCCACGCAGACAGCGGGGCGATCACAAGATTCCGGCATTGCGGGATGAGCGTTTCACTCCCTTCGGAGCAGCCTCCGGCGGCGCTAATCCTGGGCGTGGCCGGTGGATCGCGTGCCCTGCGCGAGTTGGCGCAGTCCTCCCTAAAACCGTATTGCAATAATCATTGCAGCATCTATTGATTTGTCAATAGACATTTCATAGTAGATCCCGACGCAGCCGTTTTGGGTCGTGGATGGAAGGAGAAATCAGATCATGAAAGCCAGGCTTGGCATCGCACCGATCGCGTGGTGGAACGACGATCTTGCCGAACTGAGTGGCGACATTTCGCTCGAGGGATGCCTCGCAGAAGCGCGGGAGGCTGGCTTTTCCGGCATGGAAACCGGACGCCGCTTCCCGATGGATGCCGGCATTCTCGGACCGATCCTCGACACCTATGGCATGAAGGTCTGCGGCGGCTGGTTCTCGGGCCTGCTGCTCGATGGCGATATCGCCCGCGAGAAGGACCGCATTGCCGAACAGATGACGCTGTTCAAAGCCGTGGGCGCACCCTGCATCGTCTATGGCGAGACCGCGGGCACGATCCAGGGCGACCGTTCGGCGCCGCTCATCACCCGTCGTCGCCTGAGCGAAGGGGAGATCAAGGCATACGGCCGGAAGATGACCGCTTTCGCCGAATGGTGCGCTGACCAGGGCATGCCGATCGCCTACCATCACCACATGGCCGCACCGATCGAATCCGAGCAGGACGTGGACCTGTTGATGAAGCACTCTGGTGAGGCGCTACCCCTCCTCTACGATGCCGGCCACATGGCCTTTGCCGGCGGCGACGTGCTGCGCGTCATTGATAATCATCACCGCCGCATCAGCCACGTTCATACCAAGGATGTGCGCCAGCCCGTCATCGACGGGTTGGATCGCTCCCGCGAAAGCTTCCTCGACGCGGTGGTCAAAGGCGCCTTCACTGTGCCCGGCGATGGTTCGCTCGACTTCGAGACCATCGTCAAGCGGCTTGCCGCCCACGGCTATGAAGGCTGGTTCGTAGTCGAGGCGGAGCAGGACCCGATCAAGAACCCGCCGCTGGAAATGGCCAAGATCGGCCATCGTGAGCTCCTGCGCGTCATGGCATTGGCGGGTTATACCGTCGAGGGCTGACCCACAAACAGGATGGACGGAAAGATTTGTGGTGTTACCGGTTCTACCCCCAGGTCTGGGCGCCGCCATCTCACCCCGTCTGGCCGATGCCAACGGCAGGGACCTCATCACGCTGGCACGAAACAAGCCAAAGGGCCGGGCGATGGCCGAGACCATCCCGCGCGAGACCGGCGTGGATCAAAAAGGCAAGATGACCGGTTGTACGTCACCGGGAGAGGCATAACCGGGTTCTTGCGGCATTACCTAGTCGCGGCGGAACAGGTGGCTGCGAATTTATGGACGTTACCCGAGTTGGCCTTGTGGATGGCCGTTTGACAATGGCAATCTCCCTAGACCGTCTTGCCGAGGAAGCTTGCATGATCCAAGCAGCACGGGGGGCCGCGGGCCGGCAACCAGACCAAAGTTCTCCCATTCGATATATTCACACCCGAGAATATCTGGACCTTGTGATTTCCATTACGGTCGACCCAGCGGATAAATTCAGACGCTTGGTACCCACCCGTTAGGTCTCCTAAGGGTGGTTTTCTGCCGTCCGCCCCACCGATCAGAACGAGCAAGGAGCGCCATGAAGGGGTCGTTTCGGTAGCCAAGTGTCTGATCCGCTTTGGAGCGGGCAGCATCGAGATTTGAGGCCAGCGGTCTCCAACTATAAGGTTGGCACCAGTTCGTAAGGACCTTGCTGTCCGGAAAATCCAGGGAAGAATATTGGATGTCGTGGAAACTCGATGAGAACGTGCAAACATCTGCGGGCACAGTCGCAACGGGTCGACTTGGTAGCGGTCCTGCACTCGTGCTGGCCCACGGCTGGCCGTGGTCTTCGTTTTCATGGCACCGGATTATTCCGGACCTTGCAAGCCGGTATCGTGTTCACTGGTACGACATGCCTGGATACGGCCGATCCGACAAAAACGCGGAGCAGCGCACGTCGCTCGATGTGCAGGGAAACATCTTCGCCGAGATGCTTTCTCATTGGGGGCTCGTGCGACCAATAGTCGTTGCGCATGACATGGGTGGGGCGACGACGCTGCGGGCACATTTGCTGCATGGCTGTGAATTCGATCGATATGTCCTGATGAATGTCGTCGCGATGCGCCCCTGGGGGTCGGAGTTCTTTGATCACCTCGGTCGCCACGTGGATGCCTTTCTGGGCCTACCTCCGCATATCCACAGAGCGGTCGTGGAGGCCTACATCAAGGGCGCGATGGTGAACAAGATCACTTCCAGGGACTTCGAAAAGCTTGTCGAGCCGTGGCTTTGCGAAGACGGGCGACAAAGCTTCTATCGGCAATTTGCGCAAGCCGACGAAAAGTACACCGCAGAAGTCGAACCAATGTTCGGGGATATTCGCTGTCGGGTAGAGATCATCTGGGGCGAGGACGATCCATGGATTCCGCTGGAGCGAGGCAAAGCGCTTCATGCGCTGATCCCGCAGGCATCGTTCGAAACACTGCCGGGCGTCGGCCATCTGCCTCAGCTTGAAGCTCCGGAACTGATGCTGGAGCGGCTGAACGCATTCTTATCACGCCGAGCCGAAGACTGATGAAGGGATCGAATCTCGGGTTGGACAGCAACTTTCCCTCGCTCTCTTCAACGTCCGCTTCGCGCTGGTTGCGTCTCATTTAAGGCCGGCTGGCGAACGCCCGGTAACGGGTCGAAAGCAGGCATTTAGCAGGGTATCAAGCGTCTGACTTTATCCACTAGTGATAGACGTCTTTCCATCCTCACGCGGCCTGCAGTTCCGCCTGGCCGGTCTTGGCGCCGGTGATGTAGGCGACGATGTCGTTGCCGTCGGTGTCCTGCTTGCGCAGGTTGGCGACGATCTTGCCGCGGCGGAAGACGACGATGCGGTCGACCAGATCGAACACCTGGCGCATGTTGTGGCTGACTAGGATCAGTGGCTCGCCGTTTTCCTTCAGCGTACGGATGATGTTTTCGACCTGCGCGGTTTCCTGCACGCCAAGCGCCGCCGTCGGCTCGTCCATGATGATCAGCTTGGAGGCGAAGGTCGCGGTCCTGGCAATCGCGACGCACTGGCGCTGGCCGCCGGACATATGGCGGATGGTGCTGGAGAGGTTGGGGATCTTCACCGCCGTGCGGATCAGCGCCGCCTCGGTCGCCTTGCGCATCGCCTTGCGGTCGAGGATCGAGAACGGCCCGAGGTTGAAGAGCACCTTCTCGCGGCCGAGGAACAGGTTCGACGGCACGTCGAGATCGTCGGCCAGCGCAAGGTTCTGGAACACGGTCTCGATGCCCGCCTCGCGCGCCTCGATCGGGCCGGCGAAGTTCACTTCCTTGCCGTCGAACCAGATCTTGCCGTCGGTGCGCTGCTCGACGCCGGTGATCTGGCGCACGAAGGTTGATTTGCCGGCGCCGTTGTCGCCCATGATGGCGACATGCTCGCCCTTGCGCAGCTCGAAATTCGCCTCCTGCAACGCGTGCACGCCGCCATAATGCTTGGTCAGGTTTTCGGTCTTCAGAACGATGTCGGACATGGTCAAGCTCCTATCGCGCGGCGGCGCTGGCGCCATTGATCGAGAACGACCGCGCCGACGATGATCACGCCCTTGACCATCTCCTGATAGTAGGCGTCGAGGCGCAGGAAGGTGAAGCCGGAAATGATGACGCCGAAGATCAGCGAGCCGATGACGGTGCCGATGATGGAGCCGCGGCCGCCCGACAGCGAAACGCCGCCGATGACCGCCATGGCGATGGCGTCGAGCTCGTACATGACGCCCATGCCGGCCTGTGCGGTAAGGTTCTTGGAGCAGAGCACCACGGCCGCAAGCGAGGCGAGGATGCCGGCGATGGCATAGACCAGCACCTTGTGATTGGCGATCTTGATGCCCGACATGCGCGCGGCATCCTCGTTGGAGCCGATCGCATAGCAATGCTTGCCATATTTCGTATAGCTCAGGATGAGCTGGAACAGGAGCGCCAGCGAGATGAAGATGACGACAGGCATCAGGCCCTTGCCGATGGCCGCGAAACTGTCGGTTGGGAACGAGATCGGCTGGCCCTTCGACCACCATTTGGCGATGCCGCGGGCGGTGACCATCATGCCGAGCGTGGCGATGAACGGCGGAATGCGGGTATAGGCGATCAACAGGCCGTTGATCAGGCCGGCGATGAGGCCGCAGCCGATCGCGACCAGCACCGGCACGATGACCGGCAGGTCGGTCCAGCCATAGTCGATGAACATCGCCTTGGGATTGGGATTGCCGTTGACGGTCGCAACCTGCGCGAAGCTCATGGCGATCATGGCGGTGGCGCCGACGATCGAGCCCGAGGACAGATCAATGCCGCCGCAGATGATGACCTGGGTGACGCCGATGGCGATGATGCCGACGATCGAGACCTGCAGGATGATGATCTGCAGGCGCTGCTCGTTGAAGAGGCCCGACACATTCTCGCGCGTGTTGAACAGGAAGCTGTCGCCGAGGAAAACGCGGCCGATCAGCTCGAAGGCGACGACGAGGATGACCAGCGCCAGGAACACGTTGAACTCGGCCGGCCATGGGCGCTTCTTGGCGTCATAGCTCAACCCGCCAATGCCATGCGATGTCTGTGACACGTCTTCTTCCTCCGAATGACCGCGCCCCGTTCTCCCGCCCGATCGGGCGGGAGAGGAACAGAGCGGCGCCGCTTCGCCAGCAGCCGATTTCAGCCAGTCCGATGCGTCGCAGCACCACTCCGCGGTTTGTCTTCACGCAATTCCGTACCGAAAACCGTTCCTGGAATTGCGCCGGCGCGCCTCAGTTCTTCTTCAAGAACTTGTCGATGTTCGCCGGAGTGACGAGCTGGAACGGGATATAGACCTTGTGTTCCACCTTTTCGCCCTTGGCGAGCTTCAGCGCCGCGTCGAGCGCGCCGGCGCCCTGGCCGGCAGCGTCCTGGAAGACCGTCACGTCGAGATCGCCTGCCTGCATCGCCGCCAAAGCGTCCTGCGTGGCGTCGACGCCGCCGACGACCACCGACTTCATGTCGATGTTGGCGGCCTTCATCGCCTGGATGGCGCCGATGGCGCTTTCGTCGTTGTTGGCGATGACGCCGTCGAACGCCTTGCCCGACGACAGCCAGTTGGTCATCAGGTTCTGCGCCTGGTCACGATCCCAGTTCGAGGTCTGCTTGTCGATGATCTTGATGAAGCTGCAGTCCGGCGTGGCGATGACTTCCTCGATGTCCTTGGTGCGCTGCACCGCGGCCTGATTCGAGAGCTCGCCCATGATCACGTAGACATTGGCTTCCTTCTTGCCGGCTTCCTTGAACAGGCGGCAGGCTTCCTTGGTCTCGAGCGTGCCGGATTCCGCCTCGTTCGACGCGACGAAAGCCTGGTTGTCCGGCAACTGGTCGACATTGACCGGCTGACGATTGACATAGACCAGCGGGATCTTGGCCGCGGCGGCCGCGTCCGACATTGCCTGGGTGGCCGAGGTGTCGACCGGATTGACGATGATGGCGTCGACGCCCGAGGCGGCGAAGTTCTTGATCTGGTCGAGCTGCTTGGCCACGTCGTTCTGCGCATCCTCGACCTGCAATTCGACACCGCTCATGCCCTTGGCCTGGGCGATCATGCCGTTGCGCAGCACGGTCAGGAAGTTGTCGTCGAACTTGGCCATCGAAACGCCGATCTTGGCGGCGAAGGCGGATGAGCACATCAGCGCCGAAAGCGCGACGCCCAAAAGCAGTTTCTTCATTTTATTCTCCTCCACTTGGTGTCCGGCTGCACCCATTTGAACCGGAATCCCCGGTTTGCCCGGGGAATCTCTCCGCCTCTCGTTCCGGTTCCTGACGCGCCCATTCCGACGTTGGAATGGCAAATGAAAGGGATTGCCCCGCACTGAAGCAGCGGCTTTCCCAAATCGATCCGCAACGATAATTGCAGAGCATCGATATTCTGCAACTGTCGATGAGTCAATTCGCCTTCAATTTTTTAATGAACAGTCCCGAATTGCATAATTCATTGCGAATGCAAACCGCAGGTCTGCCTGACCGGGTCAAATCACGCCGCCGTCGCCTGTATCCCCGCCACAGTGGAGAGGAAGAACGACAACTGGAAGCCAACCTGCGAAGTCGGAGCGCTATTGCCCCGTCACTATCGGGATGCGCGGGTCAATTCCGTTGTTCTGCAAGCGCGCTGCCAGCGCTACGGTTAGCGCCTGCGCAAGGCACATCGGGGCCGCAAGCGATCTTGAGAAAGTGTATTCGTGCTCGGGCACCGCAAAAAGCACGCGTGCGCTCTTCGCCAGCGGCGACAAGGTGCTGTCCGAAATCGCCACGATGGGGACGCCCCTGCTGGCAACCTCTTCCACGACATTCACGACCTCGTTTGCATAGAAGCGGAACGATACCGCGAAAAGCACATCCTGTGGGCGGATCACGCGAGCCATATGCGTGGCGAGCCCGCCGCCAGGGTCCAGCAATGTGCATCGCTTGCCCAGCATCGTCAGTATGTACCGCAGGAGTTCGACCACTGGCGCCGAGCGCAATTGCCCGATCAGATAGATGACGTCGGCTTTCTCCAGCAGGTTGACGGCTTCGGCCAAATCTTCCGGCGGGATGGCCGTGAGCATCTCCTGCAGCGAGGCGATGTCACGAACGACCAGATCGCGCATGAGACCGAACTCGCTGCGGTCGGTTCGCGCCCCAAGTTCCGTCTCCAGCGCCTTCACGCGCGCTTCAAAGCCGGGCGCCGCGGTGGACAATCGCTTCTGAAAAAGGGTTTGAAGATCCTTGAACCCCTCATACCCCAGTGCCTGGCCAAACCGCACGAAGCTCGATGCATGAACGCCACTGCTTTCCGCGATCGCGTTCACGGATCGCACCGCGACATCATTCGGGTTCTGCGTGAGATACAAGGCTATCTTCTGGTATGATTTGCTCATTTGCTCATACCGATCATGGATCACGCGGATGAGTTCCTCGTAGTCCTTTGGGGCTTTGACTTTCTCTTCCACGGTCGACATCCTTGCAATTTTCGTTGCATGATGGCTTGTTTGCGCTTGGTTTGCCAGCGGAGAATTCCACCTCGGAAACCGACGGACCGAGTTTGCGCCGCTTCTTCTGCAATGACACTTGCAAAGAAGTAAATTCTGCAATACGAATTGAAATTCGTCATTCGGCATGAGTTGCCGCGATGCCCGGAGGAGTCAAATGTCAGTGGTCCGTCTGACCATGGCGCAAGCCCTGGTCCGCTATCTTTGCAATCAGTTCACGATCGTCGACGGGAAGCGAGTTCCGCTCTTTCCGGGCGTCTTCGCCATCTTCGGACACGGCAATGTGACCTGTCTATCGGAAGCGCTGGAAGCGGTCCAGGATCGGTTGCCCACATGGCGCGGACAGAACGAGCAGTCGATGGCCCTCGCGGCAATCGGCTTCGCCAAAGCCAAACGCCGCCGCCAGATCATGGTGGCCGCGACCTCGATCGGCCCGGGCGCCCTGAACATGGTCACCGCCGCCGGTGTGGCCCATTCCAACCGACTGCCGGTGCTGCTGCTCTCCGGCGATACTTTCATCAATCGCCGCCCCGACCCAGTCATGCAGCAGGTCGAACACTTCGGCAATCCGACCATCAATGTCAACGACGCCTTCAAGGCCGTGACTCGCTATTGGGACCGCATTGTCCATCCCGAAGGCATAATCTCTTCGCTGCCCCAGGCGGTCGCCACCATGCTGGATCCGGCCGATTGCGGTCCGGCGTTCATCGCACTGCCGCAGGATGTGCAGGAGATGGCCTGGGATTATCCGGAAGAATTCTTCGCCGAAACCGTGCATGCGATTCCTCGCCCGCGACCCGACGCCGACCGGCTGGCAGAAGCAGTGAAGCTGTTGAAAGCAGCAAAGCGCCCGCTGATCATTTCCGGTGGCGGCACCCGCTACTCAGGCGCTGAGCAGGTATTGGCCGATCTTGCCCTCGTCCACGGCATTCCCTTGTGTGAGACGATCGCCGGCAAAAGCACCGTCAGCCATAATCATCCTGCTTATGTCGGGCCGATCGGCATCGTCGGCTCAACCTCGGCCAACGCACTGGCCGCCTCGGCAGACGTGATCGTCGCCGTGGGTACGCGCCTAATGGACTTCACCACCGGCTCCTGGAGCGCTTTCGCGCAAGACGCCAAGTTCATATCCATCAATGCAGCCCGATGGGACGCCACCAAACATCGAGCCCTGGCGGTGGTTGGCGATGCCTTGGCCTCGCTCAACGAGTTGGGAGCGGCGCTGGAGGAGTGGCAGGCGCCAAAGGAATGGACCGAGAAAGGCAGTGTCGAATTCGCCAAGTGGAACAAAGCGCTGGACGGATACCAGAAGCCGACCAATCAGCCCGTTCCCAGCTACGCCCAAGTCATCGGCATTGTGAATGCACGCGCTGGCGAGCGAGACCTGGTCATCACGGCCGCGGGCGGCCTGCCGGGCGAGGTCATGAAGAACTGGCGCGTCAAGGCGCCTAATACGTTCGACTGTGAATTCGGCTTCTCATGCATGGGTTACGAGATCGCCGCCGGCTGGGGAGCCGCCATGGCCGACCCGACGAGAACGCCGATCGTGATGGTCGGCGATGGCACCTACATGATGATGAACTCGGACATCTATTCGACCGTCCTGTCCGGCCACAAGATGATCGTCATCGTCTGTGACAACGGTGGATATGCGGTGATCAATCGCCTGCAGAATGCAAAGGGCGCTGCCTCCTTCAACAACCTGATCAAGGACTGCCGCGTGAAGGAGCCGTTCAGCGTCGATTTTGTGAAGCACGCCGAATCTATGGGCGCGCTGACCAGACGGGTCGACAGCCTCGCGGACCTCGCTCAGGCCGTCGATTGGGCCTTGGGAACGGATCGGACAACGGTCATCACGCTAGTATCCGATGGTTTCACCTGGACGCCCGGCGATGCCTGGTGGGATGTGGGTGTGCCCGAGGTAAGCACCAGGCCGCAGGTGCGGGAAGCGCATGCGGAACAGGCTCAAGCTCGCACGAAGCAGCGCGTAGGCGTCTGACTTCATCGCAATCCGAAGGTCAATCTCATGTCGGCGTTTGTCGAGTTGCGCGACGTCGCGAAGACGTATGGGCTGAATCCCGTTCTCGAGGATCTCACCCTGTCCGTCGATCGTGGAGAAATTCTTGCCCTCGTGGGCGAGAATGGCGCCGGGAAATCGACTTTGATGCGCATCGTTGGCGGCTATGTGCCGCCAACCGCAGGCACCGCCTTGATCGACGAACATCCCCTGCCCGCGACCGTTCAAGAGGCCGAAGATGCTGGGATCGTCCTTATCCACCAGGAATTCTGCCTCGCGCCGGACCTGACCGTCGGCGAGAATATTTTCATCGGTCGCGAGCCGCGTCGCCACCTTCTCGTCGACTATCCGAAGATACGCAGAGAGTCCCGCCTGCTTCTGGATGCGTTAGGCTCGTCTGCCGATCCCTGCGCCAAGCTTTCCAGCCTGCCCAACACCGAGTGGCAGATGGTGGAAGTGGCAAAGGCATTCGCGAGGAACCCGAAACTTCTGCTCATGGATGAACCGACCGCCGTGCTAGGCGCGCGTGAGGTGGAAGCCCTGTTCCGACGCATGCGGCAGTTCGTGTCGGAGGGAGGTTCCGTCATCTTCACGTCTCACCGTCTCGACGAGGTGAAGGCGATCGCCTCCAGAGTCGCGGTTCTGAGGGATGGGCGCATCCGGCACGTCGGACCGGCGTCGGATCTGACCGAAGACGAGATGGCGACGCTGATGGTCGGCCGCGAGCTCAGCCAGCTCTACCCGGCCAAGAGTGCGATGCCCGCCGGCGACGTCGTGCTCAGCGTCGAGGATCTGCACAGCCCGCCTCATGTCAGCGGCGTTAGCTTCCGACTGCGCCGCGGGGAAATCCTCGGAATTGCCGGGCTGGTCGGCTCCGGCCGGACCGAAGCGTTCGAAGCGCTAGCCGGCCTGAGACCTGCGCAATGCCGGAACTTCACCCTTGCCAATGCCGCGAGCGGACGCCTCCCCACCGCGCGCGAGGCTTGGGCCGCTGGCTTGGCCTACCTGACCGAAGATCGCAAGGGTAAGGGGCTTCTGCTGGATGCCGGCCTCGATGAGAACGTTTCCCTCACTGTCGGGGCGCTGAGAGGCCGGGCCTGGATCAACAGAGCGGAAGAACGCGGACGACTGGACCAGGCCGTTCGCGAGTTCGACATCCGGAGGAGCGCCCCCGATGCAATCGCGCGCTCGCTCAGCGGCGGCAACCAGCAGAAGGTCCTTATCGCCAAGACCCTCGCGAGCCGGCCGGACGTGGCCATCTTTGACGAACCCACGCGCGGCGTCGACATAGGCTCCAAGCAGCAGATTTACCGGGTCATCGCCGGGCTAGCCGCACAAGGCGCCGCTTGCGTGGTGATCTCTTCCGAGATGCAGGAAGTCATCGGCCTGGCACATCGTGTGCTGGTGATGCGCAAAGGCAGTGTCGCCGGCGAATTGACCGGCAATGATATCAACGAGAGCACCATCGTTCGCCTCGCCATGGGTCTGACCAAGGAGGCCGCATAATGAACGCCGCCGCTGCCGACATGCCACATCGTCCGTGGTTGGGCGCCACCAAGCGACTCAGCGCGCTCGGACCTATCCTGGCCTTATTGGCGCTGATCTCCATCGGCAGCTTGCTGAGCGACAGTTTCCTGTCGGCCGGCAATCTATCCAATCTGCTGACTCGCTCGGCAATCGTCGGCATCATCGCCATCGGCGCCACCTACGTCATCACCGCTGGTGGCCTCGACCTTTCCGTCGGATCGATGTCGGCGCTGATCGCCGGCCTGGTCATCATGGGCATGAACGCGGCAGGCTCGTCGCTTGGGGATAGCTGGCTGGTCGTGTTGATCGGCATAGTCCTGGCATTGGCGTTGGGCGTGGTTGCGGGCACGCTTAACGGCATCCTCGTCGTCAAGGGCGGCATCGACGCCTTCATCGTCACCTTGGGCACGATGGGCATCTTCCGCTCCGTCATCACCTGGCTTTCGGACGGCGGCTCGATCTCGCTTTCAAGCAGCCTCAAGGGGGTCGCGCGACCGCTCTACTATGGTTCTGTCGCCGGCGTCAGCTACCCGTTGATCGCCATGATTTTCCTAGCGGTGGGGGCGGAATTGGTCCTGCGCCGCGCCCGAATTGGCCGCCACGTCACCGCCATCGGTTCAAATCCGGAAGTCGCCAGATACTCGGCCATCCGGGTCCACCGCGTCCGAATCCTGACTTACGTATTCCAAGGGGTCTGCGTGGCCCTGGCCACGATGATCTACGTTCCGCGGCTCGGCGCCGCGACGCCATCAACCGGTCTCCTGTGGGAGCTTGAAGCCATTGCCGCCGTGATCATCGGCGGGACCGCGCTCAAAGGCGGCTTCGGGCGCATTTGGGGGTCGATCGTCGGGGTCCTGATCCTCGGCCTGATCGACAACATCCTGAACCTCACGGCGCTCGCCAGTCCATATCTCAACGGTGCGTTCCAGGGGATCATCATCATCATCGCCGTTTATCTGCAGAAGGGTCGCCGGGAGGTCTGACCCGCCATCCTAGAGAGGAGAACACCGTGGAGAAGAGAACATTCCTGAAGGGCGGAGCGATCGCGATCGCGCTCGGCGCCGTAGGCATGCCGAAAATATCTTTGGCGGCGGGTGGAAAAACGATTGGCATTTCCATTCCGGCGGCAACCCATGGCTGGACCGGCGGTCTCAACTTCCAGACCAAGCGTACCGTCGAGCAGATGAAGAAGGCCTTCCCGGACATCGAGTTCGTGGTCGCTGCAGCCAACGACGCTTCCAAGCAGGTCAACGACGTCGAGGATCTCGTTGCGCGCGGCATCGACGCGCTGGTGATCTTGCCATTTGAATCCGAGCCCCTAACCGAACCGGTGAAGCAGGCCAAGGCGCAAGGCGTCTTCATAACGACCGTCGATCGCGGCTTAGCGGAAGAAGGTATCGAGGATCTCTATGTCGGCGGCAACAACCCGCAATACGGCGTGATCGCGGGGCAGTATTTCAAAAAGAAGTTTCCAGACGGCGCCAAGATCGTGGTCATGCGCGGCATTCCGACCACCATCGACAATGTCCGCATCGATGCCTTCAAAAAAGAACTGGAGGGCTCGAAGGTTCAGATCCTCGACATGCAGTTCGCCAACTGGAACCCGGACAAGGGCTTCGAGGTGATGCAGGACTTCCTGCAGAAATTCGATGCCATCGACGGCGTGTGGGCGGGCGACGACGATGCCGCGCTCGGCGCCATGGAGGCAATCAAGCAGGCCAATAGGCCGAAACCGATCGTGGTTCTGGGCGGCTCCGGCATGAACAAAGTCGTCAAGATGGTCAAGGACGGCGGCGGCGCCGTCGACGCCGACATCTTCTATCCGCCAACCCTGATCATTCCGGCGATCGAGCTGACCACCATGCGCGCCGCGACGCAGGCACCGATTCGCGGGCGCTACATCCTGGACAGCCCCTTGATCACCAAGGACAATGCGGAAGAGTTCTATTTTCCCGATTCGCCCTACTGAAGCTCAAGATTCAGACCTTCAGACATTCATGAGCTGGCGCGGCAGCAGCGGCGCCAGTCTCGGTCAAACCGAGCGGCGCCGCCATCGCGCAACATCAGCGTTTGCCAGCTCGTCCCGGGTGGCATCCGACTGCCGCGTCGCCCAGAATGGCTTGTACAGCCAACCAGGTTGAGATTGATAGTGAGCCTTCAAACTCTGCCTGTAAGCCTCGTAAGTGGTAGCCATCCCTGCAGAGTGGTATTGGAGAGTACCACCATTCCCACAAATTCAATCGCGGGGCGGCGTGCGCAGTGCATACGCCGACGCAATGGCATTTGATAGATCTTGCGACGAGATCGGATCGAACGCCGTCGCAGAACAAGACTCAAGATTTTGCGACGTGGGTCAACGGAGCACCTTGTGCCCGACCCGGCAACTGGCGCGGGGCGGATAAGGGTTTACCCCATGTCGAAAACCTTGCCCGGATTGAGCACGCCGGCGGGATCTAGAGCGCGTTTTATCAAGCGCATTACCGCTATCTCTTCGGCGCTGCGGGTTAGCGCTAGGTGGGCTTTCTTGGTCAGCCCTATGCCATGCTCGGCGGAAATCGTTCCGCCATGTTTCTTGACGAGATTGTAGATCACTTCGTTGATCTGGTCGGCCGGCTGTTGGGCCAGAGCCGGGACATTTGCGATGATGTGCATGTTTCCGTCGGCTATGTGCCCATAGTAGTATGATCGGCAGCCATCGACATCACCAAGCAGGGCCGCGCGGCATTCGATGGCAAAGTGATCCATTGTCGCGACCGGCAGGCCGATATCGAAGGAGAGATGAGGCCCCAGCACCTTTTTGAATTCCCCGGCGGCATCACGCGTTTGCCAGAAGTCCTTCACGTCCGAAAGCGAGCTGGCGATTGCGGCGTCGGTGACCATGCCAGCCTCAATCGTTCCTTCGAGCGCTTCCTGAAAGCGGGCAGGATCATTCTCGGCATCGTTGCCCTGCGCCTCCAAAAGAACGGTGAATCGATGATTGCCTGGCACCGGATTACGCACGCCCGGTACTCGTCCGGTTGCGACGTCCCAATAGTCTTTCCACATGACTTCGAATGCCGAAAGCAGCGGGCCGAGATTACCCCTGACACTGGCCAGCAGACTGAGAACATGCTCGTAGCTGTCCAAAGCTACCATCGCGGCCATGATGCTTTTGGGTTTCGGGTGCAGGCGCAACACGACACGGGTGATTATGCCGAGCGTGCCCTCGCTGCCGATAAAAAGCTGTTTCAGGTCGTAGCCGGCATTGTTCTTGAGCATTTTGTTGAGGCTGCTGACAAGCGTCCCATCTGGCAACACCACTTCAATGCCAAGGACCAATTCACGCATCATGCCATAACGCAGAACCCGGTTGCCTCCGGCATTTGTCCCGAGATTGCCGCCGATCGTGCAGGACCCGCGCGACCCAAGGTCCAGCGCGAAGAAAAAACCGGCATCATCCGCCGCTTGCTGCACGACTTCCAGCGGTGTTCCGGCCCGAACGGTGATCGTCGAGGAGTTGCGATCGATCTCTTCGATACCCGTGAACCGCTCCAGCGAGATAACGACGGCCCCCTCGATCGGCCTGGCACCGCCGGCCAGACCCGTCAGTCCACCTTGAGGCACCACTGCCACGCGATGCGCATGACACAGTCGCATGGCGGTCGCCACGGCTTCGGGCGTCGTTGGACGGATCACGGCAAGCGGCCGCACGGAAAGCGCGCTCCAGTCTTGCTCGTTGCGGGTCGGGACGTCCTCGCCGATCAATGCACCCGAGCCGAGCGTGTCCTTGAGCGCATGAAGAAAGGCTTCTCGCGTTGCACGGTCCATTGTGTCTAATATCCGCTCTGGGCCTTAGATCTCGCGGGCTCGGACAGATCGCCGGTACGCTTGCCGCGTTGCACGCGCACGAGATCGGCGGCAGCGTCGCGCAGCAGGGTCACGTCGCTGGTGATGGGCAAAAGATTGTAGCCGGCAGCAAGCAGTTCATCCCAAGTTGCGCCGGCGCTCGGAACGGTGCCCAGCCAACGGTTCGATGCGCGAACCTGGCTTTCGGCCTGGGCGACCAGATCACGTACGTCCCGTTGATCGAGTTGCTCCAGTCTTCCAATCGATCCGGCAAGATCGTTGACGCCGACAAAGACCATGTCGATGCCCTCGACGACGGCAATTTCTCCGGCCTTTGCGGCGGCCGACGCGCTCTCGATCTGCACAATCAAGAGAAGATTCTCGTTGGCGATATGGATGTAGTCCTTCACCAGGCCATAGTTCGAAGCCCGCACCAGCGGCGCCGCATAGCCACGCGAACCATGCGGCGGATAATGGCAGGCGCGCACCGCCGCAGCGGCCTCGGCCTCGGTCTCGACCATTGGAACCATGACGCTGTCGACGCCGGCGTCGAGCACTCGCTTGAGCGTCACCGGATCGTTCCACGGCACCCGAACGATACAGCGTGTGCCGGTGTTTTCGGCGGCGCGCAGCATATGAACCAAGTCGTTGAGCTCGCCCTGGCCATGTTCGAGGTCGATAAGCAGAAAGTCGAAACCGGCATTGCCCATGATCTCGACTACGGTGGCGCTGCCGGTGGCAATCCAGGCCCCGAGCAATTGTTCCCCGGCGGCGAGACGCCTCTTCAATTCGTTTGGCTTGAACACGGTATTTCCTTTTTGGCTCAGCGTTCGGCCACCCGGCCGCCCGCTGCCGTAATGACGGCGATAATGACGAAACCCGTGGTGACCAGGCGGACGCTGGCATCGGCGCCGAACGTATTGAGCATGACCTGGAGCAGCACGAGGAACAGAGCTGCGCCCCACAGGCCTGGCAAGTTGGCGCGCCCGCCGGCGACCGAGGTGCCGCCGATGACGACGACGGCGATCGACATGAGTAGATACTCGTTGCCGATATCCGTGGAAGATCCGCGAAAATAGGCCGCCAGCAGAGCGCCGCTCAGGCCGCCGAGCGCGCTGCACAGCACGTAGGTGACGGCGCGGATGCGCTGGACCTTGATGCCGGCGAGCCACGCGGCACGCATATTTTGACCGATCGCCAGGACCGAGCGTCCGAAGATGGTCCTCCCAAGCACAATCGCCGCTATGATCGAAGCGACAATGATGACCAGTACGAACACCGGCAGGCCAAGCAAACGAAGATCGGTGAAGCCGGCAAATCCGGGCGGCGGCTTTACCTGAAGGCCGCGGCCATAGCTGATGTCTATCGATTGGACGATGAAGCTCGTCGACAGGGTGGCGATGATTGGTGGAATGCGCAGCGTGCGGATCAGCCCGTAGTTTATCAGGCCAATCAGCATGCCGCTGGCCAACGCCGCAACGATGCCGGCCGCGATCATGCTGTCCGACCCGTTCATCACCTTCATGGCGATGGCGCTGGCAAGGCCGATGTTGGCCGGCAGCGACAGATCGACATTGCCGGGGCCGAGCGACATGACAAACATCTGCCCCATGCCGACCACCACCGCGAAGGACGCCAGCGAAAGGGCCGCCACGACGATGCCGCCCGCGCCCGCGCCCCCGGTAATGAGGAGCGATGCGAGGAAGACGATTGCGGCACCGATGAAGGACCATATCCACGGCCTAGCCGGCAGCGTCCTGACGAATGCGTTCATTCGGAGCGCGTTCATTTGGGGCGCCTCTCGATCATGGCGCGCAGAGCCAGCACGACGATAAGAATCACGCCATTGGCGCCGGTCTGCCAGTCGGTCGGAATGTGCATGAAGGACAGGAGCGACGCGGACGCCAGCGTCAGCGTCAGCGCGCCGGCCACCGCTCCCATGGCGGACACGCGCCCGCCCATAAACTCGCCGCCGCCCAGGATGACGCCGGCGATGGCGAGCAGCGTATAGCCGGCGCCGATGTTCGCGTCGCCGGCGGTCGAAAGGCCTACCAGGGTCAGCGCCGACAGCACCCCGAACACGCCGGCAAGCGTGAAGGCGAGCACTTTGGCATGCAGGATCGACCAGCCGGCCCGGGCCACGGCCGCCTGGTTGCCGCCAATGCCGCGCAGGACGGCGCCGTAACTCGTTTTCATCAACGCAAGGTGGACCACCAGAGCAATGGCGGCGGCCGCGACAATGGGAAACGGAACAAAGGGCACATGAACCGCCATAAATGATTGCAGCCAGGCTGGCGCCTTGCCGCCAGGCTGCGGAAGGACCATCAGGGCCAGCCCCTGCCAGACGAAGGCCATGCCGAGCGTGACGACGATGGATGGCAGGTTGCGCAGATGGATCAGCGCGCCGATCGCCGCGTAGACAAAGACGGCTCCAGCGATGACGGCGATACCGAGAAGCGGCGTGTCGTGCAGCATCGTGACCGAAACCGATGCGATGAACGAAATGAAGAAGCCCGCCGAGAGATCCAGTTCGTTGACCGTGATGACGAACATTTGCGCGATCGTCGCCAGCGCGACCGGGATCGCCAGGCTGAGCATGAGGTTGAACCCCATGTAGCTGATGGCGCGCGGATTGAGCCAACCGATGGCGGCTAGCATCAGCGCCAGCGACACGAACGGCAAGGCCGTGCGTAGCAGCGTCGGGGACAGGTCGAACCACCGGGCCGGGCTGGTTCGATTGACTGGGCGAGCCGAGGCGGTAGAGCTCATGCGGCCTCTCCGAATGAGGACCGGATTACATTCTGCTCATTGACCTCATCGTGGTCGAGCGCGGCTACGATCTTGCCGTTGCGCAGCACATAGACACGATCGCAGTTCTCAAGTTCCTCGAACTCGGTCGTGTACCAGATGAACGTCCGGCCCTTTGCGGCTTCCTCCTGGATCAGGGCATAGACTTCGAGCTTGGTCGCGATGTCGACACCTCGCATCGGGTCGTCCATCAGGATGATCTGGGCATCCGACGCGAGTGCGCGCGCAAAAAGCGCCTTCTGCTGGTTGCCGCCTGATAGGGACAGGATCGAATTGCCGAGGTCGGGCGTGCGTATGCCGAGGCGCTGCCGCCAGGTCTCACCCATCGCCCGCTGCTTCTCCTGGGAGATCAGCGCGTAGGAACTCAGCGCCGACAGCGAACGAACAGCGATGTTCTCGAGCACGGACCATAACGGAAACACGCCGTCCGTCTGCCGGTCGCCTGCGACCACCGCCACGGTGGCCGTGACGTCCACCCCCCGATCGCGCCGGCTCGCCGCTTGGAATATCCGAACCAACAGATTGCTTTGTCCGTGCGCTGCCAGACCGGAGAGACCGATGATCTCACCCGCCTTGGCGTCGAGATCGTTGCCGGCGGCACCATGCTTCTTGTGAACGGCGACACGCAGCGGAGCATCGCCCCGCCGCTGCTTCGCCACTGAATTCTGGCGGGCGCTGACGATGCCGACCATTGCCGCGACGAGTTTCTCGCGATCGAAATCGATCGTCGCCCCGGTGACGGCAACCTTGCCGTCGCGCATCACAACGATGCGGTCTGTCGAAGCCAGGACCTCGTTGAGAAGGTGCGAGATGAAGATGCAGCTGACCCCGGTCGCCACCGCGCGGCGGACATAGGCGAGAAGCTGCGCGGAAGCATGGCTGTCGAGCGACGAAGTCGGCTCGTCGAGGATAACCAGCCTGATAGGGTCGACGCTTTGCGTAAACACGCGGGCGACTTCCACCATCTGCCGCCGGCCGATGGAGAGATCGCCAACGATCTGGTCGCCCCGGATACCATGTCCGGGGAAAATATCGTCGAGCTTGGCGACAATCAGCGCGTCGGCGCGACGCAGCGATCCCCAGCCGGTCAGCGAAGGATGGCTTATGCGCGCGTTTTCCGCGACCGTTAGATTGGGACAAAGAGACAGTTCCTGGAAGACACAGCGCACGCCAAGTTTGTGGGCGAGCACAACGGAATGTTCGGTTAAATCCTGGCCGGCGATGGTTCGACGGCCTGCGTCCGTCCCTATCGTGCCGGCAATTGCGTTCACCAAAGTGGACTTGCCGGCGCCATTGTGGCCGACCAAACCGACGCACTCGCCAGCGTCGACAACGAAGTCGACGCCGTTGAGCGCCTTGACGTTGCCATAGGCTTTGGCGACCGCCGAAAAAGCGACGATCGAGGTTTTCCCGGCGGTCATCCCTACGGCTCCTGAAGTCTATTTCTTGGCCGCGGCGATAGCCTTGACCACGTCATCCTGCGAATATTCGACATTGGCGACACCGCCGTCCGGCGTCGCGGCGATCTGGGCATCCAGGGACGACTTGTCGACGAACAGGATGTCCATCGGCACTTCCTTGGGGACGTCCTTGCCGTCGAGGACCTGTTGAGCCACCCAGAAGGCGAATGTCGCCATGCCCGGAGCCTCCGAAGCCGACCATGTATCGTAGTTGCCGTTGGTCTTGATCTGCTCCTTCCACCAGACCAGTTCGTCCTTGCGATTGCCGAGCATAATTATGGGAAGCGGCCGGCCGGCCGAACGGAACGCCTCGGCCGTGCCGTAGCCGTCGCCACCCTGGTCGATGATGCCGGCGATGTCAGGCAGGGAAGGCAATACGCCGGTTACAGCCTTCTGGGCGGTCGTCTGATCCCAGTCGCCGTGAACGGTGCTGACGATCTTGAGGTTGGGGTGCTTTTCGATCTCGCGCAGCACGCCCTTGGTGATGTCGTCGTCGATGCTGGTTCCCGCCACACCGCGGATGTAGAGAATGTTCCCGCCATTCGGCAGGCGCTTGGCCATCTGCCGGACCTGCTCGGCGCCGTAGGTCTCGGCGAGGTCGACGGTCACCTTGTAGGCACATGGCTCGGTCACGAGCCCGTCGAAGGCGACGACGATGATGCCGGCATCGCAAGCCTGCTTGACGGAGCCGTTGAGAGCGTCTGGCGACAGGGCGTTCAGCACGATGGCGTCGTAGCCCTGCAAGATCAGGTTCTGAATCTGTGCTGCCTGCTGCGGCGCTTCCTTGGCGGCCGTTGTGAAGGCGTCGGCGGCGCCGATGACCTTGTCGGCAACGGCCTTGTCGCCGATCTTCTTCCAGCTTTCGAGCATGCTCTGACGCCAGGAATTGCCGGCGTAACCATTGGAAAGCGCGATCTTCTTGCCGGACGTATCGGCAAGCGCCGGACCGACCAAGCATGAGGAAAGCACCGCTGCGGAAAGCAGCGCTGTGAGATGGTTCATAAATTCCTCCCAAAAAAAGAGATTGAACGATTCACCCGGGTCTGCATCGCCGCCTCGCCAGGGCAGCCGGCGCCGTATCTGAGGTACAGTATGTCAGTTGAGTTGACAAGAGGGCGGTTAATGCGGCATCTCGTATTCAATGCAGGAGCGCACTCGATGGATCGCGAGACTGTCTTTGAAATTCTAGATCCCCGCTTCGCCCGGCTGTTCATCGGAACGGCCAGGCTCGATATGCTGTTCAGCGACTGCCGATGGGCGGAGGGCCCGGCCTATTTTCCGGCTGGCCGCTACTTGGTCTGGTCTGACATCCCGAACGATCGCATGCTCCGTTATGACGAATGCAACGGCCAGGTCTCGGTGTTTCGACACCCTTCTGGTCATTCCAATGGCAATACGGTCGACCGGGCTGGGCGTCTGGTCACATGTGAGCATGGCGGGCGGCGGGTCTCCCGCACCGAGGTCGACGGCACGGTCATCACTCTCGCCGATCGCTTCGAAGGCAAGCGGCTGAACAGTCCCAACGATGTCGTCGAGAGGTCCGACGGGAGCCTGTGGTTCACCGACCCGACCTACGGGATCGATTCCGACTATGAGGGCAACAAAGGAGAAAGCGAACAGGCCGGCAACTTCGTCTATCGCCTCGATCCTGAGACGGGCAGCCTGAGCGTCGTGGCGGACGATTTCGTCCAGCCCAATGGAATAGCATTCTCCCCAGACGAAAAGACCCTCTATATTGTCGATACCGGCGCCTCACATCGCACGGATGGACCGCGCCATATTCGCAAATTCGCGGTCCTAGATGAGAAACTCATTGACGGCGGCGTATTCGCCGAAGCCACAAGCGGATTTTTCGATGGGCTGAGGCTCGATACCGATGGTCGCATATGGACGAGCGCAGGAGACAGTGTCCATTGTTATACACCGGTCGGTAAAATCAAAGTGCCGGAAGTCGTAGCCAATGTTTGTTTCGGGGGTCCGAAGCGGAATTACCTGTACATTTGCGGAACGACATCCCTCTACGGGGTGAGACTGCCGGTCACAGGTGCCAAGACATTCTAGAGCCCTGGCCACTCAAGTCGAACGGCGCCAACGTCCATTTCAGCGCTTGAGAATGAACCCGAGATGCCTTCTATTTATTACCCGGGACGCGCTAACTGCTGAAGCGGCCGAGACCGGCAGGAACGCGGACGGCTGCGGCCGGCGGCTTTATCAGCCCTTCCTGCATTGCCTCAATGTAGGACTTACGCGTCGACAGGATGTGATCCGTCAGCACAGCATCGATCGCCAGGATATCGCCATTCTTGAACGCCTCCACGATCTCCCTGTGGTGGACATAGGAGCGATCCTGCGCGCCCGCGATCGGCACCGAAAGGTGCGTTCTCAGCGTCGCGATCTGGCCGGCAACCTGCTCGAAGCCTTCCTGAAGGTAACGGTTGCGGCAGTTGCGGATGAACGCTTCGTGAAACACGGTATCGGCCCGTGAATATGCGACAGGATCGCCATCCGCCCGCGCCCTGTCCATCATGTCAAGCGCGCGTTCGAGCTGCATTGTGGTTTCGTCACGATGTCTCGCCATAGCAAAGGATATGGCACGGCTTTCCAACACGATCCGGTACTCGCACAGGTCGATGATGTCCTGTTCGGTGGGAAAGAAGACGTAAGTACCCCGCTGCGGAATGATGTTGACCATTCCCTGCTGTTGCAGGATCGTCAGCGCCTCTCGGATCGGCGTCCGGCTGACGCCGAGCATCGAGGCGAGGCCCGCTTCGGACAACTCGCTGCCAAGCGCAAGTTCTGCATCGATGATTGCTTGTCGCAGGCGCTCAACAACAGTCGCAACCAGCGACCTTGGGCGATCGATCGTTATGCCATTGGACAAGTCATGGTACCCTTGCGTTTGTCTCAAAGGTACCACATCTTCTCGTGGCCACTCAATCCACAGCGGACCCGATTGAGAACCGTCACGCTCCGAATCTCGGCTCCGGTACGCCGGTGTCGTGCTCACGCGCCTTATCCATGAGCTGAAGTAAGTCGTCACGGCCCAGGACGGAGCCGACGGAGCGGGCTCGGTCACCGAAGGTCGCGACAACTTTCTCACGGTCTGCATATGTTTGGCACAAGCGAGTTGATCGTCGATCGATCGCTCATTCTGGAGGTCGGTTGAGAAGCGTGCGTAGATCGCGGTCCGATTCATGGGGAATTTTCTCGGCCTGTTCACGCGCATGGTCTTCGCGGGCCGCTTGGCGAGCGAGAGCGCCTGCAAGGCGCAGAATCGCCCGATGGGGTGCCTCACGCAAGACCCGCTTGCCGGACTTCACCACCATTGCAGGAACAGCTTGCAACGGGGCAAAAATAGTGGGGGGCATGATACCCGAACGATAGCAGCAGTCGGCAGGATGGCTGCCGGCCATCAAGTATGCCAAGAAAACGTGGCTCCTCCATGTCTCGCAAGATGTGCTCATGCGCGAGACGAGGGAATTCGTCGCAATGGGCGCTCGCAGAAATGGATAGGAAAGCGTGCTATTGGGACATACTTCGGCCTGATCCGCTACTCTGGCTCAAACGTGTCATGACGAAAAGCGCGGCTAGCACGGTGGATAGAAGCATTTCTATCCTGAGCTGATGTCAACAACAGCCGCATCCCCCAAGCGCAGAGTAGAGGTCCGCTTTTCCAGGCCGACCAGATTCGTCGCTATCTCCTGATAAAGCCTACAGTCCGCTTGGACGAGGGTTCGCTCAGGCCGTTCAAGCGGCAGGCTGCCGGCGATTTCCTTCAAGTCATTAAGGACAGACGCGATATGCGGCCAGGGGAAGTCTGTCGGATCGTCAATGTCGCGATCCGCGCCAACAATGATTTCGAGCTTGGCGACGATGCCAAGAAGCGACCGCGCCCGTATCTGAGGTAGCTTGTCCTGGAGCTTCAAGGCTGCAGTCGTGGCCTCGACTTCCGCTTGGCAAGCGATCGAATAGCCGACCTTCTCATCTATCGCTTCGTGGTCTGAGGCGTCGAGAACGCGCCTCTCTAGGCGCTGCTGACGTCGGCAAAGCACGTGCGAAACGTGCTGTGCCCGCAACCAGCCTCGTAGCAGCAGAATCGCGGCTTCATCGTCGAAACTTCCAGACACGCCTGCGGTCTGCCGTTGCCCTCGCCCGTGCGTGACGGAAGGCAAAGACGTGCTATTGTCGGAATCAGCCATGATCCGAGCTCCTCAACAGCTTTGGCGTGGCCAGGCCGGATTGGTGTTGCATCACCCATCCGGCCGCCAAGTGAAACCGAGACTACACACAGTGCATTATCTAAGCAACCAAAATCACCATAAAATGGTGATTTTATGAATCGGGTGCAGTGCCGCATGGCTCGAGCTGCATTAGGATGGGGTGTTTTAGACCTCTCAAAAGAAGCCAGAGTATCAACCCAGACGATTGTTCGCTTCGAAAGAGGCGAGGCGTTGAAGCAATCGACTGTGGATCTGATACGAAGCACGTTCGAAAGCGCCGGCATTGAATTCATTCCAGAGAATGGCGGCGGCCCTGGCGTTCGTCTGTCTCGCAATCAGAACTGACGCTCTTTTCGCCATGCAACAGGATCGGCGATCCATCGATTGACATCGGATTCCCGCCAGCCCGCCCCGTTGATGCTTATCTTGATCTGAGGGGGGAACGTGCCTTCGGCGATCTTGCGATAGATGGTCGAGCGGGACAGGCCGGTTCGGGCAAGGACGGTTCTGAGACGTACAATACGATCTGGCTCGGGCATAGCTTGCCTGCTCCTTGGTGGCATCTGCTGGAACCAGACAGGACGGCTAGCGAGGGAACGCAACAAGGTTCGTCGTCTCGTCCGTGGATGGCGTATAAACGGCGGCGGATTGGCCAGGTGTCACAGCCCGATGCCCCGTCCCATGCTGATGCCGTGGTTGAACATCAGTTCCACACCCAGGCGCCGGCCGGATTCAACCTGAATGCCGAGCGCCTTCTTATGATTGGCGAGCAGGGATTCCAGTTGCGGATCGCGTTCGAGGCTTTTGGCCATGTCGGACATTGCCGTGCGCGTTGACTTGTAGCCCGACATGTCGCCTGCCTGGAATTGGCCCCGGCTCGTGCGATCCAGCTTTTGCCAACGCTCCACGAAACGATCTGCGCGGCGGCTCGGATCGTTGTCTAGTCCGGTGCGGATTTCCGTTTCGAGTTGGAGAGCAAGGACAATGCGGTTGACCCGGCCGGCCGCCGTTTCACGAACCAGCTCGGGATTCTTGACGTAAGCCGCTTCGGCATCGCGCCAGCCATGCGGTCGAACCTTCTCGAAAGCGATGCGCGCATCTCTCAATTCGCGTATCTGCTCGGGAGTCCCCTGCTCGTCCGCATGGCCGCCGACCGTAACAGCGTCGAGTGCGCGCGCGTGGCGCACAAGCGCCTTCGTGCGGGCGCTACGCAACGCCGCTTCCGGGTCCATCGGCGCATTCGTTTCGCGCTGCATGCCCCTCGAGGAAGCTTCTCTTCCGGGCGCGGCGCCGGCATCGCCGTTTCGCTTTCCATCGTCTCCTCTTTCCGGGCTGCGCCCACGGTCTTGGCTAGACTCGGCGTCTACGGGCGAGCGCAACCCGTCGAGCAGCCCGCCGATCCTGTCGCGAAGCTTCTCAGGAACGATGCGGCGCACGATCTCGACCACACGCTGTCGGAAGCTGATCCCACGCCGTTCGGCATAGGTCTGCGCCGGGTCGACCTGGTCGTAATCCGACGCCATGTCGTTGGCGCGGTTGCGTGACAGCGTACGGACAAGCCGCTCGCGGGTGGCGAAGTCGTCGCTGCCGTAGTGCATGTCCATCCCGTCGCGATGCCGCGACAGGGCGACATAGCCGCCATGCGCATCCATACCTGGCGTCGCCAGCACATGCGTGCGGTCGACGGTCATTCCCTGGGCTTTATGAATGGTCGCGGCATAACCGTGGTCGATGTGAGTATAGTCTTTCAGGTCAAAGCGCACGGACCTGCCGCCATCGGTGCGCACGGCCATGTTCTGTGTGCTGACCTCTTCAATCACACCGAGCGTGCCGTTCTTGACGCCGAGTCCGCGCTCGTTGCGCAGGAACATGACGCGGTCGCCGCTTGCAAAATTCCTTGCACCGCGTTCCACATCCAGCTGAACATCGTCGCCGAGTTCGCCAGCACGGCGCATGCGCTCGCGCGCTGCCTTGTTAAGCGCGCGCACCTCGTCGTTTGTGTGGGTGAGAATGATCCGGCTCGCATCTGGCTCTGCCTGTCTGTCGCGGTCCCAGCGCTCGACAAGATCGCTGCGCGCCTCATCGCGCGACGCAGCCTTGTGCACCATGCCTTGTTCGTCATAAGCGCTGATCGCAGCCCAGATCCTGCCGGTTGCAAGATCGCGCGTGGCGTCGCGCTGCCAGTCGTCGCGCTGCCGGCGCACTTGGCCGATTTCGACGCCGCCATGGCGTTCGTGAATCGAACGGAACGCAGCACCCGCCTCGATCGCCTGCAACTGCTGTGGATCGCCCACCAACACGACCTTTGCACCGGCTTCCGCGGCGTGGGAGAGCACGCGCTCCAATTGGCGCGTGCCGACCATGCCGGCTTCGTCAATCACCAGGACATCACGCGCGGTGAGCAGATCGCGCCCCTGTTCCCAGCTATGTTCCAAGCTGGCGATGGTGCGAGACGAGATGCCTGATCCGCTTTCGAGATTCTCGGCCGCAATTCCGGAGAGTGCCGCGCCTCTAACCTCGTAGCCTGCTCCTGCCCAAGCCTCACGCGCCACGCCCAGCATCGCGCTCTTGCCGGTGCCGGCAAAACCAACAACGATACCAAGACCGCGGACATTCGTGATGTGATCCAGTGCATCGGTCTGCTCGTCAGAGAGAACAAGGCCACGATGCTTGGCATCCGCCAACGCCGTCGCACGATCCCGGTCACTCACCGCATGCTGTCTCTGCCCAGCCATGCGTTCTGCCGCGCGATGAAGGCGCTGTTCGCTATGGATCATTTGCCGCGTGGTGAAGCGGTCTTCGCCGCGTCCATCCTTGCCGAGCTCGACCAGATCGGGCGCATTGCTAATGGCCGCCACGACCGCGTTGAACTGCTCCATTCCATCGCTGTGGCGATGCGAGAACTTGGCAATGTCCTTTCGGGTGAAGGTCGATTGCTGATGGGTGATGGCGTCCAGCGCCACGGATGGGTCGGCTATGATGCGCGCGCCATTGTTGCGCGCGATCTCGCGGTGCAGTTCGGCGCGATCTGCTTCAATGCCGGCAGCATCAAGGCCGTTGCCCTCGATGCGTTGAGCCGGTGCACCAATCTGGGTTTGCGGCTCCAGAGCAATGCCCTGCGCTTCCAGACTGCGATGATCGATGCGGGCGTCGATGTCGAGTTCGGCCAGGCGCTCATTGGCAAGCTCGGCCCAGCGCTCGCGCCAGCGCTCGACAAGCTCGGTCTGGTTCCAGTCTCGGACCTTCGCGCCAAAGCCGTTCGCGTCCACGGACCGCATGGTGAGCATGACATGGGCATGCGGCTTGGGACTGCCATCCTCCGCCCTGTCCCAATGCACATTGAGATCGACGACCATGCCCCGACTGACAAACTCGGCCTGCACGAAGTCGCGGGCCAGTTCGATGCCTTGTGCCTGGCTCAGTTCGCGTGGAAGGGCAAACTCCACCTCCCGGGCAAGCTGGGCATCCTTGCGGACCTCAAAGGCTTCGACATCGTTCCACAGCCGTTCGCGGTCGCTCCAGGCTACCGGCGCATTCTCCGGCAGCAGAACCTCGGAATGGACAACGCCGCGCTTGGCCGAGAAGTCGTGGTTTCGATCAATGCGCTCGTCACGCAGCCGCGAGGCAGAGCGGTAGGCCGCCGACGCTACGGCACTGCTCCCGGCCTTGCGGCCAATGACCTTGACGTGAAGATGATAGATCGCCATCGCGACCAGATCATTTGCACGGCAAAGCGCACGTCGGAACGACGTATAAGCGCGCCCTCCCTCGAAAAAATCTCGGGATGGACCAGCCCGTCCCGGGCTGTCTCGGCAACCCTGAAGCCTTCCGGCGGACGCTCGCCTATCATCGCCACATCGACAATCAACGGAGACAGCACATGCGCAAACCACGGGAGTTCGACGCGGAACTGAAGGCGCTGGAAGACAAAGCGCGAGAACTCAAAACGCGCAAGGTGCAGCAACTTGGCGAACTGGTGATCGCCACCGGCGCCGATCAACTCAGCACCGACGAACTGGCCGGGGCGCTGGTCGCAATCGCCGAAACGAAAGAGACTGCAAAGCGTGAGGCATGGGCCGAGCGTGGGGTGAAGTTTTTCGAGAGCCGGTCCCGGCGAACTGCTCCGGCATCTGGAAGCAACCGGCGCAGCGCTCCAGGGCACCAAGGCAGCCCGCAATCGCCGGCGGGCGGCACGGGCTCGGCATGACATGCGCACCTGGCAGGTCGAGCGCCGCAAGCGCACCCAACATCTGATCGAACTCGGCGGTCTCGTCGTCAAGGCAGGCATCGTCGAACTAACGAATGACGATCGCGCCGTGATCTACGGCGCGCTACTGTGGATCGCCACCAAGCTGCAGAGCCATGAAGGCGAGCACGCGCGCGACCTCTGGGTTGCGAAGGGGAAGCAGGCGTTCAATGCGGAAAGGCATGAAGGGGGAAAGGATCAGCGAACTTAGCGGCGCTTGCGCTACGCCGCGGCCTCGATGTCAAATATCTCGAACCGGACTGAAGGAAAGCAAGACCTGCACTTGTTGCTGCGCCCCTGGTGGAAGAGCTGAGGTCGGCGGAGCCTTGCGAAAGCTACCTGTTCCAGGTCTCAGGCCGTCGAGTAACAAACTTCGGAGATCACTGAAACAACTGATAACCCACCTTGGCAGGGCGCCCACCCGGTCCAGGGCAGCGCAGCGCGGCCGGATTGAGCAGACCCCGTCGCGCCGTTGCCCGGCAGACCAGAGCATTACGCAGCCAAGCCCTTGGCCTTCGCCTGTGCATGCAGAAACGCCACCGCGCGCCCGGCATGTGATGCAGCGGTGAATATCGCCCGCGTGTCGTCCTTCAAGACCTTCAGCCAGCTTGCGACATAAGCTGCATGATCATCGCGCGTCTTGGGGGTAAGCTGGAGATCGGCGCACAGAAAGGCCGCGCCAAGTTCCGCCACCAGCTCTTCCAGGGCCCTCATCGCCAAAGCGCTTGCGGCCTAACTCCCGGTCAAGGCGCTTGGGATGTTTCGTCCATGGCCATTATGCCGATATCGGCATAAGGGGCATTATGCCGTAACTCGGATTATGCTGCATGCCTGATTTTGGCCACTGTTGAGCTAGCGTTCAGCGATGCGACAGTTCGGCATAATCAGAGCGGTTCGAGGGGGGCGAGTATGGATGTTTTGCGAAGGTCTGGTTACAGGCAAGCGACCTAGGAAGCGGACTAGGACTATCACCAAACGTGTTAGCGGACAGGAAGTTGTTTCTCTCGCAATGTCTGCCAGCGCCGACGCAACTCACCATCGCGTAGGGAAATGGCCTCTTCTGAAACCTCCACCGCCACAATGCGATCGGTGCGGAAGTGCCGAAAGTCCTGCCGCAGTTCACACCAGGCCACCAGCAGTCGGCTGGTCTCGGAATAACCGAGAATGACCGGCCACACAGTGCGCGTTGTCGTCTCATCGGCTTTCGAGCGATAGCGAAGACGCAGCTTTCGTCCGTCGCGAATTGCCTGGCGGATAGGCGCAATATTGATGGTCTCGTTCGGCGGCGATTGCACCGGCCGTATGGTCATGCTTGGTTCGGCGATGAACGGCCGCAGTGCATCGGGAACGACGGCAGCGATTTTGCTGACGACATCGCTAGCAGCAGTGGCGATGAGCGCATCCGAATGAGAGGAAACCCATTTGGCGCCCAGAACGATGGCTTCAATCTCGTCTGGCGTGAACATGAGGGGCGGCATGTCGAACCCAGGATGGAGAATATAGCCGAAGCCGGCCTCACCGGTAATCGGCACCCGCTGGCCCATGAGGTCGGCGATGTCGCGGTAGACCGTGCGCTTCGAAACCTCCAGTTCCTGCGAGATAGCAGCGGCCGTCACCGGCCGGCTGCTGCGCCGCAGGATCTGGATGAGCTGAAAAAGACGGTCGGCTCTGCGCATATGCTGACTCCTGCTGCCATAATGCTGGCAACAGCGATGTGAGACAAGCCTGTGAAGATGCGGCAAAGGCGTCGCCATCGCAGGAGGTTTTCATGAAATTCGCATCCGCTCGCATCATCGCCGGCGACATCAAACAGATGGTCGCCTTCTACGAAATGGTCACCGGGGTCACGGCAAACTGGCTGGCGCCGGTCTTTGCCGAACTCGTCACCCCTGGCGCAGTCCTTGCGATCGGCTCGGTGGAGACTGTATCGCTCTGGCAGGAAAACAGCGCCCAGCCAGGAGATAACCGCACTGTTTTTCTCGAGTTTCAGGTCGATGACGTTGATGCCGAATACGCGCGCCTCAAGGATAGCGTTCCCCTTGTGCATGAACTCAAGACCATGCCTTGGGGCAACAAGACATTCCAGTTCCGCGACCCGGAAGGAAGTGCGGTATCGCTCTTCATGCCGGCAACGGAAGATGCCAAACGCCGGTTCATAGGACGATAATCAGAATGACAGATAGGGTGCGCGAGCGCCCCGCGCGCAGTAGGCTATGCAACAATGGCAAACATGGCGTCGCAGACGTAGCGCTTTCCGTCATCGCGTCGAATGACTGCTATCGGGGTATTGGAGCTCGATGGCGAACGTCTGTGCTAGGGTCGAAAACTGCCGCTAGACTGGAAAACAGGTGAAGATTGTCGCTCCAACAACATGGAGCACAAGAGACGGATATATCAAACCAGACTACCTGCCTCGATCCCTACTTCACGTCGTTCGAGGAAAGTCTTTCTTCCAGGAACTACAAACCTGACACCCTTACGAATTATCGCTACCTGCTTCGTCGCTTCGCCCGCTTTCTCGAGGCCGAGGGCATTGCGCCGTCGGCTTTGACGCCGGACCTTGCTGTCGAGTTGGGACGCCGATTGCCGCCCACGCCGAAGAGCCGGATCAAGGTGACCAATCTTGCCAGGCTGTTCGTCGCGCATCTGATTGAAATAGGAGTGGCGACACGACCGCCGCTGACACCTGCGCAGGCAGAGCGCGCTGAGCTGCCGAGCAACTTCGAAACCTACCTTCTGCGACAGCGCGGCCTCAGCCCGCGCACGGTCTATCACGTGCTCCGGTTCGCGGATGCTTTCTCGATCATCGCTTCGGCGACCATATGCTCGATCTGCCCGCTCTGGCCGCGCGAGATGTCGTGGCATTCATGGAGCACCTTCTGACGCGCAAGCGACCGTTCCGCGACAAGACACCAGCCACGCATTTGCGCAGCTTCTTTCAATATCTGTTCGCTCAGGGCCTTACGACTACGCACCTGTCGCTTTGCGTCCCTCGGGTGCATTAAACCCTGGGGCGCAAGACTTCCTCGTCATCTGTTGCCTGACGAGGTGGAGGCAGTCGTGGCCTCGGTCCGCGCCAATTCGCGGCGCGGTGCACGCGACTACGCCATGCTGCTGATGGCCCGCCTTGGCTTGCGCGCGCTCGAGGTCATGGCGATCCTACTCGACGATATCGACTGGCGCGCCGGAGAACTGCTGGTTCGCGGAAAAGGCCAGCAACATGATCGGCTGCCTATCCCGCCGGACGCCCGTCGCCGCGAATGCCTCCCTCAATGTTGATGACTTGGCTATCCTTGAACGGACGGTTGGGTGCCCGATGCGCCACGGCTTGTGCCAAAGCAGGGGTAAACTTCTCTGATCTCAAGTGCCTGATGGACCACAGCCGCAAGGGCGACGTTACGATTGGCTATATCATTCCAGACGACGACGATATCCGCGTTGCCGCACAGAGCGTGGCCGATAAAATGGACGAGCTGTTCGGGTTGGTCAAAGCACCCGAGCCAATAAAGGAATCACAGAAACGGTTCTATCATCCGGCCAACGGCTATCTCGCCCGCGAGCGGGCAATCACAACGCCGCAGCCAGCCGCCAACTTCCAGACGATCACGCTCCGTTCTCCAAAACGTTGATTATTCAAGCACCTGCTAATGTGCTACGGTCCACGGCAGTTCGCAGGTGCCCGGCCCATGTCCCCCTAACCCCGGTACCCTGGGGTTAGCCTGCGAGCAAATTAGGGTCAGTCGCTCATGCTGGTGGCTGGCCCTATTCTTGTGTTTCCCATCAATGCCGCTATCGTCACCCCCAGTTCGACAGCACTGGGAGACCCCCCTCGACGGTGCTGCGGGCTGTGAGGGTCGGGTCGTCGGGGTAGACGATTCGGCCCTCTTTCTTTCCACGCAGATTTTCATTGCTTTCCCGGGGGTCTTGCCGCAACGGTAGGCACTCGGGTTTGCAGGGTGGAGTTGGGCTGGTGGACGTTCAAGCCGACCATGGTCGGGCGAGCACCGCTAAAAAGCTTGTCCATGCAGCGCTCCTAAACGCGCCGTTTGGCGAAACGGTTTCGATCAAAGAAGCCATCGCTGCCGTCCGCGAACAGGGTCCCAATCTCACCGAGACCGATTGCCAACTCACCGAATGCATCATGTACGAGGCGATATTGCTTGGCCGGTTCGTCGCCTTCGACATGCACGAATAGATGCGCACGCATGGCACGCTATGGTTCTCGCCGCCGGTCTCGGTGAAGACCCGCCAAACGGGCGTCCGCTATGAGGTCAACAACGTCCAGGCAGCCGCCGAGAACCTGCTTGAGTGGCCCGAGCGTGGCCGCCACTGGAATAAGGCGGTGCAGGCTTGCCTCGCCGCACTAGCTGGCGATCTGACCCCGGATGATGTGCGCGCCGCATTCGAGACGGCGGCACGCAAGGAAGGCATGCTGCTCGATTGATAGCAGGGCAATTCGATCGGGGAACGATTCGCTCCCGGGTGAGTTCCGCCCTTGAGGGCCGGCCCCCAAGGGATGCCACTGCTCAATGTCTACGCTCAACGAATCTCCCCAAATCTTTCGGCAGCTGGCCACTTCAGAAGGTTTCCGTCGGAGGTTGCGCAAGCAGCTGGACTTGGGCGTTGAACTGACGCTGCCGAAGTCCTTCACTGAATTGCTAGGGGCGCTGGATCAGCAGGAAGAGGAACAGACGCTGGCCCGCAGGCACTGAATTCTCAGCCTACCCAAAGAAAAGCCCATCGCAGCTATTGAGGGTAGGCGACGGGCTTCCCGCGACGGAGAGAGCAGCTACACCTCGGCGGATCGACTGCATCGACTAAATCACCAAGCCGTGAATTCGTTCCATGATGGGACACTTTTATTGGTCGGCTAGGCCGCTCTGCTGACGCCCTAGCGACGGAGTTCATATCCTCACCGCCAGCTTGCTGGCCTGGGACTCCTTGGAACAGTGCTAGGGGCTATGAGGGTCGAGTCGGCCGGGTAGACGATTCGGCCCTCATCCGATTTGACCCCTCACTCGGATGCTCGGGACGGACGAATGGGAAAAGGCTTGGTATAGTCGCGAGCAACGGACCGACTTATTAGGACAGGTCGACGAGATTCACCAACGAAGCGCCGACGTCGCGGCCATAGAACAGTTTGTCGGGAAGCGACTGGCGGACCTCTTCCCGAAAGTCTTGCCTTCCGCAACGACCGGGGCGCCCCAATGTTCTCTTTGTTTCTGGCCATATCGAACCCCGAGCCGAAGGCTATTGGGCTGGCAACCAAGATCGGGAATCACATTCTCAAGGCGTCGATGGAACGGGCATCTCGTCATAAAGGCGACCGTTGAAAGTTCGGCCGGCTGCTTTCTTATTCTTCCCGCCCGCCGCCGTCGGGATCATGCTGGAGCTTCTGGGACGGGTGCTCCCCGTCCTAGGTGTCCCCTAGGCCCGGCGGCTTACCACTCCCCCGAAGATACGTTGGCTGCCGGGCCGCCCTTCTACCAGCCATCAGCGCGCATTCCTCGTCGCCGCTCTCTTGGCACCGCCGAAGCGCCGATCGCGTCTTGGCGCCTCGCTGTGGCCCGATGTAGGTCCCACGGGACGCTGGTGCTATGCTTGCGTAAAGCGTGGGAGCAACAAATGGCCTACACTGTCATCTGGTATGGAGTACGGGGCATTATCGACAAGGTGACCTTTGACGCTGAGAAAATGGCGAAGGATCACGCAATCACCATGTTCCCGACTCGAAAGGGTGACGATGGAGTAGTGTCGGTCGAAGTTCGCAAGGACAACGGCGCTGTCGTCTTCAGCCACGCGGAGAATTAGGAAAAGCTCTCAGGCCAAAGGTTGCGGCCTATGCCGCCTGCCTGCGAACCGCCTGCTGCCTGTCCAGGGGCAGCTTGGCGAACTGGCGGACGGTGATCCCGCAGCCCAAGGCCAGCACCGCGGCATGCCGTTTCTCGCCCCGCAGACGGCCAAGGCGCGCGTATTGCCATTCGTTGGGCAGGCGATAGGTGCCGACGAGAGAGCCCGTTTGCGTTGCAGCCTCCAGTTGCGCAATTCTGCTCATGCGAATCTTTTCGGGGGATAGACAATGTTTCACGACATTTGCCTGGAAGCCTATCGTCTGGGCGGGGTGGACGCAGTCAACTCACTCCTCAAGCAGCAATTTCCGGCCGATGCCGATCGGATCCGCGCTATGGAAGATCTTGAAGACACTGGTTATTGGTCGATCTCGTGGCACGAGAAAAAGCATCCCGACGGCGGGATGTACCGCGACTTCGGAAATGTGAGGGAATACCTAGCCGACGAGGGAGAGCATTGATGGTCCGTTTGTTGCACGAAGCGTTCCTAATGAGGGCCTGCAATTATGCCCGCCAGCTTATGGGCAAGGCGTCCAGCCCTTACGCATCTCCGGAGTCATCGCATGATTCGTGAACTGCAGATTTCGGTCGTCGCGGCCGGCGGCACGGCATTCGTGGCAGTAGACGATCTTGATCAGACCCCAATGCATGGCGGAATGATCCGGCCCGAGCCGCTTCACCATCTCGGCTATGTCGAGCGCGGCCACGCGTTTGCACGTTAGGCAGCTCACCGACAGGCCTGTGCCGGCCTTCACTTTCTTGCCCAGCGTATCTTCAACGAAGGGGTATTCTTTGCCCACGGCGATCTCCAACGAGGTCGCCCCATCCGAGTGAGATATGGCGTTCGGAGATCATCGTTGGCAAGAGGCCGGAGCAAAGATCATTCTCCCTCGGCCGCGGTTCGCGCTAGGCGACGGGCTGTTGTGAGAATGGCCAGCCTTGAGGCTGGCTACGGCGCACGTATTAACAGCCTCTAAAATGCAAAGCCCGCTGCCGGGGGGTCCAACAGCGGGCTCCAGCAATTGGCTACACCCCTGAAGGATCGACCATTTACCGTATATTAATCATCACTTATTGAAGCCGCCGCCGTCAACCTTCCCAAGCTTCCGCGATCACACCATGTCGATCGCAGATGCTTTAGCTACTTTGCATATGCGGCGGACCCCCAGGACCGCCAGGCCGGCGCCCGCTTTCGGGCAATTCTCCCAATGAGAAGGCGTCGGCTACCTTTAGCCCGCTGCTGGTGTGGGGGCACACCAGCAGCGGGCTATCGGGGTTAGCCGCCAAGGGATCGTTTCAGCCGCCAGCGAGGAATGGCAAGGCCTTCGATAGCGCGTCGTCCTGCAATGAGGACTGAGGTCCGAATGCTTCCCGGCCCGAAATCTCCGATTTGATGCTAACGTTTGCAACCGAGCGCCCGAACGTGTCGCGGATCGTGCAGGTTAGATCGCGATCACCGGCCGGGAACCTTCGTAGGAGGTCGAGTGCCGTTGCCTTGGCTTGCACAAAGCCTTTGAAGGTGCCTCCACGGGCATCGTGGTAGACATCACCGCCATGACATAGGTCGAAGAAGAAGCGAGGCATGGGGGCGATTTTAGCAAGGCCCCGTACAAGGTTCATTATCCGTTTGAGGGACAAGAGTTCATCCGCTGATTTGGGGTGGATCATAAGGAAGCCCGTCCTGTCAGGGGCGGGGGTTACTCTGGTTTGCGTTGACGCGCTTTAGCATGTGTTCGTTGCCGGAAAAGAAAAGCCCGTCGCGGCTAATAGCGTAAAGCGACGGGCTTTGTTCCTGAGGCGGCTGCATCCCTGAAGGAGAATACTGCTCGCATTTCCAACGTGTCACCGCCGTCACTGTTCCCAACGATTTGGAACATTAGAATAAGCTTGACTAAGCGGTAAGCCGCCCCAGAGTCGTTCCCATGGCTAAAGGCAGCATCAACATCGGCGATGAAGTCGCCATCACCGCGACCGTGCGCAGGCGGGTGACAGAAGATCGGGTGAGCGTCTCGATCCCGTCCTATAGCCAGCCGCATTCCATCGTAGACCGGATATCGAAGGTGAAGCACGGCCAGCCGATCGAGCTGATAGGCGATGTCACCCGCGTCAACGAGGGCAAGGTGACGGTCAATCTCGGCGTTCCGGTGACCGTCGATATCGATGCTGTCAGACTGGTGACCGCTTACGTGCCGCCGAAGCGAAAGGCGCCGCTCGTCGACAAGCCGACTTAGTGGGGCAATTGGCTCATGACGAACACAAGCACGGCGCCGATCGCAAAGACGAGCATGAGAGCGACGAGGCGCAAACGCTTGGAGAATATCTGACGATGAGGCCGGGCTACTTTTGCGCCATTATATGCGCTGTAGATGCGCCGGCCGTCTTCGCCGAACCGGTCGCTGTTCGGGTAAGCTTTCTTAGGCTTTGGCCGCGGTTGAAGTATCCCCATCGGGTCGAATGATAATGCATTGGAGACCGCAATGCACGAGGCTCGCTACCGGCCTGGCTTCGCGATCGTCCACGGCGGGTGGAGCCTGCCTGCCATCACCCTCAATCGCGATATCCTGTAGCGATGAACTAGGCCTTCAGGTCAGCGTGATCTTCGGATCGATGTAGAACGTTGCCGACGCCTTAGCCGCGCACATCCGAACGAAAATCCAGCCCTTCTGCTGAGGCGTGAAGGTGGCGGCCAGCTTAAACGCCGATGTCGAGCGCCCCAGGTCAAGGTGCTTGTCGAGACCGCTGCGGCAGCGGCCAGCGTATCGGCCGGACATGTTCTGACGAAGGAGCTTTTCGGCGATGATACCGAGCCCGGATATTCGACCTCGATCCAAATCTCGTCATTGTTCGGCAGAGAGGCAGCGATACCCTCAACGGTCGCCGTCACACTTGATCCGGTGGTATCGCTCCAGATCGCGATCTTCTCGCTTTCGAACGGGAAGTGTCGGGCGGCGTTCGCAGTGGTATCGATCTTCCATGAAAAAGTCGTCGCGCCGTCGCTGGCGCCGCCAATCCTGACGACGGTGGTTTCTTCCTTGGCGGTCCCCTCGAACCGGATGCGTTCGTTGCTTGTAGATGGTGCCGCCGGAGTCGCGGAGGATATAATCAATCGTGCCGGCATCAGATAGGCGTTGGCCCAATCAGCACCGGTAGCGGCGCCGCCGGCGGCCAGGACGGTCGCAAGCGCCAGCGCGGTGAGGATGAGCGAGGCGATCGAGGGGCTCGACGCGCGACCTGGCTGCCACAGGAACAAATGCCGGGCTCGCTTGTTGATTCCGCGAAGGGACCTCAGCCCGCAAGGAAACGGGAGGATGCTTGAACTTGTCGTTCTCGAAATGGCGGTCGCAAGGCAACGCGCGCAGCGAGCCGAGCGCACCCTGAAGCAGGCCACGGCTATGCTCGACGAAAAGCACGGCCTCGCGGTCAGCCTTGCACTGTGCTGCCGGATCCGAGCCGGCCAAGCGAGAGCGAAGGCAGCCAAGCGGCGGCGGCTGAAGATAACGCCGCCGACCGCCCATTGAGGAGCCGATACCATGACGACGATGATGTTCGCTCCCCTCGATTTCGACCACCGCGAAGAGCGCTCCGATCTGCACCGGGCAGCGCGGCTGGAAATGCTGCACGATCGTCTGGCGAAGCGTCTTGACCGTATTGAACGCGCTGCCGATGAGGTCGAGAAGGCGGCCGCGCTTCTGGTCGACGTCACGCACGGCAACGCGACAGAGGCATTCGAAGACGCCATTCGCAGCAATTCGTCGGCGGCGTTCCTTCACCTTGACGCGGGCCAGACATTGGGCATGTGAAGCGAACCGGGCTGTTATGTGCCCCTCATGGCTTCGAGCATTTCGCCTCGTCGCGCCCTTCCGGCCAGCGCCGCCACCATTCGCGCTCGAGTACGCTTGCCACAAGGTCGCCGGCCGGCGTCCGTCATGATCGGCTTGGTGTTCGGCGAGGAAGCGCACGTCGGGCATCCGCTCGCCTCTGACAGGCAGCCAAGGGCCTGATTGATCCATGCGGCAGGGGCGCGGTAGGTTGGCGTCATGCGCGCCTCCGCATCGGCAGAATGTGGCGGCGGATTGTTCGGCTGCTGCATATGGCGCTCGCGCCACATGCGCTTGGCGATGCCAGGAATCGCGCTGATCACCTTGGCCGTCGGCTTGCCGCCTATGCAAAAAGATCAAGCTGGTCGGGGTGAGTTCTCTTGCGCTTAGCCGGTGCCTGGTAAACCGTCCAAAAAGCGAAGCTAGTGTCCTGCTTTGTCCAAAAGCACCCTCAAGTCGGGCTGAGGCGCGACCCTGAAAGTTCGAAAAGCTTCCAAGAACCCCAGTCGATGGCGAATTGTAGAACCGCCTGCTGACCGCTTTGGGGCCGGAAGCCGACGGGCAGCTTTTCAGCGGTGATAGTCAAAACCAGACCTTCAGGCATTTCTTCGACGTGAACTGTCCCGCGGGTAGATCGTTGACCGGATCTTTCATTCCGTGGGCGACGACAGCAACTGCGGGACGAACTCCTCCGATGTGTCGTCAAATAGGGGCGGTTCTTCTTCAGCCTCCTGCTTGGGCTCGACCATCAGGAGACCAACGACGATGAGCGCCAGAGAGACCCAGGTGAGCGCCGGTATCGCCTCACCCAGCAAAAGCATGCTCCAGCCTATGCCGGCTGCGGTGACTGCGTAGGCGTTCTGGCTTGCAAAAACAGCGCCTGTGCTGGAGATCAGCGCGATGAAAAGCAGCATCGCCAAATTGCCGGCAACGGCCATTAGAACGACGATCATGCCAAGCCGTCCGGTCAGTAGATCAAAAGGGATGAAATCCCGATAGAAAGCTGCCAGCGGCATCAGCATCAAAACCGAAGCAACAAGGGTGATGCCGAACAGAGCGACGCTATCGATGGCAGCAGGCTTGTACTCCGAGAGGTAAATATCCTCGGTCGCGTAAGTGATCGGGATGACGAGTGCAATGGCAAGCCACAACCAACTGGTCGCCATTTCCGCCGGCTCTCCATAGAGAAGTATGATGAAGATACCGGCGAGACCCAGTCCAAGTCCCAAAAACCGCCTCAGATTGGGCGCCTCCGTCCGCATCAAGGAAGCGAACAGGAATACGGCGAATCCCTCGAGGACGATGACAATAGAGACGATGAAGGCGGGAAGCTTGCTTGCCAGCCAATAGACCAGCACCTGATTGATCACCGAGCTGATGAATGCAAGGATGAGAATGAACTTCCAATCCGAGCGCGTAAGATCAGCAAAGCGGGGCATTGTCTGCCGCTTCATGCTTATCCCGATGCAGAACACAGCCCCAATCACGTCAATAAGGAGCGCCAGTCCGATCGGATGAGCTTCAACGAGTGAAGCCATCTTCGATAGTGGCACGACAAGGCCCCATAATCCTCCGCAAGCCAGCAGCAGCAGTGCGCCACGGAATGTGCGGATATTCTGCCGCATTTTGCGCTCGCGATCATAGACCTTCTGGGCCATTGTGGCGAAAACCGTAGCGAGCTTGCCCAGACCATCCGGGCGGCCTGCCACATCGCGGATGCCGAGCTTTGAAGGATTGAACCTCCCGCTTTCCAAGGTCGCGGCCGCCTTCGTCAGCTTTGTCACCTGCCGCAGATATTCTTTCTCGATGTCGCGCAGCCTCTTCTTCTCGATGCAGGTGGAAACCCGTGCCTTGAGAAGTGCGAGTTCGAAGTCCTTGGGCAGGAAATCCTCGGCCCCCAATTCGATCGCCTTGACGACGCTGCTCATCTCATCGTCGAGCGCGGAAATCACAATAACCGGAACATCCCGCGTTCTGGACGATACCTTAAGATTCTTCAGTACCTCGAAGCCGTCCATTACCGGCATGATGATGTCGAGAAGGATGAGATCGAAATTTTCGGTGGCGAGCAGTTCGAGCGCCGCCCGGCCGCTGTCTACCGCCGCGGCTTGGTGGCCGAGAGCCTCGACCGATTTCTTGAGCTTGATCCTTATGGTCCGGGAGTCGTCAACGATGAGAATCCTGCCAGGGTTGCTCAAATTATTCTCCCAAATTTAAGATCATTCGAAGCTCCGTCACGGCGGCGTCGAACGCGCGCTGTGCATTGTCGATTTCCGCCAAATCCGTCGGCCCGCCACTTGCGCATCGCGCCTCGACCCGGGCGCAGATTTGGCTGAGTTCGGCCGCACCCATGTCCCGCGCGTTGGATTTCAGGGAGTGGGCAGCCCGCCGGATGGCGGTCAGGTCGGAAGCCGGACCCGACCGCATGTCTTGCATGATGGATGCGCCCTCCTCGAGGAAAGACTCCACGAGCTCTACAAGGTCGGCTTCTTCGCCACCGATAAGCTCGCGCAGTTTATCAAGTGCCCCTATATCGATCGCCACGATGTCCCTCGATTTCGACCGCGAATTTCTATCGGCGCTGGCGATGTACGATCGAAATCGACCGCCCTGCTTGAATTCGTCAGCGTTCCCTCGCGCTGAAAAGGTAGACTATCGCGGGCGCGCTAAATTAGCGATAGCGCATCATTTTTCGTTCAATGCTGCAACGGCTGGTGGCGATTGCGCCAAGATCCGACCTTTGCATTTCAGAGCCTTGGCACGCTGGGCTCCTGGAAATCTCTCCCTGCACCGGCAAGTCTCTGCCCGCCAGCCAGCACCGCCTTGTTCAGCGAGGCGATGAGGTCTTCCACGCGCAGCGGCTTACTGAGGTAATCATCCATCCCTGCATCCAGATATCTCTCGCGATCACCGGCCATTGCGTTGGCGGTCAGGGCGATGATGAACGGCTGACGCGCATGTTGGCTGCTGGACGCGCGGATCAATCTTGTCGCTTCGAGACCGTCCATGTCAGGCATTTCGATATCCATCAGGATAACGCCATGGCTGCCCTGGGTATATGCAGCGACTGCCGACTGCCCGTCGACCGCCAGTTGCGGCTTGTACCCCAGGCGCTCGAGCACCTTGGAGCCAAGTTTCCGGTTGGTGGCATTGTCGTCGACCAGGAGGATGCGAAGCGGAAATTTCTCCGCCATCGTACTGTCGAGTGCCGGCGCCTTCAGCTGATCGGATCGGATGGAGCGTATCGGAGTTCCGGCAAAGATCGACAGCAATGCATTGAGCAACGGTGATGGCTTGATTGGCTTGGAAAGCATGGCCGCAAACTTGATACTTTCCATCTCTTTTTTCTTGTCTTCCGGTATGGGCACCACTGAACTGAGCAGCAACAACGGAACGCTGCCGTTGCCTTCGAGCGCGCGTATTTGCCTGGCCAGTTCGATCCCATCCATGCCGGGCATGTTCATGTCGAGAACGATGACATCGAAAACCTCACCTCCCGCAAGCCGTCGAAGCGCGTCGGCGGGATGTTCGATTGCTGATGCAGCCATATCCCAGGCCTGTGCCTGCAAGGATATGATGCGCCGATTTGTTGCGTTATCGTCGACGATCAGCAGCCGCTTGCCAGCCAGTTCATCCTTCGTCGGCAGCAGTTGTGTCGCTCTTTGGCTCGAGGCAACCGGAGCGCGGATGGTGAAAAAGAATGTCGTGCCTTTTCCTTCGGCGCTCTCCACCCAAATCTCACCGCCCATCAATTCCACCAGACGCCTGCTGATCGCCAGACCGAGCCCGGTTCCGCCATAGCGTCTCGTCGTGGAAGCATCGACCTGGCTGAATGATTTGAACAGGCGATCCATCCGGTCCTTGGCTATGCCGATACCGGTATCGCGCACCGCGAACTGGAGCGTACACGTTTTGCGCTCGCCCTCGCCCTGCGGACTGGTGCCCGCGGCTCCGGACGGCACCTCCATCACGGAAAGCACGACCTCTCCCCGCTCGGTGAATTTGACGGCATTGTTGAGCAGGTTGATCAGAACCTGCCTTAGACGGTTATTGTCGGCGACAATACTTTCCGGCGTGCCGGGCTCAACGACATAGCCGAGGTCCAATCCCTTCTCTGCTGTCCTTGGCGCAATCAAATCGATCGCGCTTTCGAGGCACTCGCGCAATTCGAACTGCCGGGGATCGAGATCAAGCTTGCCCGCCTCGACCTTGGAAAAATCGAGTATGTCGTTGATGATGGTCAGCAGCGCTTCCGCGCTGTTGTTTATCGTCTCGCCGATTTCCCGCTGCTCATCGTCAAGTTTGGTAGCCAGCATCAGGTTGGCCATGCCGATAACGCCGTTCATCGGCGTGCGGATTTCATGGCTCATGGTAGCAAGGAACGTGCTCTTGGCTTCGTTGGCAGCCTCCGCCGCCTCCTTTGCCTCTGTCAACGCCGGCGAAAGCTCCTTGAGCTCGGTGAACAGTTGTGCGTTGTGAAGCGCCGCACCCGCATTGGCGGCGATGGTCGAAAGCAGCCGCAGCGAATTTTCGTTGAACATACCCTCTCGTGTCGTACTCTGCACACTGATCACTCCGACATTGCCCTGAGCGGTCTTGATCGGAACACCAAGATACGAAAGTGCATCCTTGCCAACCGGAGTTGCTCCGATTTCCGCGCCGCGTTCCGCGACATCCTGGTTGATGAGCAACGGCTCGCCGGTTTCCAGGATCTTGCTTGTAAGGCCCTCGCCGAGCTTGAGTGTGGTGAAGGCTTCGCCGAACTGATAAGGAAAATGGATCAGCTTTGTGTCCGGATCGAGCAGAGCGACGTAGACTATATCGGCGCTGAAAATCTCCTGCATCTGATCGCCGATCAGCTGGATTGTGTTGCCAAGTTCGGCTTCGCCGATGAGTGCTTGACTGACCTTGCTGATCGCACCCAGTTCAGCAGCTCGGTGCTCCGTTTCCTTTAGAAGCCTCTGGGTCTCATCGAAGAAGCGGGCGTTGGCAATCGCGACACCCATATTGGAAGCTATCGTCTGCAACAATCGTACGTGATTCTCATCGAAGGCATTCTTTTCGTAGCTTTGAACACTAACCACTCCGAGCGTTCTCTCGCCCGAATTGATCGGCACGCCAATGTATGATGAGGTCCTGTCATCTTCGTCTGGAAAATAGGCACCGCGCGTTTTTCCTTCCTCCATGGTGCTGAAAACCAGCGGCTTCCCCGTGGAGATAATTTCCGACGTAAGCCCTAACCCCATCGGGAACGGCTCGATGGTTTTGTGACCTCTATAGTAAGCGTAAGGAACTCGAACTACACCGGATTGACTGTCGTGCAGCAGAATCTCACTGACCTCGGTGCCGAAGGCCTCCCTGACCTTATCGCCAACCAGCCGAATAATCGTGTCGACGTTCAGTGACTTCGTCATCGCTTCGCCAACGCCGTTGAGAATGGCCAATTCCTTGGCCCGGTCTTGCGCCACTTTCAGGAGCCGCTGCGTCTCGTCGAAGAGGTAGGCGTTGGCGATGGCAACGCCCATGCTGGCCGAGAGCCCTTGGAGCAGGCGAACATGATCTTCGTTGAAGGCGTTTTTTCTGTAGCTCTGCACGCTAACCACACCCAGCGTCCTATTCCCGGCAATAATAGGCACACCGAGATAGGTTTCAGTCTTGTCCTCTTCCTTGGGCATCAGGGCGCCCAACTCGATTGCATCCTCGAAAGTTCCCAGGAACAGTGGCTTACCCGACAACATAACTCTCGAGGTAAGTCCTTCGCCCATCGCAAAAGGTTCAGGGTACTGGTAATTGCCGTCGAATGCATAGGAGACGTTGATCAAATTGGACGTTTCGTCGTGCAGCAGGATTTCCGTCAAATCCGCGCCGAACATCTCGCGAACCTTGTCGCCAACGATACGGGTCACTGTTTCGACATTCAGCGTCTTGGCAGTCGCTTCGCCGACGCTGTTGAGGATGGCCAGTTCCTTGGTGCGTTCCTCGGTGAATTGAATCAATCGCTTGTTTTCGGCGGAAAGACGGTCAAATTCGATTGCCGCAGCTGCCTCGGCCTTTTCCAGCTCTGCAATACGCCGGTTTGCGGATTCAAGGCGGCTGGAAAGGTCGTTTTCGACTGAGCCCTGCATGTCGGCTTCTCCCAAAAGGGACATTCCGCCAAGTTCGAGCGGAACGCTTCCCTCAACCCATCGTATATTAGCAAGCAATGTTACATGCCAGATCCCCGATTGACAGTACCTGCGAGGCTTGGCCTGAGGGGAACAAGCTAGACTCCCGATGCAGACTACATGTCTGCTTTCAGCGGGTGGCAAGATTGCCTTCAGCGGCCGACATCAGGCGCAAAGCGGCCTTAGGCGAGCTTGGCTATGCGCCCCTGGATGAGTCGGACCTTTCCACGGTCCGCACTGTAACGACCATCCATCGCTCCACGCCGACGGTGCAAAAGCGACTGGCCACATTGGCTGAAGCTCGAGCCACCGACTAGCCAGCCCATCTGGCTCATCGCGAGTAAATGACCGCGTGACGGAATCGTAGACCTTTTGGCAAAACCGGCTAAGAGAGATGCAGCTATACGCGAATTGGAGCTTTTTGCATGCCCGACGAGAGTGAGAACAGCCGAGGCCAGTTGATGGCGCTTACCGCAGACATTGTATCTGCTTATGTCGGACACAACGCTGTGCCGCCTGCCTCGCTCCCCGGTCTGATCCAAAGCGTGAATTCGTCGCTCTCGAAAATCGGCAAGGCGGCAGAGCCCGAGACGCCGTCCCTGTCGCCCGCGGTCAATCCCAAGCGATCGGTGTTTCCCGACTACATTGTCTGTCTCGAGGACGGGAAGAAGTTCAAATCGCTGAAGCGCCATCTCGGCGTGCATTATGGTCTAACGCCCGACGAGTACCGGGCCAAATGGGGCTTGGCGCGCGACTATCCGATGGTGGCACCGAACTATGCGGCACAGCGGTCAGAGTTGGCGAAGTCCAGCGGGCTTGGTCGGAAGCCCGGAGCGAAGCCGGTGAGGAGAGCGGCGGCAAAGCGGGCCGCAAAGTGAGGACACTCGGCCGTGCGCTGTTTCACATAGTGGGCGGCCTTTTCGTAGCCGCCGCCTTTCTTCAATGGATCACTTACGACTACCCGGACTTTAATCCTTTGCCTTCGGCGCCGTCTTTGCGCCAGGGATGCTCTCGCAGTTGTTCAGCTGGATACTGGTTTGTTTTCTTGCAACGACAGGCCTGACGTTGATCGCCTTTGCGCGAACCTGGGGACAAAGGGTTTAGGTACCGTTGTCTGCCGTGGTCTACTCATCCCGCCAGATCACCCGCTTCTCCCATCGGATCTGCACCAAGCGCCGGAACCGGATCGTGTGCGCTTGCTCGCCGGTCGCGTAGAATAGCTGGGCGCTCATCCACTCACGGCTGCCGCACTTCTGGCAGCGCGCCTTGTCCCTCACCTCATCGATCGTGACGTTGCCGATGACCTCCCGTAACTCGAGCGGCTTATAGTAGCGAGTGATGTTGCATTTGCCGCAGCGGATGCCGGCCACCTGCACGGCGTCGTGAGCATGCGTCAACGTCCAGCGGGCGCCTCTCGGCCACTTCTCGGGTTGCTCCGGCATACGGTGAAATGAGGAACTTAATCCTACTCGGTCAAGAGGCTCTTGACTCCAGCGTTCTCTTTTTGTTCACTGATGTCCTGACAGCCGCAGGAGGCCGCTCATGGAGATTATGATGGACGCCAGGGGAGCCACCCCTGAAGAAAAACAGCGCGGTCTCGCCGCAGCTCGGGCCGTGATCAAGCAATCTGGCTTGACCGCGGAGAAAGCGGCTGAAGGTTCATTCGCGGTCGAAGGCTGGGATGACATGGGCTTTCCGCCAGACCAAGAACCCTCGGAAGACGAGTATGCTGCCGCTGATGTTTGGTGGGCGGCCAGCAATGCCGCGATCAAGGCATGCTGTGAGGGCTGGTCGGACGAGAAGCGGAGTGAAGTTCGCGGTTTGCAACTGCTGCACGACCCCGAAACGCAGCTTGTCGATCGTGTCACCGCGCTGGCGCGTCTGCGCGCCATCATTCAAGCGGAGGACGGCAAGAACGAATTCTATGACGAAAGGGTCGCTCTGCTGGCCAATGTTGCGACCGACGAGATGGCCGATGGGCAGTAGGAGCATGACCGATGTCCCGACATCAATTCGTGCATGAACTGGAAAGCACCGCCGACCACATTGCGGACGCTTCTCGGGCAGACCTGCAGGTGCTGTTGCGGCGGGCCGCGCTGCTGATCAGAAACGCCGGTGGGGTCAGCCTTGATCCCCGCACCGATGACGCGCTGACCAGCCTGGCGGCCGAGATGGGCACTGCCAAGCCGGATCTGGTGGAAACGATCGTCGGCGAATGGCTCGTCGCGAACGCCTATCTGCCGGTGCCGCGACAGTTGGACGAAGAAAGAACGGTGGACGGCAACGGATGATCAGCGGACCGAGGCGCGAAGGCGACTACCCCGACCGAGAGGTCGACTGCCAGGAAGCAATGGAGCCCGGCTTTCAGGCATGGTGGACATGCTTGAAGCAGGGATGGGCGCGCGGCGAAGTCCTACGCTCGCTGCGTCGGCTGATTGCGGCCGACAATATGACCCAGAAGGAAAACGCCAAGGTCGAGGTAGAGCTTTCCATTGCTCGGGCGATGATCCGGGCCGGCAGGCAACTTTGATGGAAATGGCAGTTCCGATCTACATAGGCGCGATCGACTAGCGAGCGCCGGCGCCGGATTTGACCAGCTGCAGTAGAATGGAGAAAAAGAAACCCGCCGGGCGAAGCCCCCAACAACCTCAAGCCCGGCGAGCCTCACCTGATCAGAGCATGCGACCAGGACCGCGATTAACCGGCAGTGGGTTCGGTGCAAGTCGGATGCCAGGGCCTGCGTTTCGAAATGAAACAGATTTTGATCGACAGGCCTTTGGCTAAACGGGGGAGAACGGCAGTCCAAGGGTTTTTGTGCGCGCCTGCTAATATTACGCTTCGAATCAGCCGGCACCCCTGGCCGGTTAGGCCCGGCAGCCTCCTCATTGTCACCCCAACGACGGGCTGTCGGGCCGCTTAATAGGTCCCTTCCTCTCGAAAATCCTGCAGCGAAGCATGGCGGAGATCATCCTCGCCACGCAGATGCCTCACACGGCCGACTAGGCCCGGTTTGACCCTTGCGTCGCCGGCCGCTTCATGCCCTTCGGCGGTGCCCCTGGACGTTCTTGGACGCATTGCCAGAGCCGTTCCCGGACCTCCCTGCCGGCGTTGATAAAGGCCGAACCTACATAGCGCCCTGTGCCCCGCTCTGCCATCAGAGCGAAGGCTGGCTTGCCCGGCTCGCGTTCGACGCCAAGCAGGTCGTATTCATCGATCGTGTAGCACTTGGCCTTGAGCCAGTTGGTGGATGGTCCAGAGTGGTACTTGCTGTCGTTTCGCTTCGAGACGACCCCTTCAAGCCCTGCCTGATCGACAAGATGGAAGATGGCCGATCCGGTGCCTGGCAGCGCTTCACTGAACTGGATCCGCTGGCCAGCATGGATTTCGCCTGCAGCACCTCGCGACGGTCATCTAGAGGCATGTCTCGCAAGTCATGGCCGTTGAGGTGCAGCAGATCGAAGGCCACGGAATAGAGGTCGTGCTGGCGCCGGGTGATCGCCTTGCGCAACTCGCCGAAGTCTGAGATGCCGGCTTCGTTCAAGACGATTCGCCATCGATGATCGCGCTTTGGACGTCGAGCCCTTTGGCCGTCTCCACCAGGTCGTGATATTTGGCTGTCCAGTCGAAACCGCGACGGGTGAATATCCGCACGTCGCCATCGTCGATGACAATCTGCGATCGGTAGCCGTCAAACTTGAACTCATGAGTCCAGTCATCGCCCTCGGGCGGCTTGTCGACCAGTGTCGGCATCAGAGGTGGAACGAACATCAAACGCACGCACGGAACCCCAACAACCGCGATTCAAGGCGGCATGGCTAATTTAGTTCGGGAACATTTTAGTTAAAGTGAATGTTTTCGGGCATGACGAAACTGTCAGACCTTGGGCCGCCCATTGTCGGCAAGCGGCATGGCAGCCAGCCAAAGAACGAAGCCGATCATTTTCACCCATGCCCTATATGCGGCCAGGCGGTCCACTGGCGCGATTTGCGGCAAGTCATCTGCCATGAGCAGCCGGGCATAAGCCGCTTCAGCTAGACGCGTGAATGCTGCGCTCTGACAATTCGGGCTTCTCGCAAAAGCGCGGGGCGGTCGCGGCCAACTGCCTTTATCAGCCTTCTAGCCTGAGCGTCTGAGATTCCTGTTTTCTCTTTCAGCAGAATGACGAGCTGTTTGTCGTCAATTCGGCCATAGGCACGGCCTTCGACATGTTCTCTCATGTGACAATCCTCCTTCAACCAAATCCGGAAGGGCCCCTAAATGTTTCATCAAATGTCGAGTGAATGGCCAGTCCCGTCTACCGCTGGACCTCCGCGACATTTGAGGGCATTCTCCCCTGCGGGGGAAAGGGCTTGGATAGATCACGTCACGACAATCGGTCTGACCATTGGCGGAAGCGCATTGGCGCCAGGCGCCGTCGCGCAACCCTATTAGCCAGCGTGCCAAAGCGGCTCGTCTTCGTCACGGTCGCCGTGTTCGCAGCTTTGATTGCTCAGTTCGCCATGCAGCATCGGGGCGATGCGCCCGAAATCAACCTGCCGAACTTGGTCGGACCGAGGCCGGCGCCGATCACCGGCATTGCATCGGTCATCGACGGCGACACGATAGAAATTCATGAGCAGCGGATCCGCTTCAACGGCATCGACGCGCCGGAGAGTCGCCAATACTGCGAAGACCCCAAGGGCTTCGAATATCCCTGCGGCCGGCGGTCGGCCGACGCGCTGGATAGCTTCCTGGCGGCATCGAGGCCCGTCCGGTGCACGTTCGTGGAGTGGGATCGCTATCACCGCTTCGTGGGTGACTGCAGGCGCGCCGACCGCGCCAGCGTGGCGGCATGGATGGTCGAGCATGGCCAGGCGCTCGATTGGCCGCGCTACAGCCATAGCGCCTACGCGCCGCAACAGGCTAAGGCAGAGGTGGCGAAGTTCGGTTTATGGGTCGGGAAATTCGAAGCCCCTTGGGACTGGCGCGCGTCGCACGCCGACGCCGCGGCGCCGGCGAAACAGCCGCTTGGTATTGTCAGCCGCAAGCTCGCGGCGCAGAGCGGCTATTCGTGTGAGCCGCGGCGAACGTGTAAGCAGATCAGCTCGTGCGACGAGGCCCAATGGTATCTGCAGAACTGTTCGTGGGGTGGGAAGCTGGATCGTGATGGCGACGGCGTGGCGTGCGAGACGCTGTGTTAATGGCGGCTTAATCGGGGTTACACGTGGCCCTTATGCCACGCGTCGTCGATAGCAAAAGAGGGCTTCTTCGATAGTGGGTCTTGCGATGTAGCGCTCTCCCGACTCGAACCCCTGAAACTCACACAATTATCCTATTTATACGCCGTGACCGCAATTCACCGCAGGACTCGATCGGAGCCCTTCCGGCGGAGATCTATACAGTCTAAACCCTGATCGTGAACGGAAGTCTGTGCACCAGGGCGCACATGCCGGCGGCAAAATCATGAAAAGCGACACCCTCTCCTATCCTCCTCGCGGCCTCTCACGCGAAGAAGCCGCCCGATATGTTGGCGTGGGCATAACCAAATTCGACCAGATGGTTGCTGACCGCCGCATGCCGAAGCCGAAGAAAGTTGACGGTCGTGTGATTTGGGATCGCCTTAAAGTCGAAGCAGCGTTTGCCGAACTACCTGGAGACGATGAAGAGAATATCGTCGACTTCCTGTTGCAAGGGAATCATCGCAGGGAATAGATTCATTCCGCTATGACCGACAAATATCCCGGCCTCTCTTCCTACACCGATCGCCATGGAAAACTTCGCTGGCGCTATCGAACGAAAGAGCGCGTGGTTAGTCTACCCGCTCCTAATCAGCCAGGATTCAAGGACGCCTACCAAGCAGCGGTCGAGGGCCGGAAAGTCCCCAAGGCGCCCGTCGTCCGTATGCCTGGAGCCGCCCTGCCCGGTACATTTGGAGCGGCCTTTCAACGGTTGAAGATCTCAGTCAAGTGGCTGGCGCTGGACGAAGCCAGCAAGCGCAAGAACACGCGGCTGATCGAAGAATTTCTGGAACTGCGGGTGGTCGCAGATCATCCGCTCACCTGGCGCGACGTAGCGGTTAAGAACCTGAGACGTATCCATGTCGAAGAGCTTCTTGGCCGCTTCATTGCCACACCTCACAAGGCCAAGCACCTGTTGGTGGGCATACGCAAGTTGGTCTATGTCGCGCTGCGGCAAGACTGGATCGAAATCGACCCCACCGCGGCGGTCGAGTGGCGGCCTGCTTATGCCGGCTGGAAAGCATGGTCGCGCGAAGCCATGGCGCAATTCGAAAACCGTTGGCAGCTCGGCACCGCGGCACGCACTTGCTATGGTTTGGCGCTCTGGCTCGGCAACCGCCGCGGCGACGTCGCTGGCCTGCGCTGGGACCAGAGGGTCACCCGTCGTGTCTTCATCGATGGCATCGAGCGTCACTTCGACGGGTTTGATATCGTTCAGGCCAAGAACAAGGGACGCACTGGCGGTAAGCGGCTTTTCGTGCCGATCACACCGATGCTGTCTGAAATCCTGGATGCGGCCGACAGGCGCGGCGAGACCGTTTTGGTCAACGGTTATGGTGAGCCCTTCTCCGCCAAGTCACTGACTGGGATGATGGCGCATTGGTGCAAGCTCGCCGGTCTTCCAAAAGGTCTGACCCTACATGGTCTGAGGAAGTCGCTCGGTGTTTATTTGGCGGAGGCCGAGGCCTCAACCAGACAGCTCATGGACGTACTAGGGCACGACGACATCGATCATGCGGAGCTCTATTCGCGCGAGGCATCGCAGGTTCGCCTGGCGGTCCAGGGAATGGACCGAGTCGTGCGTCTCGTGACGCGCAAGCCGATGCTTGGCGAACCTCGTGGCGAACCTCGTGGCGAACCACCCTATAAGGCATTGATAAATAACGATAATGGTGGGCCCGGAGGGCGTCTTAAGATCGTTGATTGTATTGAGTTTTTCGTGGGCCAGAAACGGAAAGCTTCCCATATCGTTCCGTATGCTCCCGTGACGCCATTTGGTCCGTTCCAACTAAGTTTGCGAAAGTTTCAGAGCCATGCTTCAGAATCAGCACATTAGGCGTGAAAGCAGCTCTTCTGGAGAATCGCTCGCAGAAGAGCTGCAGTGCCTACCCCTCTCCTGGAACCATGGGGTCTTGTCGAACACGGAGTGCAGTATGCATGGGCTTATCGAAACTCGCGATGGCGCCTCCATGGTTAGATAGAGGCCCGTCACCATGCGAGAAGAGATGTCCAACGCCAATTTCAGCCAAGGCCAAGGCCGTCCGAGCGGTAGACGCGTTTCTTCGTCGACAACGAATACGTCAACTATGATCGGTTGCACAAGTTCAAGCCGCCGCGGCACCGAAAGGGCACCTGGCGTGGTTGTAGCTTTGATGACCTCGCTCTCGCGCTTACACCCCTCACCCGTAGATCGACATCTTCAACCCGGGATTTGATGGAGAGCCAGTTTGGTGGAGCAAGGCCGGCCGCTTGCGCAAGCGATTTGGACTTGGCGAACCAACTGCGCGAAAGGGGGGGTGTCGGCTTGAGATAAAAGCCTTCCATCGTTCGACGCACGAGGGCTTCTCGATCTTTGTCGAGGGCGCGATGTCCCTGGCGTCGACCGCGCTTGCGGTGACCGGGCTGAGGTCCAGTTCCTGACCGCCCAAACTTTGTAGATACCGCTCCAGGAATTCGCGGATTGCCTCTTCGCGCCGGCACGCCTCGGTCCACCGCCCTCGCTCCCCGTAATCATTGCTGTCGTCGCCCATGCTGCCTGCGAAGAATTCAAGCTAACCGAGTGCATCCGCTTTGTTGTCGGCCTTCAGACATGAACGTCTTCAACCGGACACTTTTGAACGCCACGGCGGATGGTCCCATAAGAAACCGCGATCCCGCAATCCAGCAGCATTTCTCCGACCACACGCCTGAAGCGACCGATGGCGCATGTGGCCGACAATCGCGGTGTTAATGCCGCAAACCCACCGATTCTGCGACAAGTCCTAAGCTGGCGTCTGACGAGGACAGCGAATCGCAAGTCCCACCATCCGGATCAGGGCCGCTTGACGACATCCCGATCGTCGGGCGCGTAGACGATGTGGCGCATCGTCAGGCGTGCCTTCAAGACCTTGGCACGAGCCTTGCGTAAGTGGAAACAAACCACGAGCTCGCGCTGAGCCGCATTGAAGGAAAAGTCGGATGTCCGGTATTGCGGGCGCATTTGTGTTGCCTTCAAGTCATTCACAGCAGACGGTTTATAATCGGCTCAAGCACATGGTTCCGAAGCTTGACAATCGTGGACAAGCTGGGTTCGGTCTTGCAGCGTTCATGCACGCAAAAGGAATTCGACATATAAGGTCGTGTCGGCCACCACGCGAATTGGTAACCATCGATTGCGATGGGCAGGACGCGAATTTCAGGCCTCATGTAGCGATTGCACATATTCGAAGTCCATCTTCCCTGGAAAACGATGGCAACGTCGCCCAGCCTGTTGATAACCATAAAGCAGGCTGCCGCCATTTGGCCCTTTCGTTGAATGGGGCTTTAGTCAACGCTAATGAACTTCGGAAAGAATTGCACGCGCGAGGGCATAGCTTCGACGGCCAAACGGATGCAGAGCTTCTGCTCAAGCTTATTGAGCACATTTGCCAAAGAGCTTTTTGGCAGCATGCTCTCCCGGTCAACTACGAAAATGTCTTTCGTGATATCGATGATCGGATTGATGGAGCCGTGAGTGCACTTGTATTAGATGGCGAAGGAAATCTGATCGCTTTCCGCAATAGTAGCGGTTTACGTCCGCTGGAATTTATGCAAACGGAAGATGGTGATATACTTTTTGCTTCTGAAAATTCAGCTTTTGCCGGATTACAAGGCACCACGGAGGAAGTTTCGCCAGGCCACATCAAGTATTTGGATGGAAAAACAGGAGAATGCATTGACAGCTTCGTTGGCCATACCCGATACAGCCCTAAGCTTTGCGTCTACGAAACGCTTTACATCGGAAATCTCGAAACGTCCATACGAGGTCAATCTCACCTGGCCACGCGGCACAATATAGGCGCGAGTCTCGGTGGAACTATTTCGCCGAAAGTGGCGGCACAGATGGGCTCTGCCCCTATTGTCGTTTCCTCCATGCCGCATACCGGGGGCCCGTACGCCGACGGCTTGTTCGCGTCTCTGGCCGAGAAACACGGCGCTTTCGTCCAGCGACGTGAAGTAATCGCAACACAACTTCAGCAGCGGACGCTTATAGGTATCGTTGGCACTCGCAACTCGCTTATCGCGCAGAAATACTGTGTCAATGCAGAGAGCGATGTTAGGGGCAGAGTTGTCATGATGGTGGACGAAGCACTAATTCGGGGGGATACAAGCCGGGCTGTAACAGCAATGCTCCATGCTGCCGGAGCGAAGGCTGTGCATTGGGCGATCGGTTCGCCGCCTATCGTCGCACCGAATTACTACGGCATGGGCATCGAGACGATCGACGAGCTGGCGTTCTGGAAGGTATGGAAAACACTGCCATCCAAAAAGCGGAAAGAAAGCCTTAGCTTTCATAAAACCGAACCGCAAATCCTCAGGATGATCGAAAGCAAAATAGCCCTATCAATCAACGCTGCGTCCATCACCTTTCTGCCCTTTAAGGCTCTGATATCGTTGCTGCCTGGAGGGTCCGATGGGATTGATCTATCTCCGTTTACGTTCGACATGCCAACTCCAGAAGGAGAAAAACGCGCGAATAAGAATTTGAATAGATCGACTATCAATCTCGCCTTAACCTGACTATGCCTGCCTGAGGTCACATAATGAAACCTACTCTTGTATTCGATTGGAACGGGACCCTGCTTGACGATGCCGAGGCATTTCTACAAACAACCAACGCTATTCTGAGCCGCTTCGGTCGCGCTGCCATCGATATGCATACTCTTCGGGAACAGTGCGAGGTTCCACTTTCTATCCTTTACCGCAATCTTGGAATGTCGGAGCGCGAGGTCGCAGAAGTGGAAAACGATGACAGCGCTTTTTTTCACGACATGTACGAACCGCTGGCGAGCAAAGCCGATCTACGCGAAGGCGCGCGCCTCATTTTGGAAACGGCGCGTCAACAAGCTGTCTCAACCATCATTCTCAGCAACCATATAGTCGAGCCCCTTCGTACCCAACTGCGAAGGCTCCGAATCGACGATTGTGTTACCGAGGTTCTGGCATTTGAAAGCCGCGCCACTCAATATAAATCTATGAGTAAGGGCGACCGGCTTGGCGTGTACATGCAAACGAACAATCTGAGTGCCGAGTCGACCTTCATCATTGGCGACATGCCGATCGAAACTGATATTGCACGTAACCTCGGGCTGATCAGCATATCTATTACAGGCGGATTTGTTTCCGAATCACGTTTGCAGGCGGCGCAGCCAGACTACATCATCGATGACCATCACAAGCTGCTGCCCATTCTGAGAAAGTACGGCTTCTTTCGGAATGCGTAAATGAGTTATGCAATAGACCTGACCGGAGATCCGGCATCACCCGCAACGCGTACGACACAGGACAAAAGATCGGCCTGGTCGGCGCAGGAGACATGGGGAACTGGTATGACCCAGTCTTTTACGTCCTGGTACCGAACTGCATATCAAAGCCCGCGCAATGCGCTGTCGCGGATGAACTTGATCGCGCGGAATGCGAACACAATCCCAGGGCCGATTGTGATGCCCGCGCCGGGATAGACCCCTCGCATGACTGAAGTCGCGTCATTGCCGCAGGCGTATAACCCATCGATCGGCTTTCCCCACTGGTCGAGCACCCGGCTATAGGTGTCTGTCGCAAGACCGGTAGCCGTCCCCAAGGTGGCTGGAACGATCCGCAAGGCAACAAAAGGACGGGTCTTGATTTGACCGAGGTTTGAATTCGGCTTGCCAACGGAAGGATCACCGAGCGTTTGGTTGAACGCGGATTCACCTCGCTGGAAATACGGGTCGACACCCGTTCGGGCATGCTCGTTATGCTCCTGAATCGTCTGTGCGAGCGCCTTGGGATCGAGGCCGATCTTCACGGCCAGCGCCGCGAGGGTATCCGCCACCTGGATGTACCCGGCACGCTCATAGGATTTCGTGCTGAGGGTCCACGGCCACGGAAGAACTTGGCCCATTCCGCGCTTTTTGAGAAATTCATGATCGCAGATGAAGTAGAAGTGCTTATCCTTCGGGTAGCCGTTCTCGAACATCGCCATGCAGATGTCGTGATACGGGTTCGACTCGTTGACGAAACGCCGCGCGTCCGGGCCGACGGCGATCACGCCAGGGCGGCCGCGGTCCAGCCAGCCGTAAGGAACCGTCTGCATTCGCCCGCCTTTCTCGCGCAGCAGCGACACGGGTGTCCAGAAGCCGGCACTCGCGACCTCGTTGTCGATCTTGCCGCCCGCTTGCAGTCCAATCTTGATGCCGTCGCCCGTGGCGTCCGCATGGGCCAGGCTTTGGTCATGCTGGTGATCGCCGCTGAGAGCACTGCGAAGTCCGGCATCATGGGGGAACCCCCCGGTTGCGAGCACAACGCCGTGAGTTGCCCGCACGCGCATGTCCCTGCCGTCCTTGCGTATGACCGCCCCAACCACCTTGCCCTGATCTATGATCAGTCCGGTGGCTGGCGCGCTGGTCCAGATATCCACCTGCAGCTGTCTCAGGCTCTTGATGAACCTCGCAATCAATGCGTTTCCGCCGCTGAACTCGGTGCCGCGCCTGTAGCGCATCCGGTCGCCGATGTAGCGCCCCAGGCGCCTCAGGACATGCTTCGTGGAATCCCCCGACTTGAAGGGATTGAGGAATCTTCCAACCTCGCCGGAAGAGATCATCATGCCTCCGAGAACCACGCGAATGGGATCGCCAACCAGATCGAAGTCCTTGTCCAGCAGGCGGCCATCGTACGGAGCGGGGCTCAACGCGCGGCCTGAGTTCATCCCGCCGGGCCGGCTTGAGTGGTAATCGGGAGCCGCGGCGAGCGTGAACCTGACCTCGGAGTGCTTCTGGATCTCGATGAGTGCCTCGGGTCCATCCGCCAGATAGGCTTCGACGAACTCCTTCCGGTAGTAATTCCCGAGTTCTCCCTTCAGATACGTGCGAGCATTGTCGATGCTGTCTTCGACCTTCGCAGCTAAGGCCTGCGGCGAGCAGGGTACCCATATCATTCCGTTCGACAGGGCGGTCGTGCCGCCCAGCTTTGGGGATTTTTCGGTCACCAGCACACTTAGTCCCGACTGGGAAGCATAAAGGGCCGCAGACAAGCCCGCCGCGCCGCTTCCAATCGCGACCATGTCGTAGGCCGCGTCCCAGTGTGTGGGGTCCTCCTGCTTGGTCACGAGTGGGGTTACAGTGTCGGCCATGGATTCCTCGGCAGTCGTGCTTAGGGTTTCTTGCGGTTCAGGGGGACGGCCTTGAAGGCTTCGGCAGCCGATTTCACGGCCCGCTCGATCGGAATGCGCTCGATCGAGGACGCGCCGACAAAGCCGATGCAATCGGTGGACCTGTAGACTTCTTCGGTGTCCTGCGGTTCGGCTATCGCGCCGCCATGGGCAAGAAGGATGACGTCGCCGCGGACAGTGCGCGCCGCGTTGTTGATCCGGTTAATCCGTTCGATCGCCTCGCCGATCGCCTGACCCTCGTCATGGCCGACCAGTCCGCCACGTGTGGCGCCGACATGAGGAACGATGCAGTCCGCGCCTGCTTTGGCCATGTCCGCCGCGTCGTTCGCTGAGGCGACATAGGCCATTGAGAAAATGTCCTTCTTCCGCGCCGTGGCGATCATCTCGACTTCGCGCGCGAAGCCAAGGCCTACGCGGCCACGGCGGTCGCGCCACTTGTCGCCCATCGTCGAAATCGTCGGGTAGTTGATCACGCCGGAGTAGCCAGCGGCCCAAAACTTGTCGAGAAGCCTGTCGAGATCGAGCCGGACCGGGTCCCACGCTTCAACGCCACCAATCACCGGAACGTCGGAGATGACATTGCGGATCTCGTCGGCCATTTCTATGGTCCGCGCGTTCGAATCCCCAATCCGGCTGGTCGGCAGGCCCATGAGCCGCGAGAGGCCCGTGCTGTAGACGACAAGCATGTCCGCACCGCCAAGCGCGGCACATTTGGCGACAAGGCCGCAGCTGCTACCGGCAGCCAGGATCGCGGCGCCTTTTACGGACTGCTCGGCGATCCGGGCCAGGATTTCGTTGCGGTCAAACATTCTCATCGGCGGTCTCCGTATCAATGTGGTCAAGTACCCATTCGACCGCGGCACTTGCGAATTCGGGATCGTTGATGTGGCAATTGAGTTCCCGGACGGGGATGTTCCCGGGAAGCGCGGCGCGCAGGCCTGAGAGCCATGCGCGGTTCGCCTCGGGGTCGTGAAACGGCCCGCCTTCGCGGTCGTAATCCGATACACCTTTCGAGGGCCACAGGACTTGCGCGGGTCCTCTCGACGCCGACAGCTTTTGCGCCGTAAGACGTCCGATCGCGTTCGTCTCTTCAGGCGTCGTGCGCAGCAGGGTCGTATACGGTGTGTGCGCGTACAGCCTGCGCTCGGCGAACTCGGGCGGCACCGAGGAGAGGACACCGAAGTTTACCATGTCCACGGCGCCGGGAGCGATCAATTGCGGAATCCCGCACCGCCCGGCTGCAGTCAGCCGATCCGGTCCGGCGCTGGCGGTGCCGCCCAGGAGCTCGTCGGCCAGCTCGGTCGTGGTGAGATCTATTACGGCATCGAATTCACCCGCGTCGACCAGCGATTCCATCTTTCGACCGCCAGCGCCATTCGCCGGAAAAACGATCGCCTCCATCTTCTTGTCCCCAAGAAGCCGGACGCATGCATTGGCCGCGGGGGTCGTCACGCCAAACGACGTGATGGCTACGATCTTTCGCCGTGATTTCGCTTTGGGAAGGTAATGCATGGCGGCGATTGCCCGCGCCGCGTTTTCAAGCACCCGCGAAGTGAACCCGTTCACGCCGAAGAGATCGACCAGCGTGGGATAGAGCAGGACATCCAGCTTCCCGGCCAGTTCGGCAAGCAGGGCCGGGCGTGCGCTGGAGACTAGCAGCTTGGGAAAACCGTATGGCAGGTCGGCGACGACTTCGCCGAACACGCCGCTCCCCTTGCCGCCGCCGATGCCAATCACGGCGGAGACCTTGCCGGTCTCGAAAAGTCCGTTCACCGACTTGCGGGCCTCGCGCGCGATTCCCGCAAGCAGAACCGCCGGATCATTGGACCGGAACCTTCCGTCCTTTGAGGTGCCCACATCGACGAATAAGACGCTGCGTCCCGCGCCCCTGACGATGTCGGCCACGAACGAAGCCTCGACTTGCTTCGTGTCCATCGTCGCGACAATGGCCACGGAGTTATCAACGGTTGTCTCTGCGATCACGATGTTCCGTACCTTCCTGCAGGGGATGGAGGGGACGTCGAACCTTGAGCTCCCATGTCTTCGCCCTCCAAGGCACCGCTCTTGCTTTGTTGCCCAGGACTAGTAAACGCTTCGGGCAGGCTGGATAATCGGCTGCCGAAGGAGAGATGGGTAAATATGGGTAGGTGGGTAATCGTAGACCGACCGATCTGGACCGATGCCCCGAGCGCCGATGACGCCTACGTGTTTGCGCCGAGCCTTCGCGCCTTGCCCGCTGGGTTTCCCCTTGTAATCGCGACGCTTCCCGTTTGCGACTGGAATGGCGAGTTGCTGCGCGGCCTCAACGAGATCGAGCCCGTTGCAGGCGCTCGTTGCTACGCAGCGATCTTGATGATCGACCCGTTCGCGCTTTGGGAGGACGTCGCGGATGCTCTGACGGAGAAAGGTTTCTGCGGCGTGGTGAACCTTCCGCCAGCCTCTCTCATACAAACCAGCTCGGAGGCGGGGGCCGAAGACCATCTGAATTCAATTGAGCTGGAGCGCATGAGATGGTTCGCGGAGAATGGCTTGGGCTTAGCTCTGACATCGACTAATCGAGACGCAGCCGCGGCAGGGAACCTGTTCGAGAAACAGCCGGAAGCCATGCTCTATCTACCGGCGACGGCCCTTTCCTGTCCGATAGCGCCGATCACGTCGCTTGTGCGTCTGGGCGAAACGGGTAGTGAACTGCCTGTTTGGTCGCTGCCGGCGCCCTCGCTCGCCAAGGCTGAGACGTCATTCTAGGATGCGGTGCTTCTTGATCTTGTTGTATAAGGTTTTGCGGGTAATGCCGAGCGCGGCGGCAGCTTTGCCGCGGTGAAGCTTGTTCCGGCGCAAGGCGTCGATGATCCATTCTCTCTCCGAAAGGGTAGTGGTCGCTTTGGTTGCCGGTTTGGCTCCAAGGACCGGAAGGACCCGTTCCGCCGTGATCGACGTGTTCGAGGGCAAGGTGGCCAGCTGTTCGACGACATGGCGAAGCTCCCTGACATTGCCTGGCCAGGCATGGCTGGCCAGCGCCAAAAAGGCGGAGTTTTCGATCGTCAGCGCCTTTGCATCCGCATCGCCCTTGGTCTCCACTGTGAAATGATGGATGAGCGCAGGAAGGTCTTCCAGACGGTCCCGCATGGGAGGAAGGATAATTTCCAGTCCGGCGAAGACGCTTCTCAATCGTGGCGATAGGGGCAGCGCTTCCAGGCTTGCTCCGGCCGGCACGGTGCAGGTGGCGATGATCTTTGCTTCCGATCGCGTCGCAACCGCGCCGTTTACGGCGCTGAAGGTGCCGCGCTCCAGATAATCGGCAAGCTGCTCCTGGCCGTCTTCAGAAAGTGTGTTGAGGTGAAGAATGACCAGGGAGGTCTCCGTTGACATCTCCAGCAGCGACAGCCGGCGCCGTGCGTCCTTTTCCGCTTCCATGCCGAAGAGCGCCATCTCGTTCTGGTTGCCGGGCGCCTTGCGGCAGGGGAAGGTAACCGGCTTGCGGTGCTTTCTCGCGCCGAAGGCATGCACCAGGGACGCGACGCGACGCTTCCCCGTGCCCGGTTCGCCGACGATCAGAACCGGGTTCGTGCCCGTCGAAAGACGCTTTGCCGCGTCAAGCGCCTGATTCATCAACGCCGATTGCGCGATCACGCCATGGCGGTAGCCGTTCAGCTGGAGCTGCCGCTCCATAAGATCGACCTTTTCCCGCAGAACGTTGATGGTCTTGAACCCCGAGGTCATCTCCAGCACCGACATTTCGAGCGGCACCCGGTCGAGGGAAGAACCGCCTATGAACCCCTGCGTTCCTGTCTCGCGGCAGACGTCCATCAACTCCTGGGGCTTCGTGATCGGGCCGCCTCCGAGCAGACAGACGACATTCCTGTTGATACCGTGAGCCGCCCGGGCGATGTCTCCCGTTCGGGCGGCGAGTTCCGCCAGGCCGATGGACGACGACGACACGGCAGTTTCAGCAGGGTTGAGATTAAAATTCATGCAGATCGCGCCCACGCCCGCTTCGACCATTCGGCGGGCCTCAGCCTGCGTGCGGGTGTAGGCGATCGTCATCAGCCCCCGCGCCGCGGCGTTGATGAGTAGTTCGACCTCGCGCGCATATCCGAGGCCGCAGCCCTCGAGAATCGACCTGCGCGCCTCGTCCACATGGATCACGGACGGAAAATTCGTGATCCCTGCAAACCCCCATCGGGTGATGTTGTCGAGGAAGCGATCGAGGTCGAGCCGAGGGTCGAACGTACAGGCGCCGAAGAACACCGGGAGTTTTGTGCTCCTGAGGATTTCGGAGCGGGCGAAACCGGCAACGAATTCGTTGCTGTTGCGGATGGGAAAGATCGACGCCGGAGACGACCCCCCCATCGCACGGAACCGGCCGGCGTTGAGCGCTAGCACGAAGTCCGCCCCCGCGCGCTCGGCGGCCCGCGCTGTCATGCCGGAGCCGATCGCGGCTCCCAGGATAAATGAACGCGAGTTGCCGAGGATTTGCTTGAAGTCCGTTATCTCAGGCTTTCCCATTGGAATGCCGCGATCCTAGCACGTTTGCGGATCCAATGTTCAATTCCAGCTCCCGGGCGCCTCCAGCCTCGTCAGTGCCTTCCCTTCGGGGTCGAAGAGGTGACAGTCGGCAGCGGAGACGGCGAGCGATACCCGCCCGGCGTTGCCGGCGGGAAAGTGGTGGTTGGGCGATCGGGCGACGACATGGTCGCCGAGAGCGGTCCCATAGAGATATGTCGCACTTCCCAGATGTTCAACGAAGTCGACGTCGATCTCGATGACGAGCTCGCCCGGCATGCCGGTTGGCGCCACGAAATCGTCGGGGCGGATGCCGAGTGTCAGCGCGCGGCCGCCTTTCGACGATGTCGTCTGTATCGGCAGCCAACGGGACATCTTATCGCTCAAGGTAATCTCGGTCCTTGCCTGGTCGGAGCCTTTCTCCTTGCAGGGCAGAAAGTTCATTCTTGGCGACCCTATGAAACCCGCCACGAACTTTGAGGCGGGCCGATGGTAGAGATCGTGCGGCGACCCGACCTGTTCTATGCGCCCGTCCTTTAGGATCACGATCTTGTCGGCCATGGTCATCGCCTCGACCTGATCATGCGTCACATAAATCATGGTGTTGCCCAGCTGCTTATGAAGCTTGGCTATCTGCACTCGCATCTGGACACGCAGCTCGGTATCCAGATTGGATAGCGGCTCGTCGAACAGGAACACCTTGGGCTCTCGGACGATTGCCCTTCCGATCGCCACGCGCTGACGTTGTCCGCCGGACAGCTGCCTTGGTTTTCGGTCGAGAAGGTGCTCGATCTGGAGCAGTGCGGCGGCGGCTTGGACGCGGTCGGCGATCTCGTCCTTCTTCATCTTTGCCATCTTAAGCGGGAACGCGAGATTGTTGCGGACGGACAGATGCGGGTAGAGCGCATAGGACTGGAAGACCATGCCTAGATTGCGGTCCGCGGCATCAATCTTGTTTACCACCTTGTCGTCGATCCTGAGCGTTCCACCGGTGATCTTCTCCAGTCCGCCGATCATGCGCAGCAATGTCGACTTGCCGGATCCGGAGGGACCCACAAAAACCACGAACTCGCCATGCCGAATGTCGAGGTCGATATCGCGCAGGATCTCAAGGTTGCCATAGGCCTTCCTGATCCCTTCGAGGCGAACCTCAGCCATGATTTCCTCCCAAGGTGCCGGCGCGCATCAGCGCTTCAAAAATATTTGTTTCAGGCTCGATACGGTAAAATCCGGCGCCAGCAGCGACGGATCGTCGATCGGCGGAACGCCCGTGGTCACCAGGACTGAGCATAGCCCGGCGCGTTTCCCGGCCTGTATGTCGGTTGGTATCTGGTCGCCGATCATCAGCGTCGAGGCTCGATCTGTGCCGAGCTGCGATAGTGCAGCTTCGATCATGTGCACTTCCGGCTTTCCCACGATGATGGGCTTCACACGTGCGGCAGCCGAGACTGCGGTCAGACAGGCACCTGCCCCGGGCTCGAAACCGGTCTGGGTGGGCAGCAGGAGGTCCGGATTGGTTCCAATCAGCACCGCGCCTTTGAGGATCGCGTCGACTGCGATCGTGAGCTTCTCGTACGTGATTTCCCGGTCGAGCCCCATGACCACGACGCACGGTTGCTTGTCGGTGATCTCGAGCTCCGCATCGGTGATGGCCTTCTTCAGCGAAGGCGCTCCGATGACATAGGTCCGCGTCCCCGCGGGATAGGTTTGCCGGATCATCTTCGCGGCGGTGACTGCGGATGTGACGACGTTCTCCTCCCCCGCCTCCAGGCCAAAGCCGCGCAGCTTCGAGACGACGTCGCCGGCCGTGTGGGTCGAGTTGTTGGTGACGAAGCAGAATGGGATCCGCTCGGCCTGCCAGGCCTTGAATGCCTCGACAGCATCTTCGATCGCATTCTTGCCACGATAGACGACGCCGTCGAGGTCGGAGACGATCCCCGTTATGCGCGGCCACGCAAGCGTTGAAACCATATCAGCCATTCATCAACATCCCGCCGTTTACATGAACGATCTGACCGGTAATGTAGGCGGCCGCGGGGCTCGCCAGGAACACCGCCAGTCCGGCGACGTCTTCCGGCGATCCGACCCGTCCCAGCGGGATGCGACCCGCATGCCTTGCTTCGGTCTCCTCCTTTGGGCGGCCATGCATGGGCGTATCAATTATGCCCGGCGCGACGGCATTCACGTTGACGCCCATGGGTGCGCATTCATAGGCGAGAAGTTTTGTGAGATCGTGGACTACGGCCTTGGAGAAACAGTAGTCGGCTCCGCCTGCCTGATAGTTGAATACGGCGCCCTGCGACGACAGGGATGATCCGATGTTGACGATGCGTCCGCCGCCGTCACGAAGAAATCGTTGCACGACCGACTTGGAGCAGAGGAGCACCGCGTCAGAATTAATCAGCATCGTGCGGTCGATCTTGGCCTTGTCGCCGCAAAGAAGCGACTCCGCCGATTTGATCCCGGCGTTGTTGACGAGAACATCCAGTCGTCCGAAGCGCTCGGCGACGATGTCGAGGACGCGGACGATGTCCTGTTCGCTCGTCACGTCCATGGCGAGCGTGAGCGGTTGGCCGTTGGCTTCAACCATGCCGTAGGTCCGGGTGAGCGCCTCACTGCTCGCATCGGTCGCCACGACATTGGCACCGCTCGCCAGAAAGGCGTTGACGATGGCGGCACCGATACCGCCGCCCGCGCCGGTGACGAGAACCGTCTTGCCGGACATCGTGAAAATTGGTGATGTCATCGTATCTCCAGTAATGTTCTGTGGTTCAGGAACTCGTCGACAGCTGCGGCGGTGGGCATTGACGGCTGTGCGCCCCTTCTCGTGACGCAGAGCGCCGCAACGGCCATGGCCTGGCGGACCGCTTCGCGGACAGGCACATTCCTGGCGAGCGCTGCCGCGAACCCTCCGTTGAAAGCATCGCCTGCCGCCGTGGCATCCACCACGACCACAGGGAACGAAGGAAGGAGAAAGCTTTCCTCGCCGTTCGAATAGAACGCCCCGCGCTCTCCCAGGGTAATGAGGGCTGCCCTGGCCCCCAGTTCGAGTAGAATCGTCGCAGCTCGGGCTGCGCTCTGTGGATCGACGACTTCCACTCCTGTGAGTTCGAAGGTCTCTGACTCGTTGGGGGTGACGAAATCGACCTGGGACCAGGCCTTGCGAGAGAGCCCGGTGCGCACGGGGGCCGGATTGAAGATAAGGCGAAAGCCGAGCCTGGGCTTCAGCGCGAAAAGCCGCTCCAGCGCATTCACGGGGAGGCCCATTTCGGCGACCACGATGGACCTGGGCTCTATGTGATGCGCGACTTCGTCGATCACGGCCGCGGTGACATTCGCGTTTGCGCCAGGATCGATGATGATCATGTTGCTACCGTCGTCTGCCACCATGACGAGCGCTGACCCCGAGGCCTCGCCCGACGCGATCTGGACCGCCTCGGTCAGGACCCCGGCGTCTGACAGGGCGCGCATTAAGACGTCTCCCGCCTCATCATCGCCGAGGCGCGTGAAGAACTTTGGCCGCATGCCAAGCTTCGCCGCGGCCACGGCTTGATTGGCACCCTTGCCTCCGGGGTGACGGACAAGAGAGCCGATCAAGCTTTCACCTATCGTGGGTAGCCGTTCCACATTGAAGCACAAGTCGAGATTCGTGGTGCCAAAGAAGATCAGGGGGCAAGGGTTCATTTAACAGCTCCGAAGGTCAGCCCGCGCTCAAGATGGCGCTGTCCTATGACGATCAGGATAACCGGCACGATCATGGTAACGACCAGCCCGGCGGCCATGACGGGATAGAATTGGATACCGGGATTGAGGAGTTTCAGCAGCGCGACGGTGACAGGCGCCTTGGTTGAACTCAGCATCAGTCCGAGCGCGAAGTTGTGCCAGGCAAGGAGGAATACCAGCAGGGACGCGCCGATGAGGCCGGGCTTCAGCAACGGAAGGACTATGTGCAGGACGACACGAAACGGTTTCGCGCCGTCGATTGCCGCAGCCTCCTCGATGTCTTTCGGGATGTCCTCGACATAGGATCGTGTCAGCCAGACGATCATCGGCAGCGTCACGACCTGGTAGACCCAGATCATGCCTATATAGGTGTCATAAAGGCCCAGGGACTGAAACAAGCTAAAGAGCGGGATCACCACCAAGAGAACGGGAGCGAAGCGAAACCCAAGGATGAAGAACGCGATGTCTTCCTTGTAGGGGATGTCGCGTCTGGCCAATACATAGCCGGCAGGGACTCCCGCGATCAGCGAAACCACAACTGCGCCGAGGGCGATGACGACGCTGTTTATCACGGGTTTGAGGAAGTCGACCTTGATGGTTCCATAGCTCGTGGCGCCCGCCTGGGCCGCATCGAACAGGACGCGGAAATTGTCCATTGTGGGAGTGAAGACGAAGCTCGGAGGCCAGGCCATGACGTCGCTCTGCTGCTTCAACGCCATCATGACGATCCACACGAGCGGAAATGCGAGCACGGCGACGCAGATCAGAACCATTGCGTTGAGCACGATCCTGGTCGTGAGGGAGCGCGTGAAATCCATGGGTCTGGCTCCTATTGCACGCGGCGGCGAACCGCCCGCCAGAGTTTCACGGTAAAGAACGCGCCGATCAACACGATGAGCCAGTTGACGACCATCAAGGCCGCGCCGCGGCCGAATGTAAGGTTCTGAAAAGCCGTGATGTAGGCTTGCACGGAAAGCGCCGAGGTCGAGTTTCCCGGACCGCCCTGCGTGGTTCCGAAGATGATGTCAAACTGGTTCAGGGACTCGATAAGCCGAAAGATCGCGGCGATCAGGATGTGGGGCGCGACCAGCGGCAGCTCGATGTTGACAAATGTGGCCCATGCCTTCCCGCCGTTGATGCGGGCGGCCTCGCGAATATCGTCCGTGATGCCCTGGAGCCCTGCGAAGATGATGAGCGCGAAGAATGGGGTGTAGGTCCAGACATCAATCATTATCACCGAAAGCAGTGCGGTCCTGGTATCCGAAATCCAGGCGAAAGGCGCCAGCCCGATCAGGGACAAAAGATAGTTCATGATGCCGCTCTGCGGGTTCATCATCGTCGTCCACATCAACGCGACACTCATGGGTGGAAGGACGAGGGGAAGTAGGATGACCGGACGCAAAGCCCTGGCCATGAACACGCCGGAGGCGAACAGTTTCGCGACTGCTAGGCCCAGCAGAGCCTCCATCACGACCGACGAGAGCGCGTAAGTTACGGTGACGCGAACACTGTTCCAGAAATCAGCCGTCCTGCCGAGCGCTATAAAGTTGGCGAAGCCGACGAACTTAGCGATCGGCCTGCCCAGGCGAAGGTCAGTCAGAGATTGGTAGACACCATAGAAGAACAGAAGAAGGAAGCCGAACAGGATAAGGACGGCAGGAAGAATGATTGCAAGGCTGAACCAGTCGATGGAACGCCCCTCCAGCGAATCCGAACCGGACGAAGCGCACGCGCCAGGTCCTTCGGCTGCCACCGGCACGATGGGTTTAAGTGCTTGGGATGACACGGCGTGGTCTCCGTCGTTGGCGGGAACAGGGCAGTGCAATAATACTGCCCTGTTCCTTTTGATCAGAGACCAGCGCGGATTTCTTCGGCAAGCGCCCTCAACGTTGTCTCGACGTCATCGCCGTTTACCATCTTCTGCATCGCCACAGCCCATGCGTTCATAGCTTCGCCGAAGCCGACACGCGGTGTGAAAGCCAGCGCGGCGTGGTCCTGTGTCTTTTTGAAGCTGTCAACGAAATTGTTGAACTCGGGCTGCGAAGCGTACTTAGTCCAGGTCTCGTCCTGCCAGGTCGACGTGCGCGGCGGATTGACGAGCTGGCCGGCAACGGCACCCTTGAGGGCCACCTGCTTGGAGGTGGCCCACTGCATGAACAGCCAGGCCGCGCCCTTCTTTTCGGAAGCCGCGTTCATGGCGAGAGCCCAGATCCAGATGTTGGAATCGAAGCTCGTGGCGTTCGGTGCGCGAAGCGGCGGAGCGAAGGCGATCTTGCCGGATGCCGGCTTTCCCGCAACATCGTTCCAGAAGCCGAACATGTTTGAGTCGATCGCCATCGCGGTGCGGCCAGACGAGATGCCGTCCACGACCTGGTACCAGTTATCATTGGCGAAGGAAGGAGCCGCGCACTTTTTGATCATGTCCACGTAATCCTTGTGGAACGCGATCGATTCCGGCGAATCCAGTCCCGTGTCGAGCTTGCCGTCCTTGACGACGAAATCGTGGACACCGTAAGAGCGGGCGATCGAGACTGCGGCGGTGTGGATACTGCTCCAGAAACGCACGCCTCGGACGCCCAACGGCGTGATGGAAGGATCGGCGGCTTTGAGTTCTTCGCACGCGTTTGCCATTTCCGGCGGAGTCGTCGGAACCGCGATGTTGTATTTGTCCAAGATATCCTTGCGGTAGAACAGCTGGATGTTCTCAAATGCGTGCGGGATTGCCCAGATTTGGCCACCATCCCCCGTTGCGACTTGGCCATCTTCCAGCTTCCAGGTAAGCGCCGAGCGTAGGCTCGGGAAGAAGTCGTTGAAGTCATATCCAGCATCGGTAAGCTTCGGATCGCCGAGGTATTTGTCCAGCGGCTCCAGAGCGCCACTCGGAGCGAGGTCCCACGCGGGCTGAATGCCAGTGCCGAACACATCCCATGCTGGCGACTTCGTCGTCAGTTGGATCGTCATCTTGCTCCAGTAGGAGTCGTCCGGGTACAGTTCCGGCGTGACCTTGATGCCGGTCAGCTTCTCAAACTCGGGAAGTTGCGCGGCCAGAGCATCGGCATACGGGTGGATGTCGTAGGCCCAAGTTATGCTGGTCCCTTCGAATTGGCGCCAGTTCATGGTTTCGGCAGCGGCCGAATTGGAGAGCGATGCCGAGACGGCAAAAAACGCTGAAGTCAAAAGCAAGCTGTTTGCGTAGCGACGGGCACCTGTAAAGAGTACGGCGAATGAGCGACCCATGTAATCCTCCCTGGGGCATTTTGCCAATTTCTGGGTCCACTCCTCCATCCCGAGTTCGCCCAAAGCCACCATAAGCGATTTCCAAATACCTCGCTCTGAATGCACCAGGCGAACTGGGTAAAAACGGGTAACCGGAATCTAAAGGTGTTGCAGTATCCCCATCAGGAATACTGCCTCCGTGGTGCTGGTCTTTGCCCGCGCCCTTCCGTGCGATCGGGACGCTGCCCGGTGACGACAACTACCAGCAGGCCGTAGGGAGGTACCCCATTGCCGCCGTTCATTCTTGCGGATCGGCGCGTAATAAACTGTCATTGAGGCTCGCGAAGTGGGTGTGCTCCTGAGCAAGACCTAGGCTTTTCGACCATCGCAAAGCTCGCCGGTTGGTCAAACGAGACGATGCGATCGTAGTTGAGAGCTATACTCAGATTGAAGCAGATGCGCGATCATTGGCCCGAAGGAGCCCTTGGTATGCAAATGGTCAAACGGGAGAAGCAAACTCAACACGAAAGCTGCCAAGGCATAGAGGCCGCGCCAGCGGATCGCTCCCTTCCGGTTCTACCTCACATTGCGGCGCGACAGGTCGTGCGAACTGTTCGCCGATCACAGTTGCGAGAAATCGTCCCGCTATCGGACACGACCATTTATGAAATGGAACAACGAGGCGAGTTCCCACGACGGTTCAATCTGACCCCCCGCTGCGTCGTTTGGGACCTGGGAGAAGTCGAAGCCTGGATTCAGGAACGGCGGAACGCGTCCTCTGCCGGTTCAATCGAACTGGCCCCAGGACCAGACGTGCGGTCACGGAAGAGAAGGCCCGTCAAATCGGATCGAGGATGACGGCTGCCCCGGAAATCGGCTGCAGTGTGGGTGCGTGTTTATTGCCAGCCGCCCACGCTTCAATCATGTCGGCCCATTCCTGCAGCATGTGGCGCCGCTGCGGTTCGTATTCAGCCTTGTTATAGACGCCCCGGGAGGAGCGACTGTCTTCGTGGGCAAGGCATTTTTCGATCCAATCGCGATTGAATCCGATCTCGTTTAGGAGCGTGGACCCGGTCCGCCGTAGATCGTGCACGGTAAAGGGAGCTAGCGGCAGATTTTGTTGTTTTGCGCGTTCCACAATCGCCATCGTAATCCGATTGAAGGTCGCGCGCGACATGGGTTCGTCGGCGTCGTAGCGAGATGGAAGCACGTATCGAGAGTTCGCGGCGCAAGTCTTAAGCGCAATCATGATGTCGAGGGATTGGCGGGACAGGTAGACGTTATGTGGCTTCTTCCGTTTCATTCGCTCTTTGGGAATGCTCCATAGCGCGTTCTCGAAGTCAACCTCATCCCACGTCGCGTCCAGAAGCTCACTTTTCCGAACCATCGTGAGCAGGATCAGCTTTACGCCCAGCCGAATGGTCGACAACGTCGGCACATTTTCCAACTCTTTCAGCATGAGTCGAATTTCTGCGGGTGACAACGCCCGGTCTTTCGCCTCGAAGGTGGCTATGGAAGCTGGCCCTACCTCGTCCGCCGGATTGGCGATCTTCTCGCCGTGCAGAATGGCATAACCATAGACCTGCTTAACGATATCCCGGACATGAATGGCCGTTGCCGGTGCGCCACGGTCCCTCACCTTTGCGCACAGCGCCCGCAAATCGTCCGATGTTATTTCTGCGAGGACCCTTTTGTCCCAAATCGGCAAGATGTCGCGATCAAAGACGGCTTTGCGCATCGAGCGCGTGCTGTCCGCCATCTTCGCCTCTTTAAACCATCTTCTGCCAGCATCGCCGAACGTGGCCGTCCCAGACAGGCGCCGCTTGTCACGCTGCTTTTCCTGGGCTGGCGATTTTCCGGCTGCAACCATTTTTCGTGCGGCAAGACAGCGGTCACGCGCCTCTGCAAGCGAGATGCCTCCCTCCCCATAGCGGCCAAGCGTCACTGTCTCTCGCCGACCATTTACTCGGTAGTCGTATCGGAATGATATCTGCCCTGTGGGAGCCACGGTCGCGTACATACCGTCACGATCAGTGACTTTGTATATTTTATCTTTTGGTTTCAGCTTCTTAAGTGCGATATCTGTGAGCATAGGAGGAGACGGACGGGCGCATCTAGGATTGTGAAACGCCTAATTTTACCGTCATTCGTTTTACCGTCAAGGCTCTGCGAGAGCCCATTGGATTCAATGCCTTACCTCGAAAGATGCCAACATGCTTGAGTCCGGCGCACTGACGGCATCAGTCTGCAGCGAAGATGACGCGAAAAGGAATGCCGTCAGATATACCGTCAAATGATTCCGCTTAGGGGCGATAGTCAGCGATAGACCTAGAGAGAAAAGAAGATAAGATTCAGAGGTTTAATGAAGTTTCTTCGATAGTCGCCGAATGCTGGCGAACGACCGACCTTTATTCCCACTCAATTGTCCCGGGCGGTTTCGACGTTACGTCATACACCACTCGGTTGATGCCCTTGACCTCGTTGATGATGCGGGTGGCGGCGGCGGCGAGGAAGTTCATGTCGTAGTGGTAGAAATCGGCCGTCATGCCGTCGACGGAGGTCACGGCGCGCAGCGCGCAGACGAATTCATAGGTCCGGCCGTCGCCCATGACGCCCACCGTCTGCACCGGCAGCAGCACGGCGAAGGCCTGCCAGATGGCGTCGTAGAGGCCGGCCTTGCGGATCTCGTCGAGATAGATGGCGTCGGCCTCGCGCAGGATCTCCAGTTTTTCGCGCGTGATGCCGCCCGGGCAACGGATGGCAAGGCCGGGGCCGGGGAAAGGATGTCGGCCGATGAAGCTTTCGGGCAGGCCGAGCTCCTTGCCGAGCGCCCTCACCTCGTCCTTGAACAGTTCGCGCAGCGGCTCGACCAGCTTCATGTTCATGCGCTCGGGCAGGCCGCCGACATTGTGGTGCGATTTGATCGTCACCGACGGACCGCCGGAGAAGGAGACGCTTTCGATGACATCGGGATAAAGCGTGCCCTGGGCCAGGAAATCGGCGCCGCCGAGTTTCTTCGCCTCTTCCTCGAACACCTCGATGAACAAGCGGCCGATGGTCTTGCGCTTCTTTTCAGGATCGGCCTCGCCTTCCAGCGCCGAGATGAAACGGTCGGAGGCGTCGACCAGGATGAGCGGCAGGTTGTAGTGCTGGCGGAACATCTCCACGACGCCCTTGGCCTCGTGCTTGCGCATCAGACCGTGGTCGACGAGGATGCAGGTCAACTGGTCGCCGATCGCTTCGTGGATCAAAAGCGCGGCGACCGAGGAGTCGACGCCGCCCGAGAGCGCGCAGATGACCTTGCCCTTGCCGACCTGCTTGCGGATCAATTCCACAGCGTGCTCGCGATAGGCGCGCATCGTCCAGTCGCCCTCGATGCCGGCGATGTTGTGGACGAAGTTCCTGAGTAGTCTTGCGCCGTCCGGCGTGTGCACCACTTCGGGGTGGAACATGATGCCGTACATCTTGCGCTCGATATCGCCGAAAATGGCGAAGGGCGAGCTTTCCGACTTGCCGAGCACCTTGAAGCCCGGTGGCAACTCGATGACGCGGTCGCCATGGCTCATCCACACCTGGTGGCGCTGGCCGGGGGCCCACAGGCCTTCGAACAGCGGGCTCTCCTTCTCGATCTCGACGAAGGCGCGGCCGAACTCGCGATGATTGGAGCTTTCGGCGACGCCGCCCATCTGCACGCAGAGCGCCATCTGGCCGTAGCAGATGCCGAGCACCGGCACGCCGGCGTCGAAGACGACCTGCGGCGCGCGCGGGCTGCCGATGTCGGTTGTCGAGGCCGGGCCTCCGGACAGGATCACCGCTTTGGGCTTGATGCGCTTGAAGGCCGCTTCGGCCGACTGGAACGGCACGATCTCGGAAAAGACGCCGGCCTCGCGGATGCGGCGGGCGATGAGCTGCGTGAACTGGCTGCCGAAATCGACAATCAGAACGGTGTCGGGATGATTGGCTGTCGTCATGGCGAGCCTTTAGAGAAAGAAACGAGTCGGCGCAATGGGTTGCGCGCGGTCGCACCGTTCACTTCGATCCTGATGCTTCTTCAGATGCGTCGCCCTGCCCGGCGTCAAGTGAGCGCAAGGCGTCCATCAGCACCGCGAACCGCTGCTCGCCGATGCGATCGATATAGCCGCGTTCGATCTGAAGCTTGATGCGATCGCCGTCGCGCAAGGCATCCAGGCCTTTGCGCGTATAGCGCACGAGCTTGCCGCGCCCATCCCGCGGATCGGGCAATCGCTCCAGCACGCCTTCCGCCTCCAGCCCGTCGAGCAATTGCTGAACCGCTTGCTTGGAGGTCGCCGCGCGCTCGATCAATGCCGACTGGCGCGTGCCGTTGCGCGGGATGTGTCCAAGCAGCCCGGCGCGCGCTTCGCTGAACCAGGCGTGGCCGGCGGCCCGCATGGCAGCGGCAAATTCCGCCTGCCAGGCACGGCTCGCCTGCCACAGCCGCCAACCGACGTGATCGGGCAGCCCGTCGGTTTTTTCGTCAAGCTCCTTGACCATTTAATCCGAACTCCGTATGGTCAAGATACTTGACGATATTCTTGGCGTCGAGGCCATTCGAGAAACGCAAACCCGCGGACAGGAACAATGACGATACTGAACAGGGACACGCTGGCCATTATCATGGTCGGAACCACGCATGTCATCGACATGGGCGGCAAGAACGCCTTCATCCACTATGAAATCGACGATCGGGCGCACATGCTCCTGCCGGATGGCACGCGCTTTCACGGGACCTGGACGCTGCTTGACGACGGCTACAAGGTCGAATGGAAAAACGGCCCCGCCGGCGCGTGGAAACTCGATCATACACCGGGGGCAATCGACTATATCGATGCGACAGGCGCCTCTCGTGGACGTATTTCACGCATCGATTTCGGTGATCCGCAACGCCTTGTGGCCTGATCCAATCGGCAGTCAGCCACCAAGCAGGCCGCCGCCGATCGCCTGTTCCAGCAAGGCGACGGCGGCGGCGAGCTTCTCGTCGATGACGTGCAGATATTCCGTCCAGTCGTTGACGTGCCTGAGATCGGCCGCGCCGTCCGAAATGCCGCGGAGCCCAATCAGCGGCAAACCGAACAGCTGGCAGGCACGCAGGCAGGCAAAGGTCTCCATGTCGACCATGTCGGCATCGATGGCGTCATAGGCAACGCCGGAGACGATCGCGCCGCCGGTCGAGAGCGTGGCGGTCTTGATGCCTGGAATGACGAGGGGCAGCGGCACCGACACCGGCAGTTCGAGGAAAGGCGTCGCGCCCCTCTCGAAGCCGAGCGGCGAAGCATCCATGTCGCGATAGCTCACCGACACGGCCTGGTAGATCTCGGTCTGTTCCAGCCTGCGGCTGCCGGCCGAGCCCAGCGAGACGACCAGGTCCGGAAGCGCTCCTTCAGCCTTCAACGCCGCGAGCTCGGCGCCCAGCCTGACCCCGGCTTCGACGGGACCGACCCCGGTCATCAGCGGCGTGAACAGGTTTTTCAGATGCGGGCCGTATTCGGCCTCGACCGCCATGACAAAGAGAACGGATTTTTGCGACAGGCGTGACACTTCGATAGTCATGAAGCTTTACCCCTATTTGCTACGACGACGAGAAAGGGACAACGTGCCCTCGCCGCCTGCCGGCCCTTCGCTATGGCTCCGTGCGTTCGTCGCTCGAAAAGCCCATTCGGGGGCTTTTCGTCCGCTGCGCGGACCGCATGCCGGCCCTTCGCTATGGCTCCGGGCGTTCGTCGCTCGAAAAGCCCATTTGGGGGCTTTTCGTCCGCTGCGCGGACCGCTCCTCACCCCTCTATCCCGTCGCGGCCGACCACCGTCATCATCGTGCCGGTCATGGTGGCGATCAGCTTGGCCTCGCCGTCGGCGGCGAAGGCGTAGGCCTGGCCGTCGGCGACGATGATGGTGCGGCCGGGTTTGGTCACGGAGCCGCGGAACAGGAACCGCTCGCCCCTGCCCGGCGCGAGCAGGTTCACCTTGAACTCGATGGTCAGCACGCCGGAATTCTCCGGCATCAGCGAAAAGGCCGCGTAACCGCAGGCGGAGTCCAACGCGGTGGAGATGACGCCGGCATGCAGGAACCCGTGCTGCTGGGTCAGCGAGGCGGAATACGGCATCTCGATCTCGATGATGCCGGGCGTCACCAGCGTCAGCTCGGCGCCGATCGTCGCCATCGCCTCCTGGCGGGCAAAGGACGCCCTGACGCGTTCCTCGAAATCCGGAGCGGGTACGATCTTGGCTGCCGCCATGGCGCTTTTGCCTCACATTGCTGGCGAAGTTTATTGCAGAGCCAGGCAAGACAGGCAATCTTTTATGCTGCAGCGCAGCAAAAGCCGGCTGTCTTCAAGAGGCAGTCCTGCGCAAAGCGTGGAGATAGAACCCGTCGGTGCCGCTGAGCGCCGGCGACAGCGAGATACCGCCGGCATCGGCAATACGCGCGGCCTCTTCATGGCCCGGGAAGCGGCTGTCCCACAGCTGGCGGTGATCGACCGGCGCGAAGCCTTCATGGCGCTCGCGGAATGCCGCCACCTGCTCGCCGTTCTCGGCATCGAACACCGAACAGGTGATGTAGACCAGCAGGCCGCCCGGCTTGACGAAGGCTTGCGCGGTGTCGAGGATCGCCTGCTGCTCTCCCTTGCGGGCATCGAGCTGCCTTTCCGTCAATCGCCATTTGGCGTCGGGCCGCCGCCGCCAGGTGCCGCTGCCAGTGCAGGGCGCGTCGATCAGCACGATGTCCATACGGTTGGCGAGCGGCGCAAGCTCCGCGGGCTTGCTGACGACCTGGACGTTGCGGTTGTGCGAGCGGCGGATGCGCTCGAAGATCGGCGCCAGCCGCACCTTCTCCGCGTCATGGGCAAAGAGCTGGCCGCGATTGTCCATCTCGGCGGACAGCGCCAGCGTCTTGCCGCCGGCGCCGGCGCAATAATCGAGCACCTGCATACCGGGCGCGGCACCGGCAAGCGCGGCGGCAAGCTGCGAGCCCTCGTCCTGCACTTCGAACCAGCCTTTTTGGAAGGCAGGCTCGGCCTGCACGTTCGGATGCCGGCCGTCGCCGTCGATCGGCGGGATGCGGATGCCATGCGGCGCGATCGCCGTAGGCGCGGCACCCGTGCCCTGGAGCTCGGCCAGCACCTTGGCGCGATCGGCCTGGAGCGTGTTGACCCTCAGGTCCAGCGGCGGGCGCTGCGCCAGGGCGGCGCCTTCCTTGACCCAGGCGTCGCCATAGGCTTGCTCGAGCAACGGCGCGCACCAGTCCGGGACATCGGCTCGCACAGCATCGGGGGCCTCGCCAAGCCTGGTCTCGGCAGCCGCTTTCAACTCGGACGCGCTGAGCAGCGGCGGCGCGAATTTGTCGCCGTCGAGCGCGTCGTTGAGCGACTGCGCCGTCTGGCCCCATTCCAACAGAAGCGCGCCGAATCCGATGGCGCGCGGCGTGTCCTCGCCGAACAGCCAACCGGCTGAGCGTTTGCGGCGCAGTGCATCATAAACGATGTTGCCGATCGCCGCGCGGTCGCCGCCGCCGGCGAAGCGATGCGACAGGCCCCAGTCGCGCAGCGCGTCGGCCACCGGCCGGTGGCGCCGGCCGATGTCTTCAAGAACCTCTATGGCCGCCGCCAGCCTTCCGCCCAGTCGCATCCTGTTTTCCGTAGCTGTTACAATTCGGTTCCAGCCCGCTCTTAAAGCCTTTCAGGCCAGGATTGAAACAGTTCCATTTCGGCTTGCCGATGAAATGGCGTTTCAAGACCGGCAATTTGGCCGCGCGGTTTTTCCATGTTGAGCAGCGCGGCCGGAGACAAGAACAATCGATCAGAATATGAAAGACTTCTAATGTTTTGATTGACGCCTGCAAGAAAGCCCACCGGCTTAACCACCCAGCTTTGCAAGTGTTGTCCGCAGGAATACTCTTCCGGCGGTGATTCGCGACGCGGGAAAACGCGGTTTGGCGGATCCTATGAGGAGAGGGCAATGAAGACTTATCTGGCAGAAGTTCTCGGCACGTTTTTGTTGGTGTTCATCGGCACCGCCTCCGTGGTTACGGGTGGCTTCGGCGGCGCGCTGCCGCTCGGACAGGAAGGCATCGGCCTGGCGTTCGGCATCGGCCTGATCGCCGCGGCCTATGCGATCGGCCCGATCTCGGGCGCGCATCTCAATCCGGCGGTGACGCTCGGCGTGTTCCTGGCAGGGCGGATGCCGGCCAAGGACGTCGTTCCCTACTGGATCGCGCAGATCATTGGCGCCATCATCGCCTCGCTGGCGCTGTGGATTATCGTTTCCGGCCAGGTCGGCGGCCACACCGGCGGCTTCGGCGCCAATGGCTGGGACGAAACGAAATGGGGCATGAGCTCGGCCTTCCTGTGGGAGCTGATCGGCACCTTCACCTTCGTCACGGTGATCCTCGGCGTCACCAACGCCAAGCACACGACCGCCTTTGCCGGCCTGGTCATCGGCCTGACGCTGGCGGGGATCCACTTCGCCATGATCCCGGTGACCGGCACCTCGGTCAATCCGGCGCGCTCGATCGGCCCGGCGCTGTTTTCGGGGGGTGCCGCGCTCGGCCAGCTCTGGCTGTTCATCGTCGCGCCGCTGATCGGCGGAGCGATTGCCGGTGTCGTCGCCAAGGCCGGCATCTTCGAAAAAGACTGACCACAGTTCGATAAAAGTAAAAGGCGCGGGCATGACCCGCGCCTTTTTGCTTGGGAGGTATGACCTTATCTCGCGATGTCGAAGCGGTCGGCGTTCATCACCTTCGTCCATGCCTTGACGAAATCCTTGACGAACTTGGCCCTGGCGTCGGCCGAGGCGTAGATTTCCGAGAGCGCGCGCAGCTGCGCGTGCGAGCCGAAGATCAGGTCGGCGCGGGTGCCGGTCCACTTGACCTCCTTGGTCTTGCGGTCGCGCGCTTCGTAGACCTCGTCCGAGCCCGGCTCTGAGCCGGCCGCCGGATCCCAGACGGTCGCCATCGAGAGCAGGTTGACGAAGAAGTCGTTGGTGAGCTGGCCAGGCCTGTCGGTGAAGACGCCATGCTTGGAACCGCCGGCATTGGCGCCGAGCACGCGCAGGCCGCCGACCAGCACCGTCATTTCCGGCGCCGTCAGCGTCAGCAACTGGGCGCGGTCGACCAGCATCGCTTCGACCGACATCGGCAACCTGCCGCGGGCGTAGTTGCGGAAGCCGTCTACCCTCGGCTCCAGCGCGGCGAAGGAGGCGACGTCCGTCTGCTCCTGCGAAGCGTCCATGCGGCCCGGCGTGAAGGGTACTTTCACCTCGGTGCCGCCGTCCTTCGCCGCCTTCTCGACCGCGGCGACGCCGCCTAGCACGATGAGGTCGGCGAGCGAGATCTTCTTGCCGCCGGTCTGGTCTGCGTTGAATTCCTTCTGGATGGCTTCCAACTTGGCCAGCACCTTGGCGAGCTGGGCCGGCTGGTTGACCTCCCAGTCCTTCTGCGGCGCCAGACGGATGCGGCCGCCATTGGCGCCACCGCGCTTGTCAGAGCCGCGGAAGGTCGAGGCCGAAGCCCAGGCGGTCGAGACCAGCTCGGACACCGACAGGCCGGACGCCAGGATCTTGGCCTTGAGCGCAGCGATGTCGGCCTCGCTCACCAGCTCGTGGTCGATGGCCGGGATCGGATCTTGCCAGATCAGCTCTTCCTTGGGCACGAGCGGGCCGAGATAGCGCACCACCGGGCCCATGTCGCGGTGGGTGAGCTTGAACCAGGCGCGGGCGAAGGCGTCGGCAAACTGGCCCGGATGCTGGTGGAAGCGGCGCGAGATCTTCTCATAGGCCGGGTCGAAACGCAGCGCGAGGTCGGTGGTGAGCATGGCCGGCGCGTGGCGCTTCGAAGCGTTGTGCGCGTCCGGAACAGTGCCGGCACCGGCGCCGCCTTTCGGCGTCCACTGATGGGCGCCGGCCGGGCTCTTCGTCAACTCCCATTCGTAATTGAACAGATTGTCGAAGAAATTGTTGCTCCATTTGGTCGGCGTTGTCGTCCAGGTGACCTCGAGGCCCGAGGTGATGGCATCGCCGGCAATGCCGGAGGCATATTTGCTCGACCAGCCGAGGCCCTGCGCCTCGATGCCGGCGCCTTCCGGCTCGGCGCCCACCAGCGAGGCGTCGCCGGCGCCATGCGTCTTGCCGAAGCTGTGGCCGCCGGCGATCAGCGCCACCGTCTCCTCGTCGTTCATCGCCATGCGGCCGAAGGTCTCGCGGATGTCGCGCGCGGCCGCGACCGGATCCGGCTTGCCGTTCGGGCCTTCCGGGTTGACGTAGATGAGGCCCATCTGCACGGCGCCGAGATGGCCGCGAAGCTCACGGTCGCCCGAATAGCGCTCGTCGCCAAGCCACTTGGTTTCGGAGCCCCAGTCCACGTCCTGCTCCGGCTCCCACACATCGGCGCGGCCGCCGGCGAAGCCGAAGGTCTTGAAGCCCATCGATTCCAGCGCGACGTTGCCGGTGAGGATCAGAAGGTCGGCCCAGGAGATCTTGCGGCCGTATTTCTGCTTGACCGGCCACAGCAGCCGGCGAGCCTTGTCGAGATTGGCGTTGTCCGGCCAGCTGTTCAGCGGCGCGAAACGCTGCTGACCGGCGCCCGCGCCGCCGCGGCCGTCGCCGATGCGATAGGTACCGGCGCTGTGCCAGGCCATGCGGATGAAGAGCGGCCCGTAATGGCCGAAGTCGGCCGGCCACCAGTCCTGCGAATCCGTCATGACCTTGTGCAGGTCTGCGATCACCGCATCGAGGTCGAGGCTCGCGAACTCCTTGGCGTAGTCGAAATCTTCGTCCATCGGGTCCGAGAGGTTCGACTGCTGGTGGAGAACGGCAAGGTCGAGCTGGTTCGGCCACCAGTCGCGGTTGGTCCGTGCGGATCCATGTGCCACCGGGCATTTGCCAGCGCTGTTGTCGTCGGTTTTCGCGTCCATCTTAGTCTCCCGATTCTGCCGAGGTTTTGCCGTGGTTGAATTTTGCCGAGGTTGATTTTTCCCGAAATTTTCGGGGGCAGCCACTGGCCGCGCCAACCTGGAATGATTCCAGACTAGGCCGGCCTGCCGATAAAGACAAATTGCCTTTCCTGTTTCGTTTGATAGGATTTTCTTATGATTGGCCTCACTGTCCGGCAAATGCATTATTTCGACGCGCTGGCGCAGACGCTGCATTTCGGCCGCGCCGCGAAACTCGCCGGCGTTAGCCAGCCAGCCCTTTCCGCGCAGATCGCAGAGATGGAAGAGCGACTGAACTGCCTGTTGTTCGAGCGCGGCGGCAAGACGGTGCGCATGACCGACGAGGCGCTTGCCCTGCAGCCGCGTATCGAGCGCATTCTGGCCGACATACGTGACGTCGAGACGACTGCCCGGCGCGGCCGTCCGGCCATGGAAGGACGCTTCAGGCTGGGCATGATCCCGACGGTCGCGCCCTATCTGCTGCCGCATGTGCTGCCGGAGCTGAAAAAGCACTATCCTTCCCTGCAGCTCGAACTGCGCGAGGCGGTGACCGCGTCGCTGGTCGAGGACGCGGCCACCGGCCGGCTCGACGCCTTCATCGCGGCCTTGCCGCTCGATCAGCCGGCGATCGTCACCGAAGGGCTTTTCCCCGACCGCTTCTTCCTCGCCGTGCCCGCCGGCGATCCAGCCTTCGCCTCGCCGCCGGTGCCGCCCGAGAGCCCGGCGCTGGAGCGGCTGATGCTTCTGGAGGAAGGCCACTGCCTGCGCGAGCAGGCGCTGGCCGTCTGCGGCAATGTGCGACCGGTGGCGATGGCAAGCTACGGCGCGACCAGCCTGACGACGCTCTTGCAGATGGTGGCGCATGGGCTGGGAGTCACGCTGGTGCCGGAAATGGCGGCAAGTGCTGCCGGCGTCATGCCGGATCTAAAGATCGTGCCGTTCCAGGAGCCGATGCCGCAGCGCATGATCTGCATGGCCTGGCGGAAGAACAAGGTGCGCCAGGACGAATGCGTGGAGCTGGCGCGGATCATACGCGGGCTGGACCGGGCGGTGCTGGGGCTGTGAAGCGCGCTTCGATGCTCTCCATCCCTGCGCCCGCTGGTCGGCACTTCACGGCACGAAGATCAGAAACACATAGGTGAAAAACACCACGACGTGCACCATGCCGGTCAGGAACGTCGTTCGTTCGGTGCTGAAGCTGACGCTGCATATGAAAAGCGCCAGCACCAGAAGCACGGCGTCGGACGCCGGAAGCCCCAAGGTCAGTCCCCTGCCCGTCAGCAGGCTGGCGGCGGCGACCGCCGGTATCGTCAAGCCGATCGTGGCGCAGGCCGAGCCCATCGCGACGTTCAGGCTGCGCTGCAGCTCATTTCTGAAGGAGGCGCGGATCGCCGAGATGGCCTCCGGCATCAAAACCAGTGCGGCGATCATTGCCCCTACGATGCTGTCGGCCCGGGTCACCTGATAGGCGGCGAGCGCATCCTCCACGCTCGCGGCGACCTGCTCGGCGAGCAGGACAATTCCGATGAGCCCGCTCAGCAGCAGGAGCGCGCTGACGGAGATGCTTCCGTGGGAGGCAGTTCGCGTCGGAGCGTCGTGTGCCTGTCCCTGGACGAAGTCCTCCCGGTGCCGGACGGTCTGGGCGAACACGAAGCTCGCATAAAGCAGCACCGAAAGGACGCTGACAAAACCAAGCTGAGCCGCCGAAAACGTGCCGGGATCCGTGGTTTGGGTGTAGGTCGGAAGAATAAGCGTCATCACGGTCAGCGCGATCAGAACCGACAGGTATGCGTTGGTGCCTTGCCGGAGGATCGCCTGCTTGCGGTAGCGCCAGCCGCCAAGCGTGAGACAGATGCCGACGACGCCGGTAGACGTGATCATCACTGTCGAGAAAACGGACTCGCGCGCCAGCGTCGGATTGTTTTCTCCATGCAGCATCATGGAGACGATGATCGACACTTCGATTGCCGTCACCGCGAAAGTCAGCACCAATGTTCCGTAAGGTTCGCCGACGCGCAAGGCGACTGCCTCGGCGTGGTCGAGCACGACGAAAATGGTGGTGAACATGATGGCGCTCGACAGCGCTCCGACGAGGATCCTGGTATTCAGCGACCCTTCGTCGACCGAAAGGCCGCTGGCCCTGACCGCGACAGCCATCGCCAGCGCGGCCAACGGCATCGCGTAGGACGTCACCGATCGCGCGTAACCAGTCATCGAAGCCCCCGAACGCCAGGCGTTTACACGAACTTAGCGGAAAAGCGCGTGGGGAGCACCTGTCACGGGCATCCTCGCAGCATTCAAAACATGATTGGAGACCGGGCGCCGTTTATGGCGTCGAATGTCTCGATGGCGTTGCGAACCGCCGTGCAGAATTTTTCCAGAAGCTCCGGCTCGGTTCCCAGTCGGCGGCGCAGCGAGAAGGGCACTTCCAGCTGCGCTCCCTTCCCCGTCAGTCCGCGGTTGACGATGTTCGAATCCTGGATACCGGGAAAGGGATGGTTGTCCCTTTTTGTCTGGAAGCCGGCCTCCTGCAGACGCCCGGCTATCTCTGAAACCAGAGCGGCGTCCTTGCCGCCCAGGTAGACTGTCGAGGGATCGTCGCGATCCTGACGGCCGTGGATAGCGACGACCGTAGACTTCGTCCGCAACAGTTCGAGCGCGGACTCCTCATCAAAGTTCCTGGACGTTACGTGCAGCTCCCGGTTGCTTTCCAGCATGAGCCCTTCAAAGCAATACATATCGAGATCGGCCCCTGCTATCGTCTCAGCGATCAGGGAGGTGCGAGGCTCGATCTTGCCGCCATGCGGGGCCATGACGATGGCACTTCCGGTACGCGCGCCGCGCCGGACGACGATGCGATAATCCACGTTTTCGATTTTGGCGGCTCTCAGCGCCGCGAAGTTTGGAAACTCGTTGTCCATAAATGCCGTTTCACGCCGTCTTCTGCGCCACCAGCCCGAGTTCCTCCACCATCGCCTCGCGCATCAGGAACTTCTGCGGCTTGCCGGTCACCGTCATCGGCAGCTCCGTGCGGAAGCGAATGTAGCGCGGCACCTTGTAATGCGCGATCTGGCCGGCGCAGAAGGCCTTGATCTCCTCGGCGGTGGCGATCTGATCGGGCTTCAGCACGATCCAGGCACAGAGCTCCTCGCCGTATTTGTCATCCGGGATACCGAAGACCTGCACTTCCTTGATCTTGGGATGGCGATAGAGGAATTCCTCGACCTCGCGCGGATAGACGTTCTCGCCGCCGCGGATGACCATGTCCTTCACCCGGCCGACGATGTTGCAGTAGCCCTCGGCGTCGATCGTGGCGAGGTCGCCGGTGTGCATCCAGCCGTCGACGTCGATCGCCTCGCGGGTCTTTTCGGCGTCGTCCCAATAGCCCTTCATCACCGAATAGCCGCGCGTGCAGAGCTCGCCCGGCTCGCCGACCGCGACGGTGCCGCCGTCGGCGCCGATCGCCTTGACCTCGACATGCGGGTGGATGCGGCCGACGGTTGAGACGCGCTTTTCCAGCGGATCGTCGACGCTGCTCTGGAAGGAGACGGGACTGGTCTCCGTCATGCCATAGGCGATGGTCACCTGGCTCATATGCATCAGCGACACCACCTTCTTCATCACCTCGATTGGGCATGGCGAGCCGGCCATGATGCCGGTGCGCAGGCTAGAGAGATCGAAGCCCGAAAAATCCGCATGGTCGAGCATGGCGACGAACATGGTCGGCACGCCATAGAGACCGGTGCAGCGCTCCTGCGCCACCGCCTTCAGCGTCGCGCCGGCGTCAAAACCTTCGCCCGGGAAGACCATGGTCGCGCCTTTCGACACGCAGCCCATCGTGCCCATCGACATGCCGAAGCAGTGATAGAGCGGCACCGGAATACAGAGCCGGTCTTCGGTGGTGAGTTTTATTGCCGAGGTGACGAAATTGCCGTTGTTGACGATGTTGGAATGCGTCAGCGTCGCGCCTTTCGGCGCGCCGGTCGTGCCTGAGGTGAACTGGATGTTGATGGCCTCGCCGGGCTTCAGCCCTTCGGAGATGCGGTCGAGGCTGTCATGCTCGTCGCGACCGGCCATCGCGAGCACGTCGCCGAAATTGAACATGCCGGGCGAGTTGTCATCGCCCATCCGGATGACTATTTCCAGCGCCGGCAGTTTCTTGGCCTTGAGCTTGCCGGGCTCGGCCTTGGCGATCTCCGGCGCCAATGTCTCGATCATGCCGAGATAGTCGGAGGTCTTGAACTGCGCGGCGGTGACCAATGCCTTGCAGCTGACTTTGTTCAATGCATATTCGAGCTCAGTCAGCCGGTAGGCCGGGTTGATGTTAACCAGGATCAGGCCGATGCGCGCGGTGGCAAACTGCGTCACCAGCCATTCCCAGCGGTTCGGCGACCAGATGCCGACGCGGTCGCCTTTTTCGAGGCCGAGCGCCAGGAAACCGGCGGCCAACGCGTCGACCGCGTCCGACAGCTCGCTCCAGGTGAAACGCTTGTCCTGGCCGACGAAGACGGCGGCGTCGAGCGTGGCGTATCTGCTCACCGTATCGGAAAACAATTCCGGAATGGTCTTGTCGAGCAGGGGCAGCGAGCGATCGCCCGACACATGCGCCTTGCCGCCAACCGGAGCAACGAAGCTGTTGCGCGTCTTGCGCAGATTGGTGGCGTTCATGAGCTCGTCGAGTTTGATCGCCATCGCCGTCTCCTCCCGGATAGGCCAGCCTATCAGCCTGTCGGGGCAGAGGAAACCCGCCGAAGGTACTGCCCCAGCTTCCGCTTCGCTCGGTTGGCCTCTCCCCGGCGGGGAGAGGAGATTGTCGGCGTCGGCGCCAATCTCTTCTCCCCACCGGGGAGAAGGTGGCCGCGAAGCGGCCGGATGAGGGGCAGCGCCGACGCTATCCCGCTATTGCTGACATCTTCGCGGCGATGTCGCGCAAGACCGCCTCGTCGGCCGCATCGCGCTGCTTCTTCGAAGCGACCAGACAGGCCTGCGACTTCAGGATCGTACCGTCGCCCAGCACCTTGAGGTGGTTGGCGCGCAGCGTCGAGCCGGTGGTGGTGATGTCGACGATGACATCCGCCAGCCCGGCGGCCGGCGCGCCTTCGGTGGCGCCGAGGCTTTCGACGATGCGATAGACCTGGATGCCGTGCTTGAGCGAAAAGAACTGCTGCGTCAGCCGCCAGTATTTGGTGGCGATGCGCAAGCGCCGGCCATGGCGCTGCCGGAAATCGGCGGCGACATCGTCGAGATCGGCCATGCTGTCGACATCGAGCCAGATGTCGGGCACCGCGACCACGACATCGGCATGGCCGAAGCCAAGGCACGCGACGACCTCGGCGCGCGCTTCCCAGCCGGCGAGGTTCTCGCGCAGCAGATCCTCGCCGGTGATGCCGAGATCGACCGCGCCCTGGCCGATCTCGCCGGCGATCTCGGACGCGGACAGGAAGGCCACCTCGACATTGTCGAGGCCGTCGATGCGGGCGCGGTATTTACGGTCGTCCTCAGGCAGAGTGACGGCCAGGCCGGCCTTGGCCAGCACTTCGAGCGACTGCTCCTTGAGACGGCCTTTCGAGGGGATCGCCAGCGTGATCATTTGGCGTTCTCCCGCAAGGCTTCGATGCGATCGAGCCAGACCGAGAAACCGACGCCGGGAATCGGCTTTTTTGCTCCCAGCAGCGTCAGCAGACGGTCGTAGCGGCCGCCGCCGGCCAGCGGGCGATCGCCGTCGCCCACGGCAATCTCGAAGACGAGGCCGGTGTAGTAGTCGAGCGGACGGCCGAAGGCGGCGTCATAGCGGATTTGCGCCGCCGACAGGCCATGCGCCTCGATCGCCTTGGCGCGGGCGGCGAAATTCTCCAGCGCCGGTCCCAGCGACAGGCCGGCATCGGCGGCGAATTTTTCCAGCGCCGCGGTCGCGTCGCTGAGCGCGACGTCGATCTCGAGAAAACCCTTCAACGCCGAAAACGCCTCGTCGGACAGCCGCACGCTGCGCAGCTGCGCCTTCTCGATCAGTCGGCGCGCAATGTCGGCCGGGGCGCGGCCGGACGATGCCGAAAGCCCGGCTTCCTCCATGCCGTCGGCAATATGCGCGGCAAGGCCTTCCGCATCGCCGTCGAGCGCCAGCAGGGCGACCGGACCGGAGAGCTGGCTGTTGCGCGGCGGGTTGGCGAGATCGGCAAGGGCTGCCTCCAGCATCGGCGCCGAGCCAAACGCGCGCGCGAGCCGCATGCGCCAGCCGCGCGGCAGGCCGAGCGCCGCCAGCACAGCCTCGAACAGGGTCTGGTCGCCAAGCGTGATGGCGAGCTTCCGGCCGGGCAGCACCAGCGACAGCAGCGCATGCGCGTCGGCCAGCGAACGAGCATCGGCGGCGGCCGTATTTCGGTCGCCGAGATCCTCGATGCCGGCCTGGAAGAACTCGTTGCCGCCGTCGCGGCGCTGGCGGAACACCTCGCCCAGATAGGAATAGCGGCGCGGCGTGCCGGCCTGGCTGGCGATGTGGTCGAGGCAGACCGGAATGGTGAATTCGGGCCGCAGGCACAGCGTCTTGCCGGTCTCGCTTTCAGTCAGGAAGATGCGGCGGCGCAGGTCTTCGCCCGCCATATCGAGGAACGGGTCGGCCGGCTGCAGCACGGCGACTTCCACGGCATGGGTGTCGCGGGTGGCGAAAAGTTCGACGATGTCGGCGGCGATGGCGGGACGGGAGGTCATGCGGCACGCCCTTCCCTTCTCCCCTTGTGGGAGAAGGTGTCGCCGAAGGCGACGGATGAGGGGTGCTCCAGCGGAATGAGACGTCGGCGTTCCCTGGAACACCCCTCATCCGTCTCGGCGCTTCGCGCCGATCCACCTTCTCCCACAAGGGGAGAAGGGGAAGTCGGCGCTCTACCTTCCACGTGCCCGCTCCTCGGCCTGCGCCGCGAGAATCTTCTTCACCTCGGCAACCAGCTCGCCCTCCGCCACTGTCACCTGCGCCGGCCTTGCCGCCCGCCATTCGGCATTGTCGGCGATCTCGGCCGACAGGCGCGCGCCTTCGATCAGGTCCTTGATCTGCACCTCGCCTTTGGCGCGCTCGTCGCCGCCCTGGATGATGGCGACTGGGCTGCCGCGGCGGTCGGCATATTTGAGCTGCGCCTTCATGCCGGCGCCGCCGAGATACATTTCGGAGCGGATGCCGGCGGCGCGCAGGTCGGCGACCATCTTCTGGTAGCGGCCGAGGCTTTCGGTGTCCTTGTCCATAACCAGCACCACGACCGGCGCGATGACATCGGAGGCGTCGAGCTTGCCGAGGTTCTTGAGCGCCGTCATCAGCCGGGAGACGCCGATGGAGAAACCGGTCGCCGGCACCGGCTCGCCGCGGAAGCGCGAAACCAGCCCGTCATAGCGGCCGCCGCCGCCGACCGAGCCGAAGCGCACGATCTGGCCTTCGTCATTGGGGATCTCAGCCAGAAGCTCGGCCTCGAAGACGGGGCCGGTGTAGTATTCGAGCCCGCGCACGACGGAGGGATCGATGCGTATGCGCTCAGCGCTGTAGCCGGCAGCCCGGATCAGAGCCTCAATCTCCTTAAGTTCAGCAAACCCAGCGTTAGCGGTGGCGTTGGCCTCAAGTGCGGCGTTCCATGACGCCACATCATTCTTCTGCCCTGCCTCAAGATATTGATTGTGAAGAATGACGGCGACAACGAATTCGGCCTGAATCTCGTCAAGGCCAGCGCCCTTTGTGAAATCCCCTTCACCTTCCTTACCGCCGTCCCATCGTCCCGGGCCAAGCAGGAGCCTCACGCCTTCCGGCCCAAGCTTGTCCAGCTTGTCGATGGCCCGCAGCACCGTCAGCCGGCGGCCAGCATTCTGGTCGCCACCAAGGTCAATAGCCTCGAGCACGCCGTCCAGCACTTTGCGATTATTGACGCGAACAACATACTGCCCGCGAGGAATCCCGAGCGCTTCCATGACGTCGGCCATCATCATCGCCATCTCGGCGTCGGCTGCGACGCCCGGCGTGCCGATCGTGTCGGCGTCGAACTGCATGAACTGGCGGAAGCGGCCGGGGCCGGGCTTCTCGTTGCGGAACACCCAGCCGGAGCGGTAGCTGCGATAGGGTTTTGGCAGCTTGTCAAAATTTTCGGCGACGAAGCGGGCCGTCGGCGCGGTCAGGTCGTAGCGCAGCGACAGCCACTGGTCGTCATCATCCTGGAAGGAGAACACGCCTTCGTTCGGCCGGTCCTGATCGGGCAGGAATTTTCCCAAAGCATCGGTATATTCGATCATCGGCTGGTCGGCCGGCTCGAAACCATAGAGCTCATAGACCGAGCGGATGGTCGCCATCATCTTTTCGACGGCGCGAATATCCTCGGCGCTGCGGTCGGCAAACCCGCGCGGCAGCCGCGCTTTCGTCTTTTCCGATTTGTCGGCCATGGGATCGGTCTTTCTGGTCAATGGGCGCGCGTTTCCTAAACGATGCCGCTTGGAGCGGCAAGGGTTAGCGCCTCTCCTTCCCCTTGCGGGAGAAGGTGGATCGGCGCGCAGCGCCGAGACGGATGGGGTGTTCCAGCGGAGTGAGGCGCTGGCTTTCCCTGGAACACCTATCATCCGGCCGCTTCGCGGCCACCTTCTCCCACAAGGGGAGAAAGAAAAACTGAAATAAAACCGCGCCAAAATGAAACAATTCTGCCATCGGCGCGGCATGCTGCCGACACAATCCGCAACCATAAAGCGCGTCGAAACAAGGGGTTCGGGGGCATGACGACGGCTAACGAGATTATCGAGAGCGGCACATCGGCCAGGCTGCGGCCTGCCGGCGGCTTTATGCTCAGGCCGGCCCAGCAGCCGGCCGGGCCATTCGAAATTCCGACGCAGACACATAAGCCTACGCTAGGCGACGCGCTGGTGACCGTTCTGCTGGTGATCTACCCGGCCTTCGCAGCGGTGGCGGCAATCATTGCCGGGCTGTTCCTGGCCGGCGCCGGCAGCGTCTGACTTTTCACTCAACGATCGGGGGATCATCATGTACTTGCGATTTGCGTGCGCGCTTGCCGGCGCGCTTGTCCTTTGCATGCCCGTCGCGGCCAACGCCCGCCAGCCGGGCGATGCCCGTCTTGCCGGCCATTATTACCTGAACGGCGTCATGGAGGTCGGTTCAGAACTGCTGCTGAAGAACGACGGAAGCTTCGAATTCGCACTCGCCTATGGCGCGAACGACCAGTACGGCAAGGGCTGCTGGGTGAGGAAGGGCTCGACTGTCGAGGTCATCCCGGCAGGCCACAGCTCCGCCTCCACGCATCATACGCCCGACGACAGCGGCTTCAGCGGACTGGTGCTGACGGTGTCCGGCTCCAGCCTGGTCTGGGACATCAACGGCAGCGGCCATAAGGGCAGGTTCGAGAAGTAGCCTCTTCTCCTTCTCCCCCCTGGGGGAGAAGGTGGATCGGCGCGTAGCGCCGAGACGGATGAGGGGTGCTCCAGCGAAGTGAGACGCTGGCAAACTTGCCGTCTCCTCCGGCGATGTGAGATGCTGGCTTTCCCTGGAACACCCCTCATCCGGCCGCTTCGCGGCCACCTTCTCCCACAAGGGGAGAAGGAAGAAGGCGCCCCTACTTCGGCCGCTTGAGCGTCTTGCGCTCTTTCTCCACCTCTGCCCGGCAGTAGCAGCCTTCGAGATGATCGTTGACCAGGCCCATCGCCTGCATGAAGGCATAGACCGTGGTCGGGCCGACAAAGCTCCAGCCGCGCTTCTTCAATTCCTTGGATATCCTGACCGACACCGCCGTCGTCGGATTGGCGCGCAGATGCGCCAGGTCGACGATTTCGGGCCGCTCGCCCGGACCCGGCTCGAACTTCCAGAACCAGGCGGCAAGCGAGCCGAACTCGTTGACCATCTCGCGGGCGCGTTTGGCGTTGTTGATGGTCGAAACGATCTTGCCGCGGTGGCGGATGATGCCGGCATTGCCGAGCAGGCGCTCGACATCAGCGTCTGTGAACGTCGCCACCTTGTCGAAGTCGAAACCGGCGAAGGCCTCGCGGAAATTCTCACGCTTGCGCAGGATGGTCAGCCACGACAAGCCCGATTGGAAGCCTTCGAGGCAGATCTTCTCGAACAGCCGGCGATCGTCCGTTACCGGCCTGCCCCATTCGTGATCGTGGTAGTGGAGATAGTCCGGCAAATTGCCGTGCCAGAAGCAGCGCGCCCTGCCGTCGGGGCCATCGAGAATGCCGGCATTTCCAGTCGCCATCGTCAGCAGATCCATTTGTTAATGCGCTTCAGCGCTGCTTTTACCGTGGCTTTACCAGATTCCTGAACCGGCCGGTAACCACACCAAAAGGTTTACTGACAAAGCGGCATTTTACGCATTCCGATTCACGTTTTGCTTGCCGCTCCACGCCAAGGATCGCGAAACCGAGGGCGCGCTCGCCGCCCCGGATGTTCGATCAAGGTGCGTTCCCATGAAGGCAGCGTTTCGTTCCCTGCTCGGCGCGGTGGCCATTCTTGCCGCCGGCGCCACGACCTCCCTTGCCAATGACCGTTATGCCGACCGGCCGCCGGTGATGGTGAGCCCCGACCTTTCGGCGCCCTGGGTGCTGCAGCTCGGCCAGGCACCGGGAATCGTGCGCCCGGCGCGGCAGGCAGCGCAGCCGCCGCTGCGACGCATCTTCCAGGCGCAGCCCGACCAGCAGCGCACGGCGGCCGTGCAGCAGCCGGCCAAGCGCATGGTGATGCGGCCGCAGATCAATCCGGTCTACCTGCCGCAGGAAGTCGCCTATGACGGGCCGGCGAAGCCGGGCACCATCGTCATCGACACGCACCAGAACTTCCTTTTCCTGGTCGAGAAGAACGGCAAGGCGCGGCGCTACGGCGTCGGCACCGGCAAGCCCGGCTTCGAATGGTCGGGCACCCACAAGATCACCGACAAGAAGGTCTGGCCGGAATGGCGCCCGCCGGCGGAGATGATCAAGCGCGAGGCGGCCAAGGGCCGTTACCTGCCGACCTATCTCGCCGGCGGCATCGAGAACCCGCTCGGCGCGCGCGCGCTCTATCTCGGCACCACCGAATACCGCATCCACGGCACCAACCAGCCCTGGACGATCGGCGGCGCGGTATCTTCCGGCTGCATCCGCATGCGCAACGAGGATGTCGTCGACCTCTACGAGCGCGTGAATGTCGGAACCACGGTCGAGGTGATATAGTCACAGCGAATCAGCCGGTTAGACGGCGCAGCACTTTTTGTCTGATGCTGTTGCAGCCAAGTCATAGTGCTATCCCGCGGGATGTGCTTTAACCGGTGAAAGGTTTACGGGGGACGGGCTGTGTGGGGATACGGCCAGTCGCGAAAAGGCAGCGCAGGGAAACCGCGCTGCCTTTTCGTTTTTGAGCCTTTCTTTTGATGCATGAGGCGGCAAGTCGCCCCGAAAGCAGGGCATTTCGTTTCCGGGGCTGATTTCCCGGCGCTCCTCTGCTATTGCAGTGCACAAATCCTGATAGTCACGCAATTTCGGGCGGTAGTGCGCCTTTCCTTGAATTGCTCCAGAAGGCAGAGGTGCCAGCCATGACCCGGACCGACGACAGCCGCTACCTGAAAGGCGGCCCGGTCGCCCAGCGCATCATCGCTTCAGTGCGCGAGGACGCAGCGATCGCCACGGCCGAAGGTTTTCCGCCGAAGCTTGTCTCGATCACCGTGGGCGATACCGCAGCGGTCGACGTCTATGTGCGCAACCAGCGCGCCAAGGCCGCCCTTGCCGGCATCTCCTTCGAGGAGCGGCGCTTTGCCGCCGACATCACCGCAGGCGAGCTGGAAGCGGCGATCCACGGCCTCAACGCTGATCCGCGCGTCACCGGCATCATCATCCAGCGGCCGGTGCCTGCGCATATCCCGATCAAGACGCTGCAGGCGGCGGTGCATCCGCTGAAGGACGTCGAGGGCATGCACCCGGCCTCGATCGGCAACATCGTCTACAACCAGCTCGACCTGGCCCCCTGCACGGCGGCGGCCTCGGTCGAACTGCTGAAGGAGACCGGCCTCGAGCTCAAGGGGCTGGAAGTGGTCGTCGTCGGCCATTCGGAGATCGTCGGCAAGCCGATCGCCTTCCTGTTGATGAGCGAGGGCGCGACGGTGACGGTGTGCCATCACATGACGCGATCGCTGGCGGCGCATGCGCGGCGCGCCGATGCGCTGTTCGTCGCGGTCGGCAAGCCGCGGCTGATCAAAGCCGACATGGTGAAGCCGGGAGCCGCCGTCATCGACATCGGCATCAATTCCGAGGTCGGGCCTGACGGCGAAACCCGCATCGTCGGCGACGTCGACACCGACAGCGTCAAGGACGTGGCGTCCTGGATCACGCCGGTGCCGGGCGGCGTCGGCCCGCTCACGGTCGCGATCCTGTTGCGCAACACCATGGTGGCGCTGAACCGCCAGCGCGCGCTCTACCGCGCGACCTACGGCGTGCCGGACCAGCTCGCGGCGGAGTAGGCCGACACGCCCCCTCACTCGGCCTCCGCTTCGCTCGGCCGACCTCTCCCCAAGGGGAGAGGAGACTGTCGGCGGCGGCTCCAACTTCTTCTCCCCGCCGGGGAGAAGGTGGCCGCGAAGCGGCCGGATGAGGGGGCGCCGGCGACGAGGATCACTCTGCGGCCGCAAGCACTCGCTCAGAAACACCCTCGGGCTTCGGGCCGCCATAGGCCCAGTCGAGCAACTTGATCGTATGCACCACCGGCAACTTCGCGGCGGATGCGATCTGCGTGATGCAGCCGATGTTGCCGGTGGCGACGACTGAAGCGCCGGTCGCTTCGATGTTTTTGACCTTGCGGTCGCGCAATTTAGCCGAAATCTCGGGCTGCAGGATATTGTACGTGCCGGCCGAGCCGCAGCACAGATGCCCCTCGTGCGGCTCGCGGACAACGAAGCCGGCCTTGGCCAGAAGCTCCTTCGGCTGGCGCGTGATCTTCTGTCCATGTTGCATGGAACAGGCGGAATGATAGGCGACGACCGTGCCTGGCTTGCGCACCGGCTCGGGCAAATCGAGAGCGGCGAGGTATTCCGTGACGTCCTTGGCCAGAGCCGAGACGCGCGCCGCCTTTTCGGCATAGGCGGGATCGAGGCGCAGCATGAAACCATAGTCTTTGATCGTGGTGCCGCAGCCCGAGGCGGTGATGATGATGGCATCGAGCCCGCCCTGCTCGATGGCGCGCGTCCAGGCGTCGACATTCTGCCTGGCCGAGGCAAGGGCCTGACCCTCGCGGCCCATATGATGGACGAGCGCCCCGCAGCAGCCCTCGCCTTCCGGCACCACGACCTCGACGCCCAATTTCGTCAGAAGCGAGATGGTCGTCTCGTTGATCGCCGGATCGAGCACTGACTGCGCGCAGCCGGTGAGGATGGCGACGCGGCCACGCCTCTCGCCTTTCCCGGCATGCGTGCCGGGCGAAGCCAGCGGCGATGCCGGGGGGATCGACGCGGGCGCGAGCTTCAGCATGGCCGCCACCGGTCTCAGCGCCGGCAATTTCTCGAACAGGCCGAGGAACGGCCGGCCAAGCCCGGCGAGCTTCAGCGCGGCGCGGAAGCGGTTCGGGTAAGGCAGCACGAAGGCCAGCATGGCGCGCGTCATCCGGTCAAGCAGCGGACGCTTGTAGGTCTGCTGGATATGGGCGCGGGCATGATCGACTAGATGCATGTAGTTCACGCCCGAGGGGCAGGTCGTCATGCAGGCAAGGCAGGACAGGCAGCGGTCGATATGGGTGACGATCTCCTTGTCGGCCGGCCGGCCGTTCTCCAGCATGTCCTTGATGAGATAGATGCGGCCGCGCGGCGAATCGAGCTCGTTGCCCAGCGTCACGTAGGTCGGACAGGTGGCGGTGCAGAAACCGCAATGCACGCATTTGCGCAGGATCTTTTCCGATTCCGCGACATGCGGGTCGGCAAGCTGCGCGGCGGAGAAATTGGTCTGCATATCGCCGTCTCTGTTAGACGCAATTCCGGACGGAAAACCGTTTCACACTTTTCCTGGAATTGCTTTAGGCCATGCGGCCGGGGTTGAGAATCTGCTTCGGGTCGAACTCGGCCTTGAGCCGCGCCGAAAGCGCGGCCAGATGCGGCGGCTGCGGCTCGAACACCGGCAGCGCCGCGCGATGCGGTGCGGATGCGCGCACCAGCGTCGCATGGCCGCCGCCATATTTGCGGATCAGTCCGCGCAATAGATCGGCTTCCGGGTCTTCCTCGCGCATCGACAGCCACACCAGGCCGCCCTGCCAGTCATAGAAGGCATCGACCGCCGCCTGCATGCGCAGCGCCATCACCATGTGATGCGCCTGAGACGGCGCCATCGAGACGCGCCAAACCGGCCGCGCGCCGCCATCGGCGAAGGGCCGGCAATCGCGAATGTCGCGCCAGATCGCCTTCGAGGCCTCGCCGGCGATCTCTTCGAGCGGACCGGCCTTGCCGAGCAGCTGCTTCAGCGCCTCGATGCGATAGACGACCGACGGGCCAAATCCCTCGACCCGCAACAGCGTGGCGGCGTCGCTGCCATGCTTGCCGCCGGCAACCTTCGCGGCGATCCGCTCCGGCAGATGCGCCGCGCTCGAAACCTCGGCGCTGGAGCCGAGCGCCAGCGCCATGGCGGCGACGGCCGCGTCGTCGAGCAGGCCGCGTATGGCCAAGGTGACTTCCGTTTCCGCGGCCGGCAGGACCTTGAAGGTGACGTCGGTCAACACGGCGAGCGTGCCCCAGCTGCTGGCCATCAGCTTGGAGAGGTCGTAGCCGGTGACGTTCTTGACCACGCGGCCGCCGGACTTGAAGGCTTCGCCGCGGCCTGAGACCGCGGCGACGCCAAGAATATGGTCGCGCGCTGCACCTGCCTTGAGGCGGCGTGGGCCGGACAAGTTCGAAGCCAGCACGCCGCCGATCGTGCCGTTCTTGCCCCCTTGGCCCGGCTCGCCGCCGAGCAACGGGCCGTAGTCCATCGGCTCAAACGCGAATTGCTGGCCGTTCTCGGCAAGCAATTTTTCGATCTCGGCGAGCGATGTGCCGGCGCGGGCCGAGAGCACCAGTTCGGCCGGTTCGTAGAGAGTTACGCCGGTGAGGTGCGACAAGTCGAGCGTGTGTTCGGTCTGCAATGGGCGGCCGATGCCGCGCTTCGAGCCATGGCCGAGGATTTCGAGCGGCGTTTCCTCGGCGGCTGCCCACTGGACGGTGGAGAGGGTTTCGGCGGAAGAAGATGGGGTGAAGGTGGTCATGAGCGGGCGCCTTTCCTCGCCCCCGCAAAGCGGGGGAGAGGTGGCTTGGGCGCAGCCCGAGACAAGCCGAGTTCCTTCGCGCCCCCCTCTGTCCTGCCGGACATCTCCCCCTCTAGGGGGGAGATTGGCAGCTTCTGCGGCCGCGCCTCACTTGCGACGTCGAAGGCTGGCGAAGGCCGCGATGACAGCTGATCTCCCCCCTTGAGGGGGAGATGTCCGGCAGGACAGAGAGGGGGGCGAAGGAACGCCGTCATGCGAACTTAGTCCCCATCAAAACCTCGGAATGTCCGGAAACGCCACCTGCCCGCGATGCACATGCATTCTTCCCAGCTCCGCGCAGCGGCGCAGCTGCGGAAACACCTTGCCGGGGTTGAGCAGGTGGTTGGGGTCGAAGGCGCATTTCACCAGCATCTGCTGGTCGAGGTCGATCTGGTTGAACATTTCCGGCATCAGGTCGCGCTTCTCGACGCCGACGCCATGCTCGCCGGTCAACACGCCGCCGACCTGGACGCAAAGGCGCAAAATGTCGGCGCCGAAGCTCTCGGCCTTGTCCAGCTCGCCCGGCACGTTGGCGTCGTAGAGGATCAACGGGTGCAGGTTGCCGTCGCCGGCGTGGAAAACATTGGCGACACCCAACCCGTATTTCTGCGAAAGGTCGCGCATGCCGGCAAGCACCCTCGGCAGTTCCTTGCGCGGGATGGTGCCGTCCATACAGTAGTAGTCGGGCGAAATGCGGCCGACCGCCGGGAAGGCCGCCTTGCGGCCGGCCCAGAAGCTCAGCCGCTCCTGCTCCGATTGCGAGATGCGGCAGGTGGTCGAGCCGTTCCTGTAGGCGATCGCCTCGACGAGGCCGATCAGGTGGTCGACCTCGACACTCGGCCCGTCGAGCTCGACGATGAGCAGCGCCTCGACGTCGAGCGGATAGCCGGCATGGACGAAATCCTCGGCCGCGTGGATCGCCGGGCGGTCCATCATCTCCATGCCGCCCGGAATGATGCCGGCGCCGATGATGTCTGCGACGCATTGACCGCCCTGTTCGCTGGTCGGAAAGCCGATCAAGAGAGCGCGCGCCGTCTCCGGCTTCTTCAATATGCGCACGGTGACCTCGGTGACGACGCCGAGCAACCCTTCCGAGCCGGTCATCACGCCGAGCAGATCGTAGCCTTCCTGGTCGAGATGGCTGCCGCCGAGCCGCACCACCTCGCCGTTCATCAGCACCATCTCGATGCCCAGCACATTGTTGGCGGTGAGCCCGTATTTCAGGCAGTGCACGCCGCCGGAATTCTCGGCGACATTGCCGCCGATCGAGCAAGCGATCTGGGAGGATGGATCGGGGGCGTAATAGAAGCCCTCCTGCTCGACGGCGGTGGTGATGCCGAGATTGGTGACGCCCGGTTGGGCGACGACTACGCGATTGGGATAGTCGATTTGAAGAATGCGGTTGAAGCGGCTCATCACCAGCAGCACCGCATCCTCGAGCGGCAGCGCGCCGCCCGACAGCGAGGTGCCGGAGCCGCGCGGCACGACGCGGATGTTGCGTTCGTTGCAGTATTTCAGCACGCGCGAGACCTGGGCGACCGTTTGCGGCAGCACCACGACCAGCGGCAGCTGCCGGTAGGCGGTCAGGCCGTCGCTCTCGAAGGCGCGCATTTCATTGGCCGCGTCGACGACGCCCTCGCCCGGCACGATGATGCGCATGTCGGCGACGATCTCGGCGCGCCGGCGCATCGTTTCGGCATCTGGCTTGGGCATGGCTAGGCCGGACATCGGGCAGCCTCATCCGCTTTTGACTGGTCAAAATCTTTTACCAGCCCGACGTTTTTGTTGCAAATGCTGCTTTGGTCACACGCGGCTGCAAGCGTAACGCCAAGCTTCCGCAGCGGCAATCTGCCGCTGCGGACAGACCCGCGCATGAAGATGGTTGTCCGCTACTCGCCCGGATGCTTCGCCGGCTCGGAATGCATCTTCCGCACCCGGCGCACGCCCCACCAGACGAGCAGGATGGCGACCGGCACGGAGGCCGCGGTGACCACTTCGGGCGCGAAAGCGTGACCGAAGACCGAGGCGCCCTTGGCGAGATAGCCGATGAGGCCGACGACATAATAGGACACGGCGGCGACCGACAGGCCTTCGACGGTCTGCTGCAGGCGCAGTTGCAGCCGGGCGCGGTTGTTCATCGAGGCCAGCAGGTCGCGGTTCTGCTTCTCCACATCGACATCGACCCAGGTGCGCAGCAGCGTGGTGGCACGGGTGAGTTTTCGCGACAGGTTGGCCTGGCGCTCCTCGACCGAGCGGCAGGTGCGCATGGCAGGCGCCATGCGCCGCAAGAGGAAGCCCGCCCAGGTGTCGTAGCCCTGCACCGGCTCCTCATCCAGCGCTTCCAGCCTCGCGGTGACGATGCCGTCATAGGCGCGGCTGGCGCCGAAACGATAGAGGCTGGACGCGGCGTCGGCCTCGAGCTCGGCGGCGAGTTCGGTGAGGTCGGCGAGCAAGGTCTGGCTGTCGCGGGTCTCGACCGCCTTCATCTCCAGCGTGGTCTGCGCCAGGCGGTCCTCGATGCGACGGGCGCGGCCTGACAGCGTCAATGCCATAGGCAGGCCGAGCATGGCCAACGTCCGATAGGTCTCGATGTCGATCAGCCGCTGCGACAGGGCGCCGGTGCTGGCCGGCGTCAGGCCGCGATCGAGCACCAGCATGCGGGTCAGGCCGTCGCCGTCCTGGCGGAAATCGGTGATGATGGCGGCAGCGCCCCGCTCGACCAGCGAATAGCACAGGCTGGTCGGGTCGAAGCCGGCGATCAGCTTTTCGCTCGCCTGCGTCCATTTGCGGATTTCCAGGCGGATGCCGGAAATCACGGTGCCGGGCGGCGAGAAGCCATTGCCGAAGGGCGAATCCTCCTGCCCCCGGCCGTTCTCGGCCAGCGGCCCTTCCCAGAGATAGGTCGAGAATTCCGTATGGCGCTCCCAGCGCAGCGTGCCCTTGCCCCATTTCATCGCATGGTGGCGGGCATTGCGCTCGGGCGCGGCGATGCCCAGCCGCCGCGACAGTTCCGAGAGCACGGCATGATCGACCGCGGTGCCGCCCTCGGTCATGAAGGAGAGCTGGACCAGCACGCGCGGTTTCTCGATCAGCGGATGCGGGCGGGCATGGACCTCGCCCAGCGCGCCGGGCCGTCCTTCATGCGCCGGAAAGCCCATCACGCTGCCTTGGGCGCGCGGCTGGAATTCGAGACTGGACATCTCGTCGGACACGGTTGGTCCCCCTGGTTTCGACCTTCGTGCGAACCCTGCCGTCTTGCGGCAATCGGCGGGACGCGTAAACAGCAAATATCTGCATCCAGGCCGGTTGGCACGCGGCCGGCTATGCGACGGGCTGGACGAATTGGATAAATAATTTGACCAGTTGGCGACAGAGGCTTTAATCTGCGCCGCATCCGTCCCGTTTCCCAGGCACCCTTCCGTTGAGCGACATCTTCTCCAGGATCGAGCATTCGCGCACCGCCGACGAGGTAGTGCAGCAGATCGAGAGCCTGATCCTCGAAGGCGTGCTGCGCACCGGCGACCGGTTGCCCGGCGAGCGCGAGCTGGCGCGCCAGTTCGACGTGTCGCGGCCGATCCTGCGCGACGCGCTGAAGGCGCTGGAAGGCCGCGGGCTGCTGACGACCAAGGCCGGCGGCGGCACGCATGTCGCCGACGTCATCGGCCAGCTTTTCACCAAGCCGGTGACCGATCTCATCTCCACGCACCGCAAGGCGGTGACCGATTATCTGGAATACCGGCGCGAGATCGAGGCTGTCGCGGCCGAATACGCGGCGCGGCGCGCCACGCCGGAGGATCTCGCCCTGCTCGACCGCATCATGGCGCGCATGGACGAGGCGCACCGGACCGGCGATTTCGACGACGAGGCGGAAATCGACGTCGAGTTCCATCATGCGGTGTGCGAATGCGCGCACAACATCATCCTTTTGCACACGCTGCGTTCCTGCTACCGGCTGCTGTCGGAAGGCGTGTTCCAGAACAGGCTCCTGGTGTTCGGCGTGCCCGGCGTGCGCGAGGCGCTGCTCGAGCAGCACAGGGCGATCCACGCCGCGATCAAGGCGGCAGACCCAATCGCGGCGCGCAAGGCGGCGATGGACCACATCACCTATGTCGAGCGCTCGATGGCTGAAGCCGAGCGCAGTGGCGACTGGCAGCGCGTATCCAGGCTGCGCCTCAGACAGCGCTCGGACGCCGGCGACATCGAACCCACACGAAAACGCTCCTAAGCAGCGGAGACAACCATGAGCGAAATCCTCACCATCGCCGACCTCAAGGACCTGGCACGCCGCAAAGTGCCGAGGATGTTCTTCGACTATGCCGATTCCGGCGCCTGGACGGAAAGCACCTACCGGGCCAACGAAGAGGATTTCGGCAAGATAAAGTTCCGCCAGCGCGTGCTGGTCGACATGAGCAACCGTTCGCTGGAATCGACCATGGTCGGTGAAAAGGTGGCGATGCCGGTGGCGCTCGCGCCGACCGGGCTGACCGGCATGCAGCATGCCGACGGCGAGATGCTGGCGGCGCAGGCGGCGGAAGCGTTCGGGGTGCCGTTCACGCTGTCCACCATGAGCATCTGCTCGATCGAAGACGTCGCCTCGGTGACCAAAAAGCCGTTCTGGTTCCAGCTCTATGTGCTGCGCGACAAGGACTTCGTGCTCAATCTGATCGACAGGGCCAAGGCGGCGAAATGCTCGGCGCTGGTGCTGACGCTCGATCTGCAGGTCCTGGGACAGCGCCACAAGGATGTGCGCAACGGTCTCTCGGCGCCACCCAAGATGACGCTCGCCAACATCATCGACCTCGCGCTGAAGCCGCGCTGGTGCCTGGGGATCGCCCGCACCAAGCGCCGCACCTTCCGCAACATCGTCGGCCACGCCAAGGGCGTCGGCGACGTCTCTTCGCTGTCGTCCTGGACGAACGAGCAGTTCGATCCGCATCTGTCGTGGAAGGATGTCGCCTGGATCAAAGAGCGTTGGGGCGGCAAGCTCATCCTGAAAGGCATCCTCGACAAGGAGGACGCGCTGATGGCGGCTGAGACCGGCGCCGATGCGATCGTGGTCTCCAATCACGGCGGGCGGCAGCTCGACGGCGCGCCGTCCTCGATCTCGGTGCTGGAAGAAATCGCCGATGCGGTCGGCGACAGGATCGAAGTCCATATGGATGGCGGCATCCGCTCCGGCCAGGACGTGCTCAAGGCGCTCTGCCTCGGCGCCAAGGGCACCTATATCGGCCGACCCTTCCTCTACGGCCTCGGTGCGATGGGCAAGGACGGCGTCACCAAGGCGCTCGAAATCATCCGCAAGGAAATGGACATCACGCTGGCGCTGTGCGGTAAGCGTTTGGTAACCGACATGGGCAAGGACCAGTTGCGGCGCTAGGCCTTATTCACCGATCCGCCCTAGTTTCCCGTGGTGAACCTCACGGGAAAGACGTACGCCTTGACTGAGACCGGCATCCATTATCTCGACGCGCGCGGGCCGGACGGCATGCGGCTCTATGCGATCGGCGACGTGCACGGACGCCACGACCTGCTCGCCGCCATGCATCGCCGCATCGAGAGCGAACTGGAATATGCGCCCGGGTCGGACTGGCGCATCATCCACCTCGGCGACTATGTCGACCGCGGACCGGATTCCAGAAGCGTCATCGATTTACTGATCGAGACGCGCAAGCGCGATCCGCGCAACATCATGCTCGCCGGCAACCACGACATCGGCATGCTCGAATTCCTAGCCGAGGCAGAGCCGGACGGCCTGTTCATGAATTACGGCGGCGTGCAGACGGCGCAGTCCTATGGCGTCGATCTTCTTCGCGACGGCCACTGGTACGGCAAGGGACAAGCGATCGCCCGGGGACATATGGCCCTGGTGAAAGCGGTGCCGCGCAGCCATGTCGATTTCCTGCAATCGCTGACGTTTTCGGCGACCTTCGGCGACTTCTTCTTCTGCCATGCCGGGATAAGACCGGGTGTGCCGCTCGACCGTCAGAACCAGCAGGACCTGATCTGGATCCGTGACGCCTTCCATGACCATCCAGGGCTTTTTTCCAAGGTGATCGTGCACGGGCACACGCCCGTCCTGGAAGCCGAGGTGAAGGCCAACCGCGTCAATGTCGACACGCTCGCCTGGAAATCCGGAACGCTAAGCGCGCTGGCCGTCAATGGCGGCGACAAACGCATTCTCGCCATGCAGGGGAAAGCGTTGTAGGCGCTGCGACGGATTGCCAGGCAAATGAAAGCCGCCACTGGCCCATACGGGCAATGAATTTCATATTGCCGAGATCGGTCTCGCCCGTACAGATTGGACGCGCCGGCTTGAGATCAAGACACCAGCGGCGGATACTGAGCCGCTCTTTCCGCGTTTCCTGAGCCGTCACGCTCGCATTGATTTTGCACGGCAGTCATGATCGACCTGATTGAACTCATCTACGAGGCTGCCTTCGTTCCGGAGCGGTGGAACCAGGTGCTCCAGCAGGCGAGCGAGCAGTCGAATTCGGCCAGCGCGCAGGTCTTCTTCTTCAGCGACGACAGCCCGCCGCGCGGAACGACGCTCGACAATCTGCGGCCGCTGTTCGACGAATTCGTCAAGGGTGATTTCTGGAAGTTCTGCGACAGCGTCCAGAAGATGTGCAGCTTGCAGCCGGCAAGCTTCGTGCGCGTCGACGACTTCATGAGCGCCGAGGAGATCGAGCGCGATCCGGCCCGCATCATGCTGAGGCAATTCGGCATCGGCGCTCATCTGTGCGCGGCTATCCCCATGCCGACCGGCGAGCTCGCGACATTCGTGTTCCAGAAATGGACCAAGGACGGCGGCTATAAGCATGGCGAGGTCGACAGGCTCGACGGGCTGCGACCTCATCTTGCCCGAGCCAGCTTGGTCGCCGGGCGGTTGAGAGTCGAGCGCGCCGAAGCGACCGCTTCAGCGCTCAATCTGCTTGGCTTGCCGGCCGCCGTGCTTTCGTCAAATGGACGGGTGATGGCAACGAACCTGCATCTCGATCGGCTGGACGCGGCGTTCCTGCCGGTGGCCCATGGCGGACTGGCGATCGCCGACCGCGATGCCAATCGGCTGTTTCAGGAGGCCGTGGCCGACATGAGCCGGCGCGGCAGTGCGATCGGATCCATCCCCGTGCCGGGGATCAGTGGCCAGGCGCCGTTCGTCGTACATCTTTTGCCGCTGCGGCGCGCCGCGCACGACATCTTCGGCAATGCCGACATCCTCGTGGTCGCGACACCGGTCAAGCCAAGCGCGCTCGTGCCGTCGGCGAGCCTGCTCAACGCCTTGTTCGATCTGACCCCGGCGGAGGCGCGGCTCGCCATCGATCTCGCCGCCGGCCTCACGCTGGCGCAATCGGCAAGCCGCAACGGCGTCACCGTCAAATCGGCCCGCACCTATCTCGAGCGTGTCTTCCAGAAAACCGGCACTCATCGGCAGAGCCAACTCGTCGCCATGCTGAAAACGATGCGGCCGCTGGTCCAGTGAGCGGCCTGCACCGGTTCATCGTTTCACGAACGCAGAACCGCGCTTTGTCTTGACGCAATTCAGGACGGAACCGTTTCACACTTTCCTGGAATTGCTCAAAGCCAGATCCCGACGCGGAGATCCACCCCTCAACCGAGAGGTCAGGTCTAGTTGAGCGAGGCGGTGACGCCGTAGCCGTCGACGGCCCGGTGGTTTGTCGCTGCATCGGCGGCATAAATGCCGAGGCCGCAGAGCACGATGGCAGACAGCATGACAAAGGACAAAAGCGCTGCTTTCACGGACGTCATCTCTGGTTGAGCTTTCTGCATCTGTGCACGAGGCGGTTACCAATGCGTTGAAACGATAAAATGCGTCTCAATGTTTCGACGATTTCGCGCTTCTAGGCAGATTCTGTATCGCCGGTGTGTCGCTTGGATCACACAGAAGGTTCATCGCGGTTGCACGGACGATACAGGGCGGGCGCCTTCTAAGATGGCAGGCGAGCACAAGCCAAGCATGAAGCAGGTTTTCCCCAGGCGGAACCGGTGCCGCGTGCCAATTATGCCACGCTTCGGGTCAGGCTACCCTTTCAACCCAGGGCAAGCCTCGCCGAATCCTTGCCCACAGACCGCGGCGGGTGATGAAATCCTGGTATTCTCGATAAGCTGGGTCGGCCGCTAGATGCCGCCCTTCCGTGACGGCGCGTAGCCAGTAGAGGGCGTTTACGCTGGCAAGCAGCAGGCACGACTGCACGGCTACGGTCCAGCCCTGGGTGCTGAGGAACGGCATCGAGATCATCCACCAGCTGATGTTCTTACAGAGATAGGCGGGATGCTTGACCCAGCGGTACGGTCCGTTGGTGATGATGCCGCGATTGGTAAGGTTGGAGAACCGCAGACCGAAGGAGACGGTCGCCCAGGTATAGACCAGGACCAGCGCTAGGATGATGCTGCCCCAGAGGCCGTAGATCAGCGGGTAAGATCCGAGGAAATGGCCCCAATAGGCGTCGTCCTGATCAAAGGCGAGATATTTGGCCCCGACCGAGCTCCAGAACGGCGGATAGCAGAACAGGCAGACCACCCATCCGCTGACGGTTGGCTCGGCCGAGCGAAGATGGCTGTCGGTCAGGCGCAGGGTGAGCGTGTAGGCGACGGTCGCGAAGAGAACGTCGACAAGATAAAGAAAGTCGATGCCGAAGGAGAAGAAGTGCTCGAAATTGTCGATCGACACCAGTGGTGAGCGTGCCCAGAGCGCGGCGAGGTCATTGTTGGTGTAGATGAACATCAGCGGCAGGAAGAAGCCCTTGATGATCCAGCCTCGACCGTGCGCAGCTAGCATCGACCAGTCCCTTGGCCGGTTGCCCGCGACAAGGCGACCCAGCTGGGCATAAGCGTCCTCAGGCTGGCGCTGCAGGCGGTCGACAAAGGCGATGTAGACGGGTGAAAGCAGCACCAGCGCAGGCAGGCCGTAGAGCGCCGCCTGTTTGAAAGGATCGTAAAAGCTATCGGAATAGACCGGCAGCAGCCAGTAGATCGCGGCGACAACGCCGACGGTGAGCCACAGCCCGGCCAGCTTGTAGAGGATTCGCCTTATATCGGACGGTCGCTGCGGCGCGGCGGACAGGCCCGACGAGGCGTTGTGCTGGACCCGATAGACCTGCAGGTCGACCACCACCATGGCGAGCGCGACGACGGCAAGAACGGCGAGCGTCCTGATGTAGTCCGGCTGCTGCCACGAACGCAGTGCGATGACCGTCGCGATCATGGCCGCAAGACCGGCGATGCCGCTCCACGCCCCGGTTGCCGATCGCGGAGGCGCATCCAGGGCGCTCAATCGCAACGTTTTCGCATCGTGCAGCAAGGCTCAGCCACTGGTGCCGCTGGTGCCGCCCGAGGTGCCGCCGCTCGTCCCGCCCGAGGTGCCTCCGCTCGTCCCACCGGAGGTGCCCCCGCTCGTCCCGCCCGAGGTGCCGCCGCTCGTCCCGCCGGAAGTGACGCCGCTCGTCCCGCTGGAAGTGCCGCTGCTCGTCCCGCCGGAAGTGCCGCCGCTCGTCCCGCCGGAGGTGCCGCTGCTGCTCGATCCGCCGCTGCTCGTCCTCGCGGGACGATGCTCAGCGCCACTGCCGCCGCCGGATTCGCAGCGACCGGGGGACGCGCAGAAGGAGGCCAGATGGATCACAGGCGCTCCCGCCGCCGAATTCACCAACTGCCGCAAATCGCTCGCGACGTGCGCGGCCGCCGCGCAAGCACCACCGGCAACGACCGCGTATCCGACGACAAACCCCACAATCCGCATGAAAACCCCTGCCTCAAGAGCGACACCAAGCAATTACCCAAGGGTCCGCCCGCGGCGATCAAAAGACTCTCGGCCCTGTCACCCAAGCCGGATACCTCCATGCGCCTTCGCGCACGCCTTCCGCGTGCTCGATTTGAACCCGGTAACCAATGAAAGGCAGGATCACAGACTCCGCAGTCGTCATATGACGACTACGCCGGACTTTTTCACACCGGCCAAGTCTGGAGGGCACCCCTGTTACGACAGGGCCCGTGATCCATTGTGCGGCGTTACGTCATTTGCGGCTTTGGCATGACTCCAGCCAATTTCGATCGTTTAGATCGTCGCCACCCAGGCGCGGGCAATGGCGAGCCCCGCGGCGTCGGCATCGGGCCCGTTGCGGGCCATCTCGTCATCAAGCTTGCCGGCCCAATCGGGATGGCGTTCCCCGATCAGCGATGCGAAGGAGGTGCTCCAGTCGCGCACCATCGGCGTATCCGCCTCGAAGTGGAACTGGAAGCCGTAGACGGCGCGGCCGAGGCGGAAGGCCTGGTTTTCGGCGACCGCGCTGCAGGCGAGCCGCACGGCGTTTTCCGGCAGGCCGAACGTGTCGTCATGCCATTCGAAGATCGGGAATTTCTCGGGCATCGCCGCCAGGACCGGATCCGATTTGGCGGCCGGCGTCAGCGACACCTTATGCCAGCCGAACTCGGTGGCGCCGCCGATCTGGTTGGTGCCGCCGAAAGCCCGCGCCAGAAGCTGACTGCCTAGACAGATGCCGAGAACCGAACGGTCCTTGTCGGCGAAATCGCGGGTCAGGTCGAGCAATGCGGGGAAGTAGGGGCAGATCTCGTCATCGAGCGCGTTCTGGGCGCCGCCAAGCACCACGATGGCATCGTGCTCGGTGCTGTCGCCGGGCAGAGTATCGCCGCGATAGGGCTTGCGCAGGTCGATATCGGCGCCGGCTTCCACAAGGGCAGCGCCGATCTGGCCAAGGCCCTCATTGTCGAAATTCTGGACGACCAAAACCCGCATCGAAAACCTGCTGACATGAAAACGCTGGGGCGAGCGATATCATGCGGCCCGTGTTTCAGCCAAGATGCGTGCCGGAGAGAAAGCTATGCCACTGCAGAACCGGGTCGATCCCTTCGGCGCCATCCATGCCGTGCCGGAACGCGGCCTGTTCACCGGCAATCGCGGCATCATCCATGACCCCGAGACGAAGACGCTGCTGAGGAAGCGCTGGGCCTTGCCGGCCTGGATCATCTGTGCCTGCGAATTCGGCAATGTGGGGCGCGAGCCGATGGGTCGCAACCGGCCTGGCGGAAAGGCAGGTTGGACGGAGCTGTTCTTCCTCGACGAGGTGACGGCGCTGGCCGCCGGCCACCGGCCCTGCTTCTTCTGCCGGCGTGAACGGGCGACCGACTTCGTCAGCCGTTTCGGCAAGGCGTTCGGGATCGACGAACCGCGCGCGCCGATGGTCGACAAACGGCTGCACAAGGAGCGGCTGGCTTCCGGCGGACGGCCGCCTTCCGTGACCGCGCCGGAGCTCGGAGGCTTGCCGGATGGAACGGTGGTAGCGCAGGGCGACGCTGCCTATGCGCTGCGCGGCGGCAAGGCACGCAAATGGTCGTTCGCGGGTCATTCGAGTCCCATCGCCTTCGATCGCCTCACCGGCGGGTCGCTGCGCCTGCTGACGCCGGCGACCACCATTGCGGTATTGCGGCAAGGCTTTGCGCCTGTCTGGCATCCGACCGCCGATATTTGATGCCGCAGCCGGCCTCGCTCGTTCCTAAGCAGATATCGTGGGATGTCCCACGAATATCTGCTTAGATTCCCTTGTTTTTCGCAGGTTCTGATCGCAAAACCGCGAGACACTTTTGCGGAACCTGCTTGGGCCATGCGCGCCAACTACAAAATGCAGCGGCTGTTCGTGCCTGACGATCTCGGACCCGGCCTCGAATTCGACGCCGGACAGCAGCAGAGCCATTATCTCGCCCATGTGCTGCGGCTCGGCGAAGGCGCCGAGGTGCTGCTTTTCAACGGCCGCGACGGCGAATGGTCGGCGTCGGTCGCTGCGAAGTCCAAGAAGGCGGTCCGGCTGAAGGTGCTGGACCTGCAGCGGCCGCAGCCGCCGCTGCCCGATCTCGTCTATTGCTTCGCGCCGCTGAAGCAGGGCCGGCTCGATTACCTTGTGCAGAAAGCGGTCGAGATGGGAGCAGGCATACTGCAGCCTGTCATCACCCAGCACACGCAGGTGACGAAGCCCGGCATCGAACGGCTGCGCGCCAATGTCGTCGAGGCGGCCGAGCAATGCGGCATCCTGGCGGTGCCTGAGGTGCGCGAGGCGGAGAAGCTGGAACGGCTGCTCGCCAGTTGGGATCGGGAGCGACGGCTGATCTTTTGCGACGAGGATGCCTCGACCAACAATCCGCTGCCGGCCTTGCAAGCGGCAAACGAGAAGAAACTTGCGCTTCTGGTCGGTCCGGAAGGCGGATTTTCCGAGGACGAGCGCAAGATGCTGAGGGCCTTGTCATTCGTCACCGCCATCCCGCTCGGGCCGCGCATCCTGCGCGCCGACACCGCGGCGGTGGCGGCATTGGCGGTGATCCAGGCGACGATCGGCGATTGGTAGGACCTTGCCTTCTCCCTTTGTTTGGAACGGGGATATCGCGAACAGGTGTGCGAGGACATCGCGAACAGTTTTGCGCGTTTTGCGCGAGGGGGTTCGGAATGTCCCCGAGGGGAAAGGGAAGGCGAGCCATGCAGATCAAATCCAGTTGAGCCGTGGCTCAGGATTTTTCGCTTGATCGGCTACTGACATTTCGTCCATCTAGCGCCCGGCGGCCAGCTGATGGCTGCGGAGGGCTTTCTAAATGGCGCGCGACACGACCGATACCCAGCTCATCGAAGGCGTCGACGAACTTGTCGGCTATCTGGCCGACGGCAACAAGCCGCGCGACAAATGGCGCATCGGCACCGAGCATGAGAAGTTCCCCTTCTATGTCGACGGCAACGCGCCGGTGCCCTATGGCGGCGAGCGCGGCATCCGCGCCATCCTCGAGGGAATGCGGGAAAAACTCGGCTGGGATCCGATCATGGATGCGGGCCGCATCATCGGCCTGGTCGAGCCGACCGGCCAGGGTGCGATCTCGCTGGAGCCCGGCGGCCAGTTCGAGCTTTCCGGCGCGCCGTTGGAATCGATCCATCAGACCTGTCGCGAGGGCAACGCTCATCTGGCGCAGGTGCGCGAGATCGCCGAGCCGCTCGGCATCCGCTTCCTCGGCCTCGGCGGCAGCCCGAAATGGTCGCTGGCCGACACGCCGAAAATGCCGAAGTCGCGCTACGAGATCATGACGCGCTACATGCCGAAGGTCGGCACCAAGGGCCTTGACATGATGTATCGCACCTGCACGATCCAGGTGAATCTCGACTTCGAGAGCGAAGCCGACATGCGTCGCAAGATGCAGGTGTCGCTGAAGCTGCAGCCGCTGTCGACGGCGCTGTTTGCCAACTCGCCCTTCACCGAGAGCCAGCCGAACGGGCTGCAGAGCTGGCGCGGCGACATCTGGCGCGACACCGACAACCAGCGCTCCGGCATGCTCGAATTCTGCTTCTCGCCGGATTTCGGCTTCGCCGACTATGTCGAATGGGCGCTCGACGTGCCGATGTATTTCGTTATACGCGACGGCCACTATCACGATATGACGCGCTATACGTTCCGACAGTTCATGGCGGGCGCCGCCCGCAATGAACTCCCTGACGGCCTGCCGACCATGGGCGACTGGGCAAATCATCTCTCGACCCTATTCCCGGATGTGCGCCTGAAGCGTTTCCTCGAAATGCGCGGCGCCGACGGCGGGCCGTGGCGGCGCATCTGCGCCCTGCCCGCCTTCTGGGTCGGGTTGCTCTACGACGAGCAGGCGCTGGACGCCGCCGAGACGTTGACGGCGAGCTGGACCTACGAGGAAGCGCTGGCGATGCGCAACGCCGTGCCGGAGCAAGGCATCGCGGCGCCGTTCCGCAACGCCACCTTGCGCGATGTCGCCCGCGACGTGCTTGCCATCTCGCGCACGGGCCTGAAGAATCGCGGCAAGAAGAATCGCGACGGCTATGACGAGACGTCGTTCCTCAACACGCTCGACGAAGTGGTCGCGCGCGGCACCACCAGCGCCGAGGAGATGCTGTCGGCCTACCACACGCGTTGGGGCGGCTCGATCGAGCCGGTGTTCATGGAATATGCGTATTAACCGTCCGGCATGCGCCGAGCGGTTGGGCGCCAAAAGCCGCTTCAATCGGTGATGGAAACGAACTAGGCTCTCCGATGAGGATATTCTCGGAGGAGAACCCAAATGCCTTCCCTGTTCGACATTTTCGCCCAGGCCCAGAACGGCGCCGGCATGCAGGCGCTGGCACAGCAATATGGGCTTTCGATGCAGCAGACGCAGGCCGCGGTGCAGGCGCTGCTGCCGGCATTCTCGCAAGGGCTGCAGCGCAACACCGCCGATCCCTACGGGATGGGTGCGTTCATGACGGCGATGGCAAGCGGCCAGCACGCCAAGTATTTCGAGGACGCCACGAGGGCCTTTTCGCCGCAAGGCATCGATGAGGGCAACGGCATTCTCGGCCATCTGTTCGGCTCGAAGGATTTGTCGCGCGCCGTGGCAGCCCAAGCCGCGCAGGCGACGGGATTGAGCCAGCAGGTGCTGCAACAGATGCTGCCGGCCATGGCCTCGATGATGATGGGCGGGCTGTTCAAACAGACCAACAATCAATTGAGTGGGAGGCAGATGCAGGCTGCCGGCTTCGGCGGCAGCGGCAATCCGCTCGGCGAGATCATCGAGCAGATGATGCGCCAAGGCGGCCTCGCGCCAGCGCCGCAGACACGCCAGGCGCCGCAGCCGCCGCCCTATGGCGAGAACCCGCTCGGCAAAGTGCTGCAGGATATGTTCGGCGGCGGCGCGCCGCAGCCGCAAACCCAGCCCCAGCAGGCGCCCAGTCCGTACGGCGAAAACCCGCTCGGCAAGGTGCTGCAGGATATGTTCGGCGGCGGCACGACTCAGCAGCCGCAGCCGCAGCAGACGCAAAGTCCCTATGGCGATAACCCGCTCGGCAAGATCTTCGAGGAGATGCTGCGCCAGGGCGGCGGCGGCTTCGGCATGCCTGGGGAACAACCGGCGCCGCAGCCGCAGCAGCGCCAACCGCAGCCAAGCGCGCCGCAACAGCCGCAAAACAATCCGAGCGGCCGGCCACGAAACCCGTTCGACGATATCTTCGGCAAGATGTTCGAGACCGGTGCCCAGCAGCGCGACGAATATGAGAAGAGCGTCGGGACGATCTTCGATCAGTTCAAGCGCGACATGGACCGGCGGTGAGCATCGAACGCCCCGGAACGACTTTCGTGAGCAAGAGACTCGAACAAATGCGCCGCAATCCTCGCGGCGACTGGTCGATGCGAGATGTTAAGGCAGTTTGCGACGAGGCCGGCATTCAATGCGTGCCGCCGAGATCGGGCGGTTCGCATTACAAGATCTACCACACGGCAATGGCTGACATTTTGACGGTGCCTTTCAAACGCCCGATCAAGCCCGTATATATTCGAAAACTCGTGTCGTTTATCGACGAGGCAAAAAAGCATGACGGACAAGCTTGAATATCCTGTCGTCATCGCACCACTCTCGATTGAGGACGGTGGCGGGTTCTCCGCTTATGTCCCGGATCTTCCCGGTTGCATGAGCGATGGCGAAACTCCCGAAGAGGCCATCGCGAATGTTCAAGATGCCATCGCGGCTTGGATAGAAGCTGCGCATGAACTTGGCCGGTCAGTGCCAAGACCGTCGAGAAAATTGGCGTTCGCCTGATCCCCTGAGACGCCTTCCAGAGAGAGGCGCGGTAAAAAAATGCCCGGTCCTGGAGGAGGAACCGGGCAATGTGCAGGCTGGCCGGCGGGGAACCGGCAGGGAGTGTGGGAGCCTGCATGAAACTTGGTCGCGCTTGGCCGTGAAAAGGTTCAACGCGACCGGAAAACCAGGCAATGCGGCCGTTCAGGCTACCTGACGAGCAAGATCCTCGATCGTGTCGGCGCGCTCGCTGGCGATGGCGCGCAGCTTCACCGTCGGATCGCGGCCGAAGGGCACGGCGACGGCGACATGGAGGTCGGCGCGGGTCAAGCCGATATCGGCAAGTTCGGCGTCCGACATCTCGCCCAGGCGATAGAAGGCGCGGCGGTTTTTCCAGGCGACATAGGCGTTGGCGAGAGCATTGAGCACGCGCGTCGCAACGGCCGGACGCGTGGTGATGCGCGGGGTCTCGGAAGCGAGTTCAATCGTGGTCATGTCAGTCTCTCCTTCAGGAGTCGAGCGGACGAAACCAGGCAAGCGGCGCCTTGGGAGAAGCGCCGCTCCAGTTTCCATTCATTGACGTGATGCATGTCGTCGTCCCAGAACTGGGAACCACTTCTGGGCGACATGCACTGCTTTCATGTGAACGATGCCAATTTGCCATCGCGAGATTGATTAATCCAACGAATGTTTTTAATCTGTAGCATCAACATCAATGATGGGTTTGACCGATGAAAGCGCCGCTCGACCTCGATCAGTTGCAAACCTTCATCTCGATCGCCGACACTGGCAGCTTCACCCGCGCGGCCGAGGAGGTGCACCGGACACAGTCGGCAGTGTCGATGCAGATGCGGCGGCTGGAGGAGCGGATCGGCAAGCCGCTGTTCGAAAAGGACGGCCGCACCAACAAACTGACCGAGGAGGGCGAGAGGCTGCTTTCCTACGCGCGGCGGCTGATCCATCTCAACCGCGAGACTTTGGCCGCCTTCGACGACCAGCGGCTCGAGGGCACGATCCGTATCGGCACGCCGGACGATTATGCCGATCGCTTCCTGCCCGAGATCATGGCGCGTTTCTCGCGCTCCAATCCGCGCGTCGAGCTGACCGTCGTATGCGAGCCGACGCCGGGGCTGGTCGAGCACATCAAGCGCGGCAATCTCGACCTGGCGCTGGTGACGCATAACGACACGCGCGGCCAGTCGGAAGTGGTACGGCGCGAGCCGCTTCTGTGGGTGACGTCCGCCAACCATGCCACACATGAGCAGGAAACCCTGCCGATGGCGTTCGGCCGGCCGAACTGCATCTGGCGGCGCGCGGCGGTCGACGTGCTCGACCGGCAGAACCGCGAGTACCGCGTGCTGTTCTCAAGCTTCTCGGCCACCGTAATCACCGCCGCCGTGCTTTCCGGCCTGGCGGTCTCGGTGCTGCCGGAATGCGCGCTGCGGCCAGGCATGCGCGTGCTCGGCGAGGCCGATGGCTTCGGCCAGTTGCCGGACTGCCGCATCGGCATCATGCGCGGCCAGACCTCGCAGCCGGAGATCGTCGACGCTTTGGCCCGCCACATCGCCGAAAGCCTCGACAACATTTCCGTGCCGCTCAGCGAGGAGGCGGGAAGCTTCGACTTCGCCGCCCTCGCCTTCGCCAAGATGAAGCGGGTCAAGGCGAACCAGATCATGCCTGGCTGGTAGAATCAGGCGCGAGCGGCGGAACGTTCCCGGTTGGCAAGTGAAACACCCGGCAGCGCAAGCAATTGGCCGGGCTCCAGCGGCGGCGACAGCAGATAGCCCTGCAACTGGCGGCAGCCCATGCCGACCAGCAAGGCCCTTTGCGCATCGGTCTCGACGCCTTCTGCGGTCACCTCGACCTTGAGCGCCTGCGCCAGCTCGATCAGCGTCTTGACGATGGCGCGCGCGCTTTCGTCCTCGTCGAGCAGATGCACGAAAGAGCGGTCGATCTTCAACTTGTCGATCGCCTGGCGGCGCAGATAGCTCAGCGAGGAATAGCCGGTGCCGAAATCGTCGAGCACGATGCAGATGCCGGATTGGCGCAGCGCGGCAATCACCGTGCCGATCGTATCATTGTGCTCGAGCAGCACGCTTTCGGTGGTCTCAAGCTGCAGGCGACAGGGATCGAGCCCGGTTTCGCTCAGGATATCGGCGACCTGTCCGGCAAAGCCGATGTCACGCAACTGCATCGGCGAGATGTTGACCGCGATCCAGGGCAATTCGGTCCCGGCGGCAAAGCGGCAGGCTTCGCCCAGCGCCCATTTGCCCAAATCGCCGATGAGGCCGCGCTCTTCCGCGATGGCGATGAATTGCGCCGCCGGCAAAGCGCCGTGCACTTCATGGCTCCAGCGGATCAGCGCTTCAGCCCCCAGTATCCCGCGGCCGTCGGCCGCGAAAACCGGCTGATAGGCGAGCTTGATGCCACCTTCGCCCTCAAGCGCCTTGCGGAGTTCCGATTCGACTTTGCGCTTGCGCAACAAGAGATCGTCCATGTCGCCGGCAAACAGCTCGTAGCGGCCACGACCGTTCTTCTTGGCCTCGTAAAGCGCGATGTCGGCCTTGCGCAACAGCTCGTCCGCATCGGTGTCCGATCCGGACGACAGCGCGATGCCGACGCTCGCGCTGACGAAGACCTGGTCGTCGATCAGCCGGAACGGCTCACGCAGCTTCAAGAGCAGCCTTTCGGCGATGTCCTCGGCACTTCCGACGTCGGGAACGTCAAGCAGGATGACGGCGAACTCGTCACCGCCGAGCCGCGCGACGGTATCGACTTCGCGGATCGCATGCTTGAGCCGCGCCGCGGTCTGGCGCACGAGCTCGTCACCAGCCGGATGGCCGAGCGTGTCGTTGATATGCTTGAAGCGGTCGAGGTCGAGGTAAAGCAGCGCGATGCGCGTCTTGTCCCTGCTGGCGAACAGCAGCGTGCGCCGCAAGCGGTCCTCGAACAGCGCCCGATTGGGGAGGCCGGTGAGCGTGTCGTGGAAGGCGAGATACTGCGCCTGGTCCTGGCTGGTCTGCAGCGCGGCCGAGGCGCGACGCAACCTGCGCAACAGGAATACCAGCACGCCGCCCGCCAACAGCAGCGCGATCGCCAAGGCAGGAGCGATCTCGCGCACCAAGGCAAGGCCGGGCCGCAGCTGGTCCCAGCCGATATAGCCGAGGATGACGCCGCGCGAATCGACCAGCGGCACGGCGGCTGCGCCAGCCGGCTGTGACAAAGGCACCAGCCGCGCGCCATCGAGCAGGTACTTTCCGGCGATCTTGCCGATCACCGCGTCATTGATGAATTCGACCGACACATGCAGGCACTCGGTGCCGCGCGCCTGAGTGATCCTGTCCGAGCTCGGCACCAGCGGCATCACACTCAGGATCGCCGGCTTGCCGTCGAGCGACACCAAATCCTCGGCCACCATCTTCGCAGGCTGGCCGTACGCATCGGTCTGCGGCGGCCCAGCCAGCATGCGACGCAGTTTTTCGATGATGGGAAGAAGCGCGGGCTGGTCCTCGCCATAGGCGGAAGCGTCGACCACCTTGCCCTCGCGCATAGCGTGGATCGCATGATTGGCGGCGTCGAGAATATAGACCCGGTTGTGACCGTAGTAGGTGAACATCCAGACACTGAGATTCTCTTCGATCCAGGTCTGGTTGCCTGCCTTCACATTGATGATCGCGTCATCCCAGACCGAAACGCTTTCCTGCTCCCGCTGAACAGACGCAATCTGGTCCTTCAAACCATCGGCGATGAACATCTTTTGTCGTACGAGCGAGGCATCATCGGCCTGGCTGGCCGCGTAGAAGCCGAAGCCCACGACGATGGCTAAAGCGAAAGTGGCGAGCGTCAGCACGGTCAGCGTGACCTGACGGGTCAACGGGCTGCTGTTTTGGCGTACGCTCATCAGGTCCCCGGCCGGCTCTTCGGGCCTGTCAAAGCAAATCGGGCTTAACATCGCGTTATAATATTAGCGCGGTTTCTCCGCGCTTGACGCGGGCCGATAAGCGTTCCCCAATCGCGCAATGAGTGAAACAGCAACCGAATCACGCAGCAACGCCACCGAATATACGGTGAGCGAGATTTCCGGCGCGCTGAAGCGCACTGTCGAGGACGCCTTCGGCAATGTGCGGGTGCGTGGCGAGATTTCCGGCTATCGCGGCCCGCATTCGTCCGGCCACGCGTACTTCGCGTTGAAGGACGACCGCGCGCGGATTGATGCGGTGGTCTGGAAGACGACCATGGCGCGGCTGAAGTTCCGCCCCGAGGAAGGCATGGAGGTGATCGCCAGTGGCAAGCTGACCACCTACCCCGGCAAATCCAACTATCAGATCGTCATCGACAATCTGGAGCCGGCGGGCGCCGGCGCGCTGATGGCGCTGCTCGAAGAGCGCAAGCGCCGGCTGCAGGCCGAAGGCCTGTTCGATGCAGGCCGCAAGCGGCGGCTGCCTTTCATGCCCAAAGTCATCGGCGTCGTCACCTCGCCGACCGGCTCGGTGATCCGCGACATCATCCACCGCATCAAGGACCGGTTTCCGCTCCATGTGCTGGTCTGGCCGGTGAGGGTCCAGGGGGAGACGACGGCCAGAGAGGTGACCGCGGCCGTGAACGGCTTCAACGCGTTGACATGGGACGGGCCCATCCGCCAACCCGATCTGTTGATCGTGGCGCGCGGCGGCGGCAGCCTCGAGGACCTCTGGGGCTTCAACGACGAAGGGCTGGCGCGTGCCGTTGCGGCGTCCGTCATCCCGGTGATCTCGGCCGTCGGCCATGAGACCGACACGACGCTGATCGACTTTGTTGCCGACATGCGCGCGCCGACACCGACGGGCGCGGCCGAGATCGCCGTGCCGGTCAGGGCGGATCTGGAGGTTACCCTGGCCAGCCTTGGCGCGCGCCTCAACGCCTGCGCCTCGCGGCATCTGGAACGCAAGCGCCAGGCGGTGCGCGCCGCGGCGCGCGCGCTCCCCTCGCCCGACCAGCTGCTGGCGCTGCCGCGTCGCCGTTTCGACGATGCGACCAGCCGCCTCGGCCGCGGGCTGACGGTGAATATCGAGCGCAAGCGGGCGACGCTAGAGCGGCAAAGGCTGACGCCGGCAACCCTGTCGCGGCGCCTCAATGAAGCGCGCACGCTGACCGGTCGCGATATTGCCCGGGCGCGAGCCGCGTTCTTCGCCATCGTGCGCGAAAGGCGCGCGCGGTTCAAACGCACGGCGGCAAGGCTGTCGCCGGCGCCGATCGTACGGCGCCAGAAGCAACAGGCCGACACGCTGGCCGCGCTGTCGCGCAGGCAGGATCAGGCCACGGCGCGGCGCCTCGACCGGCTGCGCGCGGCTCTCACCCAGGCGGACCGGCTGCTTTCGACATTGTCGCACAAAGCCGTGCTGGCGCGTGGCTTCGCGCTGGTCAAGGACGCCGAAGGCGCCGTCATCAAGCGGGTCGCGGAGCTGGCGCCGGGCGCGGCGCTGCAGCTGGAATTCGCCGACGGCAATGCCGAAGCCATCGCAACCTCCGGCGGCGCGCGGCCGAAACTGGCCGCGAAGTCGTCCGCCAAGGCCAAGGAGCCGGGCAGTCAGGGTTCGTTGTTCTGAGGTCTGAATGAGCAACCACGACCCGCATCTTCGCACGCCATCGGGTAAGCCGCGCCTGCGCTCGTTCGGCATCGCGCTCGACGGCACGCCGGGCCCTTTCAACGCCCTCACCGACGTGCCGGGCGTGTCGGTGGGCTACACGATGCTGATTTCAGGCGACGGTCCGCTGCGGGTCGGCAGCGGTCCGGTGCGCACCGGCGTGACCGCCATCCTGCCCAGGCCGGTTCAGGAACTCGCGACGCCGGTGTTCGCCGGCGTGTTCAGCCAGAACGGCAATGGCGAGCTAACCGGAACGCATATCATCGAGGAAACCGGCGCGTTCAACTTCCCGGTCACCATCACCAACACGCATTCCTGCGGCGTGACCCGCGATGCCACCTTGCGCTGGATGCACAAGGTGTTGCCGGCCGCGCTCGATAGCGGCTGGGGCCTGCCCGTGGCGGCAGAGACCTATGACGGCTTCCTCAACGACATCAACGGCCATCATGTGAGCGTCGACCATGTGGCCGCGGCACTCGACAGCGCCAGCGGCGGCGCCATCGAGGAAGGCAGCGTCGGCGGCGGCACCGGCATGATAAGCTTCGGCTTCAAGGCCGGGTCCGGCACCGCCTCGCGCGTCGTCGCATGGCAGGACAGACGCTATACGCTTGGTGTCTTCGTGCAGGCGAATTTCGGCAAGAGGCACAATTTCACCATTCGCGGCCGGCGTGTCGGCCCAGAATTGGCCCAGCCGGCCATCCGCGAGGGCACGCCCCGCGCCGAAAAGGGCTCGATCATCGCCGTCGTCGCCACCGATGCGCCGTTCCTGCCGCATCAGATGAAGCGGCTCGCCCGGCGCGTGCCGCTCGGCATCGCCATGACCGGCGGCTATGGCTATCACAGTTCTGGCGACATTTTTCTCGCCTTCTCTACCGCCAATGCCGAGGCCGCGCTGGCGCCTTCAGGCCGCATCGCCCGCGCGGAATTCATCCCGGACGTCGACATCGACCCGTTCTTCGACGCGGTCGTGCAAGGCGTGGAGGAAGCGATCCTCAACGCATTGGTCGCCAATGCGGATATGACGGGGCGCGACGGCAATTTCGTGCCGGCGCTGCCGAAGGAATGGCTGAAGGAAAAGTTCGGCTGAGAAACGGCGCCGCCGGCCTGTGGCAGGCGGGTGTTTATTCCGGTTTGTCCGGCTTGACTTCGCTGGTGCCCTCTTCGGCGGCCTCCTCGAGGCGCGAGGCGATCAGTTCCTGGATGTCGCCGACCTCTTCCTGGATGTCCTCGAGCAGAATGCCTGCCTCGGCAGCCTTGGCGCAGCACTCCCTGGCGAGGGTCTCGGCTTGCTTGTCGATCTTGATCGGCAAATCCTGGCATTGGACTTTCTCGCCAATCCATCCGCGCAAGAACTCGATCGCATGTTCACTCATACTGCTTTTTCCCTAGCGGCAAAGCCGGTTGGTAGCCATGAACGTCCGCACCCCTGCAAGGATGCATGCCCCATTCGACCCGAGTCGGCCTCGACCGGCAAGACACCTTGTCCGTGGGATAAGACATCCCGCCCATGGGACAAGAGATCTTGCCCATGGTCCGCGGAGCCGAAGGAATGGAAGGGTTCAAGGTGCACGTTCAGATCATCGAGAGTGATGGTACCGTTGGCTGGGATCGAACCAGCGACCTCCGGATCCACAATCCGGCGCTCTAACCAGCTGAGCTACAACGGCCTGCCTGCCTGAGCTGGATCGAGGTGAAAGCTTCATTCTCCGTGATCCGCTCTGTCGTTCGGCGATGCGTCAAATACGGGCTATCGGATTCTAATTCAAGGGCTTTGATAAGGTAAACGATTGGTTTCCTCATCCGCCTGTCGTCAAGGCAAAAGAAAAGGCCGGCGGGAGGAGGTGCCGGCCTTTTCCTGTTACGAGCCAGCGGGAGGAGGTGCTGGCTGGTCACCCCGGAAACGGAGGGAGGAGGTTCCATTTCCGGGTATCTGGTTGCTAACCTATCGCACGACTATTTGTCTGACGAAATGCGACGTTTTGATGCATCGCAGGGTTGTGCGCTGAAATCAGGCGGCCTTGACGTCCTTCATCGCCTTCTCGAAGGCGCTCTTGACCGGCTTGGAGACGTCCTCGACCGCCTTGGTGGCAACGGTCTGGAACTCCTTGGCCTGCTCGACGGCCATTTCGACGCGCTTGCGCAGGAAGGAGGTCTGCAGCTCGACGACTTCCGAAAGGGTCTTGGCGCCGACCAGGGCTTCGAGGTGCGAGAAGCTTGCCTCGGCGTTGGCGCGCAGCGCGGCGATGGCCTTCAGCGAAACGTCGCTGGAAACGGTCTTGGCGGTCTCGTAGGTCGACTCCAGAACCTTCTGGGTCTCCTCGGCGCCGGTCTTCAGCTTGGCATAGGCTTCCTTCGACTGCTCGACGCCCTTCTCGGCGAAAGCGCGGATCTGGTCGGTGGCCTTGGAAGCATCAAAGCTCGGGAATTCGACGTTTTCGATGGTCTCGGAGGGCTTGGCAGTGGTCTTGGACATTTTCCAACCTTTCGGGGCAGCGGCTTTGACAGAAAGCCGTCTCGTTCATGTATGATGGCAATATAAAGGATCTTTTTGTGCGTTGCAATATCTTTGCTGCACCGCACCATAAAATCTTTCCCCAGCGTCAGCCACGAGAGCCGTTAACCAAGAGCCCAGAGATTTCGACGGATGCAAGCTTAGGCTTGTGGACCTCCGGGCCGCGGGCTTTTATTAACAAAGCGTTAACTGAAAAATGCCCGCTCCGGAGGGTTGGCCAGCGCATGCCGCCTGAAAACTACTCCTTCCTCGACGTTGCCGTGCTCGACGCGGTGCGCCAGCGCTTTGCCGCGGGCGATGCTTTGGCCATTTTGTCGGTCGACCTCGAACAGGTGATCTGGGCGAACGGTCCGGGGGCGTCGGCCTTCGGCTATCCGGATATCGAGGCCATCATCGGCGCCTCGGCGCGGCTGCCGCTGATCGCCCGCCGGCAGATCATGGCGACCAGCGGTTTTCCCGACATCGGCAGCGACCGCGCCGTCACGGTGAGGCTGGCCACCGGCATGGAAAGCCGCGCCGTCGGCTTTCTGGCCAGCGCAGTGACGATGCCGGACGGCGAGGCGGCAATCATGCTGGCGGTGCCGGCGGCGCAGACCACTTCGCGCAGCGCCGGCGAGATCGCCAGCCGCGCCATCGGCGGCTTTACCGAGGCCGGGCATTTCATTGCCTTTGTCGACGCGCAAGGCGAGGTCGAGGCAGCCTCGGACGGCTTTGCGGCGCTGGGCATCGAGCCGCGGACGTTGGCTGCCCTGGTTGCGGATGTGGCAAGCAGCGGCGACCGCATCGTCAAACGCCTCGTGCCGGGCACCGACACCGCCTACCCGGCCGGTTTTGCGCGGCTCACCGATACGCGCCATCTGCTGGTGGTGATCGACGAGGCGCAGCTCGACGACTCCGATAGCGGCCAGGACGATCGGCCGGCCGCCGACCAAGGCGATCGGACCGGCGATCAGGGAACTGCCGCGCCAGAGGCGGTTAGCGCCCCGCCCCAAGGTGAAAGTGCTGCAATCGAGCCCGAGTCTCAGCCTGTCCAGGACAACCCAGTGCCTACCGTGGCGGCTGGCAAAGAGGACGAGCCGGCGCCAGAGGCTCCCGACGGCGACGCACGGCCCGACGCGGAGAGCCGGACCTTGGCCGGCCAGCGGCCTACCCGGACTGACCATCAGGCCGACACCGCCGGCGCCGGCCAGCACGACCATTGGTACTTCAATGCCGGCGACGATGGCGCCGGGCATGCTCAACCGACAGCGCCGACGAAGGGCGAGCCGGAAGGTGCCGTCGCAGCCGAAGGCCAAGGACAGCATGGCGCCGAAGCAGCCGGAGACGAAACCGCCAAATCGGTCCAGTCGACCTCGCCCCGCGACATCGACCGCTCGGCGCCACCGCTGCGCTTCGTCTGGCGCACCGACGCCGAAGGTCGGTTCAGCGCGCTGTCGCCCGAATTCGCCGACATCGTCGGCCAGCCTGCCGCCGATGTGATCGGCCGCCGCTTCAAGGATGTCGCCGCCACTTTCGGTCTCGACGCCTCGGGCGAGATCGCTGGCCTGCTCGACCGGCGCGATACCTGGTCCGGCCGCTCGGTGCTGTGGCCGGTGGCCGGAACGGGTCTGAAGATCCCCGTCGATCTGGCGGCGCTGCCCGTCTATGGCCGCAGCCGCGCCTTCGAGGGTTTTCGCGGCTTTGGCGTCGCGCGCAGCGGCGACGCTGTGGTCGATCCCGAAGCGCTTGGCATGGCTCTGGTGCCGAACGCCGCCCCCGCTGAGGCCACCTCCGCCGGAGCCGACGCGTCGGGCGAGCAGCCGGCAGAGCATACGCCGCCGGAAAAGCCAAAGCCTGAAGACCCCTTCCGGGGCGAAGTGCCGGCGCTGACCATAGTGCCGAAGCCGGAGCGGCGCTTTGCCGACAAGGTGATAAGGCTGGCCGAGCATCGCCAGCCGGCCAACGACAAGCAACCGGGAAGCGACACGCCGGCAAATCAAAAGGGGCTGTCGATCCTCGAGCGCAGCGCCTTCCGCGAGATCGGCGAGCGGCTGCGCAAAGACAGTTCCGCCCCTGCCGAGGAACGCGCCCCCGAAGCCGACAAGCAGCCCGATGCCGCTGTTGCCAGCGAGGACGCGGCAACGGCGAAGGAAGCGGCCAGCGAAACAAGGGCCGACGCAAACCAGCCGCTTCCACCCGACGCGGCGGAGCACGACGGTTCCGCCCAGGACGCGAGCTTGTCCACGCCCTCGGAAGCCGACGACGCGAAGGCCGCGGAAGCGGAGACCGAGGCGGAAGACCAGGAAGACCTGGCGCGGCTCGACGGCATCGATGGCGCCGCCGAGATAGACGACGCCGGCCAGGCCGAGACCTCGGCCGGTTCCGGCTCGCTGCTCAACTTTGCCGATGGCAAGAAACCCACGGAGGATGCCGGCATCGCGCCGGTTTCCCAGAACGAGCAAGCAGAGGGCGCCCGGGAGGACGCCGAACCTGCTGCCGCGAAGCCGCAGCGGCCCGTCGAAGAGCCTGCGGCGCAGCCTGTCGCGGCCGGGCAACCCGCCTCCGATGCCACGGCCCACGACAGCATGACCGCCGACGACTTCCGCGATGCGCAGGACAATGAGGATTGGGCAGGCTCGGATGCAGATGCCGCCAAGGCCGCGGAAGAACAGCCGGAAGAACCGGACGCGACGGCCGCGGCGCGGCGACGCCTCGACGTGCCGCCGCTTAAACTTTCCGGTTTTGTGCCGTCCGCGTTTTCGACCGGAGAGGAAGCCAAGGCCCCCGACACGTCCATCCTGGCCAGGCTGCCTGTGCCGCTGCTCATCCATTCGGGCGACATGCTGCATTATGCCAATGACGCCTTCCTCGAACTCACCGGCTATGATGCGCTGGACGACCTCGCGGATGCAGGCGGCTTGGGCGCGCTCTTCGCCGACCCTTACGCCGAGGACGCCGCTACGGACGAAAGCGACCACTCGCTGAAGCTCAGGGCCCGCCAGGGCCTGGAATTCCCGATCGACGCGCTGCTGCGCTCGGTGCCGTGGCGCGGCGGCAAGGCGCTGATGCTGGTGGTGCGGCGCTCCGGCGAGGACGATGCGGCGCATTTCACCGCCGCGAATGACGAGCCGGCACTGCAGCCGGACGTGCCGGAACTGAAATCGCGCATTGCGGAGATGCGCACCATCATCGATACCGCTACCGACGGCGTCGTGCTGATCGGCCGTGACGGCAACATCCGCTCGATCAGCCGGCCGGCCGAAGCGCTGTTCGGTTTCGACAGCGACGAGGTCGCGGGCAAGCCCTTTGCCTCGCTGTTTGCCATAGAAAGCCAGCGCGCGGCGCGCGACTATCTGGCCGGCCTTTCGGAGCCGGGTGTCGCGAGCGTGCTCAATGACGGGCGCGAGGTCATCGGCCGCGAGGCGCAGGGGCGTTTCATCCCGCTGTTCATGACCATCGGCAGGCTGCCCAACGACAGCGGCTTCTGCGCCGTCGTGCGCGACATCACGCAATGGAAGCGGGCCGAGGAAGACCTGACGCAGGCACGCGCGGTTGCCGAGCGCGCCTCCTCGCAGAAGACCGATTTCCTGGCCCGCATCAGCCACGAGATCCGCACCCCGCTCAATGCCATCATCGGCTTTTCCGAGCTGATGGTAGACGAGAAATTCGGTCCGATCACCAACGACCGCTATCGCGACTACCTGCGCGACATCAACCGCTCGGGCAACCATGTGCTCGATCTCGTCAACGACCTGCTCGACATCTCCAAGATCGAGGCAGGCCAGCAGGAGATGGATTACGAGGCGGTGTCGCTCAACGACACGCTGGCCGAGACGGTGGCGATGATGCAGCCGCAGGCCAATCGCGAACGGGTCATCATCCGATCCAGCTTTGCCTCGCGGCTGCCGGAAGTGGTGGCGGATCTGAGAAGCGTGCGCCAGATCGCCCTCAACATCCTGTCCAACGCCATTCGCTACACCCAGGCCGGCGGCCAGGTGATCGTCTCGACCGCCTACGAGGCCTCGGGCGATGTCGTCATGCGCGTGCGCGACACCGGCATCGGCATGACCCAGGCGGAGATCGAGCAGGCGCTGAAGCCGTTCAAGCAGATTAATGCGTTGAAACGCGGACGCGGCGACGGCACCGGCCTCGGCCTGCCCCTCACCAAGGCTATGGTTGAGGCCAACCGCGCCCGTTTCGCCATCACCTCGACGCCAGGAGAAGGAACGCTGGTCGAAGTCGGCTTCCCCTCGACGCGCGTGCTCGCCGAATAACATTGCACGCGACGGCGGCGGCCAAAGAAAAAGGCGTCCAAGAGGACGCCTTGAGAAATGGGATGCTGTCACAACGGGGGCTTGAGCTGAACCTCAGGGGACGAGGAACGGGATTTCTCCCTCAAGTTACACGCGACTATCAGCGTCGTCTCTTAACAAGTCCTTACCGGGCCGCGAAAAAATTTACGAATGTGTACCACCCGTGAAATCTAGGTAAATTCGCCGGACAGATTTCGTTAACCACATCGGTCAGCTTGCTAGCTGCGGCAGGTCGCGGAACAGCTCCAGCGCCTCGGGATTGGCGAGCGCTTCCTTGTTCTTCACGGCGCGGCCGTGGACCACGTCGCGCACGGCGAGCTCGGTGATCTTGCCGGACTTGGTGCGCGGGATGTCGGCGACGGCGACGATCCTGGCCGGCACGTGGCGCGGGCTGGCGCCGGCGCGGATCCTGGCGCGAATGCGCTTTTCCAGATCCTCGTCCAGGGTCACGCCGGGGGCGAGCCGCACGAACAGCACGACACGGACATCATTGTCGAAATCCTGGCCAATGCAGAGCGCCTCGAGGATTTCCGGCATCTGCTCGACCTGGTTGTAGATCTCGGCCGTGCCGATCCTCACGCCGCCCGGATTGAGCGTGGCATCGGAGCGGCCGTGGATGATCATGCCGCCATGTTCCGTCCATTCGGCGAAGTCGCCATGGCACCAGACATTATCGAAGCGCTCGAAATAGGCGGCGTGATATTTCATGCCTTCGGGGTCGTTCCAGAAGCCGATCGGCATCGACGGGAAGGCCTTGGTGCAGACAAGCTCGCCCTTCTCCTGCCGGACAGGCTTGCCGTCGTCGTCCCAGACGTCGACCGCCAGGCCTAGGCCGGGGCCCTGGATCTCGCCGGTCCAGACCGGCTCGGTCGGCACGCCGAGCACGAAGCAGGAGACGATGTCGGTGCCGCCCGAGATCGAGGCCAGATGCACGTCCTTCTTGATGCCGTCATAGACGAAGCGGAAATCCTCCGGCGACAGCGGCGAGCCGGTGGAGGAGATGGTGCGCACGCTCGACAGATCGTGGCTCGCGATCGGCTTCAGGCCGGCCTTGCGAACCGAATCGATGAATTTGGCCGAGGTGCCGAAATAGGTCATCTTCTCGGCATCGGCGAAATCGAACAGCGCGTTGCCGTCGGGGTAGAAAGGCGAGCCGTCATAAAGCAGCAGCGTCGCGCCGGAGGCGAGGCCCGAGACCAGCCAGTTCCACATCATCCAGCCGCAGGTGGTGAAATAGAACAGGCGATCGCCGTCGAGCAGGCCGGCATGCAGCCGGTGCTCCTTGACGTGCTGGATCAGCGTGCCGCCGGCCGAATGCACGATGCATTTCGGAATGCCGGTCGTGCCCGAGGAAAAAAGGATGTAGAGCGGATGCGCGAAGGGCAGCCGCTCGAAGCTCACGGGCTTTGCGGCAAAGGGCGAGAGCGCGTCTTCGAGCGCGGCTGCATTGCCGATGGTGGCGGCAACGTCGCTCGAGGTGCCGAGATAGTTGACGATCAGCACCTTGCCCAGGCTTGCCAGCTTGTCCGCGACAGCGCGGATCTTGTCGGCCACCTCGATCGCCTTGCCGTTGTACCAATAGCCGTCCGGCGCGATGAAGACGACCGGCTCGATCTGGCCGAAGCGGTCGAGCACGCCCTGCTCGCCGAAATCGGGAGAGCATGACGACCAGACCGCGCCGATCGAGCTTGCCGCCAGCATCGCGGCGATGGTTTCGGGCATATTCGGCATCATGGCGGCGATGCGGTCGCCGGCCTTGACGCCGAGCGACAGGAAGAGCTGCTGCAGGCGCGAGGTCAGCGCGTGGAGCTCGTTCCAGGAGAGCCGCCGCTCGACCTTATCCTCGCCGCGAAAGACGATGGCCGGGCCGCCGCCGGTCTTCTGCAAAAGGTTCTCGGCGAAATTCAGCCTGGCATCCGGGAAGAAGCTGGCGCCGGGCATCCGCTCGCCGTCGACGAGGCGCCGCTCGCCCTTGTCGCCGACAAGCGCGCAGAAATCCCAGACCAGATCCCAGAAGGCTTCGCGGTTGTCGATCGACCAGCGATGCAGTTCGGCATAGCCGGAGAAAGAACGCGCAGCCTTTGTCTCCGCGGCCTTCATGAACGCGGTCATCGGCGCTGCGTCGATCCGCTCCTGCGTCGGGGTCCACAAAGGTGTGTCGGCGGCCATGATCGCTCCTCCCAAAGCGTCGCGTTCGAGCCAGTTAAGCCCAACGTCGCATATGCCATCGTCCCAGAAACGGCGTGCGATTGCGGATCGGGATCGTGCAGACCGCTTATGCATATTGCGGCGCAGCAGAGCAAGATTTTGTTCGGGCGACCCATGGCGGCCGCTGTGCAAATGCCATCGCAAGGCCATAAAGACTTGAAAAGCGTCGGCGCTCGGTTACACCCGTCGGGCGATTTTGTCGGCAACGAAAGCATACGGGGCGAAATGCCATCATCTCTGATCCGGCGCGGGGTGTGGGCGATCGGCGTTGCCGTGCTCGTCATCGCGCTTGCGGTCGCGGCGCTGCCGCTCATTGCCTCGACGCGCATTGTGCGCGACCGCATCGCCTGGGAATTGAGCGCCTGGAGCGGCTTCAGGGTCACGATCGACGGGTCGCCGCGCATCGAGGTGTGGCCGAAATTCCGGGCCATCCTCAGCGACGTGACGCTGTCGCAATGGACCGAGACCGAAGCGCCGCCGGTGGTCGAGGCCGATCGCGTGGAAGTCGATCTCTCCGCCATGGCGGCCTTGCAGGGCAACGTCGCCTTCTCGACCGCCAGGCTGGTGCGCCCGACTATCAGGGTGCAGCGCACCGCCAGCGGCTTCTATCTGCCGCCGCTTCCGACCGGCGGGCGCATCACGCGCTCGATCGACACCGCGCGCGGCGTGGTCACCGCCAACCCGCAGAAGCCGGATCTCGGCAAATTGCCGTCCGATCCGTTCGGCACCGTCGAATTCCGCGATGGTCGCGTGGTGACTTCGGTTGACGGCAAGGACATCGAAATCCTGAGCAGCCTGAGCGGTCAGGTGAACTGGGAAGCGATGAACAGCGAGGCGTCGCTGACCGCGAGCGGAATCTGGCGCGGCGAAAGCATGCAGCTCGATTTCTCCTCGGCGAAACCGCTGGTGCTGTTTGGCGGAGGGGCGGCACCCGTCACCTTTTCCTTCAAGGCGGCTCCCGCGACATTCTCCTTCGACGGCACGGCCTCGATGTCGGACAATGCCTATCTGGACGGCCAGGCGAAGTTTGCCGCCCCGTCGCTGCGGCGCGTGCTGGAGTGGTCGCAGGCAGGGATCGCGCCGGGTGCTGCGATCGGCGCGGTCTCGATCGCCAGCAAGGTGAACGCCTCGGCAGGGCGCGCGAAATTCGAGAACACCACGGTCACGCTCAACAACAACCCGGGCATGGGCGCGCTGGATTTCTCCTTCGCCGAGGGGAACCCGGTGATTGCCGGCACGCTCGCCTTCGACACGCTGGATCTCAGATCTTTCCTGTCGGCTTTCACGCCTGTCGCGCCGACCGGCGAGGCCGGCCCCGGCGATGTCGACACCAGTTTCGCCGACCGCATCAATCTCGACCTCAGGCTGTCGGCGGCGCATGCCATGGCGGGGCCGGTCCAGCTCTCCGACGTCGCGGCAACCGCGCAGGTCAAGAACGGTCTTGCCGTCTTCGACATATCCGACGCTTCGGCCTTCAACGGCAACATCCAGAGCAGCCTGCGCTTCGACCGCAAGCCGGAAGGCACGCAGGTCGAGATGCGGCTCCTGGCATCGGACGTAGATACGGGCGCCTTTGCCACGGCGGCGGGAATGACGCGGCTGGTGCCGGCCAGCACCGGGACCGTATCGGTCATCCTCAAGGGACCGGGCAAGGCCTGGAATTCCATCTTCGAGAATGCCGACGGATCGTTCTCGGCGACGTTGGGTCCGGGCACTATCAACGGGCTCGACCTGCCGGCCTTCCTCAAGCGCAACCAGCAGGGCGGCTTCTTCGCGCTCGACGACGTCGCCAATGGATCGCTGCCGATCGACGGCGCCGAGATCAAGGCAAGCATTTCGAAGGGCGTGGCGCGCCTGGACAAGGCCGAGATCAATTCGCAGAAATACAAGATCTGGCTGTCCGGCATCGCCTCCTATGTCGGACGCGGGCTGGCGCTCTCGGGCGGAGTGGTGCCCAACGGACAGCCGGCGCAGCAGCCGCAGCAGGCCAACAGTCAGGCGGCCAGCCCGGCTTCCGCGCCGCCGAGCCAGCCGCTGTTTTTCGTCGGCGGCAACTGGAGCGCGCCGTTCATATCGCCGATCGCTCCCGGCGTTTCAGGCCAGTAAATGCGAGGGACGCAAAGCGTCCCCGCTTCTGGTCACGCTCAACCGCGCTGCGCGGCCCGCTCGTCGAGCTGGCGCTGGATCTCGCGCCGCTTGTTGGCGATCGAGGCGATGATGACGCCGACCGCCACCACCGCGATCAGGATGGTGCAGGCGGCGTTGATCTCGGGCGTCACGCCGAGGCGCACCTGGCTGTAGATCTTCATCGGCAGCGTGGTGGCGCCGGGACCCGAGGTGAAGCTCGCGATGACCAGATCGTCCAGCGAGAGCGTGAACGCCAGCATCCAGCCGGAGATGATCGCCGGCAGGATGACCGGCAAGGTGATCTGGAAGAAGGTCTTCACCGGCGGCGCGCCGAGATCCATCGCCGCCTCCTCCAGCGAACGGTCGAACGTGACCAGCCGCGACTGCACGACGACGGCGACGAAGCACATGGTGAAGGTGATGTGGGCGAGCGTCACCGTGACGAAACCGCGGTCGAGCCCGACGGCGACGAAGAGCAAGAGCAGCGAGAGGCCCGTTATGACTTCCGGCATGACCAGCGGCGCGAAGACCATGCCCGAGAAGAGCACACGTCCCTTGAAGCGCGTGTAGCGCGTCAGCGTGATGGCGGCGAGCGTGCCGAGCACGGTCGCGACGGTTGCGGAGATGACGCCGACGCGCGCCGTCACCCAGGTGGCATCCATCAGGCCCTGATTGTGGAACAGCGACACGTACCATTTGGTCGAAAAGCCGCCCCAGACGGTGACGAGCTTGGATTCGTTGAAGGAGAAGACGATCAGAAGCACGATCGGCAAATAGAGAAAGGCAAAGCCCAGCACGATCGAGGTGATGTTGAAGCGGCTCCAGGTCGAGTTCATCTGCCCTGCTCCTGTGCCTTGGCCTGAGCCTGCTGGAAGAACATGATCGGAATGGTCAGCACTAGGAGCAGGATGACGGCCACCGCCGATGAGACCGGCCAGTCGCGGTTTGAGAAGAACTCGTTCCAGAGCGTCTTGCCGATCATCAGCGTCTGCGAGCCGCCGAGAAGGTCGGGGATGACGAACTCGCCGACGGCCGGGATGAACACCAGCAGGCAGCCGGCGACGACGCCTGGCAGCGACAGCGGGAAGGTGATCTTCCAGAAGGCGCCGGTCGGCGGACAGCCGAGGTCCTGCGCGGCCTCGATCAGCGAATAGTCCATCTTCTCCAGCGAGGAATAGAGCGGCAGCACCATGAAGGGCAGGTAGGAATAGACGATGCCGATGAAGATAGCGGTATAGGTGTTGAGGATCACCAGCGGCTGGCTGATCAGGCCGGTGGCGAGCAGAACCTGATTGAGCAGGCCCTCGGGTTTCAGGATGCCGATCCAGGCATAGACGCGGATCAGGAACGAGGTCCAGAAGGGCAGGATCACCAGCATCAGCAAGGTCGGGCGGATCGTGGCCGGCGCCCGCGCCATGCCATAGGCGATCGGATAGCCGACGATCAGGGTGAGTATCGTCGAGATTCCCGCGATGACCAGGCTCGTCACATAGGCGTTGAAATAGAGCGCGTCCTGGGTGAGCCAGGTATAGTTATCGAAGTTGAGGTCGCGGACGCCGGCGAAAAATCCCGAAACGCCGTCCTTGAAGCCGAGCACCGGCGTATAGGGGGGCATCGAGATCGCCGTTTGCGACAGCGAGATCTTGAACACGATGATGAAGGGAACAAGGAAGAAGAACAGCAGCCAAAGATAAGGGACGATGATGACGAGGCGGTTGACGAAGCCTGTTGCCAGCCTCGCCGGCAGTGTTGCGGTTTCGGTCGATGGGGCGGCGGTCGCTGCGATATCCGTCATCTCAGCCTCCTACCTGGTCAACACGACGCCGGCATCGGGCCGGAAGGAGACCCAGGCGCGATCGTTCCAGGTGAGCGGATCCTCGGTGATGCGCGAAGCGTTCAACGCGCTTGCCCGCACGATCTGGCCGTCGTCAAGCTTGATATGATAGACGGTCATGTCGCCGAGATAGGCGACGTCGTAGACCTCGCCTTCGAGCGCGTTGACGGCATCGGCCGGCTTTTTCGAGGAGACCTTGATCTTCTCCGGCCGGATCGCGAAGATGATGTCGGAGCCGGCAGCGGCGTTGCTGCCATTGTCGACGACGATCTGCGCTCCTGTCGCGCCGGTGATGCGCGTGGTGCTTGTCATATGTTCGGCAACCTTGCCTTCGAACATGTTCACATTGCCCACGAAATGCGCAACGAAGCGCGAGGCCGGCGCCTCGTAGATCTCGGCAGGTGTCGCGACCTGCATCACCTCGCCCTTGTCCATGATGGCGATGCGGTCGGCCATGGTCATGGCCTCCTCCTGGTCGTGGGTGACGACGACGAAGGTGAGGCCGAGCTCCTGCTGCAGGTCCATCAGCTCGAACTGCGTTTCCTCGCGCAGCTTCTTGTCCAAAGCGCCGAGCGGCTCGTCGAGGAGCAGAACCTTCGGGCGCTTGGCGACCGAGCGGGCAAGCGCCACGCGCTGGCGCTGGCCGCCCGAGAGCTGGTGCGGCTTGCGCTTGGCGAACTGCTCGAGCTTGACGAGCTTCAGCATCTCGGCCACGCGCTTTTCGACGTCGGGTCCAGGCATGCCTTCCTGCTTGAGGCCGAAGGCGATGTTTTTTTCCACCGTCATATGCGGGAACAGCGCGTAGGACTGGAACATCATGTTGACCGGCCGCTTGTAGGGCGGGATGCCGCGCAAATCCTGTCCGTCGAGGAGGATGCGGCCCGCCGACGGCTCCTCGAAGCCGGCGAGCATCCTGAGCAGGGTCGACTTGCCGCAGCCCGAAGCGCCGAGCAGGGCGAAGAATTCGCGCTCGAAGATGGTCAGCGACAGGTTGTTGACGGCGGTGAAGTCGCCGAACTTCTTGGTCACCTTGTCGAACTGGATATACGGCTTGGCGTTCGGATCATTCCAAGGCGAGAAATCCCTGCGGATGCTGCCAAGCGATTTCATGGTCCCCACTCCGTTACTTTTTAAAATTCCCCAAAAGAAAGCGACCCCGGCAGTTGGCTGCCGGGGTCGCGTCTCAATGCTTATTGGCCGGTGACGATCTTGGTCCAGGTGCGCGTGATGACGCGCTGTGTCTTGGGATCGTATGGCGCAACCGTGTACAGCTTCTTCGTCGTCTCTTCGTCCGGATAGACCGAAGGATCTTCCAGGATCGCCTTGTCGATGAATTGCTGCGAAGCCTTGTTGCCGTTGGCGTAGAGCACGTAGTTCGACGATTTGGCGATGACTTCGGGCGTCATCATGTAGTTGATGAACTCGAGCGCTTCGGCGACATGCGGCGCGTCCGCGGGGATCGCCATCTGGTCGAACCACATCTGGGCGCCTTCCTTAGGCACCGAATAGCCGATCTCGACGCCCTGCTTGGCTTCCTCGGCGCGGTTGCGCGCCTGGAAGACGTCGCCCGACCAGCCGATCGCCAGGCAGATGTCGCCGTTGGCCAAAGCGTTGATGTATTCGGACGAATGGAACTTGCGGATATAGGGCCGGACCTTCAGCAACGCTTCCTCGGCCTTTGAAATGTCATCGGGCGAGGTGCTGTTGGGGTCGAGTCCGAGATATTTCAGCGCCGCCGGAATGATGTCGGCGGGAGAGTCCAGCACGTAGACGCCGCAATCCTTCAGCTTGGCCAGCTTGTCCGGATTGAAGAACACGTCCCAGCTGTCGATCTTGTCGGTGCCGAGCGCGGCCTCAACCTTCTTGACATTATAGCCGAGGCCGACCGTGCCCCACATATAGTTGACCGAATATTCGTTGCCCGGATCGTATTTGGCGGTGCGCTCGGAGATGACGTCCCACATGTTGGAGATGTTGGGCAGCTTCGACTTGTCGAGCTTCTGGAACACGCCCGCCTGGATCTGGCGCGCCAGGAAATTGGCGCTCGGCACGACGACGTCATAACCGCTGCCGCCGGCAAGCAGTTTCGTCTCCAGTATCTCGTTGGAATCGAAGGTGTCGTAGACGACCTTGATGCCGGTCTTCTTGGTGAAGTCGTCGATGATCGAGCTGTCGATATAGTCCGACCAATTGTAGACGTTGACGACGCGGTCTTCGGCATGGCCGCTTGTTGTGAAAAGCGTCAGAAATGCCGACGTCGCCGAAAGCCAAAGCGCTTTGCGGATCATGGTGTTCTCCTTTGGTGAGTGTTCCCTCGCCGGCTCGTCGCGATATGGCGGCGCGGCGTTCGTTTCAGACTATTGAGCTTTCCAGAGAGCGACAAGCGTGAACTGCCCACGCCAGGGTCGATCAAGGCATCGAGGTTCGAGGCATTCCAACCTCCCCGGTGAGGCACCCGGGCGGCGTCAACGGCATTCACCGTGGCGTAAGCAGAGCTATGACGATGCAGTCCGGTCCCGAGCAGGCCGGCGGAGTCACTTGGCAAGATACGCCTGTATTGTTGTTGCCGTGATCGCAGCCTGCCCGCCCGGCAACTGGGTTGTCAATGGGGGAGGCTGCCTAAAGCGCGTCACGCTGAAAGGGATTCAGGCGAAGCGCTTTAAGTCTTTGTTTTGATGCATGTCGTTCTCCCAAAACCGCTGCGCACTCTTGGGCGACATGCATTAACGTCAATTTGGCGACGGCAGGCCGGTTACGCCGGGACGTGCAGGCCGCGCCTGTCGCTTAAACTCCAGACCGATATGGACGAGCAGTGCCGTGACGACGACCGCGCCGCCGATGATGGTGCGCACCGACGGCACTTCGGAATGGACAAGCCAGACCCAGATCGGCCCAAGGATCGGCTCGAAGGTGCCGAGCAGCGCCGCGATCGCCGCCGGCACCAGCCGCGCGCCCATGGCGAAAAAGGCGAGGCCGACGCCGAGGTTGATGACGCCGAAGGCGAAGAGGAAGCCCATGTCGCGCCCCGATACCGCGAATGCCGAGGCCTGGGAAGCGGCGAACGCACCGGCGAGCAGCGCGCCGAGACAGGTGGCCGGCACCATGCGCACATGAGCAAAGCGCCGGGTGATCACGGTCGCGAGCGAAAACATCACCGCGATCAGCAGCGCCAGGCCGTCGCCGATCGGCGAGACGGCGCCGCCCAGGGATTCGGAAACCATGATGGCGACGCCGGCGATGACGGCGGCGATCGCGATCCAGGTGGCCGGGGCGACCCGTTCGCGAAACAGCAGCCAGGCAAGGAGCGCCGCAAGCAGCGGCACGCCGGCCTGCATCAGGAGGATGTTGGCGACCGTGGTGTAGGCAAGCGCCACCACGAAGCTGGTCGAGGCGGTGGCGAAGCAGAAGGCGACGCCAAGGCCGGGCAGTCCCATGTGCCGAAAGAGCTTCAGGGTGCCGCGCCAGCCGTCGCGCCACAGCATGAAGGCGAGCAGAAAGGCCACGGCCCACAACGAACGCCAAAACACCACGATCCAGCTGTCGCCGACATGGATGAAACGGGCGATGGCGCCACCGAAGCTCCACATAAGCGCCGAAAGGAAGACCAGGAGCATGCCGATCCGCTCCTCGCGAGGCGACACGGCAGGCAAGGCGGCGCGGGGCGAGGCGGTATCGGTCATGGACATGACTGTCGGCGGTTGCGTTCGATGCAGCAAGGACAACAAGACTTGTGTCTTAGACGACAGAACTGTGCCCCAGAAAGAATTATGCCTCAATCGCGTAGCGCAAAGACGCCGGCCCGGCGTGATCCAGCACCCGGCGAGACTTGGGACACATCCGCCGATGTCATCCTTGAAAATCGAAGGCGCTGAGGCCCGTCACCATCTCGTCGAGGCCGAGCGGGCGCGTCACCGGCGGCTCGGCGCGCGCCAGGCAGCCGACGCGCTCGCAAAGCCTGCAGGCGGGGCCTACCGGCGTGGCGAAGCCTTGACCGGGCTTGCCTGCGGCTGCGGCCGGCAGCGCCGCGCCATAGACGATATCGTCGCGAAAGCCGATATCGCAGCCTAGCAGGAGCGCGGTGCGGCGCGGCCGTTCGGAGAACGCGCCCTGCGGACCTTCCAGCGTGCGGGCAATGCAGAGGAATTCGGCGCCGTCCGGCATCTCGACCGCATCGACGAGGATCTGGCCGGGCTGCGAGAACGCCGCATGGACGGGAAGCTTGGGGCAGCCGCCGCCGAAGCGGCTCTGCGGATAGCCCTGGCTGCCGGCCTTGCGGAAGCGGTTGCCGGCGTTGTCGACTTCCAGCATGAAGAACGGCACGCCCGCTGCGCCCGGCCGCTGCAGCATCGTCAGTCGATTGGCCGCGTGCTCGAAAGAGACGCCGAAGCGAGAACGCAGGACGTCGATGTCGTAACGACCGCGAACGGCGGCGGCATGGAAAGCCTGATAGGGCATCATCAGCGCATGCGCAGCATAGCGGCCGAGCTCGAAGCGAGCGAGCCGGCGAGCCTCGTCGGTACCGAGCTTCAGCGCCTGGATCTCAGCCGCGACGGCTACCGACATGCGTATGAGGCTCGCCTCCATCGCGACTTCGCGCAATTGGTCGAAAGGCGACAGCCGCTCGGACAGGAAGAGACGCTGCGAATGGCGATCGTAGCGGCGGCGCCAGTTGGGCATGGTGGCGACCGGCAGCACCTTGACGACGATGCCGTGCTCGCGCCTCAGCCAGGCTTTGAGCGCGCCGAACAGATCGTCACCAGGGTCGAGGACCGATGTGAAAGCCTCCGCCTCCTCCTCCAGCGAAGCGAAGTGGTTCGGCCGGCGCTCGAACACTTCGTGGACTTCGTCGGCAGGCAGGCGGGCGCCGGACAGCGCGGTTGCCCTGCCCTCCTTCGCCAGAAGCTGGTTGAGGTCGGACAGGCGCTCGGCCTGCTCGCGATAGGCGCGAAAGAGTTTCACCATCGCCGCCGAAGCATTCGGTGCCGTCTCGGCGAGGTCGATCAGTTCCTGATCGCCGGGCAGCTCGCCGGCAAGAAGCGGATCGCTGAAGGCCTCCCGCAAGGCCGCGATCGAGCCTTTTGTCTCGCCCTGCAATTCATGCGGATCGACCTTGTAGACGGAGGCCAGCTTCAGAATGAGCTGCACCGTCAGCGGTCGCTGGTTGCGCTCGATCAGGTTGAGGTAGGATGGCGAGATGCCCAGCCCCTCGGCCATCGCCGTCTGGGTCAGGCTCCTGGCGTTGCGCAGCCGGCGCAGCCGCGGCCCGGCGAAGATCTTCTGGTCGGCCATTTCTGCCATCCTTGACAAGAATTTACATGACTATCAAGCCCGGCGCTCGTTCGCCGCTTTTACAATCGTGACAAATTTACAGAGCTGACTTGTCAATGGCAACACAGCTTTTCCTTTATTTTCTGAGATATCTTGCGGTTTTTCTAGGTGCCTTTCGCGCTGCAATGTAAACGATGTCATACGCAAGACGTCGCAGAATATGCCTTTGCGATGCAGCGCTGACGCAGTTCCCAAATGATCCGGAGTGACCAATGACCGATTTTTACAACCTCGTCCCCTCCGCGCCGGAAGGCCGTTTCGACGGCATCGAGCGGCCCTACTCGCCGGAGGATGTGAAGCGGTTGCGCGGCTCCGTGCAGATTCGCCAGACGCTGGCCGAGATGGGTGCGAACCGGTTGTGGAAGCTCATCCACGAGGAGGATTTCGTCAATGCGCTGGGCGCGATGTCGGGCAACCAGGCCATGCAGCAGGTTCGTGCCGGGCTGAAGGCGATCTATCTCTCGGGCTGGCAGGTGGCGGCCGATGCCAACACCGCCTCGGCGATGTATCCGGACCAGTCGCTTTACCCGGCCAATGCGGCGCCGGAACTGGTCAAGCGCATCAATCGCACCTTGCAGCGCGCCGACCAGATCGAGACATCCGAAAGCAACGGGCTGTCGGTCGAGACCTGGTTCGCGCCGATCGTGGCCGACGCGGAAGCCGGCTTCGGCGGCCCGCTCAACGCCTTCGAGATCATGAAGGCCTTCATCGAGGCCGGCGCCGCGGGCGTCCACTATGAGGACCAGCTGGCGTCGGAAAAGAAGTGCGGCCATCTCGGCGGCAAGGTTCTGATCCCGACCGCGGCGCATATCCGCAACCTCAACGCGGCGCGCCTTGCAGCCGACGTGATGGGCACGCCGACGCTGGTCGTGGCGCGCACCGACGCAGAGGCGGCGAAGCTTTTGACCTCCGATATCGACGAGCGCGACAGACCTTTCGTCGACTACGACGCCGGCCGCACGGTCGAGGGCTTCTACAATGTCAGGAACGGCATCGAGCCTTGCATCGCGCGCGCCGTGGCCTATGCGCCGCACGCCGACCTGATCTGGTGCGAGACCTCGAAGCCGGATCTGGCGCAGGCCAGGAAATTCGCCGAGGGCGTGCGCAGGCACCATCCGGGCAAGCTGCTCGCCTACAATTGTTCGCCGTCCTTCAACTGGAAGAAGAACCTCGACGACGCGACGATCGCGAAGTTCCAGAAGGAGCTCGGCGCGATGGGCTACAAGTTCCAGTTCATCACGCTCGCCGGCTTCCACCAGTTGAACTTCGGCATGTTCGAGCTGGCGCGCGGCTACAAGGACCGTCAGATGGCCGCCTATTCGGAACTGCAGGAGGCCGAGTTCGCGGCCGAGGCCCGCGGCTATACCGCGACCAAGCACCAGCGAGAGGTCGGCACCGGCTATTTCGACGCCGTGTCGATGGCGATCACCGGCGGCCAGTCTTCGACCACCGCCATGCATGAATCGACCGAGCACGCCCAATTCAGGCCGGCGGCCGAGTAACGGACAACAACCAGAGGCAACGCCCGCAGGGCATCTACACCGAGGAGAAGACCAATGGCATCGATAAGCCGCGTCAAGGAGAGGGCAGAAGAGCAATCGAGCGCGATGAGCGTCGACCAGCAGGCAACGATCCGCATGCTCGCCAACGATCTGCACAGGCTCAACCAATCGGTCATGAAGGCAGTCGAGGCCGGCGTCTCGGTGGAGCTGGTGCGTTCGGCCAGACACCATGGCGGCGACGGCAACTGGGGAGACCTTTTGATCCCGGTGATCGTTACCCAGCAGAGTCACACTTGACGTAACGTCAACAGTCTCGGCGATAGTCTCCCGCGCGCTATACGCTCGGAAGACTATCGCATTTTTTTGATTTGCATTCGTCGCCGAGAGGTACGACTTGCGCTGAATTCCAGAATTTCTTGCTATATTTTCGACGTCGATCGTTTCAGCTTGACAGCGGCCGTGATCTCACTCAATTGTGCCTCAGGTTTCAACCCTGCATTGAACCAGAGTGCCTTCCCGCCGATGTGTCCCGCCGACCCAGCCGACCACCCCAAAAAACATTCGAAACCGGCAGACCGGACCGGCGCGATCACGGCTGACTTTTCAAAGGTGCTCGTCGTCGGAAAATCGTCAATCAACCGGGTTGTGGTGTCGAAAATCGTCGAGAAATCGGGACTGAAGCCGATCTCGGAGCCGCCCGAGATCGCCGAGAAGACACTGACCGGCCAACTGCCCGGCGCCGTCATTTTGGACGGCGGACCGGACAACATGGATTGCGATCGGCTGATATCGGCCATCGACGCGCTGCGGCGCGCCTCCGGCAAGCCGCTGCCCGCGGTGATCCTGCTTTCAACCAAGAACGGCACACCGGAAAGCCTCGGCCTGTCAAGCGTGGTCGACGCGGTGGTTGCCAAGCCGATCACGCCCGAGCGACTGCAACCGGTGGTCGATCGCCTGGTCGGGCGCGGCTGAGCATTCCAAGAAAAGTGCGCAGCGGCTTTCCGCCCGCGATTGCGTGAAACAACGCGTTGGAGCGGGCCAGCGGTTTCTGCCGGCGCTGAACTGCCCTGGTGCATCCCAACGCTTCGTCAGCCCGCCGTGGCGATGCTTTCGATCATTGCCGGCAGTTCGCTCAGGTCGGCGATCTGCCGGAAACGCGGCGCCGCGACCGGCGTTTCGGCATGCTCGGCCGCCCAGGTCAAATCGTGCGGGACATAGATGCCCCAGCCGCCGGCGTCGATGGCCGGGATGACGTCCGACTTCAACGAGTTGCCTACCATCATGCTCCGTTGCGGTCCGTCGCCATGGCGGCTGAAGATGCGGGCATAGGTGGCGGCGCTCTTGTCGCTGACGATCTCGACGGCGTCGAAAAGCTCGCCCAGTCCCGATTGCGCCAGCTTGCGCTCCTGATCCATGAGGTCACCCTTGGTGATCAGCACCAGGCGATAACTGCCTGCCAGCTTCTCGATCGTCTCACGCGCGTGCGGCAGTGGCTCGATCGGGTGGCTGAGCATGTCGCGGCCGGCAGCCAGGATTTCCGCGATCGTCGAGGCGGGAACGCGGCTTTCGGTAACCTCGATCGCCGTCTCGATCATCGACAGCATGAAGCTCTTTATGCCGAAGCCATAGACGCCGAGATTGCGCTTTGCGGCTTCAAGCAGGTTCGCGGAAATCCGGCTTGCGTCGCCGTGCTCGGCAAGCATGGCGATGAAGCGCTGTTCGGTCATGCGGAAGAGCTGCTCGTTCTGCCACAGCGTGTCGTCGGCATCGAAACCTATCGTGGTAAGATGAGAGGCGGGCATATGCGGGCACCGTTCTTCATGAACGGCCGGTTTAGCCGTTGTTATGGCCTGCCGCCAGCCTGAAGACGGACGTGCGCCCGGCGCCTCCCCTTCCCTTTCCCCGTTGCGCCCGGCTATAGTTCGAAATCCGCAACACAATCTGGTGAATGATGCCGCCTGAAAAAAAGGAAGTCCGTCCGTCAAGCCGGGGGGGACGCGCCCGCACGCCTGCATTCCTGAAAAACGAACGCGGCGTGAAGAACTGGAAGGAAGCCAGCGCCTGGCTCGAATGGCGCGGCATCGAGGACATCGAGTGCATCACGCCCGACCAGGCTGGCGTCGCCCGCGGCAAGATGATGCCGTCGAAGAAATTCACCTCCAACACCTCGTTGGCGCTGCCTTCGGCCGTGTTTATGACGACGATCTCGGGCGGCTATCCCGAGGACGGCAACGGCTTCCATTATCCCGAGGACGATGGCGACCTGAAGCTTTTGCCCGATCTTTCAACGCTGACGGCGGTGCCCTGGGAAGAAGATCCGACGGCAGCAGTGATTTGCGACCTCGTCCACCAGGACGGCCGCTCGGTCGAGTTCACGCCGCGCAACGTGCTGAAGCGCGTGCTTGCCGCCTATGACGAGCGCGGCCTGAAGCCGGTGGTGGCGCCCGAGATCGAATTCTATCTGGTGCGCAAGAACCCCGACCCGGACTATCCGCTGACGCCGCCGGTCGGGCGCTCGGGCCGGCCGATCGGCGGCGGCGCCGGCTATTCGATCGCCGGCGTCAACGAGTTCGACGAACTGATCGACGACATCTACCATTTCTCGGAACGGCAGGGCCTGGAGATCGACACGCTGATCCATGAGGAAGGCGCCGGCCAGCTCGAGATCAATCTGCGACACGGCAACCCGATCGAGCTTGCCGACCAGGTCTTCATGTTCAAGCGCACCATTCGCGAGGCGGCGCTGAAGCATGAGATCTACGCCACCTTCATGGCCAAGCCGATCCAGGGCCAGCCGGGCTCGGCCATGCATATCCACCAGTCGGTCATCGACAAGAAGACCGGCAAGAACATCTTCTCGGCCGAGGACGGCTCCGAGACGGACGCCTTCTTCCATTTCATCGGCGGCATGCAGAAGCACGTGCCGAACGCGCTGGTGATGTTCGCGCCCTACGTCAATTCCTACCGCCGGCTGACGCAGCAGGCCTCGGCTCCGGTCAACAACAAATGGGGCTACGACAACCGGACCACCGCCTTCCGCGTGCCGCGCTCCGATCCAGCAGCGCGGCGCGTCGAAAACCGGATCCCGTCTTCCGACGCCAACCCTTATCTGGCGCTTGCCGCGTCGCTTGCCTGCGGGCTGATCGGCATGACCAGAAAGATCAAAGCTGAACCGCCGGTTCTGACCACGGCCAATGCCGACGAGATCGACCTGCCGCGCAGCTTGCTGGAAGCGGTCGATTTGTTCGAGGCCGACAAGGAGCTCGGCATTATCCTCGGCACATCCTTCGCCGCCACTTACGCAGCGATCAAGCGGGCCGAGTTCGAAACCTTCATGGAAGTGATCAGCCCGTGGGAGCGGGAGTATTTGTTGCTGAACGTTTAGGGGAGTAGGGGAGTAGGGGAGTAGGGG
>NZ_VFTZ01000029.1:5000-64427 GCF_006440775.1 Mesorhizobium sp. B2-7-2 | reverse complement strand
CCCCAACTTTTGCACCCGTTGTCATCCACCCGTCATGGACTCCCGATACCAAGTGAGTATAATTTGTATAGTTGTCTATATCAATAGACAAATTTCTCCATGCAAGGAGCGATGCCATGCGAGGACAGGAAGCGCGCGAGCAGGCCGGGCGGAAGGCTTTGATGGCGACGCTGGCGCACGCCGCGGCCGACGAGATCGCCCGCCTGTGGAACGAGTCGGGCCTGCCCTCCGAGGCCGAGCTTTTGCGCGGTCCTGAAACCGGATTGGTGACGGTGCGCGGACGGATCGGCGGCGGCGGCGCGCCGTTCAATGTCGGCGAGGCGACGGTCACCCGTGCGACGGTGCGGTTGCCCTCCGGCCAGGTCGGCCACTCCTATGCGCTCGGCCGCGACAAGGGCAAGGCCAAGCTTGCGGCGATCGCCGACGCGCTGTGGCAGGACCTGGCGCACCGCGAAGCGGTCGAGACAAAGCTCGCCGCGCCCTTGCGCGCGGCGCTTGCCGCGGCGCGCGAGACAAAGCGCGTCGAAACGGCGGCCACGAAAGTGGATTTCTTCACCATGGTGCGCGGAGAGGACTGATGGATATCGCCACGCAATCGATCGACGGCGGCTTCGCAGAGCCGGTCTTCAACGCCCAGGCGGTGTTCCGCGCCATCATGGACGCGATGGCCCGCCCCGGCACCGTCCAGAACCTGCCGCAGCTCGCCCGCCCGCCGGCGCCGCTGTCGGCGACGGCCGGCGCCGTGGCGCTCTCGCTCTGCGACAACGACACGCCGGTCTGGCTCGACTCGCCGCTGCAGGCGGAAGCCGCGGTCAAGGCCTGGCTCGGCTTTCACACCGGCGCGCCCTCGGCCAACACGCCGGCCGACGCGCATTTCGCCTTGATCGCCAATCCGAAGGAGATGGCGGCGCTCGACGGTTTTGCGCAAGGCACGCAGGAATATCCCGACCGCTCGACGACGCTGATCCTCCTGGTCGACGATCTTGCCTCGGGCCCGTCGCTGCTGCTCGAAGGCCCAGGGATCGAGAAGACGTCGATGATCGCGCCTCCCGGCATGCCGCGCCATTTCGTCGAGCAGTGGAAGCAGAACAACCAGCGTTTCCCGCGCGGCGTCGACATCATCCTGGCGGCGCCAGGCCACCTCGCCTGCCTGCCGCGCACCACCCGCATCAAGACGATGGAGGCATGACATGTATGTCGCGGTGAAAGGCGGCGAAGCCGCTATTGCCAATGCGCATCGCCTGCTTGCCGACCGCCGCCGCGGCGACCGCTCGGTACCGGCGCTGCGCCTCGACCAGATCGTCGAGCAGCTGGCGCTGGGCGTCGATCGCGTGATGAGCGAAGGCTCGCTCTATGACCGCGAGCTTGCGGCTCTGGCCGTCGTCCAGGCGCGCGGCGACATGATCGAGGCGATCTTCCTGGTGCGCGCCTACCGCACCACGCTGCCGCGCTTCGGCTACACCAATCCGATCGATACGGGCGCCATGCAGGTCGAGCGCCGTGTCTCGGCCACCTATAAGGACCTGCCCGGCGGACAGGTGCTTGGCCCGACCTTCGACTACACCCACCGCCTGCTCGATCCCGAGCTTGCCGCCGGCGCCGAGGTCGAGATGCCGGCGCAGCGTCCGGCTGAGCCGGAGGCCATGCCGCGCGTTTCGGCGATCCTCGCCCATGAAGGCCTGATCGAGGCCGATGGCGACATGCCGCTGGACCACGTGCCCGGCGACATCACGCGCGAGCCGCTGCAATTCCCGATGGCGCGCGACATCCGCCTGCAGGCGCTGTCGCGCGGCGACGAGGGTTTTCTCCTGGCGCTCGGCTATTCGACGCAGCGCGGCTACGCCCGCAACCATCCCTTCGTCGGCGAGATACGCATCGGCGAGGTCGAGCTGGAACTGGACGTGCCGGAGCTACCCTTCGCCGTGCCGCTCGGCTCCATCCGCGTCACCGAATGCCAGATGGTCAACCAGTTCAAGGGCTCGGCCAAGGCGCCGCCGCAGTTCACCCGCGGCTATGGCCTGGTCTTCGGCCAGAGCGAGCGCAAGGCGATGGCGATGGCGCTATGCGACCGGGCGCTGCGCGCGAGCGAGCTCGGCGAGGATGTCGTTGCCGCCGCGCAGGACGAGGAATTCGTCATCTCGCATTCCGACAACGTCCAGGCCACCGGCTTCGTCGAGCATTTGAAGCTGCCGCATTATGTCGACTTCCAGGCCGAGCTCGGCCTCGTGCGCCGCATGCGCGCCGAATACGAGGCGCGGGAAAACGAGGACAAGGCTGAAGACAAGAGGGAGGCCGCGGAATGACCGCGCAACCGACAGAGATCGCCACTTACAACTTCGCCTATCTCGACGAGCAGACCAAGCGGATGATCCGCCGCGCCATCCTGAAGGGCATCGCCATTCCCGGCTACCAAGTGCCTTTCGCCTCGCGCGAGATGCCGATGCCTTACGGCTGGGGCACAGGCGGCGTGCAGGTCACCGCCTCGATCATCGGTCCCGATGACGTGCTCAAGGTCATCGACCAGGGCGCCGACGACACCACCAATGCCGTCTCGATCCGCGCCTTCTTCAAGAAGGTCGCCAAGGTCGTCGTCACCACCGACACGGCAACCGCCACCATCATCCAGACCCGCCACCGCATCCCCGAGCATCCGCTGACCGCAGGCCAGGTGCTGGTCTTCCAGGTGCCGATCCCCGAGCCGCTGCGCTTCCTCGAGCCGCGCGAGACCGAGACGCGCAAGATGCACGCGCTGGAGGAATACGGCCTCATGCATGTGAAGCTCTATGAGGACATTGCCAGGCACGGCCGCATCGCCACCACCTACGCCTATCCGGTCAAGGTCGAGGGCCGCTACGTGATGGACCCCTCGCCGACACCGAAATTCGACAATCCGAAGATGCATCGCTCACCGGCCCTGCAATTGTTCGGTGCCGGCCGAGAGAAGCGCATCTATGCGGTGCCGCCCTTCACCGATGTCGTCAGCCTCGACTTCGAGGACCATCCCTTCGAGGTGCAGACCTTCGACCAGCCCTGCGCGCTTTGCGGCGCCGAGAATGTCTATCTCGACGAGGTCATCCTCGACGACCATGGCGGCCACATGTTCGTCTGCTCCGACACCGACCATTGCGAGAAGCGACGAGCCGACGGCCATCACGGCCATCTTGCACCCGAGACCCACCTTGCCTCTGAGAAAACGGAGCCGGCAGAATGACCGACGAACCGCTGCTGCGCGTTTCTGCGCTGTCCAAATTCTACGGGTCGCGCGTCGGCTGCGAGAACGTCACCTTCGACCTCTGGCCAGGCGAGGTTCTGGCGGTGGTCGGCGAATCCGGCTCCGGCAAGACCACGCTGCTCAACTGCCTGTCGACCCGCCTGCTGCCCTCTTCCGGCACGGCCAGCTACCGCATGCGCGACGGCCAATGGCGCGAGCTCTACCGCATGAGCGAGGCCGAGCGCCGCTTCCTGATGCGCACCGACTGGGGCTTCGTCCACCAGAACCCGGCCGACGGCCTGCGCATGACGGTATCTGCCGGCGCCAATGTCGGCGAGCGGCTGATGGCGGTCGGCGACCGCCACTATGGCAAGATCCGCGCCACCGCCGTCGACTGGCTGTCGCGCGTCGAGATCGACGAGGACCGCATCGACGACGAGCCGCGCGCCTTTTCCGGCGGCATGCGCCAGCGCCTGCAGATCGCCCGCAACCTGGTCACCGGCCCGCGCCTGGTGTTCATGGACGAGCCGACCGGCGGTCTCGACGTCTCGGTGCAGGCGCGCCTGCTCGACCTTCTGCGCGGGCTGGTTACCGATCTTGGGCTTGCCGCGATCGTCGTCACCCACGACCTCGCCGTGGCGCGGTTGCTGTCGCAGCGCATGATGGTGATGAAAGATGGCCGCGTCGTCGAAAGCGGCCTCACCGACCGCGTGCTCGACGATCCGCGCGCGCCTTATACGCAGTTGCTGGTTTCTTCGATTTTGCAGGTGTGACGATGGCGCTTGAACACCCCCCTCTGGCCTGCCGGCCATCTCCCCCTCAGGGGGGGAGATTAGCAGCTTTCATGCCCCGCTTTTTCTGCAACGCGGGAGAGTGGCGAAACCGAATGCGACAGCCGATCTCCCCCCCTGAGGGGGAGATGTCCGGCAGGACAGAGGGGGGCGCTGTCCCGCCGACAAATTGGAGGATTTTCTGATGGCTACGCCTCTCGTTGTCTCGGACGTCGCCAAAAGCTTCACCATGCATCTGCGCGACGGCGTCACGCTGCCGGTGGTGGCGGCTGTCTCCTTCTCGATCCGCGCCGGCGAATGCGCGGTGCTCGGCGGCCCGTCCGGCGCCGGAAAAAGCTCGATCCTGAAGATGCTTTACGGCAATTACGCCGTCGATGAAGGTCAGATCATTGTCCAGCATGGCGACGGATTGATCGACCTCGCCTCCGCCAGCCCGCGCACCGTGCTTTCCGTGCGCCGCCATACCATCGGCTATGTCAGCCAGTTCCTGCGCACCGTGCCGCGCGTTTCCGCGCTCGACGTCGTCGCCGAGCCTTTGGTCGAGCGCGGCGAGGATCGCGAGGCCGCGCGGGCAAAGGCTCGCTCCTTGCTTGCGCAGCTCAACCTGCCTGAAAAGCTCTGGGCGCTGCCGCCGGCCACCTTCTCGGGCGGCGAGCAGCAGCGCGTCAACATCGCACGCGGCTTCATAACCGAGCATCCAATCCTGCTGCTCGACGAGCCGACCGCTTCGCTCGACGCGAAGAACCGCGATGTCGTGGTCGAGCTCATCGCCGCCAAGAAGGCGGCGGGCGTTGCCCTGCTCGGCATCTTCCATGACCAGGATGTCCGCGAGGCTGTCGCCGACCGCGTCATCGATGTCACCGCCTTCGCCGCCGGAAAGATCGCCGCATGAAGAAGCTTTCGGAGGCGCCTCTGATCCATCCGACGGCGCAAGTCGAGAACTCGACGCTCGGCCGCTGGACCGAGATCGCCGAGCGCAGCCGCGTCGCCGAATGCAAGCTCGGCGACTATTCCTACATGATGCAGGACTGCGCCGTGTGGTGCGCGACCATCGGCAAGTTCTCCAACATCGCGGCAAGTGTGCGCATCAACGCCACCAACCATCCGACATGGCGTCCGACGCTGCATCACTTCACCTACCGCGCATCGGACTATTGGGACGACGCCGAGCATGAAAGCGCGTTCTTCGCCGAGCGCCGCGCCAAACGCGTCACCATCGGCCACGACACTTGGCTCGGCCATGGCTCGACCATCCTGCCCGGCGTCACCGTCGGCGATGGCGCGGCGGTCGGCGCGGGCGCCGTGGTGTCGAAGGATGTCGCGCCCTACACAATCGTCGGCGGCGTGCCGGCGAAGCCGATCCGCGAGCGCTTCGACCGCCGCACCGCCGAGCGCTACCAGGCTTTGGCCTGGTGGGATTGGGATCATGCAAGGCTGCGCTCTGCGCTCGACGATTTCCGCGAGTTGTCGGCGGAGGCTTTCCTGGAGAAGCATGGCGGCTAGGCGCGGTGAATGGTGAACCGGTCAATAGTGAATGCAACGAAGCCCTTCCTTCTCACCATTCACCATTCACCATTCACCATTCACCATTCACCATTCACCATTCACACCGTTGACACATGACTCGGACAGGACGCCATCTCCCCAAGGAGATCGCGATGTTCGCCACGGTCATACCCTCGCTCGCCGGATTTTTCGAAGGCACCAACCCGACGGCGCCGGTGCATCTCGGCACCCGTTACGACAGCTCGGGCAACTTCCTCCCCGAACCGGGCAACACGGTCGTCAGTCACCTCGTCGGCGGCTCGCCTTCGCAAGCCGCGATCATCGAGGTGCGCGAGCGCATCCGCGCCATGCCCGACGCGGACCGCCTCGCCTTCACCCCGATCTCCAGCCTGCACATGACCCTGTTCCAGGGCATCATCGAGTACCGGCGCCGGCTCCCCTACTGGCCCTCCGACGTGCCGCTCGACACCAGCATCGACGACATGACCGGCCTCTATCTGCAGCGCCTGGAGGACTTCGAGGCCTGTCCATCCTTCCGCGTCAAGACCGTCGGCATCACGCCGAACGGCCTTACGGTTGCCGGTGCTTCCGCTGAGGACGAGCGCATCCTGCGCCTGTGGCGCGATGCGCTATCGGTGCCGTTCGGCTACCGCCATCCGGACCACGACGCTTATGTCTTCCACATCACCTTCGCCTATCAGATCCGCCGTCTCTGCGGCGAGCGAGCCGCGGCCTGGCAGGATCTGTTCGATGACTGCCTGTCGTTCCTCGAACGCGAGGCTCCTGTGATCGAGCTCAAGCCTCCGGCCTTCTGCAGCTTCAAGGACATGAAGCATTTCGAGGAATTGCTGGTGCTTGCTTGAATCTCCAAGCCTGTGGGACGTAACAAAACTGACATCAATCCGACACCCCAGCTTCATCGGCCTGCGCTAGCGAAGGTTAACAGACCTGCGAAGCGCGACGGACTGGAGTTTTGGTATGTCAGCATCATCGGCCACGCTTGAGATCCGCGGCGTAACCCGACGATTTGGCAAGAACACCGCCGTCAGCGATATCAACATCTCGATCCCGCGCGGCCAGATGGTCGGCATCATCGGCCGTTCCGGCGCCGGCAAGTCGACGCTTTTGCGCATGATCAACCGTCTCATCGATCCGAGCCAAGGATCGATTTTTTTTGAGGGCGCGGAGGTTTCCAGCCTGCAGGGATCGCCGCTGCGGCGCTGGCAGCGCGACTGCGCCATGATCTTCCAGCAGTTCAACCTCGTGCCGCGTCTCGACGTGCTGACCAACGTGCTGCTCGGGCGTCTCAATCATCGCTCGACGGTTTCCAATCTGCTCGGCATGTTCACACGCACCGAATGCGCCGAGGCCGTGGCCGCGCTCGAGCGCCTCGACATCGCCCGCACCGCGCTGCAGCCGGCCGGCACGCTGTCCGGCGGTCAGCAGCAGCGTGTGGCGATCGCCCGCGCCATGATGCAGCAGCCGAAGGTCATTCTGGCAGATGAGCCGATCGCCTCGCTCGACCCGCTCAACGCCAAGGTGGTGATGGACTCGCTGCGCGACATCAATCTGCGCGAAGGCATCACCGTCGTCACCAACCTGCACACGCTGGACACGGCGCGCGCCTATTGCACCCGTATCATCGGCATGGCGGCCGGCAAGGTCGTCTTCGACGGCGCTCCGGAAGACCTCGACCGCGATGCCGTGCGCACCGTCTACGGCGCCGATGCCAGCGGCGCCGAGATCTCGGAAGCCATCACGTCGACCAGCGTGACCATCAAGCCGAAGATCACCGCATCCGCCGGACCGCTCGAACCAGCCTTTCCTGGCTACTGAATCCACCGTCCCGGCCCCAGCCGGTGCGGGCAAATCGTGGATTTCAGCAGAGCAACCCGGATCGCCCGCCAGCGTCAAAGGCAAGACTTGAAAAATCAGAACGCCGCCGGCGCAGCCGGAGCAACAGGAGAGAGACAAAATGTTCAGGAAGATGGTTTTTGGGGCGGTATCGCTGCTCGCCATGGCGGCAAGCGCCGCGCACGCCGCTGACGTCAAGGAATTCCGCGTCGGCATCCTCGGCGGCGAGAATGAGACCGACCGTCTGCGCAACTACCAGTGCCTCGCCGATCACCTGAAGTCGGAATTCGGCTTCGAGAAGGTGTCGCTGTTCCCGGCCGCCGACTATGACGGCGTCATCCAGGGCCTGCTCGGCGGCACGCTCGACTTCGCCGAGCTCGGCGCTTCCGGCTATGCCAGCGTCTATCTCAAGGACCCGAAGGCAGTCACGCCGATCCTCACCACCAAGCAGACCGACGGCTCGACCGGCTACTTCTCGATCGGCCTGGCGCTGAAGACCTCGGGGATCACCGACATCAAGTCGGCCAAGGGCAAGAAGCTCGGCTATGCCGATCCGGATTCGACCTCCGGCTATCTGATCCCGCTGACCCAGATTCCGAAGGACACCGGCGCTTCCAACGAAACCTACTTCGCCTCGACCCAGTTCAACGGCGGCCACGAGAACAACGTGCTGGCCGTGCGCGACGGCAAGGTCGACGTGGCGGTGGACGATTCCTCCGGCATCGGCGACTTCAAGAACGGCTACACCTCAGGTACCTTCCACAAGGAAGTCGCCAAGGGCGCCGTCGACCCGAACGACTTCGTCGAAGTGTGGCGCTCGGGCCTGATCCCGAACGGCCCGCTGGTTGTCCGCACCGCGCTCGGCGACGACATGGCCGCCAAGCTCACCGCTTTCTTCACCGCGCTGCCGGCCAAGGACAAGGCTTGCTTCGAAGGCGTCGAGGGTGGCGATTTCACCGGCTACGTCCCGGTGAAGCCTGACTTCTACAGCGTCATCGTCGAAGCCCGCAAAGCCGCCATCGGCGGCTGACGGCAAGATCAGAAAGGGCGGCGGCTTCCTCTAAAGCGGCGTGCGTCCAGTTGGACGCACAAAGTACGCTTTAGCACTTTGAATGGCCGCATCGGCTTTTTCCGAAGATCGGGATTTCGATTTTCGGGCCGATGCGGCGACGCCGCCCTTTTTGCATGTCCCGATCATGACATCAGCGACACTTCATTCCGACGCCACCCGCCAGCAGGCCGACGCCTGGCGGCGCCAGACCTCGCTGCGACGTTTCTACACCGCGCTCGGCGTCGGCCTGCTGCTTGTCGCCATGTGCGCCACCATGTGGTTCGCCGACGAAGCCAATGCCGGGCATTTCTTCGACCGGCTGCCGCACATCCTCGATTTCCTGAGCTGGCTGGTCCCGAAGGACTGGAACGATGTCTGGCGCGCCCTGTTCGACATCGCCTCGCCCAGCGACAAGGGCACGCAGGAATTCAACTTCCCGCTCGGCCGCGTCTATGTCTGGGGCGGCTTCTACATCCCCGAATATTTCGAGCTTATGCTGACCACGGTGAACGTGGCGCTGGTCTCGACCTTCATCGGCTTCGTCTTCGCCGTTCCCTTCTCCTTCATCGCCGCGCGCAACCTGACGCCGAGCCCGATCCTGCGGCTTATCGTCAAGCGCTTCATGGAATTGCTGCGCGCCTTCCCCGAGATCGTCATCGCCGGCCTGTTCGCGGCCATCGTCTCGATCGGCCCGGTCGCCGCCATCATCGCCATCGGCCTGCATTCGATCGGCGCGCTGGGCAAGCTGTTCTATGAGATCAACGAGAACATCGACATGCGCGCGGAAGAGGGCCTGCGCGCTGTCGGCGCCAACTGGTTCGAGCGCGTGCGCTTCGCCGACCTGCCGCAGGTGTTGCCCAATTTCATGTCCTATACGCTGCTTCGGATCGAGATCAACGTGCGCATCTCGACCATCATGGGTGCGGTCGGCGGCGGCGGCATCGGCGAGGAGCTGAAGCTTTCCATTTCACGCGGCTTCGGCGCCAAGACGCTGGCGATGGTGCTCCTGCTCTTCGTCACCATCTTCCTCGTCGACCAGTTCTCCGCTTGGCTGCGCCGCAAGCTCGTCGGCGAGCAGGCTTTCCTGATGAGCGCGTGACCATGATCCCGAACCGAAGGACCGCGTTAGCGAAAAATCGATGCCGGTTTTCGGACAAGATCATGGTCAGGACCAAAGAGTAAGCTATGGCCATGACCGCCTCTGAACTGAGCGCCATCGAAGACCGCCATCCGCAGATATTCCAGCGGCCGGCCTACAAGCGTTTCTGGCCGCTGCTGCTGATCGCCGGCACCGTGCTCTATCTCGCCTATGCCTTGTGGTTCTTCAGCCTGCCGCAGGTGCTGCGCGAGTCGCACTGGGAGCGCCTGCCGCTCTTCCTGTCGCAATGGATCAGCTACGATTTGCAGCCGGAGTTCCGGCTCGACCAGCCCGAGATCACGCCGAAATATCCGCGCTTCTCGGCGCTCGGCGAGCATCCTGATCCCGACTGGGTGATCAAGAATCCGGACGGCACCTTCACCGTCCTGATCGACGGTCGGGACAAATCCGTCACCTTCGACAAGGTCAGGGCAACGATCGTCGCCAACGGCCAGACGGTGCCGGTGTCGCTGACCGGCGGCAAGCCGGTGGTTACAGGCCCGGTGCCCGACTGGGTGACCGTCCATGACGACGAGATCGTCGCCAAGATGGGCTTTGTCGGCGAGGTGCGCGTCACCGTCGATCGCGTCAAGGTGCGCAAGCGCTTCCTCGGCTGGGCCAATTTCGTCTTCGACACGCGCTCGCCCTTCTTCGGCAAGTCGACCGGCGAGGTCATCTCGCTCATCGCCTCCGGGCCAGAGCTCAGGCCGGGCACCTCAAACCTCGCCTTGGCCGCCGACAACATCTGGAACAACGCCCAGTGGCAGCACGGCGATGTCTGGACGAAGCTGTTGCAGACCATCGTCATGGCCTTCCTCGGCACGCTGCTTGGCGGCATCGTCGCCTTCCCGCTTGCCTTTTTCGCCGCCCGCAACATCACGCCGAGCGGGCTGCTCGGCCAGGTGCTGAAGCGCTTCTTCGATTTCATGCGCTCGGTCGACATGCTGATCTGGGCGCTGTTCTTCACCCGCGCCTTCGGCCCCGGACCGCTGGCCGGCAGTGCGGCGATCTTCTTCACCGAGATCGGCACATTGGGCAAAACCTATTCCGAGGCGCTGGAGAACATCGACGACAAGCCGCGCGAAGGCGTGCTTTCGACCGGCGCCAACGGCATTTTGGTGCAGCGCTACGGCGTGCTGCCGGAAGTGGTGCCGGTCTTCATCAGCCAGACGCTCTACCAGTGGGAATCCAACACCCGCGGCGCCACCATCATCGGCGCCGTCGGCGCCGGCGGCATCGGCCTGAAGCTCTGGGAAGCGATGCGCACCAATTCGAACTGGGCCAACGTCTTCTACATGGTTCTGCTGACGCTGCTTGTCGTCTTCATCTTCGACAACATCTCGAACTTCCTGCGCCGCAGGCTGAGCCGCACGCTGCATGATTACAATCGGCTGCAGGCGGCGCAGGTGTAGTTGGACTGCTGCTTCTAAGGAGAGGTCGGCGGGACAGCGCCCCCCTCTGCCCTACCGGGCATCTCCCCCACTTGGGGGGAGATCAGCCGTCATCGCGGCTTTCGCCAATCGCCCACGTAACAGGATTGAGCGGAGCGCCGAAGCCGCCAATCTCCCCACTTGTGGGGGAGATGTCCGGCAGGACAGAGGGGGGCGCGAAGGATCGCGACGGCGGATGTTGGACGACTTTGCTCCGCCCGTGGATGACAAAGTGAGCAGCTTACGCCGCGTTCTTCCACCCGTCCCTGATATGCCGATACCCCTCGCGATAAACCGCCTCCGGGCTCTCGGCGAAATCGCGCCACACCTTGGTCGCCGCCGCCAGGTCCTTCAGCGAGCGGCCGAAGGATTCGATGGTTAGCCAGTCGTCGTAGCCGCTTTTCCGGATGGCGGAGAACGTCTCCTTCCACGGGATGTTGCCGCGCCCCGGCACGCCACGATCATTCTCCGAAATGTGGATATGAACGACATTTCGGCGATGCTTCGTATAGGCGCCGATCGGATCGGCCTCCTCGATATTGGCGTGAAACGTGTCGTACATCGCCTTGATGTGCGGCCGGTCGATCGCGTCGACATGTTCCGACAGGTCGGCCATGGTGTTGACGAGATAGCATTCGAAGCGGTTGAGCGCTTCGAGCCCGATGGTCACGCCCCTTTTGCCGGCATGGTCGCCGATGGCGCGCTGCGAGGCGACCGAGCGCTTCTTTTCGGCGGTAGTCGGCCCGCGGCCGGAAAAGGCGCCGAGTGTCGAATGCAGCGGTCCGCTGAGCGTGTCCGCGCCGAGGGCTGCGCTGCAGTCGATCGCCCATTTCATATAGTCGATGCCGGCCTTGCGGGTGGCGGCGTCCGGCGAGATCAGGTTCATCGCCGGATCGCCCATGGCCGAGACAGCGGTGCGCTCCAGGCCGATGTGGTCGAGCATCGCGCCAAGTTTTTTATAGTCGTCGGGCACCCCGACGAAGACGGGTATCTCGACGCCGTCGAAGCCGGTCGCCTTGATGTCCTTGAGCAGCGCCTCGTGCTTCTTCGAGACGCTGGTGGTCCACAAGAACATGCACATGCCGATTTTCATCGACACCCCCTCCCCGCTTGCCGCCAGCCATTTGCGCTAGCGGGCCGCACTCCCCCTCATCCGGCCGCTTCGCGGCCACCTTCTCCCCAAGGGGAGAAGAGGTTGTCGCCGGCGCCTGCCACCTCCTCTCCCCTCGGGGAGAGGTCGGATTGCCCCGAATTGCTCTTCGCAATTCGGCTGGCAATCCGGGTGAGGGGGATTCCCTACAGCTTCGTCCACGCCCCATTCTTCTTCGACGACCTCACGCAGGCCTCGATGAAGGCCATGCCTTCGACGCCGTCCGCGACCGTCGGGAAGACCACATCCTTAGCCGGCTTGCCGCCTTTCCTGCGCGCCGCCCGAATGGCGCGCGCGGCCTCCTGGTAGATGTTGGCGAAACCTTCAAGGTAGCCCTCCGGATGACCGGACGGCACGCGGCTGACGCGCGCAGCCACGGGCATCGCGCCCGCGCCGGCACGCGTCAAAAGCTGCTTCGGCTGGCCGAACGGCGTGTACCAGAGATAGTTCGGGTCGGCCTGCACCCATTCCAGCCCGCCCTTGGAGCCGTAGATGCGCAGCTTCAGCCCGTTCTCGTGGCCGGGCGCCACCTGGCTGGCCCAGATCATGCCCTTGGCCGGATGCGACTTGCCGACTGGCTTGAAGCGCAGCATGACGTTGACATTGTCGTCGAGCTGGCGCCCCGGCACGAAGGCGTCGAGATCGGCTGACAAAGTGTCCAGTTCTAGCCCGGACACGAAGCGGGCGAGATTATAGGCATGCGTGCCGATGTCGCCGAGCGCCCCGCCGGCGCCTGCCTGCTTGGGGTCGGAACGCCAGGAGGCCTGCTTCTGGCCGGTGGCGGCAAGGTCCTCGGTCAGCCAGTCCTGCGGATATTCCGACTGCACGATGCGGATGTCGCCGAGCATGCCCTTGGCCACCATCTCGCGTGCCTGCCGGATCATCGGATAGGCGGTGTAATTGTGCGTCAGCACGAACACCTTGCCGGTCTTTTCGACCAGGCCGGCAAGCTTCTTCGCCTCGGCCAGCGAGGTCGCCAGCGGCTTGTCGCAGATGACGTGGATGCCAGCCTCGAGGAAGGCTTTCGCCGCCGGCACATGCACGTTGTTTGGCGTCACGATCGCCACCGCCTCGATACCGTCGGGACGCTTGGCTTCGGCCTTGGCCATCTCGGCGTAGGAGCCATAGCTGCGCGCGGGATCGAGCCCGAGTTCTTCGGCCGATGCCTTGGCCCGCGCCGGATCCGACGACAGCGCGCCGGCCACCAGCACGAAGTCGTTGTCCATGCGCGCCGCGATGCGATGCACCGCGCCTATGAAGGCGCCCTGCCCGCCGCCGACCATGCCATAGCGGATCGGGCCGCCTCCCGCTTCCGACTTCGATGCGCCGACCATTCTTGTCCTCTCTCTTTAGTTCCTCACCCTCCCCTGTAGGGAGGGTCGACGCGCAGCGTCGGGGTGGGGGTATAAGAGTCCGCTGCGACTTGGGATTCAACCCCACCCGGACCTGCGGCCGAACCTCCTCAAGGGAGCTGCAGTCAAATCCCCATCATCGCCCGCAGCAGCTTTTTATCGGTCGTGCCGGCGGCGAAATCGTCGAAGGCCTTCTCCGTCACCCGGATGATGTGGTGCTGGATGAAAGGCGCCCCTTCCGCCGCCCCGTCCTCGGGATGTTTCAGGCAGCACTCCCATTCCAGCACCGCCCAGGAATCGTAATTGTACTGGGTGAGCTTGGAGAAGATGCCGCCGAAATCGACCTGCCCGTCACCCAGCGAGCGGAAGCGCCCTGCACGGTTCACCCAGCCCTGATAGCCGGAATAGACGCCTTGCCGCCCGGTCGGGTTGAACTCGGCGTCCTTGACGTGGAACGCCTTGATCCGCTCGTGGTAGATGTCGATGAATTCGAGATAGTCGAGCTGCTGCAAAAGGAAATGCGACGGGTCGTAGTTGATGTTGCAGCGCTTATGGCCGCCGACCGCGTCGAGGAACATCTCGAACGTAGCGCCGTCGAACACGTCCTCGGACGGATGGATCTCGTAGCCGACATCGACCCCATTGTCCTCATAGACATCGAGGATCGGCTTCCAGCGTTTGCCGAGTTCACCGAAAGCTTCCTCGATGAGGCCGGCCGGGCGCTGCGGGAACGGATAAAGGTAAGGGAAAGCCAACGAGCCGGTGAACGACACCGAAGCGTTCAGCCCGAGATTGCGCGATGCCTTGGCGCCGAACTTCATCTGCTCGACAGCCCATTTTTGCCGTGCGGTGGGATTGTTGTGCACCGATGGCGGCGCAAAGCCATCCATCTGCGCGTCATAGGCGGGATGCACCGCGACCAGTTGCCCCTGCAGATGCGTCGACAATTCGGTGATCTCGACGCCTGCATCCGCGCAGACGCCTTTCACCTCGTCGCAATAGGCCTTCGACGACGCTGCCCTCTCGAGGTCGAACAGGCGTGCGTCCCAGCTCGGGATCTGCACGCCCTTATAGCCCAGCCCTGCTGCCCATTTGGTGATGGAACCCAGCGAATTGAATGGCGCGGCGTCGCCCGCGAACTGCGCCAGAAACAGGCCGGGGCCCTTCATCGTCGTCGGCATCGGCATCCTCCCTCGTTTGTTTTCGCGACCAAGCATAGCGCCTATTGAAATGAGGGCCAGCCTGTTTGGTCAACCCTGTCGGCGTCTATGCATTGCGCCATTCTGGTATTACCAAATCCCGGAATTCGGTCAAGCGGCCGAAAACCGCGGAGGCGAGCCGAGCTTGCAAATAGATAAGTGGAATTACCACGTAAAATCAGACTATTGCTCGGCCGATAGAGCTTCAGCCGCCCACTTGTTGCCGTGCATGAAAATTTGCTGTAGAGGTCATGAAGGGCCCAATTGGTCGAACCAGTTTCGAGGAAAACGCTGGCAACGCCTTGGGGAGGAATCATGCGCCCGCCTCTACTGGAGGCGTCGCGGGGTAGAATGTGACAGGCGAATTCTGGGAAGGATAGACCATGCATCTTTCGACGCACAATTGGATGCGGGCGGAACCGCTGGAGGTGACGCTCAAGCGCATCAAGAAATTCGGCTACGAATCGATCGAGATTTCCGGCGAGCCCGAGCAGTACAAGACCAAGGAGACGCGCGCGCTCCTGAAGGAGCACGGCATCCGCTGCTGGGGTTCGGTGACTCTGATGCTCGGCGAGCGCAACCTCGCCGCAAGGGACCAGGGCCAGCGCGAGCGCTCCGTCCAATACGTCAAGGACGTGCTCACCATGGTCAGCGAGCTCGACGGCGAGATCATCACGCTGGTGCCCGCGACCGTCGGCAAGGTCGTGCCGGACGGCACCGAGGCGGAGGAATGGGGCTGGGTGGTCGATGCCACGCGCGAATGTTTCAGCCATGCCCAGAAGGTCGGCGTCAGGATCGCCGTCGAGCCGCTCAACCGCTTCGAGACCTACCTCTTCAACCGCGGCGCCCAGGCGCTGGCGCTCGCCGATGCGGTGAGCCCCGAATGCGGCGTCTGCCTCGACGCCTACCATATCCACATGGAGGAATTTAACGTCTATGACGCGATCCGTCAGGTCGGAAAGCGCCTGTTCGATTTCCATGTCGCTGACAACAACCGCTTCGCAGCCGGCCTTGGCCAGATCGACTGGCCGAAGATCGTGCGCACGTTGAAGGAAGTCGGCTATGACGGCGCGCTGACCAACGAGTTCGTCGCGCCCGTCGACCGCACGCCGGCGGCGCCCTATCCGGAGATGGTCGAGCGCAATCCGGTCGACATCTCGCCCGAGCAGCTCAAATTCATCCAGGACCACGGCTCCAGCGTGCTCACGGAAAAATTCTACACCGACCAGATGCGCATCACCGCCGAAACGCTGCTGCCGCTGATCAAGTAGGCCTCCGATCGAAACCTGTCCCTTCCACCCGGCGGGCGGAGGGGCCGAAGGGAAAACATGCGCATCAAGAGCGTCCAGGCCTGGTGGGTTCGTATCCCGATCGAAGTCGCGAAGCAGCATCGCAGCGACTTCGGTCAGGTGACGACGTTCGACGCCGCCATTCTGCGCATCGAGACCGCTGACGGCCTTGTCGGCTGGGGCGAGGGCAAGAACGCCGCCGGCAGCGCTGGCAGCTATGGCGCGCTCGTCCATATGCTCAACCACGAGATCGGCCCGCAGCTGATCGGTTGCGATCCGGCCGACATCGGCATCATCTGGGAAATGCTCTACAACGGCGTGCGGCATGAGACGGCGGCGCATGCCGGCCATGCCATGCCGCAGCTGGCGCGACGCGGCATGAGTGTGGCGGCGATCAGCGCCGTCGACATCGCGCTGTGGGACATCCTCGGCAAGTCGCTGGGGCAGCCGGTGTGGCGGCTGCTCGGCGGCCGCAAGGTCGAGCGCATGCAGGCCTATGCCTCGGGCGGCTGGGCCTCAGCCGACGCCATCGGCGAGCAGTTGACATCCTACATCGCCAAGGGCGGGTTCAAGGCGCTGAAGATGCGCATCGGCGCCATGGATGGTGCCCCACATGCCTCGGCCGCGCGCGTGCGCGCCGCAAGGCAGGCGATCGGTCCCGACGTCGATCTGATGGTCGACGCGCACGGCACCTATACCGTCGCCGAGGCCAAGCGCTTCATCAACCTCACCGCCGATCTCGACCTTGCCTGGTTTGAGGAACCGGTGACCGCCGACGACAAGCCGGGCATGGCCGACGTGCGCGCCTCGGGATCGACGCCGATCGCCACTGGCGAAAGCGAGGCGACGCGCTATGCCTTCCGCGATCTGGCTGTGCTGAAGTCGGCCGACATCTTCCAGCCGGATCCCGCCTTCTGCGGCGGCATCAGCGAGGCGATGAAGATCGGCACCATCGCCAGCGCCTTCAACCTGCGATTCGCGCCGCATCTATGGGCCGGCGCGCCCTGCTTCTTTGCCGGGTTGCATGTGTGTGCCGCCTCACCCGCCAGCTTCACCATTGAATATTCGCTCGGCGCCAACCCGATGATCCACGACCTCGTCGAGGAGACTGTCGAGGCGAAGGACGGTATGATAGCGATCCCTGAAAAGCCTGGATTGGGATTCACCATCTCCGAGCGATTCCTGGAGGCGCACGCGCAACGTATTTGACGATGAAAGAAAAGAACCTTCTCGCGGAACTCGCCGCCTATCTCTTTTCCAACTCGGACAAGGAGTCCGGCCGCACGCCCTCCGAGCGAGAGCTGGCGGAACATTTCGGTGTCAGCCGCGGCCAGATCCGCGAGGCGCTCGCCATCCTCGAGGCCATGCGCATCGTCGAGCGCCGCGCCAAATCCGGCATCTATATCGACACCAAGCAGGCGAGCGTGGAAGCGCTGGCGCTGTTCGCCCGCGCCGGCTTGCCGCTCGATCCGGTGCAGATCTACGAAACCGTCGAGTTGCGCAAGATCCACGAGATCAAGGCGGCCGAGCTTGCCTGCTCGCGCGCCACCGAGGAGAACTTCGAGCGCCTGCGCGAAATCCTGAAGGCTTCCGAAGAGCGCATCGCCGCCGGCGAAGGCCTCGCCAAGGAAGACCGCGAGTTTCACCTCGAGATCGTGCGCGCGACCAAGAACAGCGTCTTCCACAATATCTGCAGCGTCTATTACCTGATGGGCGAGCAGCGCCTGCCGATCTATTTCAACGATCCCGAACGCTCGGTGCGTTCGCATGCCGAGCATATCCAGATCTACGAAGCGCTGTTGCGCCGCGACGGCAACCTCGCCCAGGCCCTGATGAATGCCCATTTGCAGGGCGCCGAGAGCTACTGGAAGGGGATTATCGAAGGCCGCGGAATGGAGCCGAAAAGCGCTGCGCTCGAGAAGGCTTGAGCAATTTCAGGAAAGTGTGGACGGTCAGGTTCGGCACCTTCGCCGTAGCCTTCCGTCCGAAAGTGAACCCACAGAGACAGGGCAGTTCTCCGTTTCCGTGAAACGGCGAAATGCCCTTGAGCATTTTGCAGCCAGACGTTTAGCTTGGCATCGCACAAATGCGGGAATGGAACCCCATGCGCAAGATACTGTCGACGCATCCGCTGCATCCTCGCGCCACGGCGATGCTGGCCGGCGCCGGACGGCTTGCGATCGCTTCCGCGCTCGATGCCAAGACACTGACCGCGGAGGCCAGCGACGCCGACATCGTCATCGTGCGCGCGCCGCTGCCGCCGGAGCTGTTTGCGGGTGCTTCGAGCCTGCGCGCCGCGATCCGCCACGGCGCCGGGCTGGACATGATCCCGGTCGAGGCCGCGACCGCCGCCGGCGTGCTGGTGGCGAACGTGCCCGCCGTCAACGCCCGCTCGGTCGCCGAGCATGTGATGTTCGTGACACTTGCCCTGCTGCGGCGCTTCCGAATGATGGACCGCGACCTGCGCGCCAAGGGCTGGCTTGCCGGCCGCGAGCACGCCAACTCGACCAGCGAGCTGGCCGGCAAGACCATCGGCATCGTCGGCCTCGGCGCGGTCGGCCAGGCTGTCGGCCACATCGCCGCGCACGGCTTCGACCTCAATGTCGTGGCGACCACGCGCAGCCTGCGCCCCGCGCCCGAGCGTGTCGGCTTCCTGTCGATCGATGCGCTGGTCGAGCAGAGCGACATCATCGTGCTCTGCTGCCCGCTGACGCAGGAAACGCGCGGCCTCATCAGTCGAGAGCGCATTGCCCGCATGAAACCCAACACGCTGCTGATCAATGTCTCGCGCGGCCCGGTGGTGGATGATGAGGCGCTGATCGAAGCCCTGCGTGCCGGCCGCATCGGCGGCGCTGCGCTCGACGTTTTTGCGACCCAACCGCTGCCGCCGAACCATCCCTATTTCGGCTTCGACAACGTCATCGTCACCCCGCATATGGCCGGCATCACCGAGGAATCAATGATGCGCATGGGTGTCGGCGCCGCCGGCGAGGCCTTGCTGGTGCTCGCCGGCAAGCTGCCGGTCAACCTGCGCAATCCGGAAGTGATCGAGCACTACCGGCGGCGCTTTCCGGTCGGCGAATAGTTCCGAGGCGAACATCGCGACAGGTGCAGACCTGAGATTCCCGCCAGCCTTTCCGGACTTGCATCCTGATGGCCTCCGCAATCAACGGCCAAGCAAAGTCTCGACCGCGGCGGCAATGCGCAGCAGATGACTGTCATGCCCGTGCTTGCCCACCAGCATCAATCCGGCCGGCAGTTTCGTGCCGGTCATCGGCAGCGAGATCGCGCAAAGGTCGAACTGGTTGGCGACCTGCGTGTTGCGCAAGAGCAGCCCTTCCGTCTTGTCGCGCAGTTCTTCGTCGCCGGCCATGGCGGCGATGGACGGCGCGACCATCGGCACGGTCGGCAATGCCAGAACATCGACCGCCTCCAGCCGTTCGTCCATCAAGGCGGCCAGTTCGGCGCGGCGGCGGATCGTCCGGATGTAGGCCGAGGCAGGGACAGCCAGCGCGCGCGTCAATGGCCCGGTGACATGCGGATCGACCGGCACCGAGGCGCCGCTCGCCAACCAATCGGCATGGATTTCGGCGCCTTCCATCGACGCGATCGTGCCGCGCCTGGTTGCCGCGCGCATCTCGGCGATGAGATCGTCGATGGACAAATCGGCTGCACGGGCGCCGGCCCGCCCGATCCTGTCGATGCAGGCCTCGAAAGCTTCGGCGACCTGCTCCTGCGTCTCGTCGAAAAGCACGCCGCGTGGAATGCCGACGCGCAGGCCGGCGAGCGAGACCGGCTGAAGGGCCGCAAGCTCTTCCCCCGCCATGACCGCATCGGCGATGGCGCAATCGGCGACGCTGCGGGCAAGCGGACCGATGGAATCCAGCGTGATCGACAGCGGAAAGGCGCCCGTCAAAGGCACGCGCCGCGCCGTCGGCTTGAAGCCGACGATGCCGTTGAGCGAGGCGGGAATGCGCACCGAACCGCCGGTGTCCGAACCGATGGAGATGTCGCTTGTGCCCTCGCCGATCGCAACGCCGGCTCCAGATGACGAGCCGCCCGGGATCAGGCCGGCATCGGCAGCGTTGCCCGGTGTGCCGTGATGCGGATTGTCGCCGATCGCTGTGAAGGCGAACTCGGTCATGTTGGTCTTGCCGAGGATGACCGCGCCCGCCTGGCGCAGCCTCTGCACGATCGCCGCGTCCCGCGCCGCCGGTTCGGCGCTGGCGCGGATCAGCGATCCGGCCGTCGTCGGCTCTCCGGCGACGTCGAACAGATCCTTGATCGAAACGATGCGCCCGTCGAGCGGCCCAAGGCTGACGCCGGCCTTGCGGCGGGCATCGGACGCATCGGCGGCTGCCCGCGCGGCTTCGGCATAGAGCTTCGTATAGACCTTCTCATCCGCCGCCCGATTGGCAAGACGTGACAGGATGATTTCGAGGCGGTCGCGGATGGATTGCATTTTCGATGTCGGGCCTTGCAAAATTGCAACGTCTTTTAGGCGTGCGGCCTGGTGTTGGCCGGCAAAGAGATAACCCGGCAAGTGTGCCTTTGCACCCTGCCAGCGATGGAAAGATGCTGATGCTGTACAAAGGCAGCTGCCACTGCGGCAAGGTGGCGTTCGAGGTCAAGGGCGAGCTCGGCATGGCCGTGCGCTGCAACTGCTCGATCTGCTCACGCAAGGGCGCGCTTTTGTGGGCCGTGCCGCATGAGAAGCTCAATCTGGTTGCCTGGGGCGACGACCTCGGACGCTACACCTTCGGCAAGGTTCAAATCGCGCACCGCTTCTGCCGCACCTGCGGCATCCACCCCTTCGCCGAGGATGTCGGCCAAGGCAACGAACGGTCCGCCTATATCAACATCAACTGCCTCGACGGCGTCGACATCGCCAGCATCGAAGTGTTCGAGTTCGACGGCCGCTCGGCTTGAAGCTAGAATTAACAGCCCGGCGCTCGTGAGAGCCGGGCCGATGCTCGGAAGGGCAAGCGGTCTGGCCTACTCCGCCGCCTGCTTGGGCCCCATCAGGAACGCCACCAGCGCCGCCAGCAAGGTCGCCACGCCGCCATAGGCGAAAGCGCTGGCCACGCCGGCGTGATCGACCAGCAGCCCTCCGAAGATGGCGCCCAGCGCGATCGCCACCTGGAAGGTCGCGACCATCAGCCCGCCGGCGCTTTCGGCCTGGTCTGGCGCGGCGCGCACCAGCCAAGTCTGCAGGCCGACCGGCACGGCGCCGAAGGCAAAGCCCCAGGCGGTGACGGCGACCGCCGCCGCAATCGGCGAAGCGCCGAGCGCAAGCAGCGCAGCCGCCGAGAGGGCGATCAGCAGCGGCGCCAGGCCCACGGCCATTTTCAGGTTGCGCTCGGCCAGGAACGCGCCGGCGAAATTGCCGAAGAAGCCGCCAATGCCATAGGCGAGCAGCACCAGCGAGATGGTCTCGATCGGCATCGCCGGGACGGTCTCCAGGAACGGCCGCACATAAGTGAAGCCGGCAAACTGTCCGGAAGCGACCAGCAGCACCACCAGCAGCGCGATGCGGATCATAGGCCGCTTCAGCACCTCGACCAGCGTGCGGAAGCTTGCCACGGTCGTCGGCGGCAGGCCGGGAAGGGTGGCGAGTTGCACCAGAAGCGCCAGCCCGCCGACGACCGCGGCGATCATAAACGCCGTGCGCCAGCCCCAGATGTCGCCGACATAGGCTCCGACCGGAGCCGCCGTCACGGTGGCGACCGAGACGCCGGTGAGAATGATCGACATGGCGCGCGGCATCAGCCGCATCGGCACCAGCCTGAGCGCCATGGCCGCCGACATCGACCAGAAGCCGCCGAGCGCGACGCCCAGCACGACACGGGCGAGAAGCAGCATGGTGAGCGATGAGGCGAAGGCGGCGACGAGATTGGAGACGATCAGCAGGACAGATAGGATCCACATCACCAGCCGGCGGTCGAGCCGCTTGGTAACGATCGCCATGGTCGGCGCGGCAATTGCCCCGACGACAGCCGTCGCGGTCACCGCCTGTCCGGCGGCGCCTTCGCTGACGCCCAGGTCTTGCGCCAATCGCGTCAACAGGCTGGCGGGCAGGAATTCGGCGGTGACCAGGCCGAAAACGCCGAGCGCCAGCGAGACCACCGCGGCCCACGCAGGCTCACTTCGTTCTTCAGGTTCGGTTCTGTCGAGGACAGCGGCGTCGATGGCGCCTGTGGCGGGCTCGGTCATGGCAAATCTCCGGTGAGTTGCAGCGCAACATTTGAGCTGCAATGCAACATAGGGAGTGACTATCTGGAGTTTCCATGCTAGAAACGCCGAAATGAATTACAATTCGTCCAAATCGGTTTTGGAGACTTCGGGCGACCCGCTCACCGACATGTTGCGTGGCTTGCGCCTCGATGGCGTCGACTATGGCCGCTGCGTGCTGGGCGAGCCCTGGGCCGTCTCCTTCCCCGCGCAGAAGGCCGCGCGTTTCCATTTCATCGGACAGCAGGGCTGCTGGCTCTTCTCGCCGGCCAAGGAATGGATCGAGCTCTCGCTGGGCGACGCGCTGCTGATCCCGCGCGGCGACGAGCATGTGCTGGCAAGCGCGCCCGGCGTGCCGCCGGTGCCGATCGGCCGCTACACCATCGAGCCGGTATGCGAGAACATCTACGACGTCTCGAACGGCTGCGACGGCTGCAAGACCTTGCTGTTTTGCGGCTCGATGCATTTCAACCTCGACGGCTCGCATCCGCTGCTGGAGATGATGCCCGATCTCATGCAGGCGCATAAGCTGATGGCGAATGCGCCCGGTATCCAGCATCTGCTCGACGCCATGGCCGGCGAGGTGGCGATGGACCGCGTCGGCTCCGGCGGCATTCTTGCTCGCCTGGCCGACGTGCTGGCCGCCACCATCATCCGCTCCTGGGTGGAAAACGGCTGCGGCGACGCCACCGGATGGATTGCCGCCGTGCGCAACCCCGATGTCGGCAAGGTGCTCGCCGCCATCCACCTGCAGCCGGAGCGCGACTGGACGGTCGAGGCGCTGGCCAGGATGATGGGCGCCTCGCGCTCCGCCTTTGCGCAGCGCTTCGCCGCCGTGGTCGGCGAGACGCCGGCCAAATACGTGCTGCGCGTGCGCATGCATCAGGCGCGGCAATGGCTTACCCGCGACGGCACGAGGGTTTCGGTCACGGCCTCGAGATTGGGCTATGATTCGGAAGCCTCCTTCAGCCGCGCCTTCAAGCGGGTGATGGGCGTGGCGCCGAGCCATTTCCGCAATGCCAGCGGCGACGAACAATCCTGATCGCGGCTGTCGGGCTGGAGGAATTGCCAAGTCTTTTGGACGCCGCGTCATTCCGCGTCGGCCGAGGCCGCATAAGCTGGCCGGCGGAGGAAACCGCCATGCCCAATCATCTTGCACCGCTTGCCCTTGCCGCACTTGCCATCTTGCCGAGCCCCGCTTTCGCGCTGGAAGACAGCTATTTGTCCGCCGACAAGATCCCTTATGCCGTCGAAGCGCCAGGCCAGCCTCAGCGCCTTGGCCCGCTATGGGGCGAACGGGCAAGAGGACCGGCCGGCACGCTGCTGAAGGTTCCCGGCAACTGGCGCGCGCCCGTCCATGCCCACACCGCCGATTACCGCGCAGTGGTCATCAAGGGTCTCTGGGCGCACTGGCAGATGCAGGGCGGCGAAGCCACAAAGGTCGAGTTGCCGCCCGGCTCCTACTGGACCCAGAAGGCCGACGAAATGCATGACGACGCCTGCCTGTCGGACACCGAATGCGTGATCCTGCTGATCAACGACACGCCTTACGAGACCTATCTGCCGAAATAAGACTGCGGGCTAAGCCCGACTTCTATCCCGCGTGCCGCAGGCTCACACCGCTACCTTTGTCGAACATCACCACCTTGTCCGGGTTCCAGGCAAAGCGCACCGGCTCTTCGATCGCGACGTCGGTCCTGGCCGGCACCGTGGCCCGCAGCATCGTGTCGCCGACCCTCAGCGTCAGGATCTTCTCCACGCCGTGGTTCTCGACATCGTGGACCCGTGCCTCGACCGGCGCGCCGCTCTCCAGGTAGACATCCTCCGGACGGATGCCGAAGACGAGCGGGCGACCGTCGGTCGCGCCGCTTGCCTTGGCTCCCCCGAAAGCCTTGGCCCCAATTGCGAGCGGCAGTTCGAAATTCATCGGCGCCATCACCGCGCGGTCGTCGACAAGTCTGCCGTCGATGAGGTTCATCGGCGGCGAGCCGACGAAGCTCGCGACATAGGTGTCGCGCGGGTTGTTGTAGATCTCATGCGGCGTGCCCGTCTGGACGATGCGGCCATGGTTGAGCACGCCGACCTTGTCGCCCATCGACATGGCCTCGATCTGGTCGTGCGTGACGAACAGGAAGGTGGCGCCGAGTTGCATCTGCAGGTTCTTCAATTCCGTGCGCAGCGCCTCGCGCAGCTTGGCGTCGAGCGCCGACAGCGGCTCGTCCATCAGGAACACGCGCGGTTTGCGCACGATGGCGCGGCCGATCGAGACGCGCTGCATCTCGCCGCCGGAAAGCCGGTCGGTCTTGCGGTCGAGCAGGTGTTCGATCCTGAGCGTGCGGGCGGCGCGCGCGACACGGTCCTTGATCTCGGCATCCGGCAGCCTGCGGATCTTCGGCTTCAGCGGAAATTCGAGGTTCTGCCGCACAGTGTAGCGCGGATAAAGCGAATATTGCTGCAGCACCAGCGCGACGTCGCGCTCGGCCGCACCCCATCCGGCAACGTCGACACCATCGATGAGAACTTGCCCCTCGGTCGGCTTATCCAGTCCGGCGATCAGGCGTAGCGTCGTCGTCTTGCCGGCGCCGGTCTCGCCAAGCAGCACGAAGAACTCGCCGTCGGCTATGTCGAGGTTCAGACCCGTCAGCGCGGTGTGGCTGCCGTATTTCTTGGTGATGTTCTTCAGTTCGATATGGGCCATTACAGCCTTACTCCCAGCGACTTGCCGCTTGCCGTGTCGAAGAAGTGCGCCTGCTCGGGATCGATGCGGACATGGACTTTCTCGCCGGGGCCCGAGACGTAGCCCGCCTTGGTGCGGGCGCGCAGCATTGTGGAGCCGACCCTGAGATCGACAATGTCGAAGGACCCGAGCGGCTCGATGATGCTCGCCTCGACCGGCATGTAGCCGGCCGCCGCATCGTGCCGCACGAGTACGCCCTCCGGGCGGATGCCGAGCGTCAGGCCGCCATTGGCTGCATGCCCGTTGAGCCTGGACAGGAGCTGGCGCGGGAACTCGAAGCCAGCCGGCGCATCGCCGACGGTTACGGAGGCAGCGCCCGCCTGATCCGCGACACTGGCCTCGGCGATGTTCATCACTGGGCTGCCGACGAATTGCGCCACAAACAGGTTTGCCGGATGCGAATAGACATCGTCTGGCGTGCCGACCTGCTGGATGAAGCCTTCATGCATGATGACGATGCGGTCGGCGAGGCTCATCGCCTCGATCTGGTCGTGCGTGACATAGATCGTGGTCGACCCTTGCTTGACGTGCAGGCGCTTGATCTCGGCGCGCATCTCCTCGCGCAGCTTGGCGTCGAGCGCGCCGATCGGCTCGTCCATCAGCATCGCCTTCGGGCGCCGCACCAGCGCACGGCCGATGGCCACGCGCTGCATGTCGCCGCCCGAGAGCGCCGACGGCCTCTTGTCGAGCAGATCGGTGATGCGCAGGACCCGGGCGACCTCGCGCACGGACTTGTCGACTTCGCCGCTGCTCATGCGCATTGCACGCAGCGGAAAGGCGACGTTCTCGAACACCGTCATATGCGGGTAGAGCGAGAAGGACTGGAACACCATGGCGATGTCGCGGTCGGCCGCCTTGAGGTGCTGCACCGGCTTGCCGTCGATCAGGATATCGCCCTGGTCGATCGTCTCCAGCCCTGCCACGGCGCGCAGCGTCGTGGTCTTGCCGCAGCCCGACTGGCCGAGCAGCACGATGAACTCGTTGTCGGCGATGGCCAGGTTCAGATTATGGATGACCTGGACGGCACCGAAGAATTTCTCGATGCCGCGAAGTTCGATCTGCGTCACTGGCGGGCTCCCTCATGCGTCGCGGCGCCGGTTTCCTCGCTCTGCTCCGGTGCGATCTTGGACGTGATGTTGAAGCCGATCAGCCCGATCAGGATGATCGTCACACCGTATGAATGCAGGCCGAGGCTCCATGGTTGGCAGAGCGCTACGATGCCCAGCACCATGAGGATTTGCGAGGCCGGCAGCAGGTACTTCTCGTTGGTGGAGCGAAAACTCATTTGCGGATTGCTCCGAACGTCACGCCGCGAAGCAGATGGTTGCGCAGCAGGAAGGTGAAGATTGCGACCGGCAACAGGAACAGGAAGGTACCCGCCGCGATCGTCGTCCAGTCCGGCAGGCCGGAGCCGATCTGCGAGGGGATGAAGGGCGGCGCCGTCTGGGCGCGCCGGTTGGTCATGATCAGCGCAAAGGCGTATTCATTCCAGGCGGTGATGAAGCAGAACACCGCGGTGGCGGCGATGCCGGTCGCCGCTTCCGGCAGCACGATCTTGAAGAAGGCCTGCATGCGCGTGTAGCCGTCGACGAGCGCCGCCTCCTCATATTCTTTCGGGATCTCGTCCATGAAGCCCTTCATCAGCCAGACCGAGAAGGAAAGATTGAAGGCGACATAGAGGATGATCAGGCCGATATGCGAATCGTTGAGGCCCACGACCCGGTACATCAGGAACATCGGAATGGCGACCACCACCGGCGGCAGCATGCGGGTCGACAGGATGAAGAAGAGCAGGTCCGCCTCGCCGGCGATCTTGAAGCGTGAGAAGCCATAGGCGGTGAAGGTTCCCATGCCCACAGCCAGCACCGTGCTGATCACCGCCACGATCAGGCTGTTCATGAACCGGTCGGGATATTGCGAAAGCTGCACGTCCTTGCCGACCTTGAGAACCCGCTCGCCGCCGTCATAGATGCGTTTTTCCCACCAGGGCGCGGCATCGTAGACTTGCGGATCGACGGGCTTCTGCATCTGCACGCGCTTGGTGAAGAGCCGCACGAACGGCGTCACCTCGGGCTCGAACAGCACGGTGGGCGGGACGCTGACGGCGAGCTCCTTCGGCTTGAAGGCCGTCGAAGCGATCCAGTAGATCGGTGCCAGGAAGATCAGCGTCGCGATCAGCACCGCGGCGATGGCGATGCGGTTGAAGGCGACTTCGGAAGAAGTGCGAACGGCGGCCATGTCAGCGCTCCTTCACCTTGTTGAGATACTTCACGTAGAGGTTGGTGATCGCCAGCACCATGATCAGCACGATGTAGGCCAGCGCGCAGGACTTGCCCGTATCCCACTGCTGGAAGGCCTGCTTGTAGAGCCGGATCGCGATCAGCTCGGCGGTCGGCTGGGTGGTCATCGTGTAGGCGATGTCGAAGGTCTTGAAGGCTTCCATGGTGCGGAAGATCAGCGCGATCAAAAGGATCGGCGAGACCAGCGGCAAGGTGATGCGAGTGAAGGTGTACCACCAGCCGGCGCGGTCGATCGCGGCCGCCTCGTAGAGATGCTGCGGCACGGCCGAGAGACCGGCGAGCGACAGCAGCATGACGAAAGGCGACCACATCCAGATATCGGTGATCGCGACTGCGTAGAGCGCGCTGTCGGGATTGGAGAGCCAGGCGAAGTCGCCAAGGCCGAAGACATAGTTGATCGGTCCCCAGGACGGGCTGTAGAGCAATTGCCAGAACAGGCCGACGACCGCCGCGGACATCATCATCGGCAGCAGCAGAAGCGTGGTGATCAGGCCCTTCATCGGAAAGCTGCGGTTGAGCAGAAGCGCAAGGCCGAAGCCGACGATCATCTGCCCAGCCACCGAAACGATCACATATTTGGCGGTGATGACGAAGTTCGACCAGATATGATCGTCGCTCAGCAGCTCACGATAGTTCTGCAAGCCGACGAACTGCCAGGGTTCGCTGCGGTTCGCGGCGAAGTTCGTGAAGGAATAGCCGAGCGAATAGATCAGCGGGAAAATATTGAAGACGATCAGAAAGACCAGCGTCGGGATGATGAACAGGTTGCGGATGGTCAGATCGGACCAGCCGCGAGCGGCGGCCCTGGACGCTGGATCAAGATTGGTAAGGGCTACCGAAGCCAACTTTGTCTCCTGAAAACAGGAATGCCGGAGGGGGAAACCTCCTCCGGCATTCTGACTGCGATGCTTACTTGTAACGGTTGTACTTGGTGAAAGTCGCCTTCCAGTCGGCGGTCGTCTTGTCGAGCGCCTCCTGGGCGGTGCCCTTGCCGCCGACCACGAACGGATAGATGTTCTGGTTCAGCTGGTCGAGCACTTCGGCGTATTCAGGCGTTGCCCAGAAGTCCTTGACCATGAACATCGTGTCGTAGAACGCTTTGTTGTAGGGCGTCGCGTTCTGGAAGGCCTCCGACTTCAGCACGGCCTGGCTGCAGGTGTAGCCGCCGAGCTCGGCCCACTTCTTCTGGGTCTCGTCCTTGATGAACCACTCGAGGAACTTCATCGCCTCGTCCTTGTTCTTCGAATATGAGACGACCGAGATGCCCTGGCCGCCGAGCGCGGCGAAGCGCTTGCCGTCCGGGCCGGCCGGATTGGCGAAGAAGCCGGTGACGTCGGCGTAGGGGTTGGTGGCCTTGTTCACCAGCGGCGGGAAGAAGGCGAAGAAGTTCATGCTCATCGCGGCCAGGCCGCCGGTGATCGCCTGGTTGTCTTCCACGAAGAAAGTCTTGCCCCAGCCGGGAGGCGTGAACTTGTAGAGTTGCTTGTACATGTCGAGGCCGGCGGCGGCTTCCTTGGAGTTGGTGATGCCGTCGACCTTGTAGGTCGCGTAGTCGCCGAGATCGCCGCCATAGCTGAAGATGGCGCTTTCGACGCCCATCGCCATCGCGTCATAGGAATTGTCGGTGTAGATGGCCACGCCGTACCGCTTCTGGTCCGGACGGTGGAAGAACTCGGCGATGTCGCGCAGCTGCGCATAGGTCGTCGGCACCGCGAGGTCGTAGCCGTATTTGGCCTTGAAGGCTTCCTTCTCCTTCGGGTCCTCGAACCAGTCCTTGCGATAGGACCAGCCGATCGCGTCGCCTTCCAGCGGGATTGCCCAGTACTTGCTGGAACCGCCCGGGTACTCGGCGTAATATTTGATGGTCGCGGGCGCCATCACGTCGCCAAGCTTGTGCTGGTTGAAGAAGTCGGTCAGGTCGACATAGTGGCCTTGCGTCGAACCGGCGCCCAGCCATTGCGAGTCGCCGACGACCATGTCGTAGGCGTCGCCATGCGCGTTGAACTCGGTGAAGGCCTTGGTCTGGAAGTCGGGCCACGGCGTTGTCTGAACCGTGACCTTCACGCCGGTTTCGGCTGTGTAGTCGTTGACCAGTTCCTGCAGGTAGTTCGCCGGGTCCCATTCCGCCCAGAAGATGGTGAGTTCCTTATCCTGCGCGCGGACGGATGTCCCGCAGGCAAGCGCCAGCCCAATACCAGCAATCACGCTGGTCATAATCTTGCGCATAGTTTTCCTCCCTTGTGCGCATTCTACCGTCTCATGCGAGCCGGCGGCGAAGCCGGCCTTGGTAGTTCCTCCTGTGATGGCACCTCTCCGGTCCAGGCCTCCCACCCTGTCGGAAATGGATCGCAGCCTTCACTTTGATCCGCTTTATCGGTCCTAAATCTGGTATTACCAATTCCCGCTTGACGTCAAGCGCTTTCTTGGGAGGCTAGGAGCAGGCGAACGGGCCCACCAATGCGGCATCTGCCTGTTTTCCCTCGTTTTTCCTACTCCTTGATACGCCGATCCCTTGTGAGGGCCCGCTCACCCCATTTAACATTCAAAATCGCCCTCACAATCTGGTCGAACCAGATTTAACCGATCGTCGCCTCAGGCGCCGTAGCCATTCCTGCCGATTTTGCCTCCGATTCCGCCATCGCGGCGCGCACCAAGGCGCCTGCCGCCCACTGCGCGACCGACATCATCTCGGTACTGTTCAGCCCCCAGATGTCCTTCAGCACCGTGACCACCTCGACGCCGAACATCAGCGACAGCGCCTGGGCCAGGCGCCTCAACTGGCGCGGCTTCAAGCGCCCCTTGAGCGGTGCGATCGCATCTTTCAACAGGTCGACGCGATGGCCGCGAATGAAGGCCGGTTCGGACCCGAGCGTGCCTGCCTGGCGCCGCGCCCATTGGTCGAGGGACAGTTTCAGCGCCGCCTTGAACGTCGCCTCGAAGGCTTCGATGCGCGGCATCGCGGTGGCGAACAGGTCCGCCACGCGCCGCTCGGCATCGTCGGATGCCGACTTCCAGGTGAGGATCGGGCCGAGCCCTTGATCGACCACCGCCTGCACCAGCGCCGCCTGGCTCGGGAAATAGCGGTAGGCGGTGGCGCGCGACACCTCTGCCGCCTCCGCGACCTCGCTGACCGAAGGGGTCATGCCGGACTGCATCAGCCTCGTCGCCGTTTCCAGCATCAGCCTCTTCGTGCGGGCGCGCGGCCCCTTCTCTGCGGCCGGCGCCTGCGTGGCATCATCGGCGGAGGCGGCTTGTTGACGTGAGACATCCATATCAATACGATACGCGCGTCTCAAAAATTTGCAATGGCTCCCGGATTGGCCACGTTGACGCTCTACGGCGCCCCCCTCTGTCCTGCCGGACATCTCCCCCACTTGGGGGGAGATCGGATTTCCGGCTTGCTTTCGCCAATCTTGAGCGTCGCAGGAGAAGCGGCGGCATCAAGGCAAGCCAATCTCCCCCCTTGTGGGGGAGATGTTCGGCAGGACAGAGGGGGGCGCCGAAGAGCAACAGGCTCTCATGCGTTAAGCATCGCTATCTCCGGCCCGCCCAGCCGAGAGACGCATCCATGAAGCGTATCTATGTGATCGGCACCGCCGACACCAAAGGTGAGGAACTCGCCTTCCTGGCCGATGCCGTCGCCAAGGCCGGCGGCGCGGTCGTCCGTGTCGATATCGGCACGCGCGGCGCGACCGTCCCGGTGGATACCCCCGCCAGCGAGGTCGCCGCGCATCATCCCAAGGGAGCGGGCGCTGTTCTCGGCATCGACGATCGCGGGGCCGCCGTTGCCGGCATGGGCGCGGCCTTCGCGAATTTCATCCAGTCACGTAACGACATCGCCGGGGCGATCGGCATCGGCGGCGGCGGCGGCACCTCGATCGTCACCGCCGGCATGCGGGCGCTGCCGCTCGGCCTGCCGAAGATCATGGTCTCGACATTGGCCTCCGGCGATACCGCGCCTTACGTCGACATCTCCGACATCATCATGATGCCGTCGGTCACCGACATGGCGGGACTGAACAGGCTCTCCCGCACGGTGCTGCACAATGCCGCCCAGGCGATCGCGGGCATGGCGGCGAAGCCCGCCTCGGCCGCCGCCGGCAAGCCGGCGCTCGGGCTCACCATGTTCGGCGTCACCACGCCCTGTGTGACGGCGATCGTCGACCGATTGCGCCCCGACTATGACTGTATGGTCTTCCATGCCACCGGCACCGGCGGCCGCTCGATGGAGAAGCTCGCCGACAGCGGCCTGCTTGCCGGCGTCCTCGACATCACCACGACGGAAATCTGCGATTTCCTGTTAGGCGGCGTGCTGCCGGCGACCGAGGATCGCTTCGGCGCGATTGCGCGCACGAAATTGCCCTATGTCGGCTCGGTCGGCGCGCTCGACATGGTGAACTTCTGGGCGCCGCCGACGATCCCGGAACAATATCGTGGGCGGCTCTTCTACGAGCACAATCCCAACGTTACGCTGATGCGCACCACGGCCGAGGAATGCCGCAAGATCGGCGGATGGATCGGCGGTCGCCTTGCCCGATGCGACGGTCCGATCCGCTTCCTGATCCCGGAGAAGGGCGTCTCGGCGCTCGATATCGAAGGCGGCGCCTTCTTCGATCCGGAAGCCGACGCCGAGCTGTTTGACGCCATTGAGCGCACGATCGGTCCGACCAGGAACCGCACCGTCACTCGCCTGCCGCTGCATATCAACGATCCCGCCTTCGCCAAGGCTGCGGCCGAGGCCTTCCTCGACATCGCCAAGAAGTGAGACAAGACAAGCATGGCTGCCATTCCGCGCAAAACGATCCTGGAAAAATTCGGCAAGATGATCGCCGACGGCGTGCCGATCGTCGGCGGCGGCGCCGGCACCGGCCTGTCGGCCAAGGCCGAGGAAGCCGGCGGCATCGACCTGATCATCATCTACAATTCCGGCCGCTACCGCATGGCCGGCCGCGGCTCGGCCGCCGGCCTGCTTGCCTATGGCAACGCCAACGAGATCGTCAAGGAGATGGCCTATGAGGTGCTGCCGGTGGTGAAGAAGACGCCGGTGCTGGCCGGCGTCAACGGCACCGACCCTTTCGTCATCATGCCGCTGCTGCTCGCAGAGCTGAAGACGATGGGCTTTTCCGGCGTGCAGAATTTTCCGACCGTCGGCCTGTTCGACGGCACCATGCGCCAAAGCTTCGAGGAGACCGGCATGGGTTTTGGGCTCGAGATCGACATGATCGCCGAGGCGCACAAGCTCGACCTCCTCACGACGCCTTATGTCTTCAACCCGGACGAGGCGCGCGCCATGACCAGGGCAGGCGCCGACATCGTCGTCGCCCATATGGGTGTGACGACCGGCGGTTCGATCGGCGCCACCTCGGCGAAAACGCTCGACGCCTGCGTCAAGGAAATCGACGCCATTGCCGATGCGGCGCGCTCAGTGCGAGAGGACGTCATCCTGCTTTGCCATGGCGGACCGATCTCGATGCCCGACGATGCGCGCTACATTCTCGAACGCTGCGAGGGGCTGCACGGCTTCTATGGCGCAAGCTCGATGGAGCGGCTGCCGGCGGAAGCGGCGATCGCCAGGCAGACGGCGGATTTCAAGACAGTCGCGATCACGAAAAAGAAGGGATGAGGCAATGGCCGACAGGAGCAAGGTGTTCGTCTATCCGAAGGATGTCAGCGCCTTCGGCTTCGACTGGGGCAAGCTGTCGCTGACCGTCGCGCCGGAAGTGAACGGCGCCGCCCGCTTCTCCGGCGGCGTCGTCGACCTGCCGCCCGGCAAAGGGCATACCCGCCACAACCATCCGGGCGCCGAAGAGATCATCTTCGTCATCTCCGGCAATGGCGAGCAGATGGTCGAGGACGAACAGGGCAATCCGGTGGTGGCGAAAGTCGGCCCCGGCTGCACCATATATGTGCCGGAAAGCCGCTTCCATTCGACGCTCAACACCGGCGGCCAGCCGATGCAGCTCTTCGTCGTCTATTCGCCCGCCGGACCCGAGCTGGCATTGCGCGACCTGGCGGATTTCAGGCTGCTGCCGGCGGGCAAATAATCTTCAGCGTTGCAGCCCCCTCATCCGGCCGCTTCGCGGCCACCTTCTCCCCGGCGGGGAGAAGAGGTTGGCGCCGGCGCCACCCCTCCTCTCCCCTCGGGGAGAGGTCGGATTGCCCCGAATTGCCCTTCGCAATTCGGTTGGCAATCCGGGTGAGGGGGAGTGCCGTCGATTCTATGCTGCCGTCCCGCCCCTGTTCCAGCCGCGTCCGCGATCTCCGAACATCACATAACCGGCGTCTGTCACCGCTGCCGTGTCCTCCAGCTTGATGAAGCCGCGTGTCGGATGAAGCATGGTGGTCTCGACCGACAGCACCATGTTCTTCTCCAGCGGCTTTGCCGCGTAAGTACCTTCATAGGCGACCGGATGATTGGTCATCAGGAACGGCGCCTCATGCGTGATCAGCCCCATGCCGTGGGCGAAGAAATCCGTAAAGGCCGCAACCTTCGAGGCCTTCAGCACACTCTCCGCATGCGCGATCATGTCGCCACCAAGCGTGCCCGCCTTCACCTTGGAAAATGCCGCCTGCTGCACTGCTTCGACTTCGGCCAGAAGATCCTCCAGCTCGGCATCCGGCTCGCCGAGCACGCCCATGCGGCAGAGGTCGCCGATATAGCCGTGATAGTTGCCGCCGGAATCGATCGACATCACCTCGCCCTTCTTCCACGCCTGGCTGGACGCCGCGCGATTGTGGCTGGAACCCAGTGTCAGCAGGCAATATTCGAAATGCGCGCCGCGATGGGTTTCCTCGCGCCTGAGCCGCTCGATGATGTCGGTCTTGCTCGTGCCCTCGCGCGCCCAGCCAATTGTCGCCAGCATGGAATCGGTGATCAGCTCGGAGGCGATGCGCAATTGTTCCAGCTCAGCCTCGGTCTTGATGGCGCGCATGCGCTCCAGCATGTCGGTCGCGTCGATCAGCTTTGCATCCGGCAGCGCCTTGCGGATCAGCGTATAGGCATCCGACGGCAGGAAACCCGGCTCGATGCCGATGCGGGCGGCTTGCTTGCCGATCTGCTTGAGATGCTCCACCGCCAGATTGGCGGCATCGAGCGTGCCCCAGCAGGCGGCGTGCAAGGTCGGCGTCCAGAACGGATGGTTCTGGTGCTCGCCGCCTTCCATCTTGTTGGCGATATAGGCGGCGTGCTCCGGCCCGCCCTTCTCGTAAAGGACGATCGGCAAATAGCGGCTGTGACCGATGGCGTCCATCGCCGCGAAGAAGATGAACTTGTAGCCGCCGAGCAGATATTGCGTGTTGTGCTTCGACGTGGCGAACAGCACGTCGATGCCGGCCTCCTCCATCAGCCGGTCCACCCGCGCCTGGTCGAACGGGACATTGCTGACCTCGGTTTTGCCCGGAGCGATGTTCATCTGCCTCTCCCTATTTTTCATCGGCCGCAGGAGCGCCGAACGTCATGATGGATGGCTGTTGGCTAAATCTGCATCCTTTTGGCCGCTCTGGTCCAGCCAGAATTGATCGCTCTCGCGCTAGACGCGCTTTTCCGTCCTATCCTGATTCAGCATCATCATAATCTGGTCCGACCAGATTATGATACGGTGCTTCTTTCAACTGGCTGGTCCAGCGGACGGAAATTTCAAAGCCAAGCCATGATGCGCCAAATCCGTCTCTGGCGAAACCTTTGCCAAGGGCCATAATCACCGGATTGCCGCGCCGGCCACGGTGCGAAGAGGGGAGTTTGAGCGATGTCCGATTTGACGATTTCACGCCGCGGCCTGCTGGCCGGCTCGGCGCTGCTACTGGCCTCGACCGCATTGCCGACCATCGGCTTCGCGCAGACGCCGAAGAAGGGTGGCCGCCTCGTGCTGGCTGCCGATTCCGAACCGCGCAACCTCAACCCCGCTATCGTCGCTTCCAACGGCGTCTTCTTCATCTCCAGCAAGATCATCGAGACCCTGGCCGAAGCCTCCTTCGACGGCAAAGATGGCCTTCAGCCGCGCCTGGCGCTTTCCTGGGAGGGTGCTGCCGACGGCCTGTCGGTCACCTTCAAATTGCGCGACGGCGTCAAATGGCATGACGGCAAGCCCTTCACCTCCGCCGACGTCGCCTTCTCGGCGCTGCAGATCTGGAAGCCGCTGCAGAATCTCGGCCGCACCGTGTTCAAGGACCTGGCCGCCGTCGACACGCCGGACGATCTCACCGCGATCTTCAAATTCGCCAAGCCGACGCCGTTCCAGCTGATCCGCAATGCGCTGCCGGCGCTGTCGAGCGTCGTGCCGAAGCACCTCTATGAGGTGGGCAAGATCGAGGAGAACCCCGCCAACAACGCGCCGGTCGGCACCGGTCCGTTCAAATTCGCCGAGTACAAGGCCGGCCAGTATTACCGGCTGACCCGGAACGACGCCTATTGGGCCAAGGACGAGCCCTATCTCGACGAGATCGTCTATCAGGTGCTGCCGGACCGCACCTCGGCCGCGGCCGCGCTGGAAGCCGAAGAGATCCAGCTCGCCGCCTTCTCCGCCGTGCCGCTCGCCGACCTCGACCGCATCTCCAAGGTGCCAGGCCTGAAGGTCATCACCAAGGGCTATGAGGGGCTGATCTACCAGCTCGTCGTCGAGATCAACCACCGCCGCAAGGAACTGGCCGACCTCAAGGTGCGGCAGGCGATCGCGCATGCCATCGACAAGGATTTCGTCGTCAAGACAATCTTCCTTGGCTACGCCGCGACCGCCACCGGCCCGGTGCCGAAGAACGATCCGCAATTCTACACCGCCGACGTCCCGACCTATCCTTTCGACGTCGCCAAGGCCAATGCGCTGCTCGACGAAGCCGGCTACAAGCGCGCCGACGACGGCAAGCGCTTCGCGCTGAAGCTGCTGCCGGCGCCTTACTTCAACGAGACAAAACAGTTCGGCGATTATCTGCGCCAGGCGCTCGCCGCGATCGGCATCGACGCCGAGATCGTCAACAACGATGCGGCCGCGCATATCAAGGCCGTCTACACAGACCACGCCTTCGACCTCGCCGTCGGCCCGCCGGTGTTCCGCGGCGACCCGGCGATCTCGACCACCATCCTGGTCCAGAGCGGCATCCCCGACGGCGTGCCCTTCTCCAACCAGGGCGGCTACAAGAACGCCGACCTCGACGCGCTGATCGCGAAAGCATCGGAGACGCTGGATACAGCGGCCCGAACCGAGCTTTACAAGGAGTTCCAGAAGAAGGTGGCGGCCGATTTGCCGCTGATCAATGTTGCGGAGTGGAGCTTTATTTCCGTCGCCCGCGACACGGTCGGCAACATCGCCAACAACCCGCGCTGGGCTGTTTCCAACTGGGCGGACACTTACCTCGCGGGCTAACGTTTTCCCAAGGCTTGCAGATCGCTTGATCGGGTGCTCAGCTTCCACGGTGAGAGTTCCTTCGCGCCCCCCTCTGTCCTGCCGGACATCTCCCCCACAAGGGGGGAGATTGGCGGCTTCCGCGCCCCGCTCAATCCTGCAGCATCTGCGGTTGGCGAAAGCCGGCGAGACAGCTGATCTCCCCCCTCGTGGGGGAGATGTCCGGCAGGACAGAGGGGGGCGCCGTAGAGCGCAACGTCCGTGGTTTGGCCTCAACCAGGCATCGCCATGACCCGCGCCCTCCGCCTCCTGCGCCGCCGCGTCGTCGGTAGCGTCTTCGTGCTCCTCATCGTCGTCGTCGGCAGCTTCCTGCTGCTCGAAGCCGCTCCCGGCGACGCGGTGGACGCCTATATCGTCTCGACCGGCGGCGATGCCGGCATGATCGAATTGCTGCGCCACCGCTGGGGCCTCGACCAGTCGGAGTTGACGCGCCTCGCAAACTATCTCTGGGCGCTGCTGCATCTCGACCTCGGCCAGTCCGTCACCTTCTCGCGGCCGATCCGCGACATCATCCTCGAACGCCTGCCGACCACGCTGATCCTGATGGGCAGCGCCACCGTGCTCTCCTTCGGCCTCGGCTCGGCGCTCGGCATCTATGCCGGCGCGAGACCCGGCAGCATCCGCGACCGCTTCCTCTCGATCGGCTCGCTGGCACTTTATGCCGTGCCCGGCTTCTGGCTCGGCCTCGTGCTCATCGTCGTCTTCGCCGTCGACCTGCGCTGGCTGCCGATCGGCGGCATCGAGACCATCGCTTCCGGCAAGACCGGACTGGCGCGCGCCGTCGACATTGGCATCCATCTCGTGCTGCCGGTTTCGGCGCTCGGCTTCATCTATCTGGCGCTCTATTTGCGCATGATGCGCGCCGGCATGGCGGAAGCCTGGCGGCAGGACTTTATCCTTGCCGCCCGCGCCAGGGGCCTGCCGCGCCGGCGCATCGTGCTTGCCCATGTCGCCCGCAACGCGCTCCTGCCCTTGGTCACCATGCTTGGCCTGCAATCGGCGCAGATGCTGGGCGGCAGCGTCGTCATTGAAAGTGTGTTTGCCGTGCCGGGTCTCGGCCGTCTGGCGCAGGAAGCCGTCGCGGGACGCGACGTGCCGCTGCTGCTCGGCATCATCCTGGTCAGCGCCGTCCTGGTCGTCGTGATCAATCTTCTCGTCGATGTCGCCTACGCTGTCCTCGATCCGCGCGTCGGCGCCGGCGAGGCAAGCGCATGAGCCGCCTGCGCCGCTTCTTCCGCACGCCGGAGGCGATCGCCGGCGCGCTTATCCTCGCCCTGCTGGCCGCGATGGCATTGGCGGCGCCGCTGCTGTTTCCCGGCGACCCGCAGGCCATCGCCGGACCGGCGCTGCTGCCGCCGTTCCAGGACTGGTCGCTGCCGCTCGGCACCGACCGGCTCGGCCGCGACGTGCTGGCCGAGCTGTTCCATGGTGCCCGCACGTCGCTGGCGGTGGGGCTGGCGGCGGCCGCCGCCGCGCTCCTCATCGGCTCGGTGGTCGGCACTTTGGCCGGCTTCGCCGGCGGCCTGATCGACGAAGTGCTGATGCGCATCACCGACGCCTTCCAGACCGTGCCGAGCTTCCTGCTCGCGCTCGCTTTCGTCAGCATCGTCGGCCCCTCGCTCGGCGTCGTCGTCGCGGCGATCGCGCTCGGCGCCTGGACCGGACCCGCGCGGGTGGCGCGCGCGGAGGTCCTGTCGATCCGCGAGCGCGATTACGTCGCCGGCGCCCGCGTCATCGGCATGCATCCACTTGAAATTGCCTTCCGCGAGGTGCTGCCCAACGCCTTGCCGCCGGTGCTGGCGCTGTCCTCGGTGATCGTGGCTGCCGCGATCCTCACCGAGGCCGCGTTGTCCTTCCTTGGCCTCGGCGATCCCAACCGCGTCACCTGGGGCGGCATGATCGCCGAGGGCCGCACGGTGCTGCGCACCGCGCCGTTTTTGTCGATCGTTCCCGGCGTGGCGCTCGTGCTGACGGTGCTCGGTGTCTACCTCGTCGGCGAAGGCGTGGTGGAGAGCACCGCGGTGCGCAGGAGCCTGTCGTGACCGCGCTGCTGTCGATTCGGGATTTAAGGGTGGCGTATCGCCGCGACGGTATCGAGGTGCCGGCGCTGAAGGGTATCAGCCTCGACGTGGAGGCCGGCGAGCGCCTGGCGATCATCGGCGAGAGCGGTTCGGGAAAGAGCACACTGGCGCTGGCGGTCGCGGGGCTGTTGGCGGGGGGTGCCGAGATTGGCGGGCTGGTAGACTGGTTCCTGCCGGCAAGCGCTGGCGCCAAGGCCCCCCTCTCTGTCCTGCCGGACATCTCCCCCTCAAGGGGGAAGATGGGCAGTTCCGTCGCCGGCTCTCCTCTTGCGACCTCGAAAATTGGCGAAGGCAGAGATCACGAGCTAATCTCCCCCCTGGAGGGGGAGATGTCCGGCAGGACAGAGGGGGGCGCCGTAGAGCGCCAGCTTTTTCATCTTCACGATAAACCTGCCCGCCTCGGCCGCGACATCGGCTTCGTCTTCCAGGACCCCTCTTCCAGCCTCGATCCGGTCATGCCAATCGGCAAGCAGATCGCCGAAGTCGTCCACACCCATCTCGGCCTCAGCTGGCCTGACTCCTTCGCCCAAGCCAAAACCCTCCTCGACCGCGTCCGCCTTCCCGACCCCGAAGCCGTCCTCCACGTCTACCCGCACCAGCTGTCCGGCGGCCAGAAGCAGCGCGTGGCCATCGCGGCGGCAATCGCGGCCGGGCCGAAGCTGCTCATCGCCGACGAAGCGACCAGCGCGCTCGACACCATCGTCCAGGCCGAGATTGTTTCCCTGATCCGCCGGTTGGTGGCCGAGGACGGCATGACGCTGCTTTTCATCAGCCACGATATCGCGCTTGCCGCCACGCTTGCCGACCGCATCGCAGTGCTGCGCCACGGCGAGCTGATCGAACTTGGCGAGACCGACCAGATCCTCAACGCGCCGCGCCATGCCTATACGCGCGCCCTGCTCGACGCTCATCTCGGCCTCGACACCGAGCCGTTGTTTCACCGGCAAGGCGCGTCGGCATGACCGTGCTTGCGGTCTCGAATCTGGCCAAACGCTACCGTCGCGGCGGCAAGCCCTTCGCGGCGGTCGACGACGTCTCCTTCGAAATCGGACCGGCGGAGACGCTGGCGCTCGCCGGCCCGTCCGGCAGCGGCAAATCGACGATCGCTAGGCTGGTGCTGCGGCTGACCGAGCCCGATGCCGGTCGCATCGATTTCGAAAGCACGGACTTCCTCGCGCTATCCGGCGCCGCTCTGCGCGCGCGGCGCGCCCGTCTGCAGATGGTGTTCCAGGATCCGCTCGCCGCCTTCAATCCACGCGCCACCGTGGCGCGCGTGCTTGACGATCCCCTGCGCATCCACAACATCGCCCCGCGAGCTGAGCGCCGACATCGGATCGCAGCACTGCTGGAGCGCGTCGGCCTCGATGCCGGTCTCGCGGCTCGTGCCATCCACGAGATTTCCGGCGGCCAGCGCCAGCGCGTGGCGATCGCCCGCGCCATCGCCACGCGGCCGTCGCTGATCGTGCTCGACGAGGCGGTGTCGGCGCTCGATGTTTCGGTGCGCGGCCAGATCCTCGAATTGCTGCTCGACCTGCAAAGGCAGGAACGGATCGCCTACCTGTTCATTTCGCATGATCTCGGCGTCATCCGTGCCGTGGCGCATCGCGTCGTCATCCTCGACGCCGGCCGGGTCGCCGAGAGCGGCGATGCCCGCGCCGTCATTGCCAACCCGCAATCGGCGATCGGCAAGGCGCTGGTCGAGGCGACGCCAAGATTGACCAGGAACCGACCATGATCCTCCAAAGTGGGAACCGGTTTGCGGACAGATCATGGTCAAACGACAAAATCAGGACACAGCATGACCGATCCCGAAGCAGCCAGAGCCGAAAAACTGTCGCGCGAGCTCGACTCCGCCTTCCGCAACCGGGCCGACCTCTATCGTCTCTTCCTCGACGAGCTGACCGCCGAGCTTGGCGCCGAGAAAGCCGAGGCGGTCATGATCCGCAGCATCGAGAAGCGCGGCCGGGAAGTCGCGGCTGCGGCGTTCGCCGGCTTCGGCCCCAATGATGCGGCGGCGATCGGCGAGGCATTCCTCGCCGTCAGCCCGGATGGCGGCCGCATGTATCCGACCGATGTCGAACGCGGGCCTGGCCACATCGCCTTCAAGGTGAAGCGCTGCCCGCTGAAGGATGCCTGGGTCGAGGCCGGCGTCGGCGAGGAGAAACTCGCCACGCTCTGCCGCATCGCCGGCGCCTTCGATCGCGGCCTGTTCGAGGCAACGGGCGTGCGCTTCGACAATGTCACCTGGACCCCGGGCCATGGCTCCGGCTGCTGCCATATCGCGCTGACAAACCGCGACGCTTAACCTATTCAGCTCTCGGCAAAGACGTGCAGCTCGCCGCCTGCCTCCTCGATCGCCGCGCTCATCTCGGCAGCCGGTTCGCGATCGGTGACGATATCGGAAATCTCGCTCAGCGCGCAGACGCGTTCGAGGCCGCTGCGGCCGAACTTGTCGTTGGTAACGACCAGCATCGTCGACAGCGAACGTGCCATCATCGCGCGCTTCACCGCCGCAGCGCCCGAGATCATGTCGCTCGGCCCTTCGGCGTTCAGCGCCGAGGCGCCGATGATGGCGACGTCGGCATTGTAGCGGCGCACGAACTCGACCGTGTCCTCGCCGAGCACGGCCGCCTCGCGGCTGTCATAGGTGCCGGGGCAAAGGATGACGCGGAAGCTGGAGTTGGCGCCAGCCACCGATGCGACGCCGACGGAGTTGGTGATGATCGTCAGGTCCCGGCCGTGCTGCGAAAGGCTGCGCGCGACCTCGTAGGTGGTCGATCCGCCGTCGATCATCACGATGCTGCCTTTCTCGATCAGTCCGGCCGCACCTCGCCCGACACGGGCCCGCTCCTCGACCATTGTGAGGCCGCGTTCGGCGATCACCGGTTCCGACGTCACCAGTGAAATTGTGGCGCCGCCATAGGTGCGGTTGATGAGCCCCGCATCGCCAAGCTCGATCAGGTCGCGGCGGATGGTCTCGCCGGCGACGCCGATGCGACGCGCAAGCTTCGAGATGCGGATCGAGGCCGAGCGCCGAACCTCCGACAGAATCAGCTCGTGGCGTTCTTTCTTGGTCAGCCGGCCCGGCTCGATATTCATCGCTCTTCCTTCCCGGGATTTCGTCCCTGGCGTGCAGACATAGCCACCCCAGGGATACGAAAGCCAGCCCAGGATCTGTCGAGATTCAAGTCAGGCCGAGCCGAAAGTGGTGGCTTCCGAGAACCGGCCTACGCCGTCCGTGGCCTTCGTAGAGCGAAGACGCTTGTGAGGGCTTCGGCCCGGCGAAGGCCGGAGCGGAGCGTACTTGAAGTACGTGAGCACCGGAAGCGCAGGAAGCCGCCATTTGCAGGCCGGCCTCACCTGAATATCAATAGACCCTTAATGCCTTAAGCGATCGCGCATAGCATACCACAACATGCCGAGCACATAGAGCGGGCCGCGCAGCGCCGTGCCGCCTGGGAAGGGCAGCGGCGTCAGCGCCGAGAACAGGTCGAGCCGCGAGGCATCGCCCGTGATCGCTTCCGCCAAGAGCTTGCCCGACAGCGTCGACAGGATGACGCCCTTGCCGGAATAGCCATGCGCGAAATAGACCTCGCCGTAATTCCCGACATGCGGCAGGCGCGACGTGGTGATGGACACCAGACCGCCCCAAGCATGGTCGATCCGGCAGCCACGCAACTGCGGAAAGATCTTTTCCATATGCGGCCGCACGAAGCCGGCAATGTCGGCCGGCGGCGACGGCGTATAGCGCTCGCCGCCGCCGAACAGCAAGCGTCCGTCCGCCGACATGCGGTAATAGTTGACGACGAACAGCGTGTCCGAGACCGCGACATTGGCCGGGATGACATTGCGCTCGCCCAAGGGCTCGGTGGCGACGATGTAATTGCCGACCGGCATGATGCGGCTGTTGACGCGCGGCTCCAGCCCTTTCAGCAGCGCATCGCCGGCCAACACCACATGCCTGGCGCGTACCGAGCCCTTGTTGGTGAACACCCGGATGGAAGGTTCGCGCTCCAGCCGCACCGCGACCGAGTTCTCATGGATGACAACGCCGGCACTGACCGCCGCGCGGGCGAGGCCGAGCGTGTAGTTGAGCGGATGCATGTGGCCGCCGAGCCGCTCGAACACCGCGCCCTGATAGGGTGTGTCGACCATCTGCCGCGCCTCAGCCGCCGACAGGATCTCGACATCGGTGAACTTCATCACCTTGGCGAGGCATTCGGCCTCGTCCTCGAAGTCGCGCATATCCGAAGCGCTGACCGCGCCGACCAGATGGCCGGTCTGGCGCAAGTCGCATTCGATGCTGTGGCGCTCGATGATGTCGAGCACCAGCCCGCGCGCCTCGAAGGCCAGATCGAACAGCGCCTTTGCCCGTTCCGGCCCAAAGCTTCTGACCAGGCCCTTGGCATCCTTGCGCAGGCCTGGGATCATCTGGCCGCCATTGCGCCCCGAGGCGCCCCAGCCGATCTTGCCGCCTTCGAGCAGCACCACGTCAAGACCACGCTCGGCCGCATGCAGCGCCGCCGACAAACCCGTGCAGCCGCCGCCAACCACCACCAGATCGGCCTCGACATCGCCGGCAAGCGCCGGATGGTCGGGCGCCGGGTTGGCGGTGGCGACATAATAGGACTTGTCGATGTCGAGACCGGAATTGAAACCTGTCGAACGCGAAGCCATGGTCACACCTTGAGCAGAAGATGGTCGCGTTCCCAGGACGTCACGACGCTCTGGAACAGGTCGAGCTCGACGCTCTTCACGCGCAGATAGGTCTGGCAGAAATCCTCGCCGAGCAGCGCCCGCACGGGCTCGCAGGCGGCGAAACGATCAAGCGCTTCCTCCATCGTCTTCGGTAGTGTGCTCCTGCTCTTGTAGGCGTTGCCGAAGGCCTCGTCCGAGCGCGCAAGCTTCTCCTCGATGCCGAGATAGCCGGCGATCAGCGAGCCGGCCATGGCGAGATAGGGGTTGGCGTCCGCCCCCGGCAGCCGGTTCTCGATGCGGCGCGCGGCGCGCCCGCCCAACGGCACGCGCAGGCCGCAGGAGCGGTTGTCATGCGACCATTCGATATTGGCCGGCGCGCTGTGGCCGGGCCGGATGCGCCGGTAGGAATTCGCGTGCGGCGCAAACAGCGGCATGATTTCAGGGATGTATTTCTGCAGGCCGCCGATGAAGTGCGCGAACATCTCGCTGTCCTCGCCGTCGTCGCCGGCAAACAAGGGCTCGCCCTTCCTGTCGACGATCGACATGTGCAGATGCATCGCGCTGCCCGCCTGCGCGGCGATCGGCTTGGCCATGAAGGTGGCGTGCATGCCGTTGGCCTGCGCGATTTGCCGCGCCAGGCGCTTGAACAGAAGCACTTGGTCGGCAAGCGTCAGCGGATCGCCATGCAGCAGATTGATCTCGAGCTGCGCCGTGCCGGATTCATGGATCAGCGTCTCAACCGGCAAGCCGGTGACGGCGGCATGCTCATAGAGCTGGCGCGTCACCGCTTCGAACTCCTCCATCGCCTGCATGTCGTAAGGATGCTGCACACTTTCCGGCCGGCCGTTGCGTCCGATCGGCGCGGTCAAAGGCTGGTCAGGGTTGGGGTTGGGCGCCGTCAGATAAAACTCGAGCTCCGGCGCCACCACCGCCCGCCAGCCGCGCCGCTCATAAAGGTCGAGCACGGCTTTCAGCACATGGCGCGGCGAGGCCATCCACGGCCGGTCGTCCATGTGGAACGTGTCGGCGAAAACGTAGGCTTTGCCGGCGCTGCCGGGCGCAAGACACAGGCTCGAAACGTCCGGCACCATGCGCATGTCCGGATCCTGGTAGGCGAAGCCTTCGTCGATGGAGCCGGAATAGCGGCCGTCGATGGCGACCAGGAAGGCGCTGCTCGGCAGATAGAGCGCGCGGTCGTCGAGCGATTTCAGGAATTTAGCGACCGGCAGGGTCTTGCCGCGCAGCACGCCGTTGACGTCCGGCACGAAGCACTCGACCTCGTTGATCGCGTGCGTTTTCAGCCAGCTTTGCGTGTCCGCGCCGGGAAATGAGGTGTTCAGATTGTCAGGCATTGGTCATGTCCGTACGAAGGAGAGATCGCTTCGGCGGGCATGTCCGTTCCGGTAGGGCGTTATCTAAGCTGCGTTATCCGAGGACGGGCGCCCGCCTGTTGACCGGCCGAAGGCCGGGTCAGCGCGCCTTGCACCCCTTCGGTCCAGCCGTCGCGAACGACATGCGAGCCGACCTTGGTCTCCTCCGCGCGCTGCAGGTTCTCGTGGCGGCAGCAACGCATGATCAGCGGCGCCCCACCAAAGCGCGCGCCGTTGCGGCCGCAACTGGAAACGGCCGGGTGGTGGAAAGCCTTTCTACCGCTAGCATGACAAGCCTTGTCGAGAACCTGGCATGGTTTGGCCGATCGTTGCCCGCAGCGCAAGCCCGCCCATGAAACCGCTGCACATTGTTGGCCCAAACGGACGGAGGGAACGGGTTCCTGCTTGTACTGTTCCCCCATATGCGCCGCAGGCCGACAGAACGATTTCCGAAGCAACCAGGAGCGATCAGATGGAAAGCAGGAGCGATACGGGCGCATGTTTTTGCGGAGCGATTGCCGCCGAGATGCAGGGCGATCCGTTCTGGATCTGCTTCGATCATGACGACGACTGCCGCCGCGCGATTGGCAGCCCGCTGACCATCTGGGTCGGTTACCGGCCAGACCAGTTCCGCTTCACGCGCGGGCAACCCCGGAGCTTCTCGAGGACGAAAGGTGTCGTTCGCACCTTCTGCGACAAATGCGGCACCTCGATCACGTATCGCGACGAAGGGCTGAGCGACGAACTCTATGTCACGATCGGCTTCTTCGATCATCCGGAGCGGTTCAAGCCGCATGCGCATGCCTATTGGCGCCTTCGGCTGCCTTGGCTGGAATTCGCCGACGACCTGCCGCGCATCGACACCTACTCGCGGCGCCGCGATCCGACATTCGGAAATCCCAACGACCGGTAGGCGGTGTGCCACGGGCGCCTCAGCCGATGCTCTCGCCGCCATCCACCACCAGCGCCTGGCCGGTCATGAAAGACGAACGATCGGAGACGAGGAACAGGATCGCCTCCGCGATCTCCTCCGCGCTCGCCCAGCGCCCCATCGGGATCTTGGTACGGACATAGTTTTCGATCGCGTCGCGCCCGCCCATCTGGGCAATGAACGGCGCGTTGAACGGCGTGTCGACCCAGCCCGGGCAGAGCGCATTGATGCGCACATTGTGCTTGGCGTAATCGAGCGACATCTGCTTGGTCATCGCCACCACGGCATGCTTGGAGGTGGCATAGGCGATCATCTCCCGGTCGTAGAACACGCCGGAATTGGACGCCGTGTTGAGGATGACGCCGCCGCCTTGCGCGATCATCGCCGGCATGACGGTCTTGGCCGCCAGGAATTGCGCCCGCACATTGATGCGCCAAGAGGCGTCCATCCCGTCGGTGCCGACTTCGGTGAGCGCGCCGCCGATCTGGATGCCGGCATGGCTGTGCAGGATGTCGATCCGGCCATGCCTGCCGAGCGTTCCCTCGATGAGACCTTCGACGGCCGTATCGTCGCCGACATCGGTGGCGACCGCTTCGGCCCGGCCGCCAGCCCCGCGGATGTCGGAAGCGGTGGCTTCGCCGGCCGCCGGATCGCGGTCGGCAATGACCACATGCGCCCCTTCCCTGGCCATGATCATCGCGCCGGCGCGGCCGATGCCCGACCCGGCGCCCGTCACCACGGCGATGCGGTCTTTCAGGATCATGGATTGGTCTCTCAAGGCGATGGCTTTCGCCGGCCGAGCTGCCATTGCGCGAGCAGGACGAGCAGGACCGACGCGCAGAGCACGATCGTGGCGATGGCATTGATTTCCGGCGTCACGCCGCGCCGGATCGAGGCGAAGACGTAGATCGGCAGCGTCGTCTGAGCGCCGGCGACGAAGAAGGCGATGATGAAGTCGTCGAAGGAGAAGGTGAAGGCGAGCAGGAAGCCCGCGATCACCGCCGGCATGATCTGCGGCAGCACGATCGAACGGAACGTCGTCAGCGGCGTGGCGTAGAGATCGCTCGAGGCCTCGACCAGATTGCGGTCGAGGCTGCTCAGCCGCGTTCCGACGATCATCGTCACCAGCGCCATCGAGAACAGGCCGTGCGCGGCGATGATCGAGCCGTAGCCCAGCGAAAGCCGCGGCGGCTGGTCTGTCGGCCAGAGCGAAGCGAGGAACGGATTGACGACAGCGAAAAGCTGCACCAGCGCCACCAGCGTCGAGATGCCGATGACGACGCCTGGCACGACGATCGCCGCGCCCAGCAGCGCGTCGAACAGAGCCCGGGTCCGTACGCCGACTCGCTGCAGCCCGAGCGCCGCGGCGGTACCGCATAAGGCCGCGAGCAGCGCGCTCGTCGTGGCGATGAACAGGCTGTTCTTCAGCGCCTCGACCAGGAAGGGATTGGACAGCGCCTTGCCGTACCATTGCACGGAAAAGCCGGTGAACTCGCTGGCATGGTGGCCTGCGTTGAAGGAGAACAGCACGACCAGCGCGATCGGCAGATAGAGGAAGACAAAGACGGCGACGACGAAGGCGCGCATCAGATCAGGTCCACCCGGCGTGCGCCCGAGAGCCGGGTCGAGATGCGGTTGGCGACGATCAGCACCACCACCGAGACCAGCACAAGCGTGATGGCGATGGCCGATCCGAACGGCCAGTTGCGCGATTGCAGGAAGAGATCGACCAGCGCGTTGCCGATGAAGAATACTTTGCCGCCGCCGAGCAGCGTCGGGATCAGATATTCGCCGAGCAGCAGGATCATCACCAGCGAGAAGCCGGTCATGACGCCGGGCAGCGACAGTCTCAACGTCACGCCGAGGAAGGTCGACAGCGGCGTAGCGCCGAGATCGGCGGAGGCCTCCAGCAGCCGCCGGTCGAGCCGTTCCAGGCTGACATAGATCGGCAGGATCATCAGCGGCAGATAGCCGTAGACGATGCCGAGCAGCACCGCGCCCGGCGTGTTGATCAGCCTGAGGTCCTCGATGCCGACATAGGCGAGCAAAGCCGGAATGCCGCGCCCGCCAAGGATGTACATCCAGGCATAGGTGCGCATCAGAAGGCTGGTCCAGAACGGGATGACGATCAGCGCAAGCAGGATCAGCCGCCAGCGCTGCGGCGCGCGCAGCGCCAGATAATAGGCGACCGGATAGGCGACGAGCAGGCAGGCAAGCGCGCCGGCCGGCGCCAGCACCATCGTGTTCCAGAAGGCGGTCGCCCGCGCCGGCAGGTTGGCGTATTGCGCGAACGTGAGCGCGGCCTGGTAGCCGCCCTCCGGCGCCCGCTCGCCGACACTGAAGACGGCGATGGCGACGAAGGGCAACACCAGGAACACGACCAGCCACAGCGTCGCCGGGGCGAGCAGCAGCGCCGTCACGAGATTTTTACGAAAGAGGCTGCGGCGCATCGGGAAAGCCGGTTGGGAGCCGGCGGACTTTTGTCCGCCGGTCGCATTGTCTGGTTCTGGTTTGTTGCCGGTCCCGCTCAAGCCGACTTGAAGCGCGCCATCAGCTCGGCGCGGCCCGGATCGGTCAGCGTCGCGGCGGCGCCGAATTCGAGCGGTTTCAACAGGTCGGCCGCCGGATAGAGGATCGGGTTGTCGAGCACTTCCTTGGGCAGCAGCGCGTTGACGCGCGCGTCGGTCGAGGGCGCGCCATTGGCCAGATGCTCCTTCACCGCCACCTTCGGGTTCATCAGGTAATTGAGCAGCGCATAGCCGGCCGGCTTGTTCGGCGCATCCTTCGGGATGGCGTAGAAGTCGGTCCAGATCTCGCCGCCCTCCTTGCCCAGCACATAGGCGATCTCGGGAACATCGCGATGCAGCTGCGCCCCGTCATTGGTCCAGCACATCGTCATCCAGGCATCGCCGGCGCGCATTCCCGGCTGGTAGTCGCTCGACACCGCGAACAGATGCGGCTTGACCTTGAGCAGCAATTCCTCGGCCTTGGCGAGTTCGTCCTGCTTCAACGAGTTGAACGAATAGCCGTAATATTTCAGCGCATTGCCGATGGTGGTGAGCTGATAGTCATGCACCATGGCGCGGCCGTCGCCTTCCGCCATGGCCGTGTCCCAGAATTCCTTCCAGCTCGACATCGGCTTGGCGAGCTTCTTGGTGTTGACCGCAAAACCGGTCGTGCCCCAGTTCTTCGGGACCGCGTAGATCGTCCCGTCGATCGTGCCTTCCGCGGTGAAGCGCGCATCTTCCGACTTGCCGTCGAAATTGCCGAGCTTGGCCATGTCGAGCGCCTCGATAATGCCGAGCTTCTTGTAGGTCGAGATGGTGTAGTTGGTGGGCACGAACAGGCTCCAGCCCGAGCCGCCGGCCTGGAGCTTCGCCAGCATCTCCTCGTTCGAGCCGAAGACATTGACCTCGACGGCGACGCCGGTCTCGGCCTTGAAATTCTCGAAGGTCTGCGGGTCGTGGTAGTTCGGCCAGGTGGCGATCGACATGCGGTCGCCGAGGTTCTCGGCGGCGAAGGCGGGTGTCGGCATGATGCCGAGCTCACGCGCCATCACGGCGGTGGCGACACCGAGTCCGGTGAGGCCGAGAAAGTCGCGCCGGCTGATCGAGCCGCGCTTCAGACGCATCAACTGGTCGACGAATTTATCGGGGGTTATCGGCAGTCCGTCACGATAGGATTTCGGCATGTTGGTCTTCCCTCTGGTTGGTCCCGTTATTGTTGGCGTGCGGAAACGCCAGCGGCGCTCCGGCGGCAAAGCCGATGGCGACGGGTTCGCCCGGCTTGAACAGATTGCCCTGGCCGATCACGTGATCGGCCTTGGCGAGCAGCGATCCGATGCCCTGGACCTCGATCGCGTATTCGGCTGTCGAGCCCAGGAAGATGCGGTTGCGCACGATGCCTTTAAAAGCGCCGCTTCCAGGCGCCGAAAGGCTGAGCGATTCCGGCCGCAAGCTGACGGAGACGGCCTCGCCGCGGCTGAGCGGCACCCGCTTGCGCGCCGAAATCACCGTGCCGTCGGCAAGCGCGACATCGACAAGGTCACCCGAGAGCCCGGCCACCTTGCCGTTGAGAAGATTGGTCTTGCCGACGAAGTCGGCCACGAACAGGTCGGCCGGCTCGTCATAGATCTCGCTCGGCTGCCCGAGTTGGACGACGCGGCCGCCATTCATGACGCAGACGAAGTCGCTCATCGACAGCGCCTCTTCCTGGTCGTGGGTGACCAGCACGAAAGTGATGCCGATCTCGCGCTGCAGGTTCTGCAGCTCGATCTGCATGTCGGTGCGCAGCTTCTTGTCGAGCGCTGCCAGCGGCTCGTCGAGCAGCAGCACCGCGGGCTTGTTGACCAGCGCGCGGGCGAGCGCCACGCGCTGCTGCTGGCCGCCGGACAGCTCGTGGATCTTGCGGCGCCCGTAGCCGGCGAGCTGCACCATCGAAAGTGCCTCGCCTGCCCTTAAGGCGATCTCGCGCGACGACAGCCTGGGCCTGGCCTGGCGCAGCCCGTAGGAGATGTTCTCCTCGACATCGAGATGCGGGAACAGCGCGTATTGCTGGAACACCATGTTGACCGGCCGCCGGTAGGGCGGCGTACCGGCCATGTCGCGGCCGCGGATCAGCACCTGGCCCTCGCTCGGCTGCTCGAAGCCGCCGATCATGCGCAGGCACGTCGTCTTGCCGCAGCCGGAAGGCCCGAGCAGCGCGACGAAAGCCGAAGGCGGGATGGCAAGGTCGATATCGCTCACCGCGGTGATGGCGCCGTAGCGCTTGGTGACCGCGCGAAATTCGATATCGGGCACTGCAGTCAAGCCAAGGCTCCAGCGACAGCGTGAGGCAATTCCTTGACGCTAGCAGAGGCAATGCACCTGGTATATACCTCGCAGGTGGTATAGTTAGCCGATTTTATCGTTTAGAGGGGTATGAATTGGCGGCCTCCCGCAGTGACGACTACAACGCCTTGGCCGCCGTGATCGCCGCGTCGCGCGAGACCGGCGGCGATCATTTCGGCAAGGCGATCGTCGGCTGGCTCAGCGGACATGTCCGTTTCGATCACTGCGTGATCTTCGGCTATCGCGGTGCCGCACGGCCACCGCTCCTGTTCGAGACCTTCTCGCCGGCGGAGAGTCACATCTTCGTCGCGCTCTACCAGGAGGGGCCCTATTTGCTCGACCCGTTCCACCACGCCGCGGTCGAGCGCAAGGAGGGTTTCTGGCGCATGCGTGAGCTCGCGCCGGACCGCTTCTATGCCAGCGAATACTACCGCTCCTATTACAGCCAGACCAAACTTGCCGAGGAGGTCGGCTTCTTCGTGCCGCTAGCCGGCAAGGATGCGCTGGTGCTGTCGCTGATGCGGCTGCGCGCCACTGGGCCGTTCGGAACGGCGGATGCCAGGCTGCTGCGTGACATGGCGCCGGCGGTGATCGGTTTCTGCAGGCAGCACTGGCCGTCTCTACCTGCAGATGAGGTTGCGGCCCAACCCTCAGGCGATACCATCGCGATGACCAACGAGCTCGACCGCGCGCATATCTGGAAGAGCCTGTCCTTGACCTCGCGCGAAAAGCAGGTCGTCGACCTGGTGCTGCAGGGCCATTCCACGGAATCGATCGCCAGGGCGCTGCGCATCGTCCCGGGGACCGTCAAGGTCCACCGCCGCAACATCTACCGCAAGCTCAAGATCAAGTCGCAGGCGGGTCTCTTCGCGCGCTTCGTCGAGATCATCGACGCGCGGATCGGATAGCAACCCCGGCCGCCCTTGCGGCGGTTCGCCTTGAGCGTCTATCGTGCGGCCGAAACGACCGGCCAGCTATCCCGGCGGCGGATCAGGTGACGAGACAGATTTCAGGACGAGTGAAGCAGCGCATCGCCAATGGCCGACAAATCGCAATTCGGACTGACCGCTGTCGATACCGTTCCCCTGCATGAGAAAGTCTATCTGGAGCTCGTGCGGGCCTTGATGTCGGGGCAGCTCCAGCCCGGCCAGAAGCTGACCTCACGCAAGCTCGCCAAGGAGCTCGGCACCAGCGACATGCCGGTGCGCAGCGCCTTCATGCGGCTGCAGGCGCTGAGAGCGCTGAGCCCGATGCCGAACGGCAGCGTCGAGGTGCCGCTGATTTCCGCTGACCGCTTCCAGCAACTGACCGCCGTGCGCACGATCCTGGAAGGCACGGCCACCGAGCTCGCGACAAAACTCATCAACGGCAACAATCTGCGCGCGATCCGGCGCCACTGCGCCGAACTTACCGAAGCCGCCCGCGGCGGCGGAATCGAAAACTATCTGCGCAAGAACTATGACTTCAAATTCTCGATCTACCGCCATTGCGGCAACGAGCAGATGATCTTTCTGATCGAGACGGTATGGATGCAGGTCGGCCCATTCCTGCGAAATCTGCACATCGGTTTCGAGGATGACCTGGCAGGCATTCTCGGCATCGACTATCACGAGGAGGTCGTGGCGGCGATCGAGGCTCATGACGGCGAAAGGGCGCGGGCCGCGATCGTGCGCGATATCGCCGAGGGCGCGGCCCACATCCTCGGCCAGGTGAAATTTCCGGAACTGCGCCACTGACAGGCAAGCGGGCCTCCGAATCCGGCTTGGCTTTCGCGGATCGGGCCGCTATGTTGCGATCGCAGATCGCACAATTTGGACCTGAAATGCCTCCCGATATCCCGGCTAGTGACTTGAAAAAATGAAGGAAAATCGCTCGGCATCAGCCGCGTTGGCCTTCACGAACTCACAAGCCGAAAATTGGATATCGTAGCCGACAGGGCTACAGCACCCAGAAAAACAGGGGCTGGAAATTGAGCGATGCGATTGCAGACGTTTTGAAGTGGCTGGACAGCAGGAGCGACATCCAGAGCCTGCGGGCGGCGGTGTGCGACCTGAACGGAATCATGCGCGGCAAGCGCATTCCGGTCGAGCAGGCGCGCAAGGCGCTCGAAGGCAAGCTGCGCATGCCCTACTCGGCCATCGGGCTCGACATATGGGGCGAGGACATCGAAGGCAACGCCCAAGTGTTCTCGACCGGCGACGCCGACGGGCTTTGCCATTGGACGGGGCGCGGCATATTGCCGGTCAACTGGACGGCACATCCGACGGCGCTGTTGCCGGTCTGGTTGGCGGACGACAGCGGCGCGCCCTACCTTGGCGATCCGCGCCGCGCGCTGGCCCGCATCCTCGACCGGTATGCCGCGCTAGGATTGACGCCCGTCACCGCGACCGAGCTCGAATTCTACCTTGTCGACCCGACGTCGCAGCGGCCTGTCGGACCGGTCTCGCCGGTAACCGGGCGGCGTCTCGATTCCGACGCGGCGCTTTCGATCGATGAGGTCGACGACTTCGAGGCCTTCATCCACGATATCTACGAAGCCTGCCGCATGCAGGACATTCCGGTCGACACCGCGATCGCCGAGAACGGCGTCGGCCAGTTCGAGATCAACCTCAACCATGTGCCCGACGCCCTGCGCGCCGCGGACGACGCCGTGCTCTTCAAGCGCACCGTCAAGGGCATTGCCCGCAAGCATGGCTTCGCCGCCTGTTTCATGGCCAAGCCCTATGGCGAACGCGCCGGCAACGGTTTCCATGTCCATTTCAGCGTCCTCGACAGGCAAGGCCGCAACATCTTCGATGACGGCTCAGATCAGGGTTCCGACGCCATGCGCCACGCTGTCGGCGGCCTGCTTGCCGCGATGGCCCAAAGCACGCTGGTGTTCGCGCCGCATTTCAATTCCTACCGCCGGCTGCGGCCGCGATCCTATGCGCCGACCGCCGTCGCCTGGGGTTATGAAAACCGCATGGTGGCCATTCGCATTCCGGGCGGCCCGTCGGCGGCGCGCCGCATCGAGCATCGCGTCTCCGGCGCCGACGCCAATCCCTATCTGGTGCTTGCGGCGATTCTCGGCGCGGCCTTGATCGGCATCGAGCGTCAGCTCTCGCCCGGCGAGCCGACCGGCGGCGAAGGCCAGGGACTGACGCTCGCCAAGCTGCCGCCGGATTGGGCCTCGGCGATCGCTGCCTTCGAGGCGGGCCAGCGTGTCGCCGAGATCTTCCCGGACGTGCTGCGCGACGCTTTCGTCGCCTGCAAGCGCCAGGAGCTGAACACTTTCGCGCTCAACGTCAGCGACTTCGAGATCGAGACCTATCTCGAAAGTGTTTAGCCGACCTTGAGCCGGTCGCTCAGCGTGCCGCCCAGACCAGCCCTCGGCGCAGGATGGTGCGCATCTGCGGGACCTCGAACTCCGAGGCCACATGACCCAGCGAAGAATAAAACACGCGTCCCTTGCCGTACCGGCGCTTCCACACCACCGGCATCATGACACCATCGATCCACGGCGCGTGGTCGCCGGAAAAAGTCGTGGTCGCCAGCACCTCGTTGGATGGGTCGACATGCATGTAATACTGTTCGGAGCGGTAGGGGAAATCCTCGATGCCTTGCATGATCGGGTCGTCGCGCCGCGCCACGTTCACTTGATAGTCGATAATGTTGCCGGGATGCGCGACCCATTGGCCGCCGCACATGAACTGATAATTCGTTGATTCGCGAAAAGCGTCGCCCATGCCGCCATGATAGCCGCCGAGGCCGACGCCGTTTTCGACCGCCTCGGTCAGGTTCGCCTCTTCGGCCTTGGTGAGCTTGGACATGGTATAGATCGGCACGATCAGGCTGAGTTCGGCGATCGCCGGGTCGGCAAACGCCGCCGTCGTGTTTTCGACGCGCACGGCAAAGCCTTCTTCCTCGAGCATCGCCTTGACGACACGGGCGCCGGCCTCGGGCTCATGCCCCTCCCAGCCACCCCATACGATCAGCGCTTGCCGCATTTTCCTCTCCGTCAGTTTGGTTGCGTTCATTCGAGATCGCCAAGGGCGAATGCTTGCCGGAATTTCGGACGTTAATGCACGTCAGCAAAAAGCCCGAGGCGAGCCTACCTACAATGGGTTTCGCGACGACGAAACACGAGAACCTCCGAACGCGGCGCGCCTTCGCGCAAATTCGTCTTACGCGGCCTGTTGAAGCGTTACCCAAAAATATGCCGGCGGGGAGGTGACATCCCGGTCGCGGGAACCAGATTTGGTTGAGGGCCCCCGGTGCCCGAACAGATCCGTGATCGTCACGAAACGCGCAGGAACATGATCATGATGATTCTCGCCTTCGGTGCAGCGGGAAATTTTGCGGGCAGCGTCATTCCGGCCCTTGCCGCGCGGGGTGCGCGCGTGCGTGCCTTCATCCGCAAGCCTGAGCAGGCTGAACTGGTACGCGGTCACGGCGCAACCGAGGTTGCCATCGGCGATCTGCGCGATCGTGCAGCTTTGGATGCGGCGCTCAAGGATGTGGGCGCCGTCTTCTATATCGCCCCAGCGTTCATTTCCGCCGAGGCTGATGTGGGAAAGAAAGTCGTGGAGGCCGCTATCGACGCCGGTGTGCGCCGGTTTGTGTTCTCGGCCGTGATCCACCCGGTACTTTCGGACCTCGTCAATCATGTCGCCAAAGCGCCGGTCGAGGAGGCGGTTCTCAACTCCGGCCTGGAATATACGTTCCTCCATCCGGCGCGCTACTTCCAGAACTACGCGGCATTCTGGCCCAAAGTCGTGAAGGAGGGCGTGCTTGCGGAGCCCTGGTCGTCGGGGACACGCTTTTCGCTGGTCGACTATCGCGATGTCGCCGAGGTCGCCGCGATAGCCCTGACCGAAGAGCGGCTGCTTTTTGGAACGTTCGAGCTCTGCGCACCGGGGCAACTTAACCGCCTCGACGTCGCTGCGCTGATGAGCGATGTGCTGGGCCATGAAATCAGTGAGCGCCGCGATCCCGATGTGCTCGGCGATGTTCCTCCCGGCTTGCGGGCGATGTTCGATCACTACGATCGCCACGGCCTGCTCGGCAACCCACTGACGCTAAATGCGATCTTGGGCCGGGAGCCGCGGTCGCTGCGTGCATATTTGGAGGAATTGGCGCAAGGCGATCCCGCCCGATCTGGCGAGCAAGGATGAACAGCCCGGCCCCCATGCCACCACCAGCCGAAATTTCCCTGAATTCCAGCTGAAGCCGAGGTCGATCCGGCCAGCGGTCCCGCACGACTCAGGTCTTTGCGCGTCCGGCTTGCCGATCCGCAAGCTGCCGGTCGCTACAAAGTCTCAGCGCCGCCGGTGAGCCGTTCAGGCGGCGTCTTCCCGCAATATTCGAGTGCTTCCCATCCCATTCACGATGCGTTCAGGACTTCAGGCGAGTTGAGCGAGGATATTGTCGACGACGCTTGGGACCGTACCCGCCGTGTCGATATCGATGCCAACGGGAAGATATTCCCGGGTATGATGGTAGCGCAGTACCAGCCGCCGCTCGGCCGGATCGAAACCTGGCTCATTCGGTCGCCCATCTAATCGTCGGTTCAACGTCTCAACGTCTACGTCGAGCACAAAGACCTTGTCGAATAAGTCCTGGAATTTATGGAAATTGCGCGAGCCGCCACAGAAGAAAGTGGCAGGATGGCTAGTGTCGGAAGCAATGGCCCGGACCTTGTCGACGGGCCAAATCCAGTGCGCGTATTCCCAAACGATGCGATCCGCGCCTTCGGGTGGTCCTGGCAGTGCCTTGCCTGTTTCGGGGTCGCCGACATAGGCCAAGACCCGGTCACCATGGATGACATGGTAACCCCGCCGCTCCAGTTCGGTAGCGACAGACGTCTTTCCAGTGCCGGAACCGCCTTCGATCAGGTAGTTCTTGATTCCCATAGGCGCCGTTTATCATGTCATTCAATTCGAGAGAACTCTGCCTGAGGACGCTCAACCGACCGCTTCACCTGATCAGGGCAGCAATCGGTTTTTCGGATTAGCGGCGAATCTGGCTGATACGCGCCACCATGCCGACCGTAGAGCCCGCGGTGGCGGGAGAAACTTCCATTGCTCGTCCATGGAAAAGGCGATCATAGATTAGGACGGATACGACAACGGGGAGCGGAACATCGGTTCGCCTGGGTCGCTTGCCGATCGGATTGCGAAGAGCAGCGCACATACCAAAACGGCCCGCGTGGATGCGGGCCGTTTTTGGATTTGGTTGCGGGGACAGGATTTGAACCTGTGACCTTCAGGTTATGAGCCTGACGAGCTACCGGGCTGCTCCACCCCGCGTCAACTACGAGCAAGCGTTTGCTTGCGACTACGAGCAAGCGTTTGCTTGCGTCCTTTGAGGTAAGTGCGACCTTACCGGATTCAAGAGGGTGCCAAATGAAAGGGCCGCTCGCGCGGCCCAGGCTCCCGTTTGGCGGGCCTTAAGATCGTAGAGAGAAGATTTGGTCTCCGTCCGGATCGATCCGGATGTGAGGTGAACGTGCGCTTGGCAGACCTGGCAGCGACCTACTCTCCCGCGTCTTGAGACGAAGTACCATCAGCGCTGGAGCGTTTCACGGCCGAGTTCGGAATGGGATCGGGTGCAGCCGCTCCGCCATAACCACCAGGTCGGCAAAACGCACGTTCAAATCGAGAAGCTGTTTGAGCGAATAGCCAATAGTGAGTAGCGAATAGGGAGCCCTATTTGCTGCTTTCTCTAAGCTGTTCGCTGGTCTTTGTTGTGCCTTTGACGTTCTTTCAGCCTGGCGCCCTTCGAAGCGAAGCTTCGCAAGGTCGACCGACCGTCGGCGCCGATGCGCCGCACCCACGTAGCGCCGCCCCGCAGGGCGGAACAAGCGTGAGTGAGAACAAGATGGATATAAGTAATGAGAACGATCAAGCCTATCGAACTATTAGTACCGGTAAGCTTCAAGCGTTGCCGCTCTTCCACACCCGGCCTATCAACGTGGTCGTCTTCCACGGTTCTCAGGGAATACTCGTTTCAAGGTGGGTTTCCCGCTTAGATGCCTTCAGCGGTTATCCCGTCCGGATATAGCTACCCTGCGATGCGGCTGGCGCCACAACAGGTCCACCAGAGATCCGTCCATCCCGGTCCTCTCGTACTAGGGACAGATCCTTTCAATATTCCTACACCCACGGCAGATAGGGACCGAACTGTCTCACGACGTTCTGAACCCAACTCACGTACCGCTTTAAATGGCGAACAGCCATACCCTTGGGACCTGCTCCAGCCCCAGGATGCGATGAGTCGACATCGAGGTGCCAAACAACCCCGTCGATATGGACTCTTGGGGGTCATCAGCCTGTTATCCCCGGCGTACCTTTTATCCGTTGAGCGATGGCCCTTCCACGCGGGACCACCGGATCACTATGACCGACTTTCGTCTCTGCTCGACTTGTCAGTCTCGCAGTCAGGCAGGCTTATGCCATTGCACTCAGCGAACGATTTCCGACCGTTCTGAGCCCACCATCGCGCGCCTCCGTTACTCTTTAGGAGGCGACCGCCCCAGTCAAACTACCCACCATACATTGTCCCGGACCCGGATAACGGGCCGCGGTTAGACATCCATAGTAATAAGGGTGGTATTTCAAGGGTGGCTCCACCTGAGCTGGCGCCCAGGTTTCAAAGCCTACCACCTATCCTACACATGCCACTACGAATGCCAATGTAAAGCTATAGTAAAGGTGCACGGGGTCTTTCCGTCTAACCGCAGGAACCCCGCATCTTCACGGGGAATTCAATTTCACTGAGTCTATGCTGGAGACAGCGGGGAAGTCGTTACGCCATTCGTGCAGGTCGGAACTTACCCGACAAGGAATTTCGCTACCTTAGGACCGTTATAGTTACGGCCGCCGTTTACTGGGGCTTCGATTCAGAGCTTGCACCCCTCCTCTTAACCTTCCAGCACCGGGCAGGCGTCAGACCCTATACGTCGCCTTGCGGCTTCGCAGAGCCCTGTGTTTTTGATAAACAGTCGCTACCCCCTGGTCTGTGCCACCCTCCTCTGCTTGCGCAGAAAAGGGTCACGCTTCTTCCGAAGTTACGCGTGCAATTTGCCGAGTTCCTTCAGCATAGTTCTCTCAAGCGCCTTGGTATACTCTACCTGACCACCAGTGTCGGTTTCGGGTACGGTCTATAAGGAGGAGCTATTTCCTGGAACCACTCCGCTGCCCTTTCAATCCGATAAGATTGGACAACTTGTGTGATCCGTCACTACCTCCAGGCCCACGAATATTAACGTGGTTCCCATCGACTACGCGTTTCCGCCTCGTCTTAGGGGCCGGCTAACCCTGCTCAGATTAACTTTAAGCAGGAACCCTTGGTCTTTCGGCGGGGGAGTCTCTCACTCCCCTTACGTTACTCATGTCAGCATTCGCACTTCTGATACCTCCACCGCCCCTCACGGGTACGGCTTCATCAGCTTACAGAACGCTCCGCTACCGCTCGTGATTGCTCACGAACCCTAAGCTTCGGTGTATGGCTTTAGCCCCGTTACATTTTCGGCGCAAAGACCCTTATTTAGACCAGTGAGCTGTTACGCTTTCTTTAAATGATGGCTGCTTCTAAGCCAACATCCTGGTTGTTTTGGGATCCTCACATCCTTTCCCACTTAGCCATAACTTGGGGACCTTAGCTGTAGGTCAGGGTTGTTTCCCTTTTCACGACGGACGTTAGCACCCGCCGTGTGTCTGCCGACTAGTACTCCCAGGTATTCGGAGTTTGGTTAGGTTTGGTAATCCGGTGAGGACCCCTAGCCCATCCAGTGCTCTACCCCCTGGGGTATTCGGTCGACGCTCTACCTAAATAGATTTCGCGGAGAACCAGCTATTTCCGAGTTTGATTGGCCTTTCACCCCTAGCCACAAGTCATCCCGAAC
>NZ_VFTZ01000028.1 GCF_006440775.1 Mesorhizobium sp. B2-7-2 | reverse complement strand
AGTCACGGAATGGATTCTATGGTCTGCGCGCGTCGCTTCGCTCCTTGCTCCGCCATAGAATGACGAAGTTGGGGCGGATCAACCAATCCCCGGCGTTTGCGCTGACTTTCACGGACATGAGCGGAAAATCTCACACCAAGACAGACCGCAACCTTCGAAATCGCTTATCGGGGAACTAGGGAAAGTGTGCGCGGTTAGGCTTGCGGCTTCGCCGTAGCTTCCGTCTGGAATTGCGTAAAAACAAAGAGCGGTTCGCCATTTCCGTGAAATGGTGAAACCGTGAAGCGCTTTAACGGCAGCTTGCCGGCGGAGGCAAGCCTTCCGCGCCCTTGAGCACCGAAAACAAAAATGGCCGGAATTCCGGCCATTTTCGATGTTCCTGCCTGTTGGATCGCGTCAGTCGTCGCGATAGACCTTCTCGCGGCGTTCATGGCGCTCCTGCGCCTCGATCGACAACGTCGCGATCGGACGCGCATCGAGCCGCTTCAGCGCGATCGGCTCCCCGGTCTCCTCGCAATAGCCGTAGGTGCCTTCGTCGATGCGCTGGAGCGCGGAGTCGATTTTCGAGATGAGCTTGCGTTGGCGATCGCGGGCGCGCAATTCGATGGCACGGTCGGTTTCGGAGGAGGCGCGATCGGCTAGATCGGGATGATTGGCGTTTTCCTGCTGCAGGATTTCTAGGGTTTCGCGCGCTTCGCGCAGAATGTCGTTCTTCCAGGTGATAAGCTTTTGACGGAAGTACGATTTTTGTCGTTCGTTCATGAACGGCTCGTCTTCGGAGGGTACGTAATTGGCGGTAACGATATCGTTCATTCGACTCACCCAACAACCCCAAAATTTGGCGCCTATATATTCGGGGAAAAGAGCCTGCACAAGCGCTATCGACGACAGTTTCACGCAATTGTTAGTCTTGCATCGGCAACTCCGGCGACAACGTTGTTCAACGGCAGAAAACGAATTCGCACATGATTCGTTGCAGTTGCCGGCCGACCATTGTGCATGACATCGTTCTGGTGACTAATCGCGCTTTGTCACGAAGGCAGCGCCATGGGGGTCCGGTTGAGCAGACTTTATCTGTTGCGGCATGCCAAAGCCGGCTGGGCGCTGCCCGGCATGCGTGATTTCGACCGCCCGCTCGACGAATCGGGCATGGCCGATGCCGAAGCGATCGGAGAGGCCATGCGGGCCCGCAACTATGTGCCGGACGTCACCCTTTGCTCCAGCGCCAAGCGGGCCAGGCAGACGCTGGAAGGCCTGGCGGGGCGCACAGACACCGGCCGGGTGCTGTTCTTCGATACGCTCTACAGCGAGGATGCGGCCGGCTATCTGGAGATCATCCGCAAAAATCGGGACGCCGGCCAGCTTCTGGTGATCGGCCACAACCCCATGACCGAAGATCTGGCCATGGCGGTGTCCGGAAATGGCGAGCAGGCGGCGCGCGGCATGATGAATCATGGTTTTCCGACCTCCGGCCTTGCCGTGGTGCGCTTTCCCGGCAACCTTGCCGAAGCGGCGCAGGGCAATGGCTATCTCGAAGCTTTTCTCACGCCGGCCGACCTCTGAGGCCATTTCAAACGCACGGCCCAGGGCCTATATCGGGCGCTGACGCGCAACCAGAGGCCTGATTTGGCATCATCGCTGACCAGTTTTACCGACGAGGCGAGGATTGCGCTCGACACGTTGTCGGGCCGCGCCGCCGGGCTCTTCTCTCCGTCAATGCGCCTTGGCGTCACCGGCCTGTCGCGCGCCGGCAAGACGGTGTTCATCTCCGCCCTCGTCCACAATCTCATCCATGGCGGTCGCCTGCCGCTGTTCGAGGCGCAGAAATCCGGCCGCATCGCCCGCGCCTTCCTCGAGGAGCAGCCGGACGATGCCGTTCCGCGTTTCCAATATGAAGATCATGTCGCGGCTTTGGTGAACGAGCGCGTCTGGCCGGACTCTACGCGCGCCATCTCCGAGCTCCGGCTCACCATCGAATATGAGTCGGCTTCCGGCTGGAATCGTCTGTTTTCCGCTGGAAAACTGTCGGTCGACATCGTCGATTATCCCGGCGAATGGCTGCTCGACCTGCCGCTGCTCGGCAAATCCTTCGCCGATTTTTCGCGCGAGGCGGTCGAGTTGGCCGCCCTGCCCGTCCGCTGCGACCTGTCGCAGGCCTGGCTTGAGTTGGCCTCCACCATCGATCCCGATGCCGACGCCGACGAGATGACCGCCCGGCGATTGGCCGAAAGCTTTGCCGCCTATCTCAAGGCGTGCAAGCTCGACGACCGCGCGCTGTCGACGCTGCCGCCAGGCCGTTTTCTGATGCCGGGCGATCTCGAAGGCTCGCCGGCGCTCACCTTCGCGCCGCTGCTGACGCTGTCGCAAGGCCGGCCGCGCTCCGGATCCCTGCGGGCGATGATGGAGCGCCGCTACGAGGCCTATAAGACGCATGTCGTCAAACCGTTCTTTCGCGAGCACATCGCCCGCCTCGACCGGCAGATCGTGCTGATCGACGCCATGCAGGCGCTCAATGCCGGCCCGGCCGCGATGGCCGATCTGGAGCGCGCGGTGACCGAGATCCTGTCCTGCTTCCGGCCCGGACGGGGCAATTTCCTGACCGACTTCTTCTCGCGCCGCATCGACCGCATCCTGGTGGCCGCGACCAAGGCGGACCATCTGCACCACGAAAGCCATGACCGGCTGCAGGCGATCGTGCGCCGGCTGACCGACCGCGCCGTCGCGCGGGCGAATTTCAGCGGCGCAGCCGTCGATGTCGTCGCCATGGCCGCCGTTCGCTCGACCCGCGAAGGCACGGTGAAGCAGGGGCGAGAGACACTCCCCGTCATCATCGGCATGCCGCTGAAAAGCGAGACGATCAACGGCGAGACATTCGACGGAAAGACCGAAACCGCCATCTTCCCGGGCGATTTGCCGGAAAAGGTGGATGCCGTGTTCGACATTTCCGGATCGCCGGCGGACAGCGCCGAACCGGCGATCCGCTTCGTGCGTTTCCGCCCGCCGAAGCTTGAACGCACCGCCGAAGGCGTCACGCTGTCCTTGCCGCATATCCGGCTCGACCGCGCGCTACAGTTCCTTATCGGAGATCATCTGGCATGACCGCGTCCCGCAAACCGGCGGCCTTCCGCATCGAGCCTGAGACCGAAGCGCCGCCGCAACCACAGCGAAATAGCGCCGCAGAGGAGCCGCCGGCGCGCAGGCCACGTGCCGCGAGGGGCGATTTAGCGGTCGTGATCCCCTCGGAAGTCGACATCTTCGACGAGCCGGATGTCGAGGCCGCGGTCCCGCCGCCGGCGACAGCACCGAGAAAGCGTTCGCTGCTTTCCCGGCTGTTCTTCGGCGCTCTCGGCGTGCTCGTCTCGCTGGCGGTCGGCCTTTGGGCCGACCAGCTGATCCGCGACCTGTTCGCGCGCGCCGAATGGCTCGGCTGGTTGGCGGCCGGCATGGCGGCGCTCGCGCTGCTTTCGCTGCTCGTCATCCTGATCCGCGAATTCCTCGCCATCGCCCGCCTTGCCGAAGTCGAAAAGATGCAGAAACGGGCCCTCGATGCCGTGGCGCGCGACGACCCCAAGGCGGCGCGCGCCTTGGTCGACGAGCTCTCGGCTTTCGTCGCCGCAAAACCCGAGACCGCCGCCGGCCGCCGTTCGCTCGCCGAATTGCGCGGCGAGATCATCGATGGCGCCAATCTGGTGCGGCTGGCCGAGACCGAGATCCTGTCGCCTCTCGATGCCCGCGCCAAAGTCATGATTCTGGAGGCGGCGAAACGCGTGTCCCTCATAACGGCGGTCAGCCCGCGCGCGCTGGTCGACATCGCCTATGTCGTGTTCGAGGCCGGGCGGCTGATCCGGCGCCTCTCCGAACTCTATGGCGGCCGCCCAGGGACGCTCGGCTTCTTCCGGCTGGCGCGCGGCGTGCTCGCGCATCTGGCGGTGACCGGCTCGATCGCGGTGGGCGACAGTTTCGTGCAGCAGATCGTCGGCCATGGGCTTGCCGCAAAACTCTCGGCAAAACTTGGCGAAGGCGTCGTCAACGGCATGATGACGGCGCGCATCGGCATCGCCGCGATGGAAACCGCCCGCCCCCTGCCGTTCATCGCCGTGAAGCGCCCGGGCCTTGGCGATTTCCTCTCGGCGCTGACGTCGTTCGCGGCACGAAAGAACGGCCAGGACGACCGATAAGGTAAACGCGCGACCCACCGCGGGTGACGAAGCATTAACCAATCTTCTGCATGGTCGGTCCGGTCCCAAGAATAGACTCTTTCGTGCCGGGTGTCGTCGATGAGAAGCGTAATCCTGTCCTGCGTCCTGCCTGCCGCCATTACGATTGCCGCGCCGCTCGGCGTCGTCGAAAAGGCCGTTGGCGCAGAGCCGGACAAGCAGTTTTTCCGCTCCGTCGAAGGCAGATGGGTCGGCCCTGGCGAGATCATCGCCGGCAAGTACAAAGGCACCAAATTCACCTGCGATTTCAATGGCTCGACGCCCGCCAGCAAGCTCGGCATGACGCTTGACGGCGGCTGCAGGGTCGGCGTGTTCACGCAAAAGATGTCGGCCAGCGTCGAGCGCAAGGGGCGCGATGGCTATCGGGGCACCTTCATGGGCGGCTCGACTGAAAGCGGCATGGACATTGTCGGCGGCAATGTCGTCGACGCCCAGAAGGTCGTCTTCACCATCAACCGCAAGCAGTTGAACGGTGTCATGCAGGCGCGTGTGCCCGACGGCAATTCGATGACCGTGACGGTGGCCGTGCGCGTCGACAATCAGCTGGTGCCGGTGATCGGCATGAGCCTGAAGCGGGTCGATTCGGTCGAAGTCGGCGCCATCGCCAAGAACTGATCCGGCAGCCCGCGTCCGCCACCCGCTCCAAGACGGTTCAGGTCAAAGTCGGGAAGTGGCAGGCCACTTTGCGGTCCGGACGATATTCCTTCAGTTCCGGCCGCTCAGAACGGCACCGGTCCGCCGCGATCGGGCATCGCGGATGGAAGCGGCATCCGGACGGAGGCTTCAGCGGGCTCGGCACGTCGCCGGTGAGGATGATGCGCTTGCGCGCGCCCGCAGGCGTCGTCTCGACGATGGGAACCGCCGAGATCAGCGCCTGGCTGTAAGGATGGGCGGGTGTCGCAAAGACCTCCTCCGCCGGGCCCTCCTCGACGATCGAGCCGAGATACATGACGGCGATGCGCGTCGAGACCTGGCGCACTACGGAGAGATCGTGGGCGATGAACACATAGGTGAGCTTCAGCTTCTCCTGCAGATCGGCGAGCAGGTTGACGATCTGGGCCTGCACCGACACGTCGAGCGCGGAGACCGGCTCGTCCAGCACGACAAGGTCGGGGTTCAACGCGATCGCCCGCGCGATGCCGACGCGCTGGCGCTGGCCGCCGGAGAATTCGTGCGGATAGCGCATCATATGGTCCGGCAACAGCCCGACCAGCTCGAACAACTCCGCCACCCGCGCGGCCATCTCCTTGGCCGAAACCTTGCCGTGGATACGCAGCGGCTCGGCGACGAGATCGCCGACGCGCCGGCGCGGATTGAGCGAGGCCGAGGGATCCTGGAAGACCATTTGCAGGCGCCGCCGCAGCGGCCTGAGCTCGGACAGCGACTTCGCGGTGATGTCGTCGCCTTCGAACAGAAGCTTGCCGTCGGTGATGTCGTAGAGCCGCACCAGGCAGCGCGCCAGCGTGGACTTGCCGCATCCTGATTCACCGACAAGGCCGACAGTCTCGCCGCGCCGCACGGTCAGCGAGACGTTGTCCACCGCGTGGACGGTCCGCCTGCCTTCGGCGGAAAACCGGGTGCCGATCGAAAAGCGTTTTGCCAGCGAGCGCGTCTCGAGGATCGGGCGACCTGTGTCAGTCATCAACTCGCTCATGCTTGTGCCACCCGAAAGCATGCGGCGGCATGCGCGCTCGCGCCGAGACCCGGCTTGCCGGCATCGCAAGGCTCGTAGCGGACCGGGCAGCGCGGGCCGAAGGGGCAGCCTTGCGGCAGCCGCAGCAAGGACGGCGGCGAGCCAGGGATGGCCGGCAGGCGGCGCGGTTTCTGGCCGGTCAGCGGCGGGATCGAGCCGAGCAGAGCGCGCGTATAAGGGTGTCGCGGATCGGAAAACAGCTCCGTGCGGGTGCCGCGCTCCACCACGCGGCCGGCATACATGACCATGACGCGGTCGGCGAGCTCGGAGACCACACCCATGTCATGCGTGATGAAGACCACCGCCGACTTGTGCTTCGCCCGCAATTTGCGCACGAGGTCGAGAATGCCGGCCTGCACGGTGACGTCGAGCGCGGTGGTCGGCTCGTCGGCCACCAGCAGCGCCGGATCGCAGGACAAGGCCATCGCGATCACCGCCCGCTGCCGCATGCCGCCGGAAAGCTGGTGCGGATAGCGCGACATCGCCTCGTGCGGGTTGGGAAAATTCACCTCCGCCAGCAACTGCTCGACGCGCTCCATCGCCTTGGACTTGCTTAACCCACGATGCGCCCGAATCTGCTCGGCGATCTGCCAGCCGATCGTGTAGACCGGCGTCAGCGCCGTCATCGGGTCCTGGAAGATCATCGCGATCTCGTTGCCGCGCAGGCGCCTCAGCTCGCGCGTCGGCAGTCCCACCAGTTCGCGGCCCTTGTAGCGGATCGAGCCTTCGATGGTGGCGTTCGGGTCGGTGATAAGCCCCATCACAGCGAGCAGCGACACCGTCTTGCCGGAGCCGGATTCGCCGACGACGCCGAGGATCTCGCTTTCCTCGAGGTCGAAGGAAACGCCGTCGATGGCGCGCACCGGCCCGTCATGGGTGCGGAAGGAGACTTTGAGATCGCGCACCGACAATATCATGATGCCCTCAGGCGCGGATCGAGAAGGATGTAGACGAAATCGACGACCGCGTTGGCGATCACCACGAACATCGAAGCATACATGACCGTCGCCATGATCATCGGCAAATCGAGATTCTGCAGCGCGTCATAGGTGAGCTTGCCGATGCCGTGCAGGCCGAACACGACCTCGGTCAGCAAGGCCGAGCCGCCCACCAGCGCGCCGAAGTCGAGACCGAAAAGGGTGACGAAGGCGATCAGCGAGGTGCGCAGCGCATGGCGAAACAGGATGCGGGTCTCCGACAGGCCCTTGGCGCGGGCGGTGCGGATATAATCTTCCTGCATGGATTCGATGATGGCCGCGCGCAGCACGCGCCCGTAAATGCCGATATAGAGGATGGCGAGCGTGATCCATGGGATGACCAACGTCAGGAACCAGCCCTTGGGATCGTCGGAAAAATTCTTGTAGCCGAGCGGCGGCACCCAGGAGAACGCCCAGCTGTCGTGATAGCGGCTTTGGGTGATCAGGTTCATCACCTCGCCCAGCCAGTAGACCGGCATGGAAATGCCGAGCAGGCCCAGCGCCATCAGAAGCTTGTCCAGCCAGCTGTCGCGGGTGGCCGCGGCGACGATGCCGATGATGATGGAGACGACCACCCACAGGACCGCGGCGCCGAACACCAGCGAAAGCGTCACCGGGATCGAATCCAGCACGGCCGGCACCACCTTCCAGCCGCGATTGACGAAGGAGGTCAGGTCGCCGGTGACGAATATCTTCTCCATCATGCGCGTGTATTGCACGTAGAGCGGCTGGTCGAAGCCGAAGCTGTGGCGAACCGCGGCCAGCACTTCGGGAGAAGCGTTGCGGCCGGCGATGCGCGCGGCGGGATCGGCGCCGGGCGTGGCGAAGAAGATCAGGAAGACGATGACCGAGATGCCGAACATCACGAACAGCATCTGGCCGAAGCGGCGAAGGATGGCATAAAACATCAGTCGCGCCCCAACCGGACCTTGGAGCGCGGGTCGAGCGCATCGCGCAGGCCGTCGCCGAAGACGTTGAGAGCCATGACGGAAACGGCGATCGCCAGGCCAGGCACCAGCGCCACCAGCGGTCGCGTATAGAGCAGCGCCTGCCCGTCCTGGATGATGGTGCCCCAGCTCGCGGCCGGCGGCTGCACGCCGATCGACAGGAACGACAGCGCCGATTCCGTCAGCATGTTCAGCGCCATCATCAGCGGCACGAAGACGATGAGCGTGGTGGTGATGTTGGGCAGGATGTCGCGCCACAGGATGCGCCAGCCCGGCACGCCGAGATTGATCGCGGCGAACACGAACTCGCTGTGGCGCAGCGCCAGGACCTGGCCGCGTATCGGGCGCGCGACATAGGGTATATAGACGATACCTATGATGATGATCGGCAACCATAGGCTACCCGATTGGATCTCGATCGGTCCGATCGCGATGCCTTGCGCGATGGTGACGATGGAAAGCGAAATCGCTAGCAGATAGATCGGGAACGCCCAGAGCACGTCGAGCAAGCGCGACAGCACCGTATCGGTGATGCCGCCGAAATAACCCGCGATCAGTCCCGCCATCGTGCCGACGATCAGCGTGAAGATGGTGGCTGCGCCCGAGATCAAAAGCGAGTTCAGGCCGCCATAGAGCAACCTTGCCATGACGTCGCGGCCCTGGCTGTCGGCGCCGAGGAAATAATTGCCGAGCCGCCATGTCGGACCGATCGGCGTGTAGCCAAGCCCCAGCCCCTCGGTCGACTGTTCCATCACCGGAACGTCGGCGCCGTCGATCTGGATGACGGCGTCGAGCGTCGAGGCGAACGGGTCCGTGCCCGCCCATTTTGCGTAAAGCGGCGCGCTGAAACAGGCGAGAACGATGATGAGGAACACGGCCAGGGACGCCATGGCGGCCCTGTCCGTTGCCAGCTTCGCAAACGCGACGGCCCAGGGCCCTCGCGTCTTGCGCGGCATGGCGGCGACTTGGCTGGACACGATATGTGTTTCCGCGGTTCGTTACTGGACCCAGGCCCCTTACTGCACCCAGGATTGGGTGATAATCCAGTTGAACTGCGGGTTGAATTTGAAATTGCCGATGCGCTTGCTGACGAAATCAAGCCGCTTCGGCGTGAACAGCCCGACCGCCGGCGCCTTGTCGGTGACCTGCTTGTCGATTGCCGCCCACAATTTGTCGGCCGCCTTCTGGTCGGTCACGCCGAGGTCCAGCGCCTTCTGCATCTGGGCGTCGATGTCCTTGTCGCAGAAGCCGGAAATGTTGATCGAGGCGTCCGAGCCTTCGCGATAGGAAGCGCAGCTGAACAGGATGTTCAGGAAGTCCGACGCCGCCGGGTAATCCTTGTACCACTGGGTGACGGACATCTGCACTTTGTTGTTGGTGTTCTGGATATAGGTGAACTGCAGGTTGGACGAGATCGGCTTGACGTCGGCGACATAGCCGATGTTGGTCAGAACGCTCTGCAGATAGACGCCGATCGACCGCGAGATGGCGGTATCCTCGACGATGATGGTCACCTTCTGGCCCTTGGTGCCCGATTCCTCGACGAGCTGCTTGGCCTTCTCGACATCCGGAGCCGACCATTTGGCGCCCGGGTTCTTGGTGAAGGGGCAATAGTCCTCATGTCCGGGGAAGTCCGGCGGCAGGACCTGGCAGACCGGCGAAGCCAGCACCTTGCCGCCGAACAGCTTGACCAGCGTGTTGCGGTCGACGGCATAGGCGACGGCCTGGCGCGCCTTTTCATTGTCGAACGGAGCCATGCGCGTGTTCAGCGGCGCGTACCACCAAGCTGAAAGCGGCGAGATATGCAGCTGGTCCATGGACTTGCTGCCGAGCTCACCGAGGCGGTCGCTGGGCAGCGCGTCGAACATCCAGTCCGCTTCGCCGTTCTGGATCGCCGTCACGGCTGCCTCTTCCGAGAGGCCGAAATCATACTGCACGACATCGGGATAGCCGTCCGGCTGGGCTTCCTCGCTCCACTGCTTGAAATTGGGGTTGCGGGAAACCGTCATGCCCTTGTTGGGATCGAAGGCCGAGATCATGTAGGCGCCGGTGCTGGGGATCGGCTTGGAGCCCATGTCCTCGGCCGGCGTGTCCGACGGCAAGATCACGGCATGCGGCAAGGCAAGCTTGTAGAGGATCTCGGCGTCCGGCTTGATGAGATTGAGAGTGATCGTGCCGGCCGCCTCGTCGGCGACGACGCCGCCTTCCAACGTGCAGCTCTTGGTGTCGGCCAGGCATTTGTCGGCGCCGACAATGCCGGCATAGAAGGTGCCCGAGGTCGGCCCGGAAATCTTGAAGATGCGCTGGAAGGAGGCGACGACGTCCTTCACGCCGAGGTCCTGGCCGTTGGAGAACTTGATGCCCTTGCGCAGCTTGAAGGTGAAGGTCTTGCCGTCATTGCTGACCTCAGGCAGCGCCTCGGCCAAGTCGGGAACGATCGAAAAACCCTCGACGCCCTCGGCCTTGCGGAAGGCGACCAGGCCGTCATAGATCGGCTGGTACATCTGCCAGCCCTGGTCCGTGTAGTTGATGTGCGGATCGAGCGTTCCGGCCGCCGACCGGGCGAGAAGGCGAATGGTGCCGCCCCGGTGTTCCTTGAGATATTCGGCATGCGCCGGAGCGAGCCACGAGCCGGCCAGCAATGCCGCGGCCGCCAAAAGCAGTTTCTTCATGTCGTCATTCCCCTTTTCTGTTGTCGTTGTCGTCCAGGAAGTCTCCCACCACACGCATGCAGAGCTCCTGCTCCTCGACATGCGGCATGTGGCTGGAATGCTCGAATATCTGCCAGAGCGATCCCTTGATGCCGTCCTTGAAGGGCTGCACGGTCGCGGGCGTGGCTTCGTCGTAACGGCCGGAGATGAGAAGTGTGGGAACCTCAATGGCCGACAGTCGGTCGATGACGCTCCAGCTCTTCAGCGTGCCGATGACGTGGAATTCGTTCGGCCCGTTCATCACATTGTAGACGGTCGGATTGCGTACGATCTGGGCGAAGGTTTCCGTCACCTCGGGCGGGAACGGCACGACCCGGCAGACATGCTGTTCGTAGAACCGCATCGTCGCTTCCTGGTAGGCCGGATCGTCCGTCGTGCCGGCCTGTTCGTGACGGGTCAACGTGTCCTGCACGTCCTGGGGCAGATCGGCGCGCAGCCGGTTGGCTTCCTCGACCCAGAGCTTCATGGACGCCGGCGAATTGGCGATGGTCAGCGACTTCAGGCCCTTCGGCCGGGTCACGCCATATTCGGCACCCAGCATGCCGCCCCAGCTTTGACCCAGCACATGGAAGCCGCCGCGGATGCCGAGATGGTCGACGAGATTTTCCAGCTCATCGATGAAGAGTTGGGGCGTCCAGAAATCGGCGCCCTTTTCCGGCAGCAAGGTGGAATTGCCGCAGCCCAACTGGTCGTAGTGGATGACGGCGCGGCCGTCCCTGGCAAGAAGCTTATAGGCGTCGACGTAATTATGGGCGGCGCCCGGCCCACCATGCAGGATCACGACCGGGGCCTTGCCGGCATCGAGCGCGCCGCTGATCCGGTACCAGGTTTCGTAGGCGCCGAAGCCGGCCCGCCCTTCCTTGCTGACGATCTCGGACGGCATCCCGGCTCCCTCAGTGGTTGAAGACATTTCGTTGCCGCCTAGTTCGCCGCCCGGCCGGACTGCACCCATTCTTCCAGCATCTGCACGCCGAAGGCCGTGGCGCCCTCCCGGCCCAGCGGCCGGTCCTTGTCGGCCATTTCCTTGCCGGCTATGTCGAGATGCACCCAGGGGCGGTCTTCGGTGAAATTGCGCAGGAAGGCCGCGGCATAGGGCGCGTCGCCGTCTTCCATGTCCTTGGCGTGATGCCGGATATCGGCGAAGGGCGATTGCAGCCCCTCGTCATAGGCCCGGTCGAGCGGCAGCTGCCAGAACCGCTCGCCGACCTTTTCCCCCGCCGCGATCATGCGCGAGGCGATGGTGTCGTCGGTGCTGAAAAGGCCGGCGAAGACCGAGCCGAGGCCGCGCATCACCGAATAGGTCAGCGTGGCAAGGTCGACGATCACCGAGGGGTTGAAGCGCGAAGCGGCATAATAGAGGCAGTCGGCCAGGATCAGCCGGCCTTCCGCATCCGTGTCGAACACTTCCACGGTCTGCCCCGACGCCGTCGTGATGATATCGCGCGGCTTGAGCGCGGTGCCGGACGGCATGTTCTCGGCAATGCCGAGCACGCCGACGGCATGCACCGGACTGCCTTGCCGGGCGAGCGCGATCAGCAGGCCGACCACGGCGGCCGCGCCGCCCATATCGGCCTTCATGTCGAACATCTGCTCGCCGCGCTTTATGCACAGGCCGCCGGAATCGAAGCAGACGCCCTTGCCGACGAAAGCCAGCGGCTGCGCGGGAGCGCCCTTGCCGCGATAGCGCAGGACCGCGACGCGCGGCGGTCGCGCCGAGCCGGAGCCGACGGCCAGGATCGCATTCATGCCGAGCTCCTTCAGCCGCGCCGTGTCGAGGATCTCGACATCGATGCCGGCCTCGTGCAGCGGCTCCAGGTGGTCATGGAAATTGTCGGGGTGGAGATGGTTCGGCGGCAGGTTGACCAGGGTGCGCGCATATTCGACGCCGTCGGCGATGGCATTGACCCGCGCCAGCGCCGCCTTCAGCTCCGGGCCGGCCGCGCCGATCAATTGCACCCGCAAAGTGCGGTCGGCGCCGGCTCCCTGACGCCGGTTGCGCAGGTCGAAACGATAGCGCCGCAGCCGCATGCCGAGCGCGACTCGCGCCAGTATTTCCGCTGCGGGCAGGTCGACACCGGCGAGCGGGTCCAGCATCAGGGTGGCCGCGCATTCGCCCTTGCCTTCCAGATGCGCCGCAAGCAAACCGCCGGCCCGCGCCAGGGAAAGCGTGGTTACAGCCGAGGCATTGCCCAAAGCCAGCACCACCACGCGCCGGGCCGACATGGCCTTGGGGGCGATGACATCGACACAGGCGCCGGACTCCTCAAGCGCGCCCGGCTCGGAACACGCGCGGGACAAGATCCCGTCCATTTCAGCATCGAGTGCCCCTGTCCGCGGCCCAAAACCTGTTTGAGCGGTTTGCAGGATCACGACGACCGAGGCTTCCGCGGAAATCTCGTCAGCCGCTTCAAAGACCGGCACCGGCGACTGAGGCATAAAAGCTCGTTCTCCCATTCTGGGGCGCCCCGCCGAGGCTCAGCTTGACATCATACGCAAAGCTTCGCCGGTCCCCGGTGGAAACCGGTCAGGCCGGTTCGCGCCGTTGGGGAATGGTATCGGAGTACCCAAATAATTGTATTCTGACGGCGACTTGGTCGCTCTTGCCTTTTGGGTATCCCCGAACCGGCCGGGCGATCAAACGCCAATTTTGCCCAAGTCGATTGACAAAAACTCAACTGACATTTCATGATTGGCCAATGGCCCTGCCCTCACTCAATGGCATGCGCGCTTTCGAGGCCGCCGCGCGCCTCGGCAGCATCAAGGATGCAGCCGAGGAGCTGCATTTGACGCCTTCGGCCGTCAGCCGCCACATCCGCGCGCTCGAGAAGAACCTTGGCCAGGATCTGTTCGAGCGCGGCTTTCGCCAGATCACACCGACCATCAGGGGCTCATATTATGCGCGCGGCCTCTCCGAAGCATTCGAGGCCATCTGGCGCGCCACCGACGATGTCAGCTTCGTCCATGGTCACGGCAGGACCCAGCGGGTCAGGGTGCTCTGCGTGCCGGCGGTCCTGAACCTTTGGCTGGCGGACCGGCTGCCGAATTTCCGCAAGCTGCATCCGTCCGTGGACCTGGAGATCTCGACATCGGGCAAGCGCGCCAACTTCGATTTGGCCATTGTCGACGAGTTCGTCTACAAGGCCGGCCCGGCCCTGACGCTGCTGATCCCGCTGGTTCTGACGCCGGTCTGCGCGCCGTCGCTGCTTGAGGGACCGGTGCCGCTCAGAACGCCCGCCGATCTCGTCAATCATCACCTGATCCACGAATGCGAGAGCATGCGCTGGCGGCGCTGGCTGGAGCAGGAAGGCGTTCTGGACGCCACGCCCAAATCCAGCACGACGCTCGATGACTGCACCTTGATCATGCGCGAGGTGATAAACGGCGCGGGGATCGCTTTGGCCGACACCATGATGGCGCAGGACCTTTTGCAGCAAGGCAAGCTTGTCGCCCCGTTCAGCGCCCGCCATACCTATCCCGCCGGAATCTACCTGCACCAGCGCCGCAGCATCGGAAACAAGCCAGGCACCGGCCTGTTCCAGGACTGGCTGCTCGCCGAGATCGCCGACCATAAGCGCGCGATGGGTATCGCGTAGCGCGTCTCCTCCGAAGCGCCGCGTAAGAAAAAGGCGGCGGCAACGTCGCGGCGATCCGGATATAGGCTGCCCAGGTCAGCCGGAGCAAGGTTCAGTCGCCGCGAGGCTGTAGGAGTGCCAGCGCGGCTGTCGCCATGGCAAGAACGACGGTAAGGGTCAAAGGTCCCGTGGCGCCATGGGTATCCACGACATAGCCGCCGACAACCGCGCCGATGGTGATGGCAACCTGGAAGGAGACGACCATCAGGCTACCCGCAGCTTCCAGCGCATCAGGTGCCGCGCGGGACAGGTTGGTCGGCAGCACGACCGGCGCCATGCCGAAGGCCAATCCCCAAAGCGCGACGAATCCGAAGGCGACGCCAATGTGCACGCCCCAAAGCACCAGTGCCAGCGCCGAAAACGCCATCAACACGGCGGTGCCCACGAGAGCCATGCGGATATTGGCGTCGGCCATACGGCCGCCAGCGACGTTGCCGATCACAGCCGCGATGCCAAATCCGAGCAGGGCCAGGGCAATTGGCCCGGTGGCGAGGAGCGTCACGTGTTCGAGGAAGGGGCGCACATAAACAGAGCCGGCAAAATGCCCCGTCATCAGCAAAAGAATGGCCAGCATACCGAGTTGAATGCCGCGCCGCCGTGTCAGCCGAAATACGTCAGCCAGACTATTGCTGGCCGTCGCAGCCAAGGTCGGCAGGCTCAGCAATTGCAGCAGCATGGCAACTACGGCCAGCCCCGCTGTCATGGCCATGGCGCTGCGCCAACCCAGCCAGTCGCTGATCAACGCTCCCATTGACGGGGCGGCGATGGTGGCGAGCGAGACGCCGAGGGTGACGATGCCCATGCCCCGACCTGTCGCGTTGGCGCCAACCAGCCTGGCCACGACGGCAACCGAGAGTGCCCAGAATGCGCTGAGAGCGATTCCGAGCCCGGCCCTGCCCAGCAGCAACAGCCAGAAATTGGGCGCCAGCGCGGCAAGGAGGTTGGAACCGACCGCCAAGGCGCTGAGGCCAACCAGCACGGTCTTGCGGTTCAATCGGCCAATGAGAACATTGCTCAACATGGCCGTCACCGCGCCGACCGAAGCCGTGGCGGTGACGACCTGTCCGGCGGTTCCTTCGCTGATGCCGAGGTCCCGCGCCATCGGCGTCAGCAGGCCTGCCGGCAGGAATTCGGCCGAGACCAGAGCAAAGCTGGTGGCCGCCAATGAAATGACCGCAAACCAGGTGGCTGCGTTCCACGGGGCCGGCGCGGCGTCGTCGAGGTCTATCGCCGCGTCTTCAAGCTGTAATGTTGTGTCTGTCACTGAAAGATCTCCAAAGTCTGGAGGTCTTCAATAGACGAGTCTTCTCGGATGATATGTACCTTATAATCCGAAATTCATGTCCGTTCGTCCGGGAATTGTGCGACGCACAACGCCTGGCGAGACATTGGTGATGCGTTTGAACGCGCGCGCGAAGGATGCTTCGCTATCGTAGCCCAAACGGGTAGCGACCTCGGCAACCGACAGGCCGTTTTGCCCGAGAAGCTCGCGGGCAAGTTGCATCCGCAGACGGGCGAGATAGTGGGCAGCGCCCTCCCCTAACACAGCGCTGAAGCGCTCGGCGAAAATCGAGCGCGATTGGCCTGCCAGGCCGGCAAGGCTTTCCAGGGTCCAGTTATGGCCGGGGTCTCGGTGCATGGCTGCCAGCGCGCGGCCGATATGGGGGTCACGGATGGCTGCAAGCCACCCGGTGGTCGAAGCTCCAGTGCAATTGACCCAGCAGCGGATAAGCCGGGCCGTCAGCAAGTCCGCCATACGGGACAGAATCGTGGCGCTGCCCATCTGCGGTTGCGCGGCCTCGGCCGTCATAGCCGCCAGCAAAGGACCGACGACCGGATCGTTGCCGGCCACATCGCACCCTTTGATAATTGATGGCATCAACGTGATCAGTGGATTGAGCGCATAGGCGCCCAGGGCCATGGAGCCGCAGAAAAGGGTGCTTGTCGCGCCCGTCCCTTCCCGCACCACCTCACAGACATTGCTCCCCAACTTGGTCACATGGCAACTCTCGAGCGAGTCGCCGACAACGTCCGGCGCACTGGCCAGCCGATGGGCGATGCCTTGCGGCAGCAGCACCAGATCGCCGTCGCGCAACTCCTGCCAGCCTTCCGCTTCGGTATAGATCCAGCATGGACCCTGGCCGACAAAGTGAAAGCGAAGCAGCTTCTGTTGCGGAAAGGCGATGCTCCATGGATGCCGGAGCTCGCAGCGGCCATAGTTGACCCCACTCAAGCGAAAGTCCTGTAGGACTTCGCTGAGCGCATCCATCGGGATATGTAGGGGCGGGCGGGACGAATAGTCAGGCATTCGGCTATTGTATATGCCGAACGTCCGGCAGGCAAGCGGAGGCCGCTTCCACGGCACCCTACCCTTCAAGTCAGTCCGCCCGCCCTTGCCTCTCGCTCCCGGGGCATGCAAGGAGTGCTTCGAGCAACGGGACGACAGGCATGGCAGTTGAAGCGTCGAGCAGCGATCTGGTGCAGGTTGTGGCGCTGCTCGCCGCGGGCGTCGTCGCCGTGCCGATCTTCAAGCGCATGGGGCTGGGCTCGATCCTCGGCTACCTCGCCGCCGGCGTGGTCATCGGTCCGTTCGGCCTGCGCATCTTTTCCGAATCGGAAGCGATCCTCCATGTCGCCGAGCTCGGCGTCGTCATGTTCCTGTTCATCATCGGGCTGGAGATGCAGCCGTCGCGGCTCTGGGGCCTGCGCCGCGAGATCTTCGGACTCGGCGCGCTGCAGGTCGGCGTCTGCGCGGTCCTGCTCACTCTCGTCGGACTAGCCGGAGGCTTCCCCATCGCGCAGTCCTTCGTCGCCGGCGCCGGCTTCGTCCTGACATCGACGGCGATCGTCATGCAACTGCTCGAAGAGCGCGGCGAGATCGCCACGCCGAAAGGTCAGCGCATCGTCTCCATCTTGCTGCTCGAAGACCTGATGATCGTGCCGCTGCTCGCGCTGGTGGCGTTCCTTGCGCCCGGCGGCGCCGAGACCAGTTTTTCAGAGCGGCTGACCGAAGTCGGGATCGGCATCGCCGCGATCGTGGGGCTGGTCGTGGCCGGCCGTTACCTGCTCAATCCGCTCTTCCGCATCCTGGCCGACGCCCGCGCCCGCGAAGTCATGACCGCCGCGGCGCTGCTGGTGGTGCTGGGTTCGGCCCTGGCAATGCAGCTCTCCGGCCTGTCGATGGCAATGGGCGCTTTCCTCGCCGGCGTTCTCTTGTCGGAATCGACCTTCCGCCACCAGCTCGAAGCCGATATCGAGCCCTTCCGCGGCATCCTCCTCGGCCTGTTCTTCCTCGCCGTCGGCATGTCGCTCGACCTTGGCGTCGTAGCCAAAAACTGGCGGCTCATCGCCATCTATGTCGTCGCCTACATGGTCATGAAGGCATTCGGCATTTACGTCGTCGCGCGCATTCTGAAGAGCGGCCATCGCGAGGCGCTCGAACGCGCCGTCTTCATGGCGCAGGGCGGCGAGTTCGCCTTCGTGCTCTATTCTTCCGCTGCCGCGGTCGGCATCATCGACGGCCAGGCCAACGCCACGCTGACTGCCATCGTCATCATCTCAATGGTGCTGACGCCGCTCGCGATCGTAGCGCTCCGTTACCTCACCCCGCGAGACGAGCAGTCGCTCGACGGCGTCGACATTGCCGACGGCCTCACCGGCAGCGTGCTGATCATCGGCTTCGGCCGCTTCGGCCAGATCGCCAGCCAGCCGCTTTTGCTGCGCGGGATGGACGTCTCGATCATCGATAACGAGGTGGAGATGATCCAGGCGGCGGCCGATTTCGGCTTCAAGGTCTATTACGGCGACGGCACGAGGCTGGACATCCTGCATGCGGCCGGCGCCGGGCGCGCCCGCGCGGTGCTGATCTGCGTCGACAAGCCGGACGCCGCCGTGCGCATAACTCAGCTGATCAAGGCCGAATTCCCGCTGGTCACCATCCTGGCGCGCGCCTTCGACCGCGGCACCGCGCTGCAGCTCGTGCGCGCCGGCGTCGACTATCAGCTGCGCGAGACCTTCGAATCGGCGCTGGTCTTCGGCGGCTCCGCGCTGGAGGCGCTGGGCGTCGATCCCGAGGAGGTCGCCGAAGTCATGGAGGATGTGCGGCGCCGTGACGAAGCGCGCTTCGAGACGCAATTGGCCGAGGGCGTGCGCGCCGGCCAGCGTTTCCTCAAAGGCAATATCGGCACGCCGATCCCGACGCCGCTCACGCAGCCACGCCGCGCCGGCCGGGCGCTGAACCAGGAAACCGCCGTCGTGCTGAACCAGGCAGAGACGAAGAACTGAGGGGCAAATATGGCAGAGCTTGATCCGCGAGCGCTTTCGGTCATCACATTCTGGCGCGATGCCGGCGAGGACGCCTGGTTCGAGAAGAACGACGCCTTCGACGCCGATTTCCGCAGCCGCTTTCTCGAGCTGCATTACGCCGCCGCGCGGCGCGAATGCGACGACTGGAATGCGCATGCCGAAGGATCGCTGGCGCTGATGATCCTGCTCGATCAGTTCCCGCGCAACTGCTTCCGCGGCACCGGCCACATGTACGCGACCGATCCGCTCGCGAGATACTTCGCCGACAGGGCGATTGCCGCCGGTCAGGACCTCGAGCTGGAAGAACTGTTTCGCGTCTTTCTCTATCTGCCCTTCGAGCATTCCGAAGTGCTGGCGGACCAGGAAAGGTCGGTCGAGCTCACAATCGCCAAGGCGCCCGACTATCTGAAATATGCCGAGGAGCACCTGGAGATTATCCGGCGCTTCGGACGCTTCCCGCATCGCAACCGGATGCTTGGCCGCGCGACGACGGCCGAGGAGCAGGCATTTTTGGACGGCGGCGGTTTTTCCGGCTGACCGGCCGGCTTTGGAGCAATTCCAGGAAAAGCGTGAGCGGTTTTCCGTCCGGAATTGCGACAATGCAAAATCAGCCGAGCCACCATTCGCGGCCCGAAGGCAGCCGCTCGATGCCGGACGTGTCGACGGCTTTGAGCCGTTCCGACACGCTCCTGCCACCGACCGAAAGCCCTGGCGCGACCTCCGCCAGGGGCGCCAGCACGAAGGCACGCTCCAGCATGCGCGGATGCGGCACTTCGAGCCCGGTCTCGTGGATCACCCGGTCGCCGAACACCAGGATGTCGATATCGATTAGGCGCGGCCCCCAGCGCTCCTCGCGCACGCGCTTCAACCGCCGCTCGACATCGAGGCAAAGCTCGAGCAGCGCGCGTGGCGAAAGCGCCGTCTCGATCGCGGCGGCGGCGTTGAGGAAATCGGGCTGGTCGAGCTTGCCCCAGGGCGGCGTGCGGTAAATCGAGGACACGGCGGTGACGCGCGTCGCGTCGTCGCCGTCCAGCATGCGCAATGCCGCGCCCATGGACTTCGCCGGGTCGCCGAGATTGCCGCCGAGACTGAGGTAGACGGCGCTATTCTGGCCAGACAACGGTCACCTCGACATGATCGAGCACGCCCGGCACCGGGGCGTTCGGCTTGCGCACGGTGATCGCGGCTTTCCTGATCTGGGAGAATCGCGCCGTCAGCGCCTTCGCCACCTCCAGCGCCAGAGCCTCGATCAGGAAGCGGCGATGTCCGGTCACGATCTTTTCGATGACCGAGAAGGCCACACCGTAATTGACGGTGTCCTCGATGGAATCCTCCGTCAGCGGCCGGCTCGGCTCGACCGTCAGCTCGGCATCGACGTAGAAACGCTGGCCAAGCGTCTCCTCCTCGTCCAGCACGCCGTGGCGGGCGAAGAAGGCGCAGTTCTTCATGCGGATGAGGTACATGATCAGTGTCCGGGAGGAAGCTCGGTTTCGCGTTGAAGCATAGCATCGGTCACCGCCAGCGCATCCACGTTGATTGCGACATCGTGGACGCGAAACAGGTCGGCTCCCTTCAAGCGCAGGATGACGCTGGTGGCCGCCGTGCCGGCAGCCCTTTCCGCGGGACCGCGCCCGGTGGCGGTGCCGATGAAGCGCTTGCGCGAGGTTCCGGCCATCAACGGGTAGCCGAGCGCCTGAAGCTCGGAAAACCGCGCCATCAGGTCGAGGTTTTCCTCCGCCGTTTCCTTGGCGAAGCCGAAGCCGGCATCGAGCACGATCTGGCTGTCGGCGACATTGCCGGCGCGCGCGATCTCCAGCGATTTGCGCAGGAACAGGAACTGGTCCTCGATCACGTCGGGCAGCTTCTGCCGTTCGCGCCCGGTATGCATGATGACGAGCCCGGCGCCTGTCTCGGCGGCGACGCGCGCGATGCCCGGCTCACGCTGCAGCCCCCAGACGTCGTTGACGATATGGGCGCCGGCGGCGACGCCAAGCCGCGCGGTGTCCTCGCGATAGGTGTCGACCGAGATCAGTGCCTCGCCGGAAGCGGCGAGCGCCGCGATGACCGGCAGCACGCGCCCCTGCTCTTCCTCGGCGGAGATCGGGGCGAAACCGGGCCGCGTCGATTCCCCGCCGACGTCGATGATCGCCGCGCCTTCCTTGACCATGCGGCGCGCCTGCTCCAGCGCCTTCTCGGGCGCGGCGAACAGGCCGCCATCCGAAAAACTGTCGGGCGTCACGTTGAGGATGCCAACGACGACCGCCTTCGGACCGAGGTCCAGATAGCGCCCATGAGCCAGCTGCCACCGCCTTGTCGTCATTGTCCATCAACCATGCGTGATCCGCGCGAAATCAATTCCGTTGCGCTGGCGACGGCCCTAAAGCAAGGTGCGTGAAGAGGCAATATGATGAACCCTTCCCTGCTCTGCGCCCTGATGCTCTCGATCACCGCCATGCCGGCAGGCGCGGCCAGTCTGGTCAAGACCTACAGCTATTTCAGCGTCGGCGGCCGCACGCTCGACGATATCCAGAACCAGCTCTCGAAAAACGGCCCCGAGGTGAAGAGCACCGGGTCGCGGCATCCCGGCGCCACGCAAATGGCCTTCACCACCCGCATCAGCTACGCGCAGAGCGCCGGGTCCTGCCGTGTCGCCGACGCGGCCGTCACCGTGAAGGTCAAGGTGATCCTCCCCGAATGGCGGCGCCCGCGCAAATCCGATCCCGGCGTCAGGCTGGTCTGGGACACGCTCTCGGCCGACATCAAGCGGCATGAGGAGCGCCATGTCGAGATCGCCAAGAACCATGCGCGCCTGCTCGAGGATGCACTGAAGGCACTCCCCCCGCAAAAGACCTGCGAGCAGGCGAAGGTCAACGCCGCCGCGGTCCAGGCAGCCGAGCTCGCCATGCATGATCAGGACCAGGTCCGCTTCGACCGCGTCGAGAGCGTCAATTTCGAAAGCCGTATCCTTCGGCTGATGCGCTACCGGATGGAGCGTGTCGAAGCCGGCCAGTTGCCGCCGCCTTGACTTGAGCGCCGAGCCCTATCCGGGGCCAATTTCATCCAAGCATGGTGCCAGACCGGAAAAACTTTCGAGTGATGGTCGAAATCGGCCTATATCGAACGACATAATGCGGGTTCGAAGCGCCAAAGCCTCGGGTCCACGATGAGAAATGACAGGTGCGACCGGCCAAAGCCGTCTTGGCGCACCAAGTACCAGCCTTTGAAAGAATGATGCATGGACCAGACCGTCGAGAACCAGACGATGGCGCCGGAAGCCGCGCCGATCATGAGCGAGAGCGAGAAGAATGCCATCATCGGCGGTGTGCTGTTGTCGATGCTGCTGGCGGCCCTTGATCAGACCATCGTAGCCCCTGCCCTGCCGACGATCGCCGGCGCGCTCGGCCATGCCGAGTATCTGCCGTGGATCGTCACCGGCTATCTTCTGACCGCAACCGCGATGGCGCCGCTCTACGGCAAGATTTCCGATGTCTACGGACGTCGCCCCGTCATCTACGCCGCCATCCTCGTCTTCCTGCTCGGGTCGCTGGTCAGCGCGCTTGCTCCCAACATGCTGGTGCTGGTCATCGGCCGCGCCATCCAGGGCGCCGGCGGCGGCGGTCTCTTCGCGCTGGCCCAGACGGTCATCGGCGACCTCGTGCCGCCGCGCGAGCGCGCCCGCTATGCGGCCTGGATCGCAGGCACTTGGGCGGTCGCCAGCGTCGCCGGCCCGCTGCTCGGCGGCGTGTTTGCCGAGCATCTGCACTGGTCGCTGATCTTCTGGATCAACCTGCCGATCGGCTTCTTGGCCATGGCCATCATCAACAACCCGTTGAAGAAGCTGCCGGTCGCGGCCAAGAACCATCGCATCGACGGCTTGGGCGCCGTGCTGCTGGTTATCGCCACGACGCTTCTGCTCCTGGCGCTCAGCTGGGGCGGCAGCGCCTATCCCTGGTTCTCCCGCGAAATCCTTGGGCTGGTTGCCTGTTCGGCGGTGTTCTGGGCCTTCTTCGCGCTCAGGCTGCTCAAGGCGGCCGAGCCTTTGATCTCGCTCGAAGTCTTGGGCAACCCGATCGTGCTCGCCGGCACACTATCGATGTTCCTGCTGCAGGCCGCGAACATCGGCGCGTCGGTATACCTGCCGGTCTATCTGCAATCGGTCGTCGGGCTTTCGGTCAGCGAATCCGGCACCGCGATGCTCGGCCTCCTGCTCGGCACGGTCGCCGGCGCGACCTTCAGCGGCCGCACGATCCCGCGCTTTGTCCATTACAAGCGCATCGCCATGATCGGCGTCGGCCTGGCCATCGTCTGCATTGGCGTGCTCAGTGCCATTGCGGAACACGCCTCGCTGCTCGAAGTGGAAATCCTGACCACTCTGATCGGCCTGGGCAGCGGAACGACATTCCCGGTTGCCACCGTCTCGGTCCAGAATGCCGTCGATCGCGCGCATCTCGGAGTCGCGACGGGCGTTCTGACCTTCCTGCGCACGCTGGGCGGCGCGCTCGGCGTGGCCATGCTCGGCGCCGTCGCGCTCGGCTACGGCCTGCCATTGTCCTCAGAAGGCTCGCAGACGCATATCCATCCGGCATCGGCGTTGCCGTTCGTGATGATATTCGTCGCCGCCGGAGCAACGCTCGTCCTGGCGCTGATCACGCTGGCCCTGATGCCCGAAAAGGAACTGCGCGGCCACGACGAGCAAACCGCGCCCGCGCTTGCGGAGTAGATCGTTTGAAGGTGTGTTGAGATTCAGGTCAGGCCGAGTCGAGAAGGGCAGTTTCCGAGAACCGGCCTACGCCGGCCGTAGCCTTATTTTAGCCGCCCCGCCATTCGTGAGGGCTTCGGCCGGCGAAGGCCGGAAGCGCAGGAAGCTGCCGTTCGCAGTCCGGCATCACCTGAATATCAATACGCCTTAATCATGCACGCCGAGCTTCTTTTGCAGGCTGGTCGACGAGGTCGTGTACTGAAAGACGATGCGCTCGCCCGGGCTGACGATCCGCTTGGCGGCCTGCGCCATCAGCGCCACTTCATGGAAGCCTGACAGGATCAGCTTGAGCTTGCCCGGATACCAGTTGATGTCGCCGACGGCAAAGATGCCCGGGATCGACGTCTGGAACTTCTCGGTGTCCACCGGGATCAGGTTCTCGTGCAGGTTAAGGCCCCATTCGGCGATCGGCCCGAGCTTCATGGTGAGGCCGAAGAATGGCAGCATGCGGGTGCACGGCACCTCGACGTCGCCATCCGGGCCGCCCTTGATGGTCGCCGACGACAGCTGACCGCCGCCGCCGGCAAGGCCGCTGACCTGGCCGACCAGGAATTCGAGCTGCTTCATCTCATGCATGGCATACATCTTGTTGACGCTGTCGGGCGCGGCCCGGAATTCCGGGCGGCGATGCACCAGCGTCACGCTTTTGGCGATCGGCTGCAGGTTGAGCGTCCAGTCGAGTGCGGAATCGCCGCCGCCGACGATGACGAGATCGTGGCCGCGAAATTCCTCCATGCGCCGGACCGAATAGAACACGCTCTTGCCTTCGTACTCCTCGATGCCCGGAATGGGCGGACGCTTGGGCTGGAACGAGCCGCCGCCGGCGGCGATCACCACCACCTTGGCCTCGAACAATTCACCTTCGTCGGTGGCGACGCGGAAACTGCCGTCCTCCAGCTTTTCAAGGCTCGACACCATGCGGTTGAAGGTGAAGTCCGGCTTGAACGGATGGATCTGCTCCATGAGCTTGTCGACCAGGCCTTGCGCGGAGATCGTCGGCCAGCCGGGAATGTCGTAGATCGGCTTTTCAGGATAGAGCTCGGCGCATTGGCCGCCGGGACGATCGAGAATGTCGATCAGATGGCATTTCATATCGAGCAGACCGAGCTCGAACACGGCGAACAGGCCGATCGGCCCTGCCCCGACAATGAGAACGTCCGTTTTGATGGTATCGGTCATGCGCTGCGCCCCGATTGGGAAAGCGGCGAGACTGCATGAGCTGTCGGCCGCTGCCAAGCTGCCGGCGCAAAAGAAAATTGGAAAGTCGGCTCTAACCCTGGCGCGCGGGGACCCGAACCACCAGCCCGTCCAGCGCGTCGCGCACCTTGATCTGGCAGGAGAGGCGTGAGTTCGGCTGGACCTCGTAGGCGAAATCCAGCATGTCCTCCTCCATCGCCTCCGGCTCGCCGACCTCCGCCGTCCAGGCTTCGTCGACATAGACATGGCAGGTCGCGCAGGCACAGGCGCCGCCGCATTCGGCTTCGATGCCCGGAACCGCATTGCGGATCGCGTTTTCCATCACCGTCGAGCCGTTTTCGGCTTCCACGTCAAACCGGGTCCCGTCATGGGCGATGTAAGTCAGCTTGGTCATTAAGTCACCTGAGGAGTCGCAGCCGAGATAATCACTCTGCCGGACAAGTCAACTGCGGCGCGAAAGCGCCACGAAATGACGTTTTTCAGAAAGGTGGGATACTAGCGGCTGATGCCTGCGATGAAGTCGCGCACTTCCTCGATCAGCGTGCTGAGCCGCTTGAGCGCCCGGACGTCTTCCGGCTGGGTTTCGATGATCGCGGCGCAGTCGGCCACCGCAAAGGCGCCGATGCCGCGCGCCGAGCCTTTCAGGCCATGTGCCAGAAGCACCCTTTGCCTGGCGTCGGCATCCGCGATCTGGTCACGGACCGACAGCGACTGGTGCACGAACAGCGCCAGCACCTCGCGTTCGAGGTCGCGGTCGCCCATTGTCTGGCGTGCCAGATGGCCGAGATCCACCGGTCGGGCTCCAGCCGTTCCGGAGGCGTCGCCCCCCGGCATGGAAAACGCAATACCACTTTCGCCACGCATACGCACTGCAACTCCATCAAGCGGGCAGACGGGCCCGCGAAAATAGGCGCTCCCGGTCGCCAACGGGTTAACGACTGCAGAGGAAAAATGTTGTCACGGAGGCAGCCGGATCACGTCTCCGTTAACCTTATATTTAAAGTTTTACGTATCGCCCGGAATGCATGTTTTCTTTACCCCAGTGTGTCATTACGATACGAAGGTCCATTTTTCAGCCTCCTGCGCGGGATAGACAAGCCAGAATCAGGCCAAAATCATAAGTCCCGCGGCAGCTAGTACAGGGTAGCGAAGGCATGGCTAAGAAACCAACGACGACGAAGTCTCTCGAGAATGACGTGGCCGCGGAACTGGAAAAGGCGCTTGACCTTGACCTTAACGGCGACGAAGGCGGCCTCGACATGGCGGCGTCGATGGAGGATCTCGAAGCGCAGATTTCGGCGGCGGCCGACGAGCTGGCGCGCGAAGGGCGCAGCCAGAGGACGGAGCCGGCAAACAATCCCCAGCCTGCCAGCCCCCAGCCTCCCAGGGCGCCCGCGGCCAAGCCGGCCGAGTTGCGCCCGGTCGAGCCGCGCAATGGGCAGCCGTCCGGCTTTACGCCTCCCGCCGGCTTCACGCCCGCCAATGACGACCGCCAGAAGGACTACAAGACGCTGCTGCACAGCCTCAACCGCCGTGCGTCGAGCACCGTCTACTGGGTGATCGCCTTTATCTCGCTGGCCTGGATCGCCGGCGCCGGCGGCCTGGCCAACCTGTTGTTCGGCCCCGGCATCTGGAACATCCGTACCTTCGACCAGTTCTTCGCCCGTCCCGAGCTGATCGGCCTGGTGGTTGCCGCGATCGTTCCGGTCATCCTGTTCTGGGCGTTCGCCGCCATGATCCGGCGCGCGCAGGAAATGCGCCTCGCCGCGCAATCCATGACCGAGGTCGCCTTCCGCCTGGCGGAGCCCGAAAACCTCGCTCAGGACCGTGTCATGATGATTGGCCAGGCCGTTCGCCGCGAGGTGGCGGCCATGGGCGAAGGCATCGAGCGCACCCTGGCCCGCGCGGTCGAGCTAGAAACGCTCGTCCACGGCGAAGTAAGCCAGCTCGAACGCTCCTATTCCGAGAACGAGGCCCGCATCCGTTCGCTGGTCGACGGTCTCGGCAGCGAGCGCGAGGCGGTCGTCACCCATGCCGAGCGGGTGCGCGCCTCCATCGCCAGCGCTCACGAGACGCTGCGCGACGAGATCGGCTCGGCCAGCGACATCATCCGCGACTCGATCCTCAACGCGTCGACCAAGCTGTCGATGACGATCAACAATTCCGGCGACACGCTGATCGACCGCATCAATGAAAGCTCGACGTCGATCTTCGATTCCGTGGAATCGCGCCTGGACAACATCACGGACCGTCTTTCGACCTCCGGCGAGGCCTTCGCGAGCCTCCTCGACACCCGTATCGCCAAGCTCACCGACACCACGGACGGCCTGACACGCTCGCTAACCGACCTGCTCGACGACCGCACCAACGGCATGGTCTCGCTGCTCGGCGGCGCGGCGCGTACCTTGAGTTCGGAGTTCGAGACGAGCCTCAGCGGTATCGAGCGGACGCTGGCCGAACGCGGTCAGGCGCTGATCAGCGAATTCCAGACCCGCGCCGAAGCGCTCGACACCGGCACGCAGAAACTCAACGCCGCCCTCGAAGCCCGCGCCCGCCAGATCAACGAGACGCTGGTCGAGCGCGCCCGCGAGATCGCGCACACCTTCGCCGACAGCAAGGACCAGCTGACGTCGATGATCGATCAGGGCAAGACGCAGATCGGCGCCGACATGGCGGATATCATCTCGTCGACTTCCTCCATGCTCGAAGCCCGCGCCACCGACTTCGCCGGGCGCATGGAAGCGGCCCGGCATGTCGTGTCGCGCTCATTCGATTCCGACATCCAGCGGCTGGCCGATGCCCGTGTCGGCATCGAGGAAGCCGTCGAGAACCACAGCCGCGCGCTTTCGGAGAGCCGCGAGCGCATGGCGGCCGCCATGCAGGAAGACTTGGCGAAATTCGCCGAAGGCCGCGTGGCAATCGATGCCGCCGTGACCAACCAGGTGCAGAAGCTGGCCGAAGGCCGCGGCCTGATCTCGCGCGCGCTGGAAGAAGACCTGCGCAAGGTCAACGAGTCGCGCGCCGCCATCGATGCGTCGCTGGGCAGCCATCTGGAGCAGCTCGAAGAAGGCCGCAACCGCCTGTCCCAGGTCTTGAACGAAGACTCCGGCAGGCTCGTCCAAGCCCGTACGATGATTGACGAAATGGTCGCCGGCCATGTCGGGAAGCTGGCCGAGGGCCGCAACATCCTGGCGCGCGCCCTGGAGGCCGATCTCAACAAGCTGCAGGACAGCCGCGCCTCCATCGACGGCCTTGTCGCCGGTCAGGTCGAGAAGATCGCCGAGGGCCGCGCCGTGCTCGCCAAAGCGCTCGAAACCGACATCATCGGCATCCGCGGCCTGATCGAAACCCACTCGACCAGGCTCGCCGAGGACCGCGGCGAGCTCAGCCGCGCCCTTGAAAGCGATCTGAGCGGCATCCGCGGCCTGATCGACAGCCACGCCGGCAAGCTCGCCGAGGACCGCAGCCTGCTGTCGCACACGCTGGAAGCCGACCTCGCCAAGCTCGCCGAAAGCCGCGCCTCGATCGACGGCCTTGTCGCCGGCCAGGTCGAGAAGCTCGCCGAAGGCCGCGACATCCTCAAGCGTGCTCTGGAAGCCGACCTCAACGCCATCAAGGGTGCCATCGCGGGACATTCGGACAGGGTGCTGGAAGATCGCTCACAGCTTTCGAAAGCGCTTGAAACCGACCTGCAGGCCGTCAGCGGCGCCATCGCCGACCATCAAAACCGGCTCGTTCAGGACCGTTCCGTGCTGTCGAAATCGCTGGAGGACGATCTCGCCAAGCTGGCGGAGAGCCGCTCCAGCATTGACGGGCTGGTCGCCGGCCAGGTCGAGAAGCTCGCTGAAGGCCGCGATATCCTCAAGCGCGCGCTGGAAGCCGACCTCAACACAATCCAGGGCGCGATCGTCGATCATTCGCAGAAGATCACCGGTCACCGCGCCGAGCTTTCGCGTGCGCTGGAGACCGATATGGCTAATGCCAGCGGCCTCATGCAGACCCATGCCGACCAACTGTCGCAGAACCGTGCGACGCTGTCCAAGGCGCTCGAGGACGATCTTGCCAAGCTCGCCGAGAGCCGCGCCGGCATCGACGGCCTGGTCTCCGGCCAGGTCGAGAAGCTCGCGGAAGGCCGCGACATCCTCAAGCGTGCGCTGGAAGCCGACCTCGCCAAGCTCGCCGAAAGCCGTTCCTCGATCGACGGCCTGGTCGCCGGCCAGGTCGAGAAGCTCGCCGAAGGCCGCGATATCCTCAAGCGCGCCCTCGAAGCGGACCTTCAGAAGCTGACGGAAAGCCGCTCGGAGATCGACGACGTCATCGCCGGCCATGTCGGCAAGCTGTCCGAGGGCCGCAACATGCTGGCCAAGGCCCTCGAGGACGATCTCGTCAAGCTTGCCGATGCGCGCAAGGACGTCGACCGTTCGGTTTCCGGCCATATTGATCAGATCGCTGCCCGAAGCAGCGATATCTCGGCGGCGATTGCCGCCGATGTCGAGAAGATCGAGCAGGCCTTCAGCCGGCAGACCGGTGTCATCGAGGAGCGCGCCGGCACCATGGAGCGTGCGCTGTCGACCGGCGTCGACAATGTCCGCGGCGTGCTGGAAAAGACCGCGGTCTTCGTGGCGGGCGCGCTGCGCGACAAGGTCATGGAAATCACCAGCACCCTGCACGAGCAGGCCGGTGCGGCTTTCAGCGACGCCGACCGCAAGATCGCCGAACGCGCCGAGCAGACTTCCGCCGCGCTGCTTGCCAGGGCCGAGGACATCGCGCAGGCTTTCGAGGCGGCGGACCGCCGCTTGCACGAGCGCGCCCAGGATACGTCCAACATGCTGATGGCGCGCGCCGACGATGCCTCCAACTCGCTCATGGCCCGCGCCGAGGAAACCGCCGACAAGCTGGCCGCACGCGCCGGCGACATCGCAAACACCTTCGACGCGGCCGACCAGAAGCTCGTTGCCCGCGCCGTCGAAACGGCGCAGTCGCTGGCCGCCCGCGCCGGCGACATCCTGCGCAACTTCGAGGGCGCCGACGAGCGGCTTTCGATGCGCATCAGCGAATCGGCCGAAGCGCTGGCCGCCCGCGCCTCGGACCTCGGCCGCATCTTCGACAGCGCCGACCAGCATCTGATCTCGCGTATCGCCGAGGGCTCGGAAGCACTGTCGTCGCGGGCGTCCGAAATTGCCCGTATCTTCGACGACGCCGACAGCCGTCTGGTGTCGCGTATCGCCTCGAGCACCTCGACCATCGGCGAGCATGCCGACACGATCGTCGGCGCCTTCGCGGCGACCGAACAGCGCGTCGCCGACCGTGCCCGCCAGACCGGGCAGGAGCTTGCCGTGCATGCCCGCGAAATCGAGCAGGCGCTGGCCGGAGCCGACGAGCGGCTGGCCGCAAGCGCCTCGGCCGCGGCCGCCCGTGTCGAGGATCAGGTGGCGAGCGTGGAAAACCGCTTCGCCTACACCGCCGAGACCATGGGCCAGAAGCTCAACGAGCAGGTCTCCAGCGCCGAGGCCCAGCTCATCTCACGCGCCAATGTCATCGCCGAGACCTTCACGGCGGTCGGCCAGCATATCGGCCAGAGCACCAACGAGGCCGCGCGCACGATCGGCGCCAACACCCGCGAGCTCAACACCATGCTCGCGGCGCGTTCGGCAGAGATGGCGAAAATCCTCGACGAGACGGCCAAACCGCTGGTCGAGCGCTTCGCCCAGGGCGGCTCCGAGCTGCAGCGCAGCATGGAAGAGGTCACCGAACGGGCGGCCGAGAAGCTGCGCAGCGAGAACACCAACCTCGTCAATGCTCTCGCCAGCCGCACGGCCGAGACGCTGTCGGCTGTCGAAGGCGCCCGCTCGTCGCTTGCCGACAGCGTGGCCGATCTTATCGGCCGCATGACCACCTCCAGCGCGCAGCTCGGCCAATTGATCGACCAGGCTGCCGTCAATCTCGGCCAGGTCGAGGAGCGGCTCTCCGGCAGCACGCAGAGCTTCGCCACGACCACGGAGAAGGCCGCCCAGACTTTCGCCAGTTCGGCGCGTCTGGTCGATTCCAACACGACGCGGCTCACCGACCTGTCCTCGGCGACGCTGCGCGAGGTGGCCTCGATCGCGACCAAGTTCGACGAACACAGCCGATTGCTCTCCAGCGCCTCGAATTTGCTCAGCTCCGCGCAAAGCAATCTTGAGCACACGCTGGAGCGTCAGTCCTCGCTGGAAGACCTCGCCGTCGGCCTGGTCAAGAAGTCGGAAGACCTCGAGAAGGTGATGCGCTCCTTCGAAAACCTCGTCGGCCAGACGATGCAGACCGCGGAGGGCCGCACGATGGAATCGGCGGAAAAGATCCGCACCGCCATCGCCGACGTCGTCGATTCGGCGACACGCCGCTTTGCCGACGCGACCGAAGAGATGCGTCGCACCGCAGGCTCGATCAAGAGCGAGCTCGACCTTACCCGCGCCGAGCTGAAGAAGGGCGTGATCGAGATGCCGGAAGAGGCCAAAGAATCGACCTCGGCCATTCGTCGCGCTGTCGCAGAGCAGATCAATGCGCTCAAGGAACTGTCGGATATCGTTGCGAAATCCGGTCGCAGCGGCAGCAGCGAACAGAGCGAGCCACGCGGTCTGCGCCCTGCTCCGCAGGCGCCGGCCCGAGCCGTCGAACCGCCGCTGCGCCGTCCCCCGGCCCCGCAGCCACAGCAGCAACCGCAACCAACGGCCCGCGCTCCGCAGGCGCCGCTCGCCGAGACCACGCTGCGCGGCACGCTCGACCTTGAACGCCCCGCCGAGGCGCCGCGCCGCGATCCGAACGGCAAGCCCGCGCAGGGCGGATGGGTGCGCGACCTCCTGACCAATGCCTCGCGTGAGGAAGAGCTGCGGCCGGCAACGCCGGCGGAAGCGCCGCGCGCGACGCCTGCCCAGCGCTCGCCGCTGCATGTCATGGAATCGCTCAACTCGCTCTCCGTCGACATCGCCCGCGCCATCGACCATGATGCCTCGATCGAGCTCTGGAACCGCTACCGGCGGGGCGAGCGCGACGTCTTCACCCGTCGCCTCTACACGCTGAAGGGCCAGCAGACCTTCGACGAGATCCGCCGCAAGTATCAGGCCGAGGCGGAATTCCGCGCCGCGGTCGACCGTTACTGCGAGGATTTCGAGAAGCTGCTCAAGGATGTCTCGCGCAACGACCGCGACAACATCATGGCGCAGACCTACCTCACGTCCGACACCGGCAAGGTCTACACCATGTTGGCCCACGCCAGCGGCCGGCTGCACTGAACGGCCGACAAGTCTGAAAAGAAAAGGCGGGCCTCGGCCCGCCTTTTCTTTTGTCCGTCGATGATGGAGCCGGTGTCCCGGCGCCTTGGCAATCACTGTCAGATCGTCGAATCCGTCCAGTGGACGATGTCGGTCGCCGCCTGGCCGAAGGCGCCGTCCAGCGCGCTGACGTAAGCCGCATTGCCGCTGCCAGAGACCGGGGCGCTCGCGGTGAAGCTCTTCGAGGCACGCACCTCGCCGTTGCGGTCGTTCAGGATGCGCACGAACAGATCGACATCGGCATGCCCGCCGCCATTGACGCGCACCTCGAAGGAGCGCACCTCGACTATGATCTGGTAGTCGATCGCCAGCCCCTCGCCTGGCTTTCCGACGCCGGCAAAGCTGCCGGAGCGCTGGAAGGTTTCGGCCAGCCTCGCCTGCACGATCAGCGGCAGCCGGTCCGCCCATTGCGCGCCCTTGAGGAACTGGATCGACCGGTCGGAAGGCCTGATGACGATGTTCTGGCTGTCCAGCGCCTTGAGCGCTGACGGCTGGGCGATCAGGATCTGGCGGCGGCTGTGGGCACGCACATCGAGCGACGGCGCGGACAGTTCGAATGTGTCGAGCGGCGCCGGCTTGCCGCCCAGTGCCGCGCAGCCGGCGACCGCAAGCACCAGCAACGCTGCGGCGGACGATCTCAAACTACCCGCAACCACCCCGATCGACTTCACGCGTGATCCCCGCTGTCCCCGGATCTTACGATCAACCCGCATTTGCGGTTCATTTCTTGACGGTCGCGGCGGTCGAAGTCAACGCCGTGCCCTTCCATCGAACTGCCGGACCTCGCCGGCGCCGCCGGACAGAATGCGCTGCGGGTTGCGGCTGAGATCGGTTACCGCTTCCTCGATGCGATTGATCGAGCGCCGGCTGTCCTGCACCAGCCCCTCGACGTTCTGCAGGCCCTGGCCGGAGAAGCGCGACAGGTTGTCGACGATTGTGCCGAGGCGGGAGTTCAGCGTGTCGGCCACCTGCTTGAAGGATTTCAATGTCGCCCTGGCATCGGCCATGACACCGTTGGCCTCGCCGGAGCCAAGGAGCTTGTCGACCTTGACCAGGATGCCGTCGACGCGCACCGAGGCATCGTTGAGCCGCTGCGCGAGCTGGCGGGCGTCCTTGATGGTCTCGTTGATGTCGTCGGAACGGTTGGCGATCTTGTCGGTGACCTTGGCGATGTCGGACGCCGCCTTGTCGGCGTTGGCGCTGGCCTTTTGAATGTTGGCCAAAGCGGCCTTGACGTCGGCCGGGTCGATGCCATCGAGCACGCCGTTGACCTTGGCCAATGTGCCTTGCGTCTGCTTGGCGAAATCGTTGATCGAGCTGACCGCCGTGTTGACGTTGTCGATGACGGTATCGAACTGCTTGCTGGTCTCTTTCAGGTTCGTGGTCACCGTGTCGACATTGGCCACGATGCTCTTGATCTGGTCCTTGTCGACGGAATTAAGCAGGCCTTCGGCTGCCTTCAGCGTGCTGTCGAGCCGGCCCGAGACATTCTTCAGCTGATCCGAAAGCGAGCTCACCGCCGACAGGAACTTGTCGATGCCGTCGGAATTCTTGGCCAGCGCGTCCGAGAAGGTCTCGACGTTCTTGACCGTCTGCGTCAGCGGACCGCGAACGTCCTTGGTGAAGCCTTCGAGCTCGCCAAGCACCTTGTCGGCGCGGGTGAAGATGTTCTGCGCCGTCTGCAAAAGGTTGGTGACCGCGGACGGATTGGCGACGATTTCGGCGACCTTGCCTTCCTTCTCCGCTTCGTCGAGCAGCCTGGTCTCCTTCGGATCGGCGCCCTTGAGCTCGATATTGGCCTGGCCGCTGAGGCCCGTCAGTCCGATATCGGCCTGCGTCGATTTGGTGATCGGCGTCCAACGGGCGATTTCGGTGTCGGCGATGGCGACGGTCGGATCGTCGCCGTCGATATAGACGTTCTTCACGTCACCCACCCTGACGCCGTTGAACAGCACAAGGCTGCCGCGGCTGAGGCCGGAAGCCGAGCCTGGGATGCGCACGCGCAGCATTGCCGTTTCACCCCTTTCGCCGATCGCCGCTGTCCAATAGACGAAGGCGAAGGCCGCCAGGATCGCACCCAGCGTGAAGATGCCGACAATAATGTAGTTGGCTCTTGTTTCCATCGCCCCACTTATGGCTATGCGCGCGCCGCAAGATCAAGTTGCCGGGCGCGTTTTCCGCGGAAATAGGATTTCACCCACGGCTCGTCGCTCTTCAGCATGTCGTCGATCGTGCCTTCGACCAGCACCTTCTTCTTGCCGAGCACCGCCACGTGATCGCAGGCGGTGAACAGCGTGTCGAGATCGTGCGTGACCATGTAGACGGTCAGATCCATGGTGTCGCGCAGCTTGACGACAAGCTCGTCGAACTCGGCGGCGCTGATCGGGTCGAGCCCGGAGGTCGGCTCGTCGAGAAAGACGATGTCCGGATCGAGCGCCAGGGCGCGCGCCAGCGCCGCGCGCTTGATCATGCCGCCGGACAGCTCGGAGGGAAATTTCTGCGCCGCATCGGCCGGCAACCCGACCAGCTCGATCTTGAGCATGGCAAGCTCGTCCATCAGCGCCCTGGGCAGGTCGAGATATTCACGCATCGGCACCTGCACGTTTTCCAGCACCGTCAGCGCCGAAAACAGCGCGCCATGCTGGAAAAGGACGCCGAGCCGCATATCGATGCGCAAACGGTCCGCGTCGCTTGCCTTGTCGACGTCGACGCCGAACAGGCTGATCGTCCCCGATTGCTTCGGCATCAGTCCCAATATGGTGCGCAACAGCACGGATTTGCCGGCGCCCGAAGCGCCGACGAAGCCGAGGATTTCCCCGCGCTTGATATCGAGCGAGAGCTTGTCGAGGATCACCTTGTCGCCGATGGCGACGGTGACATCGCGAACCGAAAGCACGATTTCGTTGTCATTCGTGTCCTGCGCTGCCGTGGCGCCGTTGCCGTTCGCCATCTCAGAACCCGATCGCTGCGTAGAACATGGCGAAAAGCCCGTCGAGGATGATGACGACGAAGATCGACTTCACCACCGACGCGGTCACGTGCAGGCCCAGCGATTCGGCGCTGCCGCCGACCTTCATGCCCTCGACCGACGCGATGATGCCGATGATCAGGGCCATGAACGGCGCCTTGATCAGGCCGGCAAAGATGGTGCTGAGGTCGATGGCGACGCGCAGCCTGTCGATGAACGCGGCCGGTGGGATATCGGAATAGAGCCAGGCGGCGACGATGCCGCCGCCAAGCGCGGCAAAATTGGCGATGATCGTGAGGCATGGCAGCCCGATCACCAGCGCGACGAGCCGCGGAAAGACCAGCACGCCGATCGGATTGAGGCCGATCACCTTCAGCGCGTCGACCTCCTCGCGCATCTTCATCGAGCCGATCTCGGCGGTGATGGCGCTGCCCGAACGGCCGGCGAGCATGATCGCCGTCATCAGCACGCCGAGCTCGCGCAGGATCAGCACGCCGACAAGGTCGACGACGAAGATGTTGGCGCCGAAATAGCTGAGCTGGTAGGCGCCCTGCTGGGCGACGATTGCGCCGACAATGGCCGACATCAGCACCACCACCGGTATCGCGCCGACGCCCATGCGATCGATCTGGTTGAAGATCGCGGCCGGGTTGACCGCGTGGCCGCGGCCGAGCTTCATCTGCGCGCCGCGGATCGTGGCGCCGAGGATGTTCATCGAGGCGAAGAAATCGTCGCGCATCTCGTAGACACGCCGGCCAACCAGCTCCAGCGCGCGCAGGATGATGTTGGGCGGTCCGGACGGACCCGATTCGGGCTCCCGGCGAACCGCATCGCCGACCGCGCCGAGCAGAATCGAAGCGATCTCGCTCTGCCCCTGCAAATGGACCTCGACGCCTTTCTTCTCGAAGGCGCTGGCCAGCCGGTCGATAAGCCATGCGCCGGCGGTGTCCATCTTTTCGATGTGGGAAAGGTCGAGCATCAGCTGTTTTGCGCCGCTTCTCTGCTCGATCCTGCGCATGTCGGCATCGACCAGCGCCACGGTGCGCGTCGTCCACACGCCGGAAAAGGCGCAGCCCAGCACGCCCCCTTCCTCGCCCACGGCGATGCGAGGCCGGTGCTCGGCGTCCTTGGGCTCGCCGCTTGCGTCGCGTTTGCGGATGGTCAACATGGCGTCCTGTTTAGCGTGACCGGACTGGCGTGTCGATTTGCCGGCAGACCGGTGTCGCACAGCCGGAGAAGAAAATTATGGCGCGTGTCATTTCGGTCGAAATGGAGCGATTCCCGATCGCCGGCACCTTCACCATCTCGCGCGGATCCAAAACCGAGGCCGAAGTCATCACCGTAACGATCGCTGACGGGGGACGTTCCGGGCGCGGCGAGTGCGTGCCGTACAGGCGCTACGGCGAGACCATGGAGGGGGTGCGCGCGACCATCGAGGCCATGCGCGATCCGATCGTCGCCGGCATCGACCGGACCGCCTTGCTCGCGGCCATGCCCGCGGGCGCCGCGCGAAACGCCATCGACTGCGCCCTTTGGGACCTGGAGGCCAAGCTGACCGGCACACCTGTGGCAGCGGCAATCGGGGCCCTTCCGATGAGGCCGCTGGAAACCGCCTACACGCTGTCGCTCGCCGAACCGGACGCCATGGCGGCGCAAGCGCGCGCCAATGCCGGGCGACCACTGCTCAAAGTCAAGATCGGCGGCGACGGCGACATGGCAAGGATCCACGCGGTGACGGAAGCCGCTCCCGATAGCCGCATCATCCTGGATACCAACGAGGGCTGGACCGACGAAAATGTCGAGGCGAACCTTGCCTTCGCCGCGCAGCACGGCGTCGCGCTTGTCGAACAGCCGCTGCCGGCGGGCAAGGACGACATCCTGCGCCGGATCGCGCATCCGGTGCCGGTCTGCGCCGACGAAAGCGTGCACGCGGCAAAGGACCTCGATGCGCTGGTCGGCCTCTACGACGCCGTCAACATCAAGCTCGACAAATCCGGAGGCCTGACCGAGGCGTTGAATTTGCGCGACCGCGCGCGCGAACTCGGCTTCGGCATCATGGTGGGCTGCATGGTCGGCACTTCGCTCGCCATGGCCCCGGCGGTGCTGCTCGCGCAGGACGCCGACTTCGTCGACCTCGACGGTCCGCTGCTGCTGGCACGAGATCGCGAGCCCGGTCTCGTCTACCGGGGATCGCTGGTTTCACCTCCCGACGGGGTGCTTTGGGGCTGAACGGGAAGCCAGGCCTATCAGCACCATGCCGACGACCGCGATCGGGATCATCGCCCAGAAACCGTCGACGCCCAGGCGATCATAGAGCGGGCCTGAAGCGAGCGTCACCGCCGCCATGAAGAAGCCGTTGAAGAAATAGGCGATGCCTTGCGCGGCGCCCGTGCGCTCCTCGGAGACCGTTTCGCCGATCATCTTCTGCAGGCCGATCAACACCATCGCCACCGATACCGAATGCAGCGTCTGGACCCCGAAGAAGCCGGCGATGCCCAGGCCGAGCGGCCAGACCAGCGGAAAGGCGATCCAGCGCACGATCGAACCGATGCCGGCGATCACCATCACCCTGGCAACCGAGATCGAAGCAAAAATACGATTGAAAAACAGAAACATGCACACTTCCGACACCACGCCCCAGGCCCATAGCAGGCCAACGACGGAATCGCCGATTCCGATCGATTTCCAGTAGATCGAGACGAAGCCGTAGAGGAAGGCATGGCTGGCGGTGATGATGCCGACGCCGAGTGTGAAATAGAGGAAATAGGCATTGAACAGGGTCGGCGCCTTATGCTGGATCTCGGTCGCCGACAGCGGCGAGGCCTTACGCGGCCGCCCCATGCGCGGCGACAGCAGCGCCGCGACCAGGGCCGCGCCGAGCGCAATAAAGATGATGACCGGGACCGCCTGCGGACCCGTGGCCGCCAGGATGAATCCGCCCACGACATTGGCGCACAGATACGAGATCGAGCCCCATTTGCGCATTGCCGTGTAATTCGAGCCGAAACGGCGCACGCCCGAAAGCGCCAGCGAATCGGCCATCGGCGAATGGGGCGTCCAGACGATCGTCAAAAGCAGCGACACGGCGAGCACGACGGCATAGGTAGCCGGCAGGAAATAGCCGGCAGAGATGACCATGGAGGCTGCAACCACCGCGATATAGACATCGGCGCGATCGCGGGCCCGGTCGGCAAGCGCGGTCAGCATCGGCGTCGTCAACACGCGCAGGAACATCGGCGCGGCCAGGATGACCGCAATCTGCTCGGCGTGAAAACCTTTCGCCTGCAGCCAGAGCGGAAAGTAAGGCAGATGCGTGCCTTGCGAGACGAACAAGGTCGCGAAGATCAGGCTCATGCGCAGTTCGAAATGGCTCGGCTTGACAAGCTGTTCGGGCGATAGCGGCGGCAGCGACATGAATCGATCCAATTTCGCTGCATTCGACTCCCATGCAACGTGTCTGGATCCCTAACATGCGGCAAAGCGCGACGGAACCGGCTGGACCAATCGATCGAGGGCTAGACTGTTGACGGAAGGGCCTGGGGAAGCGAGCGCGGCCAGCTTGAGTGCGAAAACAATAGGCTGAACCGGGAAAAAGACAGCTGCGCTCAAGCCGCCTGAGCCGCCCTGCCCTTGAGGTCGATGATATCGACCGGCACCAGCGCTTCATTGCCGGCCGACGCCTCAGGGAGCACATGCGCCCAGGTCAGGATTTCCATGCGGCCGTCGAAATGCTCGACCACCGCCGTGCAGCTTTCCACCCAGTCGCCGGTGTTGATGTACTGCACGTCGCCGTAGTTCTCGATTGCGGCGTGATGGATGTGGCCGCAGATCACGCCGTCGACATGCGAGCGCCGCGCCTCTTCCGAAAGCACGGTCTGGAACGAGCCGATGAAGTTCACCGCCTTCTTCACCTTGACCTTCGCCCATGACGAGAACGACCAGTAAGGCAGGCCGAGCAGATGGCGCAGTTTGGTCACCGCGCGGTTGATCAGCATCGCCGCGTCATAGGCATAGTCGCCGAGATAGGCCAGCCAGCGCTGGTTGTGCACCACCGTGTCGAATTGGTCGCCATGGATGACCAGCAGGCGCCGGCCGTCGGCGGTCTCGTGGATGGCGCGGTCGGCGACGACGATGCCGCCGAAATGCACGCCCTGGAACTGGCGGGCGAATTCGTCGTGATTGCCGGCGATATAGGTGATCGAGGCGCCCTTGCGCGCCTTGCGCAGCAGCTTCTGCACCACGTCGTTGTGGCTCTGCGGCCAATGCCAGTTGCGCCGCAGCCGCCAGCCATCGACGATATCGCCGACCAGATAGATGATCTCGGCGTCGTGATGACGCAGGAAGTCGATCAGGAAATCGGCCTTGGCCGCTTTCGAGCCGAGATGCACGTCGGAAATGAACAGGGCGCGGAAAGTGCGGGGCTCTGGGTCGGACATCACGATTTTACCCTTTGCTTTCGCGTGCCTATGCCCCGATTCATGCAACAACCGTATGACGGTTGCGGTTGGTCCAGCCCAAGCGCTAGCTTGCGCGCAACACAATCAGGAGAAAACCGTCATGGATCTCGGCATTCGCGGCAAGAAAGCCATCGTCTGCGCCTCGAGCAAGGGACTGGGGCGTGGCTGCGCCATGGCGCTTGCCGAAGCCGGCGTCGACCTCGTCGTCAACGGCCGCAACGCCGAACTCGTGGCCAAGACCGCCAAGGAGATCCGCGATCTATTCGGCGTCGATGTCATCGAAGTCGCCGGCGACGTGTCGAAGCCCGAGGTGCAGAAAACGATGCTCGCCGCCTGCCCCGATCCCGACATTCTGGTCAACAACAATGGCGGCCCGCCGCTGCGCGATTTTCGCGAGCTCGACCGCAGCAAGATCCTTGAGGGCGTGACGCAGAACATGGTCACGCCGATCGAGCTCATCCAGGCGGTGATCGACGGCATGGCCAAGCGCGGCTTCGGCCGCATCGTCAACATCACCTCGCTGTCGGTCTATGTGCCGATCCCCGGTCTCGACCTGTCGTCCGGCGCGCGCGCCGGCCTGACCTCGTTCCTCGCCGGCGTGGCGCGGACGGTCATGGACCGCAACGTCACCATCAACAGCCTGCTGCCCGGCAAGCTCGATACCGACCGGCTGCGCGGCCCGCATGAGGCCGGCACCCCGGAAGACCCGGCCGCGGCCGCCGCGCGCAAGGCCCGCATCAGTGCCGACGTGCCGGCAAAACGTCTCGGCACGCCGGAGGAATTCGGCCAGATATGCGCCTTCCTCTGCTCGGTCCATGCCGGCTACCTCACCGGCCAGAACATCCCGGTCGACGGCGGCCTCTACGTCAGCGCGTTTTGACCGCCGCCAATCCAAAGGCTTGAGGCTTACAGCCCAACCATGTGGAATCGATTGATTATTTTCGCTCCGGCATTGTGAAGGCCGCAGTCCGCTATTTGCCGTCGCGAAAACTCTCCGGCACATGCTAAAAGGCTCCCAAATCAGGAACAGAGGGAGGGCCGGATGGACGGCGAGAACAAGAAAACGGCCCGGTCGGACCTCGACGAGGCCGCCCTCTTCTTCCACAAGCACCCGACGCCTGGGAAGCTCGAGATCCAGGCGACGAAGCCGCTCGGCAACCAGCGCGACCTGGCGCTTGCCTATTCGCCGGGCGTGGCGGCGCCCTGCCTCGAGATCCGCGACGATCCGGCCACTGCCGCCGACTACACCGCCCGCGCCAACCTCGTCGGCGTCGTCTCCAACGGCTCCGCCGTGCTTGGGTTGGGCAATATCGGTCCGCTCGCCTCGAAGCCGGTCATGGAAGGCAAGGCGGTGCTGTTCAAGAAGTTCGCCGGCATCGACGTCTTCGACATCGAGATCGACGCGCCCGAGATTGAGCGGATGGTCGAGACGATCGCGGCGCTCGAGCCGACCTTCGGCGGCATCAACCTCGAGGACATCAAGGCGCCTGAATGTTTCGAGGTCGAGGAGCGGCTGAAAGCCCGCATGGGCATCCCGGTCTTCCACGACGACCAGCATGGCACCGCGATCATCGTCGCCGCCGCGGTGCTCAACGGGCTGGAACTGGCCGGCAAGACGATTTCCGACATCAAGATCGTCACCTCCGGCGCGGGTGCGGCGGCGCTCGCCTGCCTCAACCTTTTGGTCTCGCTCGGCGCCAAGGTGGAAAACATCTGGGTCACCGACCGTTTCGGCGTCGCCCACAAGGGTCGCGTCGAAGAGATGGATCGCTGGAAAGATCCCTATGTGAAGGATACCGAGGCGCGCACGCTGGCCGACGTCATCTCCGGCGCCGACGTCTTTCTCGGCCTTTCCGCCGCCGGCGTGCTGAAGCCGGAGTTGCTGCAGCACATGGCGCCGAAACCGCTGATCCTGGCTTTGGCCAATCCCAATCCCGAGATCATGCCGGAAGTGGCGCGCGCCGCGCGGCCGGACGCCATGATCTGCACCGGGCGCTCGGATTTTCCCAATCAAGTCAACAACGTGCTGTGCTTTCCTTATATCTTCCGCGGCGCGCTAGATTGCGGCGCCAGCGCCATCAACGAGGAGATGAAGATGGCGGCCGTGCGGGCGATCGCCGCCCTTGCCCGCGAGGAGCCTTCGGATGTCGCGGCGCGCGCCTATTCCAGCGAGACGCCGATTTTCGGCCCCGATTTCCTGATCCCCTCGCCCTTCGATCCGCGCCTTATCCTGCGCATCGCGCCGGCGGTGGCGAAGGCTGCCTGCGACACCGGCGTCGCAACGCGGCCGATCGCCGACTTCACCGCCTATATCGACAAGCTCAACCGCTTCGTCTTCCGCTCCGGCCTGGTGATGAAGCCGGTCTTCTCCTCCGCCAAAACCTCGAGCGCCAAGCGTGTCATCTATGCCGACGGCGAGGACGAGCGCGTGCTGCGCGCCGCGCAAGTGGTGCTGGAGGAAGGCATCGCTGAACCGACCCTGATCGGCCGTCCGCATGTGGTCGAGGTCAGGCTGAAGCGTTACGGCCTACGCATCCGTCCGGGCGTCGATTTCGCCCTGATCAATCCGGAGGACGATCCGCGTTACCGCCATTATGTCGACCTTTTGATCGAACTGGCCGGCCGGCGCGGCATAACGACGGAGGCCGCCCGCACCATGGTGCGCACCGACAACACGGTGATTGCGGCCCTGGCGCTGAAGCGCGGCGACGCGGACGCCATGGTCTGCGGCCTTGAAGGCCGCTTCGAACGGCATCTGCGCAATGTCGCGCTGATCATCGGGCCCCGCGCCGGCATCAAGGACCGGGACCTGTCGACGCTGTCGATGCTGATCTCCCAGCGCGGCATCATCTTCCTCACCGACACGCATGTCTCGGTCGATCCGACGGCGGAGGAGATCGCCGAGATGACGGTGCTGGCGGCGGAGGAAATCCAGCGCTTCGGCATCGAGCCGAAGGCAGCGCTTCTATCCCATTCGGATTTCGGCTCGCGCGATTCCCCGAGCGCGCTGAAGATGCGCCGCGCGGCGGAAATCCTCGGCCGCATCGCGCCCGGCTTGCAGTGCGACGGCGAGATGCATGCCGATACCGCGCTGTCGGAGCATCTGCGCCAGCGCGTCTATCCGCATTCGCGGCTGAAGGGCGAAGCCAATCTTCTGGTCTTCCCGAACCTCGATTCGGCCAACATCACGCTGACGGCTTTGCGCGCCATGATGGACGCGCTGCATGTCGGGCCGATCCTGCTGGGCACGGACAAGCCCGCGCACATATTGACGCCGTCCGTAACCTCGCGCGGCGTCGTCAACATGACCGCGCTTGCGGTGGTCGAGGCGGCGCATAAGGCGCAGGCGCTGGTCGACCTGAATTGAGGCGGCGCGCCAAAGCGCAATTGTGTCGGGTTGCACACTAGGGAACAGTTAACCACGAACGCGATAGTCTTCCGGCCACGGGCAATCGGGATTCCAGGCGGATGAAGGGGCTGAAGCTGATGCATCTTGCGACGCTGCTTGCAGCGCTTGCAGGTTCCGCTGTCGCCGTCGCTGAGTCCCAGGCCGCCTCTCGCATATGCCGGCAGCTCGAAGCTGAACTCGCCACCGCCCGCGGTGGTGGCGGAGGCCCCGGCATCGTGCGCAGATATGACGACGCGATCGCCAGGCAGCGCGAGCAGCTTGCCAAGGCCCGCGGCCGGGCAAGCGACGCCGGTTGCGGCTTCACGCTGTTTTCGCGCAATGTCAGCCAATGCGCGGCGATCAACGCCTCGATTGAGCGCATGAACGCCAATCTGGACACCTTGCAGGCCAAGCGCGAGCGGCTGGCCGCCGGCGGCACGCGGCGCGACCGCAGCCGCATCCTGGCGGCGCTCGATGCCAATGGCTGCCGCGACGACGAGATCGCGCCGCGCCGCGCGCCGCTTCGGGAGGCGGCCCGCGACAATGGCGGCGGCAATCTGTTCGAGCAGCTTTTCGGCCGCCAGGACCAGCAGCTCGAAACACCCGACACCCCCGATATGCCGGGCTCGGCGGACGTGCCGCCCGATGATCCGAGCGTGCGCAACATCCGCCGCGTCATCAACCAGCCGGACGGCATGGACCTGCCCCGGCTGGGCGGCGAGTTCCATACGATGTGCGTGCGCACCTGCGACGGCTATTTCTTCCCGATGTCGAATGCCGCTTCCATCGGCGACTTCGAGCGCGACCAGAAGAATTGCGAGTCGAGCTGCCCAGGTACCGAGATGCAGGTCTTCTATTCGCGCGGAATGGACGACGACTCTGGCTCGATGACCTCGTCGGCGACAGGTCAACCCTATAGCGAGCTGCCGACCGCCTATCTCTACAAACAGGCCAATTATTCGCGCCCGCCCACCTGCGGCTGCAACGCGCAGGCCGGCAATTTCACGATCATCGGCGGCAACCCGCCCGATCCCGAACAGTCGCAGCCGAACGGCGGGGCAGCGCCTTTCATTCCGAAGCCGGCGGTCAAACCCGATCCGGGCGCCGATCCGGAAACACTCGCCAATGCCGAAGGCAGGCTTGACCAGGACGCGATCAGGCGGCTGATCACCAAGGTGCCGGTGTCGCCGGTCTCGGCGCTGCCGCCCGATCAGCGCAAAGTCAGGGTCGTCGGGCCAGCGTTCCTTCCCGACCCATCAGCGGCAATAGATCTGAAAGCTCCGGCCCCGAAGTCCGCCCGGTAAGGGCCAACCTCAGCGGCATGAACAACGGCTTGCCCTTGCGGCCGGTGGCTTCCTTGATCTTGCCGGTCCAGTCCTTCCACACCGTGCCGTTCCACGGCTCATCGGGGAGAACGTCGAACGCCTGATTGAGGAAGTCACGGTCCTCGCCGGAAAATTCCGCCGGTTCCTGCGGACCCTCGCTCAGGATACGCCACCACGCGACGGCGTCCGACAGGCGGTCGAGATTGCCGCGCACCGCAATCCAGAACGGCTCGGCCTTGTCGCCGGAAATCCCCAGCACCATCAGCCGGTCGCGCGCTTCCTCGAACGACATGCGATGCATCAGCGTGCGGTTGAGCACGAAGAGCTCGTCCGGGTCGAATTTGGAGGCGGACCTGGACGTCGCCGCCGGATCGAAATGGCCGGCAAGCTCGCTGAGATCATGCGCGGCGGTGACATTTTCCGACGTGCCGACGAGCACCGCCAGCGAAGCGACGGCCATCGGCTCGATGCCGTCCTCGCGCAGGCTTTCGATCGACAGCGCGCCGGTGCGCTTCGACAGCCCCTCGCCCGACACGGTGGTGAGCAAGTTGTGGTGGCCGAAGACCGGCGGCTCGGCGCCCAGCGCCTTGAAGATGGCGATCTGCACGCCGGTGTTGGTGACATGGTCGTCGCCGCGGATGACATGGCTGACACCCATCTCGATGTCGTCGACCACCGAGGGCAGCGTGTAGAGATAGGTGCCGTCCTCGCGCACCAGGACAGGATCCGACAGCGAGGCGAGGTCGACCGTCTCCTCGCCGCGGACCAGGTCGTTCCAGCGCACCTCGGTGCGCTCGGGCTGCAGCGGGTCGTTGGTGTAGTTGGGCAGCAGGAAGCGCCAATGCGGCCGGCGGCCATCCGACTGGTATTCGGCCACCTGCTCCGGCGTCAGCATCAGCGCCTCGCGGCCATAGACCGGCGGCAGGCCGCGCGTGCGGCGCACCTTGCGGCGCAGGTCAAGCTCCTCCGGCGTCTCGTAGCAGGCATAAAGCACCCGCGCCGCCTTCAGCCGCTCGACCGCCGCGTCATAAATCTCGAAGCGGCGCGACTGGTATTCGGTGACATCCGGGAAGATGCCCAGCCAATGCAGGTCGTAAAGAATGGAATCGGCATATTCCTGCGTCGAGCGGGCAATGTCGGTGTCGTCGAAGCGCTGGATGAAACGGCCCTTGTTGTTCAAGGCGAAAAGCCAGTTGAACAGCGCGGTGCGCGCATTGCCGATATGGATGCGGCCGGTCGGCGATGGGGCAAAACGTACGGTAACTGTCATGAGCGGGGCGTAGCGGATGCTTTTGGTGTTGACAAGGCGCGCCCCCGCGCGAACGCAACAGATAGTGCAAGCCAGCTAAAATGAAAAGCCATCGGCCCGACACGGCTGCCCGCCTGGCCGGTCACCGCGTCAAGTGCCTGCAAAGCCGGGCTTCTTATGTCCCCGTTATCCACATATGTGACACACAAGATGTTGGGGTCATAAAAGCTACGCAAACGAATCCTTGACGGGTCGGAACGAGTCGCTTTTTATAGGCCATGCGCTCCTGTAGCGGGCGCGACCGGAGAGTTCTGAGGCCGGTCTTTTTTCCCGGATTTTGTGCGTTTTGCCCGGATTTCCGCCTGTTCACGAGGCCGGCGGAAGCGTTGGGATCGTTAGGGCTTGGGTGGGCGAAAGGGAGAATTGTCGGCCTGGAAAAAATGATCTGTTAACACTATATTTAGTGTTTGCAGGCAGGCTCGACGCTAGATAGTGTGAACCTCCCTCTACGGAGGGAATCGACAAAAGTTTCAGTTCGAGGGACCCGCGGGTCGGCCGGCAACCTGGGTAAGCGCCTGGAAAGGCGTTTGCTTGTCTGCATGGTGGCGCCCGCGACCAGGAGAGTGTCGGCGTCGCCCGCGATGCCGGCAAACGGCGGACTGCGCTTTTCGCCATGTGGGGCAGCAATCCCTTGGGAAAGGCGCTATATATAGACACAAAGGAACGGGACCAATGCGCATCGAGCGTCGTTTCACCAAGCCAGATCAGTCCGCCTATGCGGAGATCGAATTCCGCAAGGCTTTGTCGGAGATCAAGAATCCCGACGGCTCGGTGGTGTTCCGCCTGGACAATATCGATGTGCCGGCGCAGTTCAGCCAGGTTGCGGCTGATATCCTGGCCCAAAAGTATTTCCGCAAGGCCGGCGTGCCGGCGCGCCTGAAGAAGGTCGAGGAGAACGACGTTCCCTCCTTCCTGTGGCGTTCGGTCGCCGACGAGGCCGAGCTCGCCAAGCTGCCCGAGGCCGAGCGCTATGGTTCGGAAACCGATGCCCGCCAGGTTTTCGATCGCCTCGCCGGCACATGGACCTACTGGGGATACAAGGGCGGCTACTTCAAGTCCGAGGATGACGCGCGCGCCTTCCGCGACGAGCTCGCCTATATGCTCGCCACCCAGCGCGTCGCGCCGAACTCGCCGCAATGGTTCAACACCGGCCTGCACTGGGCCTATGGCATTGACGGCCCGAGCCAGGGCCACTTCTATGTCGACCCCTTTACCGGCAAGCTGACCAAGTCGAAGTCCTCCTACGAGCATCCGCAGCCGCATGCCTGCTTCATTCAGGGCGTGCAGGACGACCTCGTCAACGAGGGCGGCATCATGGACCTGTGGGTGCGTGAAGCGCGCCTGTTCAAATACGGCTCCGGCACCGGCTCGAACTTCTCGATGCTGCGCGGTGAGGGCGAAAAACTTTCCGGCGGCGGCCGCTCGTCCGGCCTGATGAGCTTCCTCAAGATCGGCGACCGCGCGGCGGGCGCCATCAAGTCGGGCGGCACGACGCGCCGCGCGGCGAAAATGGTCATCGTCGACGCCGACCACCCGGACATCGAGGACTTCATCGACTGGAAGGTCAATGAGGAGCAGAAGGTCGCCTCGCTGGTGACCGGCTCCAAGATCGTCAAGAAGCATCTCGAAGCCATCATGAAGGCTTGCGTCAATTGCGAAGGCCATGACGACGCCTGCTTCGACCCGGCGCTGAATACCGCGCTGAAGCGCGAGATCAAGGCGGCCAAGAAGGACTCCGTGCCGGAGAACTACATCTACCGCGTCATCCAGTTCGCCCGCCAGGGCTACACCTCGATGTCGTTCAAGACCTACGACACCGACTGGGATTCGGACGCCTATCTCACCGTCTCCGGCCAGAACTCCAACAATTCGGTGTCGCTGAAGGACAACTTCCTGCGCGCCGTCGAGGCCGATGGCGACTGGCAGCTCACCGCCCGCAAGGACGGCAAGGTGCTGAAGACGCTGAAGGCGCGCGACCTTTGGGAAAAGATCGGCTATGCCGCCTGGGCTTCCGCCGATCCGGGCCTGCACTTCAACACGACGATGAACGACTGGCACACCTGCGCCTCCGCCGGTGCGATCCGGGCTTCCAACCCGTGCTCGGAATACATGTTCCTCGACGACACGGCCTGCAACCTCGCCTCGATCAACCTTTTGCCCTACCGCCGCGAAGACGGCACGATCGACATCGCCGCTTACGAGCATACCGTTCGGCTGTGGACCGTCGTGCTCGAAATCTCGGTGATGATGGCGCAGTTCCCGTCCAAGGAGATCGCCAAGCTCTCCTACGACTACCGCACGCTCGGCCTCGGCTACGCCAATATCGGCGGCCTGCTGATGACCTCGGGCATTCCTTACGACTCCGACGAGGGCCGCGCCATCTGCGCCGCGCTCACCGCCATCATGACCGGCGTCGCCTACTCGACCTCGGCCGAAATGGCCGCCGAGCTCGGCGCCTTCCCGGACTATGACCGCAACGCCCAGAACATGCTGCGCGTCATGCGCAATCACCGCCGCGCCGCTTACGGCGACAAGGACGGCTACGAGAAGCTCGCCGTCAACCCGGTGCCGCTGGTCGTCTCCGACCTGAAGCAGCAGGCGCTGGCCGAGCATGCCCGCGCCGCCTGGGACCGCGCCATCGAGCTCGGCGAGGAACATGGCTACCGCAATGCGCAGGCAACCGTCATCGCGCCGACCGGCACGATCGGCCTCGTCATGGATTGCGACACAACCGGTATCGAGCCCGACTTCGCGCTGGTGAAGTTCAAGAAGCTCGCCGGCGGCGGCTATTTCAAGATCATCAACCGCGCCGTGCCGGAAGCGCTGCGCACGCTGGGCTATTCCGAAAGCCAGATCGCCGAGATAGAGGCCTATGCGGTCGGCCACGGCAATCTCAACCAGGCGCCCGGTATCAACCCCTCCTCGCTGAAGGCCAAGGGTTTTAGCGACGAGAAGATCGCGGCGCTGAATGCGGCGCTGAAATCGGCCTTCGACATCAAGTTCGTGTTCAATCAGTGGACGCTCGGCGCCGACTGGGTGAAGGAGACGCTCGGCTTCACCGACGAGCAGCTCGGCGACATCTCCTTCGAGATGCTGCCGGCTCTCGGCTTCTCGAAGAAGGACATCGACGCAGCCAACATCCATGTCTGCGGTGCGATGACCTTGGAAGGCGCGCCCTTCCTCAAGGCCGAGCACCTGCCGGTGTTCGACTGCGCCAGCCCCTGCGGCAAGATCGGCAAGCGCTCGCTCTCGATCAACAGCCACATCCTGATGATGGCGGCAGCGCAGCCCTTCATCTCGGGCGCCATCTCCAAGACCATCAACATGCCGAACGAGGCGACAGTCGAGGACGCCAAGAACGCCTACATGCTGTCCTGGAAGCTGGCGCTGAAGGCCAACGCGCTTTATCGCGACGGCTCGAAACTGTCGCAGCCGCTCAATGCCTCGCTGCTCGTCGATGACGACGAGGACGAGGACGAGGCGGTCGAGCAGCTGATCGCGGCGCCCGCCGCGCAGCGCGCCGTGCAGGTGACGGAAAAGATCGTCGAGCGCGTCATCGAGCGGCTCTACCGCGACCGCGAGAAACTGCCGAACCGCCGCAAGGGCTACACCCAGAAGGCCGTCGTCGGCGGCCACAAGGTGTATCTCCGGACGGGCGAATTCGACGACGGCCGCCTGGGCGAGATCTTCATCGACATGCACAAGGAGGGCGCCGCATTCCGCGCGATGATGAACAACTTCGCCATCGCCATCTCGCTCGGCCTGCAATACGGCGTGCCGCTCGATGAATATGTCGAGGCCTTCACCTTCACCAAGTTCGAGCCGGCCGGCATGGTGCAGGGCAACGACGCGATCAAGAACGCGACGTCGATCCTCGACTATGTGTTCCGTGAGCTCGCCGTCTCCTATCTCGGCCGCCACGACCTCGCCCATGTCGACCAGTCGGACTTCGACAAGACCGCGCTCGGCCGCGGCATCACCGAAGGCAAGGCGACGCCCTTCTCCAAGGGCCTCTATCGCGGCGCCTCGCCGGTGAAGCTGGTGTCCGCTGCGGGTTCTGACCCGAAGGGTTTCGGCGGCTCTGGGCCGTCGACCGCCCCTGCCCGCGCGGCACCCACCGCCTTCTCAGGCTCGAACGTGCTGGCGCTGAAGCCGGCGAGCGACGAGGCCATCGCCTACAAGCGCGACTATGAGGAGCGCGCCAGGGAACTGGCCGAGGATATGGTGGAAGAAGAAGCCGAGGCCGCCGGCGGCGCCGAGGCCCTGTTCACCGACGCTGCCGCCAATGAGGCGGCCGAGGCGAAGAAGCTCGCCGCGACAAGGCGCCAGCAATCGCTTCTCCAGGGCTACACCGGCAACGAATGCTCGGAGTGCCACAACTTCACCATGGTGCGGAACGGCACCTGCGAGAAGTGCGACACTTGTGGAAGCACGAGCGGGTGCAGCTGAAAAGCTTCGCGAAATTCCTTCTACGGCTAATTAGTCCCGCGCTCAGGGCGCAGGACTTTCATTGGAAATGGACTCGACGCGATATCAGATCTTTTTCAAGCTCAAGGCTTCAGATTGGAGAACGAGCGACGAATGGTTATGCAGACTTTGCTGGAGTTGGATTGCATTCCATCCAGTATGGAGTTCTGCTTCGGACGAAGACACTTTTGAATCTATCACACTGTTATCGACGGTCGCGACGGGTAAGCCGGTGCTTGGTTCCTGATTAACCGGCCTTGCTACGCAAGCGTTGCCGGAACTGGCAAAGCCTTTTCGTTCGCCAGTTCACTGAGCCGCAGCCAAGTCGCACGGTCGACCAGCACGCCAGTTTCGGACCGTCGCATTTTTTCAAGTTTTTCGGGATCGCCCGGCGCCATAACTTGGCCGCCGGCGACGCTCTCACAAGCACGAAGCTTAGTGACGAGACTTGAAGCGACTTCCAGCAGCGGTGCCATACCGCGAAAGCGTGCTCCGTCCAGCACCAAGAAAAAGTGACCTAATGGGCTGGGCTGGCCCCTGCTGACATCATTTAAAGCCGGCAAGGTAACGGCTGCAGCGCTGCCCGTGAACATCGTGCATAGCAACTCAACCATTGTTGCCAGTCCGGCGCCTTTGTATCCATATTCGACCCCTCCCAGCGGTAGTAGGGATACCGCACGATGCGGATCGGTCGTCATCCGCCCCTCTTGATCAACCGCGACGTCCTCTGGCAATTGAGTGCCGGTATCGCGCCTGAGGTATATCCGGTTGAGAGGGATAGAGCTTGTCGCCATGTCCAGCAGCACGGGTTCTTCGCGTTCAAGCGGAACCGCGAAGGCAATCGGATTCGTTCCATGGAAAGGCTCTCGTCCGGAATGCGCGACAACACCTGGACCGGATTGCGTGAAACCGAAGGTTACGAAACCCTGGGACGCACCATGGAGAGCGTATGTCCCTGTGGCGCCATGGTGTGACGTGCGGTGGACGGCAACGGCTCCAATACCGGTCTCTTTCGCGAGCACGATCGCTTCATTAACCGCGCGGTAGCTAGCGACATGACCGAACCCACCGTCTGCATCCACAACGCCCAAGCCTGGCGCGACTTTCGAGTATTTGATATTGGCGGACGTATTCAGTCGCCCACCCTTGATCCACTGAACATAAAGCGGGAGGAGACGCACACCGTGGGTATCAACACCGCGAAGCGATGCTTCCGACAGTGCCCGGGCACAGGCCGCGGCAGCGGACTCCGAAGCACCATGGCTTTGCAAAACAAGGCTGCAGAATGCCTCTAAGGCTGCGTGACGAATTTGGACATTTTCGAAGGTTTCCATATTACAAACCCAGTCTTTGTTCCAGTCATCGTCGGCGATCAAACAGATTTCAGCAAAGATAAGCGGCGAACAACGGACGGCGCCGTCGCCGATCGCACGGATGAAACCGTCGGCCCACCAACGGAGCCTACTATATGTGAACGGAAATAGCGCAATGCTTTATGCTGTGATCATCGAAAAAGCCGGAAATAACTTTTCCGCATATGTGCCCGACCTGCCAGGCTGCATCGCTACCGGAGCGACGGTAGCTGAAGTGGAAACCGAAATCCGTGATGCGATCCGCTTCCACATCGAAAGTCTGCGTGCCGACGGACTGGGTGTGCCGAAAGGCGTCAGCCTGGCCGAGTATGTAGAGGCATAGCTGCCGCCAGCCACGCCGACCCTGGGTAAGGCCTCGCTGCCAAACGCACCCATTGACCGACAATGATCGACCACATCACCATCGAAGTGAACGACCTCGAGAAGAGCAAGCTCTTCTACGAAAAGGCCTTTTCGCCGTTGGGATATCGCCTGTCCTTCGGCAAGGAAGGCGTGTTCTGGGCCTTCGATGTCGGCAATGGCTGCCTGTTCGAGATCCAGAGCACGGGCGAGAAGCCGCCGCTCACCCATCTGCATGTCGCCTTCCGGGTGAAGAGCAAGACGGAGGTGGATGCGTTCTACCGCTCGGCGCTCGAAGCGGGCGCGGCGGACAATGGCGCGCCCGGGCCGCGTCCGGATTATGCGGAGCATTACTACGCCTGCTTCGTGCTCGACCCCGATGGTTATAATATCGAGGCGATGATCAACGGGGGGGTAGGTGGCGGCAAAACCTCCGCTTCGTCATTCCAGGGCGGAGCAAGGAGCGAAGCGACGCGCGCAGACCCTGGAATCCATTCCGTGACTCTGAAGCGTTGCAGCGGGTTCAGAATTCTGCACCGTTGCGCGCTGCGATAAGGGTCACGGCATGGATTCTCGGGTCAAGCCCGAGAATGACGAACGCGGAGGACGCGCGCCCTCTCCTTCTCCCCTTGTGGGAGAAGGTGGATCGGCGCGACAGCGCCGAGACGGATGAGGGGTGTTCCAGCGGAGTGAGACGCTGGCGATCATGCTGCAGCGCCCCAAGCCGGCAAAGGTTTCCGTCAAGCTGGAGCACCCCTCATCCGTCGCCTTCGGCGACACCTTCTCCCACAAGGGGAGAAGGGAAAGAGCCCTCAATCCGCGTCGGCTATCATCTGCCCGCCGCCCAGCCAGGCGCGCCATTGGCGCTCGTCGCCATGGAAGACGTTGAGGTCGATGCGGCCGCTGACGCCATGCGACAGGCCGGAGCCGGAATACTGCCAGAACAGCCATCTGCGGCCCGGATAAACCTTTGACGGGTGCGCCGCCACCGCGCGCAGCCAGAATGGGTAGTCCTGGAAGGCGCCGCGCAGGTTGTCGCGATAGAAGTCGGGGCTGGTGTAGATGATGGGCCGCTGACCGTAGTGGCGCTCCAGCCTGTCCATGAACACCTGCATTTTTTCCAGCACCTTTTCACGCGAAGGCCGCCGCTTGCAGGAGGACTCGCCGTTCCACTCGACGTCGATGACCGGCGGCAGCGCGCCGTCGACCTTCGGCACGTTGCGGATGAACCAGTCGGCCTGCTCGCCGGCGGTGCGGCACCAGTAGAAGAAATGATAGGCGCCGCGCTTCAGCCCGGCGGCATCGGCGTTGCGCCAGTTCTTCATGAACATCGGGTCGAGATGGTCGCCGCCGTCGGTCGCCTTGATATAGGCGAAATTGGCGCCCTGGGCGCGTAGCTTCTGCCAGTTGATGTTGCCCTGCCAGCGCGAGACGTCGACGCCGTGAACGGCAAGGTGGCGCGGCGAGGAACGGCCGAAATTGATCGGCTTGGCGTCGCGGAACGCATAGCGGGTGACCGGACCGGCGAGCATGGCGGGCGCAGCGCGCGACAGTCGCTTCGGCGGCGAGACTAGCGCTGCCTCCTGCACCGGCGGCTCGACGCTGTCCGGCAGATCGGCCGCCGGGAAGTTCACCGTCTCCTCCTCGGCAAGGCCGAAGGGGCGCGAATTCTCGTCGTCGGGGATGGCATTGTTTTCGTCGAGCAACGGCGCCGGCGGCTTGATGCGCGCGGCGCCCGACATCGATGCGGTCTCGACGGTTCTTTCGGTGACGGCTGTCCTCGCGCCCTTCGACACCGGCGAGCTCGGCCGCACGACCGAGCTCGTCGTCTCGTTGGACGGCATCTGCAAGGCATCGACGCCCGACGTGGACGAGCAGCCGGCAAGGCAAAGCGATGCGAGCACGAAACTGACGACGCCAAAAATCCGCATCTTGACCTGTACGCAAAACAAAACAGACCGAAGGCAGGGACAGCGCCGCCGGAAACGCCATTCCTAATGAGAAATTACCAACAAAGTTTGAATCAAAATTTACTTTTGGCGCGAGCGGATGATTCGGGATGGTGCCGAGGCGAGCTTCTTGGCTAGCGCCTGAACACGCCGATCATCGGCCCCAGATTCCAGAAATCGTCGTTGCGGCCGATGCCGGGCGCATAGAGGCTCGAGATCGAGCCATCGAGGAAGAGCGCGTTCGGGCAGCCGAGCCGGTCGCGGAACAGCCGCGCGAATTCGTGGAAAGTAACGACATCGTTCGAGATCGCGAAGACCGCGACCCCGTCGGCGCGCACGCCGACGCCATCGCGGATCTTGCGCGAGGTGCCGTCGTAACGGAATTTCGGATGCAGCTTGCCGTCGATGACCAGCATCGGCCCGGACTGCGTGGCATAGTCGACACGCGGCGGGCGCTTCAGGTAATCCTTGGTCGCGCGAACGCCGGCACTGCCGGCGCTGAGATAGAAGATGCCGTTGGGCTGCATGGAGAAATTGCCGGTGCCCGATCCCGTCTTCGCGGGCGTGACCTGCTCGCCGCGCTCGACATAGAGCCCGACCGGCGCGAGGTTCGGATGATACATGCCGGCATTGATGCCGAAGAGCATGGTGCGCCCCGTCGCCTGCTGCGCGCTGCGCAGATTGTGCAGCGATCGGTAGAGATCGCCGTCCTTGTTCTTCCAGAACAGCTCGATGGAAAAATGCTTGGGATCGGCCTCGCAGACCAGATAGGTCGCGTTCTCAAAAACCTGATTGCGGCACGGCGGCAGCACCGCCAGCCATTGGCCGAGGCCCATGCCGGCGCCAATTGCCGCCGGCGCCGCCGATTTCACCAGCGTCGCCAGCAACGGCACGGATTGCAGCAGAGTCACCAGATCCATCAGCGCACCCGGGCGTCGGCGTCGATATAGCGGAGTGGGCCGAGACCTCTACACAAGCCAGCCGGTCGCGACGCCGATCAGCAGCACCACGCCGAGCAGGCCGCGATAGATGACGAACGGCCAGGCGGAGAAGCGCTCGAGCACGCGCATCAGCCCCCAAATCGCGAAGAAAGCCGAGATCGAGGCGACGACAAGGCCGACGGCCAGGATCGACCAGCCATGCGCGTCGAGATGCACCTTGTGCAGTTCATAGAGTTCCTTGAGGCCGGCCAGCGCGATGGCCGGCAGGCCGAGCAGGAAAGAGAGACGCGCCGCCTCTGGCCGGGCGAAGCCCAGTCCCATCGCCGCCGTCAGCGTCGAGCCAGAGCGCGAGACGCCGGGAATAAGCGCGCCGACCTGAGCGACGCCCACCAGCAGCGCGTCGAGGATCGATGCCTGGCGCAGCACGAGCTTATGACTGGCGAAGATCTCGGCGAGCGCCAAAAGGATCGCCATGGCGATACAGGCCCAGCCGATGACGGCCAGCCCCCGCAGCGGCGAATTGCAGGCGTTGAGCACGCCCGAAAGCGCGAGGCCCACAATGACGATCGGGACGGTGGCAAGCACGATGCTGATCGCCAGGCGGAAATGGCGGTCGCCGAAATCGCGGCGCGAGATCGCCGCAACCGAACCGAACAGCACGTCCCTGACATCGCTCCAGAAATAGCTGACCACCGCCGCCAGCGCCGCCAGTTGCATGGCGGCGGAGAAAGCCGAACCGGGGTCCTGCCAGCCGAGAACGGCCGGCACGATGCGCATATGCGCCGTGGACGAAATCGGCAGCAATTCGGTGATGCCTTGCACGATGCCGAGAAATGCCACCTTGGCATAACCCAGGCCGACAAAGCCGGTATCCAGTCCTTGAGTGCAGACGTCGGTCATCCCGGTCCTTTCCCCGTGCCCCAATCATTTTGGGGGCAAAAAGTGAATCGTCATTCGAAAAGCCTGGAGGACAGGCTTAGCCTCACGATAGCGTGATTCCAACTCACGGATTTGTAAGGTGCCGCTAATCTTGCTTGACAATGGCCGCCTCCACATTATCATCCGCTAATCTTACACTGTAAGGCAAATTTGGAGGAGCATCACGATGTCGACAGCCGCCCTCTCGGAACTGCAACCAGCGGTGCCGCCGCAAACGCACGTCCCGGACATCGCGATCGAGGCGGTGTCGCGCGATTTCAGCCGCGCCATCGAACGCGCCGACGTCGCCGCCTGGCTCGACCTCTACGAAGCGGCGCCGGCGGACTTCGCGGCGCGGCACGGGCTTTCGATCGCAAGAGACGGCGACCTTGTGTGGACCACCTGCACGACGATCCCGTTTATCCATTTCAACTGCGTGAAGAATATCGGCGTCGATGGGTCGGCGACGGAAGAACAGGTCGACGCGCTGCTCGCGCACTACCGCGCGGCCGGCGTCATGCGGCCTTGGTTCTATACCAACCCGCATACCGAGCCGTCGCGGCTGAGATGCTGGCTGGAAGCGCGCGGGATGCAGCAGCAAGGCGGCTGGGAGCGCATCTATCGCGACGCGACGTCGCTGCCGGACGAACCGCTTTTCACGGGCGACCCGCTGATCCCGGTTGACGATCTGATGATCGAGGAGGTCACGCCCAGGACAGCTTCGGAGTGGGCATCTTTCATCGATGCCAAATACAGGCTCCCTACCTCGCCCTGGCTGATGGCGCTTGTCGGCCGCAAGGGCTGGCATCATTACATGCTGAAACGCAGGGGCGCGGTCGCCGCCGTGCGCTCGCTCTTCATCTCAGACGGGGCCGCCTGGAGCGGCATCGACGCGCCGGTGCCGGGCATCATGGCGCCGAGCTTCGATCTTGACGCCATGCTTGGCGAAAGGCTGGTCCGCGACGGCATAGCCGCCGGCGCGAAACTGTTTGTCGCCGATATCGAGGCGCCGCGCCCCGACCGCGACGGGCCGGCCTATCGCAACTACGACCGGCTCGGCTTCAAGCTCGCCTATTTGCGTAGCCATTACAGTTACTTGCCCGCGAATTCGAGCTGACCAATTTCGCTGAGCTGCCTCAGCGGTACAACCACTGCTTCAGGCAGCTTCTTGCCACCACATGCGCCGGCGGCACCGAAGCCTGATCGATGCGGGAATCCTCGCTCGCCCTCTTGCGAGCCTTTTCCAGAAGCAGGCGAAGCTCGGCCGGGCGCACGCGGTCGCGCGCCATCACGAGTTGGACCATCGGGTCGTTCAAAAGCTCGTCCAGGGTGTTGATGCTCTCGCTCATCCGTCGCCTCCTCGATGCCTTCCCGCACGGCGCTTAGATAGGCAGCCAATGATGGCCCGCCAATGACGCTTTGCCGGCTATCTCGTGAATCGAAGATGAAATTTTTGTGCAGTTTTTCCTTCTCCCCTTGTGGGAGAAGGTGGCCGCGAAGCGGCCGGATGAGGGGTGCTCCAGGGAAAGCCAACGTCTCACTCCGCTGGAACACCCATCTTCCGTCTCGGCGCTACGCGCCGATCCACCTTCTCCCACAAGGGGAAGGAAAAATCCTACGCCGGCGGCGCGCCTTCATATTGCGGCAGGCCATCGTCAAGCACCACCCAGGGCTGCTTCGAGGCGGTCCAGAAATGCATGTCGGGCTTGAACAGCGACGGGTCGTCGAGCGATCCGGAGGTGACGCCGAGAATGCCCCTGGAATCGCGGCGTGAGAACAAAGTCGTGCCGCAAACAGGACAGAAGCCGCGCTTGAGGTCTGGCGTGGAATTGATCGTCGCCACCGGTCCTTCGATGGTCACGTCGTCGATGCGAAACAGAACTCGCGCATTGAAGGCGGCGCCGATCGCTCTCTGGCAGATGCGGCAATGGCAGACGCGTTCGTTGATCGGCTCGGCCTCGGCCCTGTAGCGCACCGCGCCGCAAAGGCATCCGCCCTCATACTTGGTCATGGTAAAGGATCCCGTTCGCGGAATGTCGGGACGCTCTAACCGCCCGTACGGCAGCGTCAATCAAAAAGCATTGATGGAAGGCGATCGCTAACGCTGATGGGCCCGACGCGAACGATAAATCAGTGGCGCTTGGCCTGCACGAGATAGGCGTCGATCGTGGTCTCACCGAGCCATTTCGCGGCTTCGAGCCTATGCAACCCCTCGACCAGGATGTGGCGCTTGCCGTCGTGCCGCACCTGTATCGGCGTCTTCATGCCGTTTTCGAGAATATCCTCGGCGAGACGGCGCACCGTTTCGGGATGCAGCGTCTTGCGGCGTGCCGTCGGCACGTAGATGTCGTCGACCTTGACCTTTTGCACACGCAGCATGTCGGCTCCCTGTGGGAAATCTTGCGCCAGGGTCTGTCGAGATTCAGGTCAGGCCGAGCCGAGAAAGGCGGTTCCCGAGAACCGGAGCGGAGCGTACTTAAAGTACGTGAGCACCGGAAGCGCAGGGAACTGCCATTCGCAGGCCGGTCTCACCTGAATATCGGTAGACCCGAGGATGAAGTAACTCGTTTGCCGGACATCGCCAAGCGCCCCTGGCCCGATGCTTTCCATTTGACGCTTGGCCGGCCAATGGTCTCAATGACGGCCTCGTGATCTCAGGTGTTCCTTGACGCAACTGCCCACCGAATTCCCCGATTTCGGGCTGACGCCCGAGCAGCGCCGCGAGGCGGTGCGCGGCCATTACTTTGAATGGCCGGGCATGGATGGTTCCAGCGGCGAGATCTGGGGCTACAGCGACCGGTTTTCCTATCGTCCGGGCGAGACGGTAACGCTCTTCGTCAGCGCGTCGGTGCCGCAATTCAGCCTTGCCGTCATCCGCGACGGCGACGGCGAAATAAAAGTCTTCGAGGGCGCGGGCCTGTCGGCGCGCTGGCAGGATACGCCCGACCAATGCTCGGTCGAAGGCTGCGGCTGGGAGGCCTCGTTCGAATTCCGCGTCGGAGACGACTGGCCATCCGGCGCCTATCGCGTGACGCTGTCGGCCGAAGGCCGCGACGGCACGCCGACCCATAGCCACCATCTCTTCATCGTCACATCCCTGCCCGGCCGAAAAGCCGGCCGCCTGCTGCAGGTCGCCGCTACCGGCACCTGGCTCGCTTACAACACGTGGGGCGGCTCGAACCACTATCAGGGCATCACCGGCCCGAACCGCGACCAGTACGCGACGACAGTGTCGATTGAGCGCCCCTGGTGCCGCGGCTTCGTGGTGCTGCCCAAGGATGCGCCGCGCGTACCGCTGGAAGTCGCGGTGCCGCCGAAGACCGTGCCGCGTTACCCGCACATGGAATGGGCTTTCGCCACCGGGCATTCGAAGAAATACGCCTCTTCAGGCTGGGCGAGCTATGACAGCCATTTCTTCCGCTTCGCCGAACGCGCCGGCTATCAGGTCGATCTCGCCAGCCAGCACGAATTGCATTTCTCGCCCGAAATCCTCGACGGCTATGACTGTGTCGTCTTCGTCGGCCACGACGAGTACTGGACCTGGGAGATGCGCGACGCCGTCGACACCTATGTCGAGCGCGGCGGACATGCGGCACGCTTCGCCGGCAATTTCATGTGGCAGACGAGGCTGGAGGACGAAGGCCGCCGTCAGGTCTGCTACAAATACAAGGCACGCGCGGAAGATCCCGCCTATCGCGGCGGCGACGTCACCCGCGCCACCAATTCCTGGGAAGCGCCTGAGATCGGCCGTCCAGGCAGCGCCACCTTCGGCCTCAATGCGACGCGAGGCGTCTATGCCGGCTGGGGCGGCTGCGCGCCGCGCGGCGTGCGCGGCTTCCCGGTCTACCGGCCCGAGCACTGGGCCTTCGCTGGCACCGGCATCTATTATGGCGACCTGCTCGGCGCCGACAGCCATGTCTATGGCTATGAGGTCGACGGATTGGATTTCGAGATCCGCGGCGGCCTGCCCTACCCGACCGCGACCAGCGGCGCGCCGGACGGCTTGCAGGTGTTGGCCGTCGGCATGGCGAGCCAGGTCGAGGAAAGCGCCGACGTCCCGATCGAAGACCAGTTCCTCGCCGACGAGGACGGACGCTTCACCGCCGAGACCTTGTTAGGCGAGGCGAACGACGCCAATCTCGACAAGGTCAAGCGCGGCAACGGCATGATCGTCAATTTCCCGCGCGGCAAGGGCGAGGTCTTCCACGCCGGAAGCTGCGAATGGGTCGCCGGCCTGCTAAGGCAGGACGCGATGGTCGAACGCGTGACCAAAAATGTTCTCGACCGCTATCTCGGAAAGTCCTGACATGTCGAAACCGGAAGTCCAGCCCGCAGCAGAGGCCGATGCGCGGCCGCCGTCGCACCTGTTCTATTTGTCCAGCCTGCGCCGGCCGGTCGTCGACCGCGCCGAGGGCATCTATTTGTGGACGAAGGACGGTCGCCGCTTCATCGACGGCTCGAGCGGGCCGATGGTCGCTAATATCGGCCACTCCAACCGCAACGTACTCGACGCCATGAAGCGGCAGATGGACAGGACCACTTTTGCCTACCGGCTGCATTTCGAGAACGAGCCCGCCGAAGAGCTGGCGCGCGCGCTGGCCGGCAAGCTGCCCGAAGGCATGGACCGCATCTTCTTTGTTTCCGGTGGTTCCGAAGCGACCGAATCCTGCATCAAGCTTGCCCGCCAATGGGCGGTCGCCACCGGCCAGCCGAAGCGCTGGAAGGTGATCGCCCGCTTCCCCTCCTATCATGGCGGCACGCTGGGCTCGCTTTCCGTCACCGGCGACGATGCGCTCGCCGAGACCTTCACGCCGATGATGCGGGTGATGCCGACGGTGCCCGCGCCGACCGCCTGGCGCGACCGCGACAACCTTTCGATGGAACAGCGCGGCATCCGCTATGCCGACATGCTGGAGGAAAAGATTGTCGCAGAAGGCCCTGAAAGCGTTTTGGCCTTCATCATGGAGCCGGTCGGCGGTGCTGCGACCGCAGCCCTTGTCGCGCCCGACAGCTACTATCCGCGCATCCGCGAAATCTGCGACCGCTACGGCATTCTTCTGATTCATGACGAAGTGATGAGCGGCGCCGGCAGGACAGGCAAGTTCCTCGGCGGCGATCACTGGAACTGCAGGCCCGACATCGTCGCCCTCTCGAAGGGGCTGGGCTCGGGTTACGCGCCACTCGGCGCCCTCGCCGCGCCGATGCGCCTGGTCGAGCCGCTGCTGGCCTCCGGCGGTTTCCAGCATGGCCACACCTATGCCGGCAATCCGCTCGCCTGCGCCGCCGGCCTCGCCGTGCTCGGCGAGATGGACCGGCTCGATCTCATCGCCAACGCCGCTGCCATGGGTGACGTGCTGATGGCAGAGTTGAAAGGCTTGCAAAAGCGCTTCCCATTCATCGCCGACGTGCGCGGCAAGGGTCTGCTCACCGGCGCCGAAATGGTCGCCGATCCCGAGACTTTGAAGCCCATCGACCCGGCCAGCAAGGCGACGCAGCGCCTGCTCGACCACGCCTATGCGCGCGGCCTGATCATCTACGGCCGCAAGGTCAAGGGCGGCGTCGACGGCGACAATTTCATGGTGGCGCCGCCGATGATCATCACCAGAAACCAGATCGGCGAGATGATTTCCATCATCGGAGATTCGCTGGCGGCTCTGGCGGAGGAACTCGATCTGCCGGTGGAGGGATAGTGGCGTTTTGAGGCAAAGCCAATCTGAGATGCTTGCGATCCTTCGCACCCCCCTCTGGCCTGCCGGCCATCTCCCCCTCAAGGGGGGAGATCAGCTGTGTTTTTCGATTTCGCCAATTTTCAGCGTTGCAGAATCGGCGGCAGCGCCGAAGCTGCTGATCTCCCCCCTTGAGGGGGAGATGGCCGGCAGGCCAGAGGGGGGCGCCTGGGCGCCACGCTCACAGTGAGCAATCCCTCGCAAGCCGTCACCCTCCGCCCTGGCACCATCAACGATGTCGAAATCATCCATGCCGCCCTGCTGCGCCTCGGCACCCATATCGGCGCGCATCAGGAAATCACCTCGACGCCCGAGGATCTGCGCCGCTACGGCTTCGGCGCCAATCCCGCTTTCTCGACCCTGATCGCCGAGATCGACGGCGAGTTCGCCGGGCTTTGCCTGCATTTTCCGATCTTCTCGACCTGGATGGGCCGTCCCGGCGTCTATGTGCAGGACCTTTATGTCGAGGATCGCTTCCGCGGCCGCCGCATCGGCGAAAAACTGCTTAGACGCGTGGCGAAGGAGTGCCGCGCGGCGGGCGGTGGCTATCTGAGGCTGTCCGTCGACACCGACAATGAGACGGCCAAGGCTTTCTACGAAAGACTGGGCATCGGCCGGTCGAGCTACGAGCAGGTGCAGAAAATCGTCGGCGATGCCTTTTTCGCCTTTGCCGATACGCGGGAGGAATGACGATGAAAGCCTTCTATGCCGAGGAGCAGAAACGCCATCATCCCAAGGCTTTCCTCTCCAGCGGGGCACCGCAGCCCAACCCGGAAAAGCCGGAGCGGATCGAACGGTTGTTAGCCGGCGCAAGATCAACCGGCTTGACGATCGAACGTCCAGGCAATCATGGGCTTGGCCCGATCGCCGCGGTGCACACGCCTGAATATCTCGACTTCCTCGAGCACATTTTTGCGCGCTGGCAGCGCATCGAAGGCGCCTCGGCGGAAGTCATCCCGAACATCCACCCGATCGCCCGCAACGGCTCTTATCCAGCCTCTGCTGTCGGCCAGGCCGGCTACCACATGGCCGACACCGCCTGCCCTATTTCGGCCGAGACCTGGAACAGCGCGCTGTGGAGCGCCTGGAGCGCGGTGGAAGCTGCCGAAGCGGTGATGGCCGGCGCGCCTTCAGCCTATGCGCTCTGCCGCCCGCCCGGCCATCATGCCTTCGCCGATGTCGCCGGCGGCTTCTGCTTCATCAACAATTCTGCCGTCGCAGCGCAGGTGCTGCGCAAGAACGCCGCCCGCGTCGCCATCCTCGATGTCGACCTCCACCACGGCAACGGCACGCAAGGGATCTTCTATGCCCGCCCCGACGTGCTGACCGTCTCGCTGCACGCCGATCCGGTGCGCTTCTACCCGTTCTTTTGGGGATATGCAGACGAGCGCGGCGAAGGTCCCGGCCTCGGCTACAATCTCAACTTGCCGCTGCCGCGCAAGTCCGGCGACGCGGCCTTTCTCGGAGCGTTGGCGACGGCCTTCCAGCGCATCCGCGCCTTCGCGCCGGAAGCGCTGGTCGTGGCGCTCGGCCTCGACGCTTTCGAGGGCGATCCGTTCGGCGGCCTGTCGGTGACGACGCCTGGCTTCTCGCGCATCGGCGAAGCGATAGCCGGGCTCGGCCTGCCGACGGTCATTGTCCAGGAAGGCGGCTATCTCTGCGATGCGCTCGGCGACAACCTCACCGCATTCCTCACCGGCTTCGGCGGCAAGCAGGGTTAGAAGCAATTCCAGGAAAGTGTGTAGCGGTTTTCCGTCCGGAATTGCGTAAAACTAAAGGACTACGAACGCTGCTGCCGCAGCATCGCGATCACGCGATGCACGCTCTCCAGCGTCTCGTCGATCTCGGCGGCCGTGTTGTAATGCGCGATGCCGATGCGCACGACGCCCTGCTCGGCGGGTAATCCGAGCTGGTGGACGACCTCCCACGCATAATTGTGGCCTGACCAGACGAAGATGTTCTCGGCATTCATCTGCCGCACGATCGTTTCCGGCGCGATGCCTTCGACGGTGAAGGAAACGGTCGGCACCCGCTCGGCGAGGCGTTCCGGATCGGTGATGCCGTGGATCACCAGGCCCTCGATGTCGGACAGGCCCTCGATCAATTCTCGGGCCAGCGCGTTCTCGTAAGCGATCGAGACCTCGAACGCCTTGGCGATCCGCTGCCGGCGCGACCCGCTCTCGCCGGCGGCAGCGCCGAGATCGGCGAAATAGTCGATTGCCGCCGTCAACCCGGCCATCAGCTCGATCTGCGGCGTGCCAAGCTCGAACCGCTCGGGCAGGACGTTCGACGAGCAGCGGCATTTGTAAGGCTGGAGCGCGTCGATGACGTCGCGGCGGCCCCATAAGATGCCCATATGCGGCCCGAAGAATTTATAGGCCGAGCAGATCAGGAAATCGCAGCCGAGCGCCTGCACGTCGACCAGCCCGTGCGGCGCGAATTGCACGGCATCGACATAAACCAGCGCGCCGGCCTGTTTAGCTGCCGCCGTCAGCGCCTTCACCCGGTTGATCGAGCCGGTGAGATTGGAGGCATAGTTCAGCGCGACAAGCCGCGTCTTTTCCGAAAGCAGTCCCTTGAGCGCCGCCTCCTCCACCTGCCAGCTCCGCTCGTCGAACGGCAGGAAGCGCACGACCAGGCCGAGATCCTCGGCAAGCTGCAGCCAGGGCGAGACATTGCCCTCGTGGTCCATGCGCGTGACGATGATCTCGTCGCCTGGCTGCATCGTGCGGCCGAGGGTGCGCGACATGTGGTAGGTCAGCGTCGTCATATTGGCGCCGATGACGATCTCCTCGACGCTTGCGGCGTTCAGGAAATCAGCCATCGCGGCATGCGCAGCGTCGACCACTTTTTGGGCGGCGACCGTAGTCTCAAAAAAACCGCCCAGATTGGCATTGGTCGTCAGCAGGCAGCGGGCGACTGCGTCGGCCACCGCTCGCGGCACCTGCGTGCCGGCGGGATTGTCTAGATAGATGCGGCGATGGCCTTCGTCAGTCAGAGAAAGCGCCGGAAATCTGCCGCGCACGTCCTCGATCGGAAAGTCTGCCATCGTCTCCACCTCTTTGTTTTCTAAACGATTCCCGCTCAAGGACACGGATTGCCGACACGCTGGTGGATGGCGTCGACCGCCTTCTGCATCTCGTCCGTCCAGGTGACGTCGACCGAGGACAGCGCCGTCTCGAGCTGCGCAACGCTGGTGGCACCGACGATGTTCGCCGTCACAAAGGGCCGACTCGCCACATAGGCGTTGGCGAAAAGCGCCGGCTCCATGCCGAAGGAACGCGCCAGTTCATTGTATTGAAGCAGCACCTCCGCCGCGTTCGGCGTCTCGTAGCGCTGACCGCGGTTGAAGAGCTGCGAGCGCGAGCCCAGCGGTCGCGCCCCATGATCGTATTTTCCGGTGAGATAACCCTGCGCCAGCGGCGAATAGGGAAGAAACGCGATCTCCTCGCGCTCGCAGACTTCGGCAAGGTTCACCTCGAAGGTGCGGTTGACGAGATTATAGGCGTTCTGCAACGAGGCAACGCGCGGACCGGCGCCCTTCTCTGCTTCGAACACAAAACGCATGACGCCCCAGGAGCTTTCGTTCGAGAGGCCGAGATGGCGGATCTTGCCGGCTTTCACCAGCTCATCGAAGACGGCGAGCGTCTCGGCAACCGGTGTCTCGTCTGCGGGCGCGGCTGCGGCATCGGCCCGGCGCGCCACCGCTCCGATCCGCGTCGGATTCGAACCCCACGGAATGTCCCGGTCCGGCCAGTGGATCTGGTAGAGGTCGATATAGTCGGTGCCGAGCTTGGCCAGCGATTTCTCGACCGCGTCGAAGATGTCGGCGCGGACCAGCTTCGACGGACGATCGCCGCGGAACCACGTATTGGCCGTGCGGCCGACCACCTTCGAGGCAAGGATGATCTTGTCGCGGTTGCGGTTGGCCTTCATCCAGCTGCCGATGATCCTCTCGGTTCGCCCTTGCGTCTCCGCCTTGGGCGGGATCGGGTAAAGCTCGGCCGTGTCGATGAAATTCACCCCGCGCGAGAACGCCAGATCCATCTGCGCGTGGCCTTCGGCCTCGGTGTTCTGCTGACCCCAGGTCATCGAACCGAGACAGATTTGCGAAACAAGGAGATCGGTCCGACCGAGGCGGCGTTTATGCATGAAATGTCTCCGACGGGAGGTTGCGCGGACAGCGCGGGGAGGAAGTTCAAGTATAAAGCAAAACGCTTGCGTTTTGCAAAGTCGCCCAGTTTCGAGATTGGCCGAAGCGTCAGTCAGTTCGTCATGTATGGACGGCCCCTTTTGGGCAAGAGGCAAAATGGCGGCAGCGGCGTAAGTCTGGAGCGGTCATGTA
>NZ_VFTZ01000027.1 GCF_006440775.1 Mesorhizobium sp. B2-7-2 | reverse complement strand
GTAGATCTCGGGATATTTACGTTTATTTATAGAGTATTATTGGCAATATTTTCAACTGCAAAACTGTTTATATACACGTCGGATTTGATAAAATATCTGTCGATCTCGTCGTCGATGCTAAAGGCGATTGAGCCAAGGAAATTTATTTGGCGAGCTCGGGTCTGGCAAAAAATCATAAACCTTTCCAATCGTTGGGACCAAGCGCGACAGTGCAGAGAGATCACAATATTCGACCAGGGGTACGTGCAAGCTGTTGCTTCACTGTCGATTTTTCACGGGTGCGTCGACAACGTTGCGATTGCAAGAGCGCTAAAGGTCACTCCTACCGCGGATTTTACCTTGCGAGTGGTATTGCCTCGTGCAGCAGCCGAGGCGCGGTTGCGGGAGCGGATGATGCAGGCGGCTCCGGCCGAACGCATTCTCGATGCGGATTTCGAAGCGAGCATGCGGGCTTTCGGAGTGTTTCAAAATATCAATGACATCCTTGTGGCAACCGACAGGAAAACAATTTCCGTTGAAACTCTCGACGACCGATCGTTGTCGAAAAGCGTCGAGCTCGTCAGCCGCAAGATTGCCTTCAAGATGGCCCGCGATCAGGTCACTCCCATGTACCGACATCAAGTTGTCCACTCATCGCAACCGCTGACGGTAGACAATGCCTACCTTGATGACGGCGTGGATACCATCACAATACAGAACCCGCTAAATTCCGCTGCTGGAAACGACGCGGTAACGCTCGGGAAGGAAGAAATAAACCGTAGCCTGGGCTATGCCACTGTTTTTGCACTCATGATCTATGTGGCTGGGGCGGGTCTAACCAGCCTGGCGCAATTGCTGATTGCTCGTATCGTAGGCTCTACCAGCTATGGTATCTACTCCTACGTCCTTTCAACCACATCGGTGCTCGCATATCTCGCGACCCTTGGCTTCAACGTATCGTTGTTGCGCTTTGTATCTGCCTACAGGGCCCAGGGGCGCCTGGACCTGGCCCACGGCATAATCAGATTTGCCTTTCAACGCTCGTTGGCAGTGGCGTCTCTATTCGGCTTGGCAGGGGCGACCTACATCTTTCTGTCTTCGTCCTCACACAACAGGGAACTTGAGATCAGCCAGCTCTTGGGTATGGCCGCCGTTCCGCTGGTCACGACTTCAGCCTTGGGCGCGGCTCTCATCCGTGCCTTCGGCGGCGGTGTTTCTGCCCTTCTGCCAGAACGCATTGTGCGTGATGGACTGCTGCTCACATTGTTAAGTGCCGCCGCCTTGTCCGGTTCGTGGACTCTGAATGCACCATTGGTCATGCAAGCGGTGCTGACGAGTTCGGCCGTAACAGTCGCATTCGTCTTTGTCCTGTTAGCAAGATTTCAGCCGCCGGGTTTACGACATGCCGAACCTGCCGATGCGTCCAAGGATTGGTGGTCGGCGGTCCCCCCTATCATGCTGATGGCGGGTCTTGACGTCTTCATCAACAGAGCGGGGGTAATGGTGCTCGGCTGGACCGGCCACATACGCGACGCAGGCATTTTCGCCCTGGGGCTCAATGTCGCGTTGCTTGTTGGTCTCTCGTTGGTGGCCGTCTCTACAATGTTTTCGCCGACGGCAGCTACGCTTTACGCAAAAAACGACCGAAGAGGTTTACAAGAGCTGTTTTCACGAGCTGCCCTGCTTTCTTCCGGTGCCGCAATAGCAATGGCAATCCCATTGCTCTTGATTGTTCGGCCGCTTTTAAGCTGGTTCGGTGAGGATTTCGGAACTGGAGCACCGATCGCGCGGGTGCTGATGCTCGGCTACGTATTCGTGGCCCTGTGCGGACCGCAGCTCAATCTCTTGACCATGACCGGAAACGAATGGGCGGCCGCTGTGACGATGATCCTCGGGGCAGCTTTTGGTGTCGTCGGCTGTGCTATCGGAGTAGAGATCTACGGTCCGCTGGGCGCAGCAATAGGGCTCGCGCTTGCCCTGGTCGTATGGAACGTCGCCATGGCGATTTATATTCGCAAGCGACTGAAGATCACGCCCGGACTGATCTACGCGATTACGTCCTTTAACAGCCGCACGGTCGAAAGCACCCAGCGGACTTGGTTCTTGCGCTGACTTGATGCTCTGGGATTGGTGACCGGGATACCCGTCAACTTAAGCTTTCATAACCTTTGTTGCACCCACGGTCATCGGTCGAGGCGCGACAGACCCCGGCTGGCGCGATGTGATCCATTCTAATGCAGGCATCAAGGTGCGTACGGATAGGCGGGCTTGCGTATCGGCGTCTCGATGAAGCGCCAAACGAAAAAGACGCAGAGAATGCCTCGTTCTTGCCGATCAGCGAGCCGAGCGCGTTGAGAGAGATCGCCGACGGAGCCGCACCTTCAGGCGACGCCAGTGAGCTGACCGCGCGAGTCTGAGTGAGCAGCGCGAACTGCCGGCAGTCTACGCTGACACGAGCGTTTGTTGCTCCGCTTCGGAGGCCGTCGCGCTTCCATGAAAGTGTCGATACCATTCGACGAAACGGGCAACGCCATCCTGGAGCGTGGTCGCCGGCGCGAAGTCTACGGCCCGGCGAAGATCGCCTACATCGGCGCGTGTCTCGAGAACATCACCTGGAGGCAAAGGCACATCCCTCCTGAGAGCTCTGCGACCTACGGCTGTCTCTATAATCGCGATTAGCCTATTGATCTCTTCTGGCTGGTCATTGCCAATGTTGTACAGGCGATATGGGGCTGAGCTGGTAGCTGGATCAGCTGCGCGACCGTCCCAATTCCGGTCCGCACACGGTGGCGTTGCGAGTATTCGAACCACCCCTTCGACGATATCGTCGATGTAGGTAAAATCTCGCCAGACACGGCCGGCATTGGACACCTCGATCACGCGTCCTTCGGCGATGGCGCGGGTAAACGCGTAGACAGCCATGTCGGGCCTGCCCCATGGACCGTAGACGGTGAAGAACCGCAACCCTGTGACCGGCAAGCCAAATAGATGACTGTACGAATGCGCCATGGCTTCATTCGAGCGCTTGGTGGCGGCATAGAAGCTTATTGGATGGTTAGCGCCGCCATGTTCGGAAAAAGGTATGGTTTGGTTGGCGCCGTAAACCGAACTGGATGAAGCGTAGACCAGATGCTTGATGTCGAAGTGCCGACAACCCTCAAGAACATTGAGAAACGCCACGATGTTGGAATGAACATAGGCATGCGGGTCGACAAGAGAGTAACGCACGCCCGCCTGGGCAGCCAGGTGGACGACATACGATGGTTGAAAGTCGGAGAACAAAGCTTGCACCAACAATCGATCCGCCAGATCCATACGCATCGGAGTGAAACCTAGCTCGGCGCAGAGATGCGCAAAACGCGCTTCCTTGAGCTTTAGATCGTAGTAGGGCGTGAAATTATCCACGCCTATGACCCGCGCACCGTGACGCAAAAGCCGCGACGCCACATGAAACCCGATAAAGCCTGCGGCGCCGGTGACTACAACAGGACCTTTTCGTGCCAGCTGCATAACCGCCATGTCCGGACTGGATCGACCGGATATCGTTCCTGTTGAACGGGATTTGTCAGGTTGTGCGTCAAGCATGCCCGTGGTCTTGGAATTATGTCCGGCCATGACGAATTGCCCCGCTTCGAATATTTTGCATCGAGATCGTCGGCTATCTGGATCAGGCAGGAATGCGCTCGCACAGACGCAATGCCAAACCAACATACCGGACACGCGCCGCCTCGCGGTTCGAGGCGGCATTATCACGGCAATACGGAAATTCGTCCGAGCAGAGCTACCAGTTCACCCTGGCGCTTGGTTTCAGTTTTGGCAAACAGCGAGGCAAGCTGGGATCGGATCGTGGTGCGGCTCAGATGCCAGCTGCGGGCGATTTCCAATGGTGCGTCCCCTTGAGCTAACCTCATGGCAAGCTGAGTTTCAGCGCTCGTGAGGCCGAACATCTTTTGCAATGTCTGAGGATTAGCAGAGGACCGGGTCTCCCGGTCCAACAATGCTACGATACTCGTTCCGTCGGGCGCAATCACCCCGCCCTCATTGAGTATCACCGGCCGATCGTCAGTGGTGCGGATCACCACCCACGACAACGAACCTGGCAGGAAGTTGGTTGGAACGTTCGCGACCAGCCGCCTCAGCGCAGCCGTAAGCTCCGGAGCCGTGCCGGCCGTCTCACCCTGTCGTTCAAAGGTGCTTTGAGCGGCAGTGTTCCACTCCACCACCTTTTTCTCGCGATTGAGGACCAGGAAGCCACAGCCAATCCGGTCCAGCATGCCGGTGACGGATTCCAGGCTCCGGCGCTTTGACGCGCATGCTGTACCCTGCCTGTCCGACGTGTAGCGTGCCAGGCGAGCAACACTGCCGTAAGCAGTGCTCAATTCAATATGACGCTTATTCGCAACGGTGTCGTTGTGCCTATCGATGAAAGACATTGCCTTCCCACCCCTGTTGGCCGAAAACCGCTAAGATCTCCAATCGTTACGCTTGACTCTCAAAACAGATGCCTCTGCCAAAAACCTTTGATCCCAGAGGTTTGCAGCGGCTTCTTCATGCACTCTTACAATGAGTCCAGCGAACCGGACGCTCTTCGTAAATGATAGTAAGCTTGGATTTGAGGGCCGCAATCCGGCTGTGGTATTAGATCAGGCGGCGGAGTTCTAGGCTCGACGGACTAATCCGAAAGTTGTAGTCTGCGGGATATGGGGCTGCATCTGCGTAGATTGGTTTCGGCCTTGAAGGGCATCTCGCTAGCTCACATGGCTTCCATGTTGGTGCTAGTTGTCACACTAATATTCGTAATAACAAACTTAATTCATACGGAAACTGAAGCAACCTTCATATCATCTATTCCAGCTATAATTGTCGCTGCATATCTTGTTGGGCGTTGCGGAGCAATCATTGCGACCGTCGTGACAGTCGCCGCCAGCCTCGGGGCCGAACGACTTCTGCGCGGTTCAATTCCCGCAGAGGACTGGCCGCGAGCAATCTTTCTCCTGGTTTCCGGCTTTATGATCGCCTTCATGTTCCACCGCTTGCGGCAGGACCTTAGCGAGGCCCTGGAGGTCGCCGAAATTCGATTGGCCGCCGTCGAGGCAACCGAAAGCCGCTTCCGTTCGGTGTTCGAGCGTGCGGCCCTGGGCTTTGCGAACACGAATGAAAGAGGCGAGCTTCTGCAATCCAACAAACGTCTTAGTGAACTGACGGGATATACCGAAGCCGACCTTGCTCAATTTCCGCTTGCGCAACTTGTTCATCCCGATGATCGCGACAGCGTTGTTGAAGCGCTTGCCGATCAAGGCAAGTCCGCGATGCCATTCGATATGGAAGTCCGATTGAAGAAGAAGGACGGTTCCACATTCTGGGCTCGCCTGAACCTATCGTCGTACCGTTCCGACGGCCTCCTTTCAGAGAGCGCGATCATCGTTGTCGATGACATCTCGGAACGACGGACGGCGCGCGAAGCGATCCGGGTTCAGAAGGAACGGCTTGATCTGGCGCTTTCGGCGGGGCGGTTGGGAACCTGGCAAGTCGACCTCAAAAGCGGCGTTGTCACGGGTTCCGATAAATTTTGGGAAATCTTAGGCCTGCCGCGCGCCACCAGCCGGCCGATAGACGAGCTAGCTGCCGTCGTCTATTCCGCCGACTGGCCAAAGCTTGCACTTCCCAAAGAATCCGGCGCGACCACGAATTACGACGTCGAGATTAGGGTGCGACGATCGGATGGACCTGTTCGTTGGGTCGCTCTGCGCGGACGGGAGGAGCGGTATCACGATCAGCAGCTGCTGATCGGGATAGCAGCTGACCTGACTGAACGTCGGCAGACCACGCTTTTGCGCGCCACGGTCAGGAGACGGGACCGTATTTTGATCGAACAGCGCCATCGATTCAGCAATCTTTTCGCGGTCGTGATAGCGCTGGTCAAAATGGTTAGTGCTCCGGAAAACAACGTCATGAAGTTCAAGGAGGACCTAATCGATCGGATACGAGCGCTTGAGGTCACGCATATGATGATCTCCGGCCGCACCGCCAGTTCGGTATTGCTCCGGGACCTCGTGGTCCAGGAACTGTTGCCATACACGGAGACGCGAAAGATAAAGATCCATGGCCCTGACGTCATGATGTCAAGCGGCGCTGCCGAAACCTTCGCAATGGTTGTTCACGAGCTTACGACGAACTCCGTCAAACACGGCGCGCTTGGCGGTTCCCGAGGGCGCCTTGAGGTTGGATGGGCTGATAGCGGAGAAAGCGATGACGTCGTCTTCGATTGGATAGAATCGGGAAGACGCAGGAAAGCCAAGAACATCGGCCATGGCATTGGTTCGATGATATTGGGCGTCAATACCGCGCCGCTTATCGGCCATGCCTCGAAGCTGGAAATATTTGAAGGCGGTCTACGATATTCGCTGCGGTTGTCTCGACGTGAAATCGCGCCCTAGTCAGTATATTTCGAACGCCAGTTTTGTAGCGCGACGGCTGCCTCGGTGCGGTTGCGTACTCCCAGCTCACGCATTACCGCAGCGGCGTGGATTTTTGTCGTTGCTTCGGAAATGTCCAAATCGCGAGCTATCTCCTTGTTTGAGAAGCCTTCCGCCATCAGCTTGAGCACGTCACGTTGCCTTGAAGTCAACTTACTAAGGCTGGCCGCTCCCATCCGCCGTTGGGTCCATGCCCTTGCCGATTGGGGTGCGTGTGACCCGGGACCCCCGGAAGGCCGGGACAACAGCGCCGGAACATAGATGCGGCCTGCCAGAATCTCGCGCACTGCCGACACCACTTCCTGGTCCGTCTGAGATTTCACGATATAGCCGTGCAGTCCGATCGATAGGGCTTTCAATATTTCCGCTCGTGAATCATTCCCGGAAACGATTGCAAAACGGGTGTCCGGATACGCTGACAAAAAGTCGCCGAGCACTTGCTGGTTGAACAGTCCCGGCATGTTCAGATCCAGAATGGCAAGATGGATGTCCCGCTCAGCCAGGACACTGGCAGCGGCATCAAAACATCCAGCTTCGAATATCTCCAGTTCCGGGAGCTCGGCCTTGAGCGCCAAACTTAGCCCACGACGATACAAACCGTGATCGTCCGCAATGACGACTCGATACATTTGCATTCCACCCCAACGCAGGCCCTACAAAGCGGGCCCTGAAACGCCTAATGCGGCTAAACGATCAATCGGGGAACGGCCTTGGCGGTGGCCAACCACTCGTCGAACGCCCAGAAATCCGCATCACATGCGCGCCGTACCGCTAATATATTCCTCTATGGCGGAAAAATCTCTTTCTTTTTTCCGAGGACCGTTCAATCGGCCAGAATCGCACCGTCTCTGCCTTTGTCAGAACGCTAATGTCGCGATCAGGCGTGTCTATGGCCAACTACCAAAATTCCATGTGGCATCAGCTGTTTGAGCGGTAGCGAGACGTAAATTCCAGCAGGTGGATTGTGAGGTCCGCACTGGGGGATTTGAAGATCTCGTGGCTAAGCAATTTTGCAGATGCAGGTCGGCATATTCGGCGCCATCGTGCCTCGCGGCGGACGGGGGCGGACCGGCCTAGTCGCTGAACCTGCGGAGGCAATGGATTGGTGCCATTCGATTGCACGACGACATCCTTCGAACGCTCACATACCGTTCCCCATAAGATGCTCGGGACGGACACGTAGCGACTTTTCTATCCGACCCACCCTGGTCGAAAGAGGTCTGAACGCGTCTACCCAGGCACCAACCATTGACGCGGCGATGAACTATGGAGGATCGGATGAAAGCGGTTATTCAATGCGGTGGAATGGGAACACGACTTCGTCCCTTTACGTCGGTGTTGCCGAAGCCGCTGATGCCAATTGGTGCCCGGCCCGTGCTCGAGCTGCTTCTCAAGTGGCTGCGACGCAATGGCATTGAAGAGGTCTACATCACGACCGGGTATCTCGGCCATCTCATCCGCAGCGTGTGCGGTGATGGTTCGCAATGGAACCTGAAAATACGGTACACTCAGGAGATGGAGCCGCTGGGCACCATCGGGCCACTGTCGCTCATCCGAGATGAACTGACCGAACCCTTTATCGTGCTGAACGGCGACGTTCTCACCGATCTTAGCCTCAGCCGATTCACAGCTGCCCACCGCAAGCACAAGGATCCGGTGACCATCGCTACCGCCAACCGTCTTATCAAGATGGATTTCGGCGTCATCGACGAAGTCGACGATGCAGTGCAGATGTTCCGCGAGAAGCCGACGCTTTCTCATCTCGTTAGCATGGGCATCTACTGCATGAATCCGGATGTTCTGAGTTTTATTCCCTCCGGCATTCCATTCGGATTCGACGACTTGATGCTGCAGATGATGCAGCAAGGCACGGTCGTCCATGTCTACAAGCATGACGGACTCTGGCTCGATATCGGCCGCGTCGACGATTTCCAGAATGCTCAAGCCATTTCCTGGGAAGAGCAGTCGGCTTCGATCGAAGTCGCGGCAGCGGCTGCCTGACAAACAGCGAGAAACTCAAACACGAATGATGATTTGGGAGTGAGGTCACCATGCTCTTGGTCAGTGCCCCGATTTTGGGTGTTCCGGAGAAGGCGGCTCTATCAAAGGTCATTGATAGCAGCTGGTTGACCATGGGCGAGCAGGTTCGATTGTTTGAAGAGTCGTTTGCCCGCATGCATGGCGCGGACGATTGCGTTGCAGTGAGTTCCTGTACTGCGGCGCTTCATCTCATTTTGCACGGACTTGGCATTGGCCCGGGCGATGAGGTGCTGGTTCCGTCGCTAACTTTCGTGGCAACCGCGAACTCAGTGCTCTATGTCGGTGCAACTCCCGTCTTTGTCGATATTGAATCAGCCGACTTGCCGTTGATGTCGCTGGCGGAAGCCGAGGCCCGATGCACGCCGCGAACGAAGGCCATTATTCTCGTTCACTTCGCCGGGTATCTGGCCAATCGAGAACAATGGCAAAGGTTCGCTCGTGTACGGGGACTGCACATCATTGAAGACGCGGCGCATGCTCCTGGCTTGAGAGAAGTAGGGACCTTCGGCGTTGCCGCGGCCTTCAGCTTCTACGGCAACAAGAACATGACAACCGCCGAGGGTGGCGCCGTAATCGCCCAAGACCATGAACTGCTCGAAAGGATTCGCCAAGCGCGCGGGCACGGGATGACCACCGGCACACACCAGCGGCTAAACAGCCGCACGCCGCAGTATGACGTCACCATGCTTGGGTTCAATTACCGTATGGACGAGATGCGGGCCGCAATCGGACTTGTCCAGTTGGGAAACTTGCAAGAATGGAACGAAGTAAGGCGTATCCTCGTCGTCCTTTATCGGCGACTCATTGCAACACACTGCCCGGCAATAGCCGTTCCATTCAGTGAATCGCGGAGGTCGGCGCACCACATCATGCCGATACTTTTGCCGCGATACGCCGACAGGCAAGCCGTTATCGACGAACTGCGCAACCAGGGAATCCAAACAACGATCCACTATCCGCCCGTGCACCGGATGACGTTGTACCGCGAGCTTTTTCCCGGGACCCAATTGCCGCGAACAGAAGACTTTGCTCAGCGGGAATTGACGATTCCACTTCACCCGCAGATGACCTCAGCGGTGGTCGAAGCGGTTGTGGAGGCTCTGGCAACTGCGGTGAGCGGCTGTACTAAAGCGGGAACGGCCGCATGAATGCGACAGATCAATCCCTCCACCGACGCTTCGTTGCAGTCTCGGCCCATGGGTCTGCGCGGCGTTTGATCGACATCGCTATTGCGAGCGTTGCTGCGGTCTTGTTTGCGCCACTGATGCTGCTGATCGCCATCGCCCTTCTGGCCGAGGGCGGTAGGCCCGTTTTGTTTGCACAAACCCGCTTGGGCGCCGGGGCTCAGCCTTTTCGCATGTACAAGTTCCGCAAGTTCGACGTGCGATGCGATCCCCACGGCCTCGCGCTGACGGTCGCCGACGACAAGCGCATGACAACGATAGGGCGCGTGCTTGCCGCGACAAAGTTCGATGAACTGCCGCAACTATGGAATGTGATCATAGGCGACATGGCAATCATTGGGCCGCGACCGGAGAGCCTGGCGTTCGCCGATTGTTTCCACGGCGGCGCCGAGGCTGTTTTGCAGTACAAGCCTGGCCTACTCGGTCCGAGCCAGGTTCTCTTCCGCAACGAAGCGAGTTTCTATCCGAAGTTCACGGATCCGGTGCTGTACTATCGCGAGACCCTGTTTCCCGCCAAGGCCAGGATCGACCTTTCCTATTATCCGCAGCGAACTTTGGCGGCTGACGCCGTCTGGATGGCCCGCGGTTTTCTAGCCGTTCTAGGCCGGGTACCGCAGTCGCCGATCGCGACTTAGGCGCAGTCGGGCTGACACTCCGGTGAGTGTCACCGTCAGAGTGGACATGACAAGAGGGACGATTGGTCATGGACTACAAAGGCAAAAAGGTACTGGTCACGGGCGCCGATGGATTTATCGGATCGCATCTCACCGAGGCGCTGGTCCGCAACGGCGCGGATGTCACAGCATTAGCGCTCTACAATTCGTTCGACAGTCACGGCTGGCTTGACGATTTGCCGGACAACATCCGAGGCCACCTGAAATCCGTGCGTGGCGACGTGCGCGACAGCGCGTTCCTGAACAGGATCATGCGCGGCCAAGCTGTGGTTTTTCATCTGGCTGCCCTCATCGCGATTCCATATTCGTACGCGGCTGCCCAGTCATACGTAGAAACCAATGTCATGGGGACGATGAATGTTCTCGAGGCAGCGCGTCAGTGGGACACGGAACGCGTCGTGCACACCTCGACCAGCGAGGTCTACGGCACGGCGCTGACCATGCCTATCAAGGAATCTCATCCGCTGCAGGGCCAGTCTCCATATTCGGCATCCAAGATCGGGGCCGACATGATGGCCGAAGCCTACGCCAGGTCTTTTGATGTTCCCGTCGTAACTCTGCGCCCATTCAATACCTACGGCCCACGCCAGAGCGAGAGGGCGATAGTGCCGACCATAATCAGGCAGGCCCTCGACAAGAACTGCTCGGCTATCATGGTCGGGGATACGAGCCCTATCCGCGATCTAACCTTCGTCGAAGACACGGCCGCGGCATTCCTGACCGCAGGCGTGGCGGAACTCAAATTCGGCCATGCCTACAATGCCGGAAGCCAGCGTGCCGCGACGATCGCGGAGGTCCTGGACCTGGTGGTCGAGTTGAGCGGATCGAAGAAGCCTGTCTATCGAGATGAAAGCCGCTTGCGCCCACAGAACTCCGAGGTTCGCGCGCTGCTTGCAGACTCGACGCAATTCGAAACGCAGACCGGATGGCGAGCCCGTACCAATCTGCGAGATGGGTTGGAGCGCACCATATCATGGTGGAAAGCGCGTCTCAGCGAGGGGCGGGTGCGCCGGGAAATGGGCTACATGACATGACTTGTCGTCGCCGACTAGCGTTGTCGATGATCTTCGCTATCGCGTGCCTTGGTCCGCATGCTGCCGCAAGCCAGGCGAGCAATACGTCAACGTACTTTGTTGCGACGCCGGCGATGCAGTTGCCGGACTATCTGCGTCCTACGGTCGATCCCGCGTTTGGGGAAACATTCACCCGGATCACAAAATCCGGGCCGCTTGGAAATGGGGTCGCGTGTATAAAAGATTATTGCAGCCACCGTTATTCCAGCGCCCAAGCCTGGAATGCGGACCAGAGCCTTCTCGTTATAACCAACGGCTGCAACGGGATGTGCTTTTTCGACGGACACACATTCCTACCGCTGCTGAAGCGCGATCGATCGGGCGAATGTGAGTGGCATCCCCAAAATGCGGATCTGATGATTTGCGTTGGAGGCCGACGAATATCGACCTGGGCGCCGCGGACCAATCACGAGGATGTGCTGTTCGATTCAAAGGACTATCGGGATCTGCACTTCGGACCAGGCAAAGGCAACCCGAGCCGAGACGGTAACCGCCTGGCAGTGCGTGCACTTCGATCGGACGGTGCCGAGGTCGTCTTCGCGTACGATCTCAAGCAGCATAGCAAGTTTGCCGATATCGCACTTGGGCGGCTTGCTGGGGTCAATGAGAACTGTTCGATCTCTCCTCTGGGCGAAAATATTCTCTGCATCCAGGCACTGGCGGACGGCACCGAACAGGCGTTTATTTTTTCGATCGACGGCGCTCCAGGCCAGCAGTGGACAGAGCATCATCGGCCGGGGCATGGCGACATGACGGTCGACGCCGATGGGAGCGAGATCTACGTCGGCATCAGCAAATCCTATCCGGACAGCTATCAGGTGATCAAACGCCGGCTGTCTGACGGGAAAATAACTGCGCTTATGAAATACGGCGAGGCCTCGCATGCTTCTCTGCGTGCTTTGAACAAACCTGGCTGGGTGTTCCTGAGCTACGGCGGCGACCCGAATGAGGTTTCGGCCCGTCCGGAAATGGCACCCTATGCACGAGAGGTTATCGCGCTGCGCCTCGATGGCAGCGGAGAGGTTCGGCGCATAGCGCAAACGCGCAGCGTTGATTTCGACTACCGCAGCGAGACCCATGCCTCGCCGTCGCCCGATGGCTCGCAGGTAATCTGGTCCAGCAACTGGGGTGTGCCCGGCGGACCTGTTTATGACTTCGTCACCCGCGTCGACTGGTCGGAAGAGGCGAAGTCGAACTGAATGGAGATGTCACCGATGGCATTCATGAACCGAAATCTTCTTGCAGCGATAGGTGTGCTGGCTGCGGTTGATGCTGCCTCCGCGGCGGACGTACGGCCAGCCTACCATCTCTCTCCCGGCGACATCGTCGAAATAGGAATCTCTTCGATACCGGAACGAACTCAACGTGCGGTAATCCAGATGGACGGTACGATCGCGCTTCCCCAAGTCGGGAAGATATCAATCGGCGGTCTGACACCTGCCGAACTGCAGACCCGCATGGAAACGATCTTGCCTACCAAGATATTTCACCAGCGTTTGCCCGATGGGCGAGAGCAGATGATCGTTGTCCAACCTGGCGATGTGACCGCGATAGTCGCGGAATATCGTCCGATCTACGTGACTGGCGAGGTGCTCACTCCCGGCCAGCAGGCATATCGGCCTCTCATGACGGTGAGACAGGCGATTGCGGTGTCTGGCGGTCTCAGCCTTTTGCGCTCACGCGTAAATCAGACTGGTCCCGACCCGGTTGATCTGCAGCGCGACTATGAATCGCTTTGGGGGGAATACACCCGCGACTATTACCACAGTGCTCGCATTCGCGCCGAACTGCAGGATCAGCCAAGTTTCGATACCAAGCCCCCCCAAGGGTCACCATTGTCTGCCGCCTTCAGCTCGGCCATTGCCGACGCCGAGGGAGAGGCGCTGAAGATCTCTCTCGATAACTTCCAGCAGGAGCAAAGCTACGTTGATCAGGGCGCAAAGGATGCCGCGGCGCAGATCGACGTTCTGACCAAGCGCCAGCAGGTCGAGAGCGACGGGGTCAAGGCGGATGAGGATGACCTGGCTCGCGTGACGAAATTGTTTCAAGCGGGCAATCTGACCAACGCCAGGCTGTCTGACGTCAGGCGCTCCGCGCTTCTCTCTTCCAATGGGCAGCTTCAGACATCGGTCGAGCTCATGCGGGCGCGACGCCAGCAGGAGGATTATCTCAGGCAACGCGAGCGCAATGAAAACCTGCGAAGGATCGGTTTGCTGACCGAGTTGAAGGATACCGATGTCCGTCTTGCCGACACCACCGCAAGGCTCCACGCCACTAGCCAGAAATTACAGCCCGCTGGCGCGTCCGCTCTGCCGTTGCCGGTAAGCGGAGAAGCGATTCAGACCCAGATCACCATCGTGCGCAAGATTGGTGAAGAATGGCGCAAACAACTCGTCGAAGAAGATTCAGAAGTGCTTCCGGGAGATACGATCGAGGTGAGGTTCAGCAGCGATCTAGGACGTGCAGCAAGCCAGTAGGGCGTTAGCCGCGGGGGCCGCGTTTGCGGTCCTGCTATTGCTTGAAGGCCCGGGAAATCTGATCGGTCAATGGCTTAAGCAAATACGACCAGACGCTGCGCTCGTTGGTGCTTATGTGAACTTCGGCGGGCATGCCCGGTTTTAGGATTTTCTCTCCCTTCAGGCAGGTGGCCTGGTTGTCGACGTGGATGCGAGCCGAAAAATAGGAAAGCTGGCGTTCCTGATCCTTGATCAAATCTGCGGAGATACGCTTCACCGAACCCTCGCAGACGGGTGTCGTTCCGACGTCGAAAGAGGGAAAGCGGATTGATACCCGCTGCCCGGGCTGGACATCATCCATCCGGGTCGGCGGAATGAGCGCATCCACAACAAGGTTGTCGGTATCGGGTACAACCACCATGAGCACCTCTCCCGGCCCAATTACGCCTCCGACGGTGTGGATAGAGGATTCTTGCACCGTCCCGGTCTGGGGAGATCGAATATCTGTCCTTGCGAGCTCGTCGTCCGCCACTATCTTGCGCTCTTCGAGTTCTGTGCGCTTCGCTTCGTTTTCGCGGAGCTCGCTTGTCACATCGCTGCGCATCTGCTCGTCGAGCTGAAGCACCTGCAAGTCCGTTTCACTGATGTGGGCTTGCACCTCAGCGATTGCTGCAACAAGTCGCCCCGATTCACCGCGAGAACGAGCCTCTTCCAGGCTGACATTGCTCAGTCGCTCTTTGGACACCAATTTCTTGGAGTAAAGAGCTTGGACGTCGGCAAGGCTGTGGGTAAGGAGATCCAGGGAGTCATTCGTCGCGGCAAGCTGAGCCTTGAGACCGTCAATCTGATGTCTGAGTTGCATCGAGCGGCTCTGCAACTGCGCCTTTTGGCCAGCCAATGCCGTAGCCCGGCTTTCAAACAAGGCACGTTCTCCGTTGACAAGAGCAGCCACCCGCGGGTCGCTCATCCTCACGCGCAGACTGGGTGGAACCTGCATTTCCGGCAGCCCTTGCCGCTCTGCCTCGAGCCTGGCCAGACGGATGGTGACCCGGTCGAGATCTTCACTGACGATCTGCAGGTTTGAGCGTGTGAGCGTGTCGTCAAGCCTGACCAACACGGCGCCGGCACGCACATGATCACCATCCTGGGCGAAGATCCCGCCGATGGTGCCGCCGGTCCGATGTTGGACCTTCTTTACACTGCTTTCGACCACAACGGTCGCTGGCGCGATCACAGCGCCGGCGATCTTGGTTAATCCCAACCAGGTCCCTCCGCCAACGAGCAGAAAGGCGGTGGTTGCCACGCCCAGAACCAGGTTGGCACGGATGCCATCCGGATCTTTGGTCAGCCTCGTTCCGAGCCAACGACTTGCGTCGTCGACACGAGCATAGGAAATCGTCGCGTCAGACACGGAATAAGACCTCAAGCGTTGCCGGCATTTTTTTGCAGCGGAACCACTGCCGGCTGGGGGAAGGGGCGGACGACATTCGAGAGAACATCTTCTCGCGGGCCAAATGCGTGGACCATCCCGTTCGACATGACCAATACCTGGTCAATATTGACGAGCGCAGAGGGGCGATGCGCCACGACGATCACGATACCGCCACGCTGACGCACCGCCAGGATCGCCCCCGCCAACGCAACATCGCCGTCTGAATCCAAGTTGGAATTCGGTTCGTCGAGCACGACAAGAAACGGATCGCCATAAAGTGCCCTGGCCAGTCCGACTAGCTGCCTCTGCCCGGCCGACAGGGCCGTCCCGCCTTCGCCGATTCGTGTTTGGAACCCCTGAGGCAATCGCATGATCATCTTGTCGACACCCGCCGCTCGAGCGGCTGCCATGACGCCTTTTGGGTCGCTCTGGCCACCAAATCTCGAGATGTTGTCGGCAACAGTTCCATCGAACAGTTCGACATCCTGCGGCAAATAGCCGATATGAGCACCGAGCAGTTCCGAACTCCACTGATCGAGAGCAGCCTCGTCCAATCGAACGGTTCCCCGAATTGGCTTCCATACTCCGACCAGGGCACGCACCAGCGTTGTCTTCCCGGAACCGCTAGGGCCGACGACCGCCATCCCAGCGCCGCTCGCCAGGCGAAAGCTTACATTTAGAACCGTCGGCCGTTGTGCGCCTGGAGGGGCTATCGTCAATTCCTCGACGGAGAGCTGCCCCCGCGGGCTGGGAAGCTCCATGGGAGCGCTTTGGCTATCGAAAGCATCGAGCGCTGCAGTCAAGTCGGAATAGCTTCGGCGCGCGGCCAGAAATCCTCTCCAGTTTGCGATCGCGGCGTCGACCGGCGCCAAAGAGCGGCCAAGCAATATGGAAGATGCGATGATCACACCCGGGGAAGCGTCCCCCCCGATCACCAGATATGCGCCCAGCCCGAGCACACTCGATTGCAACGCCATCCTGAGTGTCTTCGACAATGATCCAGTTCCGCCCACGATGTCGGAGAGCCGTTCCTGGTTCTTGAGATAGGCATGGCTGACTTCTCCCCAGCGTCGGCCAAGCCTGGCGGAGAGACCCATCGCCTGAACGACTTCCGCGTTGCGGCGGCCTGCATCGGCAAGGATGCGTTGCGCGACCAGTGTTTCGGAAGTTCTGGCTGCGGGGCCGCGGCCGGCAATTTCTGCGACCACGGTCAAAAGCACGACAACAACGGCGCCGATGGTTGCCAGCAGCCCAAGGGAAGGGTGCAACAGGTAGATGACCACCATGTAAAACGGCATCCACGGGGCGTCGAAAAAAACGGTCGGCCCCAGGCCGGAGAGAAAGCCGCGCAACTGGTCCAAGTCGCGAAGCGGCTGCACCCGGTTCGCCTCCTGCCCGGCGACCAGGGGTACCGACAGCGATATGGTGAAGGCCTTGTGCTGCAGATTTCTGTAAAGGCGGTTGCCGATTCGAACCAGCAAGCGAAGCCGCACGAAATCGAGCAGCCCGTATATGGCATAGAGGCCCAGCATGCCGACCGTAAATCCCACGAGCGTCGGAACGCTCTGCGAGGGAAGCACACGGTCATACACCTGCAGCATGTAGACGGAGCCGGTCAGGGCTAGAATGTTTATCACCGCCGAAAAGAGACCAATGCCAACCAGCCCGGACCAACAACCCGACATGGCTGAGAGCAAATGTTGCGTACGATGTTCCCTCACGACGCGCGATCTCTCAGTCGAGATTGTCGCACGGCCTCGTGGACGCTGTCAGCGTAGGACAAGATCTTACCTTTCGTTGTGACCCGCCCACCCCGAACATTACATCAAGCTAACATTCGTCAAATTTTATCAAAATGCAGCAAAATCGTGACGCTCGGACGCTAAATCGTGAATCGCCACGAACAAGCTGGGGATAACCGACCCTGGAAAGCGAGCGTTTATTGGCCATTTGAAGATTGACGGGCTTTGCCCTTTGTCGAATCACGTTTTGATGTCTGTTGGATGAGGAAAGTGACCCGATCAGACATTCGACGCGCCTGGTTCATCGGGGTTCTTCATATGGGCGACAACGACACGGCCCTCGCCAGCTTCGTTCGAGATCGTGCCAATATTCTCGTAGGCCTTTGCGCGGTTGAGCAGGCTCACGACTTGCCGGTCCTGGCCAAGGCCAACCTCGAACAGCAGCATGCCACCTGGCCGCAGGTATTGCGGCGCGTCTCTTATCACCCGCATGTGGATGCTCAGGCCGTAAGGGCCAGCCGCAAACGCCTCGCGCGGCTCGAGCTCGGTCAAGTGAGAGCGGTCGCCCTCGAGCCGCTTTTCCGAGATGTATGGCGGGTTGCAGACGATCATGTCGATCCTGCCGACAAGTTCCGGGCCGGAGAGAGGCTCAAACAGGTCGCCCTGCAGCACCGAAACGCGGCCTGCCAGTCCATGATGGTCGACGTTGCGGCGTGCGGCTTTGACGCACCCATCAGTTAAGTCGCTCGCCCAGATCCGAGCGGTGGGGGCATAGTGCGCTATGGCGCATGCCAGATTGCCTGCGCCGCAGCACATGTCGATAACGCGGGGTTCTGCAGTCCTCAACTGATCCAAGGCGCCGAGGGCGGCTGTGCCCAGCAGTTCCGTCTCCGGGCGCGGCACAAGCGCGCCAGGTGCAACGAGCAACTCCAGCCCCATGAAGATGGTGCGCCCTTTGCTGTAGGCATCCTCGACGCTGATTTCTTGGCTCACGACAAACCCGCTTTTCCCAATGCTGTCGTTCGGGAGACAGCTATGATCAGTTCTTTTTTCGGATGACGTATTGTGCAATCCCTTGGATGGAATCGAGGTTCTCAGGCAGAAGCTCGCTGTCTTCGACGATAATGCCGAAGGTTTCCTCAATGAATCCGATGACCTCCAGGACTCCCGTCGAGTCGACGATACCTTGGTCGAGCAGGGACGTATTGTTTTCCAGAGCCTCAGCGTCGGCAACATAGAAGTTGGACGCCAGGAACCCTCGAATTTTCTCGCTGTAAGTCTCTATCCTGTCTTCGCTGGACAACATTTTGCTTCCCCGATTAAAATAAGAAAATTGACGTCAAGTCTCGTGGAAAACGGCTTATGCTAAAGCCGTCTTCTTAAGTTTTCCCGTATCTGTCATTGGCAGGCTGGATACGATAACAATTGATTTTGGCACCATGAAATTTTCCAGCCGCCTTTGACATTCCTTCTGCAGTTGTTTCTCGTCGATGGACCTTCCTTGCTCCATCACGACGAACGCCTTCACCGCCTGCCCAAGAAGTTCGTCCGGAACGCCTATCACGGCGGCCTCCCGCACCCCTGGAATGCCAACAAGCGCGTTCTCAACCTCTTTGGGCGCGACCTTCTCGCCACGGGATTTGATGATCTCATCGCCACGACCTACGAAATAAAGGTACCCTTCCGCGTCGATCCGGCAGTAGTCGCCGGTGTAGAGGACCTGTTCACCGGGCAGAGGACCAGGTTTAAGCTTCCTTGCGGTCGCCTCTGGCTTGCCCCAGTAGCCCTTCATCACGGTCGCCCCCCGGATGACGAGCTGGCCGACGACGTCGGGGCCGACCCGCTTGTCATCGTCGTCGACGATCCACATTTCCGTGTTCGGGATGGCTATCCCGACGCTCGACGGCTTTCGCTCGAGGTCCTCGGGCGGCAGGTAGGTGCAGCGCTTGCACTCGGTGAGCCCGTACATTGAATAGATGCGCGCGCTCGGAAAAAGGTCCTGGAGCATGAGAATATGCTTCAACGGCAGGGCGGCCGCGGTATTCGTAACGTAGCGAATGCTCGAAAAATCCTGGTCCTTCAGCGATTTGAGCTCCGAGAGCGCCGCAAAAATAGTAGGCACGCCCGGGAAGCCTGTAACTCGCTCTTGCTTGACCAGTCCGAGGATCTGCGCTGCAAAAGCAAACGAGCGTTCAAGCACCAGACGGGCGCCAGTGCGGAACGCCATGATCATCTGATATAGGCCGTAGTCGAATGCCAAGGGCAGGACATTCAGGATCACTTCGTCTTCGCCGAGCTCAAGGTACGATGCGATCGAGGTGCAAGCCGCCATCATGTTTGTGTGCGTCAGCATCACGCCCTTGGGCTCGCCGGTAGAACCTGACGTGTAGATTATGGCGGCGAGATCAATGTCGATGCATCGGCGCGCCGGTGCCGCCCTGTTGCCGGCAATCGCAACGTCCCAGCGAACCGCATGGGGCAGTTGCATCAACTCGGCGTCATCTATAGGCCCGGAGACAATCATCCGGCGCAGTGACGGACAGTTGCGGGCCGGCTCGCTGAAGACCGAGGTCAGATGGTTGTCCGTTATCAGCGCGGCCGGCAGGCAGTCGTTGAGCAGGTAAAGAAGCTTGTCGCTCTTGGTCAGCGGGTTGACGATGCACACCACGGCGTTCGCTTTGAGCACGGCCCAGAAGCTGACGACCGTCTCGACGGTGTTGTCGGCGAAGATCATCACGCGATCGCCGCGCGTCACTCCGGCGTCCGCCAGGTGTTGCGCAACGCTGTTGGCACGGGTCTCGATCTCGGCATAGGTCACGCGTTGCCCGCCGCAGACCAGCGCCACCTTGTCACCCAGCCGGTCGGCCGAGTGCCTGAGATAATCGTGCAACAGCGGTATGGCTCCATGCATCATGCCAACACCTCTTCCTTGATCTCATGGTCAACGTCGACGCTGAGCTCGATCTTCTGCCTGCCGATGGGGCGGCTTGCGATAAACTGCTGGTGAAGAAGCTGGGTGGAGAGCACGCCCACCAGCGCCATATTGTCGGAATTGGAAAGATCTTGGTCCACGGTCCTGGCTCGGCACTTGCCCAGCAGGCGCGCGACCGACTCCGCATCGAAGACATTTGCGTCGCGCAATGCTCTTTCCGAAAGTGCCTCGCGCACATAGGCTGGTGCATTGTCGGCAACGAAGCATTGGGCGTTCGGCGCCCTGTAGGGCTGTTTCTTGCGGGCGATGACTTCCGGCGGCAGGATCGGTTCGGCCACCCGCTTCAGCACGTGCTTCTCATCCAGAACGCGCAGCTTGTATTTGGCTGGAAGCGAGTTCGCGAGTTTTACAACGTCATCGTCGAGGAACGGGAAGCGCCCTTCGACAGAGTTGCCCATCAGCATTCGGTCTCCCTGCGAGGAGAGCAGATAGCCGGACATCAAAGTCTGGATTTCGATATACTGGTCTTGTGCGAGAGAGTCCCAGCGCGAAAATTCGGCGGGCAGGCGCGCAAGGAACGCGGCGGCCGCGTTGTTCGGTTCGGTCTCGGCTTTCATGTCGGCAGAAAACAACCGCTTGAGAGCGCTGGTCGTGCGCCAACGGGTGCCATGTGCGAAACCTGGCGCATCATGGGCGTGGATGTCGTATCCGAAGAACTGACGCGCCATTGCTTGCTGATGCACCGGAGAACGAGTGAGATAGGGGTACAGGTGCTCCAGCAATCGCGCGCGTCTCGTCGAGGATGGTTGATGCCCCCAGAAGCGGCGCACCTTGCCTTCCCGGAACAGGTCGTAGCCGGCGAACATTTCATCCGCGCCTTCGCCCGTCAGCACGACCTTGATTCCGTGCTCGCGTACCAATCTTGAAAGCAGAAGCAGTGGCGCCGGCGCGGTCCTCAGGATCGGACGTTCGGTGTGGTAGATCACCTCTGGAAAGACATCGGCGATATCGCTGCGAGAAACCGTCACCTCGTGGTGCTCGCTGCCGGTCGCGCCTACCACCAATCGCTGGTAGCTGGTCTCGTCATATTCAGCATCGGCAAACCGCAGCGAAAATGTCTGGAAGCGGTCGCCGGCGATGCGGCTTGCCATCATGGCGACAAGCGAGCTGTCGAGTCCGCCAGACAGGTAGCAGCCAACAGGCACATCGGCCTGGTCGATCCGCAGCGCCGTCGCCGACTGCAGAGCCTCGCGCACTTTGTCCACGGCATCATCGAGCGACCCTGGGAATTCACGGCGTTCGTCGAACGCCTCGGGATAGCTGGGTTTCCAGAATGCCTGCTCACGAACGGTTCCGTTCTCATAGACGCGAATGTGGCCAGGCTTGAGTTCCCGAACCCCCTTGAACACGCCTTGCGGCGGAACCACCGTCCAGAGAGTGAACGTCTGATCAATACCGGCTGGATCAAAGGCTCGCGGCAAAGCCGCGTCGGCCGCGAAAATGGCCTTCACTTCGCTGGAAAAATAGAGGCGCCCGGCGTGCTCGCAAAAATGCAGGGGGCATATGCCGAACCGATCGCGCGATAGGACGAGGCGGCCGGCCAGCGAATCCCAGATCGCGATTGCCCATTGGCCGTTCATGCGCTCAAAAGCGGAGTCACCCCATTCGCGATATGCATGAACCGCCACTTCGGTGTCGCTGCGGGTGCGGAAGCGATGACCAAGCGCGACCAGCTTTTCGCGAAGCTCAACGTAGTTGAAAATCTCGCCGTTGAAGACAATCCAGGCCTTGCCGCCCGTGTCGGCAAGCGGCTGTTGCCCACTCGAAAGGTCGACAATTGAAAGGCGTGCGTGGGCCAGCCCCGCGCGATTGTCGCGGTAGAGACCGTGTTCGTCCGGACCGCGATGCACGAGCGACCCAGCCATGCGCAGGAGCGCCTCGCGTGAAGGCCGCGCCGCTGTAGCGTCCAGTGCCACGATTCCGGCTATGCCGCACACGCTCAGCCCTCGTCCATCTCGACGGCGGGCAGGGGTCTCGCGTGAAGATAACGCGCTGCGCGCCGCTTGCTTTCAATGTCCTTGAAGACTTTCTGAACCTGGTCGGGAGTGAGGCCGGCGACCGCTGCGATCTCGTTGGCAGAAATGCCGTGGTTCAGGCCATAGAGACACAAATCCGTCAGGTGATATGGCAATGCGAAATAGAACTCCTCCTGGCTCTGCGCCATGGAGAACGTATCCGTGGTTGGTGGCCTGCGCCGCACCTCGGGGTCTATCCCGAGATACTCCGCTAGTTGATAGACTTGCGTCTTGTAGAGGTGGACGATCGGCAGCACGTCGGCGATTCCATCGCCCTGTTTGACGAAAAAGCCTTGGTCGTGCTCCAGCCGGTTTGGCGTACCTGCCACCGCGTAGTTGAGACGGTCCGCATGGTAATACTCCGTCATCTTTCGCACGCGTTGCTTGTAGTTGGTGGCGGCGACGATCTGCAGATAGGTTGCGGGTGGCAGTCTGACCGTGTCGACTTGGCCATCCGGATCCTCGACCGTCAGCCTGGTAATGTTGATGCCGTTGCTTTCCAGAACCGACGCCATCACCAGCTTGCACTTCCAGCCTTGACCGTAGGCGGGAACGACGGTCCGGATCGCCTCGATCTGACGTGAATAGGCACCGATGCCCTCCAGGGCAGGCGTGATGTCTTCAACGATCGAGTCGATACCAAGTTGCGATGCAACCGTTCGGCCAAGCCGCAGCGAGTCGCCGGAAGAATGGGATTCCGGCATGAACAGGCCGAGGACCTTATCTTTCCCCAACGCGCCGACGCAGAGCGCCGCGACAACGGAGCTGTCGATGCCCCCGGAGAGGCCGACAACGACGCCTCGGCGCCGGAGTGTACCAAAGACTTGTCGGCGCAAGGCTTCTACGATGCGATCGACCTCGGCACGAGCGTCGAGCACCAGGGCATCCTTGCCAAACCCCGAGATCACGTCGATGACCGTTCCTCCCCCTGGCGAGATTCTTCCGGCAGATAAGTTCGGGCCACGGCCGCCTCGATGAGCGGGCGGTTGGAGGCCACGTTAGGCTCTGAGACCATGTCGATGTGGGTGCCGATGATTGGGATCACATCCAGGTCTGCGAAAGCATTGTCCCACCCGATGGCGCGAGGCATTCCAGGACGGGCGCAGCGAAATAGGGTACCGGTGATCGGCAGTCGGGGTCTTGGCGTCTGGAGCCACTGAAAAAACGCCTTTGCCCTCAAAACTTCCTGAAGCTCCAGCTTGGCCCTAAAGCTGGTCGCGTTGAATTTCTCCTGGGCATAGCGATCAAGCAAGCGGGCCAGTTGCATCTCGTAGCCCATTCGGACCACGACTTTTGCAAGGGCGCGGCAAGCCATTCTGTAGGCGGTAATCCGATTGGTTCGGATTCGATGAATTGTGCGGACGACCGTCTCTCGGTAAGTGCTCCGTTCACCGAGCAGGCTTGTGTCGAGGATGCCCAGAAATTTCACATTTCGCCCGACAGCCAGCAGTCTTGAAGCAACTTCAAAAGCAACGACGCCGCCAAGCGAATGGCCGAGAAGTCGTACGTTACCTTCAGGCTGGGCGCGGCGTATCTGGTCGAGCGCGGCCTCGGCCATATCTGCGACCGAGTTTTTTCCCTGCAGTATCATTGCCAGGGCTGGATACCTGATCGGGATAACCCGGGCGGTTCTACCCATGGAGGCCGCGAAGGCGGCAAGGCTAGGGCCATAGCCGACAGACCCCGGGAGCAGGAAGAGAATTGGCGGATGCTCTTTGCGCGAGCTGGCCTGCTCGTTACCTGCTTTCGCGGCCGCGACGGCTTTCACCATTTCGTCGAAATTCATTCCGACGGTGAAAGGTTCAAGGTCGATCTCCAGGCCGAGGACGCTTTCGATCTCCATGACACAATGCAGCAGCTTCAGCGAATCGCCGCCGGCGTCATCCCAACGTCCCGCGGCAACGCGCGTGTTCAGAATCTTGGTCCAGGCACGTTGCACGATCTGCTGGATAGTCCGTTCGGGTCCTGTATTCGGAGCCTGGACAATGCGGTCCTGCCTCACGCTTGCGCCGTCCAATTCGGCGAGCCTCGCCATGTCGACCTTCCCGCCCGGCAGGCGTGGAATTTCGGCAATGGCGTGCAGTCTCAATGGGCATAGAGGCGGCGGCAGCGTCGTCCGGGCAAGATGGCGGAGATCGTCCGCGAAGTTGGAAGTGGCCGGCCCGCGAGGTACGGCAAAGGCGATGAGTTCCGTTGACGCCGTCACAATCGCTACAGCGTCCTCGACGGAAGGCGCGCCACGCAAAACCCGCTCCAGTTCCGCGGGTTCAACGCGTCGGCCATTGATTTTTATCTGACGTCCCTTGCGACCGATGATCTGTAGCAGGCCATGGTTGTCCAGTTGAACGAGGTCACCCGTTTCAAAGATGCGGACGGACGGGTTTTCGGGGTCTGCAGCCACGGGCACGACGACGCCGTTCTCCCAATGGCCAAGCAAGACATACGGACTTTTTATGACAAGCTCTCCAGTCCCGCCGGGCGGCACCGGGCGTCCTTGCTCGTCGATGATCGCAAAACTAATCCCTGGAAGAAGCCATCCAACGGGAACCGAGGCAGCCTGCTCCGGCCAATCGGTCGGTACAAACCATTGTGATCCTGTCGTCTCGGTTGACGAGTAGCCGATCTGCACCAGGCAGTTGCTTGAAACGGCGTCGCGTAGCAGCTTGATGTCAGACCGTGAAACCTTTTCGCCGCCGATCCGAGCCACCCTGAGACTGCGGAATGCGTCTTCTGATTTGTTCGCCATAAGCGCACGCAGGAGAGCCGGCACCAGGTAAGTGACAGTCACTCCCTCGGCTTGCATCCGGTGTAAAACCGCGCGCAAGCCTACGGCTTCGACCTCAAGAAGATGCAATGTGGCGCCGGTAAGAAGGGCGGCCAGCACCTCTCGACACCCGGCGATGGTGGCCGGTCCCGTGAGAGGCAGGAATACATCCTGCGCGTTGATGTGGCAGGCGTTTACATATTGCTGAACACGCCATAGCAGGCTGCGTTGACTGTTGACGATGCCTTTTGGCCGACCTGTACTGCCCGAAGTGTAAAGGACGATCGCGGGGGCATCGACGGATACCGGATGGAGCTGGGGAACGCGATCGCTCTTCGGTTCGCCGCGGGGCGAGACATTTATCCAGCCGACAGCTCGCGGCAGGCCCGTGGGTCGGACATCTCCATCCCCTATGATGGTCGATAACCGCGCCTCGGACACGATCGCATTGATCCTGGTGTCCGGATCCCTCGTGTTCAGAGGTACCAAAGGCCGCCCTGCGGCCATGCTCGCCAGCATCGCCAACGGAAAGAAGGCCGTATTCGCAAGAAGAATACCGACGGCGTTGCCGGCGGGAGTGATGGCGAGGATGCGGCTAGCCAGCGCTTCGACAGCCGAGACGAGTTCCGAATAAGTGAAGCGGTTGGTTGCGTCGGTAATCGCCAGCTTTTCGGGATACTGACTGGCCACATTTTTCAAATGATCGACAATGGCGACATCGGCATAATCAGCGTCCATCCGCTGATAGGGGCGCAAGACAGGGCCGCCTTGGTCGAGAGCGTATTCCGGGACGTTCGTCCATTTGTTATATGCCGCCGATTGAGAATCCGTCCGCGGATATTCAATCGCGAGTTCCGATCCTGAGTAGGCTGGTGACATGACGGGCTCACGCTATGGATAGCGTCAGTTATCGCCGCCTGCACAAACCATTTCATCGATCATTCTGATGATGCTGGCGACGCTAGAGGTGTACATCGAAAAATTTCGCGCCCGCCTCGTGACGACGGGCCGTCAGACTTAAAGAACAGCCGTACGACATGGAGAGCTGATGCCGCGGCGCGGGGCGGGGCAGATTTGCATTCTGAATGGCTCGTCTAGCGCCACGGTCTATGTTGCCAAAAGGCACGTCGCGCTCAGCGGTTCGGTACACGATATCCACTGAAAAAAGTTTTGAAGATAGTTACAGCGCGCAACGCGCGATCAACTCGGTTGCTGTCCTTCGGACGGTCTTTTGGAAATACCGCAGTCTATATGACCGGCTATACGACCGGTTTTGCATCGACGGCACTTAGCGAGTTCCGCCGGCAGCGGACCCGATCATCCGCATGTGAAGAGGTTCACCTAGCCAGGCGTTTAGTTGAGCTATGTTCGAGAGGAGAGTCGCAACGGTTTGGGGAACACGGCGTCTGGAGCAGCTGGTGGCAGCGGCTAGCCGCTGGGCCTAGCCAGCAAGGTTTTCGCAATCTCGCCAGAACGAACATATCCGTTCGGACCAATTGTGGGTGAAACATGCGAACGAACCATGTGGGTATCTGAATTTGCGAACGACGGCATCTGCTACCCCGTGCGTGCTCTCGGGGTGGCAGGTGTGCAAGCTGGCGCGGAGATATTTGTGGAAGAAACGGCTGTCGACAATCACTTCACCCTACCAGGGGACTGTCACTTGGAACGAGGAAGCCGCCTTCTAGCAGGTCCAGAGCGTCCAGCGCTTCTTCGACCCGCAAATGCGCCAAAGGAATTCCGTCAACGAGCAAAACTTTTTGGTCGCCTACGTCGTAGACTTCCCAAAGCCTGTCCATTCCCCGTCGGATGGCGTGCCGTCTTTCCATGCGCGGACAATATGAGCCATATGCGAGTTTGAATAGGGAACGATCCCCGCGGTGACAAATTATAGCGTGGATAAACTGGTCAAGCTTGATTGCGCTTAGTCATGGATACAACCCTGGAATGGTTTTACAGTGAGTGAACGAGGCCTGAAATTCCTACAGGAGTGGATGGATAGCAATCTGCCGCATCATTCATCATCTGACACAATCTTAGCGCAAGAGCTTGCAAGGCGATTAACCAGCGACGCAAAAAACGCTGGAATTCGATCAGAAGAGATTTCGGAGGAGGTCGGCAGCATCTTCTCAACGATGCTCGAGGCGCTTGGAAATAGGGATCCCGTGCCGGATTGAGAGCAGAACGCGGGCTGCGCAACCGAAGAAGCGCTCCGGCCACAATGATAGGAACTACAGCTGCCCTGTCGGATATGTTGAAGTAAGATGTCTATTTGGCGCCCTCATGCCGCCATCCTGCCGATCGAGAAGTATTCGATGCCGTAGCGCGCGATCACCTTGGGATCGTAGAGATTGCGGCCGTCGAAGATGACCGGCGTGGTCAGCGCGTCCTTGAGCGCGTCGAAGGACGGCGCGCGGAAGCTCTTCCATTCGGTGCAGATCAAAAGCGCGTCGGCGCCGCGCAGCGCCGCCTCCTTGGTGCCGCACAAAAGCAGATCCTCGCGCAGGCCGTAGATCGCCTGGCACTCCTGCATCGCCTCGGGATCGTAGGCCTGCACCTTGGCGCCGGCCGCCCACAACGCTTCCATCAGCGTGCGCGCCGGCGCCTCGCGCATGTCGTCGGTGTTGGGCTTGAAGGCCAGCCCCCAGACGGCGAAGGTCTTGTCCCTGAGCGCGCCCTTGAAATAGTGGTTGACCTTGTCGAACAGGACCGACTTCTGCGCATTGTTGCGCTCCTCGACGGCGCGCAGCAATTTGGCGTCGAACTTGACGCCCTCGGCGGTCTTGATCAGCGCGCGCACGTCCTTCGGGAAGCACGAGCCGCCATAGCCGAGGCCGGGATAGATGAAGTGGTAGCCGATGCGCGGATCCGAGCCGATGCCCTTGCGCACCTCCTCGATGTCGGCGCCCAGCTGCTCGGCGAGATTGGCCATCTCGTTCATGAAGCTGATCTTGGTCGCCAGCATGCAGTTGGCGGCATATTTGGTGAATTCGGCGCTGCGCACGTCCATCACGATCATCTTCTCGTGGTTGCGGTTGAACGGCGCGTAGAGCTCGCGCATCACCATCTCGGTGTCCTCGCTGGAGGTGCCGACGATGATGCGGTCCGGCTTCATGCAATCGGCGACCGCCGAGCCTTCCTTGAGGAATTCGGGGTTCGAGGCGACGTCGAAGGCGAGATCCTCGCGGCCGCGCTTCTTCAGCGTTTCGGCGATCCTGGCCTTCACCTTCTCGCAAGTGCCGACCGGCACGGTCGACTTGCCGACGACGATCTTGACGCTGTCCATCTCACGGCCGATGGTCTCGGCGACGGCCAGCACATATTTCAGATCGGCCGAGCCATCCTCGCCGGGCGGCGTGCCGACCGCGATCATCTGGATCTGGCCATGCCTGACCGCCGCTGCCGCGTCGGTGGTGAAGCGGATGCGGCCGGCCGCGTGGTTTTCCCTGACGAGGGCCTCCAGGCCCGGTTCGAAAATCGGCACCAAGCCCTGGTTGAGCCGCTCCACCTTCTTCTCGTCGATATCGACGCACACCACCTCATGGCCGACCTCGGCCAGCACAGCGGCCTGGACGAGACCGACATAGCCAATCCCAAACACCGTCAAATTCATTTGGTTCTATTCCTGTCAAAGGCCGGGCCGCGGTCCGGTAAGCTGGATATGCCGAAAAGGTGGGCTGTTCGACAACACTCCCGCGTCATATCCGCTCTTAGGACGCTGCCGACCAGAGCGGCCCGACAGTCCGCCGTTTTGGGGTGGATCGGGATGAACCGCCGGGCCTAACCGACTTTAAAAAAGTCGGCTGGCGGCCTCTATATCAACTCTGGCTAATGGTTACGCCCTTTGAACGAAGGACGTCGGGCAGCTCCTCTACTGCTGGGAGTGCTGCACCATCAGGAGAGGCAATGCTTCCCGTGATTAAAATTCGGCGTAACAAAGAGCCCGTGACCGAAGCCGACGGGCAGCTACTGGGTGCCCAGGAATGCGCAATCTGGCAACGTGTGCGGCAGGCGATTTGGCAACGAGGGAGAGCCTGCGCTGTTGCGCGAACAGCTGTGCCTTGTCCGTCAGTCGGACCCTGCGTGAGACCAACGTCTTACCCGGCAACTCATAGGTCCCGGCCACGAAACATCTTCCAGAGAAGTCCATTGGTGGGTGCTGGCGAGCATAGTCTCTTCATTGCCAGTTCGTGGATGCCCACCATCACCTGAGATTGGGGGATCTGCATCAATCGGGGGTGTTTTGATTGCCGATCCCAGAGAGCTTAAATCACGAATATCTCAGATTTGATTGTCCAAGATGCCAGCATCCAATCATCCGGAAGGGCTCATGGTTCAAGGTCATTGCCACTTTCAGATGCCCCCAATGCAACACGACGCTGCGGCTGGGATATCCTGAAAAGTTACGCATTTTCGAGACTCACAGGCATCTAACAGACGGACCGCCAAATTGATGATTTAAAAAACCGCCGGCCGGAGCCAGCGGGTGAAGTCGGTTGGCATCGGGCCGGCGGCGCCGGCTCGCGGCCTGATCCGACAGTCGGGGTGCAGCAACAACAACGCTGGCGCCGGACAAACCCACTGTTGCGGTTTTGCCGTTCTCGATTCCAAGCGACAAATCCTGAACAGGAGGGCCGGGCCGCGGACCTGAGCAGGTCGGCCGCAGCCCGTCACATGATGCCGAAGGTCTTGTAGGCATCCACAGCGCTCATCCCCTGGCGGGGCAAATCGGAAATTGAGTCAGCGACTCCCGGTAAAGCCAAGCCCGATCTTCATGGTCATTTCACACCGATGCCGGCGGTCAAGCCGCCGTCTATCTTGTAGTCCGCGCCGGTGCAGAAGCCGGCCTTGGAAGAGCACAGAAAGGCGATCAGCTCCGCCACTTCCTCGGGCTCGCCGATGCGGCCGAGGGGATGGGCCGCGCCGAAGCGCCTGTAGGCTTCCTCGACATCGGCATCGCTGCCGTTGTCGCCGCGCGCGGCCTTCTCGAGGATCGGCGTGCGGATCGAGCCGGGGCTGACCGAATTGACCCGGATGCCTGCGGCCGCATAGTCGAGCGCCAGCGAACGCGTCAGCGTATGGATGGCGCCCTTGGTGGTGGCATAGGCGGCGACGTTTTGCTGGCAGGCGAAACCCTGCACCGAGGCGACATTGACGATCGCGCCGCCACCGCGCTTGATCATTTCCGGAATGCCGAAACGGGCGGTCAGATAGATCGAGCCGACATTGACCGTCATGGCCTTGTTCCAGGTTTCCCAGTCGGTCGTCGTCGCGGTTCCATAGGGATGGACCGCCGCCGAATTGACGATCACGTCGAGGCCGCCGAAACGCTCGACGCCCGCCGCGACGGCGTCTCGGACCCGGTCCGGCACGGAGACGTCGGTGTCCACGACCAGCGCGCCGGCCCCGGAGCTTTCCAACTGCGCTCGCATCGCGGCATTGGCCGAACGGTCGATGCCGCAGGCGACGATCGTAGCGCCCCCCGCGGCCAGGCGCCTGGCGGTTGCGAGACCGATCCCGGTCGTTCCGGTCACCAGCGCGACCTTGCCGTCAAAATCCTTCATTGCTGAACTCCTTTGGTCACGTCTCGGAAGCCGGCTTTTCCGGCAGGAGGCGCAGGGCGAAATCGAGATGGCGGCTCATCGGATAGGCGCAAGCCAGCCTGTCGCGCGCGTATTTGACTCGCATTGTGGTCCAACAATAAGTTGCGCACCTCACAGAGGAAAGCGGCAATGGAACAGTGCTGGCGCTGGTATGGCCCGGACGATCCGGTAACACTCGATCATGTCAAGCAGGCGGGTGCGACAGGCGTGGTCTCGGCCCTGCACGACATCTATGACGGGCGTGTCTGGCCGGTGGAAAACATCCTCGAGCGCAAGCGCATCATCGAGGCGGCGGGGCTGACCTGGTCTGTGGTCGAGAGCATTCCGGTCCACAACTCGATCAAGATCGGTTCGCCGGAGCGGCTCCGCTATGTCGGTTTCTACAAGGACACGATCCGCGCCCTGGCGAAGGCCGGCATCGCGACGATCTGCTACAATTTCATGCCGGTCGTCGACTGGACGCGGACGGATCTGGCCTACCGCTTGCCGACGACGGGTTACGCGCTGCGCTTCGATGCGATCGATTTCGCGGCTTACGATCTGTTCGTGCTGAAGCGCCGGAATGCCGAAGCCGGCTACACGCCTGCGCGCATCGCCGAGGCGCAAGCGCGGCTGAAGGAGCTCGGCGACGAGAAGATCGACAGGATCGAGCGCAATCTCATCGCCGGCTTGCCCGCCACCGAGCGCGCCTACAACCGCGACAGCTTTCGCGAGGCCCTGGCTGACTATGATGCAATCGGGCCGAAGGAGTTGCGCGACAACCTCGCCTGGTTCCTGCGCGAGATCATTCCGGCGGCCGAAGAGGCAGGGGTGCGCATGTGCATCCACCCCGACGATCCGCCATTCTCGCTCTACGGCCTGCCGCGCATCGTCTCGACCGCCGAGGATGCGCGCTTCATCCTCAAAGTCGTCGACAGCCCGGCCAATGGCCTGACCTTCTGCACCGGCTCCTACGGCACGCGCGCCGACAACGACATCGTCGCCATGGTCAAGGAGTTCGCCGAGCGCATCCATTTCGTCCATTTGCGCAACGTCACCATCGAGGATGACGGCTCGTTCCACGAGGCCGAGCATCTCGAAGGCGGCACCGACATGGCGCACGTCATCCTCGCGCTGATGCAGGAGGAGGCGCGCCGTCGCAGGGAAGGCCGCGCCGACTGGCGCATTCCGATGCGGCCTGACCATGGGCATCTGCTCGCCGACGACATCGGCAAGACAAGGATCAATCCGGGCTATTCGCTGATCGGCCGGCTCAAGGGCCTCGCCGAACTGCGCGGCATCATGCGCGCCGTCGAGCGGTTCGGACTGGCTTGACTTCCAGACGGGCTGGCCTTCGCTGCCGAGGGCTCGCTGCAGACCCATGCTACGAGCCGAGCCGCATCTGTCGCTGGCGAAAGGGCAGAGGTCTCGAGGTGCCGATCGGAGATCCGGCGACTACGCTGGCAAAAAACATAATGGCGCCGCCAAGGGGCGATGGGTATCCTTCGGGCCCATCGGCAGGCAGGCTCAAGCGCGCGCGTCAGGCCGGGGTTGCGGCGCCGATCCGCCGGAACATGAAACAGGCCGATAGTCGCGGCGGACGGGGAGAAAGCAATGCGCACCAGAACCAGCATCCGCGTCGTCGGCTGCCACGCCGAGGGCGAGATCGGCGACGTTATCGTGGGAGGCGTGCTGCCGCCCGCAGGTCGCACGATGATGGAAAAGATGATCACGATGGAACGCGATCACGACCATATAAGGCGCATGCTGATCTGTGAGCCGCGCGGCAGCGTTGCCCGCCATGTCAATCTGCTGTTGCCATCGACGCGCGAGGATTGCGCCGCAGGCGCCATTATCATGGAACCGACGGAATATCCGCCGATGTCCGGCTCCAACACGATCTGCGTGGCCACGGTGCTGCTCGAGACCGGCATGGTGCCGATGCAGGAACCCGTGACGCGCTTCAAGCTCGATATGCCCGGAGGCGTCATCGAGGTGCGCGCCGAATGCAGCGACGGCAAATGCCTGTCGATCACGCTGCGCAATGCTCCCGCCTTCGCCGAGCGCCTCGACGCCGATATCGAGGTGGAAGGGCTCGGCACGATCAAGGCCGATATCGCCTATGGCGGCATGTTCTACGCGATTGTCGATGCGCCGGCGCTCGGCTTCTCGGTCACGCCCGACGAGGCGCGCGACTTGGCCGTCGTCGGCGAGAAAGTCCGCCGCGCGGCGCGCGAGCAGCTCGATGTCGTGCATCCGCAGTTCGACAATGTGCGCGGCGTGTCCATCGTGCAGTTCGCCATGCCGTTCCAAGGACCGGGCAACGTCACGCGCAACACCTGCATCGTCTCGCCAGGTCGCTCGGACCGCAGCCCGACGGGAACCGGCACCTCGGCCCGCATGGCTGTGCTGCAGGCGCGGGGCCAGATGAATGAAGGCGAGGTGCTGATCCATGAATCGATCATCGGCTCGCGCTTCACCGGCAAGATCCTCGAACTCACCGAAGTCGCGGGGCGCAAGGCGATCGTGCCGCAGATAACGGGCAGGGCCTGGATCACAGGAGAGCACAATTATTACCTCGATCCGACCGATCCCTATCCGCAAGGCTACGTGCTGTCGGACACCTGGGGCACCTCCACTTCGGTGACGCAATAGAATTTTCTGCAGCGACGCCGGCTCGGATCATCCGAGCGTCTGGACGCTTTTCCGGCTCCTGGCCGGGGCGTTTGCGCTTGCAGAATGTCAGCGGACCTTGCAGGGAGGCGCCTGCTCTGATTCCCTACGGTTGGTGGGGATCGCCTGATTCGTGTGCTCGTTGCTCCGGTTCCGCATGATCGTGCGGCGGAGCCACGGGCGCCTCGGTAGAAAGATGAGAAAATGACCGCCAAGCCGGAAATCCTGGAGATGAGACCCAAGATCACCGTTGTCGGGGTCGGCGGCGCCGGCGGCAACGCCGTCAACAACATGATCGCCGAAGGGCTGCAGGGCGTCGAGTTCGTCGTCGCCAACACCGACGCGCAGGCGCTCACCATGTCGAAGTCGTCGCGGCTGATCCAGCTGGGCGCGCACGTGACCGAGGGCCTCGGCGCAGGATCGCTGCCCCAGGTCGGCAGTGCCGCCGCGGAGGAATCCATCGACGAGATCATGGATCACCTGGCGGGAACGCATATGTGCTTCATCACCGCCGGCATGGGCGGCGGCACGGGGACCGGTGCTGCGCCGGTGATTGCGCGTGCCGCGCGCGATGCCGGCATTTTGACGGTGGCCGTGGTCACCAAGCCTTTCGTGTTCGAAGGCAAGCGCAGGACCCAGGCGGCCGAGGAAGGCATAGAACGGCTGCGCGAGAGCGCCGACACGGTGATCGTCATCCCGAATCAGAACCTCTTCAGGGTCGCCGACGCCAGGACCACATTCGCCGACGCCTTCGCCATGGCGGACCGCGTTCTCTACGCGGGTGTCGGCTGCATCACGGACCTGATCGTCAAGGAAGGCCTGATCAATCTCGATTTCGCCGACGTGAAGTCGGTGATGCGCGACATGGGCCGGGCGATGATGGGAACCGGCGAGGCCTCCGGGGAGGGGCGCGCCAAGATCGCGGCCGAGGCGGCGATCGCCAATCCGCTGCTCGATGAAGCCTCCATGTCCGGCGCCAGGGGCCTGCTCGTATCGATCTGCGGCGGCATGGACATGACGCTGTTCGAGGTCGATGAAGCCGCGACACGGATAAGGGAAGAAGTCGACGCCGATGCCGACATCATCGTCGGCGCCATCTTCGACCACGCACTGGCGGGAAAGTTCCGCGTATCCGTCGTCGCGACCGGTCTGCGCAAGAGCGCGGACATCGCACAGTTCGAGCAGCGGATCGCCTGAGACCACGGCGATCTCGCGGCTGCGCTTGTTCCCGACGGCACGACGCAATCGGTCGATATCCGCTTCCGGCCGCGAACAATCCCGGACCGTGCACGCTGTAGGTGCGCGCCTCTTCGTCGCAAGCCGTCACGACGGCATCCGGCTGGCGTCTGTCCATATTGGACACTAATTGACCGATCCGTTCAATGCCGCCAATGTCTGGCAAAGCGTCGGCATCAATCCCTTCCTGCTGCGTGTTGACAATCGCGGCTGACGGAGGAGAGGCTCGATGAAAAGCTTCGTCTATAACGGCCAGCCGGCACGCGTCGTCTTCGGATCTGGCACCATCGCAAGATTGCCGGAGGAGATCGACCGGCTGGGGCTGAAACGCGTGCTCGTGCTGGCAACGCCGCCGCGCGAGGCCGATGTCCGGCGTCTTGCCGGATCGCTGGGCGGCACCGCGGCCGGCGTCTATGCCAAGGCGACGATGCATACGCCGGTGTCGGTGACCGAGGACGCGCTGCGGGTCGTGAAGGAACTCCAGGCCGACGGGCTGGTTGCGGTCGGCGGCGGCTCCACGACGGGCCTCGCCAAGGCGATCGCCTTGCGCACCGACCTGCCGCAGATCGTGATACCCACGACCTATGCCGGCTCGGAAATGACGCCGATTCTCGGCGAGACGAAGGATGGCGTGAAAATCACCCAATCGAGCCCGAAGGTGCTGCCGGAAGTGGTCATCTACGACGTCGACCTGACGATGACGCTTCCTGCTTCCTTGTCGGGAACGAGCGGCATGAACGCCATCGCCCATGCGGTCGAGGCGCTCTATGCCAGGGAAAGCAACCCGCTGATAAACCTGATGGCCGTTGAGGCCATCGGCGCGTTGGTGAGCGCCTTGCCGGTCATCGCCGGGAGCCCGCATGACCGTGGTGCGCGCTCCGAGGCGCTCTACGGCGTCTGGCTCTGCGGCATCTGCCTTGGCTCGGTCGGCATGGCGCTGCACCACAAGCTCTGCCACACGCTCGGCGGCAGTTTCGACCTGCCGCATGCGGAGACCCATGCGATCGTGCTGCCGCATGCGCTGGCCTATAACGCGCCCGCCGTTCCGGCCGTCATGGAAACCCTGCGGGCCGTGCTGAAGGCGGACGATCCTGCCATGGCTCTCTACGATTTTGCGGGCAGGATCGGCGCCAGGCGCGCTCTATCTGAGATAGGCATGCCGCCCGACGGGATCGACATCGCGACGGACCGCGCGCTGGCCAATCCCTACTGGAACCCGCGGGCGCTGGAGCGGGAACCGATCCGGGCTCTTATCGCGCGCGCCTATGCCGGCGAGCCGCCGCAGGCCTGAGAAACCGAGCGTCGCAGGCCGGTCGCACCTGAATATCAGTCGGTCTGGATCCAAATCGCCTTCGTCTCCAGATATTCGTGCAGGTGCTCGACGCCGCCTTCGCGGCCGTAACCGGACATCTTCATGCCGCCGAACGGCACCGCCGGGTCGATGGCGTGATACATGTTGACCCAGACCGAGCCGGCCTTGACTCGACGTGCGAGCTTGTGCGCGGCGCCGAGACTGGTGGTGAAAATCCCAGCCGCCAAACCGTAAGGCGTCGCGTTGGCGCGCGCGACAACCTCATCCAGCGTATCGAAGGGCATGGCCGAGATGACCGGCCCGAAAATCTCTTCCCGCGCGATCGTCATCTTGTCCGACACCGCGCCGAAGACGGTCGGCGCGATGAAGTTGCCGCCGTCATAGAGCTCGCCCGTCAGCCTTGAGCCGCCGGCGACCAGCCGGGCACCTTCGTCGCTGCCCGCCTTGATGTAGCCTTCCACCTTGCCGGCCTGCCTTGCATTGATCAGCGGCCCGATTTCCGTCTCCGCCTCGATGCCGTGGCCGATGCGCAGCTTGCCGGCGAACTCGGCGACCCGGCGCACGAACTCGTCATGGATCTCGCGCGCCACGAACAGGCGCGAGCCGGCGATGCAGATCTGACCGGAATGCACGAACACCGCCATCGCCGCGACCGGCACGGCCTTGTCGATATCGGCGTCGCGGCAGACGATGATCGGCGACTTGCCGCCGAGCTCCAGCGAGACGCGCTTGAGGTTGGCGACGCCGGCGCGGGCGATCGCCTGGCCGGTCAGCGTCGAGCCGGTGAAGACGATCTTGTTGACGTCCGGGTGCTCTGCAAGCCGCGCGCCGGCCTCGGCGCCGGTCCCGGTGACGATGTTGACGACGCCGTCGGGGACGCCGGCCTCCTGCATCAGCCGCGCGATCAAGAGCGGCGTCAGCGAGGCATCCTCGGACGGTTTCAGCACGATGGTGCAGCCGGTAGCCAGAGCCGGCGCGATCTTCCAGATCGAGGCGGCGGTGGGCGCATTCCAGGGAATGATCGCGCCGACGACGCCGACTGGCTCGCGCCGGGTGAAGGTGACGATCTCGCCGGGGATGGAATTGTCGATCGTCTCGCCATGCAGCGCGGTCGCCATGCCGCCATAGAAGCGCAGCATGCCGATGACCCGGCGCCGGTTGGCCAGCGTGCGGGTGATCGGCAACCCCATGTCGAGCGTGTCGGAGACGCTGAGCTCTTCCCAATGCTTCTCGAAGAGGTCGGCGATCCGCAGAAGCACGCATTGCCGTTCGTAAGGCGAGAATTTCGACCATGGGCCCTCGAAGGCCGCTCGCGCCGCGGCCACCGCAGCGTCGATATCGGCGGCTCCGCCGCGCGGCACCGTCGCCAGCACTTCGCCGGTTGCCGGGTTCAGCGCCTGCATCTGCTGGCCGGATTGCGCCGAGACCCACTTGCCGCCGATGAACATCGGCCGGAATTCGCCATGGTAGAGCGTCGCGGCCTTCGCCCTCGGGTCGAAGTTCAGCGTCATTGTCTCCTCCTCATGAATTCCGACGCGACTATTACTCCCGCTGGCGGCGACCTCAAACAAGGAAAGCCAAAAGGGCGTTCAGATAATCGGACGTGCAACGCGCGTCTTTCCCGATGTTTCCGGCAACGGAGGAACAGATATGCAAGGCGCAAGGTTGCGCGAGCCCCCAGGTGGCGGTTATGCCAGATCGAGATTTGCTGACGAAAGGCAGAACCGATGAAGGTCGTTTCCATCTCCAAATCGCATGGCGGAATCCAGGGCGTCTATTCGCACGCTTCCGAAGTCTGTGCCTGCGACATGACCTTTGCGGTCTTCGTGCCGCCGCAGGCCAAGGACGGGCGGCTCCCGGTCCTGTGGTATCTGTCCGGCCTTACCTGCACGCACGCAAATGTCATGGACAAGGGCGAGTACCGGCGTCTGGCGTCCGAGCTCGGACTGGTCGTCGTGTGCCCCGACACCAGCCCGCGCGGACCCGACGTTCCGGACGAAAAGGACAATTGGCAGTTCGGCTGCGGCGCCGGCTTCTACCTCGATGCGACGCAAGAGCCTTATGCGAAGAACTACCGCATGTATTCCTATATCGCCGAGGAATTGCCGGCGCTCGTTGCCGCCAATTTTCCGGTCGACATGTCACGCCAGGCCATCTTCGGCCATTCGATGGGCGGACACGGCGCGCTGACGATCGCGCTCAAGAATCCCGAGCGCTACCGGAGCTGCTCGGCCTTCGCACCGATCGTGCAGCCGTCGACGGCCGGCTGGTCGCGGCCGGCCTTCGAAAAATATCTCGGAGCGGACGAAAAGAACTGGCGCGCCTATGATGCGACACTGCTGATCGAGGACGGCAAGCGATTTCCGGAATTCCTCGTTGACCAGGGCACCGCTGACGGCTTCCTGCCGGATGGCCTGCGCCCATGGCTGCTCGAAGAGGCCTGCAAGAAGGCAGGCATCGACCTCACCCTGCGCATGCAGGAAGGCTACGACCATTCCTACAACTTCATCTCGACCTTCATGGACGATCATCTGAAGTGGCATGCCCGTCGCCTCGGGTGATTTTCGGCATCAGGACGCGCGCCACGTGGTCGGCGATCGCCAGGCTGGAGGTCAGGCCGGGACTTTCGATGCCGAACAGGTTGACCAGGCCCTCGATGCCATGCGTCGCGGCACCCTGGATCACGAAGTCGCCGTTGGCGTCGCCCGGGCCTGACAGTTTCGGCCGAATGCCGCTATAGGCTGCCTGCAGGCTGTCGTCGGCCAGATCGGGCCAGTATTTGCGGATTTCGGCATAGAAGCGCTCGCCGCGTGCCGGATCGACGCGATAGTCGATCGTGTCCGTCCACTCGACGTCGGGTCCGAAACGGGCAGTGCCGGCAAGGTCGAGGGTCAGATGGACGCCGAGGCCGCCAGGCTCGGGCACGGGATAGACCAGATGTGAAAACGGCGCCCGCCCGGCAATCGAGAAATAATTGCCCTTGGCGTAGCGAAGCGCCGGCAGGAATTGCCGGCCGAAGCCTTCGATCGAGCCGGCAAGCGCGACCGCGCCGAGACCGGCCGCGTTGATGAGACGCGGTGCGGCGATCTCGAACTCTGCGCCGCTCGCGCAATCCATCGTCCGCAGAACGATGCGGCCGGCCTCGACGCGGCCGGAAACGATGCGGGTGTTGAGCGAGAGCATTGCGCCGCTCTCCTCGGCATCGCCGAGCAGGGCAAGCATCAGCCCGTGGCTGTCGACAATGCCGGTCGAGGGCGAGAGTAGTGCTGCGGTGCAATGCAGCGCCGGCTCCAGCGCTTGCGCCTCCTGGGCGGTCAGGAAGCGCAGGTCATCGACACCGCAGGCGTCGGCGTTGGCGCGAATGGCGGCCAGCACCGGTTCCTGCGTCTCGTCGGTCGCAACAATCAGCTTGCCGCAGCGGCGATGAGGGACCGAATGGTCGGCGCAGTAGCGATAGAGCATATCGCGCCCCGCTACGCAGAGCCGGGCTTTCAGCGAACCCTGCGGGTAATAGATGCCGGCGTGGATGACTTCGGAATTGCGCGAGCTCGTTTCGGTGCCGATGGCGTCTGCCGCTTCGACGATCAGGGTATCGAGGCCAAGTGCCGCCAATTTGCGCGCAATCGCCAGACCGATCACGCCGGCGCCCGCGATGATGCAATCGACCTGTTCCATGTCCTGATCCCTGCTGCGCCCATTGCCGAGACAGGCCGAGGCGTATTGGCGCTATCGATCCCGACATCGCGGCTCTTGCGATCAGCCAGCGCGATGAGGCATCAACCGCCACAATGCAAGGCGGAATCTTCGGACTTCTCGATCAGAGGAGCTGTCCTATTTCCGTTTTTGCACGCCTGCACACAGGAGCCACCACGATGGACGCCACACCGAATTCGCCTGAAGCCCGCGACATCCGCTATCACATGCATGGCTATACCAACGCTCGCAGGCACCAGGAAACCGGTCCGCTGATCATCGAAAAGGGCGACGGCATCTATGTCGAGGACATTGCCGGCAACCGCTACATCGAGGCGATGGCGGGCCTGTGGAGCGTCGCCGTCGGCTTTTCGGAAAAGCGGCTGGTCGAAGCGGCGACAAGACAGATGTCGAAGCTGCCCTTTTATCACGACTTCGGCTCCAAGGCGCATTCGCCGCTGATCGATCTCGCGGAGAAGCTGGTGCAGATGGCGCCGGCGCCGATGAGCAAGGCCTATTTCACCAATTCCGGCTCGGAGGCCAACGACACCGCGATCAAGATGATCTGGTATCGATCGAACGCGCTTGGGCAGCCGGCGCGCAAGAAGGTCATCAGCCGCAAGCGCGGCTATCATGGCGTCACCATCGCCTCGGCGAGCCTGACCGGCCTGCCCAACAACCATCTCTCCTTCGACCTGCCGATCGCCAACATCCTGCACACCTCGACGCCGCATCACTGGCGCGACGCCGAGCCCGGCGAGAGCGAGGAGCAGTTCTCCGCACGGCTCGCCGACGAGCTGGAAAAGCTCATCCTTGCCGAGGGACCCGAAACGATCGCGGCCTTCATCGGCGAGCCGATCATGGGCGCCGGCGGCGTCGTCGTTCCGCCTGCCGGCTATTGGGAAAAGATCCAGGCGGTGCTGTCGAGATACGGCGTCCTGCTGGTGGCCGACGAGGTTATCTGCGGCTTCGGCCGCACCGGCGAGATGTTCGGTTCGCACACCTTCGGCATCAAGCCAGACATCATGGTGCTGTCGAAGCAGATTTCCTCGTCGTACCTGCCGATCTCGGCGCTGCTGATCAACGATCGTGTGTTCGAGCCGATCGCGGACGAGAGCGACCGCATCGGCACCTTCGGCCACGGCTTCACCGGCGGCGGTCATCCGGTCGCAGCCGCCGTGGCGCTGGAGAACATCAAGCTGATCGAGGAGCGCGACCTGGTCGGCAATGCGCGCAAGGTCGGCGCGCATCTGCAGGCGCGACTGCGCCAACTCGCCTCGCATCCGCTGGTGGGCGAGGTGCGCGGCGTCGGTCTCATCGCCGCCGTCGAGCTCGTCGCCGACAAGGCAACCAAGGCTCCTTGGGGCAAGCCGGCAGCGCTCGGCGCGCTGGTCAACGGCTTCTTACAGCAGAACGGCGTCATCTCGCGCAATATGGGCGACGCGATCGCCTTCTGTCCGCCGCTGATCATCACCGAGGCGCAGGTCGACGCCTTGGTCGATGCGTTCGAGCGCTCGCTCGACGAGGCGATACCGCAGGTCCACCCGCGGAGTTGACGAGGCCGCGAGAGCCTGGCCGGCAGTAGCCTCGGCTGACAAACGGACGTTCACCTTCCGGTGAGCGCGAGAAATTCCGGCGGAACATTCGCCTTTTTGCGCTGTTACATCAAAGCTGCAGCGCGGAAAGGAGCTTCCGCATGGAAAATCCGCAATCCACGGCAAGCATTGCCGGCCATCCCATCCACCCCATGCTTGTCACCATCCCGATCGCCTGTTTCGTCGGGACCTTGCTCACCGATATCGCCTACTGGCGGACTGCGGAAATGACTTGGGCCAATTTCTCGGCCTGGCTCCTGACCGTGGGTGTCATTGTCGCCATCTTGGCCGCCATTGCAGGGCTTACCGACTTTCTTGGAGACCGCAGGATACGCGCTCAGCCGACTGCATGGCTGCACATGGGGGGTAACGCCGCCGTGCTCGTGCTGTCCTTCTTCAACATGCTCGTCCACACGCGCGACGCCTGGACATCCGTGGTGCCGACCGGGCTGATCTTGTCGGCGCTGGTGGTGATCATCCTGATCTTCACCGGCTGGCTCGGCTGGGCTCTGGTCTATCGCCATCATGTAGGAGTGGCCGATGAGGCGACTTGACAGCGCAATCAAATGGACGACCGCGGCGCTTTGCTGCGCAATGGCCCTGGGCGTTGCCGGCTGCAGCGACGACAACACCGACCCGAACGCGCAGATCGGCCCGAATCCGAAACTGCCGGAGATAAACCAGTACCTTTTCCCGCCGATGCATCTGGCCTCGGTGGTCGGCTGGAAGAACAATGAAAAGCCGACGGTCGCGCAAGGCCTGCAGATCGAGGCGATGGCGAAGGGGCTTCAGCATCCGCGTTCGCTTTACATGTTGCCCAATGGCGACATCCTGGTGGTGGAGTCCAAGGCGCCGAAGGAAGCATCGGTCAAGCGGCCGAAGGACATCGTCATGGGTTTGGTCGAAAGCTGGGTCACCTCCGGCGGCGACACCGGCCCGAGCAACCGCATCACGCTCTTGCGCGACACCAATGGCGACGGCAAGCCGGATTACCAGGGCGTGTTCCTCGACCATCTCAACGCGCCCTTCGGCGTGGCGCTGGTCGGCAACGACTTCTATGTCGCCAACACCGATGCCATCATGCGCTACCCCTATCAGCCGGGCGACACGAAGATCACGGCGCCGGGCAAAGTGCTGACGGAATTGCCGGGCGGGCCGATCGATCACCACTGGACGAAGAGCCTGGTGGCGAGCCCGGACGGTTCGCTGCTCTATGTCGGCGTCGGCTCGAATTCCAACATCACCGAGAACGGCATCCAGGCCGAGAAGGACCGCGCTGCGATCTGGGAGGTCGACCGCGCCACCGGCCGCTCGCGCATTTTCGCCAGCGGGCTGCGCAATCCCAACGGCCTGACGTTCGAACCTGAAACCAAGGCGCTCTGGACGGTGGTCAACGAGCGCGACGAGCTCGGGCCGAACCTGGTGCCGGACTACATGACCTCGGTGAAGGACGGCGCCTTCTATGGCTGGCCCTACAGCTACTATGGCCAGCATGTCGATCCGCGCGTGATGCCGCAGCGGCCGGACATGGTGGCCAAGGCCATCCCGCCGGACTACGCGCTGAGCTCGCATGTCGCGCCGCTTGGGCTTGCCTTCTACACCGCGAACAACCTGCCGCAATCCTATCGCGGCGGCGCCTTTGTCGGCGAGCATGGCAGCTGGAACCGCTCCCGCTTCAACGGCTACAAGGTCGTCTTCGTGCCGTTCAGCGGCGGGCATCCCAACGGCATGGCGCAGGATGTCGTCACCGGCTTCCTCAACGACAAGGGCGAGGCGAGGGGCCGTCCGGTCGGTGTTGCCGTCGATAAATCCGGCGCGCTGCTGATCGCCGACGATGTCGGCAACACGGTGTGGCGGGTGACCGCTGCGGGACCCGGTTCCTCGTAGGAACCTGGCTCAACGCCAGCGTATCAGCCCACCGGCTTCTGCAGCACGTCGAATTGCGGGTTGGTTTCCGAGAAGATCGGCAGGGCCGCGGCGCCGAGGACGGATGTGTCCTTTCCCGCGGCGCCGACCACGACGCGCGGCGTGGTACGGGCGCTGGTCGAGCTCACCGAGAGATGGAGCGGTTCCAGCCGGCCGGCCAGTGCCTCGATCACCGCCAGCGGCATGAAGCCGCCGAGCACGACGGTCTCGGGATCGAGCGCCATTTCAAGGACGTCGATCGCCTGCCGCAATGGCTCGACCGCCTCGGCGAGCCATGCTTCGAAGCGGCTGTCGCCGCTTGCCAAAAGCTCTTCCAGCAGGTCGGGTGAGGCATGATCGGGGTCCGGCAGGTCGAGCCTGTCATAAGCGGCGCGCAGTGAGACGTAGCGCTCCAGGCAGCCGCGCTTGCCGCAGTCGCAGGGCAGGCCGCCCGGCCGCACGATAATGTGGCCGATCTCGCCGGCATTATGGCGGCTGCCCTTGTAGAGATGGCCGTCGAGGAAGAGGCCGGCGCCGAGGCCTGTTCCGATGAAGAGGTAGACGAAGCTGTCGAGCTTGCGGGCAACGCCATAAAGCCGCTCGCCTACTGCCGCCGCTGTGGCGTCGTTCTCGACGATCACGGCGATGCCGGTCAGGCGCTCCAGTTCTTCGGCCACCGGAAAGTCCTGCCAGCCGGGAAGGGCGGTCGGGCCGACCGAAGTCATGCCTTCGACGCCGAACGGCCCGGGCATCGCCATCCCTATGCCGAGCAGTCTCGTGCGGTTCAGCCGGCTCGTTGCGATCAGGTCGCTCGAGATCGCGGCTAGCAGCGGCATGGCCTGCGTGGGAGTCGGTCGGTCGACATCTCTCTCGATGCGCGCACGCACGGTGCCGGAGAGATCGGTCACGACGCCGACGGCCATCTGGTGGTCGAGCTGCAGGCCGACCGAATAACCGCCATCGGGGTTGATCGAGTAGGGGACGGCGGGTTGGCCGCGCGCGCCCTTCAGCGTTGCTTCAGGCTGCAGCAGCCCGGCCGCTTCCAATTCCTCGACGATGTTGGAAATGGTCTGCGACGACAGCGCCGTCAGCCTCGCGATCGCCGCCCGCGACAGCGCGCCGTTGATGCGGATCGCTTCGATCACCACACGCCGGTTGTGCGATTTCGCCTGCTCGAGATTGGTGCCGGAGATGGCTTTCTTGGGGATCATGAGATAGTTACCAGCCACGGCAACCCTAGAATGCCGCTTTAGAAAATCAAGTTGATTTAGTTACTTGCCGCCCCGGCATCGAGCCCGGAGAGAGCGGCGAGGTTGAAAGCCGTACGGGGCCTGTCTTGCCCGGTCGAGCGGATATCGACCGGACCAGCGACCAATTGGGCAGGAACGATCTCGCGGCTGACGCATTTTGCCTCGCGTCAACAGCTGAGGGACCAGATGCGCATAGCCCATGTAGCGCCGCTTTATGAATCCGTGCCGCCGAAACTTTACGGCGGCACGGAGCGGATCGTCTTCTATATCACCCAAGCACTCGTCGAGCTCGGGCATGACGTCACGTTGTTCGCGAGCGGTGACAGCGAGACATCGGCGCGACTGGTGCCAGGCCGCGACCAGGCGATACGCCTCGACCCGCGGCCAAAGAAATCGGAAATCGCCGCGCATCTGGCGATGCTCGCCGATGTGCGCGAACGCGCCGGCGAATTCGACGTCATTCATTTCCACCTCAGCCATTTCCTGCATTTTCCGTTCTTCGAGCAGATCGCAGGTCGCACGGTGACGACGCCGCATGGCCGGCTCGACTATGTCGACCTGGCGCCGGCCTACAGACGCTTCCCGCGTTTCCCGATGATCTCGATCTCGCACAGCCAGAAGCGCGGTTTGCCGGATGCGAACTGGCTGGCCACGATCCATCACGGATTGCCGCTCGATGCCTACCAGCCGACCTATGAACCACATGGGGAAGAGCCGTATCTCGCTTTCCTCGGCCGCCTGTCGCGCGACAAGCGGCCGGACCGCGCCATCGAGATCGCGCGTCGGTCCGGGCTGAAGCTGAAGCTGGCGGCCAAGATCGGCGACGACGATCGCGCCTATTTCCACGACAACATCGAGGCGCTCATCGATGGCGACCGCATCGACTATGTCGGCGAGATCACGGAAGACGAGAAGGCCGAATTCCTGGGCAACGCGGCAGGCCTGCTGTTCCCGATCGACTGGCCCGAACCGTTCGGCCTCGTCGCGATCGAGGCCATGGCCTGCGGCACACCGGTGATCGCCTGGAACAACGGCGCCCTGCCGGAGATCGTCGACAATGGCGTCACCGGCTTCGTCGTGGACAATGTCGACGATGCGGTCGCATCGATGCCCGCGCTTCTCGAACTCGACCGGCGGCAGGTGAGGGCGGTCTTCGAGAAAAGGTTCTCGGCGACAAGAATGGCGCGCGACTACCTTTCTGCCTATATGCGTCTGACCGGCATGCCGGAGGCCAGGGCCTCCTGACCTTGACTGCCTAGAGCCGGATGATTTCAGGTCTGTTCGACCTGAAATCTGAATCCGGCACTAAATCAAAGAGATAGAGCATGATGTCGTCCGAAAACCGCTTCACACTTTTCGGCATCATGCTCTAGGGTGGGGCAACCGAAGAGGTGACGAATGACGGAGCTCGACGAGCGCAAGCTCGATCCTGCCGTGGCCCTTTCCTCGCTTGACGAGACGGCGCCGCGAGAACCGCACCGGCTTTTTGCCCTCAAGCAGGGCGACTGCTTCGCCGTCGCCGACGCCTATGGCGACATCAGGGGTTCGGGCGACGGGTTCTTCCGCGACGACACCCGCGTGCTGTCTGAATTCCGGCTGACCATCGGCGGCAGGCCGATGTCGCTGCTCGGTGCATCGCTCAGCCAGGACAATGTGCTGTTCACGTCCAACCTGACCAACCTGCCTATTCAAAGCGCTGCCGGCCGCGATATGCCGCAGGGCGCGATCCATATCGAGCGCGTCAGGCTGATCTGGCAGGACAGGCTGTTCGAGCGCATCACGCTTTCCAACTACAGCCGCGAGCATTCCACCATAACCGCGTCGCTGCATTTCGCCGCCGACTTTCGCGACATGTTCGAGGTGCGCGGCTCGACCCGGGTGAAGCGGGGCACCACGCATATCGCCAAGACCGACAAGACCACAGTCCTGCTCGGCTATGATGGCCTGGACGGCTTGCCGCGACTTTCGGCAATCTCCTTTTCGCAGGCGCCAGACCAGTTGAGCGACAATCGCGCCGATTTCCTCATCGCCGTGACCAAGCGCAGTCGAAAGGTGCTTTATGTCGAGGTCGGCCCCGCGATCGCCGACCCGCCCGATCGCGACCGCTTCCGCGCCGCGGCGGCGCGCGCGCGGTTCGGCATGCGCGCCAAGCGCAGGCACGGCGCCACGGTGCACAGCTCGGGGCGCGTGTTCAACGATTGGGTCGAGCGCGCCCGCGCCGATGTCGCGCTGCTCACCACCGAGCTTTCGACCGGACCTTATCCCTATGCCGGCATCCCGTGGTTTTCGACCGCGTTCGGCCGCGACGGCGTGATCTCGAGCCTGCAGATGCTTTGGCTCAATCCTGGATTGGCGCGCGGGGTGCTGGCTTTTCTGGCCGAGCACCAGGCGACCGAAACGTCGCCCTTTTCGGATTCGCAGCCCGGCAAGATCATGCATGAGACGCGCAAGGGCGAGATGGCGGCGCTGCGCGAGCTTCCTTTCGGCCGCTATTACGGAGGCGTCGACACCACGCCGCTCTATATCCATCTGGCTTCCGCCTATGCCGACCGTACCGGCGACATGGCCTTCATCGACAAATTGTGGCCCTCGCTGAAGGCCGCCGCCGAATGGACGGAGGAGGCGAGCCGCGCCACCGGCTTCGTCACCTACCAGCGCGCCGCCGAGTCCGGCCTCGCCAACCAGGGGTGGAAGGACAGTTTCGATTCAGTCTTCCACGCCGACGGCCGCATCCCCAAGGGGCCGATCGCGCTGGTCGAGGTGCAAGGCTATGTCTTTGCCGCCTTCCGCGGCCTGGCGGCGCTCGCGCGCCGCCGCGGCGAATTCGCGGATGCCGAGCACTGGGAAAACCGCGCCGAGGAAATGCGGGTCGCCGTGGAACGCGATTTCTGGCTGGACGACCTGAATTTCTATGCCTTGGCCATCGATGGCGAGGGCCAGCCCTGCAAGATTCGAACGACAAATGCCGGGCATCTACTCTTCGTCGGGCTGCCGCAGCCCGACCGCGCCAAGCTGGTCGCCGAGCAGCTGCTGTCGGCCGCCTTCCATTCCGGCTGGGGACTGCGGACGCTCGCCGACGATGCGGTGTTCTTCAACCCGATGTCCTACCACAACGGCTCGATCTGGCCGCACGACACCGCGCTTTGCGGCGTGGGCCTCGCGCGCTACGGCGAGCGCGACAGCGTGGTGCGGCTGATGAGCGGTACTTTCGAATCGGCCGTGCATTTCAATATGCGGCTGCCTGAATTGTTCTGCGGTTTCGCCCGGGCGCCGGGCGAAGCGCCGATCGCCTATCCAGTAGCCTGCCTGCCGCAGGCTTGGTCGGCAGGCTCTACCTTCATGCTGATGCAGGCCTGTCTGGGCTTGGAAATCGATGGGTGGAAAGGCGAACTGCATGTCACGCGCCCGAGGCTGCCGATCGGTATCGACACTCTCATGCTCCGGCATCTGAGTGTCGGGGACAAGGTCGTCGATGTGACCTTCCAGCGGGTCGGCGACCGTGTCGCCGCTTTCCTTTCCGATCGGCATGAAGGCCAGGTGCCGCTTATCGTGCGGACTTAGAAGAATGCGTCGCAAGCCCGCGTTCAACAATCGAAAAATGTCGGAACCCATGGCCGGCTTATGCGTTGCACAGGTGGACCGGTCTGCCGTCCGCAGCCGGCAAGAACGAAAACAATGAGCGGACAGCCGGAGGCAGCCTGGCATTTCAATGACACAATATAGCGTTCTGTTACTGGTCCTTATTCTCGCAAGCATTGGACTTTCCGCATTCGCGATTTTCATTTCGATATCCCGGTACCGTCGCAATCACCCGAGGGTACCGGCTATGGCAGGCTCCGGCGACGACTTCGCCACAGAGGCCGCGCGCAAGGTGCTGCGCGAATTCGAGAAGAACGGGCAGTCGGTCGACGCGGCGCTGGTTACATGGTCGCCGGAGACGTTGCGCAAGATCCTCGCGGACGAGTTACCGGATGCGCAGGTCATCATCGTCTCCAATCGCGAGCCTTATATCCACAACGAAACCAGGGACGGCAACGTCGAGCTTGTCGTGCCGGCGAGCGGGCTGGTCTCGGCGCTGGAACCGATCACGCGCGCTTGCGCCGGCACCTGGATCGCCTATGGCGGCGGCACTGCCGACCGGACGGTGGTCGACAGGAACGACCGCGTGCAAGTGCCGCCCGGCAATCCTTCCTACACGCTGCGCCGCGTCTGGCTGAGCGACGACGAATATCAGGGCTATTATCTTGGCTTCGCCAATGAGGGCCTGTGGCCGCTCTGCCATATCGCGTTCACGCGTCCGATCTTCCGCGAATCCGACTGGGAGGCCTATGAGGCCGTCAACCGCAAATTCGCCGAGACGGTGGTTGCCGAGGCGCGCAACGAGCGGCCGATCGTGCTGGTCCAGGACTACCACTTCGCGCTTCTGCCGCGCATGATCCGCGAGCGCCTGCCGGAGGCGATCGTCATCACCTTCTGGCATATACCATGGCCGAACTCGGAAGTGTTCAGCATCTGTCCATGGCGCGAGCGCATCCTCGACGGCCTGCTCGGCAGCTCGATCGTGGGCTTCCACACCCAGTTCCACGCCAACAACTTCACCGAAAGCGTCGACCGTTTCATGGAAAGCCGGATCGAGCGAGCCGACGCGGCCATTTCCTATGGCGGCCAGGTGACGCTGGTGCATTCCTATCCGATCTCGATCGAGTGGCCGGTCGAGCTGCTGAAAACGCTTCCGAGCGTCGAGGAGTGCCGGGCGCGCGTGCGCAAGCGGTTCAGAATTCCAGCTGGCGCCAAGCTTTGCGTCGGCGTCGAACGCCTCGACTACACCAAAGGCATCCTCGATCGCTTCCATGCGCTTGAGGAACTGTTCATCCGTCATCCAGAAACGATCGGCAACGTCGTATTCCTGCAGATCGCCGCACCAAGCCGGGGCACGCTGCCTGCCTACAAGCAGCTTCACGATGAATGCCTGCGCTATGCCGACGAGCTCAACCAGCGCTACGGCAGCAAATCCTATCGGCCGGTCGTCATGGTGGCCGAGCACCATTCGCAAGCCGCGGTCTATGAGCTTTATCGCGCCGCCGACATCTGCCTCGTCACCAGCCTGCATGACGGCATGAATCTCGTCGCCAAGGAGTTCGTGGCGTCGCGCGACGATGAGCAGGGCGTGCTGCTGCTCAGCACCTTCGCGGGCGCCTCGCGCGAATTGCTGGAGGCGCTGATCGTCAATCCGTACGATGCGGCGATGATGAGCGAGGCGATGCTGCAGGCGATGACCATGGGGCCGGACGAGCAGCACGAGCGCATGCGGCGCATGCGCGACATCGTGCGCGACAACAATGTCTATCGCTGGGCCGGCAGCATGCTGCTCGACGCGGCTCGGCTCAGGAAGCGCGGCGACCTCGACCGGGTCACGGCTTTATACGATCGGCCTTCGGGCCCCACCGGCGACAACGTCGTTTCCATGTTCGAACGCAAACAGGCAGTCGGATTCCGATGAATAGTCAGGCAGACCTTACCCCGCCGCTTCCCGAAGGCCGGTGGGCGCTTTTCCTCGACATCGACGGCACCTTGCTGGAGCACGCGGCGCATCCCGACAGCGTGTCGGTCAGCGCCGAGTTGCGGCAATTGCTGCAGACGATCGAACGGCGGCTGGACGGCGCGCTCGCCTTCATCACCGGCCGCTCGATCGCGGCCGTGGACCATCTGTTCGATCCCTTGAAGCTCAGGATCGCCGGCCTCTATGGGTTGGAGCACAGGCTTGCGCCGGATGGCCGGATCGAGGCCGCCGACGAGCCGGCGGACATGGCGGCGCTCGCCGACGAGATCGAACTGGAGCTGGCAAGCAAGGCCGTCTATGTCGAGCGCAAGGGACCTGTGCTCGCCATCCACACGAGAGCAGCACCCCAGCTTCTGGCACGGGCGACGGAACTGGTCGAGGCAGCGCTTGAGCGCCTGCCGAAAGGTTACCGTGTCATCGCCGGCAATGCCGGCGTCGAGTTGATGCCGCTCGAAGCAGCCAAGGGCGCCGCGATCCGGCGCTTCATGCAGACTGGTCCGTTCAGCGGCAGGCGTCCTGTGTTCCTTGGCGACGACACGTCCGACGAGAACGGCTTCGAAACGGTCAATGCCGCCGGGGGAATTTCGATCCGCGTCAAGCCGCAGGGCGAGACCACCGCGCGCTTCGCCATCGAGGATGTTGCGAGCGCCATTGCCTGGCTCGAGGCTAATTTCGGAGGGCCGGCCATGCAAACGCCAAGGAGCGATCTCGTCGCTTAGGCCTGTCGGCCAGGAAATCCGCCCGGCTCAAGCCGCTCAGTCCAAGCTCGCGCTGCCGCGTTGCCGCACCTGTCAGCTTGAGCGTGTTCAGCCGCGCTTCCGCGGCGGCCCGGCGACATGTGGGGGACGGCCTGGCAAATCGCGCGCCGCGCGCTTTGGCTTATTCGAAACTAGTTCCCCGACACAGGGATTTTGAAAGGTTGCCGTTGGTGCAAGATTTTCCATTCATTTCCGTGCAATCAGCGCAAACGCCGGGGATTGGTTGAAGCCGCCCCAACCTCGTCATTCTATGGCGAAGCAAGGAGCGAAGCGACGCGGCGCAGACCATAGAATCCATGCCGCGACTTGGAAGCGCCGCCACGGTGCAGAATTCTGCTCCGTTACACGCCTCGGCGAAGGTAACGGCATGGATTCCAGGGTCTTCGCGACGGAGCTTCGCTCCTTGCTTCGCCCTAGAATGACGATCGCGATGGGTGTTTCGGCCAATCTCCACCTGCCAACGCAAACAGAGCGGACCGGTCAAAATCCCCTGTGCAGTGCCACTAATTCCTGTCGACCGGCTTGGAGCGCATGCGCGAAACCGTCTCGCGCTCGGCGCGCTTGGAGCGCAGCGGCGGCAGACCGCGGTCGATAAGGTCCATGTCCTCCAGCACCATGTCGCCCATGCGCTTGAAGGCGACGTCGAGCGCGCCGGCGCGATGCGCCGAACGCAGGAAGCCGGGCAAGGTGCGGACGGGATGGTCCTTTGCCAGCGGCTCCTCCGGGAAGACATCGCTCGCGGCGACGATGTGGCCGCTCTTCACCGCTTGGATCAATGCCGGGAAATCGACGACGCCGGCGCGGCTGAGCAGGATGAAGGCCGCGCCCTTGCGCATCCTGGCAAAGGCGTCGGCGCCCAGGAAACCCTGATTCTCGCTGGTCACCGAGGCGACGACGAAGACGAAATCGCTTTGTGACAGCACCTCGTCCAGCGAGGCCGGCTCGACGCCGTTGTCGATCAGGATCGACGGCGGCAGCCATGGATCAAAAACTTTCGTGCGGGTGCGGAAGCCGGCCAGCAGGCGGTTGAGCGCACGGCCGAGATCGCCGAAGCCGATGATGCCCACATCTGCGCCGGAGAGAAGCCGCGCCGTCTGGTTGCCGTCGCCGCCCCAGAGCTCCTTGCCCTGCCGGAAAGCGAGGTCGGCGTCGACAATGTCGCGCGCAAGGTTCAGCGCCATGGCAAGGCCGAGTTCCGCGACCGGCTCAGCAAAGACCAGGCCGGTGGTGACGACATGGATGCCGCGCGCAAACAGCGTCTCATAGGGCATGTTGTTGAGCAGGTTGGTCTCCACGTTGAAGATGCAGCGCAGCGCCTTCAGCTTCTCCAGCGTCTCAGCTGAAATCGGCGGCTGGCCGATGATAAAACGCGCCTCGGCCAGAGTTTCGGCGGGCAGGGCGGCAACGCCTTCCGGGGTGGTCTCGACAATGCGATAGTGTTTGCGCAGGCGCGCCAGCTGCGGCGGCGTAAAGATGAGCTCTAATGTGCGCGGTTCGGGCGCGCTGATGACCAGCGGCAAGGCTTTGTCGGGCATGTTTTTCCTCCGGGCGCGATTGGATCGCGTCAATCACGCATTCAAGTCTTACTCCCGATGAAACGATTTACAAGAACGAAAAATCGATTTATCGATTACAATAGCGAGGCAGAAAATCGGCTGCCGGCCCTCGGGAGGAGGTCAATGGCGCAACACCAAACCCGGCAGCGGCGTCCGTCGATCCACGACGTGGCAAGCCATGCCGGCGTGTCCGCGGCCACCGTCTCCAAGGTGCTGGCCGGCGTCACCACGGTCAAGCCGGAAAACGCGCAGCGTGTGTTCGATGCCGTCGAGCATCTGGGCTATCGCGTCGATCCTTTAGCCTCTGACATGCGCAGGGCCAAGCGCCGCATCATCGGCGCCATCATGCCGGAATTCGAAAGCGAGTTTTTCGGTTCGATGGTCACCGAGCTCGAAGGCCTTGCTGAGCAGCGCGGCTACACGTTGGTCGCCGCATCGAGCCGTGAATCGGAGGCGCGCGAGAAGGAAATCCTTGCCCGCATGCATGACTGGCGTGTTGCCGGAGTCGTGCTGGCGCCGGTGCGCAACGAGCATGGTCCGGCGGCCGCCTTCATGAAAGCCCACGGCATGACCGGCGTGCTGATCGACCGCGTCTTGTCCGACGACGCTTTCGACACGGTATCGGCTGATAGTTTCGCCGCCAGCGCCGAAGTGGCGCGGATGCTGATCGGCAATGGGCACAGCCACATCCTGGTCATCGGCCTTGCCGAGCAGGCGGCGACGGTGCGGGCGCGCCTGGAAGGTTTTCGCAGCCAGGCGCTGGCGCTCAACCCATCGGTGCGCATCGACGTCATCACCTCGGAGGTCAGCGTCGAGCCGCTGAGGTCCTCGCTGCGCGAATACTTCGCCAGGGGAGAGCGGCCGACCGCCGTTTATTCGCTGCTTTTGAAGGGCACGCTCGTCGCGCTGTCCGAATTCCGCCGGCGCGGCTGGCATTGCCCGAACGACATCTCGCTGGTCGGCTTCGACGACGCGGAGTGGATGCAGGTAACATGGCCGGCGATCGCCGCCGTGGTGCAGCCGGTGCACCGGATCGCCAGCGAGGCGATGAACCTTTTGTTTCGCAGGGTCGAGGGTGATGTGGGACCGCCCACGGCGCGGCTCGAGCCCTGCCAGGTGTTGATGCGGGAATCCGTTGGCTCGCCAGGCGACGGTCCGCATTCCGGGGGAGGAGACCGACAACAGCCCCCATTGTCGTGAGCGGAAGCATGCGCCGGCCCTGGCCGTGGCATCCGGCGCCAAGGATCAACGGAGGATAGAATGATATCGCATTTCCCGAGGATAAATCGATTTACCCTTGCCATCGGCGTCGCGCTTGCGTTTTCCGCCGTCGGCGTCGCCAAGGCCGAGGACGGCGAATATGGCGTGCTGATGAAGACACTGGCCAACCCGTTCTGGGGCGCGATGGCGCAGGGCGTCGCAGACGGCGCCAAGGAAGCCGGCGTGAAATATTTCCAGCAGGCGGCCGAGAGCGACCAGGCGGCCGAGCCGCAGCTCAACCTTTGCAACACCATGCTCGAACGCAAGCCGGTGGCGATGATCACCGCGGCCATCAACTCGACCAACCTTCTGCCTTGCCTGAAGTCGGCGCAGGAGGCCGGCATCAAGATCGTCGACCTCGACAACAATCTCGACCAGGCGGTGCTCGACAAGGAAGGCGTCAAGGTCACCTTCCATATCGGCTCCGATAATATCGCCGCCGGCGCGCAGGGCGCGGAGTATCTCGCCAACAAGCTCGGCAAGGACGCCAAGGGTCCGGTGCTGGTGATCGAAGGCCTGTCCGGCAACATCACCGGCGAGAAGCGCGCCAAGGGCTTTGCCGACAAGCTGAAGGAGCTGGCGCCCGGCCTCGAAATCGTCGCTTCACTGCCGGGCGACTGGGATCGCGGCAAGGCCGCTTCGATCGCCACCGACACGCTAACGGCGCATCCCGATCTCGTCGCCATCTTCTGCGCCAATGACGGCATGGCGCTTGGTGCAGTCGAGTCTGTCTATGCGGCGGGCAAGGGTTCGCAGGTGACGATCATCGGCGTCGACGGCAATGTCGATGCGGTGAAATCGATCAAGGAAGGCCGCCTCAATGCCTCGGTGGCGCAGCTTCCCTATCTGGTCGGCAAGCAGGCGGTGGAGAACGTCAAGAAGGCGCTGGCCGGCGAGAAGGTCGAGGACAGCATCGCAGTACCCACGCTGGTGCTGACCAAGGACGTGATCGACGCCGGCAAGGAGCCGATGCTGCAATATGTGAAATAGTGAAAGGAAGGGAGTAGGGGAGTAAGGCAGTAGGGGAATAGGGGAAGCGATGTCTGCGCTTCTCCGACCAGCCTCCATCTTCCTTGCCTTCGCTACTCCCCTACTCCCCTACTCCCTTACCCGAAGGGTAGAAAACATGGCTTCTGAACAGCCCGGCTTCTGGGCTCGGGTGCAGCGAGCATCCGTCGAAAGGCTCCACATCCGGCTGGAGTCGCTGGTGGTGCTTCTGGCGCTGAGCACGGCAATGGCGCTCTTGTCGCCCTATTTCCTGTCGCTCAGCAATTTCCTCAACATCCTGCTCGCGACCTCGACGATCGGCGTGCTGGCGATCGCCGCCACTTTCGTCATCGGTTCCGGCGGGCTCGACCTGTCGCTCGGCTCGGTCATGGGGCTTGCGGGCGTCGCAGGCGCTTTCGTGGCGGTCAATCTCGGCTGGCCGTCGGTCTTCGCCGTCGCCGCCTGCATCCTCGCAGGCGCGATTGCCGGCTACATCAACGGCCAGCTGGTCACCCGCGCCTTCGTGCCGGCTTTCATCGTCACGCTCGGCATGCTGGGCCTGGCGCGCGGGCTGGCGCTGGTCATCTCGAAGGGCAGGGCGATCTACGGACTGCCGCCGGAGGCCGTCTATATCGGGCAGGGGCGGCCGTTCGGCGTTCCGATGCCGGTGATCATCCTGGTGCTGACGGCCATCGTCGCGCATGCGGTGCTTGCCTATACGCGTTTCGGCCGCCACACGCTGGCGCTGGGAGATAGCGAAGGTGCAGCGCGAGCCGCGGGCATCCGCGTCGAGCATCACCGCCGCATCATCTACACGCTGTCGGGCGCGCTGGCCGGGCTTGCCGGCCTGCTGTTCACCGCCCGCGTCAATGCCGGCGACCCGACCGCCGGCATCAACTACGAGCTCACCGCCATCACGGCGGCGATCATCGGCGGCACCAATCTGTTCGGCGGCCGCGCCTCGATCCTCGGCACCATGATCGGCGCGCTGATCATGGGCGTCTTGCAGAACGGGCTGACGCTGCTTGCCGTGCAATCCTATTACCAGCAGATGGCGATCGGCGCGGTGCTGATCCTCGCCGTCTTCATCGACCAGTACCAGGTGCGGAAGGAGTCGCGCGTATGACCCTGCTTTCGCTGCGCGGCATCCGCAAAAGCTTCGGCGCGGTCGACGTGCTGCATGGCGTCGATCTTTCGGTCGCGGCCGGCGAGGTGGTCGGGCTGGTCGGCGACAATGGCGCCGGCAAGTCGACGCTTATGAAGACCATCACCGGCATCTACCGTGCCGACACCGGCTCGATCGAGTTCGACGGCAAGGATATCCTGGCGCTGGACCCCGGTCAGCGGCGGCGCCTCGGCATCGAAATGATCTACCAGGATCTTTCTTTGGCCAAGCAGCAGGACGTGGCGTCGAACATCTTCCTCGGTCGCGAACCGACGAAAAAGTTGCTCGGCCTGTTCCCGGGCTTCGTCGACAAAAGCGAGATGGATCGCCAGGCGTCGAAGATGATCGAGCGGCTGGGCGCACATCTGCCGTCAATAAACCGGTCGGTCGGTTCGTTCTCCGGCGGCCAACAGCAGACGGTGGCGATCGCGCGTGCGCTCACCTTCAATCCAAAACTCGTCATCATGGACGAGCCGACGGCGGCTCTGGCCGTGCGCGAGGTGCAGAGCGTGCTCGACCTCATCCGGCGGCTGAAGTCGGAAGGCATTGCCGTCATCCTGATCTCGCACCGGCTGAACGACGTGCTGTCGGTCACCGATCGCATTGTCGTGCTGCGCCACGGCAGGGCGGATGCCGATCTCGTTACCGCCAGAACCAACATGAACGAAGTCGTCAGCCGCATCGTCGGCGGCGGCGATACGGCCGCAGCGGCGGCGCATGAGCAACGAGGCTGACATGAACACTTTCGGGCTGCACACTTTCGCCATCGCGCCTGTCTGGGACCTCGCCCGCATCGAGCCGCAGATGGACAGGCTCAAGGAATACGGCATCGGGCTGATGGAGATCCCTTTGCTTCGGCCTGAGGAGATCGACACCAAGCGGACGCGCAGCTTTGCCAATCATTATCGTGTTGAACTGGTCCCCTCGCTCGGCCTGCCGCGCGCGCTAGATGTGGTCGAACGGCCGGACGAGGCACTGGATTTCCTCGAACCGGCTTTCCGGGTCTGCAATGAGGTCGGCGCGGAAGCGCTCGGCGGCGTCACCTACGGCACGATCGGCAAGACCACCGGCCGCGCGCCGACGCAAAGGGAAATCGACGGTATGTGCCGTTTCCTCGAACGCGCGGCGAAGGCGGCGAAGTCCCGCGGCCTGAAGCTCGGCATCGAGCCCTGCAACCGCTATGAGACGCATCTGATCAACCGCGGCATCGACGCGGCAAAGATCATCGAGCGCATCGGCGCGCCCAACATCTTCATTCATCTCGACACCTACCACATGCATATCGAGGAGGAGAGCTTTGCCTCCGGTTTCGAGGCGGCGGCGCCCTATCTCGGCTATGTGCATGTGTCGGAGGCGAACCGCGGCGTGCCGGGGCGAGGCATGCTCAACTGGGCAGCCTGCATGAAGGCTATCGCCGACATCGGCTATCAGGGCGCGATCACGCTCGAAAGCATGAACCATGTCGATGTCGACATTGCCGGCGGGCTCGCCGTCTGGCGGCCGGTGGCGGAAGATCCGCGCGACGTGATCGAGGTCGGCCTGCCGTTCCTGCGCGAGGAGGCGAAGAAGGCGGGGCTGACGCTCGGATAGGCAGCAAGCTCCCGCCTAGGGAACCCGCCGAAGCAACCCTGGAGGTTTCGATTTACCGAACCAAATAGCTGGTGCAATGTGGGTTCGGAGGATCGGAACCGTGCCATTCGTCAGCATAGGCGGCGTCACGCTGCACCACCGCTACATTGAGGCGACGGGCATTTCGCGCCCAATCATCTTCATCAATTCGCTCGGCACCGACTTCCGGATCTGGGACGACGTCGTCGCGCGTCTTGAAGGCGAAATGCCGATGCTCGTCTACGACAAGCGCGGCCACGGCCTGTCCGACATCGGCAACGGGGTTCATTCGATAGACGACCATGTCGACGACCTCCTGGGTCTCATCGATCATTTCGGTTTCGACAAGGTCGTGCTGTTCGGCCTGTCGGTCGGCGGACTGATCGCGCAGCGGCTCTATACCCGCCATCCAAAATGCGTCGAGGTTCTGATCCTCAGCGACACAGCGCACAAGATCGGCACCGCCGAGAGCTGGAACACGCGCATCGCGACCGTCGAGCGCGACGGCATAGAGGCGATCGCCGACGGCGTGCTGCAAGTGTGGTTCACCCCCGATTTCCATGCCAGGCGCGCGGCCGAGCTGGCCGGCTGCCGCAACATGCTGATCAGGCAGGCGCTGCCTGGTTATATCGGGACATGCGCGGCGGTGCGCGATGCCGATCTTACCGACGCGGCGCGGCGTATCGCTGCGCCGACGCTCTGCATCGTCGGCGATCAGGACGGCTCGACGCCACCCGACCTTGTTCGCTCGCTGGCGGATCTGATCCCCGGCGCGCGCTTCGAGGTGATCCGCAACGCGGGACACATCCCGTGCATCGAGCAGCCCGAGGCGCTCGTCACCTTGATCCGCGATTTCGTCGCCTCATTGCCTGGGGGAAGGTCTGCTCATGGATGATGTCGCGAAGCACCGCCACCGGACCGGGCTCGAGGTCCGTCGCGCCGTGCTCGGCGATCCGCATGTCGACCGCGCCGAGGATGCCGCGACCGATTTCGACCGGCCGTTCCAGCAGCTGATCACCGAGGCTGCCTGGGGAACGGTGTGGGCGCGACCCGGCTGGTCGAAGCGCGAACGCTCGATCGTGACGCTGGCGCTGCTTGCAGCACTTGGCCATGACGAGGAGGTCGCCCTGCATGTGCGGGCCACCGCCAACACCGGCGCGTCGCGCGACGACATCTGCGAAGCCTTCCTGCATGTCGCGATCTATGCCGGGGTGCCGGCCGCCAATCGCGCCTTCAAGATCGCCAAGGAGGTGTTTGCGCAGATGGACGGGGCCGCTCATGGCTGAGACCGGCTCCAACCGGGCGCCGGAAACCGGCGCCTTCTTCCAGCGCGACCGCCAATGGCATCCGCCGGCGTTGACGCCAAGCTACAAAAGCTCGGTGCTGCGCTCGCCGCAGAAGGCATTGGTGTCGTTCGACAACACGCTGTCGGAATCGACCGGCCCGGTGTTCGGCCATGCGATGCTCGGCGAGCTCGACAACGACCTGATACACAATTTCGCCAGACCCGGCGAGAGCGCCATCGGCGAGCGCATCATCGTTCATGGGCGGGTGCTCGACGAGCGCGGCAACGGCGTGCCCGGCGTGCTGCTCGAACTCTGGCAAGCCAATGCAGGCGGCCGCTACCGACACAAGAGGGAGGGGTATCTTGCGCCCCTCGATCCGAATTTCGGCGGCTGCGGGCGCGCGATTACCGGCGAGGACGGCGGCTACGCCTTGCGCACCATCAGGCCCGGACCGTATCCCTGGCCCAACGGACCGAACGACTGGCGGCCGGCGCATATCCATTTTTCCGTGTTCGGCCACGGCTTCGCGCAGCGCCTGATCACGCAGATGTATTTCGAGGGCGATCCGTTGATCTGGCGCTGCCCGATCGTCGGCGGGATCTCCAACAAGGCAGCCATCGAAGCGCTGATCGCCGCGCTCGACATGCAGTCGACGATCCCGATGGATGCGCTCGCCTACAAGTTCGACATCGTGCTGCGCGGGCGACGCTCGACGCTGTTCGAGAACAGACCGGAGGGCAACTGATGGCACAGTCGCTCGACCGGTTGAAGGAGAGCCCTTCGCAGACCGCCGGACCTTATGTGCATATCGGGCTCACGCCCAATTTCTGCGGCATCGGCGGCGTCTATGCGAGCGACCTCGGCTCGTCGATGATCAACGACCAGACCAAGGGCGAGCGCATCGAATTGCGCATTCGCGTGCTCGACGGCACCGGCACGCCGCTGAGGGAGGCGCTGGTCGAGATCTGGCAGGCGGACGCCAACGGGTTCTACAATTCACCGGCAGAGATGCGCGGCGCAGCCGATCCGAATTTCCCTGGTTGGGGCCGGCAGCCGACCGACACGGAAACGGGCGTCTGCCTGTTCCAGACGATCAAGCCGGGCCGCGTGCCGTTCCGCGACGGGCGCCTGATGGCGCCGCACATCACGCTTTGGATCGCGGCGCGCGGCATCAATGTCGGCCTGCACACCAGGCTCTATTTTTCGGACGAGGAAAAGGCCAATGCCGAGGACCCGATCCTCGCCCGCATCGAGCATCGCCTGCGTGTGCCGACGCTGATCGCCGAGCGCCAACGCGATACTTACGTCTTCGACATCCACCTGCAGGGCGAAAAGGAGACGGTCTTTTTCGACAGCTGACCGTGGCCGCCATGACCGTTTCGCCCTTCGATCACCCGCTGCTTTCCGGCCTGCTCGGCGACGAAGAGGCGGCCAGACATTTTTCCGTCGAAGCCGACATCGCCGCGATGCTCAGCTTCGAGCGGGCGCTGGCCGAGGCGGAAGCCGAGTGCGGCGCAATACCCTGCGATGCGGCGGCGATCGTGAAAGCGCTGGCGGCGTTCCGGCCGGACACGGCGAAGCTGCGCGCCGGCGTCGCCACCGACGGCGTCGTGGTGCCGGAACTGGTGCGACAGATCAAGGCTGCTGTTGGCGTGCCGCACGATGCGCACGTTCATTTCGGCGCCACCAGCCAGGATGTGATCGATACGTCGCTGGTGCTGCGCCTGGGCGAGGCGGTCGAGCATGTCGGCCTGCTGCTCAGCGAGAACGTCGTGCGGCTCGCCGGACTCGAACAGGATTTCGAGGGCAGGGCGATGATGGCGGTCACGCGCATGCAACCGGCGATACCGATCGCCGTGACCGACCGGATCGCTTCCTGGCGAGCGCCGCTCCAGCGTCACCAGGAGCGTTTGAAGGAGCTCTCCGGCCGGCTGCTGGTGGTGCAGTTCGGCGGTGCCGCCGGCACGCTGGAAAAGCTCGGCGACAAGGCCGCCGCAGTGCGCGCCGCGCTTGCCGGCAAGCTCGGCCTTGCCGACGCGCCGCAATGGCACAATCAGCGCGACGCGCTCGCCGAGTTCGCCGGCTGGCTGTCGCTGGTGACCGGCAGCCTCGGCAAGTTCGGGCAGGACGTTGCGCTGATGGCGCAGGCGGGCACCGACATCAAGCTCACCGGCGGCGGCGGTTCATCTACTATGCCGCATAAGCAGAATCCCGTGAAGGCGGAAGCCCTGGTGGCGCTCGCCCGCTTCAATGCCATCCAGCTTTCCGGAATGCACCAGGCGCTGGTGCATGAGCAGGAGCGCTCGGGTTCGGCCTGGACGCTGGAATGGCTTATCCTGCCGCAAATGGTCGTGGCGACGGCGGCCGCGCTCAGGCTTGCGGCAGAGTTGGCCGCGCAGGTCGAGAGCCTCGGTCATTGATGCGCACGCAGGTCGCCATCATTGGCTCCGGGCCGTCCGGGCTGTTGCTCGGCCAATTGCTTGCCACGATTGGCGTCGAGACAATCATCCTCGAGCGGTCGAGCCGCGAGCATGTGCTTGGGCGGGTGCGCGCCGGTGTGCTCGAACAGGGCACGGTGGACCTGCTCGGCGAAGCGGGCGCGGCGGAGAGGCTCTATGCCCAGGGCCTGCAGCATGCCGGCATCTCGCTCGCCTTCGGCGGCCGCGCGCATCGCATCGACATGACGGCGCTCACCGGCGGCAAGCATGTGACCGTCTATGGCCAGACCGAGGTGACGCTCGATCTGATGCAGAAGCGCGAAGCGGCGGGTCTCCCGACCGCCTTCGAGACGTCGAATGTCGCGCTGCATGATTTCGGCGGCGCGTCGCCCTTCGTCACCTACGACAAGGACGGCCTCACGCATCGCATCGACTGCGACTTCATTGCCGGTTGCGACGGTTATCACGGCATCAGCCGCCGCTCGGTGCCAGAGGACGCGCTGAAGACGTTCGAGCGGCAATATCCGTTCGGCTGGCTGGGCGTGCTGGCCGAGGTGCCGCCGGCCGACCGCGAGCTGGTCTATGCCAATCATGAGCGCGGCTTTGCGCTCTGCTCGATGCGCTCGCCGCGACGCAGCCGTTACTATGTGCAGGTTCCCGCCGACGAGCGCGTCGAGGCCTGGTCCGACGACCGCTTCTGGGACGAGTTGCGCCGCCGCCTGCCGCCGGCGACGGCTGCCGCCGTCACCACCGGCCCCTCGTTCGAGAAGTCGATCGCGCCGCTGCGCTCCTTCGTCGCCGAGCCGATGCGCTTCGGCAGGCTGTTCCTGGTCGGAGACGCCGCCCATATCGTGCCGCCGACCGGCGCCAAAGGCCTCAACCTCGCTGCCAGCGACGTGCGCTATCTGTTTGCCGGGCTTCGTGAATTCTATCGCGACGGCTCGCAGACAGGACTCGACGCCTATTCTGCCAAGGCGCTGGCGCGGGTGTGGAAAGCGGTGCGCTTTTCCTGGTGGATGACGACAATGCTGCACCGTTTTCCGGAGACGGGAGAGTTCGGCCAACGCATCCAGGAAGCCGAGCTCGACTATCTCGTGCATTCGAGAGCCGCATCGACCGCACTCGCCGAAAACTATGTCGGCTTGCCCTATTGATCTGCCTGGGCCGTCAAACCCGCTCCAGCGCGATGGCGATGCCCTGGCCGACACCGATGCACATGGTGGCCAAAGCCAGCTTGCCGCCGCGCTCGCGCAGCTCGAGCGCCGCCGTGCCGGTGATGCGCGCGCCCGACATGCCGAGCGGGTGACCGAGCGCGATCGCGCCGCCGTTCGGATTGACGTGCGCGGCGTCCTCGGCGATGCCGAGCTGGCGCAGCACGGCAATGCCTTGCGAGGCGAAAGCTTCGTTCAATTCGACGACGTCGAATTGCTCGGGCGTCAGGCCAAGGCGAGCGCAAAGCTTCTTGGTGGCCGGCGCCGGACCGATGCCCATGATGCGCGGCGCCACACCGGCGACGGCACCGCCGAGGATGCGAGCGATCGGCGTCAGGCCATGCTTCTTCGCCGCCGCTTCGGAGGCGATGATCAGCGCGGCCGCGCCGTCATTGACGCCAGAGGCGTTGCCGGCGGTGATGCTGCCGCCCTGGCGGAACGGCGTCGGCAGTTTGGCCAGCGCTTCTATGGTGGTGCCGGCCCGGGGATGCTCGTCCTTCGAGACGACGACCGGATCGCCCTTCTTCTGCGGGATGGTCACCGGCGTGATCTCCTTCGCCAGCCGGCCGCTTCCTTGCGCGGCCACCGCCTTGTCCTGGCTGCGCATGGCGAAGGCGTCCTGGTCCGCGCGGGAAACGGAAAAATCCTCGGCCACGTTCTCGCCGGTCTCCGGCATGGACTCGACGCCATACTGCTTCTTCATCAGCGGGTTGACGAAGCGCCAGCCGATGGTGGTGTCGTAGATCTCGGCATTGCGCGAGAAGGCGGCGTCGGCCTTCGGCATGACGAAGGGCGCGCGGCTCATCGATTCGACGCCGCCGGCGATCATCAATTCGGCTTCGCCGGACTTGATGGCGCGCGCGGCGATGGTGACGGCATCCATGCCCGAGCCGCACAAGCGGTTGACTGTCGAACCGGGGATGTCCTGCGGCAGGCCGGCAAGCAGCAGCGCCATGCGCGCCACGTTGCGATTGTCCTCGCCGGCCTGGTTGGCGCAGCCATAGACGACATCATCGACGGCCGACCAGTCGACGCCCAGATTGCGCTCGACCGAGGCCCTCAACGGGATGGCGCCAAGATCGTCGGCGCGGACGGAGGACAACGAGCCGCCGAAGCGGCCGATGGGCGTGCGGATGTAATCGCAGATGAAGGCGTCGATCATCTAGGCAGCTTTCCCTTCGGCGATTCCTTGATGCGCCGCCTTGGTGCGGGCGTGCAGGTCGCGCAATGTCTTCAGCTCGAGTTCCGTCGGCGCCGGCGTCTCGTCAAGAGCCTCGGCGAACTTGACCGTCCAGCCACAGGTCTCCTGCACCTGCTCGCGCGTGACGCCGGGATGCAGCGACACCACGGTAAACTCCTTGGTCGCCGGGTCCGGCTTCCAGATGGCGAGGTCGGTGATCAAAAGCATCGGCCCTGCGGTGTCGATGCCGAGCCGCTTGCGATGATCGCCGCCTTCGCCATGGCCGAAGGAGGTGAAGAAGTCGATCTTTTCGACCATGCCGCGCTTCGACTGCGCCATGGTAATGTAGACTTGCTTTGACGAGGTGGCGATTTCCGGCGCGCCGCCGCCGCCGGGCAGGCGGGTCTTCGGATGCGCATAGTCGCCGATGACGGTTGTGTTGATGTTGCCGAATTTGTCGAGCTGGGCGGCGCCCAGGAAGCCGATCGAGATGCGGCCGCCCTGCAGCCAATAGCGGAACATCTCCGGCACGGAGACGGTGGCGACCGCGGTCTCGCACAATTCGCCGTCGCCGATCGACAGCGGCAGAACGTCGGGGGCGGCGCCGATGGTGCCGCTCTCGTAGATCAGCGTGATGTCGGGCGCATGGGTCAGCCGCGCGACGTTGCAGGCGGCCGACGGCGCGCCGATGCCGACGAAGCAGACATCGTCGCTCTTCAAGGCGCGGCTGGCGGCGATCGTCATCATCTCGTTCGGGGTGAAACCAATATCCTTCGCGTCGCTCATGCGGCTTTCCTCAGATGCTCGACGCGGCCGGCAAAGTCATCCGGGCTGCTCTCCATGACGTTCTGCTGCATCCACGCCTGGAAGCGGCCGCGATCGGCGGCGATCTCGTCCCATTCGAGATAGGCGGCGTTGTCGCGCTCGTAATAGCCATGCGTGTAGGAGGGATGCGAGCCGCCGGGCACGACGGATATCGCCGCGATCGTCCAGTTCGGCAGCACCGTGAGATTGGGGTGGAGGTCGTCGAAATTGTCCACCACTTCCTCGACCGTCACAACAGCGCGCTTTGCGGCAAGGACGGCCTCCTTCTGGATGCCGATGATGCCCTCGACCAGCACATTGCCTTTGCGGTCCGCCTTCTGCGCGTGGATGAAGGTAACGTCAGGCCTTATCGCCGGGACGGCGGCCAGCACCTCGCCGGTGAAAGGGCATGTTACGGATTTGATGTTCGGATTGACCGCGGCAAGGCCGGCGCCGCGATAGCCGCGGAACACCGCGCAGGGCAGGCCGGCGGCGCCCGCCTCATAGGCATTGGCCATGCCGGCGTGGCTGTGCTCCTCGACCTCGATTGACCGCGGAAAGCCGTTCTCGATGGCGTCGCGGGCGCGCCTGAGCAGGCCGACGCCAGGATTGCCGACATAGGAGAAGAGGATTTTCCTCGCCATGCCCATGCCGATCATCTGGTCGTAGATCAGGTCAGGCGTCATGCGGATCAGCGTCAGGTCGCGAAAGCCCTGGCGGATCGCCTCATGCGCGGCGGCGGTCGGGATCAGATGGGTGAAACCCTCGAAGGCGACCGTATCGCCGTCATGCAGGTTTTCCGCGACCGCCTCTTTCAGCGGCAGGAACTTGACCATCGGGGCGGCTCCGGAGATGCAAGAAAGTTCGCATTGCGAACATAGTCTTATCACCGGTCGTGCCGCTCCGGGCAAGCCATCGACAAGGCGAGGGCCGATGCCTTCGCCATTGTCGACGAGCAACTGGAGCCTGCGCTCGATCGCCGTGCCGATCACGGACCGCCGGCGCGGAACGCCCCACCGTCGTCATCCACGGGCGGAGCGGGAGCGAAGCGGACGCGTAGACCCAAGGATCCACTCCGTGGCATCCGAGCGTTGCCACGGTGCAGAATTCTGCTCCGCTGCACCTTCGATCAAGGTCACGGAATGGATTCCAGGGTCTCCGCGACGCCGCTTCGCGGCTGCTCCGCCCTGGAATGACGAGGTTGGGAGGCTTCGGCCACCCTGGCGTTTGTGCTGACGTTGCGGAAATGAAAATCCCGTGCCGAGGAACTGGTTCACCAACACAGGGATTTTGAGAGGTTGCCGTTTGTCTTCGAGCAGGATTTTCCGTTCATTTCCGTGAAATCAGCGCAAACGCTGGGGATTGGTTGAAGCCAACCCAACATCGTCATGTATGGACGGCCCCTTTTGGGCAAGAGGCAAAATGGCGGCGGCGGCGTAAGTCTGGAGCGGTCATGTATTCGGCCTTTAGTGCGGTCGCTTTCGATGACCGCTGACCCGCAGGGGTTA
>NZ_VFTZ01000026.1 GCF_006440775.1 Mesorhizobium sp. B2-7-2 | reverse complement strand
GGTCTCCTCCGCTGGGGTTTCAACACGGCCAGTTTGGCACATTCGATGCCGCAAGGGGCCGTCCACCCATCATTCTATGGCGGAGCAAGGAGCGAAGCGACGCGCGCAGACCATAGAATCCATTCCGTGATGTCGAGGCGCTGCCGCGGTGCAGAATTCTGCTCCGCTGCACCCAACGGCAAAGGTTACGGAATGGATTCCAGGGTCACCGCGACGCCGCTTCGCGGCTGCTCCGCCCTGGAATGACGATCGCGATGGCCGTTTCGGCCAATTTCCAACGCATGCCACCGGGGGAAGTTTGAGAGAGACCTAAATCTCCGGGATGCTCTCACGGAAAATCACCTGCAGCCGAGGCTGGTGCAACTCGTAGGGCAATCCCCTGACGGAATGCGACAGGATGTTGAGAGCCTCCCTGGCCTCGACACGGGGGTTCTGGTCGATCACCGCATCGAGCGTGCCGTCGAGCAGAAGCTCCTTGGTGCCGTCGGTTACCTCATGGCCGAGGAAGATGATCTCCTTCGCGCGTCCGCGTTCCTTCAGCGCTCGGGCGATGCCGGTGTTGCCGGCGCCGACATTGTAGATCGCGGCGAGGTCGGGGTGGCGCTCCAGCAATGCGGAGGCCTCGGAATAGGCCTTCTCCCGGTCGTCGAGCATTTCGCGCATCTCGACGATCTCGAGATTGGGGGATTCTTCGGCGAGGATATGGCGGAAACCCATCTCGCGTTCCTCATGGCCGCGATAGGCGAGCGAGCCGGCGAACAGCGCGACCTTGCCGGGATGGCCGGCGCCCATGAAGCGGTTGAGCAGATAGCCGGCCAGCCGGCCCGCTGCGCGGTTGTCGATGCCGATATAGGCGACCCTCGGCACATGCAGGATGTCGGAGGCGATGGTGACGACCTTGATGTCGCTCGCCGACAACGAGCGAATCGCCTCGCGCACCGTCGGATGGTCGAGCGCAATGACGCCGACGCCTTGCGTCTGGCCGTGCAGGTCCTGCAACAGGCGGGCGAGCCGGTCGGGGTTGAAGCCTTCGATGGTCGTTACGCGGACGTCGAGATCGGGCCGCGTCAATGCCTGCGCCTCGATGTGCCGGTGTAAGAGCTTGATGAAGGAGTTGGTGCCGGCCGGCAGCGCGAAGTCGAGCCTGACCGTCTGGCCCGGCACGGACCGTTGCGGCGTCCCGTTCGGGGTCTCGGCAATGTAGCCCAGGCGCTGCGCCATCTCGATGACGATCTCGCGCGTGCGGGCGCGTACCCCCGGCCGGTTGTTGAGCACGCGGTCGACCGTGGCCGGAGAAACACCGGCTTCCCGGGCTATGTCTGTCAGGGTTGACCGCACGTCGAGCACCTCATCGCAAGCATCAAAATCACGCAGCGTCCACTCAGTTCCGGAAATCGCCTCGGCAGCGCCCGCGATTCTGATGTGAAATGATGTAACCGCCCTTGGCTTGCGCGCAAGCCGGCGCGGTACATAAGGCGGCGAAGGTCCGGCCAAGCCGGGCGGATCGGGGCGAAAGCCCCTCAAATCCAAGCAATGGGTGCGCTGTGATGGGGCGGGCGGACGGCATTTTCTCTCTCATCTGCGATCTTATGACGTATTTTGAGTATTTATGATGTTGACAGGCTTCATGCACTGCCGTCAATATCCCTCACATGGGCCATGGAGGAACAGGCCCCGAGGGAGGAATTCGATGTCTCAACTGATCCGCATGTCGCGGCGCCGCCTGCTGGCGTCCGGAGGAAAGGCGGCTGTCTTCGTCGCCGCGACTGGTATTGCACCGCAGTTCATTCGTCCCGGCCGCGCCTTCGCCGCGGACGCGCTGGCGCCCGGCATGACCGGCGGGCCGACCGGCTTCGACGGTGCTGAGCGCTACCAGTATGGACCCGATACGCCGGAGGGGCGTGCGGTCGAAGCGGCCAAGACGCTGAAGGCGGCGGGCAAGGCGCCGGCAAAGATCGTGCTCGGCCTGTCGGACGGCTCGATCGGCCAGCTGACCAAGCCTTTCCCGGCCGGCGCGCCGTCAATCAAGGATCTTTGGGAAAAGGAAACCGGCATCCAGATCGAGATCGTCGGCCTGCCGAACGGCCAGGAATTCACCAAGACGATGCAGGACATCTCCACCAAGGGTGGCGCCTACGACATCTATTCGACCGAATGGAACCGCCTCGGCGATCTCGCCGAGACCGGCGGCATCGCCAAGCTCGACGACTTCGTCGCCAAGCACAAGCCGGAATGGGACGACCCCAAACAGGGTTACGTCAACGGCGCCAAGGGCGTGTCGCTGCTCAACCAGTATCGCGGCTCGACCTATGGCGTGTCGCTCGACGGCGACTTCCAGACCTGGGTCTATCGCAAGGACCTGTTCGGCGATGCGGCCGAGCAGAAGGCCTTCAAGGACAAATATGGCTACGACCTCGCTCCGCCGAAGACCTGGAAGCAGCACAGCGACGTCGCGGCCTTCTTCCAGCGGCCGGACAAGGGCCTGTTCGGCTCCACCGACCTGCGCAACCAGGGCTGGGGCTACACCAACTGGTACCAGCGCTATGTCTCCATGGCCTCGCCCAACCAGTTCCTGTTCGGCGATGACGGCAAGCCGCTGATCAATTCCGAGCATGGCATCGCCGCCACCAAGGAATATGTCGATTCGCTGGCGCATCATTCGCCCGACGCGATCTCGTGGGGCTGGCCGGAGCAGTACGGCAACTTCGCCAAGGGCGGCGCGGCGATGACCTGCGCCTTCTCCAACCTGCCGAAATTCCTCGACAACGCCGGCAACAAGGATTCGGCCGTCACCGGCAAGATCGGCTCGATGCTGCCGCCGGGGCGCGAGATCGATGGCAAGCTGATCAGCCGCTCGGTGCTCTGGTTCTCGCTGACCGGCATGGTGTCGTCGCAGTCGAAGAATCCGGAGGCCGCCTACCTGCTGCTGCAGTGGCTCGGCTCGGCCCGCATCTATGCCTGGATGAGCGCCAATCCCGGCGGCTATCTCGATCCGTTCCGGCTCTCCGACTTCTCCGATCCGCTCGTACGCCAGACTTATCACGCCTATCACATGGACGTGGTGCGCGAGACGGTGGCGCGCACGGTGCCGACCATCAACTATCCAGGCGCCACGGCTTTCCACAACGCGCTCGACGAGAACCTCGTGGCCTCGCTGACCAAGGCCAAGACGCCGGAGCAGGCGATGGCCGACACCGAACGCGAATGGAAGAAGATCGCGCGGCGCATCGGCGAGGACAAGCTCCTCGAAGCCATCAAGACCAACAAGGAGGCCTGGCCCACGGTTCTCGATCCGATCAGCTGATCCGCCTCCCTGGATCAGAACCGGAGGGGAGGGGCGTCAGCTCTTCCCCTCCTTCCTTAACGCCGCCAGCAAAGCAGCCAGATGAAGCGTTCCGTTCCCTTCGAGATATTTCGTTACGCCGCGATCCTCGCGGCGATGGCGGTGACGCTGGTGCCGATCCTGTGGATGGTGTCGATGGCCTTCAAGCCGATCGGCGAGTGGTCGGCGACCGGCGCCGACCTCACCTGGTGGCCGAAGCATCCGACGCTCAGCAATTTCCGCTTCGTCTTCGGCGAATCCGACAACGACCTGATCGTCGCGCTCGACCACACGGCGCTGAAACCGATCCTGTCGTCGCTGCTCTCGGCGGTGTTCGGGACCGTGATCGCCATGTCGGCGGGTACCGCCGCGGCCTACGGCCTTTCGCGTTTTGGCTCGGGCCAGAACCTGCCGCTGGCGCTGATCCAGCTCAGGCTGTTTCCGCCGATGGCCGTTATGATCCCGGTGATGATCATGTGGGCCTTCCTCAACCTCAACGACACGTGGTTGGGGTTGGCGCTGATCTACGGCATCGTCACACTGCCCTTCGCCTTCTGGCTGATGAAGACCTTCTTCGACGACATGCCGCGCGAGATCGAGGAGGCCGCACTGGTCGAGGGCTGCTCGCGGCTGCGCGTCTTCACCCGCATCACGCTGCCGATGATGCGCGCGCCGCTGGCGAGCGCCGCGCTCTTCGTCTTCATCCTCAACTGGTCGGACTATCTCATCGCGCTGCTGCTCACCACGCGCGAATGGGTGACGATTCCCGTCTATATGGCATCGCTGTCGTCCTCGATGACCGGGCAGCTCTACGGCGCCAAGGCCGCGCTCGGCCTGATCGCGGCGGTGCCGCCGGTGATCATGGGCATCGCCATCCAACGCCATCTGGTGCGCGGGCTGACCTTTGGAGCGCTCAAGCAATGAGCGCGGTGACGGCGACGATTTCGGAGGACAAGATGGACGCGCGGACAAAGCCCGCCACGCCTGACGAGGGCGCACGGCTGGGCTTCCGCCTGACCTTGCCGGCGCAGATCCTGGTGCTGTTCATCTCGGCCTTTCCGCTGCTGATGCAGCTCTACATCAGCGTCACCGACTGGTCGCCGCTCTCCGGCGTCGGCTGGTGGAACGCCTGGGAGATGTGGAACAGCTTCGCCAACTACACCGACCTTGCGGCCGACACCCGCTTCTGGAGCGCGCTGCAGCGCACGGCGATCGTCATGCTGGTCTGCGTGCCGGCCGAGTTCCTGCTGGGTCTCGCGCTGGCGACGCTGTTCGCCGACGATTTTCCCGGCAAGCGCATCTTCTATTCGATCCTGCTGATGCCGATGATGGTCGTGCCCGCGGTCGCCGGCTACATGTTCTTCATGCTGTTCCAGTCGGGCGGCCCGGTTAACGACATCCTGTCGCGGATCCTCGGCACGCCGGTTACCATCGCCTGGCTGTCGGATCCGAACCTGGCGCTGATCGCGGTCATGATCGCCGACATCTGGCAGTGGACGCCGCTGATGTTCCTCATCCTGCTTGCCGGCCTGGTCGGCGTGCCGGAAGACCAGATGAAGGCGGCGACCCTGCTCGGCGCCAATGCCTGGCAGCGCTTCGTCACCATCGTGCTGCCGAAGATGAAGACGATCATCATCATCGCGCTGGCGATCCGGGTGATCGAGAACTTCAAGATCTTCGACACGCTCTACATCATGACCGGCGGCGGCCCCGGCGTCGCCACCGAGACGATCTCCGTCTACATCTACAAGGTCACCACGCAAGACCTGATCTGGGGTTATGTGGCGGCGATCGCTCTCGCCATCCTGATCGTGCTTTCGATCGTCGCGGTCTACGCCATGAAGCGCATGGCCAAGGCGCGGGAGGTGCCGGCATGAGCGCGATCCACCTCCACAACCTGGTCAAGAAATTCGGCGACTTCACCGCGCTGAAGACGATGGACCTCGAAATCGCCGATGGCGAGTTCATGGCGCTGCTCGGGCCGTCCGGCTGCGGCAAGTCGACGACGATGAACATGATCGCCGGCATGGAGGAGCCGACCAGCGGCAGGATCCTGTTCGGCGAGCGCGATATGGCGGGCGTGCCGATGGGACGGCGCGGCGTCGGCTTCGTCTTCCAGAACTACGCCATCTTCACTCATATGACGGTGCGGCAGAACCTCGCCTACGGACCGCGGATGCGCGGCGCCGCCAGGGCCGAGATCGATCGCCGCGTCGGCGCCATCGCCGAGATGCTGCAGCTTTCGCCATTGCTCGACCGCAAGGCGGACCGGCTCTCCGTCAACATCCTGCAGCGCGTGGCGATCGGCCGCTCGGCGATCATGGAGCCGGCAATCTTCCTGCTCGACGAGCCGCTCTCCAATGTCGACGCGGCGTTTCGGGCGGTGATGCGCACCGAGCTCAAACAGCTGCAGCGCCAATTCAGGCAGACGATGGTCTATGTGACGCATGACCAGCTCGAAGCCATGACCATGGCCGACCGCATCGCCGTGATGGATCACGGCGTGCTGCAGCAGGTCGGCACGCCACTCGAAGTCTACAACAACCCGGCCAATGTCTTCGTCGCGCGCTTCATCGGAGCGCCGGGTATGAACCTGCTGAAGGGCAGGCCGGCGGAGAGCGATCGCGGGCTGGTGATCGATCTCGGACCGCTCGGCGTCACACCGCCCTTGCCGGATGAACTCGCTTCGGCCGTGAGAGCGGTGCGCGGCGACGTGCTCTATGGTTTCCGGCCGGAGCAGGTGGCGCTTGCCGAGCGCGGGCTGTCCATGCCGGTGAGCTTCGTCGAACGGATCGGTGCGCGCACCATCGTCCATCTCGGCGAAGACGAGAGCGCGGTGAAGGCGGTGTTCGAGAACGATGTCGGGCTGTCGGTCGGGCAGACGGCGATCGTCGCGCCGCCGGCTTCCTCGGTACGCGTCTTCGACGCCGCGACCGGCCTTGCAGTGGGGCCGGGCTGAGCATGGCCGATATCGTTTTCCGCAACGTCACAAAGCGCTACGGCAACACGCTTGCCATCGACGATGCCTCGTTCACCGTCAACGACAACGAGTTCTTCTGCTTCTTCGGTCCGCCGCTGTCGGGCAAGTCGACGATCCTGCGCCTGGTGCTCGGATTGGAGCAGCCGGACCAAGGCGAGATCCTGATCGGCGGCAAGCCGGTCAACAGCGTCTCGCCGGCGGAACGCAATGTCGCCATGGTGTTCCAGAACCTGGCGCTGTTCCCGCATATGAGCGCGCGCGACAATATCCGCTTTCCGCTGGTCGAGCGGAAGGTCGCGGAAGCCGAGATCGAGAAGCGGCTGGCCGACGTCGCGGCGAAGCTCCATATCGGCCACATCCTGCACAAGCCGCCGGCGCAGCTTTCCGGCGGCGAGCGGCAACGCGTGGCGATCGCGCGCGCTTTGGTGCGCGACCCGGCCGCCTATTTGATGGACGACCCGATCTCGGCGCTCGATGCGAGGCTGCGCGAGGAGACGCGCGTCGAGCTGAAGCGCATCCAGCGCGAGCTCGGGAAGACGCTGATCTACGTCACGCACGACCAGGAGGAGGCGATGTCGGTCGCCGACCGCATGGCGATCCTGGAGAACGGCCGCATCAGGCAGATCGGCGCGCCGGCGGAGATCTACGACCGGCCAGCCAGCGCCTATGTGGCGCGCATGCTGGGATCGCCGATGATGAACATCCTGCCGTCGGTACGCGGCGCAAGCGGGGTCGAGGCGGCCGAAGGGACAGTCCGCATTGCCGATGCCAAGGCGCCCGCCGAGGCGGTCGAGATCGGGCTGAGGCCGGAAGACATCAAGGTGCGGCCCTGGATGGGCAACGGGACGGCGGAAGGCCGCCCGGCGCGGGTGTTCGAGGTCGAGCCGCTCGGCGGCTACACCGTGGTGACTTTAGCGGCAGGGGAAGCGCGGCTCAGGGCACTGCTGCGCGGGCAGCCCGATATCAGGCCGGATGCGATGGTGGCGATATCCTGCGAGCCGGGTCGCGTGCATTATTTCGGCCAGGACGGAGGTGCGCTGTGACGGCGGCCGCGAGGACAGAATTTCGGGAGGAAGAGATGGCAGAAAAAGGCTTCGAGCCGGACGTCAAGGTTCGCACCAGGGACTACCGGATCGGCTGCGTCGGCGCCGGCATGATCATGGCCGAGTGCCATCTGGCGGCCTACAAGGAAGCGGGCTTTCCGGTGGTGGCAATCGCCTCTCGCACCAAGGCGAATGCTCAGAAGGTCGCCACCCGCTGGGGCATTCCGACCGTACACGACACGCCGGAACAGCTGATCGACGATACCAACGTCGACATCATCGACCTGGCCTTTCCGCCGGACCAGCAGCCGGCGCTGATCCGCCATGCGCTGAAGCAGAAGCACATCAAGGCGATCCTGGCGCAGAAACCGCTGGCGCTGTCGGTCGAAGAAGCCGTCAAGCTGCGCGACGAGGCGGCGAAGTCGGGCAAGATCCTCTCGGTCAACCAGAACATGCGCTACGACCAGTCGATGCGCGTGTTGAAGCAGATCATCGACAGCGGCGCGCTTGGCGACATCGTCTTCGCGCAGATCGACATGCACGCGATCCCGCACTGGCAGACCTTCCTCCAGGGCTACGACCGGCTGACGCTTGCCAATATGAGCGTGCACCATCTCGACGTGCTGCGCTTCCTGTTCGGCGATCCCGACGAGATCACGACGCTGACGCGCAAGGACCCGCGCACCCAGTTCGACCATTCCGACGGCATCACCGTGTCGACGCTGCGCTTCCCGTCGGGCGTGCTTGCCGTCTCGCTGGAGGACGTCTGGTCCGGTCCGCGCCAGGAAGGTTACAAGGACGACCAGCACATCAACTGGCGCGTCGACGGCACCAAGGGCGTCGCCAAGGGCACGATCGGCTGGCCGACCGGTGCTGCCTCGACGCTGACCTACGCTTCGGCCGAGACGACCGGCGGCGAATGGGTGAGCCCGAGCTGGGAAACGATGTGGTTCCCGCATGCCTTCATCGGCGTGATGGAACAGCTGCAGCACGCCGTGAAGACCGGCACGCCGCCGGCGCTCTCCGTCGCCGACAACGTCAAGACCATGGCGCTGGTCGAGGCGGGCTACCGCTCTATTGCCATGGGCCGCACGGTCAAGCTCTCCGAAATCTCAACAAACTGAATCAACTGAATCGCTTACAGGGAGGAATTCAAGATCATGATGCAGGCAGGTATTTTCACGGGCTATTTCCCGTACGGCCTCGAGGAGACGGCGCAGAAGATCCGCGGTCTCGGTTTCAACACGGTGCAGCTCGACCTGCACTTCAAGGACATCGACCTCTCGGCCGGCCAGATCACCGCGGACAAGGCCAAGAAGGTGCGCGACACCTTCCGCGACCATAACCTGCCGATCTGCTGCGTGTCGGGCTACACCAACATCATCCATCCGGACAAGGCGGAGCGCGAGAAGCGCGTCGGCTATCTCAAGGAGATCATCCGCAATGCGCGCCATTTCGGCTCGCCTTACGTGATCTCGGAGACCGGCACCTACAACACCGAGTCCGACTGGGTGCATCACCCGAAGAACAAGACCGAGGAAGGTTTTGAAGAATGCCGCAAGGTGGTCGCCGACCTTGCCCAGACGGCTTACGACCACGGCGCTGTATTCTTGCTCGAAACCTATGTCAACAACGTCGTCGGCTCGGTCGAGGAGACAGTGAAGATGTTCGCGCAGGTCGACCATCCCGGCCTCGGCCTGCTGATGGACCCGACCAACTATTTCGAGACCCACAACATCGACCGGATGGACCAGATCCTGAACCAGGTCTTCGACACGCTGACCGACAAGATCAAAATCGCGCATGCCAAGGACGTGAAACGCTCGGGCGACGACAAGTCGGAGAAGCATGCCGATATCGGCGACGCCGACGCGATGGAAAGCCACACCTTCCGCGGTGTCGGCGAGATCGAGCTGCCGGCGCCGGGCTTGGGTTCGCTGAACTACGACCTCTACCTCAAGCGTCTTGCCGAGAAGCACCCCAATATCCCGGTGATCATCGAGCATCTGTCGGAAGACGACGTGCCGCGCGCGAAGAAATTCCTCGACGGCAAGTTCCGCGAGAACGGCCTCTGAGATTGCGTAGGCGCCGCCGGTTCGCGGCGGCGCCTATCTGCGCGACATAAAGTGGAGGAAACCAGATGTTGAAATTCGCATTGAAACTGGCGGCCGCGGCGACCGTATTCGCCGGCGTTGCGTTCGGCTCAACGGCGCAGGCCGCGGACGGCCAGAAGACATTCTATCTCTTGTCGCATGGCGGCCCGTCGGACGCGTTCTGGATCGACTGGAACGCCGGCGCGACCAAGGCCTGCGACCAGCTCAAGGTGACCTGCAAGATCTCCTTCAGCGGCGGCGACATGGCGGCGCAGAAGGAAGCGTTTAACTCGGCGCTCGCCGCCAAGCCGGACGGCATCGCCACGACCTCGGCGCAGCCCGGGCTGTGGACCGAGGAAGTGAAGGCAGCTAAGGCCGCCGGCATCCCGATCGTGTTCTTCAACACGGACGATCCGGCGACCGGCCGCCAGGCCTATGTCGGCGCCGACCTCAAGGAAGCCGGCGCCATCTGGGCGAAGTACCTCGTCGACCACAAGATGGTGAAGCATGGCGACAAGGTGTTTCTCCCGGTCGAGGTGCCCGGCGCCAGCTACCAGCAGCTCGAGACGGAAGGCATCGCCGGCGTCTTCGATCCGCTCGGCATCAAATATGACGTGGTCGATTGCGGCACCGATCCGGCCGGCATCATCGCCAAAATGACTGACTACATGGTCGCCAACAATCCGCCGGCGATCATCGCGCTCGGCGATTCCGTGGCGGCCAGCGTCAAGCGGGTGTTCGACGGCGCCGGCATTCCGGCCGGCAAGATCCCGGTCGTCGGCTGGGGCAATTCCAAGGAGACGGCGCAGGCTGTCAAGGACGGCTTCGTCAATGCCGCCGCCTGGCAGTACCCGTCGGCGCAAGGCTTCATGCCGGTCGCGCTGCTCGGTCTCGCGGCTTCGGGCGAGCCGATCGGCTACGACATCCACACATTCGGTCTCTACGACGCTTCCAGCGTCGAGCCGATCCTGAAGCTCTACGACAAGAAGTGAAAAAACTGGCGCCCGTCGTGTGAGCGGCGGGCGCAAGGCAGAGAGCATGGTTCAGCAAGTTATGGTTCAGCAAGTCGGGGCGGTCACCTCGGAAGACGGCGCAGGGCGCGCGAAAGGCAGGTCGAGCCTGATGCGCTCGCCGCAATTCTCCTCCTTCGTCATCCTCATCGTGCTGCTGGCGGTGTTCGCGCTTGCCGACGGCAATTTCCTGTCGCCGCTCAACATCTCCAACATGATGGCGTTCCTGCCGGAGCTCGGCATCATCGCGCTCGGCATGACGCTGCTTCTGACCGCCGGCGAATTCGACCTGTCGGTCGGCGCGGTGTTCGCGCTCGCCCCGGTGGTTGTGATGCTGCTGGTGCAGAATGCCGGGATCGATATCGGCGTGGCGCTGCTTGCCGGTTTGCTGCTCTGCATCGTCATCGGCGCGATCAACGGCGTGATCGTCACCAAGATCGGCATCTCGTCCTTCCTGGTGACGCTGTCGATGCTGCTTATCGTGCGAGGTGCCGCGCTCTACATCACGCAGGGTTTTCCGCTGAAGTCCTGGGACCAGCCAGGCTTCTTCGTCACCCTGCTCGCCGGCAGCTTCAACATCGGCGCGTTCCGCTTCTACACCTCGCTCTGGTGGTTCATCGGCCTCTCGCTGCTTGCGGTCTATGTGCTGCGCTACGCCAAGCTCGGCAACTGGATCAGCGCCATCGGCTCCAACCGCAACGCAGCGGTGGCGCGCGGCGTGCCGGCCGACGCGGTCAAGATCTGGCTGTTCATCCTGACCTCGGTGCTCGCCGGGCTCGCCGGCATGATCAGCGCTTTCCGCATCTCGGCGGCTTCGCCGGTCGCGGGCACGGGCTACGAGCTGGAGGTAATCGCCATGGTCGTGGTCGGCGGCACGGCGCTGACGGGCGGCCGCGGCACGATCCTCGGCACCATCGTCGGCGCGCTGATGTTGCGGGCGATCCGCAACGGCATCGTGCTCGTCGGCGTGCCAGGGCTGGCCTACAACATCTTCGTCGGCGTCATCATCCTCGCCATGCTCATCCTGCACGCTTTGCTGCAGAAAAACGCCGCAAGGAGCTGAGAATGATGCAGGAAGTGCTCCGGCTGCAGAATCTGCAAAAATCCTTCGGCAGCGTGCGCGCGCTGAAGAACGCCTCGCTGACGCTCAGGGAAGGCGAGGTGGTGGCGTTGCTGGGCGACAACGGCGCCGGCAAGTCGACGCTGATCAAGGCGATCTCCGGCGTCTTTCCGATCGATCGCGGCGATATCTATGTGCGCGGCGAGAAGGTCTCGATCCGCTCGACGCGCGAGGCGATGGACCTCGGCATCGAGACCATCCACCAGGACACCTCGCTTGCGCCCGACCTCAGCATCGCGCGCAACCTGTTCCTCGGCCGCGAGCCGGTCAATCTCAAATGGCTGGGCGTCTTCGCGCCGCTCGACCTCGCCGAATTGCGCGATGCGGCTTCGGCGCTTCTCAAGCGCGTCGGCATCTCCAAGAAGCTCGACGCCGATGCACTGGTCTCGACGCTTTCCGGCGGCGAGCGCCAGTCGATCGCGATCTCGCGCGCCATGCAGTTCGCCGCCAAGGTGATCATCCTTGACGAGCCGACCAACAATCTCGGCGTCGAGGAGACGCATGGCGTGCTGCGCTTCGTGAAAGAGATGCGCGCGGCCGGACATTCGGTGCTCTTGATCACCCACAACATCCACCACGTCTTCGAGGTCGCCGACCGCATCATCGTCATGCGCCGCGGTGAGATCGTCGCCGAGCAGACGGTTGCCGACACCGACCTGCTGACCGTGGAAAGCCTGATAACCGGCGCCGACCTGTCGGCCCTGATGAAAAGGGCGCAGTGACGGCATGGTGAAGCTCTACGGACAGACGCTTTCGCGCCGGCAGGTCGCCGAACGCTCCGGCATGCTGTCGCAATTCGCCGGCGTGCGGCTGATGACGCTCGGCGACGGCGTCGAGCGCGGCATCCGCATGCTCGAATTCCGCACCGGCTCGGGCCTGCGCTTCACCGCGCTGGTCGACCGCGCGCTCGACATTGCCGATTGCGAGTACAAGGGTCAGGCGATCGGCTGGCACTCGCCGAGCGGTTTTCGCCATCCGGGCCTGCATGATTACGAAGGCGAGGACGGCTTTGCCTGGGGGCGGTCCTTCTCGGGTCTGCTGGTCACCTGCGGCCTCGACCACATTCTCGGCCGCAATGAGGTGCCTGCCGAAAACTACAATTATCCCGGACGCAAGACTGTAACGCATTCGCTGCATGGCCGCGTCGGCACCATTCCGGCGCGGCTCACCGGCTACGGCGAAAGCTGGGACGGCGACCGCTGCGTCTTGTGGGCGGAAGGCATCGTCCAGCAGGCCAGCGTGTTCGGCGAGGACCTGCATCTCATCCGCCGTATCGAGGCCGATGTCGGCGGCAGCGAGATCCGGCTCTCGGACCGCGTCGTCAATCACGGCTTCCGCCGCACGCCGCATATGTATTTCTACCACGTCAATGTCGGGCATCCGCTGCTCGACGAAGGCTCGCGCTACCTGGCGCCGATCCGCGACGTGGTCTGGGCCGCGCATGAAGGCGAGCGCTACGAAGCGCAGAAGGTCGGCTACCGCACCGCTCCGGCACCGCTGCCTGGCTTTAGCGAGCAGGTCTGGCAGCATGAGCTTGGCGCCGACACCAATGGCGAGGTGGCGGTCGCCGTCGTCAACGACCGGCTTGGCCTCGGCTTCGAGATCGTCACCCGCAAGGAGCAGTTGCCTTGTTGCTATGAGTGGCAGAATTTCCAGGCTGGGCAGTATGCGCTTGGCATCGAGCCCTCGACGCATCATGTGCTCGGCAATCTTGCCGCGCGCGAGCGCGGGGAAATGATCTGGCTGGAGCATGACGAAACCCGTGCCTATGACGCCGTGTTCCGCGTCCTCGACGGCAAGGATGCGATTGCCGATGCGGAACGCAGGATAGCGGCCATCGCCCGCCAGCCCGAGCAGGATTATCCTCAGCCCTCCGGCAAGTTTCCAAGACTGGCGGGCAGGGCATGAGCATGACGACTATCCATAGCAAGCCCTCCGGCCGGCGGACCGGATTTGATTGGAGGCCGATGTGACGATGGCAAAGAAGCGCGACTACAGCCTCGTCGGCGAAAGCACTCGGCTTGCGATCGAGACCGGGCTGGCCTCGGCCGAGTGGTACCATACCGACGTGCCGCGCAAGACCATGAAGGAATTGATGCAGCGCTCCGATGGGCCGGCGATCCGCGACACCATCATCTGGATTGTCGCGATCCTGGGCTCGGCGGCCGGCATCGTCTGGTTCTGGGGCACCTGGTGGGTTGTGCCGTTCATGTTCGTCTATGGCGTGCTCTACGGCTCGTCGAGCGACTCGCGCTGGCACGAATGCGGCCACGGCACCGCCTTCCGCACGCGCTGGATGAACGACGTCGTCTATCACATCGCTTCCTTCATGCTGATGCGCAATCCGGTGCAGTGGCGCTGGAGCCATGCGCGCCACCACACCGATACCATCATCGTCGGCCGCGACGCCGAGATCGCGGTGATGCGGCCGCCGGACCTTATCAAGGCGGCTTTGGCCTTCACCGGCATCCTCGACTTTCGCTATTCGCTGCCGACGCTGGTGCGCCAGGCCTTCGGCACATTGTCGGACGATGAGAAGAGCTACATCCCGGAGATGGAGCAGCACAAGGCGGTGACCGCGGCGCGCTGGCACATGGTCGTGTATGCCGCAACGATCGCTGTCGCGATCGCGCTTGGGTCATGGATACCGCTCGTATTGATCGGCCTGCCGCGCCTCTACGGCACCTGGCACATGGTGCTGACGGGATTGCTGCAGCACATCGGGCTGGCCGACAACGTCACCGACCATCGGCTGAACACGCGCACCGTCCACATGAACCCGATCAGCCGGTTCATCTACTGGAACATGAACTACCATGTGGAGCACCATATGTTCCCGATGGTTCCGTACCACGCGCTGCCGAAACTGCATGAATTGATCAAGCACGATCTGCCGGTGGCGAACCCGTCGATGTGGCACGCCTATCGCGAGGTCTGGCCGGTGCTGCTCAGGCAGCTGAGATATGAGGACTATTATCTCAAGCGCGAATTGCCGCCGACGGCCAAGCCCTATCGTGGCGAATTCCACGATCTCGACATAACGGCCGCGGCGGCCGAGTAGGCGCAGCTTAGACAAATTGGAGACAGACGATGGCGGAGTGGGTCGAAGCATGCGCGGTCGACGACGTGGACGAGGAGGATGTGATCCGCTTCGATCATGGCGGCCGCACCTTCGCGATCTACCGCTCACCGGAGAACGCGTTCTTCGCCACGGACGGCTTCTGCACGCATGAGAAGGCCCATCTCGCCGACGGGCTGGTGATGGACGACATCATCGAATGCCCCAAGCACAATGGCCGCTTCAACTACAAGACCGGCCAGGCCAACGGCGCGCCGGTCTGCGTCAACCTCAAGACCTATCCGGTCAGGGTCGAGGCCGGTAAGGTGATGATCGATATCGGCTGAAAGCCGTCAGACAAACAGGATGTACCGATGAGCCGAAAGAGACCGACCGTTGCCGACCTGCGCGCCATGAAGGGCAAGCGGCAGCTGACCATGCTGCGCGTGCTGACGCTGGAGGAAGCCGAGGCTGCCGAGCGGGCAGGGGTCGACATCGTCTCGGTGCCGCCGGAACTGGTTCTCAACCCGCAATATCGCGACGCCGCGCCCAGTCTCTTCACCATGCCGGGCGATAATTTCTTCGAGATCGGCACGGCCGATGATTTCGTGCGCTGGTCGTTCCGGCTCTACAAAGCCGGCGCCGATGCCGTCTATTGCAGCGCCGGCTACGCCACGATCAAGCGCATGGCCGACGACGCCATTCCGGTGATCGGCCATGTGGGCCTCATTCCTTCCCGCGCGACCTGGACCGGCGGCTTCAAGGCGGTCGGCAAGACAGCCGATACGGCCATGCAGGTGTTCGAGGCGGTCAAGCAGCTCGAGGCCGCCGGTGCGATCGGCGCCGAGATCGAGGTGGTGCCGGTGGAAGTGGCGAAGGCGATCTCGGAGCGTACTTCGCTCATCATGCTGTCGATGGGCGCGGGCACGGGCTGCGATGCGCAATATCTGTTCGCCGAAGATATCCTCGGCACCAATCGCGGTCACATGCCGCGCCACTCGAAAGTCTATCGCAACTTCGCCGCCGAATATGACCGGCTGCAGCAGGAGCGCATTGCGGCGTTTTCAGAATATGTCGCCGACGTCAACAGCGGCGCCTATCCCGAAGACAGGCATGTCGTGCATATGGATCCGAACGAGCTCACCCTTTTCATGAAGAAGGTGGACGCAAAGTCCTGATCCAGGAGTCGAAAACCGTCAGCCCGTTGCCGGGGGGCCTTGCCAGATTCCGCTGACAAGCACGGCATAAAGCGCTTCAGCGTCGATGCCGAGCGGCCTGTCTTCCTTGAGCGTGGCCACATGCGAGCGCACGGCCGCGTGGATCGCGCCGGTGGCCGGCGCGAGCGCCATGCCCTCGCGCAAGTCGATGGCCTGCGCCGCCGCCATCAGCTCGAAGGCGATCAGCCGCCGCCATAGCACGATCATCTCGGCGCATTTGGCGATGGCGAGCGGCGTCTGCGTGGCATGATCCTCGACGCCCTCGGACACGGGCAGGAAATCGAGCATCACCGGATTGGCCTTGTGGCGGATCGCGGCCAGGATCGCCGTCACCGTCTTCTGCAGCGGCACGAAGCCGGCAGAGGCACCGCCGACCGGCGACAGGTATTTCGGCAGCCCGTGGCGGGTCGAGCCGGTGAGCTGGATGAAGCGCGCGGCGGACGCTGCCGCGCATTGCGCGATCGCCAGGCCAAGCGTCTCGAAGGCAAGCGCCAGCGACGCGGTGTGGAAATTGCCGGTCGACATGACCAACTCATCCTCGGCAAGCACCAGCGGATTGTCGGCGGCGGCGTTGAGCTCGATCTCGACAGCCAGCCTGGCATGGTCGATCGCCTGGATCAGCGCGCCGTGGATCGAGGGCATGCAGCGGATCGACAGCAGGTCCTGGATGGTGGTGGGCGCCGGCGCCTCATCGCGCGCCAACAGGTCGCGCAGCGCCTTCGCCGCAAGCTGCTGGCAGGCGCCCGGGCGCGCCTGATGCTGGCGCGGATCGAGGATGGTGCGGTTGGCGCCAACGCCTTCCATTGTCAGCGCGCCGGCCTGCTGCTGCTGGTCGAGCGCCGACAGCGCTTCGGTCAGCGCCAGCGCCGCGGTCCCGACGGAAACCGCCGATGCATTGATCAGCGAGAGGCCGTCCTTCGGCGAGAGAGTGACGGGTGCAAGCCGCGCCATCATCAGCGCCTTGGCGGCAGGCATGCGGCGGCCCTGATATTCGGCTTCGCCATCGCCGATCAGCACGCGGGCGATCGCCGTCATCAGCAGAAGGTCGCCGGCGCCGATCGAGCCCAGCGACGGCATCACCGGATGCACGCCGGCATTGAGCGCCTCGACCAGCGCGGTGAAGACGCGCGGCGACAGGCCCGAACCGCCGGCGGCGAGCATCGCAAGGCGGGTAAACATCGCCGCCCGCACCACCGGAACCGGCAGGGCATCGCCGACGGCGGCGCTACGGCCCTCGATCAACTGGCGCTGGAAGGCGCCGGCGTCGCCTTCGACAGCCGTGACGAGATTGGCGCCGAGCCCGGTGTTCAGCCCGTAAATCTGCTGGCCGCCGGCCGCGGCGGCATCGAGAACCTGGCGAGCCTTGTCGAGCTTTTCGAGGACGGCAGGCGTGACCTCGACCTTGCAGGCGTTGCGCGCGGCGGCAACCACATCCTCGATGCTGACGCCGGCGCCGGTGAGAACGAGCGGGCTCATGCGAAGCGCAGCCTCTGGCCGATGCCGTTTTTGCCGGCCTTGGCGAGCATGGCCTTGCCGAGCGCGATGTCGGAGAGCGAGAGGCCGCGATGCCAGAACAGGATCGTCTCGCCATCGCTTTGCCGTCCGGCTTTGAGGCCGGCGGCGATCTGGCCGAGCTCGGCGTGCAGCGTCGCCTCGCTCAGCCGTCCCGTCTCGACATGGGCGCGCAGCGAGCCGAACTTGCCGCCCTTGCACTGGCCCCAGTCGTCGACGACGATTTTCTGCATGATATCGGTCAATGACAGCTCGACCGCGCTCATCGTGCCATAGGGCACGACCAGCGCGCCGCGCTTGATCCATTCGGTCTTGAGCAGCGGCTGCGGTTCCGGCAGCCGCGAGGCTTCGACGACGATGTCGGCGCCTTCGACGCAGCTTTTCCAGTCGGCCACGGCCATGACCGGCTTGCCGAGGTCGGCCGCCAGCCTCGCGACAAAGCTATCGCGGCTTTCGGGCCGGCGTGAGTGGACGCGGATCTCGTCGAAGTCGAAGAGATGGTCGAGCAGGCGCACGTTCCAATAGGCGGTGCCGCGCGCACCGATATGGCCGAGCACCTTTGACGACTTCTTCGCCAGATGCTTGGCGCTGATGGCGGTGACCGCGCCGGTGCGCATATCGGTGATGACGGTGGCGTCGAGGATGGCGCGCGGCGCGCCGGTGCGCGGATCGAAAAGGTTGAGGATGCCGAATTCCGACGGCAGGCCGTGCCTGTAGTTGTCGACAAAGTCGCCGACGATCTTCACGCCGGCGGCATCGAGCGGCGCCACATAGCCGCGCAGCACGTTGAAGTGGCCGTGGAAGGACGGGTCGGGCTCGAGATGGACCCGCGGCTCGATAACGGTCTGGCCGTTGCCCTGCGCGACGAGTCCGGCTTCGACGGCGCCGATGATCTCGGCGTCGGCCATGGCAAGCGCTTCGATGTCGAGAGCATTGAGGTAGTCGATGTAAATCGGCTTCATGCGTTTTCCTCGGCCACCCCGGGCTCATCCATAACAGGCGAGACGGCGACACGGAAGTTTGTTGGATAAGCTCTGGACTGGGCCGGCGCCACGGCGAAGTGTGCATGATCCTGCCGGCCAAAGCCGGCGCGGAGGTTTCGGGTCTGCGCGTGTCGCTTCGCTCCTTGCTCCGCCCTGGACGAGGTGAAGTGAGGCGCAGGCTTCTCCTTCTCCCCTTGTGGGAGGTGTCGCCGAAGGCGACGGATGAGGGGTGTTCCAGGGAATGCCAACGTCTCACTCCGCTGGAGCACCCCTCATCCGTCTCGGCGCTGCGCCGCCACCGCCCGGCCCTTCGCAGCTCAGGGCGTTCGAAGCTCGAAAAGCCAAGCAATTGCCTTTTCGTCCGCTCACGCGGACCGCTTCTCACCCCACAAGGGGAGAAGGAAGAAGCCGCGCTACACCGGCCGATAAACGTTCTCCGCCGTGTTCCAGAAGATATCCGCTTGCGCCGCCGCGCCATGCTTCGCCACCGCCGCGCGGTGCGCCTGGATAAGCTCGGCATGGCTGGTCCACAGCTTCTCGATCGGGAAGTTCGAGCCGAACATCAGCCGGTCGCTGCCGAGGATTTCGATCGCGTTGTCGACGATGTAGCCGATGAGCTCCGGATCGTTGCGGTGGACGAAGGTGCCGAGCCCCGACAGCTTGGCGTAGAAATTGGGCGCTGTCGAAAGCGTGCGCAGACCCGCCTTCCATGCTTCGGTGGTTTTCGGCTCCATGCTGGTCAGCATGCCGGCATGGGTGAGGATGAAATTCGTCTGGGGGTTTTCGCCAACCAGCGTCAGCCCGTCCTTCATCTGGGCCGGGAAAAGCTGCAGGTCGAAGGAGAGACTGTAGTCCTTCAATCGCGCCACATTGGCGCGCACTTTCGGTTCGATCACCTGGTCGGCCGAGGCGGCGAAGCGGAAGGCGGGCGTGTCATGCCAGTGGAGTTGCATGCGCACGCCGCGCAGCAGCTTGTATTTCATCAGCCGGTCGATCTGCGGGCGGACATCGTCGACCGTCATGTCGGCGTAGCCGACGATGGCATGCGGCCAGCCGGTTTCGTCGGCGGTGTTCTGCAGGAAGGCGACTTCCTTCTCGAAATCCTCCTTGGCCCAGTTGGTCTGGACGTAGACGGCCTTCTCGACGCCCGAGCCTTTCTGGTCCTCGAGAAACTCCGTGATCGGATAGTCGCGGCGGATCGGCTCGTAGGGGCCGAAGATGCGCGGCACCATCGGCCCGACCAGCCAGGGCTGGTCCTTCTGGCGCCAGATGTGGAAATGCGCGTCAATGGCTTTCTGCATCACGATATCCTTTTCCAGATGGAAGCGGCCGCCGGCGCAGGACGGGCGAGCGACAGGATGAAATCGGTCAGGCTTCTCTGCGACGAGCCGTCGACCAGATCGTCAAGCACCGGCAGGATGGCGCGGAGCGCCGACGTCGCCGGGCGGAAGCGCGGATCGCCGGCGAGCGGGCTCGCCAGCGACAGCCGGAAGGCGCGGGCGCTGAACCGCCGCATCGCGATCTCCAGTTCAGCATGGTCGCCGCGTTCCAAGCCATCGGACAGGATGACGACGCAGGCGCCGCGCGCGAAGGCGGAAAAGCGCGGCACCGACAGGAAGGCCAGCAAGGTCGGCCCCATGCGCGTGCCGCCGTCCCAATCGTCGACGAGCGCCGCAGCGCGGGCGAGCGCCTGTCCGCGGTCGCGGATGCGAAGCGCCGAGGTGACGCGGGTAAGGCGCGTGCCAAAGGTGAAGACTTCGGCGCGGTCCGCGCCTTGCACCGCCGCATGCGCCAGCTTGAGGTAGTCCGCGGTGTGCAGCTTCATCGATCCGGAGACATCGATGAGCAGAAGCAGTTTTCGCGAAATTGTTTGCCGGCGGCGCAGCAGCGGCGAGGGTATGTCGCCATCGGCGCTGACGATTTCACTGAGCGAGCGCCGGAGGTCGAGCGTGCCGCGCGAACGCGTGCGCGCGGTGCGGAAGGAACGGCGCGCGGGCAGGGCGGAGGCGAGCTTGCGGCGGAACTGGCCAAGACCATCGGGATCGGGCTGGAAATTGCGGCTGTTCAATTGCTCGAGCGCCGAGGACAGCTCGCCACCCTTCTCCTGGCGAGCGACCTGGTTCTCTTCCTCGCGCGTGCCGCGATCGTCCTTGACGCGGGTTTCGTCGTCGTCCTCGCCTTCGATCGAAGGCTTGGCGTCGCCGTAGAAATAGGTACGGAAATGCGCCTCGAATTCGCCGCGGCGATCGGGCGAGGGCGCCAGCGTTGCAAGCGCTGCTTCGCGGATGTCGTTCATCGAGCGCGGCCCGAGCAGGGTTACCGCTTGCATGAAGCTGGTGATCTGTTGCGGCGCGATGGCGAAGGCGTGACGGCGCAGCAACCTGGCGAAACCGAGGAAGGGCGCGGCGGCGCGAGGCAAGCTTTCCCCACGCATCATTCCTTCGCGCCCCCCTCTGTCCTGCCGGACATCTCCCCCACGAGGGGGGAGATTAGCAGCTTTGGCGCGCCGCTCGATTCTGCAACGCTGAAGATTGGCGAAAGCCGAGGCGACGTCTGATCTCCCCCCTTGTGGGGGAGATGTTCGGCAGGACAGAGGGGGGCGCTGTCCCGCCAGCGTTGCGGGATAGGCGGACGATGTCGATTCGTCGTTGGCTCGACTAGATAATCCATCACCCTAGCGCCTCCTCGACAATCCTCCCCAGTTCCGGCGCAATGGCAGTCAAATCCTCCTCGTCCTTGATCAGCACGCCGATGGCGCGGCGGAAGGCTTGCGGCCACGGGCTGCCGCCTTTTTCGAGGATGGTCGCAGCATTCGCCCATTCGACCGCTTCGGCGATGCCGGGCGGCTTGGCCAGGGGCCGCGCGCGGATCTCCTGCACGGCGTTGGCCACGGCACGTGCGGTGGCTTCCGCGACGTGGCCCGCGCGAAGCATGATGATCTCGGCCTCGCGCGCGGCGTCGGGATAGCCGATCCAATGATAGACGCAGCGGCGGCGCAGCGCCTCGGCCAGTTCGCGCGTGCGGTTGGAGGTGAGGATGACGATCGGCTGCGTGGCGGCACGGATCGTGCCGCGTTCCGGGATGCTGATCTGGAAGTCGGAGAGGAATTCGAGCAGCAGCGCCTCGAACTCATGGTCCGAACGATCGATCTCGTCGACCAGCAGCACACGCTCAACCGGTGCGCGCAACACCTGCAGCAGCGGCCGGGCGATCAGAAAACGGTCGTCATAGATGTCGATCTCATGCTCGCCGGCATGGCGGATGGCGAGCAGCTGGCGCTGGTAGTTCCACTCGTAGAGCGCATGCCCGGCATCGATGCCTTCATAGCATTGCAGCCGCACCAGCTCACGGCCAAGCAGTTCGGCCACCGCCTTGGCGGCCTCGGTTTTGCCGACGCCCGGCGCCCCTTCGAGCAGCAGCGGCTTGCCGAGGCGGATCGCCAGGAAGATCGCCGTCACAAGGCTATCGTCGGCCAGGTAGCGCGAAGCGGCAAGGCGCGCGGCTATCGCCTCCGGCGAAAACGCGACCGCAACGGCGTCGGCGCTGGTCATCTTCCCGCTCAGCCCGCCGCCTGCGCCTTCAACGCGCGCAGGATGCGCTCGGGCGTGATCGGCAACGTGTCGATGCGTACGCCGACAGCGTCGAAGACGGCATTGGCGACGGCCGGGATCTGCGGGTTGGCGCACATTTCGCCCGGACCCTTGGCGCCGAACGGCCCATCGGCGGAAGGCCGCTCCAAGACGATGATCTCGGTCTCGGCCAGGTCGCCGGGGCCCGGCATCAGATACTGGTTGAAGTCGGTGCCGCCATGGTCGCGGCTCGGATAATAAGGTTCGGTCGTCTCGTAGAGCGCATGGCTGATGCCCATCCACGAGCCGCCGACCAATTGCTGCTCGACCATTTTCGGGTTGAGCGCACGTCCGATCTCGAAGACGTTCTTCACGGTAAGAACCGTCACTTCGCCCGTCTCGTCGTCGACCTCGACCTCGGCCACCGTGCAGGCATGGGCGTAACAGGTCGACGGCTTCATCGCGCCGGTCTCCTTCTCCGGATAGGAGCGCGGAATGAGGAACATGCCGCGGCCGGAGATCGAGCGGCCGCGCTTGAAATGCGCCGACAGCGCGACATCGAAGATCGAGATCGATTTCTGCGGCGCGCCCTTCACCTGGATGTTGCCCTCACCGTCGGTCTCGAGGTCGGAGGCGTTCACCTCCAGCTCCTCGGCGGCCACTTCCAGCATCACCTGGCGGGCTTCCTTGGCCGCCTGGATGACGGCATTGCCGGCGCGGTGCGTGCCGCGCGAGGCGAAGGTGCCCATGCAGTGCGGGCCGGTGTCGGTGTCGGCGGTGTCGATGACGACGCGGTCGGTCGGCACGCCGATCGTCTCGGCGCAGATCTGCGCCATGATCTGCTTCATGCCTTGGCCCAGATCGACGCTGGACAGCGTCACCATGAAATTGCCGGTCGGCGTCGAATGGACCAGCGCCTGCGTCGGGTCCCCGCCGAGGTTCATGCCGGTCGGATAGTTGATCGCGGCGACGCCGCGTCCACGCCGGATCGCCATCTCAGGCTCCCTTCCTGTAGGAGGACATCGCCATGTACTTTTCCGCCACCGGCCAGTTGGCGACGCGCGAGGCTTCCTGCATGCATTCGATCAGAGCGGCGCCCTCGGTCGGCTGGCGATGCGCCTTCATGTCGCCGTCGCGATAGGCGTTGACGAAGCGAAATTCGAGCGGGTCCATGCCGATCAGCCGCGCCAGCTTGTCCATCTGCACCTCGAGCGCGAAGTCGCCGATGGTGACGCCGAAGCCGCGCATGGCCGACGAAGGGGTACGGTTGGTGTAGACGCAATAGGTGTCGATCCAGACATTCGGGATCGTATAGGGACCGGGATAGTGAGCGGCGCCCTTCTGCGCGCCATAGGGCGAGTGGCGCGAATAGGCGCCGGCGTCGGTGTAGCCGGTCACCTTGCGCGCGACGATGCGGCCGTTCTCCATCACGCCGTCCTTGATGATCACCTTCTCGGCCGCGCGCGGCGAGGAGATCTGCATCTCCTCCTCGCGGCTGTAGATAAAACAGACCGGGCGTCCGGTTAGCTTGGCCGCGAGGATAGCGATCGGCTCGACGATGACGTCGACCTTGCCACCAAAACCGCCGCCGACTGTGCCGCCGACGAAATGCAGTTTCGAGCCCGGCATCTGCAGGATGATCGAGGTGTTGTCGAGCGTGAAGAACATCGCCTGCGTGTTGGTGTAGCAGGTGAAGCGGTCATTGCCTTCCGGCGCCACCACGCAGCCCGTGGTTTCGGTCGGCGCGTGCTCGATCGGCGAGGACTGGTATGACTGTTCGAGGATGTGGTCGGCCTGGGCAAAGCCTGCCTCGACATCGCCGAAGCGCACCTTGCGGCACTCGCCGCTGTCATAGAGATAGTAATTCTGGCCGTGATATTCGTTGACCAAAGGCGCGCCGGGCTTCAGCGCCTCCTCCATGTCGAAGACCGCCGGGAGCACCTCGTAGTCGACCTTCACCTTGGCGGCGGCTTCCTGCGCCGCGCGCTCGGTCTCGGCCAGCACCGCCACCACGGCCTCGCCCTTCCAGCGGACCTTGCCGTCGGCGAGCACGGTTTCATCTTCCGGCCCGATCTGGATCAGGATCAGGATGGTGTAGACATTGTGCGGCACATCCTTGGCGGTCAGCACGCGCACCACGCCCGGATGCTTCTCCGCTTCGGACGTGTCGATCGAGCGGATGCGGGCATGGTGGTGCGGGCTGCGCACCATCTTCAGATGCAGCATGCCCGGGAAGTTTCGGTCGGCGAAATAAGCGGTCTTGCCGGTGACGTGTCCCGGCGAGTCGAGCCGCGGGCGGCCCTGGCCGATCTCATGCAGGCCATCCTTGCGGACATCGGCGAAATAATCCTTGCGCAGTTGCATGGCTCGTTCCCTCAGGCGGCGTTCTGCGAGTTGGCGCGCGCGGCGGCGAGCACCGCCTGGATGATCGGCTCGTAGCCGGTGCAGCGGCAGATGTTGCCGGACAGCGCCTCGACCACATCCTCGCGGCTGGGGTTGGGCGTGCGGTCGAGCAGCACTTTCGCGGCCATGATCATGCCCGGCGTGCAGAAGCCGCATTGCGTGGCGAAGGCATCGAGGAAGGCGCGCTGCAGCGGATGCAGTACACCGCTTTCGGCGAGACCGGCGGTCGTCCTGATGTCGGCGCCGCCGCAGGTTTCGGCCAGCGTCAGGCAGGAGAGCCTGAGTTCTCCGTCGATGATGACCGAGCAGGCGCCGCAGGTGCCTTGGTGGCAACCGCCCTTGGGCGAGGTGTCGCCGATCTTGTCGCGCAGCGCGTGGAGCAGCGTCGTGCTGCTTTCGACGAACTCGGCTTTTTCGGAGCCGTTGAGTGTGAATTGAACAGGTACTTTTGCCATTTTTCCTCCCTGCGCGCCTGCCCGGACCGGCCGGACAGACGCGCGTCCCCCACGGATATTAGTCAAGCAGCAGCCGGCCGAGATGGACCGGCAGAACCTCGGCGCGATACCAGGCGCTGGCGATCGGGTCGGTGATCGGCGCGATGCCTTCGCTCGCGGCGGCCAGGGCCGACGCGATCTCCCGCGGCGTGAGCTTGCAGCCGAGCAGCGCCTTTTCGGCCGCCAAAGCGCGCATTGGACGATCGGCCATGCAGCCCAGCGCGATGCGAGCCGAGGTCACCGCGCCGTCCGACGCGAGCTCCAGAAGCGCGGCGATGCTCAGCACCGACACACCCTTGGGCTTGACCCGCGATACTTTCAGGAAGCGGAAGCTCTCGGCTTTGGGCAACGAAAAGCGGACACTGGTGACGATGACGCGGCTGGTGTTACGATCGGCCAAAAAAGCCTCGACCGGCAGTTCGCCGTCTTCGGTGACGACGGTCGCGTCCAGCGCCAGCAGCGCGACGGCGAAATCGCCGTAAGGGGCAGGGGCGAACAGATTGCCGCCAACGGTCGCCATGTTGCGGATCGCCGGTCCGCCGACGGCGCGCGCGGCCGGCGCGAGCGCGGCAAGCTCGGGATGGCGGGCAATCGCGGCCATGGTGACCGAAGCGCCGAGCCGGACCTTGCCGCCGGAAACCGCGATCTGCGAGAGGCCTGGATCGGTGACGCGGATCAGGCTGGAGACGGAAACGTCGCCTTCATTGGCGGCGCGGACCATCAGCGTGCCGCCGCCAAGATAACGCGTGCCGGCCGCCTGCAAGGCGGCATTGGCGTCTTTCACGCTCGAAAAAGTCTGCAGCATAAGCGACATGGCGCGCTCCCGTCAGCTCTGGCCGGCGAAATGGGCCTTCAGGGCGTTGAAACCGCCCTGGAAGACGTTGGCGCCCATGCCTTCGGCCAGCTTGTCGGCCTCCTCGGGCGCGGCGTCGAAGCTCGCTGTCCATTCGGCATAGGTGCGGTTGCCGTCGGTGACGCGCCGCAACTGCAGCATCGCCTTGTGATTGGTGAGCGGCTGCGGCGTCTCGAGGATCGAATAGCTGACCAGGAAGTTCTCATCCGAGAAATCCAGCAGCTTCTCGCGCAGCCGCGCGCCGCTGACCAGTTGGAAGTTGCGCACGCAGCCGATCGTGGTGGCGTCCTTGCCGTCCTCGATATGGCTTTCCACCATGCGCGGATGCCAATTGGGCAAACCGTTGAAGTCGCGGATGCGCGCCCAGACCTGCTCGACCGGCGCGTCGATGACGCTGGAGACGGTGACTTTCGCCATAGACTGGTCCTCTTGCAAAGATCGGGAGCAGGCTAGAGCGGCGGACGGGCCTGCGCTTATCAATGCGTCTTGAAGGCGTATCAACCAGTCGGAAAAACAGGCACGTCGAGTCGTTGTTTGATGCCTGTCGTTATCCCAATCCCAGAACCGCTGCACACTTCTGGGCGACAGGCATTAGGCCGTCGCCCGCGCGGCTTCACGATAGAGTGTCGGCGGCACCCCGACATGGTCGCGGAAGAAGCGCGAGAAATTGCCCTGGGTGGTGAAGCCGAGATTGCAGGCGACCGAGATCAGCGGTTCCTGCGACCACTGCAGCTGGCGCACGGCCTCCTCCATGCGCAGCGTGTTCCAGTAGACGTTCGGCGTCAGGTTGGTCTGTTCCTTGAAGAGCGCGAAGAAATGCGGCCGGGAGAGCCCGACCGAACGGGCGACGTCGTCGAAGGAGATGCGCTCGCAGACATTGGCCTTCATCAACTGGATCGCCTTGCGGACACGGAAATCGAGCATCGTGTTGATGCGTGCGCGGGCTATCTGTGGTGCGGATGCATCGGCCGCGTCGAGAACGCTGTCGATGAAACGCTCGATCTCGTAATTGGCGACGTCGTCGATGCTCTCATTGTCGGCCAGGTGATCGAGCAGGTTCGCCGCCGCCTGGTGCAGCCAGGGCTCCAGTGTGATCGCGGCTTGCGTGAACAGCGGCGCGGAGGAGGGCAGGTCGCGGCGCCGGCGCGCCCAATCCGGATCGATGTAGAAGGCCAGGAACAGGCCGGGCTTGCCGTCGTGGGAAAGCGCGTGGCTGTGCGGCTGGAACGAATTGATGCCGGCCGCGGTGCCCGGTCCAAGCCGCACCGTCTCGCGGCCGATGGTCATTTCACCGGCGGTGCCTTCCAGCCAGATGATGAGATGCGCCTCGCCATGGGCATGGGTGACGAAGTCGTTGGCGACATTCAGCACGGAAACATGTCCGAACCGGCCCCAATAGAGCCTGATCGCGTCCGTCATGGGTATCGTTCCTCCCGCAGGCGACTGGCCTCCCTTCGCCTGCCGGGGAATTGTGCGGCTGACTTTGCGGTTGCGTCAAGGCGCGCAGGAATGGTGGCCACCTCGCATCGCCCGTCCGGACCCGATTTTCAGACTGGGCGATAGGCGCGTTCCCTTCTCCCCTTGTGGGAGAAGGTGTCGCCGCAGGCGACGGATGAGGGGTGCTCCAGGGAAAACCAGCGTCTCACTCCGCTGGAACCCCCCTCATCCGTCTCGGCGCTATCGCGCCGATCCACCTTCTCCCACAAGGGGAGAAGGGGAAGCTAATCACTACGCCTGAAATTGCGGATGCGATCGAACAGCACCGCCAGGATGATCGCGCCACCGATGAAGGTGCCTTGCCAGAAGGCGTTGATGCCGAGCAGGCCGAGGCTGTTGCGGATCACCTCGATGAGGGCGGCGCCGACGATGGCGCCGAGCGCGGTGCCGACGCCGCCGGCGAGATTGGCGCCGCCGATGACCGTGGCGGCAATCACCTGGAGCTCCATGCCATTGCCGAGATTGGTGGTGACGGCGCCCAGCCATCCGGTTTGGATGATGCCGGCAAGCCCTGCCGACAGCGCCGAGATCATGTAGACGACGACCTTGATCTGCTTGACGGGAACACCGGTCAGCGTCGCCGCATGCTCATTGCCGCCGATGGCGAAGATGTGCCGGCCGAACTTGGTCCAGCGCAGGATGAAGCCGGTGATCCCCGCCAGGAGGATCATGTAGAGCACCGGATTGGCGATGCCGAAAAGCCAGGCGCCGCCGCCCAGTGCCAGAAGCTTCTGGTGGTCCGGCCCGAACTGGAAGACCACGGTGTTGTTCGAGGCGACCATGGCAAGGCTGCGCGCCACCGACAGCATGCCGAGCGTGACCACGAAAGGCGGGAAGCCGAGATAGGCGATGAGCAGGCCGTTGAAGGCGCCGATCGCAAGCGCGGTGGCGATCGAGGCCAGGATGCCCACTTCGATCGAATAGCCGGCATGCATGGTGACGGCGAGCACCATCGAGGAAAGGCAAAGCACCGAGCCGACCGAAAGGTCGATGCCGCCGGTGATGATGACGAAGGTCATGCCTAGCGCGACGATGGCGACGAAGGTGATGTTGCGCGTGATGTTGAAGATGTTCTTCGACGTGGCGAAGGAATCGGTGGCGACGGACAGGAACAGGCAGGCGAGGATGACCGCGATCACCACCCAGAAAGTCTGGTTGGCAAAGAGCCGCGACAGGAAGGTGTGCTGCTTCTGCGCGATCGTCTGGTCAAGTGTGACTGCCATTATCGATCTTTCCTGAAGCGTGGACGCCCGATCCACGCGACTACGCAACCTGTTCGATGGCGCCGGTAATCAACCCGGTGACTTCCTCGGGCGAGCTCGAGGCGATTTTCTTGTCGGCCACCTTCCGGCCGCGCCGCATGACGATAACACGGTCGGCGACGTCGAACACGTCGGGCATGCGGTGGCTGATCAGCACCACGGCGATGCCCTGATCGCGCAGGTGGCGGATGAGATTGAGCACTTCGGCGACCTGCCTGACCGAAATCGCCGCCGTCGGCTCATCCATCAGCACGATCTTGGCCTGCGACAGCATGGTGCGGGCAATCGCCACCGCCTGGCGCTGGCCACCCGACATCTGCTTGACGAGGTCGCGCGGCCGCGTCTCGGATTTCAGCTCGGCAAAGAGCTGGCCGGCGCGCTTGTACATCGCGCCATAGTCGAGAATGCGCAGCGGACCGAAGCCGCGGCGCAGCTCGCGGCCCAGATAGACATTGGCCGCGGCGGTCAGGTTGTTGCAGAGCGCGAGGTCCTGGTGGACGATCTCGATGCCGTGCTGGCGCGCATCCGCAGGCTTGTGCAGGACAAGGTCCTTGCCGTCCAGCCGCATGGTGCCGTGGCTCGGGTGGAAATTGCCAGCAATCATCTTCACCAGCGTCGACTTGCCAGCGCCGTTATCGCCCATCAGGCCGACGACTTCGCCGGCTTCCAGCGAAAACGATACATCGTTGACCGCCTGGATGGCGCCGAAATGCTTCGAGATGTTGGCGAGTTCCAGAACCGACACCAGCCTTAAGCCTCCCCTTATTGGCGCAACTGGCCACCGAACCCGCCGGCGCCGCTTGCGTCCTTGTCCCGTCCATCTCCTCCGGAACGGTGCATCCGCGCATTTAGGCAAAAGCGGACGGGGGCGTCAATCAATTGTCTGACGATTAATTTCGAGACTCGACGAAAAATCCGTTTTGTAGGACAAATAGCAATTGACGCTGGCGAAAAGCCGATATTAGCTAAGCTTCGGAACAAGACTTTGCCAATCGTCCGTCTATTCGGCGGAGGCAGGCAGATGGTTTGAGAATAAAGGATTCGGCTGCATCGGTATTCGGGCGGACGGATCGGCAAATGCTTATCAGCCCGGCGCGGGGCGCGAACATCATGAGATGCTCGTCGTGGTTCTTGTGTATCCGGGTTGATCAGTGTGGCGGGCACGCGGTGTCCGTCTGTTTCAAGGGAGGACTGATATGAGGAAAACACTTTTGCTTGCCGCCGTCGCCGCAATGGCGTTGGGCGCCGGGCCGGCTTTGGCCAAGAAGCAGCTCGTCATCGTTGTGAAGGGTCTCGACAATCCGTTCTTCGAAGCCATCCATCAGGGCTGCGAGAAGTGGAACAAGGAAAACGCCAGCTCGGAATATGAATGCTTCTACACCGGCCCGGCATCGACTTCCGACGAGGCCGGCGAGGCGCAGATCGTGCAAGATATGCTGAGCAAGCCAGACACGGTGGCGATGGCGATCTCGCCGTCGAACGCGCCGCTGATCGCGCAGACGATCAAGAGCGCCAATCCGTCGATCCCGATCATGACGGTCGACGCCGACCTTGCCAAGGAAGACGCCGCCCTTCGCAAGACCTATCTCGGCACCGACAACTACCTGATGGGCAAGAAGATCGGCGAGTACATCAAGAAGGCCAAGCCGAATGGCGGCACGATCTGCACGATCGAGGGCAATCCGGCGGCCGACAACATCCTGCGCCGCGCGCAAGGCATGCGCGATGCGCTGACCGGGAAGGAAGGTCTTGCGGCACTTGCCGGCGAAGGCGGCTGGACCGAAGCTCCCGGCTGCCCGGTGTTCACCAATGACGACGGCGCCAAGGGCGTGCAGGCGATGACCGACATCCTCGCCGCCAACCCGAAGCTCGACGCCTTCGGCATCATGGGCGGCTGGCCGCTGTTCGGCGCCCCGCAGCCCTATCGCGACCTGTTCAAGCCGATGGCCGACAAGATCGCCAAGAACGAGTTCGTCATCGGCGCCGCCGACACGATCGGCGACGAGGTGGCGATCGCCAAGGAAGGCCTGGTGACCGCGCTGGTCGGCCAGCGGCCGTTCGAAATGGGCTACAAGGCGCCTTCGGTGATGCTCGACCTCGTCGGCGGCAAGAAGGTCGACGATCCGGTCTTCACCGGCCTCGACGAATGCACCAAGGAAACGGCCGACACCTGCATCCAGAAGTAGGCGCAGGTCGCATCCATAACCAATACAACAGGGGCGCCGCGAGGCGCCCCTGACTTTTGTGCTCTTGATGAAGGGCGCTTTCGTCTCAGATCTTCTGCTTCACGCCGTCCTTCGAAGGCATCAGGTCGACGCCATTGAGCTTGCCGATATGCGTGGCGAGCATCGGCACATACTGTTCCGTGGGACCGGCGGCGAAGGCTGTCGCAAAGGAATTCTTGGTCGCGTTGCCCAGAGGGTTGGCGATGCCGGCCGCGCCCGCCATCGATTCCAGATAGGTCAGGTCCTTGAAGGCATTGGCGATGGTGAACTTGTGCGCGTCGCGGTCGCCCTCCAGCGTCCAGCGCATGAAGGTCTGGTAGAAGCCGCAATCCATGCGGCCGTTGCGAATGACGCTGTCGAAGCGCGGCGGCGAGATGCCGACCTTCTCGGCCAGCGCCAGCGCCTCGGAATAGATCGCGGCGTAGCCCAGCGAGATGAAGTTGTTGAGCAGCTTCATGCGGTGGCCGTCGCCGGTATCGCCGATATGGACGATACGGCCGGCCCAGGTCTCGAGCACCGGCTTCAGCCTGGCGAACACGGCGTCCGGCGCGCCGACCATGGCGTCGAGCGTGCCTTCCCAGGCCTCCTTCGGCGTGCGGCTGAGCGGCGCATCGACATAGTCGACGCCGAGCGCCTTGAGTTCGGCGGCCAGGGCCACGGTCGAGACCGGATCGGAGGTCGAGCAATCGACGACGACCGAGCCTTGCTTCAGGCCCCCCTTCAATCCGCCGGCGCCGCGGATGATCGCCTCCACCTCGCGCGAGCCGGTGACGCAGATGAAGACGATGTCGGAGGCCGCGGCCACGTCCTTGGACGTGGCAACCTCCGTGGCGCCGCGTCCGGCCAAGTCTTCCGCCGGCTTGCGGTTCTTGCGACCGAGGAAAGTCAGCGGATAGCCCTTGTCGACGATGTTCTTGGCGATGCCGTGCCCCATCAGGCCCAGGCCGATGAAACCGATGTTCTCGCGGGCAGCGGTGGTGCTCATGTCGTCTCTTCCCTGTCTTTCATGGTGATGGGCGGCCCGCGCGGCGGGCGATTGTCGAGAAGGTTTCCGCGGATCGCGGGTGGCGGGCGATCGCAGAATGCCATATTGTCTGACAATACACATAATTACCTAGCATTGTGGAGAGCAAAATGACGAAGCGGATCATGTTCACCGGCGGCAGCGGCAAGGCTGGCCGGCATGTCGTGGAATATCTGGTCGAACATGGCTGCCAGGTGCTCAACATCGACACCAAGCCGCTCGACAATCCGAAGGTGCGCACCTTGATCACCGACATCACCGACAGCGGCCAGGTTTTCAACGCGCTGTCGAGCTATATGGGCCTGCACGAGTTCGACCCGTCGCTGAGGGCGCAGCCGGTCGACGCCGTGGTGCATTTCGCGGCGATCCCGCGCATCATGATCACGCCGGACAACGAGGTGTTCCGCATCAATGCGATGGGCACCTACAATGTTATCGAGGCGGCGGTGAAGCTCGGCATCCGCAAGGTTATTATCGCTTCCAGCGAGACGACCTACGGTCTTGTCTTCGCCAACGAGCCACGCAATCCGACGCATTTCCCGCTCGACGAGGATTATGACGTCGACCCGATGGACTCCTATGCGCTGTCGAAGATCGTCAATGAGAAGACCGCGCGGGCCTTCGCTTTGCGCAGCGGCTTCGACATCTATGCGCTGCGCATCGGCAATGTCATCGAGCCGCATGAATATTCGCTATTCCCGAAATGGTTCGCCGATCCCGGTTTCCGCAAGCGCATCGCCTGGAGCTATATCGATGCGCGCGATCTCGGCCAGATTACCTTGCGCGCCATCGAGAAGGACGGCCTGGGCTATCAGGTGTTCAACGCGGCCAACGACGACACCTCGTCGGACCTGCCGACGGCGGAGCTGTTGAAGCGCTTTTATCCGGGCGTGCCGGTCAAGGCCGAACTTGGCGAATATGAGACGCTGCTTTCGAACCGCAAGGCGCGCGATGTGCTTGGCTTCCGGCCCGAGCACAGCTGGCGCAAATACGTCAAGACGGCGTGAGCCGGCGGCAAATGCCGGTTGATCTGTGCACATCCTCGCGCATTGCGGCAAAGCGGGCTTGCCGTGCTTGACAGCTTCTGAAAACGGGATTTTGTGGAACCATGCGGGACGCTAAGCCGAACAACGAAAAGAGGCCGACGAAAATGGCAGCGGCGGAACGTCCGTCCGGCGTTCGCCGGGCCAACGCGTCACGCATCCCGGGCGCCAGCGTGCATGCTTCGCTTGCGAGCGAAATCGGCCTTCGGATCGTGCGCGGCGACTATCCGCCGGGCACTATCCTGCCCAATGAGGCCAAATGGTCGGAGACCTTCGACGTCAGCCGCTCGGCGGTGCGCGAGGCGATCAAGATGCTGATGGCAAAGAGCCTTCTGGCCTCGCGACCGAAGATCGGCAGCTGGGTCGAACCGAAGGAACGCTGGAACCTTCTCGACCGCGACGTGCTCGCCTGGTACGCGACTTCGCCGGACCGCGAGGTGTTCCTCAAGACCGTGCAGGAGTTCCGCCACATCATCGAGCCGGAGGCGACGGCCTTCGCGGCGATCCGGCGCACCCACGAGCAGATGGCCGAGATCAGCCAGGCCTGTCGCGAGATGGGCGAGGCGACCAACCTGCAGGAGCGCACGCGGGCCGACACGCGCTTCCACCTCGCCATCCTCAGGGCTTCCGGCAACGACCTCCTGGTGCCGCTGGGCGTCTTGATCGAATCCGCCTTCGACCATCTCTTCACCTATACGACGCGCGAGCTCGACAATCTGCAGCACGCCCAGAAGCTGCATGAGGCGATCGAACGCAGTATCCGCCTGCAAAGGCCGGACGCGGCGCGCAATGCGGTGCGCAAGCTGCTGGCCAATACCGACGAAGTGATCCAGTCGCGCTAAGGCCTTGTACTGGGCCAGTTCTCCAGCGCAGAAACTTTGACCGCTGCCCATGCGTCCATAGGCAGATCCCATGCGTTGGCGATTGGCCAAGACGCCTATCGCGGTCGTCATCCACGGGCGGAGCAAGGAGCGAAGCGACGCGCGCAGACCCGAGGATCCATGCCGTGACTTGGAAGCGCCGTGGCGGTCCAGAATTCTGCACCGTTGCACACTTCGGTCGATGTAACGGCATGGATTCTAGGGTCTACGCTCCGCTTCGCGTAGCTCCGCCCTAGAATGACGAGGTTGGGGTCTTCAGCTCATCGCCAGCGTTTGCGCTGACTACCCCAAACGGATGTTGATAGCCTTGCCCGACAAGCCTGCAATATTTCCAGATCCCTGCGTTGAGGAACTGGTGCTAGCCGCTCTCAGCAATCCTCAATTCTGCTTTTCGCGACCGAAGGCGACACGCAGCTCGTCCTTCGCTTTTTCCAGCACCTTCTTGCGCTCGTCAGGCAGATTCTTGCCGGCACGGTTGATGTAGAAATTCAACATCGACATGGCGGATTGGAACGGCTCTGCCTTGCGGCGGTGGCTGTGCTCGGCCGAGCGCTTGAGCGATGCGGCGATCTTCTTCGCGTCATCGGATTCGAAGACGTGCTCCTCGAGATCGAGGGCGTCGCTGTGCTCGGTCACGTCGGCCGACCATTTCTTCTTGGCGGTCATGACAAACTCCTTCCTTCAAAGAAACCCCATGAGGTGAGGCGGGTTCCCGGTTCTGGAGCCACGGATTTGCCGGTCGTGGCGCTGCTCGGCCCGGAAAATGGGCCGATAGTGCGCTCAAACACCCGATCTCGAAGAAATCGTGGACAGGAAACGCCGTGACGACAGTTCCAGGAAACGCGGCAAACAGCGCCGGCATCGACAGCTTCTATGCGTGGACGCGGCTCGGCATCTCCTTGCTGCTGGCGACCATCGGCGGCGTCGGCATGTGGGCCGTAGTCGTGGTCCTGCCCGCCGTGCAGGCCGAGTTCGGCGTCGATCGTGCCGCCGCGTCGATGCCTTACACCGCTACCATGGTCGGCTTCGCCGCCGGCAATGTGCTGGTCGGCCGCGCCATCGACCGTGTCGGTTACTGGATCCCGGCGCTGGTTTCCTCGATGGCCCTGGTTGCCGGCTTCGCGCTGGCGTCGCTCTCCACTTCGATCGTGCAATTCACGCTCGCCCAAGGCTTGCTCATCGGGGTGGGGACATCGGCGATTTTCGGACCGCTGATCGCCGATATCTCGCACTGGTTCAACCGCCGGCGCGGCGTTGCCGTGGCCACGGCCGCGGCCGGCAGCTATCTCGCCGGAACGGTCTGGCCAGCAATCATACCGCCGCTGATGAAGGCGGAGGGTTGGCGCTTCACCTATGTGGCTATCGGCATCGCTTGCCTGGTGACTATGGCGCCGCTGGTCATAATGCTGCGACGTCGCGCCCCGGTGGTCGTCGCAGGCTCGCCAGGCGCACGCCCGGTCCAGCCGATTTCATTGTCGCCGGCCGCCCTTCAGGCGCTGCTCGTCATAGCCGGTCTTGGCTGTTGCGTGGCGATGTCGATGCCGCAGGTGCATATCGTCGCCTATTGCATGGACCTCGGCTATGGCGTCGCTCACGGCGCCGATATGCTGTCGATCATGATGGCCGCCGGCGTCGTCAGCCGCCTTGTTTCCGGCTTCGTCGCCGACCGTATCGGCGGGGTGAAGACCTTGCTGATCGGTTCGGTGCTGCAGTGCCTGTCGCTGTTCTTCTACATTCCCTTCGACGGTCTTGCCTCGCTCTATGTCGTCTCGCTGGTGTTCGGCCTGTCGCAAGGCGGCATCGTGCCCTGCTATGCGATCATCGTGCGCGAATACATGCCTGCCAGGGAGGCCGGCCAGCGCGTTGGCATCGTCATCATGGCGACCATTTTCGGCATGGCCATCGGCGGCTGGATGTCGGGCTGGATCTACGATCTCACCGGGTCTTACGCGGCCGCCTTCCTCAACGGAATTGGCTGGAACCTGCTCAACATCCTGATGATGGTCGTGGTGTTCTGGAGGGCAAGGCGCAGCGGCGTCGTCATGGCCTGACGGCTCGCGACGGCGCTTCTCCTGGAAATGCCCTCAGCTTGACAACAAATCGCGGCTGCGCGACGCCAAGGGCAGGGAACGTGGCACAGGCCTGCGAGATGGCGACACCAGGGTCAATGGCATTGCAAGCGCGCAGCAGGCGGGATTTGACGCACGAGGCTCGCCCTTGACCAAGCCGCGCTCCCGCCGCGGCGGCGGCCGTCCGACCATTGCCGATGTGGCGCGCAAGGCCGGCGTCGGCGCGATCACCGTGTCGCGGGCGTTGCGTGAGCCCGGGCGAGTGTCGGAAGACCTTCGACGGCAGATACGGGCCGCGGTCGACGAACTCGGCTACGTGCCCGACCCGAATGCCCGCGCGCTTGCCTCGGCGCGTGCGGAGGTGTTCGGCGTGCTGGTGCCATCGCTGACCAACAACGTCTTCGCCGAGGTGGTGCGCGGCATCTATGACAGCCTTTCCGACAGTCCGTTCCGCATCCAGATCGGCAACACCCATTATTCAGGCCTGGAGGAAGAGCGGCTGCTGCAGGTCTTCGGATCGCAACGCCCGGCGGCGCTGATCGTGGCCGGCATCGACCAGACGCCCAGCGCGCGACGACTGCTGGAGAATGCCGGCTGCCCGGTGGTTCAAGTGATGGAGACCGGGCCGGACCCGGTCGACATGATGGTCGGCTTCTCGCATTTCGACGGCGGCAGGACCGCCGCCGAACACCTGCTGCAAGCCGGATACCGCAAGATCGGCTTCATCGGCGCGCGGATGGATCCGCGTTCGCAGCGGCGCCTTGCCGGCTACCGCGCCGCGATGGAGGCCGCCGGCCTGTTCGACGCGCGGCTGGTCACCACAACGCCGGTGCCGTCAAGCGTGACGCTCGGGCGCGAGTTGTTCCGCGACGCGCTGGCCAAGATGCCGACGCTGGACGGCGTGTTCTGCAACAATGACGATATCGCGCTTGGCGTTCTGTTCGAATGCCATCGAGCATCGATCGACGTGCCGAAGCAGATCGGCATCGTCGGTTTCAACGATCTCGACATGATGCAGGTGTCGTTTCCTTCAATCACAAGCGTGCGCACGCATCGCTATGAAATCGGCACCCGTGCCGTCGCCATGGCGCTGTCGGCGATCGCCGGAAACCGGCCGGAACAGCGGATCGTCGATCTCGGTTTCGAGCTGATGCGGCGCGAGAGCACCGGGCGCTGACGCGGTACTGTCGGTTCTTAAGATGATGCTTTACAGCCCGAGATGGTAGCGCTACCATTTGCATGGCGGCAAAGGCTCGGCGAGGCGGGAAGGCTGTTTATTATACATAAGCAACAGCTCATACTTGTTTATTATGTATAATATGATAGTTTTCTAAATTGCCAGAGAGCTGAGGGGGACGAGGAGGATCAGGGCGGCGCGGCCATCCTGTGCAGGTGTCTGGTTGGCCGGAGGATGCCGACCGTATCGCCAAAGATTCATAACAGCAGAACTGCAACTGGGAGGAATATCAATGATCAAGTCACTCGTTGGCGGCGTCATTGCCGCCACCGCATTCGCCATGCTGAGCTCGTCGGCGATCGCCGGACCCGAGGTCGTCAAGGGGCCCGCGGCCGAGCCGGACTGCTTCGCGCCGTGGTCGGCCGACACGCGGTTTTTCAAGTATCCGAAGAAGGACGGTCCCTACCGCATCGCGCTTGCCAACGGCTACATCGCCAACACCTGGCGCATCCAGATGATCCAGACGGCCAAGGCCTATGCGGCGCAGCCCGATGTCGCCAAGAAGCTAAAGGAATTCAAGGTCGTGTCGACCAGCGAGGATGTGCCGGCGCAGATCTCGGCGATCAACAACTTCATCGATTCCGGCTTTGACGCAATCGTCGTCAACGCGCAGAACCCGACCGCATTCGGGCCGGTCATCAAGCGTGCCAAGGAAGCCGGTGTCGTGCTGGTCGCCTTCGACAACATCCTCGACACCAAGGACGCCATCAACGTCAATGTCGATCAGAAGGGCCTCGGCGAACTCTGGGGCAAGTGGCTGGTCGCGCATGTGCCGAACGGCGGCAAGGTGCTCGAGGTGCGCGGCGTCGCCGGCACTTCGGTCGACACCGACCGCCACAACGGCATCCACGAGGTGCTCGACGGTTCCGGCAAGAAGTGGGCCGTCACCGAGGTGGTCGGCAAGTGGGATGACGGCGTGGCGCAAAAGGCCACGGCCGATGCGATCGCCACCAGCGGCCCGTTCGACGGCATCACCGGGCAGGGCGGTGACACCGGCATCGTGCAGGCGATGATCGACGCCAAGCATCCGTTCGTGCCGTTCGGCGGCGAGACGGAAAACGGCTTCCGCAAATTCTGCGCCGCGCATGCGGCTGACGGGCTGAAATGCTCGTCCGCCGGTACCGGTCCGGCCCAGGTGGCGGTCGCCATCAAGACGGCGATTGCCGCGCTCGAAGGCAATGTCGTGCCACAATCGGTCAAGCTGCCTTTGGCCATCGTCGAGGATCCGAACTTCAAGGCAGGGCAGGATTTCTTCCCCGACCAGTCCGACAATTTCTTCGTCGGCAATTCCTTCCCGACCTGCGGCATCAATTTCACCGCGCAGGAAATCATGGGCCAGACCAAGGAAAACAAATAGTCTGACCGGACAGTGCCGCGGCGAGCCCGAGGCACTGTCTCCCTAAATCGAAACCGGCCGGGAGGGCTGATGGACGGCACGGCTCCGCTCTTCCGCATGGAAGGCATATCCAAGCGCTATGGCGGCGTGCGGGCCTTGGAAAAGGCCGAGCTGACGGTCACCGCCGGCAGCATCCACGCCATCCTCGGCGAGAACGGCGCCGGCAAATCGACGCTGATCAAGATCATGGCTGGCGTCGTGGCGCCGGATGAAGGGCGCATGACGCTGGACGGAAGCGAGGTCACCTTCGCTTCGCCTGCCGCCGCCAACCAGTCCGGCATCGTCTGCATTTTCCAGGAGCTGTCGCTGATTCCGGAGCTCAGCGTCGCCGACAACATCGTCATTTCCAATCCACCCAAGCGTTTCGGCATGATCGACCGCAAGGCGCAGCGGAAGATCGCTGAGGAAGCGCTGGCACGCGCCGGCGCTTCCGACATTCATCCCCGCGCGCTGGTCAAGGACCTGCCGCTGTCGCGCCGGCAGATGGTGGAGATCGCCAAGGCATTGGCCCGGAAGCCGCGCATCCTGATCCTCGACGAGGCGACCTCGGCGCTGACGGCAGCGGACGTCGCCAGGGTCTTCGAGGTGTTGAAACGCCTGCGCTCGGAAGGGTTGGCGCTGCTCTACATCTCGCACCGCATGAACGAGATCGCGGAACTCGCCGACCATTGCACGGTGTTCCGCAACGGCCGCAACGTCGCCAGCTACCCCGCCGGCTCGAAGAGCGACAATGAGGTGGTCGAGCTGATGATCGGCCGCGAATACAGCCATATCTTCCCGCCGAAACCGGCTTCCGCCCCGGCCGCTGCAACGGTGCTCGAAGCGCGCAATCTCTCCTGGGCCGACCGGCTGGACAATATTTCGCTGAGCGTCAGGGCAGGGGAGGTCGTGGGCCTGGGCGGTCTCGACGGGCAGGGTCAGCGTGAATTGCTGCTTGCCTTCTTCGGCGTGCTGCGCGGCCTGCGCGGCGAGGTGCTGATCGACGGCAGGCCGGTCTCGATCGCCAGCCCGACCGCGGCCAGCCATGGCCGCATCGGCATGGCGCTGATCCCCGAGGATCGCAAGACCGAAGGACTGATGCTGCCGATGACGGTGCGCGAGAACCTGTCGTTTGCCGCGCTCGACCGGTTGTCCAAGGCCGGCATCATCGACCGCGCCGCCGAACAGCGCCTGATCGACGACATGGTCGGGCTGCTGGCGATCAAGACGGCGGGCCTGGACATTCCGGTCGGCGCGCTTTCCGGCGGCAACCAGCAGAAGGTGGTGATCGCCAAATGGCTGATGCGGCAGCCGCGCATCATCCTGCTCAACGATCCGACGCGCGGCATCGATGTCGGCACCAAGCAGGAGCTCTACCAGCTTATGCGCAAGCTCGCCGATGCGGGTGCCGCGATCCTGTTCTATTCGACCGACTATGACGAGCTGATCGGCTGCTGCGACCGCGTGCTCGTGCTCTATGACGGCGCGGTCAAGCGCGAGCTGGTCGGCGCGGGGCTCACCGAGCACGCGCTGATCGCCAGCGCGCTCAACATCCACGGCGATGACGTCCGCATCGGGCAGGGAGAGCACGCGTGAAGGATTGGCGCTACCGGCTGGCCGAACAACGCGGAACGCTTTTGGCCTTCGGCATCTTCATCGTCATGTTCGCCATCTACAGCGGAAACCATCCGGCCGGCTTCACCGCCAATGTCGTGCAGACGGCCGCCAACAAGGGCGTGCTGCTCGCCTTCGTCGCGATGGCGCAGACATTGGTGGTGATCACCGCCGGCATCGATCTGTCGGTCGGCATGATCTTCACGCTGACCAACTGCATGGCTTCATGGCTGGTGGTCGGCACCGGCCTGGAAACGGCGTTCGGCGTGCTGGCGGTGCTGGGCACCGGGCTCATCTGCGGGGCGGTCAACGGCGCCATCGTCATCTACGGGCGGCTGCAGCCGATCGTTACCACCATCGCCACGGGCGCCGTCTATTTCGGCCTGGCTTTGCTTTTGCGCCCCGTTCCGGGCGGTTCGGTCAACGAGGACCTTGCCGATTTCCTGACCGGGCGTTTCTTCGGCGTCGTGCCGGCGAGCCTCGTGGCGCTGCTCGTCATCGTGCTTGTCGTCTGGGTGCCGTTCAGTCGCTCCGAACTTGGGCGCGCCGCTTATGCCGCGGGCTCGTCGGAGACGGCGGCCTACATGTCCGGGGTGCCGATCCGCAGAGGCAAGTTGCTGGCTTATACGCTTGCCGGCCTGCTTGCGGCCATCGGCGGACTGTTCCTGACCTTCTTCACCTATACGGGCGAGGCGGCCTATGCCAGCGGCAATGCCTATACGCTGTTTTCGATCGCGGCCGTCGTGCTCGGCGGCGTGTCGCTGTTCGGCGGCAAGGGCAGCGCCATCGGCGCGATCTTCGGCGCGCTTGCCTTCCGCACCATCGGCGACCTCTTGTTCGTCTTCGATTTCGATCCGCTCTGGCAGCCGTTGTTCCAGGGCGTTATCCTGTTGATCGCGGTCAGCCTTGGCGCCTTCGCGCTGTTTCGGGTACGCAACCGGCTGGAGTGGTTCCTGTGAGCGAGACGACGCATGGCGGCATCATGGGCGGCATTGCCGGCCGCATGCCCAAATTCATCCGGCGCGCCGACCCGGCCGTGCTGACGGCCTTTGCCTGCATCGTGGTCCTGCTCCTGCTCGGCAGCCTCTATTCGCGCAACTTCCTGTCGCCGGAATATCTCCTGCAGCAATTGAAGGTCGCGTCTTTCCTCGGCGTCATCGCCACCGGCATGATGCTGGTCATCCTGCTTGGCCAGATCGACCTTTCCGTGCCATGGGCCGTGGCCGCCGGCGCCATGATGGCCTGCGCGGCCGCTGCTTACGGGTCGGTCGGCGTTGCTCTCGCCATCCCCTTCGGCGTCCTGTGCGGCGTGGCGATCGGCATCGTCAACGGCATCGGGGTCGCCTATCTGCGCATCCCCTCGATGATCATTACCTTAGCCACCAATGCCGTGGCGCAAGGGCTGATGGTGGTCTACACAGGCGGCTTCTCGCCACAGGATTCGGCGACCGCCGCGATGCGCTACCTGGCAACCGGTTTCACCATTCCAGGTGTTCCCAATGCCGTCATCATCTGGGCGCTGATCGGCGCCGCGATGGTCTTCGCGCTGACCCGCACCAGCTTCGGCCGCGCCGTCTACGGCATCGGCAACCGTGAGCGCGCCGCTTATCTTTCGGGCATCGACACGCGTCGCGTCGTCATGATCGCCTTCGCCGTCTCCGGCGGGCTGTCTGCCTTTGGCGGCGTGCTTCTGGCGGGCTATGCATCCAAGGCGGCGCAGTCCATGGGCGATGCCTATCTCCTGCCGTCGATCGCGGCGGTTGTCCTGGGCGGCACATCGATCCTGGGCGGGCGAGGCTCCTATCTGGGCACGGTGGCCGGCGTGATCCTGATCACGCTCCTGCAATCCATCCTCTCCGTCATGCAGATGCCCGAGGCCGGACGGCAGATCATCTATGGTGTCGTCATCGTCGCCATGCTTCTGCTCTACGGGCGCGCGCCGGCAAGCCGCTGACCGTGGACGAGGCGCACACGAGACCGCAGATCCCGGAGCCTTGCATGAACGATCTTCGGACAGCGCCCGCCATCGTCGTGATGGGCGTTGCCGGCTGCGGCAAGACGGCCGTCGGCGAGGCGCTCGCCAAGGCGCTGGGCGCCGACTTCATCGAAGGAGACCTGCTGCATCCGCCGGAGAACGTGGCGCGCATGGCGCGCGGCGAGCCGCTGACCGATGCGTTGCGCGCGGGCTGGCTCGACGCCATAGGCGAGCGTATCGCGACCTCGGTTGCCGATGGACGGAAGGCGGTGGCGGCGTGCTCGGCGCTGAAGCGTGGCTATCGCGACCGGCTGAGCCGCTTCTGCCCCGACACAGTCTTCCTCTATCTCAGGATCGATCGGGAGACCGCCTGGCGACGGGTCGCCGATCGCAAGGGCCATTTCATGCCGGCAAGCCTGGTCGACAGCCAGTTCGCCACGCTGGAGGAGCCTGCGGCGGACGAACGAGCCGTGACGGTCGACGGAACGCGAAGTGTTGCAGGAATCCTGCAAGAGATCATCCGCTAGATCAGTTGGTAATCAGGCTTCGTCGTTGCCGATCGCGGCTTCGGCTGGCTGCTCGGTCAGCCGCACGGCGCTCGACCAGGCCATCATCTGTTCAGGACAGAGTTTGAGCGTCTCCAGCATCCGGTCGCGCTTCGACAGGATAAATCCCGCCTGAACGACGAGGTTCTTCCCTGTCATGTCCTTGGCAGGCGATGCGGGCGCCCCTGGAGTCGCGCTCAGTTCTTTGACGATCGCCCTATATTCGCGAAAGGGCGCCGTCTCGATGGTCGCCATATGAAACAGCACAGCGCCGGCGCGCGCGGCGAAGTTTGCCGGCGCCGAGGCGAGATGGGTCCAGCCGCGCTCGCCCATGGCGGTCTCGGTGAAGGCGGAGCCTGCATAGACGGTGTTGGTCATCAGCACTAAGCCATTTGCTTTCAGCACCTTCTGGATGCGCGTGGTGACCTGATAGGCGTCGGTGCGCTCAAAGATGATCCGGCTTTTCAGGAAGCGGTTCTCGAGCCTGACCAGCGGCGGGTTGATCACGCGCAGGCCGAACTTGCTCGGCGAGAAGCCGTGGTAGCGCGCGCTCACCTGATGGGCATCGATGCCGGCCTGATGCAGGGCGCGCTTGCCCATGATCGTCTGCGCCGTGAACTGGTCGCACCACACGATGGCGCCGCGCCCGTTGCGCAGGGCTTGTTGCAGAGCCTCGAGGCCTTCGAGCCGGATCGCCGGCGACCAGCGCCAGCCGGCGACGAGATGCGCCGCGAGCGTCAGCCGCCGGCGGTGAACAGCGGCGAGTTGCGCCTCGAACATGCTTTTCGTGTCGACGGTATTGCCGAGCACGGCCTTCACCGCGACGTCGTAACGGGCAAACTCCTTGCGGAAGTGGCGCTTGCGCCTGAGCCTGGACACCCAGCCGCAGATCGGGCTCCACCAGGAGACCGGCAGCATCGCCGCGACACCGAGATAGAAACAGGACAACAGGCTCTCGCGCGGGTCCCGATTGGTGAAGCGACGCAATTTGCCGGGGCGCACAACCTTGCGGCTGAAGAAGCGAACGGACTCGTCGCGCTCCGGCACCGGCACGTCGGCCGTGATCTCGGTATGATAGATGTCGTTCGACGATGGTTGCCGGCTGGCCTTACGGGAATTGCCAAGCCAAGGCAGCCTCATGCGTCAGAGCCCCGTTTCATCCTCCAGCCGCTTTACTGCGTGGAAAGCAGACAAGCAACCGATGGGACTGCCGGGTGGGCAGGGTCGCTTCAAATCTGAGAGGTGAGCTCCGCCGGGAAATCGTCGTTGTCGGCGTCGCGCATGGCGGCGAGGCTGCGGTTGTCGAGCACCTCGGCGATCGCCTGGCGTACTTCCAGCATCATGTGGCGGACCTGGCAGGTTGCCTCGTCGCAGTCCTCGCAGCGCTGGTATTGCGTGCGGCTGGCGCAAGGGATCGGCGCCAGCGGGCCGTCGAGCACGCGCACGACATGGCCGATCTTGATCTCGGAAGCGGGACTGGCGAGGCGGTAACCGCCTTCCTTGCCCTTGCGGCTCTGGACGAAACCGGCATTGCGCAATTCGCCCAGGATCGCATCCAGGAATTTCTTCGGGATGTTGTTGGCGACGGCGATGTCGTTGACGAATGCAAGCTGGCCAGCCGGCAGGCCGGAAAGATGCACGAGGGCCTTGAGGCCGTATTTGCCTTTTTTGGTCAGCATGCCCGATTCAGTTCGTCAAACCCCAATGCGCCTGCATCTGGCGGTTGTTTGTGTGCAAATCATGACAGTTGGACCGCCTGACGCCGCCTGGCCCAATAATTCCCACCGCAGCTTAGGCACAAACGCGTTGATTCTTCGTAACGTTTTTCACATTTCGGGTTGGGATTTCCCCCCGCGAACTCATGCAGCCCAGCTTACATGAAGAAAGCCGGCAAAGCCGGCTTACTTGCTCTTCCTGATTGCGGAGCTTTTCAACGGCTGCCGTAGGCCTGATCGAGCAGCCCGCCGGCGGCGAAATGCTCTTTCTGCACCTTGTCCCAGCCGCCAAAGACGTCCTCCACGGTCAGCAGCCGGACATCCGGGAAGTCGGCCTTGTGCTTGGCGGCGACCGTCGCGTCGCGGACCCGCAAGCCGTTTCCGGCGGCGATCTCCTGGCCCTCCGGCGTGTAGAGGAAGTCGAGATAGGTCTTGGCGAGATCGCGGCTGCCATGCTCGTCGGCGACCTTGTCAACGACCGCTACCGGGAACTCGGCCAGCAGGCTGACCGAAGGCGTGACCTGCTCGAACTTGTCGTCGCCATACTCCTTGCGAATACTGCGCGTCTCCGACTCGAAGGTGATCAGCACGTCGCCGATCTCGCGCTGGACGAAAGTGGTGGTGGCGGCGCGGCCGCCGGTGTCGAAGATCGGCACGTTGTTGAAGAGCTTGGTGATGAACTCCTTCACCTTGGCGTCGTCGCCTTTGAAGGCTTCCTTGGCGTAGGCGGTGGCGGCGAGATAGGTGTAGCGCGCATTGCCGGATGTCTTCGGGTTCGGGAAGATCACCTGCACGTCGTCGCGCACCAAATCGTTCCAGTCCTTGATATGCTTGGGATTGCCGGCGCGCACCAGGAAGGACGGCAGCGAATAGAAGGGCGAGGCGTTGTCCGGGAAGTTCTTCTGCCAGTCGGCCGAGACAAGGCCCTTCTTGACCAGGAAGTCGACATCGGTGACCTGGTTGAAGGTGACGACATCGGCGCCAAGACCTTCGGCGATCGCGCGCGCCTGCGCCGAGGTGCCGGCGTGCGACTGGTCGATCGCGACGCCGGGGTGCTTCGCGATGAAGGCCTTGTTGATGTCGGCGAACAACTCGCGGCCGACGTCGTAGGATGCATTCAAAAGCTTGTCGGCCGACCAGGCTTGGGAGGACGCGAGGAGGAGACCGGCAACAGCCGCGATGCCGAGCAACAGACGCTTCATGAAAACGGGCTCCAAGGAAAATATGGCAATGGCTGATGATAGCCGTGGCGCTGTCGCGCGGCGAGACACGCGCGCCGGCTAGACGGCATCACGTGAGAAAAGTCACCGCCGGAACAGTCGGTTGCTAGGATTTCTTTCCAGCAAGAGTCACCGTGGGGCGATATCCATAGGCAGAGAGATTGCGCTTCGGCGCCTTGGCATAAACATATGGCATATACAAGGGAATGCCGTGATGAGCCAACAACGCCATGCAGCGACGCCGCCGAAGGAGGCGAAGCTGTTCCGCAACAACCGCAGCCAGGCGGTGCGGATTCCAGTCGAGTTCGAACTCCCCGGCGACAAGGTCCTGATCAGCCGTGAGGGCGACCGTCTTGTCATCGAGCCCATTCGTAAATCTGGTCTCACGGCGCTGCTCGCTCAGTGGGCGAAGGAAGCCCCGCTCCGTCCTGAAGATGACTTCCCCGAGATCAAGGATAGTCCTGTCGGACCCGAGGACATTTTTTGATGCGGTTTATGCTCGACACGAACATCATAAGCGGCATGATCCGAAACCCGGGCGGCAAGGCCGCCGGCGTCATGGCGCGCGTGGGAGACGCCGCTGTGTGCACCAGCATCGTCGTCGCTTCGGAACTTCGGTATGGCTGCGCCAGGAAGGGATCGGCCAAGTTGCTCAAGAAGGTCGAGGAACTGCTGGCCGAGATTCCGGTGCTGCCGCTCGATGTGCGGGCGGATGCCGAGTACGCCGCGCTGCGCGCCGAACTGGAAGGCAGGGGCGAGACCATCGGCCACAACGACCTCTTTATCGCTGCTCACGCCTGCGCGTCAGGTTCCACGCTGGTGACAGCCAACATGGCCGAGTTCAGCCGTATCAGAAAACTGAACGTCGAGAACTGGCTGGAATAACGCTCGACGCGACGATCACGTCGCCGGAAAAAGCTTCCAGCGTCGCGGCCTGAAAGCCACCCGGCTCTTCTGCGCCGCGGGATGGTCGACCGGCAACTCGATCTCGACGCGCTGGCGCTCACCGCCGATCTCGAGCTCGACGCGCCTGGTGCCGGCGACGCGGCGGCTGGCGGCAACCGTGCCGGCGATGCAGCCGCTGCAGCCGTCGACCAGGTCGACGTCATGCGGACGGAAGTGGAGGACTGCCTCGCCGGACGGCGCGTGCGGCGCCGAGAGCCCGATCGGCCTGTCGGCGATCCACACCTCGCCGTTCTCGACCTTGACCGGCAGCGAGCTCGACTCGCCGATGAAGGAGTAGACGAAGGGCGAGTTCGGCGTGTCGTAGATATCGTCGGCGGTGCCGACCTGCTCGATGCGGCCCTGGCTCATGACCACGACGCGGTCGGCAAGCTCCAGCGCTTCTTCCTGGTCATGCGTGACGAAGACGGTCGTGTGGCCGGTGCGGTCGTGGATCTCTCGCAGCCAGCGGCGAAGCTCACGACGAACCTGCGCGTCGAGCGCGCCGAACGGTTCGTCGAGCAAAAGCACCTTGGGCTCGATCGCCATGGCGCGGGCGAGCGCGACGCGCTGGCGCTGGCCGCCTGAAAGTTGCGCCGGATAGCGCTTTTCCAGTCCCGACAGCTGAACGAGATCGAGCAGTTCCAGCGCCCGGCGGCGGATTTCCTGCCCCGACGGCCTTGCGGCGCCGTGCCGGACCTTCAGGCCGAAGCCGATGTTGTCGGCAACCGTCATGTGGCGGAACAGCGCGTAATGCTGGAAGACGAAGCCGACATTGCGCTCCTGGATCGACTTCTGCGAGGCGTCCTCGTCGCCGAAGAAGATCGCGCCCTTGGTCGGCCGTTCCAGGCCGGCGATCAGCCGAAGCAGGGTCGTCTTGCCGGAGCCGGACGGCCCGAGCAGCGCGATGAGCTCGCCGGACCTGATGTCGAGCGATACGTCGTGGAGCGCTGGAAACCGCTCGAACTCCTTGCGCACGTTGACGACGCGAACTTCCATGCAAATCCCTCGGTTCGTTGATGCTGTCGGTGTTCCCAAACTGCCAGCCACTCTCGGGCGACAGGTAGTGTTCAGTGTCCGCGTGCCGCGGCAAGCTCGGCGCCGTAGCGCATCTCCAGAAGCGTTTTCAAGACCAGCGTCACCAGCGCCAGGCCGGCCAGCAGCGAAGCGACGGCAAAGGCGCCGACGGCGTTGTATTCGTTGTAGAGTATCTCGACATGCAGCGGCATGGTGTTGGTGAGGCCGCGTATGTGGCCCGAAACCACCGAGACCGCGCCGAACTCGCCCATGGCGCGCGCATTGCACAGAAGCACGCCGTAGAGCAGTCCCCATTTGACGTTGGGCAGCGTCACATACCAGAAGGCTTGCCAGCCGCTGGCGCCCAGCGAAAGCGCCGCCTCTTCGTCGCCATTGCCCTGTTCCTGCATCAGCGGGATGAGCTCGCGGGCGACGAAGGGGAAGGTGACGAAGATGGTGGCCAGCACGATGCCGGGCACGGCGAAGAGGATGACGATGCCATGCGCCTTCAACCAGGCGCCGAGCAGCCCTTGCGCGCCGAAGAGAAGCACATAGACCAGGCCGGAGATGACCGGCGAGACCGAGAAGGGCAGGTCGATCAGCGTGGTCAGGAACGCCTTGCCCTTGAATTCGAACTTGGCGATGGCCCAGGCGGCAGAGATGCCGAAGACGACGTTGAGCGGCACCGAGATCGCCGCCACAAGCAATGTCAGGCGGATGGCGGAGCGCGTGTCGGGGCTGGAAAGGGCTTCCGTGTAGGCGCCGGCGCCTTTGGCAAGCGCCTCATGAAAGACGACGATCAGCGGCAAAAGCAGGAAGACTGCAAGGAAGGCGAAGGCGAATGCCATCAGCACGGCCTTGACGGGCCGGCTTTCGGTCACCGCTGCCGACTGGCTCTCGTGATGCGGCTCGTAGGATTTGATCTCGGGATCAGCCATAGCGCTTGCGGCTCCATGTCTGGACGAGATTGACCACCAAAAGCATCACGAAGGACAGCGCCAGCATGATCGCGGCGATCGCGGTCGCCGCCTCGTAATTGTATTCCTCTAGCCTGATCACGATGAGAAGCGGCGCGATCTCGGACTTGAAGGGCAGGTTGCCGGCGATGAAGATGACCGAGCCGTATTCGCCGACGCCGCGCGCGAAGGCGAGCGAAAAGCCGGTGATGATCGCCGGCGCCAGGCCTGGGAAAAGCACCCGGGCGATGATCTGGAAACGGCTGGCGCCGAGCGTGGCGGCTGCTTCCTCGACCTCCTTGTCGACCTCTTCCATGATCGGCTGGACGGTGCGCACGACGAAGGGCAGGCCGATGAACACCAGCGCGACGACGATGCCGAGCGGCGTGTAGGCGACCTTGATGCCGAGCGGCATCAGAAGCTGGCCGATCCAGCCGTTCGGCGCATAGAGCGTGGTGAGCGCTATGCCGGCGACGGCCGTTGGCAGGGCGAAGGGCAGGTCGACCATCGCGTCGGCGATGCGGCGTCCGGGGAAGCGGTAGCGGACCAGAACCCAGGCGACGATGGTGCCGAACACGACGTTGACGACAGCCGCCAGGAAGGCAGTGCCGAAGCTTATCTTCAGCGCGTTGAGGGTGCGCCGGTCGACGGCGATCGCCCAGAAATCGACCCAGCCGAGCGCGGCCGAACGCCAGACCAGTCCCGAAAGCGGTATGAGGATGATGAGCGTGAGGTAGGCAAGTGAGAAGCCGAGCGTCAATCCGAACCCCGGAATGACACTCGGCTGTCTGAATCGCCACCCCGCCTTGGCAGGTGCTGTGGTCATGCTGTCCTGGATCGTCCTTCTATTCAAACCGGAATGGCTCTGCGCAGTCGCATTCAGCCGGGACGCCCGTGAGGCTCACCGGCCGTCCGTCCTCACTGCGCCGGTTTGTAGATCTGGTCGAATATACCGCCGTCGCCGAAATGGTAAGGCTGCGCTTTCTTCCAACCGCCGAACTGCGGGTCGTCGATGGTGACCAGTTTGATTGCCGGCAGCTTGGCAAGGTCCTCGGCCGGCACCAGGTCGGGCTTGGCCGGGCGATAGTGGTTCTTGGCGATGATGGTCTGCGCTTCCTTGGAATAGAGCCAGCCCAGATAGGCCTCCGCGACCTTGCGCGTGCCCTTGGCGTCGACATTGGCGTCGACGACCGCGACCGGCGGCTCGGCCAGGATCGAGGTCGGCGGGTAGACGATGTCGAAATTGTCGGCGCCGAATTCGTCGAGCGCGAGATAGGCTTCATTCTCCCAGGCGATCAGCACGTCGCCCAGGCCCTTCTGCGCGAAGGTCACCGTCGAGCCGCGCGCGCCGGTATCGAGCACCGGGACATTCGCATAAAGCTTGCCGACGAACTCCTTGGTCTTGGCTTCGTCATTGCCGTCATTGGCGTTCGCATAGGCCCAGGCGGCAAGATAGTTCCAGCGCGCGCCGCCGGACGTCTTCGGGTTCGGCGTGATCACCTGGACGCCGTCCTTCACCAGATCGCTCCAGTCCTGGATGCCCTTGAGATTGCCCTTGCGCACCAGGAAGATGATGGTCGAGGTATAGGGTGCGGAGTTGTTCTCGAACTTCGTGCGCCAATCCGGGTTGATCTTCTTCGTCTTCGAGACGATGGCGTTGATGTCGCCTTCGAGGGCCAGCGTGACGACGTCGGCGTCGAGGCCGTCGATCACCGCCCGGGCCTGCGCGCCGGAACCGCCATGCGACTGCTGGATGGTGACTGTTTCTCCGGTCTCAGCCTTCCAGTGCGCGGCGAACGCCTCATCATAGGCCTTGTAGAGTTCACGTGTCGGGTCATAGGACACATTCAGAATGGTCGTGTCGGCAAACGCGAAACCGAGCGTGCCGAACTGGACAGACGTGGCGACCAGCGCGCCGAGCAGTTTCCTGAAATGAGGTTTGGTCATTCCGGCCTCCGTTGAACTGCTGCGAACTCTACCGAGTTTATAGAATTTAGATGCATTGAATGTTGCCTTTTTCATCTCCTCGAAACAATTTTTCGCCGAGCGTGGGTCGGTTAAGGAAATAACTTCCTCAGCGGCCGCATGGCTCTTCATCCGCCGGCCCTAATTAGAAGCGGTCAGGGTGATGACAACCCCGGGCGCCTCAATTGGCGTTAACCGGAAAATCGAAGCGCTGTTTTGGGAAAGGCTCTTTTGCCAGGGTGAAGTGCCACCATTCGCGCGCATAGTTGCGAAAGCCGGCGGCGCGCATTGCGCTCAGCAGCGTCTTGCGGTTTGCGGTGGCTTCGGCGCCGATCAAGGCACTGGCGGTTTCGCTCTTTGGGTCAAAGCAGTCGAAACCGGTGCCGAAATCGAGCGTGCCGCCGTCCGGCGCGCCGCAGGCCGGATGAACCGCGCTTTTATTGCCGGCCTTGGCGATGGCAAGGTCCACCGTCGAACCTCGAGAATGGCTGGAGAACTCGCCGATATAGCCTTTGGCGATGAGATCGCCACGCTCGGCGGTCGGATACCATTGCGGGTCGGGCTGGCCGCCTTCTCTTGTCCACCTGCCCATATCGGCAACCGCTCGCGCCGGGCGGTAGCAGTCGAAGACGACCAGCGTCAGGCCTTTGGCGGTCATGGCTTTCTGGACGCTGGACAGCGCCTTCGCGGCCTGCGCGGTCAGGATGCAGACCGGCGCGTCATAGCCGTCGGCTTTGCGGTGCAGGAAGTTTTCCAGGCCGGCGTAGCGGATATCCTGGCGAATGGTCGGATCGATTTCGGCCAGCCTGACGAAGCCGGCGGGGAGGGGACCGGCGCGGACTGAGAGAGGGCTCGCGATTGCTAGCGCAAGCGCTGCGAAGAATGCTCTCGACAAAAGTCGGCCGAGAAACGCAATCCCCTGAATCGCTTGCCGCGTTCTACTCAACGAAAACCTTCACGCTTGCCGCTCGCCCCACAGCGTCGATCACCGTCAGCGTCGAATAGCCGGTGCCGTCGGGTTGCCAGGTTGCCGTGCGGCGGCGGTCGATGCCGGCGAGCGGCTTGCCATTGGCAAGCCAGCGGAACGGGGCGCGGCCGCCCTGCAGTTTCAGCACCAGCGGCGTGGCATCGGCCGAATTGGTGCCGAGGTCGACGCGGGCGCCGTTGGGCGGGAAGATGATGGTCGGCGCCGGCTCGGTGGCGGTGGCCTGCACCAGACCGTCGGCGCCGGCGCCGAAGCGGGTGAGCGTCACCGGCAATTCATCGCGCTTGGGGTTGAAGACGCCCGGCGGCCGGCCGGGCAGCGGCACGCCGGCAAGGCCGGAACGGACGAAGCCTTCGAACAGGATGGGTGCTGCCGAGACATAGCCCGACAGGCCGGGGACAGGGCTGGCATCGGCGCGGCCGACCCACACACCCAGCACGTAGCGGCCGTCGAAGCCGACGGACCAGGCATCGCGATAACCGTAAGAGGTGCCGGTCTTGTAGGCGATGCCACGCTGCATGGCGCCTTCCGGCGGCTTCACGCCAGACAGGATGTCGTTGATCTGCCAGGCTGCCTGGTCGTCGAGAATGGTGGCGATGGCGCGCTCGGCGGCGGCCGGCTCGGTGCCGTCATGCAGCGTATGCATCTTGCCGCCATTGGCGAGCCCCGTATAGAGCTGCACCAGGTCGCGCAAGGTCACGCCGACGCCGCCAAGTCCGATCGCCAAGCCCGGCGCTTCGTTGACCGGCAGGATCGGGTTGACGCCGGCCTGGCGGAAGCGCGCGGTGAGCCGCGCGGGGCCGACCGCGTCGAGCACGCGGATCGCCGGCACGTTGAGCGACAATTGCAGCGCCTGGCGAATCGAGACGTCGCCCTGGTAACCCATGTCGAAATTCTTCGGACGGTAGCCGCCGAAATCGGCCGGACTGTCCTCGATGATCATCTCCTGCGCCACCAGCCCCTGCTCGAAGGCAAGCCCATAGATGAAGGGCTTCAGCGTCGAGCCGGGTGAGCGCACCACCTTGGTCATGTCGATCCAGCCGGAGCGGCTGGCATCGAAGAAATCGGCCGAGCCGACCTCGCCCAGGACGTCGCCGGTGCGCGCATCGGCCATGACCATGGCGACGGAAAGTTTCGGGCCAAGCTTCCTGGCGGCATCCCTTGCCACCTGTTCCAGCCCCTGCTGCACGCTTTTGCGGATGGTGAGCCGCAGCGGCTTGCCTGGCACGGCCTTCGGCAGCATGGCGTAGGAAGCATGCGCGGCCAGCGCCGGCAGTTTTCTGCGCAGGCCGGAGACGTCGTCCAGCGCGGCGCGCGCGGCTTCGCGTTCGCCGAGCACGCCGGCCGAGACCATACGGGTGAGCACACGGTCCCGTGCGGCGTGGGCGATGTCGAGGTTGCGGTCGGGCCGGCGCTTTTCCGGCAGTTGCGGCAGGGCGACGAGCAGGGCGGCTTCCGAGACCGTGAGCCGCTTCGGCTCCTTGCCGAAATAAGCGAGCGATGCGGCGCGCACGCCTTCGAGATTGCCGCCATAGGGCGCCAGCGTCAGGTAGCGTTCGAGGATTTCCTGCTTGGTGAGCCGCCGTTCGATCTGGACGGCGCGCAGCATCTGCCTGAGCTTGGAGGCAAGGCTGCGGCTGTCGCGCGGCTCGATCAGCCGGGCGAGCTGCATCGACAAGGTCGAGCCGCCGGACACGATATGACCGCTGGTGACGAGCTGGCCGGCAGCCCGGCAAAGCGCCAGGACATCGACGCCGCGGTGATCCCAGAAGCGCTTGTCTTCATAAGTCACCAGCATGTCGACGAATTGCCTGTCGACCTGGTCGAGGCGGGTTTCGAGCCGCCAGTAGCCGTCGGGCGTGGCGAAGGCGCGCAGCAGCTGACCGTCGCGGTCCTGCACCTCCGTCGAGACCGTCAGCTTTGCCGGCAGCGGCGGCGGGAAGGCGCGGTCGAGCTCCCAGAGCGCGGCGACCGAAAGCGCCGCGAAGCCGGCGAGGCAAAGGCCTGCGATGGCGGTGCGTCTGAGAAATTTCCTGGAGAACATGGCGCTGACCTTCATCCGCCTGCCCCTCCTTCGCAGCAGCTACGCTGCAGCTTCGGAGGGTGAACCGGCCCCTTCTCCCGGTGTAGAGTGGGGGAGAAGGGGGATATCGGCGACCTTGTCATCGCTACTCGGCCTTCACCTCCATCACGCCGGTGGCGGTGCGGGCCGAGTATTGCGGCCGGTACATGTCCTCCACCGTCGCCGCCGGATGGGCGTAGGTGCCCGGCGTCACGGCGCGCACGACATAGGCCAGCGTGATGTTGCGGCCGTGGTCGCCTTCATCGGGGTTGAAAGCGGCGACGAAGCGGTCGTCGCGGAATTCCAGATGCGCGGCGTCGGTTTGCGCCAGCCAGGAGAAGTTCGACAATTGCGCGCTGGAAACCAGGCTCGGATTGTCGATCTCGAAGCCGGCCGGCAACAGATCGGTGATCAGGAGCCGCGACGGCCATTTGTTCTGCTCATAGACCTTGAGCACGACCACGTAGCGCTCGTTCTGCTTGGCCTCGGTGACATTGGCCTCGGTGCCGTCGAGCTTGTAGTAGGTGCGCGCGATGGTGAAGCCGTCGCCGCCGGCCGGCAGCGGCTCGACCGGCGCGGCGACCGCGGTCACCACCGCCTGCAGCGGCGTCGCGCCGGTGTTGGCGATGGTGAGGGGGCTGTCGACAAGCTCGCTGCCGGCGACCTGGTCTGAATAGCCGCCCGAATGCGGCGCGCCGTTGACGGAAAGCGTGATGGAATCATTGCCTTCCTTCAGCGCCCGCGCGGCGAGCAGCATCCAGGATTCGTCCTGCGTGCTCGTCCAGCGGGCGTCCGCTCGCGCCACTCCCACCAGCTTGATCAGCTGCGGCATGATGCTCGGTACCGGCTTCGATTCCGCCGCCAACGCGAGCATCGCCGCGCCGTCACGCAGCCGCGAGCCGTAGTCCGAGCGGTAGTAGTCGTAGTCGGTTTCCGACTTCGCCAGCCTGAGCGCCGTCTGGAAGGTGGCTTCCGAACGCTGCGCGTCGCCGTAGAGCGCCAGGCTTGCCGCCAACTGGGCGACGGCCATGGGGCTGGAGAAGGCTTCAAGCTGCGTGTCGGCATAATAGCGCAGATCGCCGATCGAGGCCTTCTTGTTGCGGGCGAGCACATAGAGCGCATAGGCGATGTCGCTGCCCCTGTCCTGGACGTCCTGGTCGTAGCCGAGCGAGTTCTGCAGGTTGTTGAGCGCCTGGTTCATGGCCAGCGCCGGCACATCGTACTTCTGCTCACGCGCCCGGGTCAGGAACTCCGTGACATAAGCGTCGAGCCACAGATCGCCGGAGCCGGGTCCCCAGAGGCCGAAGCTGCCGCTTGCCGCCTGGTAGGACAGCACCTTGTAGATGGCGTCCTGGATGCGGCCATGGAGGTCCGGATCGCTCTCCATGCCGATGCTCTTGGCCATGTCGTTGACATAGAGCAGCGGCATGGCGCGGCTGGTGGTCTGCTCCGCACAGCCATAGGGGTAGCGGTCGAGCGACATCAGAAGCGACGGCACGTCGAGCGCGGACGACTGCGAGACGCCGACGCTGACCGAAGCGCCGCCGAGCACGCTTGCGGCAAGCAGTTCCTTGTCGACGCGCAACGAGCCGCCATTGGGCTTCAGGTCGACAACCATGCGGTTGGTGACCGGAAGCTGCGCCGGGCGCACCGGCAGGTAGAGCGTCTGCTCGACTTCCGTGCCATCGGCCTGCGCGAGCTTGATCGTGACCGAGGCGTCGCCCGCGGTCTTGGCGACCAGCGGGAAGGTGAGCGACTGACGCTTGCCCTGGGCGAGCGTCAGCTTCTCGGGCAATGGCTTGTCGCCGGTCGTGAGGTCCCCGGTCGTGGTGACCGAGAGCGCATAGTCGCCGGCCGGGCCGTCGGTGTCGGCAATGTCGAGGCGCATGGTCGCCGCATCGCCCGGCGCCAGGAAGCGCGGCAGGCCGGCGGTGATCACCACCGGATCGCGCACGATGACGTCGGTCTGGGCGTGGCCGACCGCATCCTTGGTCCAGGCGACGGCCATGACGCGCACGGTGCCGTTGAACTGCGGGATGTCGAAATCGACCCGCGCCTTGCCATTGGCATCGAGCTCGACCGGGCCGGAGAAGAAGGCGACCAACTTTTCCGTCGGCGGGCTGCCCTGCGCCTGCATGTTCGCCCCATCGCCGCCGGTGCGTATCTTGCCCATGGCGCCGAGCGAGCCGTCGATCAGGCGTCCGTAGAGGTCGCGGATCTCCAGCCCCAGCATGCGCTGGCCGAAGAACCAGTCCTCGGGATCGGGCGCCTTGTAGTTGGTGAGGTTGAGGATGCCGACATCGACGGCAGCCACCATCACATAGGCATTGCTGCCGGCCTGAGCGCCGCTGACGGCGACCGGGATCGACAGCTGCTGGCGCGGCACGGTTTTTTCCGGCGGCGTCAGGCTGACCGCCAGCTTCTTCGAGCCCGGATCGACCGACAGCCATTGGATGCCGATGGCGCGGGCCGGCATGCGCGATTCCTGCGCGTCGCCGGGCCGGAACAAGGTCGCCGTGACATAGGCGCCGGCGCCCCAGTCGTCGCCGACGGGGATGTCGACGGTGCTGCCGCCGGCCGGCACCGAAGCGGTGACGGTCTTCAGCAGCTTTTCGGCACCGATGGTGACCAGAAGCTCGCCGGCAAAATGCGGCGAGACCTTCAGCTTGGCGACTTCGCCGGCGGCATAAGTGTCCTTGTCCAGCGCGATCTCCAGGCCGTCCGGCGTCTCGGTGGTGGAGGAGGCGACGTACCAGCCGGCGTCGAACTCATAGCTGGTGGCCGGACCGTCGGGATCGGCCGTCTCGACCTCGAGCCGGTAGCGGCCCCAGTCGACGGGCAGCGACACCGTCGCCTCGCCATTGGCCTTCAGGTCCATCGCGCCGTTGGCGACGGCCTTGGTGAGGCTGACCGCCTCGTAGTTCCAGGAATTGTTGGAACGATACCATTGATAGTTGCGCTCGACCTTAACCAGCGACCACTGCGCGCCCTTCAGGTCCTCGCGCTTGCCGTTGGGGTCGACGGCGATGATGCTGAACTTGGCGGTGCCGCCCTGCGGCACCTCATCGCCCTCGAAATCCGGGCGAATGCCGATGACGTCGCGCTGTGGGCGCACGCCGATTTCGAGCGAGCGCTCGACGGCGCGGCCGCCGGCCTCGCGCATGCGCACGGTGACCTTGGCGTTGACCAGCTTGGTGGTCGACGGCAACTGGTCGATCGTGACCGGGAAAGTCGCCTTGCCGTCGTCGCCGACCACGGGGAGGTTGGCGAGAGGCGTCACGGTCGGCTCGCCCGACTGCTCGTCGGCCAGGCCGAAGGTGAAATCCTTGAAGCTGTCCCAGGTGCTTGTGGTCGACAGCGTCAGCTCGCCTTCAAGCGCGAGGCCCGCGGCCGGCGCGCCATAGAGAAAGCGGCCGTCGACGGTAGCGTTGGCAGTCTCGCCCTGGGCGATCTCCTTCTTGTCGGCGGTCAGGTCGAATTCGATGCGATCCGGCACGAAATCCTCGACCAGGAACATCTGGCTGGCGACCGGCGACTGCTTGGGATCGGTGTAGATCGACACCGTCCAGGTGCCGCGCATGGCGTTGGCCTCGAGCGGCAGGTCGACGGCGTGGCCGCCGGCCGACTCGCCATTGCTGATTATGCGGCGGTTCTCGACGCCGTCTGGACGTGTGAAGATAAAGGTCAGCGGCAGGTTCTCAACCGCTTTTGCCGCGCCGTCGCGGGCAAGGGCCGCGACATGCACGTCCTCGCCGGCGCGGTAGATGCCGCGCTCCGTCCAGGCATAGACGTCGAGCGCGCCCGGCGAGGCACGCCCCTCGACGCCGCGATCCGACAGGTCGAAGCCGGCCTTGCCCATGTCGAGGAAGACGAAGTCGTTGTCGCCCTGCTTGGCCATCAGCACGGCCGGCACCATACCGTTCTCGCCGCGGGTGAGGCCCGGATTGAAGACGGCGTGGCCCTCGGCGTCGGTGGTCGCCGTGCCGAGAATCTCGTTGTTTCTGGCAAGCATCGTCAGTTCGGCACCGGAGATCGGCTTGGCCGAGCCCAGCGAACGGGCAAAGACGTTGAGGCCGTCCTGGCCGGTATAGGTGGAAAGGCCGATATCTGAGACGACGAACCACTGCGTGGCGCGTGAACCATAGTCGTCGCTCTTGTCGTCGACCGGCTGCGCGGTCAGCACATAGACGCCGGGCTTGCGCTGCGGGATCGCCTCATCCACCGGGAACGAGGTGGTAACCTCCTTATTGAGATCATTGGCGATTTCGAGCGTGCCAGACCAGACGGGCGAGCCCATCTGGTCCGAAATGGTGGAGATGTCATAGCCGTCGAGCTGATGCAGGAACTGATAGCCGGACAGAAGCTGCGCCAGCGAACGATCGCCGATGCGATAGAGCGTCATCTTGGCGGCGTTCATGTTGACGGTGACGACCGGGATGCCTCGGCGCGCGCCGGCCGGCAGCACGAAGCTGTCGCCGGTGAAGCGGGCGGAGGGAGCGCGGTCCTGGACGTAGATTGACAGCACGACGGGCGCCGCGATCGTCTCGCCGATCGCCGACGGCAAGCCGGCGCGGAAGGTCACGTCATAATGCTGGCCGTGTTCCAGGCCTTCGACGCAGATCTGCTTGTCCTTGGCCTCGACGGCCTTGGGCGCCGCGTTATCGACCGTCACGAATTGCGAATAGTCGACCCCGGTCTTGACCAGTCCTTCGGAAAACTGGGCGCAGATGCGCGGCGAGGAGGAATCGGCGTCGACGGTGTGCTCGACGACGCGAAAGCCCTTGCGCGCCTTGAGGTCGGCATAGTCGGCCTGGACGGCAGGCGAGCTCACCAGCGCAAGGCTTGCCTCATAGGCCTGCAGCGAGGGCCGGTAGAGATCGCGCTTGTCGAGGCCGGCGCCAAGCAGCGCCAACGTCTCGGCTCGGGTCTTCGCCGTGCGCACCAGCTTGTAGGCGTTGAAGGCCGCCGAAGTGGCGTTCATCGGGAACGTCGAAGGTTCGGTGGTGTTCGACGCCGGCTGCACGGCAAGCGTCTCGCGCGCCAGCGCCAGCCACAGCGCGCCGTCATCGGGCAGCACCGAGACCGCGGCCTGGTATTTCTGCATGGCAAGGCGATGATCGCCGGTAAGCGATGCCTGCTCGGCGGCGGCCTGCAGGGCGGCAAGGCCTTCGGTCGGCTTGTCATAGGCCGGATCGGTCAGCTTATTGCGGAACTGCTGAGCCTGGTCGGCCATCCAGTTGGGGAAAAAGGCCAGTGCCGGCGGAGCGCCGATATCGGGATCGCCGTCAACATTCGCGACCTTGCCGGCGACGGCGCCGTTGAAGGATTTCAACTGGTTATAGTCGGATTTGAGAAAACACCATTTGGCCTTGGTGTTGTAGGTGAAGGCGCGGCAGGCGGGATCGCCGAGACATGCGGTCTTGCACTGGTCAAGGCTGACATTCTGCTCCGATCTGAGGTCGAAACCGAAATAGTCGGAATTATCGGTCGTCACGATTCGCCGGGCTTCGGCCGCAAAGGCCGCTCCGCCCAGGGCGAAAAAGATCAGAAGAAGGAAAGAGAGACCACGAGCCGCGCGCATTGCCATACCACCCTCCAGACATCGCCAGCGTCCGGGCATGATCAAGCCTCGTGCAGGCTTGTCAACGCCGGATCGCCGCAGGTTTATCACCCGCGAACGGTTTCCATGCCGGCCAAAGGCCGGTATTTCGACAGAACCTCTGTGAGACGGATCACACATTCTTGCGAAAATGCAAAAGGTGTGAATTCCAAGCCCGGTCTATTTCAGACAATTGGATTGTGGCCCCTTTACGAACGTTTCGGAACTTCATTCCAATTTTAGTTTTGTCGACTAGGTTGTCTTAATGCCGGCGCATGAAACGCAGATGTCAAAGGGGTTCGCGCCAGGGCGCGGGCTTCCGCGCGCCCTGCTTTTCGCGCTCGTCTGCTCGACCGTGCTGGCCGCAGAGGTACGGCAGGCAGCGGCTTTCGAGATTTTCGGCATCAAGCTTTGGGGCTCGTCCAAGGACGAGGATGCCGACATCGTCGATCCGCTGCGCTACTCGGTGACGATCAATGCGCCTGATGCCGACAAGGATCTGATCAAGAGGCTCGAAAACGCCTCGGCGCTGAAAAATGACGAGGATCATCCGGTGTCCGGATCGCTCGGCCTGATGGCCAAGGCGCGCGGCGACCGCGAACAGCTCGTCGCCGCCCTCTACGCCGATGCCCGCTACGAAGGCGTGGTCACCATCACGATCGAGGGCAAGTCGATCGACGAATTGCCGCCGGATGCCGAGTTCAAGGGGCCACAGCCCATTCCGGTGGTCATTACGGTTTCCCCCGGGGCGAAATTCACGCTTGGCAATATCCGGCTGAAGGGCGATGCGGCGGGGTTGGCGGCAGCCGATTTCGGCCTGATCGCCGGCGGCGATGCCGGTTCCGGCGCGGTGCTCAAGGCCGAAGTGCTGATCGTGCGGGCGCTGAAGGAAGAGGGCAGGCCGCTTGCCAAGGTCACGGACCGCGAGATCGTCGCCGAGCACGCCAGCTCGACGCTGGACGTGACGCTGACGGTGGCCGCCGGCCCGGTCGCCGGCTATGGCGACACGACGGTCGAGGGCACGGAAAAGGTCGATCGCGACTTCACTGAATACATGACCGGGCTGAAACGGGGCCAGCAATATTCGCCGCAGGAGATCGATGACGCGCGCGACCGGCTGCTCGGGCTCGAGGTCTTCAACAGCGTGACGATCAAGGAAGGCGACAGGCTCGACGCCAGCGGCAACATTCCGATCGGCGTCCAGGTGAGCGAGCGCAAGCCGCGCTATTTCGGCGTCGGCGGCAGCTTCTCGAACACGGAAGGCCTGGGGCTCGAAGGCTATTGGGGCCACCGCAACCTCTTCGGCCAGGCCGAGAAGCTGCGCATCGACGGCTCGATCAGCGGCATCGGCAGCAATAGCCTTTCCGCGCTCAACTACAATGCCGGCGTCATGTTCGAGAAGCCGGGCGTGCTCGGGCCGACGTCGAAGTTCTTCACCGGCGTCAAGACAGTTCTCGAACACCCCGATGCCTACGACCATTTCTCGGTCAAGGGCGACGTCGGCGTCTCCTACGACCTCGACAAGAAGCAGCGGGTCTCGGCCGAGTTCGACCTCGATTATTCGAAGATCACCGACGCCTTCGGCAAGCATACCTATCTGATCGCCAGCGTGCCGCTGCAATATGTCTATGACAGCCGCGACAACAAGCTGAACCCGACCAAGGGGTTCCGCTTCCTCGCTTATGCCGAGCCGAGCTACGACATAATGAACGGCGCGGCCTTCCTGAAGCTGAAGGGCGAAGGCTATGCCTACCAGTCGATCGACACGGCAAGCCGGTTCGTGCTCGCCGAGCGCGCGACGCTAGGCTCGATCGTCGGCACCGGGCTGCAGAACGTGCCGGCCGACCGGCGCTTCTATTCCGGCGGCGGCGGCTCGGTGCGCGGCTATGCCTACCAGGGCATCGGCCCGAAAGACATTGACGGCCAGCCGATCGGCGGTCTCTCCTTCTTCGAGACCTCGGTCGAGATGCGCATCGGCGTCACCGACACGATCGGCATCGTGCCCTTCGTCGATGCCGGCACGGTCTCGACCAAATCCTTTCCCGATTTCTCGAATGTGAAGGTCGGCGCCGGCGTCGGCCTGCGCTATATTACTCCCTTCGGGCCGTTGCGCATCGACGCTGCCGTGCCGCTCAACCGCGATCCGGGCGATCCGCATTTCGGCATTTATGCCGGCATCGGCCAGGCGTTCTGACGATGAAGATGGTCTGGCGCATCCTCCGTATCTGCCTCTACGCGCTGCTTGTGCTGCTCGTGGTGGCGATCGGCGCGCTTGTCGTTTTGACCGGCACCGAAGGCGGCCGGCAGAATCTCGCCGGCCTGATTTCGAAGATGGCTTCGAGCGAGGACCGCAAGGTGACGGTCAGCGGCATCGAAGGCATCTGGTCGGGCGCGCTCAGGGTGGACCATGTCGTGCTGGAAGACCGCGCCGGCCCCTGGATGGTGGCGCGCAAGGTGGCGCTCGACTGGTCGCCGACGGCGCTGCTCTCCTGGAATTTCAATGCCGACCGCTTTGCCGCCGAGCGCATCGAGCTGGCGCGGCTGCCGCAGCCAGGCCTGCAGCCGTCGCAAGGCGGCTCGTCCAGCCTGCCGGTGTCGATCGACGTGAAGCAGATCGACCTGCCGGAGATCGCGCTTGGACAGGAGCTTGCCGGCAGCGGCATCGCCGAGTTGGCCGCCAAGGGTTCGCTCAAGGCCGATCCGTCGCCGCTGGCGATCGAGAGCGTGCTCAACGTCAGCCGCCATGACGGCAAGCAAGGCAATGTCGACGCCAAAGTCCACTTTGCGCCGGCCGACAACAAGCTCGACCTCGACCTCAAGGCGTCGGAACCGGCCGGCGGCATCATCGCCAATTTGCTCAAGCTGCCGGATGCGCCGCCCGTCAACATCGTCGTTTCCGGCGGCGGGCCTTTGGCCAACTGGAGCGGCGTCGGCACCTTCATGGTCGACGGTCGGATCGTCAGCCAGTTGACCGGTCGGCACCAGCTCACCGACAAGGGCCGCCGCATCGAGGCCAAGGGCGACGGCCAGTTCGAAGGGTTCCTGCCGGAGAAGATAAAGGCTTTGTTTGCCGGCAAGACGAGCTTCGACCTCGCCGGAACGGCGACCGCGTCGGGTGGGATCGATATCGAGCAGGCCATCATAGAGAGCGATGCGGTGCACGGCACTGCAACCGGCAATGTCGATCCGAAGGGCGCCAGCGACCTGGCGGTCGAGCTCTCCGCCAAGAACAAGCCGGTCACCGTCGATGTCGGCAACAGCGCGGTTCCGATCCTGGTCGCGGTCGAAAAGGCCACGGTGCGCGCCTTCGGCGACGGCAAGGCGCCGATGGTCGATATCGGCACGTCGCTTACTTCGGTCGCCGTCGGCGGCACCCAGCTCAACAATATTACGGGCGAGATCCATTCCGACGGCTTCGACATCGAGACCGTTAACGGCCCGGTCGCCATCAAGCTCGCGGCCGCCGGCCTGAAGACCGATGTCGCGACGCTGGCGCCGCTGGTGACCGGCAAGCTCGCCGCGGATCTTTCCGGCACGATCAGCCGCGAGACCGTGACCATCGACAAAGGCACCTTGCGCAGCGATGCGCTCAATGCCGGGCTGACGGCAAATGTGGCGCTGGCCGATTTGTCGATGACGCTGAAGATGAATGCCGACGCCGTCTCGAAGGCATTGCCGCCGCAGATCAGCTCGCTGCTTGGCGAGCGGGTGAAATTCTCGGCCACCGCCACGCGCGATCCGCAAGGGGCGTTCGCCGCCAATTCGCTGGAGATCAGTTCCGGCTCGCTTAGCGCCAGCGGTACCGGCAGCATGCAAGGATCGGATATCCAGGCCAGCGTCAAAGGCACGTTGGGCGATGTCTCGCCACTGTCGTCGCTCGCCGGCACGCCGCTTGCCGGCGGGGTCAATTTCGCGCTGACCACGAGCGGTCCGCGCTGGGCGCCTGATTTCTCCGTTTCAGCAGACAGCGCCAGCCTGACGGCCGCCGGCCGCACGGTGAAGGACATCAAACTCTCGGCCAAGGGCAAGGCCGACATCGCCAACCCGTCCGCTGAAATCTCGCTGACCGGCAGCGCCGAGGGGCAGGCGCTAGACATCGCAGCCTCGCTGGTGACGGCCGACGGCAAGCGCTCGATCAGGGGTCTTAGCCTTGCGCTTGGCAACAACAAAGTCTCGGGCGATCTTGCGCTCGACGACAAGTTCCTGCCGCTCGGCACGCTGACGCTTGCCGTGCCCGACATCGGACCGCTCGCGGCGCTCGCGAATCAGAGCGCGACCGGCGATATCAACGGCACGATCGCCTTCGCCAAGGACGGCGAGGCGCCGACCGTCACCGTAAATGCGACCAGCACGTCGATCGCGCGCGGCGATCTGGCGGCGAAAGCCATCACCGTCAACGCGCTGATCGCCAACTACCTGAAAGGGCCGGCGATCTCAGGCACGATCAAGGCCGATAGCGTGACCTCCGGCGGCACGGTCATCAGCGGCATCAGCATCGACTTGAAGCGCGACGGCGATTGGACCAACTTTACCGGCGGCGCCACCGCGTCCGGCATTCCGGCCACCGCCACCGGCCGGGTGAAGATCGCCAACGGCACGACGAGCGTGGAAATCGCTTCCGGCGAGGCGACGGTGCGCGGCATCAAGGCGGCCATCGCCGAGCCTTCCAGCATCTCCATCGCCAATGGCGTGACCGCCATCGAGAAGCTCGCGCTCAATCTCGGCGGCGGCTCGGCGACGGTTTCCGGCAGCGCCGGTCAGGCCCTGGACCTGACGGCAAACCTCACCAATCTCCCGTTGGCGCTCGCCAATGATTTCGTGCCGGGCCTCGACGGGGCCGGAACGCTGGAGGGCACGGCACACGTCACGGGTCCATCGTCCAATCCCGACGTTCAGTTCAACGCGAAGGTGGCGGGCGCCGAGACCAGCCAGACCCGCCAGGCCGGACTCGGGCCGCTGGATCTGGACGCCGCCGGCAGCTACACGCTGGAGGGCGGCGTCGCCCTGGACCACGCCACGCTTTCGGGCGAAGGGATTTCAGGCAAGGCCGCCGGCACCCTCAACCCGAACGGCGCCAGCGATTTCTCCTTCGACCTTACCTCGTCCGGAGCCAGCCTGCCGTTGACAGTCGGCAGCGCCCAAAGCCCGGTCAAGATCGCCGTCCAGTCCTTGTCGGCAAAGATGGCGGGCGAAAGCACGCAAGCACGGCTCGATGTGTCCGCGATCCTGCCTTCCATTGCCGCCAGCCAGGCGACGGTCGACGGCCTCACACTGGCGCTGCATTCGGATGCCTTCGACCTCAAGGGGCGGGCAGGTCAGGTTTCCGGCACGGTGTCGGTGGACAGGATCGGCCTCGACAATCCGATGATCGCGCCGCTGATCGCCGGCAAGGTCACGGCGAAAGTCAATGGCCGCCTGACGACCGATGCCGTCGCCGTCAATAGCGGCTCGATCACCAGCGATGCGCTCGACGGCCAGGTCGCCGGCCGGATATCGCTGGGCGACGGTTCGGTCGACCTCAACATGAAGGCCAATGTCGCCTCTTCAGCCTTGCCGGCGGCGGTGCGGGGCATGCTTGGCGAGAGCGCTGCGTTGAGCGCCGTGCTGAAGCGCGATGCCAATGGCAATGTCAATGTCGACGGGCTGAAGCTGAATTCCGGCGCGCTTGGCGCCGACGGGCAGGCGAGCCTTGCCGACGGCAAGCTGGCCGCCGGGATCAGAGGCGCGTTGAGCGATGTTTCGGGGCTGTCGAAAGACGCCAAGGGCGCCATCGCCTTTGCCTTGAACGCGCAAGGCCCGGTCACCACGCCGGACTTGTCGATGACGGTGAGCAGCGACCGGCTTTCGGTGGCGGCGCGCGAGATCACCGGGCTGAAGCTGACGGCCAGCGGCAAGGCCGATGCCGCCAATCCGGCGGCCAATGTTGAGCTCACCGGCAACGTCGCCGGGCAGAACCTGCAAGGCAGCGCGGTGCTCGCCACGACCAATGGCAGCCGCGCGATCAACGGGCTTTTGCTGTCGCTCGGTCCGAACAAGATTTCCGGCGATCTCACTCTCGACGATGCCTTCGTGCCGGTCGGCACCGTTTCGCTCGACTTGCCCGATATCGGGCCGCTGGCCGCGCTGGCGCTGGAAAAAGCCGAGGGCAATGTGCGCGGCACGATCGCTTTTACCAAGGCAGGCAATGGACCCAATGTCGCGGTCAAGGCGAACACCTCCGAGATCAAGCGCGGCGATCTCTCCGCCAGGAATGTCGCCATCGACGCGCAGATCGCGAATTACATGGCAGCACCGGTTATTGCCGGCACGGTGCGCGCCGAGAGCGTGACTTCCGGCGGCACGGCCGTCACCGGTATCGATGTCAATCTCAAGCGCGACGGCGACTGGACCGGATTCTCCGGCGGCGCCACCGTCAAGAATATCCCGGCGAAGGCAGCCGGCCGGGTGAGGATCGCCAACGGCACGACGACCGTCGAGCTCGCGTCGGGCCAGGCGACGGTGCAGGGCATCAAGGCCGCGATCGCGCAGGCCTCGACCGTGACCATCGCCAACGGGGTGACGACGCTCGACCGGCTGGTGCTGAATCTCGGCGGCGGCACGGCGACGGTGACAGGCAAGGTCGCGCAGACGCTCGACATCAACGCCAATCTGGCTCGGGTGCCGATCTCGCTCGCCAACAGTTTCTCGCCGGGCCTCGATGCAGCCGGCACGGTCTCGGGCAGGGTCAAGGTCACCGGCGCGCCGGCGACCCCTTCGGCGGCCTTCAACATCGATGCTTCCGGCGTGCAGACCTCGCAGACGCGCGGCGCCGGCCTCGGCGGCATGAATGTGTCGTCGTCGGGAACCTTCGCCGGCAACAAGCTCGCCTTCGACGCCAACATCAGCGATGGCGCCGGCCTCGGCCTCAAGGGCGGCGGCACGGTGGCGACGGCAGGCACGCCCACCTTGGCGCTCGATTTCAGCGGCAAGGTGCCGTTTTCCTTCCTTGCTGCCAAGCTCGCCGCGCAAGGTCTGGCGCTCAACGGCACTGCCAATGTCGATGTGCAGGTGCGCGGTCCCGCATCCGCGCCGGTGATCAGCGGCAAAGTCACGACATCCGGCGCGCGCCTTATCGATGCGCGTTCCGGCCTGGCGGTCAACGATATCGCCGCCGATGTCTCGATTGGCGGCGGCGTCGCCAGGATCAATCGCTTGACCGGAAAGCTGTCGACGCGCGGCAGCCTGTCGGCCAGCGGCACGGTGGGCATCACGCCGGCGCAAGGCTTTCCGGCCGACCTGTCGATCAAGCTCACCGATGGCCGTTATACCGACGGCCGGGTGGTGACCGCCAATCTCGGCGGCGACCTGACCGTCAAGGGGCCGCTGGTCTCGGCGCCGGTGATCGCCGGCACCGTCAACCTGGCGAGGACGGTCATCACCGTTCCGGACAAGCTGCCGGGGTCGCTTTCGGAACTCAACGTCAAACACAAGAACGCGCCTCGCGCCGTGCGAGCACAGGACAAGGCGCTGCGCCCGCCGACGTCCAGCGGCAGCAGCAAGGGCGGCAGCGGCCTGACGCTTGACGTGACGGTCAACGCGCCGAACCAGATATTCATCCAGGGCAGGGGCGTCGACGCCGAGCTCGGCGGCTCGCTCAAACTAACCGGGACGGCGTCGTCACCGCAGGCCGTGGGCACTTTCACCTTGCAGCGCGGACGGCTAACGATCCTTGCAAAACGGCTGACATTCACGGACGGCACGGTCGGGTTCCAGGGATCGCTGGTGCCTTACCTCAATCTCACCGCGACCACGACGACAAGCAGTGCCACCGTGACAATCGTGGTTTCCGGCGAGGCGACCGATCCGAAATTCAACTTCTCCTCGGTGCCGGCGCTGCCGCAGGACGAGGTCCTGGCGCAGCTCATCTTCGGTCAATCCATGTCCAGACTATCACCGCTGCAGATCGCCCAGCTCGCCGATGCCGCCGCGCAATTAGCAGGCGCCGGCGGCACGACCTCGCTGCTCGACAACCTGCGCAACGCAATCGGCGTCGACGACCTCGACGTGACGACGGACGAGAAGGGCGGCACCGCGGTCTCGGCCGGCAAATACCTTAACGACCGCACCTATGTGACCATACAGAAGGGCGACAAGCCAGGCTCCGGCAAGGCCACGATCGACCTTAATGTCGGTCGTGGCGTGAAGCTGCGCGGCGAGGCCAATGATGCCGGCGAAGCCAAGGGCGGCGTCTTCTACGAACGCGAATATTGAGGCCGCGCCGGCGCTTCTGTGTTTGCCCAGCAGGCGGGCGGGGCCGTTATCCGTATAAAATGTATTGATTTAATCGCCCAACGATTTTTTGGGAAATCCGCCTCGCGATAACAAATTTGCGTCAAGACTGTCGCTAACGCGCGAACCGGGTTGTAGCCAAAGATGCACATTCCCTGGCATGTTCCTATTCCACACCGTGTTTTGACATCACGGTCTGGATGCGGAATGTTACAAGGCGGAAAGCCAACAATGGGAGTAAGTCATGGCAATCTATAAGAGCAATGGTGATCGTGTTCCCGATCACATCCTGAAAATGGCTGAAGAGGCCAAATCGGGCGGCGTGGACCGCCGCGAATTCCTGGCTTTGGCCAGTGTCTTCGGCGCATCGACCGCAATGGCCTATGGCATGCTCGGCCTCGCCGCGCCGACCCCGGCCCGGGCCGAGGACGTGCAGGGCAAGAAGGGCGGCGTGCTCAAGGTCGCGATGTCGATCAAGGATCCGAAGGATCCGCGCACCGCCGACTGGTCCGAAATCTCCAATGCCGAGCGCCAGGCGCTCGAGCCGCTGGTGAAATACACGAAGGAATATACCTTCGCGCCCTACCTCCTGGCGAGCTGGGACATCAACGACGATGCCACCGAATACACGCTGCATGTGCGGCCGGGCGTCGAATGGAACAACGGCGACAAGTTCACCGCCGACGACGTGATCCACAATTTCACCCGCTGGGCGGATAAGGGCGCGGAAGGCAACTCGATGCCTGGCCGCCTCGGCAGCCTCGTCGACGACACGACCAAGAAGCTGCGCGAAGGCTCCGTCGTCAAGGTCGACGACATGACCGTCAAGCTCAAGCTGACCAAGCCCGACATCGCCATCATCCCGAACCTTTGCGACTATCCGGCGCTGGTCGTGCACAAGACCTTCGACGAGAAGGGCGCCAACTTCAAGAACTGCCCGATCGGCACCGGTCCGTTCGAGCTCGTCTCCTATGACGTCGGCCAGAAGGTGGTCTACAAGCGCCGCACGACCGGCAAATGGTGGCAGGGCGAGGCCTTCCTCGACGGCGTCGAGTTCATCGATTACGGCACCGATCCGGCCGCGACCGTCTCGGCCTTCGAGTCGGGCGAAGTCCAGACTAACCACGAAACGACCGCCGACTACATCAAGATCATCGCCGACGTCGGCGCTCCGGTCTCGGAAGTCGTGACGGCTGCCACCGTGGTGTCGCGCTTCAACGTCACCCACAAGCCTTATGACGACCAGAAGGTTCGCCAGGCGATGTTGCTTGCCGTCGACAATGCCACCGTGCTGCAGCTCGGCTACGGCAATGCCGGCACGCCGGCGGAAAACCACCACGTCGCGCCGATCCATCCGGAATATGTCAAGCTGCCGGAGGTCAAGCGCGATATCGCCAAGGCCAAGCAGATGCTGACGGAAGCGGGCGCGATCGATTTCGAGCACGAGCTGATCAGCAACGACGAGGACTACCACAAGAACACCACGGACGCGATCGCCGCCCAGCTGCGCGAAGCCGGCATCAAGGTGAAGCGCACCGTGCTGCCGAGCTCGACCTTCTGGAACGACTGGACGAAGTATCCGTTCTCGGAAACCAACTGGAACATGCGCCCGCTGGGCATCCAGGTGATCGCCATCGCTTACCGCTCCGGTGAAGCGTGGAACGAGACGGCCTACGCCAATCCGGACTTCGACAAGAAGGTGAACGAGGCGCTCGGCATTGCCGATGCGGAGAAGCGCAAGGTTGTGATGAAGGATATCGAGCAGACCCTGCAAGAGTCCGGCATCATCATCCAGCCCTACTGGCGCAAGCTCTACATCAATATCAAGCCCGAGGTGAAGAACCACTCGATGCACCCCACCTACGAGCACGACTTCGGCAAGGTTTGGCTCGACCAGGCGTGATCCATAGCGCGATGGATACGAGGGGCTGCGGCCCCTCGTATTTGCAGCTTCGTCGCCGTTGCATATCCTGCAGCGGTGGCGGGGCGTTCATCCGCTTTTCGAAACAGGGTTGAACCTATCTGACCCCAACCCGGCCGGCAGGGGGGCACATGTTCTCATTCATCGCCAGACGCATCGGCACGATACTGCTCACGATGCTGTGCCTGACGCTGGTCGTCTTCTTCCTCGTCAATCTCGAGCCCAATCTGAAGAAACTGGCGATCAGCCAGACCGAGATGCATACGCCCGCCGACCAGCTCGAAAGCTGGCTGGTCAATCATGGCTACCGGCAGAACTTCTTCGTGCGCTACGGCCAGTGGCTGGGCGTCTTGCCGAAGCATCCGATCACCGATCCGGCGACCGGCAAGACGACGCAACGCTTCTCCTTCTGCAACGACCCGGTCGAGCCGACATTCTCGGGGGTCCTGCAGGGCGATTTCGGCTGCTCGACCAAGTTCAAGACGACGGTCGCAGCCAAGCTGTTCCCGGCCCTCGGCGCCACCGGATTGCTGATGTTTTGGGTGCTGGCGGTGATGGTGCCGATCTCGCTGCTGATCGGCATTCTCGCCGGCATGCGCGAAGGCTCGCGCACCGACCGTGTGCTGTCGGTGGCCTCGATCGCCTCGACGGCGACGCCCGAATATGTGTCGGGCGTCATCTTCACCGTCATCTTTGCATCCTGGCTCGGCTGGCTGAACGGCTCGGCGGCGTCCGCCAGCCAGGGCATAACCTTCTACAATTTCACGCTGCCGGTGATCACGCTGGCGATCTACGGCATCGGCTATATCGCGCGCATGACACGCGCCTCGATGGTCGAGGTGATGACGCAGCAATATATCCGCACCGCCCGGCTGAAGGGCCTGTCCTTCAGCAGCGTGGTCATCAAGCATGCGTTGCGCAACGCGCTGATCGCGCCCTTCACCGTCATCATGCTGCAGTTCCCATGGCTGCTCACCGGCGTCGTCATCGTCGAGGTGATGTTCCGCTACCAGGGTTTTGGCTACACGCTGGTCGAGGCCGCCGGCAACAACGACATCGACCTGCTGCTCGGCTGCTCGCTGGTTTCGGTGTTCATCGTGCTGATCACGCAGCTGATTTCCGACGTCGGCTACGCGTTTCTCAATCCGCGTATCAGGGTTCAGTAGGGGCAGGGGCCGATGCAAACCGAATATATCAGCGCCTTCGACGTGGTTATCGGCGTGCTCTGGCGGTTCTGGCCGGTGTGGGTCGGGCTCATCCTGGTGATGGGCGCCAGCTTTACCTACAAGAAGCGGCTCGGGCTCTACGGCCAGCTCTTCGACAGCGGCGTCGGCATTGCCGGCGTCTTCATCTGCCTGTTCTGGCTGTTCACGGCGATCTTCGCCTCCACCATCTCGCCCTTCGATCCGCTGGCGCAGGTCTCGGTGATGAAGGACACGCTGCCCGGGGCGATCGAGCCGGTGTCGAAGCTCGTCTATTATTTCGGCGGCGACAAGCTTGCCCGCGACGTGTTCTCACGCATGGTCTATGGCAGCCAGATCGTGCTGATCATCGCGCCGGCTGCCACCGGCTTCGCGCTGATGGTCGGCATCACGCTCGGCCTGCCGGCCGGTTATTATGGCGGCAAGATCGACACGCTCTTGTCGTTCCTTGCCAATCTGGTGCTGGCCTTCCCGGTCATCCTCTTGTTCTACCTGCTGGTGACGCCGGGCATCATGGACACGCCGATCCCCTATGGGATGGCGGGGCTGTTCTTCCTGTTCCCGATCATCTTCTTCTGCGTGCTGTTCTGGACCCGCTACAAGAACCGGCCGGACCGGCTCTATATCCTGCTCGGCATCACGCTGGTCCTGGGCGGCTGGATCTATACGGGCCTCGTCTTCGACAAGGATCCGCTGCACATCGTCCACATCGATCCCAACCAGCTCAACATCTTCGTGGCGGTGGTGTTCGCCTCCAGCCCGGGCGTGTTCCGCATCGTGCGCGGGCTGACCATGGACATCAAGACGCGCGACTATGTGGCGGCGGCGCAGACGCGCGGTGAATCGCCCTGGTACATCATGCTGTGGGAGATCCTGCCCAATGCGCGCGGTCCGCTGATCGTCGATGCCTGCCTGCGCATCGGCTACACGACGATCCTGCTCGGAACGCTCGGCTATTTCGGCCTGGGCTTGGCGCCGGAAAGCCCCGACTGGGGCACCGCGATCAAGGACGCCAGCCGCCTCTTGCGGTCCTTCATCCACCCGGCGCTGCCGCCGACGATCGCGCTGATGTCGTTCGTGCTGGGGCTGAACCTGTTGGCGGATTCGCTGCGTGAACAGTCGATGAAAGATTGATGGCGGGGTTTTCGGCCCCATCTTCCAAGGACCAAGGATTGGAGCGACCCATGAACGAGGCAGTTCGAGATCCAGCCAAGGCGACCAGTCAGCCGATTATCGAGATCGAGAACCTCTCGATCTCCTTCTTCACTCGCAAGGGCGAGATCCCGGCCGTGATGGATTTTTCCTGCACGGTCATGCCCGGCGAGGCGATGGGCATCGTCGGCGAGTCCGGCTGCGGCAAGTCGACCGTGTCGCTCGGCATCATGCGCGACCTCTCCAATATCGGGAAGATCGTCGGCGGCAAGATCAAGTTCCAGGGCAAGGACATGGGCGAGCTCTCCGAGGATGAGCTGCGCTCGATCCGCGGCAACAAGATCGCCATGATCTACCAGGAGCCGATGGCCAGCCTCAATCCGGCGATGAAAATCGGCCAGCAGCTGATGGAAGTGCCGCTGATCCACGACAAGGTGTCGAAAGAAGAGGCCTACAACCGCGCCCTTGAGATGGTGCGGGCGGTGAAGCTGCCCGACCCGGAGCGCATGATGCGCTCCTATCCGCACCAGCTGTCCGGCGGCCAGCAGCAGCGCATCGTCATCGCCATGGCGCTGCTTTCCAAGCCGGCGCTCTTGCTGCTCGACGAGCCGACGACGGCGCTCGACGTCACCGTCGAGGCCGGCATCGTCGAGCTGGTCAAGGGTCTGGGCGAGAAGTTCGGCACCTCGATGATCTTCGTGTCGCACAATCTCGGCCTTATCCTCGAGACCTGCGACAAGATCACGGTGATGTATTCGGGCGAAGCGGTCGAGACCGGCAAGATCGAGGACGTGTTCGACCGGATGCGCCACCCCTACACGCAAGGGCTGTTCCGTTCGATCCCGCTGCCTGGCGCGGACAAGAACTCGCGGCCGCTGATCTCCATTCCTGGACAGTTGCCGCTGCCGCATGAGCGGCCGAAGGGCTGCAATTTCGGGCCGCGCTGCCACCATTTCGTCGAGGGCGTCTGCAACGCCGCGGAAATCCCGATGATCCCGGTCGAGGGCCATGAGGGCCATTTCTCGCGCTGCGTGCGGTTCAACGAGATCGACTGGGAGGCGCTGCCCCCCGGTGCAAAGAAGGTCAACGAAAAGGTCGAGCCCGGCGCGCCGGTGCTCAAGATCGACGACCTCAAGAAATACTACAAGGTCGGCGGCAGCGAGGTGTTCGGCTCCAGCGAAGGCCGCGTCGTCAAGGCCAACGAAACGATCTCGTTCACCGCGCGCGAATCCGAGACGGTCGCAATCGTCGGTGAATCCGGCTGCGGCAAGTCGACGCTCGCCAAGGTGCTTCTGGGATTGGAGACCGCAAGCTCCGGCACCGTGACGCTGGGCAACAAGGAGATCCAATCGACCGGCATCGAGCGCCGCAATGTCGAGACGGTGTCTTCGATCCAGATGGTGTTCCAGAATCCGTTCGACACGCTGAACCCCAGCCACACGGTCGGCTCGCAGATCATCCGCACGCTGGAGAAGTTCAAAGTCGGCAGGACAGTCGCCGAGCGGCGCAAGCGGATGCTGGAACTGCTCGACCTGGTGAAGCTGCCGCGCGCCTTCGAAACCCGCAAGCCGCGCCAGCTGTCGGGCGGGCAGAAGCAGCGTATCGGCGTCGCGCGCGCCTTTGCCGGCGACGCCAAGGTGGTGGTGGCCGACGAGCCGGTCTCGGCGCTCGACGTCTCGGTGCAGGCGGCGGTGACCGAGTTGTTGATGGATATCCAGCGCAAGAACAAGACGACGATGCTGTTCATCAGCCACGATCTGTCGGTGGTGCGCTATATCGCCGACCGCGTCGTCGTCATGTATCTCGGCTACATCGTCGAGCAGGGCACGACTGACCAGATCTTCTCGCCGCCTTACCATCCCTATACCGAGGCGCTGCTGTCGGCGATCCCGATCGCCGACACCAGCGTGGTCAAGAAGCATATCGTGCTGGAAGGCGACATTCCGTCGGCGATGAACCCGCCGACCGGCTGCCCGTTCCAGACGCGCTGCGGCTATAAGAAGCTGGTGCCCGACAATCTGTGCGAGACCAAGGTGCCGCCGGTGAAGAATCTCGGCGACGGCCATATGAGCCTGTGCTGGCTTGCCGACGACGTGCTGGCGAAGATGGAGCCGGTCATCAAGTTCGACAAGGAACATGCCGCGCATGAGGGCGTGCCGGATGATGCGCCGCACGGCGAGGGGCCAGGCTTTGCCGGTTCGCCGCCGCAGCGCCCCGACGGCAAGAACGCCAGCGCGGAGGCCGATGCGACCGGAGAAGGCGTCGAAAATGACGAGGTGCTCAAAGCCCGTCGCCACGAAGTGCGCGACGAGGATTCGGAAACCGGTGTTTCAAGGCCGAAGGACACGACAAGGCGGCACTAGACCAGAAGGTGCTATTGGCACTGCACCGCGATTTTGACCGGTCGGCTTCGGTCGGCTCTGTTTTGCGTTGGCAGGTGGCATGCGTTGGAGATTGGCCGAAACACCCATCGCGATCGTCATGTATGGACGGCCCCTTTTGGGCAAGAGGCAAAATGGCGGCGGCGGCGTAAGTCTGGAGCGGTCATGTAT
>NZ_VFTZ01000025.1 GCF_006440775.1 Mesorhizobium sp. B2-7-2 | reverse complement strand
CAGGCAGCAGGCCCAGAGGCGCCGCCTTTTTCGGTTGCGCGGCTCATACAAGGTTTTTCGCATTTGCGAAAGGGGAGTGTTGCAGGCAGCAGGCCCAGAGGCGCCGCCTTTTTCGGTTGCGCGGCTCATACAAGGTTTTTCGCATTTGCGAAAGGGGAGGCCCGACCCCAAATACATAGTCACTGATTCTTAAACGTCTTGGTGTGAAATGATTCCGTTAACCAAGGCGGAACCTTTGAGGGGCCGGACAGTTCGATGTTCATGACCGATCCTATGTCCAGATTGCGTCCGGTTTTTGCGTGGGCGGCGCTTGGCGTGCTCGTCGCGGCCGGCGCCGCGCAATCGGCGGCTACGCTTCGGCAAGCCGACCCGATCGCGCCGCCCGACGCCAGGACCGCGCAGCAGATGTTCGCCGACGCCCCCGACGGCGTCGACCCGATCGTCACCGGCCCGGTCAGCGCCGCCTTCAAGCAGCGCCAGAAGGATGCCAACTGCGATACCGCGGTCTGGCCGAAAATTCCCCGGGCTTGCTATCCGGATTGATCTTTCCGCCACAGGAAAACGGCAAATGCTGGCGGGACAGCGCCCCCCTCTGCCCTGCCGGGCATCTCCCCTCAAGGGGGGAGATTAGCAGCTTTGATCCCGCTGCCAGTCCTGCAGCGTTGGAAATTAGCGAAAGCCGATGCGAAATCCGATCTCCCCCTTTGAGGGGGAGATGGCCGGCAGGCCAGAGAGGGGGGCCTCGCGCCGGCGCCTCGGATTTTATTGATCTTCAAGCCGACCGCACCGGATCGAGCGTGACCTTGTAAAGCTCGTTGTCGTCGCGATCCATCAGCCGCACGGTGAGCTGTTCCGTCGCGCCGGAAATGTCGACCAGCCCGAAGAACTGCAGCCCGGCCGACGGCGGCAGGTTCTGGCCCTGCTCGGCGGTCGGCGCCTTGATGAATTTCAGCTCCGGCCCGAAGGTCATGTCGAGGTCGTTGGGGCCGAAGGTGCCGGCGTGGATCGGACCGGACACGAACTCCCAGAACGGATTGAAATCCTGGAACTGCGCCTTGTCGGGATTGTAGTAGTGCGCCGCGGTGTAGTGGACGTCGGCGGTCAGCCACACCGTGTTGGTGATGCCGGCATTCTTGATGAAGCGCAGCACGTCGGCGAATTCCAGCTCACGGCCCTTTGGCGCGCCATTGTCGCTGTTGGCGACCGCCTCGGCCCCGGCCTTCTTCGCCGCGTCGTTCCAGACGACCAGGCTGAGCGGCATGTCGGCGGCGATGACCTTCCACGTCGCCTTGGAATTCGCCAGCTCGCGCTTCAGCCACTTCGACTGCTCCTCGCCGATCATGCGCGACTTCGGCGTCAGCGTCTCTTCCATGTCGGGGCCGTTCGGGCCGCGATAGGAGCGCATGTCGAGGAAGAACACGTCGAGCAGCGGCCCATGCGAGACCTTGCGGTAGACGCGGCCCGGCTCCGACGGCTCGTAGCGGATGGTCGTCATTTCATGGAAGGCGCGAGCCGCCCTGGCCGCCAGCACATGGATCGACTTTTCCTTGTAGCGGTCGTCGGCGGTCAGGTCCTTCGAATCCGACCAGTTGTTGAGCACCTCGTGGTCGTCCCACTGGTAGAAGGTCGGGCAGATGGCCGACAGGCCAAGCACATGCTTGTCCATCATGTTGTACTTCCACTGGTCGCGGTACTCGTCCAGCGTCTCGGCCACCTTGCGCTTGCCGTCGATCATGACCACGTTCTTCCACTTGCCGCCGCCGGGCAGGTCGACCTCGTCCTTCATAGCGCCGTCGGCATAGATGGTGTCGCCGGAATGCAGGAAGAAGTCCGGCGTGTGCTTGGCGATGGTCGAATAGGTCTTCATGCCGGTCTCGTCGATACCCCAGCCCTGGCCGGCGGTGTCGCCCGACCAGGCGAAGCGCACGTCGCGCTTGGACGACGGCGCGGTGCGGAAACGGCCGACGATCGGCTCGGACACGGCATTGATGTCGGAAAGATCGGCAGCGGTCATGCGGTAGAAAATGTCCTGGTCCGAGGCGAGATCGGTGAGCAGCCGCTTCACCGTGTAGTCGCTGGCCGGCGAGGTATCGAGCGCAGCCAGCCGCGTCGCATTGGCGAAGCTTTCGGTCGTCGACACTTCATACATCACGCGCGCCGGGCGATCGGTGCGGGTCCACACCATGCCCGACGTGGCGTCGACGTCGCCGGACTGGACGCCATGCGTGAAGGCCGGACGCTGGCTGGCGCGGGAATAATAGGGCAGCGCCAGACCGGAGGCGCCGACAAGGCCGAAGGCGCTGGCCGAAGTGACGAAGGCGCGGCGGGTGAGCGAAAGCTTGTTCATGGCTGTCTCCGGGATGGCATTGAGCGGGACCGCCAAGCTCTCGCCTCAATGTTTCAGGCGCATATCGGAACCATGAAGTTTTGATAACAGTCGACATCTTCCTTCTCCCCTTGTGGGGTGAGAAGCGGTCCGCGTTAGCGGACGAAAAGCCAATTGCTTGGCTTTTCGAGCTTCGAACGCCCTGAGCCTGCGAAGGGCCGGGTGGTGGATCGGCGCGCAGCGCCGAGACGGATGAGGGGTATTCCAGCGGAGTGAGACGTTGGCTTTCCCTGGAGCACCCCTCATCCGGCCGCTTCGCGGCCACCTTCTCCCACAAGGGGAGAAGGAAAAGTCGCGCCTCAAGCCGCCTGCGGTTCCGGCTCGAACGCCGGCCTGCTCGTATTGATCAGCAGCGAAATACAAGCCGCCGCGATACCCGTCATGCCGGCAATCAGGAAGGCCAGCTCGTAATTGCCCTGCAGCTCGCGCATCGTGCCGCCGAAGGCGGCGGCGGCCGCGGCGCCCACCTGGTGGCCGGCGACGATCCAGCCGAACACGATCGGTCCGCTGCGGTCGCCGAACGCCTCGTTGGCAAGCCTCAGCGTCGGCGGCACGGTGGCGATCCAGTCGAGCCCGTAGAGCACGGCGAAGATGACCAGGCTGGTCGCGGAGAAGCCGGAATAGGGCAGGTAGATCAGTGACAGCCCACGCACCGCGTAATAGACGCCGAGCAGCTTGCGCGGATCGAAGCGGTCGGTGAGCCAGCCGGACAATGTCGTGCCGATCAGGTCGAAAATGCCCATCATCGACAACAGCCCGGCCGCCTGCACCTCGCCAATGCCCATATCGCCGCAGAATGCGATGAGATGCGTGCCGACGAGACCATTGGTGGTGAAGCCGCAGACGAAGAAGGTGGCGAACAGATACCAGAACACCCGCGTGCCCGCCGCGCGGCGCAGCGTGTTCAGCGTGTGCGCCAGGAAATTGCCCTGCGATGCAGGCGACACCGGCGGCACGTCGCCGGCATCGGCGCCGTAGCGCACCTGCCCGATCGAAGCCGGGAGCTCCGGCACCAGCAGCAAGACGAACGGGATCAGCGCGGCGGTGGCCAGCGCCACGGCGATCGCCACCGGCTTCCAGCCCCCGCTCTGCGCCAGCGAGGCGATGAGCGGCAGGAACACCAGCATGCCGGTGGCGCTTGAGGCCGACATCAGGCCCATCATCAGGCCGCGATTGGTCTTGAACCAGCGGTTGACGATGGTGGCGCCGAGCACGCTCGCCACCGCGCCCGAACCGATGCCGGAAAACACGCCCCAGGTGATGAAAAGATGCCATGGCTCAGTCATGAACAGGCTGAGCGCGGTCGATCCCGACATCACCAGCAGCGAGCCGAGCAGCGTGCGGCGCAGCCCAATGCGTTCCATCAGCGCGGCAGCGAACGGACCGGTCAGCCCGTAAAGCAGGATGCCGACGCTGGCGGCCCAGGACGTTACGTCGCGATGCCAGCCGAAGCTTTCCTCCAGCGGCACCATCATCACCGAGGGCGCCGAACGGAGCCCCGCCGCGATCAGCAGGCACAGGAAAATGACGGCAACGACGACGAATGCGTAGCGCTGGCCAAACGGACGGGACTGGATTATCATGTTACTGACCGGTACGTTGCAATGGACTGAAGCCATACATACGTACCGGTCAGTAACATTGTCAAGCGAGTTGTTTGAATGCCATCCGACAATAAAATTGAAGCATCGATCAGCGAGCTCCCTGCTCCCCGGGCGGCGGACAAGATCCTGGACGTGGCGCGCGACCTCTTTTACCGCGAGGGCATAAGGGCGATCGGCGTCGACGAGATCGTCAGGCGTGCCGGCGTCACCAAGCCGAGCCTCTACCGCAGCTTCCCGTCCAAGGATGAGCTCGCCGCCTCCTATCTGCGCAAATATGACCTCGAATTCTGGGAACGCTTCGACGAGGCCGTCGACGCGCATCCGGGCGATCCGCGCGCGCAGATCATCGCCTTCCTGACCCGCGTCGGCAAACGCACGCAAAAGCCGGACTATCGCGGTTGCGGCATGACCAACGCCGCGGTGGAATATCCCGAGCGCGGCCATCCGGCGCGGGTGGTGAGCGAGAACAACAAGGTCGAATTGCGCCGACGCCTGCGCGCCATGGCCGCCGCAATGGGCGCCGCCGATTCCGATACGCTGGGTGACGGCCTGCTGCTGCTCATCGAAGGCGCCTATATCAGCGGCCAGCTGTTTGGCCTGGGCGGACCGGCGGCGGCGGTCGCCCGCAACGCCGATCTCTTGATCGAAGCCAGCTTGAAGAAATAGCGATTGACGTTACGCTTCCGGCAGCTCGAACGGAGTTGCCAGTAATGCGCGTTCTTCTGATCCCGCTTGCCCTCGCCGGTTTCTGCCAGGCGGCCCAGGCCGGCGACATCTCCAGCGCCTATACCGATCTCGACTCGAAGAAGGACTGCGTGACCTATGCGCAAGCTGGGGAAGGCGACGGCGACTGGGCGAGCCTCGTCTGCTCAGGCTATCGCGGCTACCCGGTGCTGATCGGCTACGACGACGCGCGCGAATCCGTCTATTACGGCTTTCCGTCCGACGACATGACCGCGGTCTGGGAGAGCTTCACCGCCTTCAACGGCTCCGGACCGAAAGTCGAGTGGCGCATCGAGACCAATGGCGACGTCGTCATCCCCTTCGCCGCCATCCACCGCCGCTCCGTCAGCAACCCCGAGGACGAAAAGAAATCGACCGATGTGCTGGTCGTCGCCAAGGTCGCGCAACCGGAAGAGCACCAGGGCTGCACGATCGGCCTGGTTTTGGCCACCGGCAATCCGCAGGCCAACGCCCAGGCGCGCAAGCTCGCCGACGAAAAGGCGAAGACCTTCGCCTGCGGCAAGGACAAGCGCGAGGTGATCGGCAACGTGCCGCCCTTCGGCCGGGTCGACAATTAACCGGGCCTCGCCAACCATAGGGCCAGAGCCGCATCGGGTTCCCATTCGCCTCGCTGCCTAGTAAACCCTTGCGCGATCGCAGCCGGTCTCGGGAGGTCCGCTTGTCCAGTTCTGTCAGCGTCGCAAACGAGAACGGCGTGGCGGTGGTCACCATCGACAACCCGCCTGTCAATGCGCTCAGCTTTCATGTCCGCAAGCCGCTTTACGAGGCGCTCACCGCTTTGCGCGACGATCCCACCGCGAGGGCCATCGTCATCGCCTGCGCCGGGCGCACTTTCGTGGCCGGCGCCGACATCACCGAATTCGGCAAGCCGGTCGAGCAACCGGAATTGCGGGCCATTATCGCCCTGCTGGAAACGGTTCCCAAGCCGACGGTCGCCGCCATTCACGGCACGGCGCTGGGCGGCGGGCTGGAACTGGCATTGGGCTGCCATTTCCGTGTCGCGGACGCCACCGCCAAGCTCGGCCTGCCGGAGGTAAGGCTCGGCCTGTTGCCGGGTGGCGGCGGGACCGTACGTTTGCCACGCCTGGTCGGCGCCGCGAAAGCGCTCGGCATGATCGTCTCGGGCAGCCCGATCTCGGCCGGTGAGGCAAAGGCCGCCGGTCTTGCCGATGCGGTTATCGACGCCGGTCTCTTGGCAGAGGCGGTTCGTTTCGCTCGCGAAATGGCTGATCGAGGCGGACCGTTCGTGCCGGTGCGTGACCGCAATGACCGCCTTGCCGGGTCCGATCTCGCAGCCTTCGACCGCCAAGCCGCCGATCTGGCAAGAAAAGCCCGCGGACTGGACGCGCCGCTTGCCTGCGCCGAAGCCGTGCGCAACGCGATCATCTTGCCGTTCGACGCAGCCCTTGCGGCCGAGCGGCAGCTTTTCCAAAAGCTCGTTTCCGGCGACCAGTCGCGCGCGCAGCGGCATCTTTTTTTCGCCGAGCGCGAGGCGGCGAAGGTGCCGGGCAAGGATTTGCGGAAGCGCCGGATAGAGCGCGTCGGCGTGATCGGCGCCGGCACCATGGGCGGCGGCGTCGCGATGGCCTTTGCCAATGGCGGTCTCCCGGTGACTTTGCTCGAGACGAGCGAGGAGGCGCTGCGCCGCGGACTGGCGACGATCGAGAAGAATTATGCCGTCTCCGTCAGCCGCGGCTCGTTGACCGAAGAGGCGAAGCAAAAGCGGCTTGATCTCTTCAAGAGCAGCACCGACTACGCCGATCTCGCCGATTGCGACTTGATCATCGAGGCCGTGTTCGAGGACATGGCGGTCAAGAAGGAGGTGTTCGGCAGGCTCGACGCGATCGCCAGGCCCGGCGCCATCCTCGCTACCAACACCTCTTATCTGGACGTGAACGAAATCGCCGCCTCGACCTCGCGGCCACAAGATGTGCTCGGCATGCATTTCTTTTCGCCGGCAAACGTCATGAAGCTCCTTGAGATCGTGCGCGCCGAAAAGACCGCGCCTGACGCGCTGGCGACGGTCACCGACCTCGCCCGGCGCATCGGCAAGGTCGCGGTCGTCGTCGGCGTCTGCCACGGTTTCGTCGGCAACCGGATGCTTTCGGCGCGCGGCGCCGAGAACGAGGCGCTGTTGCTGGAAGGCGCGACGCCGAGCCAGGTCGACAAGGCGTTCACCGATTTCGGCTGGCCGATGGGGCCGTTCCAGATGGGCGATCTCGCCGGCCTCGATATCGGCTGGCGCAACCGCAAGGCGCGCGGCCAAACGGCGGTGATCGCCGATGCGCTGTGCGAGCAGGGCCATTTCGGCCAGAAGACCGGGCGCGGCTGGTACCACTATGAGGCCGGCTCGCGTGAGCCGGTTGCCGATCCGGAAGTCGAGGCGCTGATCCGGGCGAAGGCGGCGGAGCTTGGAATTGCGCGGCGCGAGATCGGCGCCGAGGAGATTCTCGAACGCACGCTTTATCCCTTGGTCAACGAGGGTGCCAAGATTCTCGAGGAAGGCGTCGCAGCACGCGCGTCCGACATCGATGTCGTCTGGGTCAATGGTTACGGCTTCCCGATCGGCAAGGGTGGGCCGATGTTCTGGGCCGGGGTCGCAGGCGCGGCGAAGATCGTCGAGCGGCTGGAATTCTGGCATGGGCGGACCGGCCGGCCGATCTTCGAGCCGGCGCCGGCGTTGAGGCGGTTTGCCGAGACGGGGGCTTGGACTGCCAACGGATAAGGCCAAGAAGCCGCGATCCTTCGCGCCCCCCTCTGGCCTGCCGGCCATCTCCCCCACGAGGGGGGAGATTGGATGTCGCGCCGGCTTTCGCCAACCACCACCATTACAGAGTAGAGTGCCGTCGACCCCGCTGCTGATCTCCCCCCTTGTGGGGGAGATGGCCGGCAGCCAGAGGGGGGCGCTGTCCCGCCAGCGCTTCCAGCCTCGCACTGTCCCTATCCACCAAATTTGACCATGTGGACAAATCTCAGGCGCCGTTCCATAGTCTCTCGTCTAACATTTTTGAACAGCCGGCTCGACACGGCCGTCGAACAGAGGGGCACTTCAATGGAAAACGAACGTAGCAAAACGCAACGCGCCGGCCTGTCGCGGCGCAACGTGCTGGAACTCGGCGCGCTCGGCCTCGCGGCCACCGTGCTGCCCGGCGCGGCCTTTGCCAAGGACAAGAAGCTGAAGGTGGCGGCGATCTTCGCCACGCCGATCGAGGAGCCGTGGGACAACCAGATCCATGTCGCCCTGCAGAAGGCGGAGAAGGAGCTGGGCATCGAATACAAATGGTCGGAAAAGGTGCAGACCGCCGACTTCAGCCGCGTGATGCGCGAATATGCTCAAGGGGGGTACCAGCTGGTGCTCGGCGACGCCTTCGCCGCCGAGCGCGAGTCGCGCCGCACGGCCAAGCAATTCCCGAAGACGGCGTGGCTGTTCGGCTCGGGCGCCGGTCCGGCCGAGCCCAATTTCGGCGTCTTCGACAACTGGATTCACGAGCCCGCCTATCTCTCCGGCATGATCGCCGGAAAGATGTCGAAGTCGGGCACGGTGGGCGCCGTCGCGGCGATGGGCATTCCGGAAGTGAACCGGCTGGTCAACGCTTTCTTCGCCGGCGCCAAGGAGGTCAACCCGAACGTCAAGAAGAAGGTCGCCTTCATCGGCTCCTTCTTCGATCCGCCCAAGGCCAAGGAAGCGGCCGTGGCGCAGATCGATGCCGGCGTCGACGTCATCTATGCCGAGCGTTTCGGCGTCATCGAGGCGGCGGTCGAGAAGAAGATTTTTGCCATCTCCAACATGTCCGACCAGTCCAGCCTCGGGCCGGATACGGTCATCACCGGCCCGGTGTGGGACATGTATCCGACGGTCGAGCAGGCGATCAAGCTGGTCAAGGCCGGCGTCTTCACCGCGCAAGACTATGGCGATTTCTCGCGCATGGCCAAGGGCGGCTCCTATCTGGCGCCCTTCCACAAGTTCGACAAAACGCTGCCGGCGGACGTCAAGGACCTGGTCGAGAAGAAGAAGGCCGAGATCCTCGAAGGCAATTTCCGCGTCGACGTCGACGAGAACACGCCGGTTTCGGATTGACGCATGGGGCGGCGCGAGGCCCCCCTCTCTGTCCTGCCGGACATCTCCCCCTCAAGGGGGGAGATTGGCAGTTTCGTCGACGGCGTTCGATTCTTTCATCGTTGAAAGTTGGCGAAGGCCGCCGCGACATTCAATCTCCCCCCTTGAGGGGGAGATGGCCGGCAGGCCAGAGGGGGGTGCAGCGCTGCCCTCGGCGGTTAGCCGGATCGCAAGTCAGGGAGCACCCTTGTCCGCCCCACTCATCGAAATGCGCGGCATCACCAAGAGCTTCGGCGCCGTCAAGGCGAACGAGGCCGTTGATCTCAGCGTGGCCCCTGGCGAGATCCTCGGCCTTTTGGGCGAGAACGGCGCCGGCAAGACGACGCTGATGAACGTGCTGTTTGGCGCCTATGCGCCGGATGCGGGCGAAATCCTGGTCGAAGGCAGGCCGATTGCCATCCACAATTCCGCCGACGCCCTGGCCGCCGGTATCGGCATGGTGCACCAGCATTTTCACCTCGCGCCGCGCCTCACGGTGCTGGAGAACCTCCTGATCGGCATTCCCGGCAAGTCCGGCCGCATCGATCGTGCTCGCGGGCTTACCCGGCTCACCGAAATCAGCCGGCAATATGGGCTAAGCCTCGATCCGAACCTGCCGGTGTCGACGCTGTCGGTCGGCGAGCAGCAGCGGCTGGAGATCATCAAGGCGCTGTTTCGCGGCGCCAAGCTTTTGATCCTCGACGAGCCGACGGCGGTGCTGGCGCCTTCGGAGGTCGATGGCCTTTTCGCTGCCTTGCGCTCGATGGCGGCGCAAGGGCTCGGCATCATCTTCATCTCGCACAAGCTCAACGAAGTCAGGGCCCTCACCCATCGCTGCGTCGTGCTGCGCCACGGCAAGGTCGCCGGCCGCGTCGACCATCCGGCAAGCACCACATCGGCGGAAATGGCCAAGCTGATGTGCGGCCACGAAATCGTGCCGCCGGTCAAGCAGGCTTCGACGCCCGGTGCTTCCGTGCTGACGCTCGACGGCATATCCACCTCCGCCCACGCCGGCACGCCGCTGCGCGAGATCTCGCTTTTCGTCCGCGCGGGCGAAATCCTAGGCATCGCCGGCGTTTCCGGCAACGGCCAGCGGGCGCTGGCCGACGTCATTTCCGGCATGCTACCGCCGAGGGCTGGCACCATGATGATAGCCGGCAAAGCGGTGACGCAATTTTCGCCGCGCGAGCTGCAGGCGCTCGGGCTCGGCCGCATCCCGGAAGACCGGATGACAACCGGCCTCGTCACCAATTTGCCTTTAGCCGACTCCATGGTGCTGCCGCGTATCGGCACCGAGGCCTTCAGCCGCAAAGGATTGCTCAATCCCGCCGCCATCCGCGCCTTTGCCGAGCAACAGATCAAGGCCTATGACATACGCTGTCCCGGACCGATGGTGCGCGCCGGCGCGCTGTCCGGCGGCAATTTGCAGAAGGCGCTTCTCGCGCGCGAGCTCGCCTTCGACCCCAAGGTGCTGATCGTCTCGCAGCCGACGCGCGGCCTCGACATCGGCGCTGCCCGCTTCATCCACGAGAAATTCCTGGCCATGCGCGCCAAGGGCTGCGGCATCATCGTCATCGGCGAGGACCTCGAGGAACTGCTGATGCTCTCGGACCGCATCGCCGTGATGTATGAGGGCCGCATCGCGGGCACGCTTCCCAGCGCGGATGCCACCGTCGCAAGGCTCGGCCTGATGATGACTGGCGCGGAGGGCCGCGCCTGATGTTTCGCCTCGAAGCCCGCACGTCGACGCCCGCCTGGTTCAATCTCGCCCTGCCGCTGGTCGCCATCGCCGCCACACTAATCCTGTGCAGCGGCCTCATCGCGATTGCAGGCGCCGGCGTGATCGAGGCCTATGGCGTGATGCTGTCTGCATCCCTCGGCGACAGCTACGCCATCACCGAGACGCTGGTGCGCGCCGCCCCGATGATCTTCACCGGCCTGGCGGTGGCGATCGCCTTCCGCGCCAAATTCTGGAACATCGGCGCCGAGGGCCAGCTGCTCGCCGGCGCGGTGGCAAGCTGCTTTGTCGGCGCCATCCCGATGCCGGGCTACCTCGCCATGCTGCTGATGGCCCTTGTAGGCGCCGCCGCCGGCGCTCTCGTCGCGCTGGTGCCGGCGACATTGCGCGTCAAATTCAAGGTCGACGACGTGGTCAGCTCGCTGCTGCTCAACTCGGTCATCTATTACGCGCTGATGGCGCTGATCGAGGGGCCGTGGAAGGACACCTTCTCCGGCTATCCGATCTCGCCGCCGATCGAGGACTCGGCCAATTTCCCGGTGCTGGTCGAGGGCACGAGGCTGCATCTCGGCGTGGTCGTGGCGCTGATCGCCGCACCCCTTTGCTGGTTCCTGATCGCGCGCACCACACTTGGCTTCCGCATCCGCGTCACCGGCGAGAACCCGGAAGCCGCGCGCTATGGCGGCATCAATGTCCAGCGCGTGCTGCTTTCCACCGCGCTGCTCTCGGGCGCGCTGGCCGGGCTGGCCGGCGTCGGCGAGGTCGGCGGCGTCCACTTCCAGGTGATGAGCGACATCTCGCCGGGTTACGGCTATTCCGGCATCGTCGTCGCGATGCTTGCCAGGCTCAACCCGCTCGGCGTGGTGCCGGCGGCGATCTTCCTGGCCGCCGTCATGACCGGCGCCGAGGCGATGTCGCGCGCGACCGGCGTGCCGGCTTTCCTAAGCGACGTCATCCAAGGCACGGCGCTGCTTGCGATGCTGGTGGCGCTGCTGTTCACCGCCTACCGCATCCGCCGCGTGGGGGCCCAAACATGAGCGCGGTGTTCGAGCAGATTTTCCAGGTAGGCTTTCTCGCCGCCATCATCCGCATCGCCACGCCGCTTGCTTTCGCAACGCTCGGCGAAATGTTTTCCGAGCGCGCCGGCGTGCTCAATCTCGGCATCGAAGGCATCATGCTGCTGTCGGCGATGGCCGGATTCACCGCCGCGAGCCTCAGCGGCAGCCTTTGGCTGGGCGTGCTGGTGGCCGTGCTGGTCGGGGCGCTGATGGGCGCGCTGCATGCGCTGTTCACGGTGGCACTGGGCCTCAGCCAGCATGTCTGCGGCATCGGCGTGACGCTGTTCTCATCCGGCCTTGCCTATTTCCTCTACCGGCTGATCTTCGGCCAACAATCGGTGCCGCCGAGCATCGACGGCTTCAAGACGGTGCCGATCCCGCTGCTCTCGGACATTCCGATCCTCGGCCCGGCCGTGTTCAGCCAGTTCACGCTGGTTTATATGGCGATCATCGCCGTTCCGCTCGCCGCCTTCGTGCTCTACCGCACGCCATGGGGGCTGTCGGTGCGCATGGTCGGCGAGAATCCGCGCGCGGCAGATTCGGCCGGCGTCAGCGTGATCGCCACGCGCTTCCAGGCGGTGATCCTCGGCGGCGCGCTGATGGGCCTTGCCGGCGCCTTCCTCACCATGGCGCAGTTCAACGCCTTCACCTTCGGCGTCGTATCCGGGCGTGGCTGGGTGGCGATCGCGCTAGTCGTGTTCGGCCGCTGGGATCCCTGGCGCTCGGCGGGCGCGGCGCTGCTTTTTGCCTTCGTCGATGCGCTGCAGCTCAGGATGCAGGCGAGCGGCCTCGGCCACATCCCCTACGAAGCCTTCCTGATGCTGCCCTTCATCTTCACCATCGTCGCCATGGCCTTCATGTCGCGCAGCGCGGTCGCGCCTTCGGCGCTGCTGAAGCCGTTCCGGCGGGAGGAGCGGTAGGCGGTAGGACTCGGCGCCCTTTCCTCTCCCTCCGGAGGGGGGAGAGGTGGTGCTGCGAAGCAGCGACGGAGTGGGGGAACCACCTTGCAACCGCCGCCGACGGATATTGAAATGGGCCCAGGCGCACGAATCTTCCTGCGCCGCGCCAGGGTCGACCCCAGTCCGTCGAGCTGCGCTCGACACCTCTCCCCCGATCGACGGGGTAGAGGAAGGGCGCCTGGCCGTCCCTGGACGAAGAACACGGACCTTGGAAAGCCTGCGTGCCGTTGACGAAGCTCAATTCATGGGCGAGGCGGCTAAGGCCGCTCGAGCGATTGATGTTTGCCCGCGAACACTCCGGAGCTCGGTTCGAGCGGTTTTGGCCAAATCGCCCCTGTTCCGAAAGCCACCAGACCGCGCCCGGCGATGAGTATGAAAAACCCCGAATTGGCCTTGCATAAAAATCTTGTTCCAGAAATCGCCCAAAAATAACAATCGACAAAGTCTACTATCTTTATAGATTAATGGTCGCGACGGAGGATCGATCATGTCCTACATTCAGAACGCCCAACGCAAAGGCCAGAGGCTTGCCGCCGACCAGAGCTGGAGGCCCGCCTATGGCGGCACGTTCGCCTATCTCGTCTTTGCGCTTGCCTTCGTGTTCACCGGCGCCGTCGTTTTCGGGATCATCCCCTGACTGAGCGGGGCCAGGGCAATTCCAGGAAAATTGTGAGCGGTTGGGCTCGGCGGCTTCGCCGTAGCCGTCCGCCCGGAATTGCTTAAACCTAAAGACCCCGCCGTACAAGAATCTGAGTTGAGTAATCGGAGCTGAAGAAGGCCGGCGCGCTGTTGCGCGCCCAAAATGGATTTGACTCGGGGTTCGGAGCCGGGCGACCCAACGTGATGGAGGAGATGGCAATGCCAATCGAGTTCACGCATGTTCCCGGTAAGGCTGCCAATGGCAGCTTCTTCTACGATTTCGCCGAGACGGCGACCAAATTGTCGCTGATCGAGGACGCCGGCTTTCGCAAGCTGGTGGTGGACGATCCGGCCGAACTGCTTACCAACATGGACATCGCCGCGCAGACGCTCGACCGCACCGGCTCGCTGGAGGTGGTGCTGACGCATTGGGCCGGCGTTATCGAGCCGATGGTGGCGGCAAGGCAGCTCGCGGCGCTCGACCGCAGAGGCGGCGGGCGTCTGTCGCTTCGCATACTGAGCGAGCCGCTTGAAGACAGCGATGCCGAGGCGCGGCCGGTTGGCCACAGCGTGGTGTGGCAGCGCATCGACGAATATCTGGTGCTGCTGAAGCGCCTGTGGTCGAACGACAGGCCCTTCGACCATGAGGGCGCCTTCTACAGCGTGCGCGGCGGCTTCGTGCCGCGCAAGGGTCCGCACGGCGCCGATCTCGTCATCCGGCTCGGCGGCCAGTCGGGCACCGCGCTGAAGGTCGCCGGCAAGCATGCAGATGTCTTCGAGTTGGCCGCCGGTTCGCCCGACGAGGTGAGGCAATTGATGGAGCGCGCGCGCAGCGCCGCTGCCGAGCACGGCCGCGGCGGCAGGCTGCGCTTCGCGCTGCCGGTACGCATTCATCCGGACGGCTGGACGGGCACCTCGGATCACAAGGCGGTCGAGATTGCCGGGCCGCCGCCGCGGCTCGCCTTGGCGCTGTTGCCCTATGCGGCGCTGGGCGTCGAGGAGTTCATGATAGGCGGCATCGACCGCCTGAGCGAAATCGCCCGCTTCGGGCGCGAGACGATCACGCTGGTCGCGAATTCGCTGGCGCGACGCGAGACGGAGGTCCCGCAGCCGGGTGCGTTTGCCTCGCACCCCTTTGCCGCAACACTGCGCGTCCTAGGCTAAGGTCGCTCCGCGCCGGAATAATCCAGGCCGTCCATCACGTAATCCGCGAACAGGAAGTCGCGGATGCCGGCGATCCGGCCGTTCTCCCAATCGATGAGGATGAAGTAGCGCGGCTGTCCGTCTGGACGCTCCGGGCTGGTGACCAGGATGGCGGGCCGGCCCTCGACAAGGCCGGTTGTGAAATGCCAATGCGTCTCGTCGGCGTAGCGGCCGAAATAATTGCCGACATATTCCTTGCCGTCGGCGCGCAGGCGGTTGACCAGCTCCAGCTTGACGTCCTCGGCCAGCAGGCCGCGCAAGGCATCGAAGTCCCTGGCGTTGAAGGCGGCCACATAATCGCCGAGGCGCCGCATGTCCTGTTGGTCGAGCGCCGGGCGGGGCGGCGCGATCCGCGGCGCGGCCGCCAGCTTGCGCAGGCTCTCGCGACCCCGCTGCAGCGCGCCTTTGATCGCGGTCTCGGAGGTTTCGAGGATTTCGCCGATCTCCTCCAGGCTGTGTCCAAGCACATCCTTCAGCACGACCGTGCATCGTTGCGCCGGCGGCAGTTGCATCAGTTCGGCCAGGCTCGCCTCGGCGGCAATGCGAGCATCCAGCGCCGAGTTCTGGTCGGCGATCATGTCGAGCTCGACCTCGCTTTCGCGCCCCCGCGAGCGGGCGCGCTTGCGCAGGAAATCGAGGGCGGCGTTATGCGCGATGCGAAACAGCCAAGACTCGGTGTTGTCGGGCATGTCGCCATTCCTGATCGCCACGAAGCCTTTTGCCAAAGCCTCCTGGACGATGTCTTCGCCATCGATGACCGATCCGACCATGCGCGACGCGTAGCGGTGCAGCTTGGCTCTCAGCAAGGCGGCATCGCGCTCGAAGGCGCGAAGCCTGGTTTCGGTCGCCGCAACGGACTGATCGTGCGAACCGGTCACGCGTGCTCTACCTCTTTGGTTGACGCAATTCCGGACGGAAGGTCGGCGAAGGCGCCGAACCTAACCGTTTCACACTTTTCCTGGAATTGCTTCAGTTCTCCACCCCGCCGGTATGGGAATAAGTGGTGTGGCCCATCATGGTCTCGCCGGCCGCCAACTCAACGACGCTCTTCATGTATTCGCCGAAGCGGGGATCGCCGCGGAAGGCCGCGATGTCGTCCGCCGAACGCCATTGCGAGATGTTGGCCACCTTGCTGCCGTCGACGCCGATCACCACGGATGACGACAGCGAGCCAGGCTGCTTGCTGAAGAAACTCTTCGTGCCCTCGGCAAGCGTGTTGGCGAGTTCCTGCTGCTTGCCCGGCTTGGCGGTGAAGACGTTGATCAAGGTCACTGTGCTCGACATGGCTTGGCTCCGTTTGTCCTGATGGCGGAGGCCGTCTTGGCTCTCGCACCCGTTACGACCCTCAAGACGAAGCCCGAACCGAAAACGGAACGGTGCATGCAAAAGTTTTTTCGGCAATCAATCAAGTTCGCGATCCGGACGCTGCCATTGACCTATCGAGCGGCCGCCGCGCCCGTGAGTTCAGAAAAATTTATCCTCGCAGTTCCAACAGCCATCGCCGTTTCGTGTTGGTGAGTGCCGGGGTGCGACCCCGGCATCAACCAAGGGAGAAGCAAATGTCGATCCTGTCATCCATCGCTCGCATCGCGACCGAATACACCGCGACCCGTGCCCGCTATCGGGCAGCGCGGGCGCTCTATCTGCTGCCGCTCGACATTCGCAAGGATATCGGCTGGCCGGAACCCGGCGATCCGCGCGATCCCGAAATCCTCAGCTCGCCACACCCGCGAGCCGTGATAGCGCGCTGATGACGGCCGCCGAGTCCGCCAGCGCGCCGAAGACGCCGTCCTCGACCGTCACCATATGCAGCGCGGCTTCATGCGCATACCGGTCGCCACTGGCGCAGGCGTCCGCAATCGTCAGGCACTGGAAGTTGCGGTCGCAGGCCTCGCGCAATGTGGTGTGCACGCACACATCCGTGGTGCAGCCGGTGAACATCAGATGCGTGATGCCGCGCGCCCGCAAAATGAGCTCCAGATCCGTGTAGGTGAAGGCGCTGTTGCAGGTCTTGTCGATGATGATGTCTCCAGGCGCGACCTCGATGTCGGAAACGATCTGGAAACCCGGGCCGGAGCGCAGCAGGACATCGGTGCCGTCGAGCCCGGCCCGCTTGCGGCGCCATCTTTCATAAGGCGTCATGTCGGCCATGTCGGCGCGATAGCCTTGCCTGGTGTGAATGATGGTAAGGCCGGCGGCGCGGGCCACGCCAATCAGCCGGTTGACCGCCGGCAGGATGGCTCGCAGCGGCGCTGGATCGTAACCCTTCCTGGCGAAGTAGCCGGTCGGCGAGAGGAAATCCTCCTGCAGGTCGATCACCAGCAGCGCCGTGTGCTGCGGCTCCAGCCTGCCGTCATAGGGAAAGTCGAAGGGTATCGCCTCGATCATCGGCCGCCTGCTCTTCTTGCTCTACGCGCATCGTGCCCGGCAACCGCCCTGCGGTCCAGGCCCGCTGCCCAGGTAAGCATCGGCACATCGGATATTGTTAAGCAGCATAGTCATCTTTATAGTTGACTCATAAACTCATGTTTCATAGTCAACCGGCACGGCTCGCCCTGCACCTGTATGGCGGCCGCCGCATTGCAATGATGAAGCGAGGACGAGCCCTTGTCCCGAAACAGCCTCTTGGCGGCGCTGGCCGCGTCGCTTATTCTTTCGGCTGGTGTCGCCGCGGCGCAGGAACGATCGCCTGCGCCGGTCGAGCAGGCGCCGGCCGCTCCAACCCTGCAGACGCCTGCGGCGCAGGCGCCCGCCGCCACGTCGGCGGAGCCAGGCATTCGCCCGGCTGCGAACGGCGCCACGAGCGAAGAGCCTTCCATCTCGCTGATGCTGCCGCATGACCTGTCGCCCTGGGGCATGTTCATGAATGCCGACATCGTCGTGAAGGCGGTGATGGTCGGCCTGGCCTTCGCTTCCGTCGTCACCTGGACGATCTGGCTCGCCAAGTCGCTGGAGGTCTTTGGCGGCAAGCTGGGGGCTCGCCGGGCCGCCGATGCGATCGGCAACGCCGCGACATTGATGCAGGCAGGCCGGGAGCTTGGCCACAGCGGCGGCCCGGGCGCGCTGCTGGTGCGGGCGGCGGAAGAAGAACGGGCGCTTTCGGCCGGCGCGCTCGATCATGCTTCCGGCGACGGCCTGAAGGAACGCGTCGCCTCCAGGCTTGCGCGCATCGAGGCGGCGTCGGCGCGGCGCATGTCGCGCGGCACCGGCCTGCTCGCCACCATCGGCTCGACGGCGCCCTTCGTCGGCCTGTTCGGCACCGTCTGGGGCATCATGAACGCCTTCATCGGCATCTCGCAGGCGCAGACCACCAACCTCGCCGTGGTGGCACCGGGCATCGCCGAGGCGCTGCTTGCCACAGCGATGGGCCTTGTCGCAGCCATTCCGGCAGTCGTCATCTACAACGTCTTCGCGCGTTCGATAGCCGGCTACAGGCAGATCCTCGCCGACGCCTCCGCGGGCGTCGAGCGGCTGGTCAGCCGCGATCTCGATTTCCGCACGGTGCCGCCGGCATCGGCGATCGCGGCGGAGTAGCGGCGATGGCGGCGCGCATTCGCGAGACCTCCGGCGACGATCTCGAGGAAAGCCACGACATCAATGTCACGCCGTTCATCGACGTCATCCTGGTGCTCCTGATCATCTTCATGGTCGCCGCACCGCTCGCGACCGTCGACGTCGATGTCAACCTGCCTGGATCGACGGCAACGCCGGCGCCGCGGCCCGAGACACCTTTGTTCCTGACGCTGAAAAGCGATCTGACGCTGGCGATCGGCAATGACAGCGTGCCGCGCCCGGCCTTCGCCGGGGCGCTCGACAACCGCACCAAGGGCGACAAGCAGACGCGCATCTTCCTGCGCGCCGACAGGACGGTCGGCTATGGCGACCTGATGGAGGTGATGAACCTGCTGCGTAGCGCCGGCTATCTCAAGGTCGCGCTGGTCGGCCTCGAGACCATGGGCGGCACCGGTGGGCAAACCATGCCAGGAACCCATGCGGCCGGCGCGACCCCCGCCCCTGCGCCGGGTGGAAGCACGGCGCCATGACGGTCGCCGCTCTTTCTCGCATTTCGCAGCCGCGCTTCGGCGCGCGCGAGGCCGGCCTGTGGACGAGCGCCGCCGCGATCATTCTGGCCGCGCATGTGGCGGTCGCCTATGCGGTGCAGAATCTGAGCTTCGCCGAGATGCAGGATGGCGGTCCGCCGCCGGCGCTGGCGGTCGAGATGGCGCCGCTGGCCATTGCCCCCGCCGCGCCGGAAGAGACGGCGATGCTGGACGCGGTGACATCGGAGCCGGCCGATGCGGCGGAGGAGACGGAAAAGCCCATCGACATGAAACCGGCGACCGACCCGGCGCCGGTGTCGGAACAGGCCGAGCCGGTCGTCGAACCGCTGTCAGATGCTGACGACACGCAAAAAGTCGAGCAGGTCGCGCCGGCGGCAATTGCCGCCCTGCAGCCGCCGCTGGACGAGGTCGTGCCCGACCCTGTCGAGGCGATCGCGCCCGACGTCGTCATTCCCCTGCCGGAACCGAAACCTGTGGAAGCGCAGGTGAAGGCGCAAAAATGGGTCGAGCCCAAGAAGAAAGCCGAGAAGAAGCCGGTCGAAAAGCCGAAAGAACGGCCCAGGAAGCAAGAGGCGCCACCGCCAACGACCACCGCTAGCATCGACGCCAAGGTGGCGGCGAAGGCGGCAGCACCGCGGTCCTCGAATGCGGCGCCGCGCTCGAGCGTCGGCCCGTCGCGCTGGAATTCCAGCCTGGCGGCGTGGATCAGGCGGCACACCCGCTATCCGAGCGCGGCGCGCTCCAGGCGGGCCGAGGGGACGCCGAGCGTGACCTTCACGGTCGACACAGCCGGCAGGGTCGTCGCGGCCCGGCTGGCGCGATCCTCGGGCGATGGCGATCTCGACCGCGCGGCGCTCGGCGCATTGCAGGGCGCCTCGGTGCCGGCGCCGCCGGCGGAGCTCGGCGCCCACGTCACCCGCACCGCGCCCTTCGTCTTCAGCCTGCGGGACTAGGCCGGCGCGCCGGATGGTGGTAGGCGGCTCACTGGTTCAGCTCAATTCCAACGGCCGAGGCATCCTGCCGACGGAAACCGTATGACGACATTCACGCGCCGCGCCCTTCTCAAAACCACTGCTGCCGCAGGCCTGGCCGGCATCGGCGCCGCGACTGTCGGCAGATTGGCCGGCTTTGCAGCCGCCAAGCCTGCCCCGCTGATCCTGAAAACCGCCACCATCGAGGCGCGGCTGATGGAGAGTGCGCCGACGAAGAATGTGCTGACCTACGGCGAGGCCGGCATGCCGCCGGTCGTCAGGATGACGAAGGGCGAGCCGTTTGCCGCGCGCCTGATTAACGGCATCGACGATCCGACGACCATCCACTGGCATGGGATCCGCGTTCCCAACAAGATGGACGGCGTGCCGTTCCTTGTGCAGCCCTATGTCTATCAGGGCGACCGTTTCGACTATGAATTCACGCCGCCCGACGCCGGCACCTTCTGGTACCACCCGCATTGCAACACGCTGGTCCAGATGGGTCACGGCCTGACCGGCGTGATCGTGGTCGAGAACCCGAAGGACCCGGTTTTCGACGTCGAGATGGTCGTCAACCTGCGCGACTGGCGGCTTGGCGATGACGGCCAGTTCATCGAGCCGTTCAGGCCGCGCGACGCGGCCAAGGCCGGCACCTTCGGCACGGTGCGCACCGCCAATTGGCAGGGCCAGCCGCAATTCGATGCGCCGGCCGGCGGGCTGGTGCGGCTGCGGGCGGCCATCACCGACGTCACCCGCATCTATGCCTTCCGCGTCGACGGCGCCGAAGCCGCGGTCATCGCGCTCGACGGCAATCCGGTGCCGCAGCGGTTTACGCCGGATGCCTTGCAGCTGGGGCCTGGCCAGCGGCTGGAGCTTGCCATCCGCATGCCCGACGAGGAGGGCGCGATCGTCAGCCTGCGCGACGTCAGAGGCACCAAGCCGAAAATCCTGGCGACGCTGCGTTCGGTCGGCAGATCGCTCAAGCACGATCTGCGCGATCTCGGCCCGCTTGAAGCCAATCCGGTGCCGGAGCTGGACTTGACAAGCGCCAAGCGGATTCCACTGGCGCTGAGCGCGACGGCCGAGAACGTCGCGGCCGACGGCATTTGCGGCTCGCTCGGCTACAGTTTCTGGGCGATCAACAAGGTGCCGTGGCCGGGCGACACGCCGGACCCGACCGCGCCGCTCGCCGAGCTGAAGCTCGGCCGCAGCTATGTCATCGACATGGCGAACCTGACCCCGCACGCGCACCCGATCCATTTGCACGGCATGAGCTTCAAGGTGCTGTCGTCGTCGACCAGATCGGTGCAGCCGCTAATCTCCGACACCTATCTCATCCAGCCCGACGAGAAGGTGCAGCTCGGCTTCGTCGCCGACAATCCCGGCGACTGGCTGCTGCATTGCCACATCATCGAGCATCAGAAGACCGGCATGACGAGCTATTTCCGGGTGGTATGAGCGCATCGGCGCGGAAGGCGTCGGCATTCCGCGGGTTGACGCGTTTGGCCGATTGCCTAGGTAGGCAGGAGGGCGCTGGGGCGGCACACAACTCCGACCGACGGCATGACATCCTTGCATATTCGAAAACTTGCCTTTGTTGCGGCAGGCATCTCCACCCTGTCGTCCTGCGTCATCCCCGATGATACGTCGAGCATCGCCAAGGTCGACGCCACCACGGCCGCTGCCCGCAAGGAGATGGTCGGTCTCAGCGAGGCCGATGTCCGCATGTGCGCCGGCTTTCCGAGCGCAACGGCCGACGTGGGATCATCCGGCCAGATCTGGACCTACCAGCGCACAGTGCAACGCAGCAACCTCAGTATCGCGGTGCCGACTTTGGCCGTGGGTGCGATTCCTGCTGTCGGCGGGTCGGTCAATGTCGCTCCTGGCGGCTATTGCAACACGCAGATACGCATGCTCAACGGCCACGTCGCAGAGGTGGCCTATGCCGGCGACAATAACTTGCCGAACAGCCGCGATGCGCTGTGCGTCAGCACCGTGGACGCCTGCGTGGCTTACGCGCGCCAGCACCGCTACAAGACGCCGGCGGTCTCCAGATAAGCGGAATCGAGTGAGCCGCCCGGCGAGCGAATCTGCCTGCCGCAACCGGAAAGGTCCGAGCCGCCGACCTTCGCGAATCCGGCCCATCCAGTTAGAGCAATTCCAGGAAAAGTGTGAGCGGTTTTCCGTCCGGAATTGCGTAAAAAACAAAGAGATAGGGCGTTTCGTCGTTTCCGTGAAACGGTGAAACGCACTAGCGGAAGGCGTTGCTGCTCCTACCTCTTCAGCGCGATGCTCATGCCGCTGAGGTCGGCGTTGACCTGCAGGCCGACCTGCCTGCCGCTGAGCTCGAGCTGGGCGCCCTTGTCATTGGTCATGACGATCACCTGGGCGCCTCTGCCGAGCGCGCCGCCGCCGCCGGCCGCGCCGTAGACGCCCGTCACGTCGCTGGCCCGCCGGATATGGCGCACTCTGCCCTGGAAATAGGTCTTGGACGCGCCGAAGGCGAGGCCGCCCGAAACGCCGCCGACCGAGATCGGATAGCGTTTGCCATGGAAGGTCAGCGTGCCTTCGCCGCCGGAGCCGCCGATGAAGAAGGCCGCCTTGTAGACGGAGAAGCGGATCGTGCCGCTGTCGGCATGCGCGGCGCTGGCTATGCTGACGCCCGCCGCGGCGATTGCCGCAACCGCGACTGAACGGAACCTGGACGAAATCTTCATAATGGGGACCTCCTCAAGCATCGCCGCTTACCCAGCCGGCCGGGCACATCAGCGTCAAAAGTATAGCTGAACCGTCTTGCCCCACCATTGGTTCCAAGCACGCGGCCCGAAAATCCGGCAGCCGCAGAATGCTGAGCGAAGAGGGCAACCGCGCGCGAAAGGCACTTGCGCGTGCTGGCTGGTGGAGCTGAGGGGCGTCCACCACGATTGTCAAAGCCTTGAGTGCCAAGGGTCCGTAGGAGGAAGTGGGACTGGATGTCTCACTTTGATGTCTCACCTGACAGCAAAGGCTGTTGTCGACGCTCAGGTTCTCGGGGCCGTATGCTCTCTAAAGACGTATTCTTGGAGAGCCTTGGTGCGCGCAACTCGGCTCCCGCGATCTGAGGCAGCCCGCGAGACGTTCCTTGCGTAGCTCACTACATGCTCATTCACTTCCTTCCACAGGTCCTCATCCAAAGTCAGGAGCTGTGTAACCTGATCGCCGAAGTCGAGGAGACGGTCGGAGATGATGGACCTAATGTCTTGTGGGAAGGGAAGGCTATTGGCCCTAGACGCGACTTCGATGAACAAGGTGTAGAAGTCGGACTTTTTCCGCCATCGTGTGGCTTTGAGGTTGGGCAGCAACTGGGCGATCTCGTCCGCCGCCTTGCGGAACGCGTTCTCAACCCGCTCCCGCTCTTCGTATTGCTCTTCGTAAAGTCTGTAATAATCGTCTAGTTTATCTTTCTTGTTCTGAGGACCGTGTAGGAACGCAATGACTAGCTCACTTATGAATTCATGATCGAGCATTCGTCTGTGATCGTTTGCTGAAAAAATGCCTTCGTCAGCCCAAAAATCATTGTTGTCAGCCATCCCTTGGACCGACTTAATGAATGGGCCCCAGTAAGTTGCATTACGCAATTCTTGGTCGTTAAGAGCAACTACGTTCCTGTTGAGGCGCGCAAATATCTTACGCACCTCCTCCTCAGCCATGTTGGGTAGAACTCGTACGACGAACTTGTATTGAAATATCGTCTTCTTTTCCGCAGCCCCAAGTTGCTCAAAGTATAGACCACGCCACGCTCGCGCAACTTCTCCACCATCCAATGCGATCTCCCCGTTTAGGAAATCGAGCACTGCCCGTATTCGCTGCTGGCCGTCAACGACAATATGTTTTTCCTCGCCGCTCTCGTTCCCGAGGTCTTGCATGTAAAGTTCTGGGATAGGCAGTCCCAAAAGAATGGTGTCGATAAGGTAGGCTTGCTGGATAGGGGTCCATACTGGATTGCGTTGGTAGGGGGCGGCCAACACTAGTTCACCGTTTTGGTAGGCTTTGTTGAACCATGAGACTGTTCGGTGTGTTGTATGCAGAAAATGGTCTGCGTCGTTCATATTAGATCTCGATGTCAATTGGGGTTTGATCTTCCACGCTCGAGAGCAAAGTCGAGCGAAGCCGACTTATGTTCATTGCTTGGTACTGACGGAGAGCATCGTAGTCCTTATAAATCCTTAATTTCACATCGCGACCGACTGTTGGGTCGATGCCAGCCATGTTGGTAAGCGCAGTTTGCCAAACTTTTCCGAAGGGTAGAATTGATAGAATGCTGTCTGTCGCTATGGTCCCCGTGAAGACATAGCTTTTCCTGTGGCTTTCAATTGCTCGCTTGGCCGCGTTGGAGAGCGACAGCCAGGATGGCCGCAACTGCCGAAGGTGACGCCAAGCCAAATCGAAGTGATATGCACTAATCACTCCGCAGTCGATATCAGACCTGTCGTCGAATGCCGAAAAGCCCTTGTATGGGTTGAGGCTAAACCCTATAGCGCCGCTACCTGTTAGTACGATGTCATAAGGATCAACCTCGAGACCCTTGGCAAGTGTCGTTTTCCAAGAGACCCATTTGTCGAAGTCCGATGAAAACGCAAAAGGTATCGGCTCGAATATATAGTGCGATACAAAGTCGCTGGGATCGCGATCAATTATAGCATTGTGGAGCTCAGCAACATCCGCAAATGGCACTATTTCCCCCCACCCTGCGCATGCCGTGCACCATGTTTCATATACGATGAGGCTATAGGAACGGTCTAGGTATGGGGTGTCGATAGTAAAAGATTCCGTGCAGAGAACGTGACAGGGTAGGCGGGCATGCGCATAGCAATGGCTCACTTGGTTGTGCCACCAGCGAAATCCCATCGCTAAAGCTTTGATTTTAAATCCGCTGGTGGAGCTGAGGGGGATCGAACCCCTGACCTCATCATTGCGAACGATGCGCTCTCCCAGCTGAGCTACAGCCCCGTTCCAGCGGATGGGCTTGTATCGGTCGCGGCGGTTTCATGTCAAGGCGAAAGACCGGCAGGCGACGAGTGCCGTGACTGGCGGGTCTTGCCCGCACGCCAAGCCCGCGGGCCTTGCCCGCACGCCAAGCAATGGCTACATGTCGGCGACAATTTGGAGACCGGCATGATCGCCCTTATTCAGACCATCGTCATGGCGCTTGATATCTACTGGTGGATCATCATCGCCTCGGCGATCTTTTCCTGGCTCTACGCCTTCAATGTCGTCAACTCGCGCAACCAGTTCGTCGGCAGCGTCGGCAACATGCTCTACCGGCTGACCGATCCGGCATTGCGCCCGATCCGCCGCTTCATGCCCGATCTCGGCGGCATCGACATTTCGCCGATCATCCTCCTTCTGATCATCTTCTTCATCCGGCAGTTCCTGGTCACCACAGTCTGGTCCTGGGTCGTGACCGGCGGCTGATGAGCACGCCGTTTCGGCAGCGCGAGAACGGCATCGACCTCTTCGTGCGGCTTACGCCAAAAGCGGCGCTCGACCGGATCGACGGCGTCGAGACCGCTGCCGACGGTCGCAGTCACCTCAAGGCCCGCGTCCGCGCCGTTCCGGAGAACGGCGCCGCCAATCAAGCATTGGAACGGATGCTGGCCAAGGCGCTGGGTATACCAGTGTCGGCCGTTTCGGTGGTCGCCGGCAGCACATCGCGACTGAAGACGCTGCGGGTCGTGGGTGACGGGGCCGAGCTGACGAAGATCGTCGAGGCTCTTTCTAAGCAATCGAAGATCTGAGATGCAGGCGGGACAGCGCCCCCCTCTGTCCTGCTGGACATCTCCCCCTCTTGGCTACGCTATGCACACATCTTCTGTGACTGGCGCGACTGATCAGGCCGAGGCTTGATTGCCACGTGGTTCCCCCAATCCGCCGCTGCTTCGCAGCGCCACCTTTCCCCCCTCCGGAGGGAAAGGAAGGGAGCGTTGCTGGAAGGGCGTTGACGGCAAAAGCTTGGCGCCTTTCCTCTACCCCGTCGATCGGGGGAGAGGTGGCTCGGCGAAGCCGAGACGGAGTGGGGGTCGACCAGCGCTACATAAGGGGCGCGGCTGCCAATCGGGGAGATGGCCGGCAGGCCAGAGGGGGGCGCGAAGGATCGCCAATTTCGGCAGCGCAAGCCTGCAACCGCTCAATCCCCCAGCGGCAGTTTCGGATCGTCCACCTTCAGCGTGTTCACGCTCTGCTTGATGCGGCGCAGGTTCTCCAGCACTTTCGGGCCGCGCGCTTCCGCCACCGTGGTGGCGATCATGTCGAGGATGGCCAAAAGCGCGTAGCGCGACGAGGTCGGCTTGTAGATGTTGCCGTCCTCGACGGACTGCAGAAGGATCACCGTGTCGGCGACCTTGGCCAGGGCCGAATCCGGCGCGGTGATGGCAACGGTCGCCGCGCCGTATTGCTGCGCAACCTGGACAGCCTCGATCACCGAGCGCGCATAGCCCGAGACGGAGAAGGCAAGCAGCGTCGTCTCGGGCGTCGCGACGGCCGCATACATGCGCTGCAGCTGGCCGTCGGTCTGGGCGAGCGCCGAGAGGCCCAGCCGAAACAGCCGGTTCTGCATCTCGGTCGCCATCATCGAGGAAATGCCGCCTGAGCCGATGCACAGCACATTGCCGGAAGCGGCGATGCGGGCGGCGACGTCCATCAGCGTCGTCATGTCGAGGTTTTCGCTGGCGCGCTGGATGGCGGCGATCGCCGCCTCGGTTATCGCCGAGGCGATGCGCTGCTCGCGCGCGTCGCGGCTGAGCGGCTCCGGCGACAGATACTGGCCGCCGATGGCGATCGCTTGCGCCAGGTAGAACTTGAAATCGCGAAGCCCCTCGCAGCCCAGATTGCGGCAGAAGCGGGTGACGGTCGGCTCGCTGACGCCGACGCGCGCGGCGATCTCCGAGATCGCGGCCTTCGAGGCGAAATCGAGGTCGGAAAGCACCAGCCCGGCCAGCCGGCGGTCCGACTTGGTGCCGTCCTGCGATATCAATTGCAGGCGGGTGATGATGTCGGCCGGGGTCTTCATGTCATCATCTCACAGCGGCAGGCCCGTCGCCTTGTCGAAGAGGTGGATGTTGCGCGGGTCGACGCTCACCGGCAGCCGGTCGCCCGGCTTCACCTGCAGCCGGTCGCGGAACACCGCGCGCACCGTGTCGTCGCCGACCGAGCCATAGACATGGGTTTCCGAGCCGGTCGGCTCGACGACGTCGACCTTGATGGCGAGGGCATCGTCGCCGGCACCGACCACGAAGTGCTCGGGCCGGATGCCGGCCTCGACCGTGTCGCTGCCGGACGCGGCCTTGCCCGGGAGCGCCAGGCGGCCGCCACCCGTCGTCTCGAACCAGGACTTGGCTCCGGCGGTCTTCAGCGCGCCGGAGACGAAGCTCATAGAGGGCGAGCCGATGAAGGCGGCGACGAATTTGTTGGCCGGCCGGTCATAGAGCTCCAGCGGCTGCCCGACCTGCTGGATGCGGCCGCGATCCATCACCACGATGCGGTCGGCCATGGTCATCGCCTCGATCTGGTCGTGGGTGACGTAGACGATGGTCGATTTCAGCCGCTGGTGCAGCGCCTTGATCTCGGTGCGCATCTGCACGCGCAACTGCGCGTCGAGATTGGAAAGCGGCTCGTCGAACAGGAAGACCGAAGGCTCGCGCACGATCGCGCGGCCCATGGCGACGCGCTGGCGCTGGCCGCCGGACAATTGTCTCGGATAACGGTCGAGATAGGAAAAGAGGTTGAGCACGCCCGACGCCTTCTTGACCTTGTCGTCGATCGCGGCGCGCGTCTCGCCGCGGATCTTCGGGCCGAAGCCGATATTCTCCGACGCCTTCAGATGCGGGAACAGCGCGTAAGACTGGAACACCATTGCGATATTGCGCTTCTGCGGCGGCAGGTCGTTGGCGCGCGTGCCGCCGATGATGAGGTCGCCGGAGCTGATCGTCTCCAGCCCTGCCAGCATGCGCAGGAGGGTTGACTTGCCGCAGCCGGACGGGCCGACCAGCACGACGAACTCGCCGGTCCGGATGTCGAGATCGATGTCCTCGAGGATTTTGTGCTGGCCATAGGATTTCGACAGGTTGCGGAACTGGACGTCGGTCATGGTCACGCTCCCAATATGTCGTCGATGAAAGGCAGGTAGCCGGCTGTCAGTCCGGCGTCCACGGGCACCACGGCACCTGTTATGCCGGAAGCGCGCTCGGAGGCAAGGAAGGCGACGGCCTCCGCCACTTCCGACGCGTTGACGATGCGGCCGAGCGGATAGAGCCGCTTCAGCCGGCCTAAGATCTCGGGATCCTTGGCCAGGCGATGGTCCCAGGCGGCGGTGCGGATCGAGCCTGGGCAGACGACATTGGCGCGCAACCCGCTGCGGCCGAGCTCGACGGCGATGGATTTGGCGTAGGCGTTGATGCCGGCCTTGGCCGCCGCATAAGCGGGATTGCCGAAATGCGAAATCGCGTTGACCGAGGAGATGAAAACGACGCTGCCCGAGCCGCGCTCGGACATCGCCTTGACGAGCGGATCGGCGAAAGTCATCACGCCGGTCAAATTGAGGCCGAGCTCCTGCTCGATTTTGTCCGCCGTCAGCGCGTTCAAGGTCTCGGCGCGCGTCCAACCGGCATTGTTGATCAGGATATCGGGGACGCCATCCCTGTCGAGCAGCGCGGGTATCGCCGCTTCGATCGAGGCCCGGTCGAGCAGGTTGAAGACGTGACGAGAGGCGATATGCGGACCGGCCAGCGTTTCTACCGATTGGTCGCAGCCGACGATGCGCGCGCCGCGTTCGGCCATGAGCTCAACGATCGCCGAACCGAGGCCGCCGCCGGCGCCGGTGACGACAACGGTTTTGCCCTCGAAATCGGCCTTTGATACCACGATGCCCGCTCCTCCGCCGTGCCAGACAGCGACGGAACGCTATCCAACAAAATGTAATTTAGCAACATGATAAACTGCTTGCATTGGGCATAAGCCTCGATAATGTAGGAAAGTAACATAAATCCTGCGCCTCTAAGGCCCAGGCGCGAATGCGCATCATGGGAGGAAATCAGATGAGCCTTGCGAAATGGACTGTCGGCCTGTTGGCCGGAATGAGCATGCTGGCCTTTGCAGCACCTGCCGATGCCGGCGAGGTGCGCGTCACCGTTGCCGAATACAGCGCCAAGACCGGCCCCTATTTCGAGGAGGTCAAGAAGGAGTTCGAGGCGGCCAATCCCGGCATCACCATCAAGTATGAAGTGGTGCCGTGGGATGTGCTCCTGCAGAAGCTCACCACCGACATCACCGCCGGCACCAATGCCGACCTTTCGATCATCGGCACGCGCTGGCTGATCGACTTCGTCCAGCAGGATGTCGCCGAGCCGCTCGACAGCTACATTAAGCCGGAGTTCAAGGACCGCTTCATCGATACCTTCCTGCAGCCCTCGATCATGGACGGCCACACCTACGGCCTGCCGATCGCGGCTTCCGCGCGCGCCATGTATTACAACAAGGAGCTGTTCGAGAAAGCCGGCATCGCCAAGCCGCCGGCAACCTGGACCGAGCTGCAGGAAGACGCCCGCAAGATCAAGGCTCAAGGCGCCTTCGGCTTCGGCCTGCAGGGCAAGGAGATCGAAACCGATGTCTACTACTACTATGCAATGTGGTCGCAGGGCACCGAGATCCTCAACAAGGACGGCACGTCCGGCTTGAGCACGCCGGGCGCGCTTGAAGCCGCCAAGCTCTACAAGTCGATGATCGACGAGGGGCTGACCGAGCCTGGCGTCACCTCCAACAACCGCGAGGACGTGCAGAACCTGTTCAAGCAGGGCAAGGTCGGCATGATGATCACCGCGCCTTTCCTGTCCAACCAGATCAAGGAAGAGGCGCCGAAGCTGAAATACGGCGTCGCCGCCATCCCCGCCGGCCCGACCGGCGCACGCGGCACCTATGGCGTCACCGATTCGATCATCATGTTCAAGAACTCCAAGAACAAGGGCGAGGCCTGGAAGCTGCTCGACTTCCTGTTCACCAAGGAGCAGCGCGCCAAATTCACGCAGGGCGAAGGCTTCCTGCCGGTGAACAAGGAGGAGGCCAAGATGGACTATTACGTCAACAACGCCGACCTCGCCGCCTTCACCGCGCTCTTGCCCGACGCCCGCTTCGCGCCGGTCATCCCGGGCTGGGAAGAGATCGCCCAGATCACGTCCGACGCCATGCAGAAGATCTATCTCGGCAGCGCCACGCCGGGAGCGGCCCTGAAGGAGGCCGCCGATAAGGCCAACGCCGTCCTGACGAAGAAATAGGGCGTATCTCCCTGCGCCCGTGGCGCGCTCCACCCGTCGGAGCGCGCCACACTTTTTAGAAGAGGCTGCGACGGCCGCGGAAATGGCTAAACCGAGAAGGCCGCCAAAGTTGGCGCCGCCCCTCATTGCCCTGCCGGGCATTTCTCCCCGTATAGTGACGGGGAGAAAGAAGCGGCAGCCAGATGAGGGGCAGCGCCGACGCAGGGAAGGAATTTGAACTGAGCCCCAACAAGGAACAGGTCGAGATTAGGCTAGCTGGCAAGCCAGCGCCGCTGATAGCTCGCAACGCGATACAAACCAGCCGATGCAAAATCGTCTCCTGCCCTATCTCCTGACGCTGCCCAGCCTGTTCTTGGCGGCGGTGGTGATCTTCTGGCCGGTCTGGGACCTGATCCAGATCTCGACGCATGACGTCAACCGCTTCGGTCAGTTGCGCGAGTTCAGCGGTCTCGCCAATTTCGCGGCGCTCGCCGCCGATCCCGATTTCGTCGCAGCGCTTTGGCGCACCGCGCTGTGGACGGTGCTCGTGGTCGGCGGCGCGCTGCTTTTGTCGATCCCGGTGGCGATCATCCTCAACACGGACTTCTACGGCCGCGGCCTCGCCCGTGTCGTCATCATGCTGCCTTGGGCGGTGTCGCTGACCATGACGGCGGTGGTCTGGCGCTGGGCGCTCAACGGCGAGAGCGGCATGCTGAATTCGGCGCTGATGAAGCTCGGCCTGATCAGCCAGAACATCCAGTGGCTGGCGAGCGCCGAGACCGCCTTCCCGATGCAGGTGCTGATCGGCATATTGGTGACGGTGCCGTTCACCACCACGATCTTCCTCGGCGGCCTGTCCTCGATCCCCGACGATCTCTATGAGGCGGCGGCACTCGAGGGCGCGACGCATTTCCAGCAGTTCCGCGAGATCACCTTTCCGCTCCTGAAGCCGTTCATCAACATCGCGATCGTGCTCAACACCATCTATGTCTTCAACTCGTTCCCGATCATCTGGGTGATGACCCAAGGGGGGCCGGCGAACTCGACCGACATATTGGTGACCCATCTCTACAAGCTCGCCTTCCGCATCGGCAAACTGGGCGAGGCTTCAGCCGTGTCGCTGGTGATGTTCGCGATCCTGCTCGTCTTCACCATGATCTATGTGCGGCTGGCCATGCGGGAGCAGCGGGCATGAACAGCAAGATGAAACGAACCATCGTCGCCTGGGTTCTGCTGGCCCCATTGATCGCGGTGACGATCTTCCCCTTCGCCGTCATGTTCCTCACCGCCGTCAAGCCGCGCACGGAGGTGCTGACGCCCACTTGGTGGCCGAGCGAATTCCGCTGGTCGAATTTCGCCGACATGTGGGTGGCGACCGGTTTCGGCCAGGCGCTGCTCAATTCGCTCTATGTCTCGGCGCTGGCGACCATCGGCGCGATCCTGATCTCGGTGCCGGCGGCCTACGCCATGTCGCGCTTCCGCTTCGGCGGCTACGGTGCCTTCCGGCAGTTCCTTTTGATCTCGCAGATGATATCGCCGATCGTGCTGGTGCTTGGCCTGTTCCGGCTGATGGCGGCCTGGGGGCTGGTCGAGAGCACCACCGCGCTCGGCTTCATCTACATGGCCTTCAACGTCGCCTTCACCGTCTGGATGCTGCAGAGCTATTTCGACACCATCCCGCGCGACCTTGAGGAGGCGGCCTGGATGGAAGGCGCCGGACGTTGGCTGACGCTGCGCAAGGTCTTCCTGCCGCTTTGCCTGCCGGCAATCGCGGTGACGGCGATCTTCACCTTCATCAACGCCTGGAACGAGTTCGTCGTGGCGCTCACCATGCTGCGCAGCCAGGAAAGCTACACGCTGCCGATCCAGGTTTTCTCGCTGGTCGCCGGCCGCTATACGATCGAATGGCACCATGTCATGGCGGCCACGCTGCTGGCGACGCTGCCGGTGGCGATCCTCTTCATCTGGCTGCAGCGCTATCTGGTCAGAGGCCTTGCGCTCGGCGCGGTTAAGTAGCTTCCATTGCACGGAGCGTTCATGCGCATCTTCACCGCCTCGCTGGCGACGGAAACCAACACCTTCTCCCCGGTCCCGACCGACCGGGCTTCCTTCGAGATGGCCTTCTATGCCGGCCCCGGAAAACATCCGGAGACGCCGACGCTCTGCTCCTCGCCGATCGTGGCGCTGCGCAAGCGCGCCGCGAAGGAAGGGCTGACCATCATCGAAGGCACCGCCACCTGGGCGGAGCCCGGCGGCCTGGTGCAACGGCAGACCTATGAAGCGCTGCGCGACGAGATCCTCGATCAGCTCAAGGCCGCCTTGCCGGTCGATGCGGTGATCCTGGGATTGCATGGCGCCATGGTCGCGCAGGGCTATGACGATTGCGAAGGCGATCTCTTGGAGCGCGTGCGCGCCATCGTCGGCCCGAAAGTCGTGATCGCCTCGGAGTTCGATCCGCACAGCCATTTAACGCCGAAGCGCGTCGCGGCTTGCGACATCATGGCCTACTTCCTCGAATTCCCGCACACCGATTTCTACGAGCGCGGCGAGCACGTCGTCGAGCTCGGCCTTGCCGCGGCGCGCGGCGAGATCAAGCCGGTGATCTCGACCTTCGACTGCCGCATGATCCAGGTGCTGCCGACCAGCCGCGAGCCGATGCGCTCCTTCGTCGACAGGATCAAGGCACTGCATGGCAAGGACGGCGTGCTGTCGGTCTCGGTCATCCACGGCTTCATGGCCGCCGACGTGCCCGAAATGGGCACGCGCATCCTGGTCGTCACCGACAACGACAAGGCAAAGGGCGACAAGCTCGCCGAAACGCTCGGGCGCGAGCTCTATGACCTGCGCGAGAAGACCGCCATGACGATGCTGTCTGCATCGGCCGGCATCGAGCGGGCGCTAGCCGTGCGCGCCGAGCGCAAGGACAAGCCGGTCGTGATCGCCGACATCTGGGACAATCCGGGCGGCGGCGTGCCGGGCGACGGCACCATTGTGCTGCGCGAGCTGCTTAAGCGCGGCGTAGGCAAGGTCGGCGTGGCAACGATCTGGGATCCGGTCGCGGTCACCTTCTGCCACGCGGCCGGCGAGGGCGCGGTCATCGACCTGCGCTTCGGCGGCAAGGCCGGCCCTCAGGCCGGCGAGCCGATCGACGCCCGCGTCAGGGTGCTGAAGACAACCAACGAAGGATGGCAGAGCTTCGGGCCGAGCCGCGTGAAGCTGGGGCCGTCGGGGGTGGTGCGCATCGAAGACACCGAGGTCGATGTCATCTTGAACACCAACCGCACCCAGACCTTCGAGCCCGATATCTTTTCCAACATCGGCATCGATCCGCTGTCGAAGGACGTCCTGCTGATCAAATCGACGAACCATTTCTACGCCGGCTTCGCGCCGATCGCCGCCGAGATCATCTATGTCGCCGCGCCGAGTTCCTATCCAAGCAATCCGGCGGTGACGGACTACAAGAAGCTGACGCGGCCGATCTGGCCGCGGGTGGCGGATCCGTGGCGCGCTTCCCCTTCTCCCCTTGTGGGAGAAGGTGTCGCCGAAGGCGACGGATGAGGGGTGTTCCAGCGGAGTGAGGCGCTGGCGTTCCCTGGAACACCCCTCATCCGTCTCGGCGCTGCGCGCCGATCCACCTTCTCCCACAAGGGGAGAAGGAAAAAGGGCGCTACACCAGTCCCCGCTTCACCATCATCGCTTCAGGCGAAGGCATCTTCCCCCGGAAGGCCGTATAAAGCTCCTCCGGATCCTTCGACCCACCCGCGGCATAGATGTTCTTCAGAAGCCGCTCGGCGAGTTCCGGATTGAAGGCATCGCCCGTCTCCTCGAACGCCGAGAAGGCATCGGCGTCGAGCACTTCCGACCACATGTAGGAATAATAGCCGGCTGAATATCCGTCGCCGGCGAAGACATGGCCGAAATGCGGGGTGCGGTGGCGCATTGCGATCGTGTCGGGCATATGCAGCTTTTCGAGCGTTTCGGCCTCGAACCGAAGCGGCTCGGCGGGCGCGTCAGGTCGCGCATGATAGGCCATGTCGATCAGCGCCGAGGCGGTGAACTCGACCGTGGCGAAACCGGCGCCGAAGGTGCGGGCGGCGAGCATCTTGTCGAGCAGCGCCTTCGGCATCGGCTTGCCGGTCTTGACGTGCAGCGCATGCTTTTCCAGCACCGCCGGCACGGTCAGCCAGTGCTCATAGAGCTGCGAGGGCAATTCGACGAAATCGCGGCTGACCGAAGTGCCCGAAACCGACGGCCAGGTGACGTCGGTCAGCATGCCGTGCAGCGCGTGGCCGAACTCGTGGAACAGCGTCTTTGCCTCGTCGACCGACAGAAGCGCTGCCTCGCCGGCCGGCGGCTTGGCGAAATTCATGATGTTGTAGATCACCGGCTTGGCGCCGTCGCCGAGCTTGTAACCGGACCGAAGCGCGCTCATCCAGGCGCCGGAGCGCTTTGAGGGCCGCGCGAAATAATCGGCGAGGAACAGGCCGCGTTCGCTGCCGTCGGCATTCTTCACCACGAAAACACGCGCGTCGGGATGCCAGGCTGTAATGCCCTTCTTCTCTTCGAAGGTAATGCCGAACAGGCGCGTCGCCACATCGAAGCAGGCTTCGATGACACGTTCGAGCTGCAGGTAAGGCTTCAACTCAGCTTCGTCGAAAGCGAATTTCTCGGCGCGCAGCTTCTCCTGGTAGAAGCGCCAGTCCCACGCTGCGAACTTCTCGTTGCTGCCGGCATTCGCGGCCAGCCGCTCCAGTTCCTTCTGGTCGGCCGCGGCCTTCTCCAGCGCCTTTTCCCAGACCGGGTCGAGCAGCTCGTGCACGGCCTTCGGCGTTTTTGCCATCGTGTCGTCGAGCTTCAGCGCCGCGAAGGAGCCGTAGCCCAGCAGCTTCGCCTTCTCGGCGCGCAGCTTCAGCATGTCGCGCACGACATCGGTATTGTCGGAGGCGCCGCCATTCTGGCCACGCATGATGAACGCCTTGAACGCGATCTCGCGCAGGTCGCGGCGCTCGGAAAATGTCGAGAATGGCTCGTAGATCGAGCGCGACAGCGTCACCGCGTAACGGCCCTTCTGGCCGCGCATTTCGGCCGCTTCCGCCATCGCGCTCTTCAAAAAGTCCGGCAGGCCGGCAAGGTCGGCCTCGTCGAGGAACAGCGCCCAGTCACGCTCGTCGGCCAGCACGTTCTGGCCGAATTTGGTGCCGAGCGAGGAAAGTTCCTCATTGATGGCCGCGAGCCGCTTCTTGCCCTCGGCGTCGAGTTTCGCGCCCGACCGGACAAAGCCTTTCCAGGTCTTTTCCAGAACGCGCAGCGTCTCGGCATCGAGCTTGAGGCTGTCGCGCCGCTGATAGAGGTCGTCGATGCGGGCAAACAGTTTTTCGTTCATCGAGATCGCCGAGAAATGCCGCGACATCTTTGGCGAAACCTCGCGCTCCATCGCCTGGATCGTGTCGTTGGTATGAGCGCCGGCGCGGCACCAGAAGATCGACGAGACACGGTCGAGCGCCTCGCCGGCAAGCTCGAGCGCGGCAAGTGTGTTCTCGACGGTCGGCATCTCGCTGTTGCCGGCGATCGCGTCGATCTCGGCCTGATGCGCCGCCAGCGCCGCGTCGAAGACCGGCCCGAAATCATTGTCGCCGATGCGCGAGAAATCCGGCAGGCCGAGCGGCCCTTGCCAGACGGTCAGCGGATGGGCGGCGAGGTCGACGGTTTTTGACATGAGCAAATCCAACTGGGAAGTTCGGTGAATTGGGAGCGGCAGGCTGCCCCGGATGTAGGACGATGCTACGCAGCGCGCAACAAGGGTAGCCCTGGGATTCGCCATGGACATTCAAGGGGTAAGGCGGCTCGCCGTTTCCGCGAAACGGTGAAATGCGCTGGTTCATCGCAAACCGAACCTCGTCATCCACGGGCGGAGCGACGCGAAGCGGAGCGCGGACCCGAGGATCCATTCCGTGACTTTAGCCGAGGAACGCAGCGGAGCAGAATTCTGCACCGTGGCAACGCCTCGACGTAACGGAATGGATCCTCGGGTCTGCGCCGCGTCGCTTCGCTCCTTGCTCCGCCCGTGGATGACGAACAGACGGGCGTTACGGCCAATCGCCAAGGCATGCGCCTGCCAACGCAAACACTAATAGGCGCTGCAGTCCTGCGCCACCGCCGTCTGGGTGCTGGCGACGATGCGGCCGCCGGCGATGGCAAAAGTCTCGCGCATCAGCATGTCGTTGCTGGGGAAGTCGTAGCAGGCGAGCACCGTGGTCTCGCCGTTCTCGCTCTTTTCGATGCGATGACGGATCGCGGCGCCCGCCACCGCGCCCTGCCATTCGTCGATCGAGGCGATGAAATCCTGCTTGGTCTGCACGACGCCGATATCGTCCAGCTTCATGCGCACGTCGTCGGCAAGCAATTCGGAAAGCTCGGTCCTGTCGGCGGCCAGCAGCGCCGAATACCAGCGGTCGATGATGGCGCCGTCGTCGGCGCTGGCACGCGCGACCGTGGACATGAGCAGCGCCGCCGCGAGAAGGAACCTCCGCCAGGTCCGGTGCATCGCCCCTCCGTTACAGCTCGGGCCGCTCGAAATCGCCGGTTTCCTTGTTCATCACCCAAAGCTCCCCGGTCGAGATGTCGAACCAGGCGCCGTGCAGCGAGAGCCGTCCCTTGCCTTCCAGGATCGAGACGCAAGGGAAGGTCCTCAAATTGGCGATCGAATAGCGGATGGAAATGCGTTCCAGCGCCGTCTGGCGCTCGGTCGCCGTCATCATGGTACTGGAGGCCACCGTCTCGGCGGCCGGCGCGATCAGGCTCATCCATTTGCCGATGAAGTCGCCAGGCGACAGCGGCGAGGAATTGGTGTCGAGAGCGGCACGGATGCCGCCGCAGCGGCCGTGGCCCATCACCACGATGTTCTTGACCTTCAGGCTCTGCACGGCGAATTCCAGCGCGGCCGATGTCGAGTGATATTCGCCGTCCGGCTCATAGGGCGGCACCAGATTGGCGACATTGCGCAGCACGAAGAGCTCGCCGGGGCCGGCGTCGAAGATCGCCTCCGGGGCTGAGCGGGAATCGCAGCAGGCGACGATCATCGTTTCAGGCGCCTGGCCTTCGCGCGCCAGCGAGCGATAGCGGTCGCTTTCCGAGGGATAGCGGCCGGCCATGAAGTTGCGATAGCCGGCGAGGAGGTGCTCGGGGAGGTGAGGCATGGGCGGCGTCTGGGCCCTTTCCGGGTTGGATGCGCACGAATGTGGGTGTTCGAGCGGTGTCTGCCTGAAGTCTGGGAAAGCCTCTAGCGGCAAAAGTCGGTCGCGAGCAATGCCGAATTGCGGATGAGCCCGTCGCAATCGCGATGCGGCATTCATGGCTTCGTCACGCCCAGATCGCAACGGGAATGCCGAAACGATCGGTCAATGGCGGATCTGGAGAAGGTTTTGCCTCGCCGCTGGCGATGCGCTCGGCAATCAGCATCATGGCCGCGGCGTCGAGGAAGTCGTCGCTCGCCGCGCCGCGCGGCGGCGCCTGGTCGAGAAAATCCTTCTTGTAGCCGTGCCGGCAAAGCAGCGCCTTGCGCTCCTCCATGCCGGCCGGGTTGACCGCTCCCTTGATCTTCTTCGGCAAGGCCATCGCCGTGCCGCCATTCAGCCGGCAGAACGCCACTTCCGGATGCGATTCGAAGATGCGGCTGCACAACTCCGGTCGCGTGATCAACAGCTGATCGATCTCGCGGATCTTCGAAAAGATGCCGAAGGCCTGGATGGAAACGCCGCGCGGCGGATCCGACGTTGCCAATGCCGTCGCGCTTGCCAGCCGATGCGCCGCATACCAGGCCTCGATCGTGGTGAAGTCGCTGGTATCGGCATAGAGTGCCGCCCGCGAGGGGATGGCGAACACGCTGGATTGCCGCGCCCCGAGCAGAGGCCGCACCAACGCTTCCGGCCCGCGGCCGCCTCTGCTCGCAAAATCCGGCAGGCCGATCGGCATGTCGACGGCGATCGTTGCATCCGGCAGCGCGTCGAGCAGCGCCTGGAAGCTCGGGAAGACCGAGACCGACGGCGCGGCGTCCGCTTCGCGGTGGACGGCGATCCAGCCGGCCTTGCAGCCATCGACGCCTGCGAGCTTCACGCCCGCTTGTCCCTCCCGGGATGCAGGAGATGGCGCAGCTGCACCATGGCCATGGGGTGCGACAGGCTCTGCGCGTCGGTTTCGAGTTGCAGCTCGTCGCCGCCGCGCTTCGCGGTGCGAGCGAGGATCTCGTAGACGGCAGCGGTGGTCGACTGCAGCGCCTTGACCGGCGGCTGGCCGGAGAGAACGCGCGCCAGATAGACGGCCGCCGTCAGATCGCCCAGCCCGTTCGGCGGCTTCTCGATCACGCGGTGCTCGGCAAGCAGCGCCTGGCTGCCGTCGAGCAGGAAATTGCCGGTGCCGCCCATCATCATGGCGGGCGCCGAGGTCACCAGCATGGTCGAAGGGCCGGCATGAAGTGCCGCCGCCGTCACCGCCTTGATGTCGGGCAGCGGCGCGCCCGCCATCCATTCCAGCTCGTAGCGGTTGGGCGTCGCGATATCAGCGATCGGCATCAATTTGTCGCGCATGGCGACGGCCGTCGGCTCGGGCACGTAGAGCCCGCCCGAATCGCCCATCACCGGGTCGCAGATATAAAGCGCGTTCGGCGTCTTTTCCTTGACGGCGGCGACCAGTGAGGCGACCGCGTCGGCCTGGCCGGCCTCGCCGAGATAGCCCGACAGCACGGCCCTCACCTCGCCCAGCCAGGGCGCGCGCTCGAGATCGGCCATCAGCGCCTTGAACTGATCGAGCGGCGGAACGATGCGCGTGGCCCGGCTGTGGCCCGGATGCCAGGGCAGGATGACGGTCGGCACCGCCCAGACCGGGAAGCCCAGCGTCTCCAGCGCGAAGACGGCGGCGCGGTTGCCGACCGAGCCGCGGGCGACATGGCTGGAGATGACGATGACCGCGCGCGGCGCGTCGATTTTTTCTGCATTCATGGAAATCTGTTCCTAGCCGCCACGCGTGGCGGCATACACCAGCCAGGCCAATAGCCCAATGGCAATGATGAAGCCGAGCGTTCGGCCAATGCGGGTTCCCCAATATTCGATGGGATCGGTGCGGTCGGTATCGGCGGCGGTCACGCGGTCGCGCGCATCCTTCGCCGTGCGGACGATGAACGACGCGCCGCCCGGCGCCGTCTCGCGCGCCACGCGTTCGAGGATGCGGCGTGATTCGGTCTCGTCGTCCCGGCGCTGGGCCATGGCAATTGCCCTTTCCTGCCCGGACTTTAGAGCAACTCCAGGAAAAGTGCGAAGCGTTTAGGCTCGGCGACTTCGCCGTAGCCTTCCGGCCGGAATTGCGTCGAACAAGGAGATGGAAACCTGTTGGCTCGACCATTCACAGGGGCTCGCGCCAGAGCTGGAATCGGCGTCGTCAGCCGGACATTTCCTTGCGCGTGGATTGTGGTAATGCTTCGCGTGCAACTTCTGTCGAGGGACCAATCATGATTGCCGAGCGCCTCTCACTAGCCTCCCCCTTCCGCAGCCTTGCCGCCTTCCTGATGATGGTTTTCGTGCTGCCGCTGCTTGCCGGCTGCGGTTACAACACCATTCCGACGGCGGAAGAGAACGCGCATGCGGCCTGGAGCGAGGTGCTCAACCAATATCAGCGCCGTTCCGACCTGATCCCGAACCTGGTCGAGACGGTGAAGGGCTATGCCTCGCATGAAAAAGATACGCTCGACGCGGTCGTCCAGGCGCGCGCCAAGGCAACGCAGATCACGGTGACGCCGGAGACGCTGAAAGACCCCGAGGCGCTGAAGAAGTTCCAGGATGCGCAGGCCGGGCTGACCAGCGCGCTGTCGCGGCTGATCGCGGTGTCGGAAGCCTATCCCGACCTCAAGGCGAACCAGAATTTTCTCGCGTTGCAGGCGCAGCTCGAAGGCACCGAGAACCGCATCGCGGTGGCGCGGCGCGACTATATCCAGGCGGTCAGGGACTATAATCTGACGCTGAGGACCTTCCCCTCGGTGCTGTGGGCGACCTTCTGGTTCCGCGGCAACGAGCCGTTTGCGAACTTCACCGTCGAGGAAGACAAGATGCAGGTGCCGAAGGTCGATTTCGGCACGAGCACGAAGCAGGGCGGGTGAGCCGGCGTCTTAGCTTATCGAGCCAGCCTTGAGTTCCGTCACCCCCCTCTCTGTCCTACCGGACATCTCCCCCTCAAGGGGGGAGATTGGCAGTTTCGGCAACCTCGCCCTCCCTTCGATGCTGAAGATTAGCGAAGGCCGGCGTGACATCCAATCTCCCCCCTTGAGGGGGAGATGTCCGGCAGGACAGAGAGGGGGGCGACAGAACGCCTACCTCTCATTGCTTGTCCTTCTTGCCGCCCTCTTCCTCCTCCCCCTCGCCGCCCTCGCCGCCGACCTTCCCGCGCTTACCGGCCGTGTCGTCGACAATGCCGGCATCATCGATGCCGGCACGCGCGCGGCGCTGACGCAAAAGCTCGCGGACTTCGAAACCAAGGGCTCGGACCAGATCGTCGTCGCCACCGTTACCAGCCTTGGCGGCGAGGAGATCGAACCTTATGCCAACCGGCTGTTCCGCTTCTGGAAGCTCGGCCAGGCCAAGGAAAACAACGGCGTGCTGCTCTTGGTGGCGCCCAACGACCGCAAGATGCGCATCGAGGTCGGCTACGGCCTGGAAGGCACGCTGACCGACCTGCACACCAAGCTGATCATCGAGAACGACATGGTGCCGGCCTTCCGCGCCGGCGATTTCTCCGGCGGCATCACCAAGGCCGTCGACGACATGATCATGGTCCTGGAGGGCAATCCGGAGGAGCTGGAAGCGCGCGGCAAGCGCAACGAGCAGGCGCCGTTCAACTCCGACGACCTGTTCTTCGCCATCTTCATCGCCATCTGGGCGCTTATCTTCTTCAGCGGCATCGCGATGACGGTGCTGCCGCCGATCTTCGGCCAGAAGATCGGGCCCGGCCGCTATCGCTGGCTCGGCATGACCTTCAATCAGAACCGGCGCTCTTCCTCGGGCGGCTGGTCGTCCGGCGGCAGTGGCTGGTCCTCGGGAGGCGGCGGTGGCGGATTTTCAGGCGGCGGCGGCTCGTCGGGCGGCGGCGGCTCCTCGGGAAGCTGGTGAGGCATCATGGCAACGCGACCGATCAGCGCCGAGGACCATGACCGCATCGCCGAGGCGATCCGCACCGCCGAGTTGAAGACCGACGGCGAGATCTACTGCGTCGTCGCTCGGGCCAGCGACGGCTACTTCTTTCCGGCCGCGTTCACGACGACGATCGGCGTGTTCGTCGCCAGCCTCGCCGTCGCCTATGGGCTGGAAGCCTGGTGGCTGTCCATCCGGCTGCCGCATTTCGTGCTGGCGCAAGCGCTGGCGCTGGCCTCGGTGCTCGCCCTGCTCTGGTTCCTGCCTACCTTGCGCATTCATTTCGTGCCGAGAAGGCTGCGCTATCAGGCGGCGCACGCCAATGCGATGAAGCAGTTCCTGGCCCGCAACGTCCACCGCACGAGCGCGCGCACCGGCGTGCTCATCTTCGTCTCCGTTGCCGAGCGCTATGCCGAGGTCGTCGCCGACTCCGGCATCGACGCCAAGGTCGGCCAGCATGTCTGGGACGGCGTGGTGGGCGACCTGACCAAACATGCCGGCGACGACCGGCTGGCCGACGGTTTCGTGAAGGCTATCGGCACGGTGGGCGCGGTGCTCGCCGAGCATTTCCCGGTCACCGAAGACGACACCAACGAGCTCGACGATCATCTCGTCGAAATCTGACTGGTGGCACTGCACAAGGATTTTGACCGGTCGGCTTCGGTCAACTCTGTTTTGCGTTGGCAGGTGGCACGCGTTGGAGATTGGCCGAAACGCCCATCGCGATCGTCATTCCAGGGCGGAGCAGGAGCGAAGCTCCATCGCGAAGACCCTGGAATCCATGCCATTACCTTCGCCAAGGGGTGCAACGGAGTAAAATTCTGCACCGTGGCGGCGCTTCCAAGTCGCGGCATGGATTCTATGGTCTGCGCGCGTCGCTTCGCTCCTTGCTCCGCCATAGAATGACGACGTTGGGGCGACGTTTGCGCTGATTACACGGAAATGAGTGGAAAATCTTACGCCAAGACAAACCCGCAACCTTTCAAAATCCCTGTGTCGGGGAACTAGAGCATGATGCCGAAAAGTGTGAGGTGGTTTTCGGGCGACATCCGGCTCTAGGCGCCTCGTCGGCGCGCCCATCTTTCGCCTGTGCGAAAGCGAGGAGGTGTGTTGGCGGACTCTTTGCAATCCGGCGATGCGGGTTTATGGTTAACCAATCATGAACACGCTGACGATCGACATCCGGAAGGCAGAGCCGCGCGACGCGAGCGCCATCGCCGAGGTGCACCAGCAGGCCTGGCGCGGCGCCTATTCCGGCATCATCCCGCACCGCACGTTGACCTCGATGATCAACCGCCGCGGCGTCGACTGGTGGGCCAACGCGATTCGCCGCGCCGCCACCGTGCTGGTCGTCGAGATCGGCGGAACGGTCGCCGGCTATGCCACGATCGGCAAGAACCGTGCTCGCGAGCTCCGCCAGCAGGGCGAGATCTACGAGCTCTATCTGCGTCCGGAATATCAGGGCCTCGGGCTCGGCAGCCGGCTGTTCAAGGCGGCCAAGGCCCGGCTCGCCGACCACGGCCTGCGCGGCCTGGTGGTCTGGGCGCTGGAGGACAATCACAACGCCCTGGCCTTCTACGCCGGCAATGGCGGCCGCGATATCGCCGAAGGCGTCGAGGTCTTCGAGCAGAAGGCGCTCAAGAAAGTGGCTTTCGTCTGGAATGACTGACGTCGTCCAGGATATGTCGAGATTCAGGTCAGGCCGAGTCGAGAACGACGGCTTCCGAGAACCGGCCTACGCCGGCCGTAGCCTTTATAGAGCGGAGACACTTATGAGGGCTTCGGCCGGCGAAGGCCGGAGCGGAGCGTACTAAAGTACGTGAGCACCGGAAGCGCAGGAAGCCGTCGTTCGCAGGCCGGCATCACCTGAATCTCGACACATCCTAAGTTACACGCCATCACAAACTGTGCGCTTCCATCAGCGTTCAGTGCCATTCGGCGCATTGCACCATGACGTTTCGCCCGCTATCGGTCTTGCAATCGAGAGAGGGATTTTGCCATGCGTATCGAAGCCGTGCCCACCGGAAAGAACCCGCCTGAGGACGTCAACGTCATCATCGAGGTGCCGATCGGCGGCGAGCCGATCAAATACGAAATGGACAAGGAGGCCGGCACCCTGTTCGTCGACCGCTTCCTGCACACCTCGATGCGCTATCCCGGCAATTACGGCTTCGTGCCGCACACGCTGTCGGGCGACGGCGACCCGATCGACGTCCTGGTCTGCAACACCCGCGCGCTGGTGCCGGGCTGCGTCATCAACGTGCGGCCGATCGGCGTCTTGATCATGGAAGACAATGCCGGCCAAGACGAGAAGGTGATCGCCGTCCCCTCGCCCAAGCTGACGCTGCGTTACGAGAACGTCACCGAATACACGCATCTGCCCGAGATCACGCGCCAGCAGGTGCAGCACTTCTTCGAGCACTACAAGGATCTCGAGCCCGGCAAATGGGTCAAGATCGAGGGCTGGCACGATTCCAAATATGCCAAGAAGATGATCGTCGACGCGATCGCCCGGGCCAAGGCAGCCAAGTAAAGGCTACCGAACGGCCTTCTCGCCGCCGGCCGCCGTGATCACCCCGACGATGATCAGCCCCGTCAGCACCAGCCGCACGCCGGCGCTGACGCCGAACGTGTTGAGCATGGTGAGCAGGAGCACCAGGAACAGGCCGGCGCCCCAGACGCCCGGCACATTGGCCTTGCCGCCGGCGACCGAGGTGCCGCCGATGACCACGACCGCGATCGAGGCGAGCAGATATTCGTTGCCGATATCGACATTGGCGCCGCGGAAATAGCCGGCAAGCAGCGCCCCGTCGATGCCGCCGAGCGCGCCGCACAGCGTGTAGGTGAGGAAGCGGATGCGGCCGACATGGACGCCGGCCAGCCATGCGGCGCGGATGTTCTGGCCGATCGCCAGCACCGAGCGGCCGTAGATCATGCGCTGCAGCGCCAGCGCGGCGCCGATAGTGAAGACCACCGTCAGCATCGCCAGCACCGGAATGCCCAGCACCTGCCAGTTGGTGAAGTCGGCGAAGCCCGGCGGCGGCTTGATCTGCAGGCCGCGGCCATAGCTGATGTCGACCGACTGGATGATGAAGCTCGCCGACAACGTCGCGATGATCGGCGGGATGCGCAGCGCCCAGATCAGCAGATAGTTGATCGCGCCGATCGCGGCGCCGCAGGCAAGTGCGGCAAGCAGACCGACGACGATCATGGCATCGCTGCCGCCCATCACCTTCATGGCGACCGCGCTTGCCAGCCCGATATTGGCCGGCAGCGACAGGTCGACATTGCCGGGCCCCAGCGTAATGACGAACATCTGGCCGACGCCGACGATGACGGTGAAGACGGCGAGCGAAAGCGCTGCCGTGACCATGCCGCCGGCGCCATAGCCGCCGGTGAAGGCAATCGTCGCCAGCCAGACGACCAGAGCGCCGACGAACGACCAGATCCAGGGTTTTTCAAGCAGCGTCCGCACTGAGGTCATCGCTCACCGCTCCCTGCGGCTGATCAGCACCCGCGCCGCCAGCACGATGATCAGGATCGCGCCGTTGGCGGCCACCTGCCAGTCGGGCGGGATGTGCATGAAGGTCAAGAGCGGCGAGGCGGCCAAGGCCAGCGTCAGCGCGCCGAGGACGGCGCCGATCGGCGACACCCTGCCGCCGACGAACTCGCCGCCGCCGAGAATGACGCCGGCGATCGAAAGCAGCGTATAGCCATTGCCGATATTGGCGTCGGCCGACGTGGTGATGCCGATCAGCGCCATGCCGGAGAGCACGCCGAACAGGCCGGTCAGCGCGAACAGCACGATCTTGGTCTTGAGCAGCGACCAGCCGGCGCGCCGCAGTGCCGCGGCGTTCCCGCCTGAGCCGCGCAGGATGACGCCGTAGGACGTGCGCATCAGGCCGAAATGCACGACGGCGGCAATCAGCAGCGCGGCAAGGATCGGGAACGGGACGTAAGGCGGCTTGAAGGACATGATCGACAGCAGCCAGTCCGGCGCCTTGCCGCCGGGCTTGGGCAGGACCAGGATCGCAAGCCCCTGCCAGACGAAGCTCATGCCGAGCGTCACCACGATCGAAGGCAAATTGCGCAGGTGGATCAGCGCGCCGAGCAATGCATAAACGCCGATCGAGCCGATGAGCACGAGAATGCCGATGAGCGGCGCGTCCCTCAGCCAGGTTGCGGTGACGCAGCCGACGAATCCAACGAACGTTCCTATCGACAGATCGAGCTCGTTGCCGGCGATGACGAACATCTGCGCGATCGTCGCCAGCGCGATCGGGATCGCCAGGTTGAGCATCAGGTTGAAGCCGAAATAGCTGATGGCGCGCGGGTTGAGCCAGGCAATCGCAATCAGCACCAGTGCCAGCGACAAAGCCGGCAAAAGGCCGCGCAGCATGCGCGCCCGGGCGGCGCTGCCGCGCGGCGAAGCTTTCGGAACGGTGCCGGGAGCGATCGCTGTCATCTCAGGCCGCATCGCCGAACGAGGATTGGATGATCTTTTCCTCCGTCAGCTCGTCGCGCCGCAGATTGGCGACGATACGGCCGTTCTTGAAGACATAGACATGGTCGCAATTGTCGAGCTCTTCGGTCTCGGTCGTGTACCAGAGGAAGGTCCGGCCCTTGGCAGCCTCCTCGCGCACCAGGTCGTAGACTTCCAGCTTGGTGCCGATATCGACGCCACGCATCGGATCGTCCATCAGCACGATCTCGGCGTCGGAACCGAGCGCGCGGGCAAACAGCGCCTTCTGCTGGTTGCCCCCCGACAGCGAATAGATGTTGTTGTTCATGTCGGGCGTGCGGATGCCGATCTTCTTCTTCCAGGCCTCGGCAAGCTCGGCCTCGCGCTGCGGCGAGATCAGCACACCGCTGCGCAGCCGCGCCAGCGAGCGGATGCCGATGTTCTGCGCGATCGACCACTGCGAAAAGATGCCGTCCGACTGGCGGTCGCCGGCGACCAGCGCCACCGGCGCCGTAACCTCGATGCCGGCCCTGGCGCGCGAGGCGGCCGAGAAGATCGCCAGCAAAAGATCCGTCTGGCCGTGGCCGGCAAGTCCCGCGAGACCGATGATCTCGCCTGCGCGCGCGACAAGCTCCTTGCCGTCCTGCTGCCTGGCCGGGCGTGCCCGCACCCTGAGCGCTCCTGGCTCGGTCTTGCGGGCCTCGGCGGCGGCTTTGTGATGTCCCTCGGCGCCGCCCATGGCCGCGACCAGCCTGTCGCGGTCGAACGCGCTCGCGGCATCGGCCGCGACCACCTTGCCGTCGCGCATCACCACGATGCGGTCGGCGTTCTGCAGCACCTCGCCCAGCACATGCGAGATCAGGATACAGCTGCCGCCGGCCGCCACGAAGCGGCGCACGAACGAAAGCAGCTGGCCCGCCGTATGCGCGTCGAGCGAGGAGGTCGGCTCGTCGAGGATGACCAGATGCAGCGGCTCGCGGGTCAGCGTGAAGGCGCGCGCCACCTCGACCATCTGCCGCCTGCCGATCGAGAGGTCGCCGGCGATGTCATCCGCCGAGATGCCGTGGTCCGGAAATATCTCGTTCAGCTTGGCGCGGATGAGGTCGGCGGCCCGGCGCCGCCAGCCGAAACCGGTGAGCGCAGGGTGGTTGATGCGGGTATTCTCGGCGACGCTGAGATTGGGGCAGAGCGACAGCTCCTGGAAGACGCAGCGTATGCCGAGCTCGAGCGCGCGCGCCACCGAATAGCTTGCTTCCTGATTGCCGCGCACGGCGATCTGCCCGCCATCCGGCCGCAGCGTGCCGGCCACCATATGCATGAGCGTCGACTTGCCGGCGCCGTTATGCCCGACCAGCCCGACGCATTCGCCGGCGCCGACATGGAAGTCGACGCCGTTAAGCGCCCGGACGGCGCCGAAATGCTTTTCGGCGCCGTCCAGTTTGACGATGTCTGCAATAGCCTGGAGCATCCTCAACTTTTACCCGGTTGGCGATGCAGGCAGCAACGCCCCGCCGCTATTGCTTGATGTTGGCCTTGATGGCGGCGATGGCGTCTTCCTGCGTGTATTCGTGCGTGGCGACGCCGCCTTCCTTGATCTTCGGCAGCGCGGCCTCGAAATCGTCCTGGGTGAAAGCGAGATAGGGCACCAGGAGGTCGTGCGGAATGTCCTTGCGTCCGTCGAGCACCTGCTGCGCCACCCAGAAGGCCAGCGTCGACACGCCGGGCGCGATCGAGGCCGACCAGGTCTTGTAGCCGTCCTTCTCCTTCTGCTCCTTCCACCACTTCAGCTCGTCCTGCCGGTTGCCCATGATGATGGTCGGACGCGGCTTGCCGGCCGCGGCGAAGGCTTGGGCGGCACCATAGCCGTCGCCGCCCTGGTCGACGATGCCGACGACATCCGGCAGCGACGGCAGGATGGTCGCCACCGCCTTCTGCGCCGTCGTCTGGTCCCAGTCGCCCGTCACCGAACCGACGATCTTGAACTCCGGATGGGCGGCGACGCCTTCGAGGATGCCGGCATGGATGGCATCGTCGATCGAGGTGCCGGCGAGACCGCGGATTTCCAGCAGATTGCCGCCCTTGGGCTGGAATTTGGCCATCTGCTCGACTTCCTGCTTGCCCATGTCCTTGAAGTCGACGACGACGCGATAGGCGCAGGGCTCGGTCACGGTGCCGTCGAAGGAGACGACCACAATACCGGCGTCGCAGGCCTGTTTGATGGCGCCATTGAGCGCATCGGGCGAGGCCGCGTTGATGACGATGGCGTCATAGCCCTGCAGGATCAGGTTCTGCACCTGGGCGGCCTGGGTCGGCACTTCCTTGTCGGCGGTGGTGAAGACATCGGCCGCGGCGACAATCTTGTCGTCGACCGCCTTCTTGGTGACGATCGCATAGCTGTCGAGCATCGCCTGGCGCCAGGAATTGCCGGCATAATTGTTGGAGAAGGCGATCTTCTTGCCGCTGGTGTCGGCAAGCGCGGTGCCCGAGGCGAGCATCGCCGCGAATGCACTCAATACGAGCAGTTTCTTCATGTCGGTTCCTCCCGAGGTTGCTGCTACTAACCCGAAATCTCTGTTTTTTATCTATTGTCAGACAAATTCAGAGGAACCGCAAGCTGTCAACTCCAAAGCATTGGCACTGCCCGATCAACTTGCGGTGCGACGATTGAAAAGACGGCGACTCCTGGTCTAGGAACGCGGCAGGAGGCCAATGCATGGCAGTGACGCCGACCGTTTCTAAAGGCGCGCCCGGAATTCCGGCGCGCTGGACGTCAAGTGCCAAGAGTGGCGTCGGAACCGCGCTTTCGGCAAAAAGCCCGCTCTGGTTCACCACCAGCCACGGCATCCTGAACGAAATCTATTACCCGCACCTCGACAGCGCCTGCACGCGCGACCTAGGGCTGATCGTAACCGGCCCTGACGGTTATTTTTCCGAGGAGAAGCGCGATGCGGCCCACACCGTCGACCCTTTCGAGGACGGGGTGCCTGGCTACCGGCTGACCAACATCGCCTCCGACGGCGCTTACCGGATCGAGAAGCGCATCGTCACGGATTCGAAACGACCCGTGCTGCTGCAGGAAGTGCATTTCAGCGCGATGAAGGGCACGGGGGCTGATTATCGCGTCTACGCGCTGCTTGCGCCGCACCTCGTCAACGCCGGCATGGGCAACACGGCCTGGATCGGCGAGCACAAGGGGCAGCGTCTTCTCTTCGCCACAGGGCGCGGTGTCTCGCTGGCGCTCGCCTCCTCTTTGCCTTGGGGCGCCTGCTCGGCCGGCTATGTCGGCTTTTCCGACGGCTGGCGGCAACTGCACGATAACGGCGCGCTCGATCCTTCCTGTCATACAACCGAAAACGGCAATGTCGCGCTGACCGGCGAGATCGGCTTTTCGGCCGGCAAGACGGTTGCCTTGCTGGCGCTCGGCTTCGGCGCTTCGCCCCGGGAAGCCGCCGATCTTGCGCTTGCAAGCCTGCAACAGGGTTTCGAGCCGGCCGCGAAGACCTATGCCGACAACTGGCGGATATTCCAGGCAGGGTTGGAAAAGCTCGACCGCCACGCTGCCTCGGGTTTGAACACCTACCGCGTCAGCACCGCAGTGCTGGCGACGCATCTGTCGGTAGCCAGGCCCGGCGCCGCCGTCGCCAGCCTGTCGATCCCCTGGGGTTTCAACAAGGGCGACGACGACCTCGGCGGCTATCACCTCATCTGGCCGCGCGACCTGGTCGAGACGGCGGGTGGCTTCCTGGCGGCCGGAGATGGCAGGCAGGCGCTGCAGATCCTCGCCTATCTGCGCTCGATCCAGCAGCCGGACGGCCACTGGCCGCAAAATTGCTGGTCCGACGGCACCGCCTATTGGCCCGGCATCCAGATGGATGAATGCGCCTTTCCGCTGCTGCTTGCCGATGCCTTGCGCCGCGCCGGCCACTTGCCGCAGTCGAAGCTCGCCGACTTCCTGGCGATGATCGAGAACGCCGCCGCCTATGTCGTGCGCAACGGTCCGGTCACCGGCGAGGACCGCTGGGAGGAGGACGCCGGCTACAGCCCGTTCACGCTAGCCGTGGAAATAGCGGGCCTGCTCGCCGCCGCTGACATGCTGGAAATCTGCGGCAAAAATGAGCCGGCAAACTATCTGCGCGAGACCGCCGATTGCTGGAACGACCAGGTCGAGCGCTGGACCTATGTAACCGGCACGCAGGCAAGCGCCAGGGCGGGAACCGACGGCTATTATGTCCGCATCGCGCCGCCCGACAATGGTGGCGCCGCGTCTCCGAAGGACGGCTTCGTGCCGATCAAGAACCGGCCGCCGGGCGACACCGACAAGCCCGCCGAGGCGATCATCAGCCCGGATGCCCTGGCGCTGGTCCGCTTCGGGCTGAGGGCCGCGGACGACCCGCGCATCCTCAACACCGTCAAGGCGATCGACGCCGAGCTGCGCTGCGACCTGCCGCAAGGCCCGCTTTGGTACCGCTATACCGGCGATGGCTATGGCGAGCACGAGGATGGCGCGCCTTTCGACGGCACCGGCCGGGGGCGGCCGTGGCCGCTGCTTGCCGGCGAGCGCGCCCATTACGAGCTGGCCGCCGGCCGCAGGGACAGGGCGGCGCAACTGCTTGAGACTTTCGAACGTTCGGCCGGCGTCGGCGGCCTCCTGCCGGAGCAGGTCTGGGATCGCCCGGACATGCCCGACCGCGAACTGTGGCTGGGCAAACCGTCCGGCAGCGCCATGCCGCTGGTCTGGGCGCATGCCGAGCACATCAAGCTGTTGCGCTCGCTGCGCGACGGCGCCGTCTTCGACCTGCCGCCGCAGGGCGTCGAACGCTACATTAAGGGCAAGACGGTCTCGCCACTGCGGATCTGGCGCTTCAACAACAAGATCCGCTCCATTCCGGCCGGCAAGGCGCTGCGCGTCGAATTGTCGGCGCCCGGCGTCGTCCATTGGAGCAGCGACAAATGGCTGACCGTGCAGGACAGCAAGACAACCGAGAATGCGTTCGGCATTCATCTGGTGGATGTGCCCGTCAGCCGCCTGCAGCCGGGAACCACCATCGTCTTCACTTTTTTCTGGCCCGAGGCGATGCGTTGGGAGAATGTCGACTTCAGCGTCGGCATTGACGCTCAATCGTGATCCGGCAGGGCCATTGTACTTCTGCTTCCTCAAGCAATCGGGATGAAACCATGCAGATCGGAATGATGGGACTGGGCAGGATGGGCGCCAACATGGTGCGGCGCCTGATGCGCGACGGCCATGAATGCGTCGTCTACGACATCAATTCGGCAAGCGTCGCCGGCAGGGTCAAGGACGGCGCGGTCGGTGCCGCCTCGCTGGAGGAGTTCGTCGGCAAGCTCGCCAAGCCGCGCTGCGCCTGGCTGATGCTGCCGGCCGCGATCACCGGCAGGATCGTCGACCAGGTGGCGGCGCTGATGGAGCCGGGCGACATCATCATCGACGGCGGCAATTCCTATTACCATGATGCCGTCGACCAGGCGGCCAAGCTGGCGGTTAAGGGCATCAACTTCGTCGATGTCGGCACCAGCGGCGGCGTCTGGGGCCTGGAGCGCGGCTACTGCCTGATGATCGGCGGCCCCGATGACGCTGTGAAGCATCTCGATTCGGTCTTCGCCACGCTGGCACCGGGCGCCGATGCGGGCGCCAACCCGCCCAAGGATGCCGGCACCGCGCCCTTCGGCTATCTCCATTGTGGACCGAGCGGCGCCGGTCACTTCGTCAAGATGGTGCATAACGGCATCGAATATGGCGTCATGGCCGCCTATGCCGAAGGCATGAACATCCTGAAGTCGGCCAATGCCGGCAAGCGGTCCAGGATAGCGGACGCCGAGACCAGCCCGCTGGAAAATCCGCAATACTATCAGTTCGACATCGACCTGCCGCAGGTCGCCGAGGTCTGGCGGCACGGCAGCGTCATCGGCTCCTGGCTGCTCGATCTCACCGCCGGCGCGCTGAAGAACGATCCGGCGCTTGCCCAGTTCGGCGGCCGTGTTTCCGATTCCGGCGAAGGCCGCTGGACGCTCAAAGCGGCGATAGACACCGGCGTCCCGGCGCCGGTGCTGTCCTCGGCGCTGTTCGACCGCTTCTCCTCGCAAGGCGAATCGCAATTCGCCGACAAGCTTCTGTCCGCCATGCGCTATGCCTTCGGCGGCCATGTCGAGAAGCCGAAGACCGGCGCGTGAGGGGAGAGACTGCATGAGCCAGGAGAGGTCCGACACGCTGGTGCTTTTCGGAGCGACCGGCGACCTTGCGCACAAGAAGATTTTCCCGGCGCTCTACCAGATGGTCGCCAAGGGCACGCTGAGCGAGCCGGTGATCGGCGTCGCCTTCGAGCCTTGGGAACTCCCCAAGCTGGTGGACCGTGCGCGTGACGGCATCGTCACCGCGCTTGGCCGTGTCGACGACAAGGTCTTTTCCAAGCTCGCCTCGCTGCTGCGCTATGTCAGCGGCGACTACTGCGACGGCGCGACCTTCGAGAAGCTGAAGACGGCGCTGGGTTCCGCGCAGCGGCCGCTGCACTACATGGCCGTTCCCCCGACCATGTTCGAAACGGTCGTGCAAGGGCTGGAGCAGTCCGGCACCGCGCGCGGCGCGCGGCTGATGGTGGAAAAGCCGTTCGGCCACGACCTGCAGTCGGCGCGCTGGCTCAACCGGGTGCTGCATCTGGTGTTCGACGAGCAGTCGATCTTCCGCATCGATCATTACCTCGGCAAGGAAGCGATCCAGAACCTGCTCTATTTCCGCTTCGCCAACTCCTTCCTCGAGCCGATCTGGAACCGCAATTTCGTCGAGAGCGTGCAGATCACCATGGCCGAGGATTTCGGCATCGAGGGCCGCGGCAAATTCTATGACGATGTCGGCTGCATCCGCGATGTCATCGAGAACCACCTGCTCAACATCCTGTTGCTTTTGGCCATGGAGCCGCCGGTCGGCCGCTCGGCCGACGACCTGATCGACGAGAAGGTGCAAGTGCTGCGCGCCATCCGCACGCTGACCAAGGACGATGTCGTGCGCGGCCAGTTCGACGGCTATCTGGCCGAGCCGGGCGTCAGGCCCAACTCGCCGGTCGAGACCTTCGCCGCGGTGCGCTTCTTCGTCGACACCTGGCGCTGGCGGGACGTGCCTTTCTTCATCCGCGCCGGCAAGAACATGCCGGTGCACGCCACCGAGGTGGTTGTGCGTATGAAGCGGCCGCCGCTCGACGTCTTCGACCCGATCAAGCCAGGCGACGCCAATTATGTGCGCTTCCGCATCGACCCGCAGGTGGCGATCTCGATCGGCGCCCAGCGCAAGGTCGCCGGCGACGACATGATCGGCGAGCAGGTGGAGCTGACCGCGCTCGACGACACCAAGGGCGACATGCCGCCCTATGAGCGGCTGATCGGCGACGCCATGAACGGCAACGGCCAGCTCTTCACCCGGCAGGACGCGGCCGAGCTTGCCTGGCGCATCGTCGGTCCGGTGCTCGGCGACACCACGGCGCCGCAGATCTACGCGCCGAAAACCTGGGGACCTGCCGATGCCATGAACGGCTTCGGCCCACCCGATGGCTGGATCAATCCGAGCAAATAATTTTCGGGGAGGACGGGATGGCGAAGGCAGCAAAGAAAGCGGCGGCGACCGGCGATCCGATCGTGCTCACCGTCGATGTCGGCGGCTCGCATGTGAAGATCCTCTCCAGCGCAGGCGGCGAGATGCGCCGCGTCGCGTCCGGACCGAGCCTGACCCCGGACCAGGTCGTCTCGTCGGTCAGGAAACTGGCCGAGGGCCTGGACTACGACGTCATCTCGATGGGTTATCCCGGCCCCGTGCGCGACAATAAGCCCTCGCTCGATCCCTTCAATCTCGGCAAGGGCTGGAACGGCTATGATTTCACCGCCGCTTTCGGCAAGCCGGTGAAGCTCGTCAACGACGCGCTGATGCAGGCGATCGGCAGCTATGACGGCGGCCGCATGCTGTTCCTCGGCCTCGGCACGGGCTTGGGCGCCGCCATGATCATCAAGAATGTCGGCCAGCCCATGGAGCTCGCCCATCTGCCCTACAAAAGGGGGTCGACTTTCGAGGATTATGTCGGCGAACGAGGCCTGGTGAAGCACGGGAAGAAGAAGTGGCGCAAATATGTTTTTGACGTTGTCGACAGGCTTCGCGCCGCCCTGCAGCCTGACTATGTCGTGATCGGCGGCGGCAATGTCGACAAGCTCGATCAATTGCCTGAAAAGTCCCGGCGCGGCGACAACACTCGCGCTTTCGAGGGTGGATTTCGTCTGTGGCGCGACAAGGCGCTGGTCGTCTGATATAGTTACATTTCAGTATAATTGTTCAAAACAGCGTGTATTGACGCGACAAAACGTTGCGCCGCGCAGATTTGCCGACTAGGAATTCGCCGGCCTGCGGCCCCTGCGGCTTCCCGAATTCGCAAACAACGCTCGCAGCGCTTCGACATTACACCGCGAAAACCGGATCGGTTTCGCGACCTTGCGGCAGAAATGGAGGGACTACGTGGACGAGGACACCAGCACAGCCAGGGAAATCGACCTGCTCGAGCTCACCGCTCATATCGTATCGGCCTATGTCGCCAAAAACCGCCTGCCTGCTTCCGACCTGGGCGGACTGATCGCCAGCGTTGCCTCTTCGATCGGCGGGATCAGCCAGCCGGTGGAGCCCGCGGCGCCCCCGCCGGTCCCCGCCGTCAATCCCAGGCGTTCGGTGACGCCGGACTACATCATCTGCCTCGAGGACGGGAAGAAGTTCAAATCGCTGAAGCGCCATATCGGCGTGCATTTCGGCCTGACGCCGGAGGCTTACCGCACCAAATGGGGCCTGCCGGTGGATTACCCGATGGTCGCTCCCAACTATGCGGCCTCGCGCTCGCAGCTCGCCAAGTCGATCGGCCTCGGCCGCAAGGCCGAACCGGAGCCGGCGAAGCCTGCAAGGGGCAGGAAGGCCAAGGCCCCGGCCTGAAATAACGCCCCTGCACCAATGGTTTAGCGAAGCCTGCCGAGGAATCAGCCTTGGCAGGCTTCCTGCTTTTATGGCTTGGATACCGTTCTACCAAGACAATTCCGGTACGGAATTGCCTCAAACAGGACGCCCGGTTCGTTTTCGCAAAACGATGAACCGCCAGGGACATGGCCATGAACTACGCCAGGATGGTGATCGAGAAGGAAGCGCCGGAGGAATACGGCTACGAGCGCATCCGCTACAACCTTTCCGAAAGCTCGATAGCAGACCAGAAACTCTCCGACATCGGTCTCGCGCTGCCCGATCTCACGCTGCTATATGGCGAGCATCGCGGCGACAAGGAACTGCGGGCGCTGATCGCCGGACAGGACAGCGGTCTTTCGTCCGATGATGTGCTGGTGACCGCTGGCGCGGCCGGCGCGCTGTTCATCATCGCCACGTCGCTTCTGTCGGCCGGCAACCATCTCGTGGTCGTGCGGCCGAACTACGCCACCAATATCGAGACACCGAAGGCGATCGGCTGCGCCATCTCCTATATCGATCTCGATTTCGACGAGGGCTTTGCCATCGACATCGACCGTGTGAAGGCAGAGCTGCGGCCGAACACCAGACTGATCAGCGTCACCTGCCCGCACAACCCGACCGGCACGATGATGACACGCGCCGACCTCGACGCGCTGATTGCGCTTGCCGAAAGCCGCAAATGCCGGCTGCTGGTCGACGAGACCTATCGCGACCTCTCCTATGGCGCCCGATTGCCGTCGGCGGCCTCGCTCAGCCCCGCCGCCATCAGCGCCTGCTCGCTGTCCAAGGCCTTCGGCATTCCGGGCATCCGCATCGGCTGGCTGATGACCCGCGATCCGCAATTGCAGGAAACCTTCCTCGCCGCCAAGGAGCAGATCGGCATCTGCGGCAGCGTCATCGACGAGGCGATCGCCCGCGCCACGCTCGAACGCCGTGATACCTTCCTCGCCTCGCTGCTGCCGGAAATGGCCAGGCGCCGCGACATCGTTCAATCCTGGATCGACGGCGAGCCTCTCGTCGACTGGGTGCGGCCGCAAGGCGGCGTTGTCGGCTTCCCACGGCTCAACGTCGATGCCGGCTTCGACCTCGACAGGTTCTATACCAGGCTGCTGGAGGAATACGGCACCTATGTCGGCCCTGGCCACTGGTTCGAGATGCCGAGACGCTTCTTCCGCCTCGGTTTCGGCTGGCCGACGGAAGCGGAGTTGCGCGGCGGGATCGAGGCCATCTCGGCCGCGTTGAGAGGCTGAACGCCCCCTCACCAGGGCAGGGAATTTCCGATTTTCTTCGCGCCAGGGCTGATTTTTTGCGCGCATGGCAAGACGAACTGGGCTAAAGGGTTGCGGCCGGACCAGCGCCCACCGTGGAAGTGCCCCCGCCGGCCATTGTCGCAAAGGGGCCCTCTGATCATGACCGTCGAAGCAACGTCACCAGACCAGCGTTACGCCGCATTTCGGCACCGCCCGTTCCTCAGCTATTGGACGGCGCGCTTTCTCACCACCTTCGCCACCATGATCGTCTCGGTCGCCGTCGGCTGGCAAGTCTATGATTTGACGCGCGATCCGTTCGACCTCGGCATTGTCGGCATCGTCCAGTTCCTGCCCTCGCTGCTCCTGGTCCTGGTCACCGGCGTCGTCGCCGACCGCTTCGGCCGCCGCCTGATCATGACCTTGTCGACTTTGGTCGAGGCCGGCTGCGCCTTGGCCCTGCTGCTTTTAACGCTGCGCGGCCTGACCAGCCCGCTGCCGATCTTTGCCGTGCTGGTGATGTTCGGCATTGCCCGCGCCTTCTACGGCCCCGCCTCGTCCTCGCTGTTCGCCAATCTCGTCCCGCAGGAAGATTTCGCCAACGCGATCGCCTGGAATTCGTCGGCCTGGCAGACGGCGACCATCGTCGGCCCGGTCGCCGGCGGCCTGCTCTACGGCGTGTCGGCGGAAGTCGCCTACGCCACCGCCGCGGTCCTGATGCTCGCTGCCGGGCTGCTCATCTTCACCATCCCGAAGCCCGCCCAGCAGACGGCCACCGACAAGCCGACGATGCAGACGCTGTTTGCCGGCTTCGGCTATATCTGGGGCGAGAAGATCGTGCTCGGCGCGATCTCGCTCGACTTGTTCGCCGTGCTCCTGTCGGGCGCCTCGGCGCTGCTGCCGGTCTATGCGCGCGATATCCTCCAGCTTGGCCCCTGGGGACTTGGCCTGCTGCGCTCGGCGCCTGGCATCGGCGCCATCTGCGTCGCCGTCTGGCTCGCCGGCCACCCGATCCGCAACCATGCCGGCAAGATCATGCTGGGCTTCGTCGCTTTGTTCGGCGCCTTCACGGTGCTGTTCGGCGTCTCGACCATCACCTGGCTGTCGATCGCGGCGCTCGCTCTGCTCGGCGCCACCGACATGTTCAGCGTCTATATCCGCGAGACGCTGATCCAGCTCTGGACACCGGACGAGGTGCGCGGCCGCGTCAACGCCGTCAACCAGGTCTTCGTCGGCGCCTCCAACGAGGTCGGCGAGTTCCGCGCCGGCACCATGGCGGCGCTGATCGGCACGGTCCCCGCGGTGGTGATCGGCGGCATCGGCGCCATAGCCGTCGCCGGCCTATGGGCCTATCTGTTCCCCGCGCTGCGCCAGGTGCGGCATCTCAACAGCCGCAACTGATCGCGTTCTTGATCCAAGCCGCTGGATCCGACGTTCAGGCCAATCTCACCGCGCCGTCGCCCAGCGAGGCAGGGGCGCGAGCAAATCTACTCCGAAAAGCTCACGCTGACGCCGCGCTGGCGAAAATAGGCCTGCATCAACTTGCGGCCGGCGCGGTTGTTCTGCACCAGCCTGGCCGGATCGAACACCGCCTGTTTCTTCCCCTCCCGTGCCAGCGCCGCCTTGAGTGCCGCGATATGCGCATCGAGGTCGGCATTGTCGGCTCGGAGTGAGGCATAGATATTTTCGGTCGCCTCGGCCAAGGTCAGTTCGTTCACGGTGTCTTCCTTCAATTGGTCGGGCGGCGCCTTAGCACAGATTCGCCGCTCGTCGATACCGGCGAGACTCGAAACCTTCCCGGCCTTGCGTTTCTGCAATTACAACATTATTGTTGTAAGCATGATTCCTGCCCTCATCCCATTGTCCGGCTCGCCGTGGACCGTTCTGCCCCCAGGGTCGCACGCGGCGAGTTTGGAGGATGTGGCGGCTGCCTTCGCAACGAATGCTTGGCGGCGCGAGCTTTTCGACGGCCTCGTTCTTGCCTGTAGAAAGCTACGGTCAGCTGGATGTCCGGCGATCTATCTCGACGGCAGCTATGTGACCGGAAAGCCGAGGCCCGGCGACTTCGACGCATGCTGGAATCCTACTGGGGTCGATCGAGCTAAGCTTGATCCCGTGTTCCTTGAATTTGCGAACGGTCGAGCAGCGCAGAAAGCGGCATTCAAGGGTGAGTTCTTTCCGTCCTCATTGATGTGCGTGGATGTCGGGCAGGCATTCGTCGATTTCTTTCAACTGGATCGTTTCACAGGAAAACAGAAAGGGATCGTCTCCATTCCGCTTTCGGCCGATCCGCTTCTCTCCGGGAAGGTGCAGCCATGATTTACAGCGACAAACAGTACGGCGTATCGGGTGCGCAACTAGCGAAGTTGCAAGACGCGCTTGCCGCTGCGGCGGCGCGCGCATCGGATCAGGCGTGGCTCAAGCAAGCAGAGATCGATGGGCTTAAAAGCCAGATCGCAGATATCGAGGCCGAGCTTACCGAATACGATCTGCTGAAATCCGGCCAGGTCTCGTTTTCGAAAGCCTACGCGCTGGAAGAATTGCCGCGCGTGCTGGTGCAGGCACGAATTGCCTCCGGCATGAGTCAGACGGACCTCGCCGAAAAACTTGGCATGAAGCCGCAACAGGTGCAGCGCTACGAGGCGACCGACTACATGGGCGCAAGCCTTGCTCGCCTGATCGAGGTTTCGAAAGCGCTCGGAGTGAAGGCGTCAGGAAGTTTTGAGGGGCCGAAGCAGGCTGGTGGATCGGTGTTCGCGTGGGGCGATGCCGATGGCATCGTCTGGGGTCAATTCCCCTACAGGGAGATGATCAAACGAAAGTGGTTTGATCTGCCACGCGGTGCAAACCCGGTCGAGCGCGTGAAGGAATATTTCCTGCATGCGGCGGGACCGCAATTTGCGACGGCGTATCACCGCAAGAAGATGCGCAGCGGAAATGTGCCGAACGAATACGCCCTCCTCGCGTGGCAGGCGCGTATTTTGGAACGGGCGCGTAGCAAGATTGAAGCAGAAGAGATTGCAACCTTCGAACTTGATGACCGGTGGCTGTCTGAGTTGGTAGGCCTCACGAAACGGAAGGATGGGCCAAAGCGTGCCCGCGATCTGCTGGCTGAGAAAGGCATCGTCCTCGTCGTCGAGCCGCACCTTCCGGGCTCCTATCTCGACGGCGCGGCCATGCTCGCCGACGGAGAGACGCCGGTTGTAGGACTTACGCTACGCTATGACCGTCTGGACAATTTCTGGTTTGTACTGTTGCACGAGCTCGGTCACGTTTTCCTGCATCTCTTCGACGGTTTGCGCTTCGACTTCTTCGACGAGGAAGGCGGCAATGATGGTGATGCGATCGAAGCGGAGGCTGACAAATTCGCGCTCGATGCACTGATACCTGAAGCATTGTGGGATCAGTGTTTGTCCCGCTTCGCCCTTTCGGAGGAGGCGGTGAAGATCGACGCGGAGACGATCGGCATCGATCCGAGCATCATCGCGGGGCGCATCAGGAAGGAGCGCGGTAACTACACCATCCTGAATGATCTGGTTGGTCGGGATCAGGTGCGCTCGCAGCTAGAGGAGGCGAGCGATGATCTTGACTAAGGACATGTATGTTCCGGCGCTGCGGTGGCGTCAGGGCGAATACCAGGCGCTTGCCCGCCTTTCCGCTGCTGCGAAGGACCGAACCGTCCCCTATGTCACCATTCCGGAAGTCGAATTCGATTTCGAATTGTGGCAGCCGAAGAAAACGGTTCAGGAACACGTCCATCCGTTTGCCGCCCGGTTCAATGCCAAGTGGGGGCAGCGGCCCGCGTGGGTCGGCGTGCATCCAAGTATTTCCGGGAAGCCGATGGGGGACGGCCGCGACATATTCACATACGCGTTCGAAGCCCTGAGGGCATTCCAGGCGAGTGCGATTCCGGCCGTCCCCCTCGATGCCTCCCCACCCATGGTCGCATCCGTTGCGGGGATTGTTGCGACCGACGGGCATGGAGCGGCCGTCGCAGTCCGGCTGGAAGACCTGATGAAGTCGGATGCACGCATGCGCATTGAGGCGTTGACCGGGGCACTCGGTCTATCGCTCAACGAAGTTGACCTCGTTATCGATCTCGGCGCGCCGAATTTTGAGCCCTATAACGCTTTCGCAGGCGCGCTGATTGCGGCCATGCAAAAGCTAGGTGATCTGCATACCTTCCGCAATTTCGTCGTCATCGGTACGGCGATTCCCGAGACGTTCAAGGATGTTGCCAAGGGCGCCGACCAGCTCTCTCGCCATGACTGGCTCTTTTATCAAACGTTGCTCGGCAAGCTGCCTCCCGGCATGCGGCAGCCCAATTACGGCGACTACACAATCGTCCATCCGGAATTCACACCGGTGGACATGCGCAAAATCAAATCGGCCGGCAAGCTTGTCTATACGACGTCGGCGGCATGGGAGGTCCGCAAAGGCGGGGCGTTCCGAGACAATCCGGGGCAGATGCACGACCACTGTGCTTCTATCGTGGCATCCGGCAAGTTTAGTGGAGCGGGTTTCTCAAGCGGCGATGACTACATCGCCAAATGTGCGGCGCGGACGGCAAAGCCTAGCAATCAGCCTTGGTGGAAGTTCGTTACGATCAACCACCACATCACACATGTGCTGGACGATCTCTCCATTTCTGGCGGCGCACCATGAAAGTGCGAATGGAAGCAGTAATCTCGCGAAGCGTCATGGACTCACAAAGCATTTCGTAAAGCTGCCTTCTTGGCCGTCGGAGGTCCTTCGGCGCACATCCGGCTTGGCCTAAGAGTTCGATGACTTCATTCCGCCAGAGAAGATGCGCCATCATGACCGGATCGATGTCAGGATTGGCGGCGGGGTTCCTCAATACATGAAAGCTGACACCACCCCTTGGTCCTTGCTCCGCCGCGATCACGCCGCACCATTCGGGAGCGCGGCTCATGATACCTGCAACATGCTTCGGCGCAGTGACGAGTGTGAGCTTCTGCAGCGTCTGGCGATAGATATCGATCTGGGTCGCGAACCGGTCGAGTGTGTCCCTCGCGCTCTTGATTTCATAGCCATGAATACAGCCGTTAATGACAGCCACGTCGATGCGGCTCCGGGCATGCACCAAGCCAAGTTCGTCGATCACGAGCGTGTCGGGATGAGATTTGGCGCGTCGCAATCGTTTTGCGTGTAGCGCAGAGCGGATGTCTGCGTCTGTCGTTCCCAACTTTGTCATAGCGGCATGGTTACTCCCCAACTTATGTTTTGCCGGAGGTTCTCCTCCAAGCCAAGACGGCAATCTGACTCACCTGACATTTCTCTCTTCTGGGCAAGCTCGGCCGTTCATGGCAATCGCCTTCGCCCTACCCCACAGCCGGCCTACCAAAAATCAGCCCCAAAAACTCGTCCAGCCAGCGCTTGAGGTGCATGTCCCAGATCAGCCGGCCGCCGAGATGGTCGCGGCCGGGCTGGGCGCCGGGCAACTCGAAGCGATGCGCGCCGCGCACCACCCAGCGCTGCATCATCACCCTTGTCAGCTCGCCGTGGAACTGGATGCCCCAGGCATTCTCGCCGTAACGAAACGCCTGGTTGGGATAGGTTTCCGCCGTCGCCAGCAGCGTCGCTTCCTTGGGCAGCGAAAAGCCCTCGCGGTGGAACTGGTAGACCATCTCCGGCCAGTGCAGCAGCTTCTTGCCGGCATCGGTCGCCTTCAGCGGATACCAGCCGATCTCGACTAGGCCATCGCCATGGCCCTCGACCTTGCCGCCGAGATGGTTGGCGAGCATCTGCGCCCCAAGGCAGATGCCGAGGAACGGCCGGTTCTCCTTGAGCGGGATTTCCAGCCAATCGGTCTCGCGGCGGACGAACTCGTCCTCGTCATTGGCGCTCATCGGACCGCCGAAGATAACCGCGCCTGCATGACCGTCCAGCGTGCAGGGCAATTGGTCACCTAATGGCGGCCGGCGGATGTCGAGGTCGAAGCCTTGTTCCAGGAGCATGTGGCCGACGCGGCCGGGGCTCGAATTCTCCTGATGCAGAACGATCAGGATTTTTGGTCTCGGCCTCGGTCTGGGTGGCATGGAAGGGGAAGGATCCTGTTATTCGTCGCTCGATTCGCCCCGCGCGCCGGGCACCTCGGCCGCCGCCTTGCGGCGCGCCTCGATGCGGTCGCGGCGCTCGACGCCGATCAGCTCGGCGACCCGCCAGACCGTGTTGTCCTCGAGCTCGTCAAGCTCGCCGTCGGCGTAGACGATTTCCCACATCAGGCCGATGAAGGCCTTGCGCGCCTCGGCGTCGAGGTCGCGCTTGAGCACGCGGGTGAAGGCGTAGAGGTCGATCGCCTCATTGTCGGCGCGCTCGCCGGCCGCCGCCAGCGCATCGAGCTCCTTGCCGCTCACCGAATAGGTCTCGGCCAGGATCTGCTTGAACCGTTCCCATTCGACGTCCTGGCGCACGCCGTCGGCGTTCATCACATGATAAAGCAGCGCCGAAGCCGCGACACGCGGATCGTCGGCGCTCGGCTTGGCCTCGCGCCCGGCAGGCAGATCCCTCAGGAACGACAATACGCGCTCGAACATCAATGTTTTTTCCCTGCCCACCAAACCGGTCCCAGAACACAGCCTCAGAACAAACGAAACCGGCGCGGCGATTTTTCCGCTTCTTCTTCCGGCGTGACGCCAGGATCATCCGGCAGAGGCGGCAGCTCCGAATCCTGCCCGATGCTTTGCGCCTCGCCGGCTGCATCGGCAACCGCCATGTCTTTCTCGCCGCCATTCGCCGGCGCCGGCTTTTGCGCCGGAGCATCGGCGACGATGTCGATCGCCTTGCCGTCCGCCGCGGGCGCGGCTGCGATCGCCGGCACCGGGAGATCGGTCTCGCTGTCGATCAGCTGGCCAAGCCGCTCCATCGGCGCACGCCAGGTGAAGGCGTCGAGCTTGCCGGTGACCGGCGACACCGGCGCCCAGCGCTCGGAGATGACGCCGTCCGCCACCCAGGCCGGGTCGCGCGGCGCGCGCACCGCCTTCGACAGCAGCTGCCGCACCTTGCCCTGGTCGCCGGTCTCGGCCTCCTCGATATCGGCGAGCAGAAGATAGGCGCCCTCGCGACGATCCATGCGGATCGCGGCCTCTGCCTCGCGCCGCGCGGTGGCGAAATCCTGAGCATCGAGCGCTGCGCGCGCCACGGCCATCGCCGACTCGGCATGGTTCCTCTTCAATTCCTGCAGCTTCTTCGCCCGGTTGAGGCGGTCGAGCACGGCGTCTCCCGGCCTGGCATGTGTATAGAGCTCGGCGATGTCGGGGTGCGGCTCGGCCTTCCAGGCGGCCTCCAGGATCTTGGAGCCCTTGCGCACGTCGTTTTGCCGGATAACCAGATCGGCGGCGATCACCGCGGCCGGCGCGAAATCCGGCGCCAGCTTGTTGGCTTCGAGCGCCGCAGTGCGGGCCGCGTTCGGGTCGCTGTCGACCAGCGCCTGCGCCTTGGCAGTGAGCAGCACGGCGCGGCGGCGGTTGGCGGCGTCGCGCTCGATCTGCCTGGTCGATTTCTGCGCCTCGACCAGCTTCAGCGCGCCGTCCCAGTCGCCGCGTTCGGTGAGTTCCTCCAGCGTCGATTCCGCCGCCCAGGCAAGCTGCGGCGCCACCGCCGCGGCGCGGCCGGCATAGTGACGCGCGGCATTGCGGTCGCCGAGGCGCTCGGCCTCCAGATAGAGTCCGCGCAGGCCGAGCAGCCGCATTTCGGGATCGTCGAGCATGCGCTCGAATTTCTCCCGCGCGCCTTCATGGTCACCTTCGAGCAGCGAGGCCTGCGCGTCGAGCAGGTTGATCAGCGGCTCCTGGTCGGAATTGATCAGCTTTGCCGCCTCCTTGGTCTTCTTGCGCGCCAGCGCGCCGTCGCCGGCGCCGGCCGCGATCATGCCCGTCGACAGCGCTTGGTAGCCACGGTCGCGGCGGCGCACCCGGAAATATCGCGAGATCGTGTAGGGGCTGTTCCACAGCGACTTGATCAGCCACCAGACGATCATCACCGCGGCCACAACGGTGACGATCGCCACCGCCGCCACCATCAGCGTGACCTGGTACTGGTAGCCGTTGAAGGTGACGAGCATATCGCCCGGGCGGTCCGCTAGCCAGGCAAAGCCGAGCCCGAGCGCGAAGACGACTGCGAGGAAGACGAGGAGGCGGATCATCTTGTCTCCTTAAGCCTTCGTCGCGCCGGCAATCAGCGTTTCGAGCTGCTTTTCGACCTCCAGCCGCGCCTTCAGTTTGCCGGCAAAGTCGGCGCCGGCCGTCTTCGCGGCATCAGGCAGCGTGTCATATTCGCCGAGCGCCTTGGCGTAGTCGCCCTGGTTGACCGCGACTTCCATGCGCGCGACGGTTTCCGGCACGCCCTTGCCCTCGACGGCGCCGACCGGCCGCACCTTGACCAGCGATTCCGCGCTCGACACCAGGCTCTGGAAGAAGCCGGCATTCTGGTCGACCGGCTTTGCCGCATCGACCATGGCGGTGGCGGCGGCATCGGCCTCCGCAGCGATGGTGGCGCGGGTCGGCACACCCTTTTCGGCATAAGAGCGCAGCGCCGGGAGCTCGGGCGCGTCCGGCGCGATCGCCGCGAACGTGTCGAGCTCGGTCGCGAAGGGCGCGCCGCGATCGAGCGCCGACTTCAGCGCCGAGGCGGCGATCGCCAGCGCGATCTTGGGTTGCGAGGCTTGCGCCTCGACCTTGCCGGAAAGCTGCGACACCGACTGCTCCAGCGCCGCCACCCGGCCGTCCTCGGCCTTGGCCGCGTCACCGGCCGATTTCACCAGCGCGTCGAGCCCGGCGATCTTCTCGTTGAGCGGAGCGAGATCGACGGGCGCCGCATTGCCCTTCTTCTGCAGCTCGGCAATGCTCGTCTCGATCTGGCCGACCTTGTCGCCGAGCGCCTTGAGCGCGGCGCCGTCGCCGCCTTGTCCGGCCGAGGATTTCAGCGCCGCGACATCGCCCTTGACCTGGTCGAGCGCCGAGGACAGGCCGTCGACCTTGGCCGAGGTGCCGCCGCTTTCCTTCAGCGCCGCAATCTCGGTTTTCAGCGAAGCGACATCGCCATTGATGCTATCGAGCGACCCCCCGCCCGGTCCCGACGAGCCGAGCAGGCCGACCGCTTGCAGCAGGCCGGCGCCGGCAAGCGCGATCACGCCGCCGACGACGCCCGCAGCGATGGCGTTGACGCCGGTTCTGCGTGGTGGCTGCGGCACGCGATCCTCGCTCCTCGTTTCGCCTGGCCTCGATGCGGAGGCGTCGGCGCCAGGCGCGGATGCGTCCTCGAAACTGTAGTCAAAGCCCTTGGGCTGGCCCTTCGGCGCATCGGACGCGCCGGGATACGGCGCCTCCGGCTCGTCCTTGCCGGCCTCTGATTTATCGGCAGTTGCCTGCGCGGCGTCGCTATGCTCCCACGGCTCGATATCGGCCTGCTCGGCATGGATCGGCTCTTCCGGCGCCTCCGGCTGCGACGCGGCGGCGGCCTCTTCCGCCTTCGCCTCGTCGGTCTGCGCGGCACTGGCCTCAGCCTTGGCGTCATCCTCGTCGGTGATTCGCGAGACGGCGCCGGGCTCGAGTTCGATGGTCACCGGCTCGCGCCGGGTCTTCGAATGTCGCATCTTCGGCGTCTTGACCATGCTTTGGGCTCCGCGAACTGGCTTGAGGATGGTTCAAAGGGTCCAGGGGATGCTCTAGCACATCACCAAGCGGTGAAAAGGGGCGGTGTGATGACGCGGCCTAGCGCGGTTGCGACAAAAGCGCGAGCAACGCGTCTTCCTCGGGCTTGGATGCGATGCCGACCCTGTTACCGGCAAACCCTTTCAGCGGCTCGGCGACACGGGCCGAGAGCGCCAGGAATTCCGTCTTCTCAAAGAGATGCCGCAGCGTTGGCCGCGCAATCAGGCTGGCCAGCGCGGCGCTGGCCTTGGCCGAATAAAGCAGCGCGGCCTCGACAGGCCGGCCCGACAGGCGGGCGGCCACATCGGCATCGCCATGGTCGACACCTGTCGTGTCGTAGGTCTCGATCGCCTGGACATGCACGCCCGCCGCCGCCAGCCGCCGCTCGAATCCCGGGAAGCGGACGCGGCCGCACAGATAGACGATTGCCTTGCCGGCAAGGCCGCCGGCGATGGCATCGGCCAGCGCCTCGGCGTCGCCCGGACCTTCCGTAACGGAAAAGAATCCCGCCCCGCGGCAGGCTTCCGCCGTCCGTTTGCCAACCGCGTGGCAAGGCAGGCGCGCAAGCGCCGCGATCAGCGCCTTCGGCGCATGCCGCACCGCATTGGCGCTGGTGACAGTGACCGCGACGGCATTGCCGCCGATGCTCGCCTCGACCGGCAATGCGCTCGTCTCGGTCAGCGGCAGCAGGACAGGCTGAAATCCCAGGGTTTCGAGGCGTCGTGCCGTGCGCGACGCGCCAGGCTCCGGCCTCGTCACCAGGACGCGGGCCATGTCAGGCCCAGCCGTCGAAGAATGCCGCACCAGCCCTGGCGCGAACCGTGCGCGCCGCGTCCAGGCCGATTTCCGTCGCGTCGGCAGCCTCGCCTTCCAACCGGACTTCGTGCGATTCCGTCCCGTCGGGCGAGATGATCAACCCGGCGAAGGAGAGTTTCTCGCCCGCCACCGTCGCATGGCCGGCGATCGGCGTGCGGCAGGAACCGTCGAGCGCGGCGAGGAAGGCGCGCTCGCAGGTGAGCGCCTGGCCGGTCGGCACGTGATGGATCGTCGCCAGCATCTTTTCGACGTCGCGGTCGCCGATGCGGGTTTCGATGCCGATCGCGCCTTGCCCCGGCGCCGGCGGAAAAGCCTCCAGCGGCATCAGGTCGGTGACGACATGCTCAAGGCCGAGGCGCTTCAATCCGGCATAGGCCAGGATGGTGCCCTCGGCGACGCCTTCGTCTAGCTTGCGCAGCCTCGTCTGCACATTGCCGCGGAAGATCACCACGTCGAGGTCCGGCCGCATGCGGCGGATCAGCGCTTGACGGCGCAGCGATGACGATCCGACCGCGGCGCCATGCGGCAGGTCGGCGATCCGCTTCGCCGTCTTGCCGATGAAGGCGTCGCGCGCGTCCTCGCGCGGCAGGAAAGTGACAAGCTCCAGCCCGACGGGCAGCACCGTCGGCATGTCCTTCGACGAATGCACGGCGATGTCGATGCGGCGCTCGAGCAGCGCTTCCTCGATTTCCTTGGTGAACAGGCCCTTGCCGCCGGCTTCCGACAGCGGCCGGTCCTGGATGCGGTCGCCGCTGGTCGAGATCGGCACCACCTCGAACGCCTCTTCGGGCAGGCCATGCGCCTGCATCAGCCGCGCGCGCGTCTCATGCGCCTGGGCCAATGCCAGCGGGCTGCCGCGTGTTCCGATTTTCAAAGTTTGCATGGCGCGCCGTCCGTGATAACCCCCGGGACACGAGGTCTGCCGAGATTCAGGTCAGGCCGGAGCCGAAAATAGTGAGTTCCGAGAACCGGAGCGGAGCGTGCTTGAAGCACGTGAGCACCGGAAGCGCAGGAACCCGCCATTTGCAGGCCGGCCTCACCTGAATATCGACAGACCTCCGGCGACACAATCTTTGTGGACAGCGACCAATTGATCCGCGTTCTGGGCATTGAGACGAGTTGCGACGAGACGGCGGCCAGCGTGGTGGCGTTGGACGGCGTCGCCGCGCCCGAAATCCTGTCCAACATCGTGCTCAGCCAGATCGAGGAGCACGCGGCCTTTGGCGGCGTCGTGCCCGAGATCGCTGCGCGCGCCCATGTCGAGGCACTGGACGGCATCGTCGAGGCAGCGCTCGCCGATTCGGCCGTGTCGCTCGATGAGGTCGACGCGATCGCCGTGACAGCAGGGCCGGGTCTGGTCGGCGGGCTGATCGTCGGCCTGATGACTGCCAAGGCAATCGCCGCCGCCGCCAACAAGCCGTTGATCGCCATCAACCACCTCGAAGGCCACGCGCTGACCGCGCGGCTGACCGACGGTCTCGATTTTCCTTATCTGCTTCTGCTCGTCTCCGGCGGCCACACCCAGATCGTCGCGGTGCGCGGCGTCGGCGACTACCAGCGCTGGGCGACCACCATCGACGATGCGCTGGGCGAAGCCTTCGACAAGACCGCCAAGATGCTGGGCCTGCCCTATCCCGGCGGCCCGAATGTCGAGAAGGCGGCCGTCAGCGGCGATGCAGGTCGTTTTGCCTTCCCGCGCCCGATGAAAGGCTCGGCGCAGCCGGATTTCTCCTTCTCCGGTTTGAAGACGGCGGTGCGGCAGGCGGCGAGCGCGATCGCGCCGCTAAGCGACCAGGACGTCGCCGACATCTGCGCCTCTTTCCAGGCGGCGGTGGCGGACGCGCTGGGCGATCGTGTCGGCCGCGCCCTTGCCCGCTTCCGCCAGGAATTTCCTGGCCAGGCGAAGCCGGCGCTGGTCGTTGCCGGCGGCGTCGCCGCCAACCGCACGATCAAGGCGACGCTCGAAGCGCTGTGTTCCGAGGCCGGCTTCGCATTCGTCGCGCCGCCGCAGAAGCTTTGCACCGATAATGCGGCGATGATCGCCTGGGCCGGCATCGAGCGGCTGCGCGCCGGCATCGCCGACGAAAACGCCGCCGATTTCGTGCCGCGCTCGCGCTGGCCGCTCGACAGTGTTTCCGCGCCCCTGGTCGGCTCGGGCCGGCGTGGTGCCAAGGCATGACCAAGAAAGGCACGAGCGGCTGGCGCGTCTCGGTGCTGGGCGGCGGCGCCTGGGGCACGGCGCTGGCGCTGGCCATGCTGCGCGCCGGCCATGATGTCCGGCTCTATGCGCGCGACACCGAGACCGTCGCCGCCATCGCCCGCGGCGAGAACCCGCGCTACCTGCCCGGCATCAGCATCGAGCCCGGCATCGCGGCCACCAGCGACATTGCCGCGGCGCTTGACGGCGCCGACTGCGTGCTCGCGGTGACGCCGGCGCAGTCGTTGCGCGCCGTCCTGGCCAGTGCCCGCAACCATGTTCCCGCAGGCGTGCCGCTGGTGCTCTGCGCCAAGGGCATCGAGCGCGACACCGGTGCGCTGCTCTCGGCGATCGTCGAGGAAAACCTGCCGGGCAATCCGGTCGCGGCGCTTTCCGGCCCGAGCTTCGCCAGCGACGTCGCGCGCGGCCTGCCGACCGCCGTGGTGGTTGCCGCCCGCGAGGCTGAATTGGCGGCCGAGCTTGCCGCGCGCTTCTCAGCGGAGAACCTGCGCTGCTATTCGAGCGACGATCTGACCGGCGTCGAGATCGGCGGCGCGCTGAAGAACGTCTTTGCCATCGCTGCCGGCGCCGTCACCGGCGCAGGACTTGGCGCCAGCGCCCAGGCCGCCATGGTGACGCGCGGCTTCGTCGAATTGCGCCGCATCGGCGCCGCCTTTGGCGCCCGGCCGGAAACGCTGATGGGGCTTTCAGGCCTCGGCGACCTCTTGCTCACCTGTTCCTCGGCCCAGTCGCGCAATTTCGCCTACGGCCTGGCGCTCGGCCAGGGCAAGCCGCTTGCCGGGCTGCCGCTGGCCGAAGGCGTGCCGACGGCGGGCATCGCCGCCCGCATCGCCGCCGAGCGCGGCATCGAGGCGCCGATCATCTCGGCCGTCGCCGCCATCCTCGACGGCAAGGTGACGATCGGCCAGGCCGTGACCGCGCTGATGACACGCCCGCTCAAGACCGAAACCGACATATGAGCCATCGGAGTTTGAAACATGCTGTTTGCGTTGATTTGCAAGGACAAGCCGGGCAGCCTGCAGCTGCGCGTCGACACGCGGCCGGCGCATGCTGCGTTCCTGGAAGGCCTGATCGCCGAAGGCAAGCTTGCCTTTGCAGGTCCCTTCCTCGACGCCGACGGCAAGCCGGACGGCAGCCTGGTGATGATCGAGGCGCCGGACATGGCTGGAGCCAAAGCCATGGCGGCCGCCGATCCCTACGCCAAGGCCGGCCTGTTCGAAAGCGTCGAGATCCGTGCATGGAACTGGGTCTTCCAGAAGCCCGCCGGCGCATGATCGTTCGCTGCTCTCGCCGCAATGACGGCGAGAGAGTAAGCATAGACGGGAACGCCATGCGTGGCGGTGCGACAAAGCGATGGGACAAACGATATGAACTACTGGCTGTTCAAGTCCGAACCCTCGGTCTTTTCCTTCGAGGCGCTGAAGGCCAAAGGCAAGGCCGGCACACAATGGGACGGCGTGCGCAACTATGCCGCCCGCAACAACATGAAGGCGATGCAGATCGGCGATCTCGGCTTCTTCTACCATTCCAACGAGGGCCTCGACATCGTCGGCATCGCCGAGGTCTGCGCGCTGGCGCACCCCGACACCACCACTGACGATCCGCGCTGGGAATGCGTCGACATCCGTGCCTATAAGGACGTGCCGAAGCCGGTGACGCTGGAACAGGTCAAGGCCAACCCCAAGCTCGCCGAGATGGCGCTGGTCCGGCTCGGCCGGCTTTCCGTGCAGCCGGTAACGCCGGCCGAATGGAAAGAGGTCTGCCGCATGGCCGAGCTCAATCCGGCGCCGTGACGAAGCTCACGCCGAGAAGCGCGAGAAAGTTCATCCTCGACAATACGGCGCTGATGGCGCCGCCGCATGTGCCGGAAGTGCTGCTGCACCTCGCCGACGAGGCGCATGATTTGTGGCTGCGCACCGAGGAGGAGCTGGCCGAGATCGGCTTGCCGCCGCCCTTCTGGGCCTTTGCCTGGGCTGGCGGCCAGGGCCTCGCCCGCTATGTGCTCGACAATCCAGGAACCGTGCGCGGCAAACGGGTGCTCGATTTCGCCTCCGGTTCCGGCCTTGTCGCGATCGCAGCGATGAAAGCCGGCGCGAAGCAAGTAATCGCCGCCGACATCGACCCGTTCTGCGAGACGGCAATCGCCATCAACCTCGAAGCCAACGGCGTTGAAGCCCAATTTCGCGGCACGGATTGCGTCGGCATCGACGATGGCTGGGACGTCGTGCTCGCCGGTGACGTCTTCTACGACAAGGCCTTCGCCGAACGGCTGCTGCCCTGGTTCGTATCTCTGAAGGCGCGCGGCGCCGAGATCCTCGTCGGCGATCCGGGCCGCGCCTACCTCTCCGGGGCCGGGCTGGAATCGCTTGCCGTCTACCAGGTTCCGGTGACGCGCGTGCTGGAAGATGCCGAGGTCAAGCGTACGACCGTCTGGCGCCTTGCTTGACGGAACGACCGAACAAGCGTTCCATCGCCTTTCAACTTGGAGGGGAAAGCATGGATTTTTCGGTCGTGAACTGGCTGGCGGTGGTCGCCGCCGCAGTCGTCGCATGGTTGTTCGGCGCCGCCTGGTACATGGGCTTGAGCAAGCCTTGGCTGAAGGCGGCAAAGCTCGACCCGGCCACCATGAAGCGCTCGGCCCTTCCGTTCGTCGTCAGCTTCATCGCCGAGCTGATCATGGCGCTCGTGCTGACGCTGGTGGTGGGCGCCATAACCGGCGGCGAGCCGAACCCGATCGCCGGGTTGCTGTTCGGCTTCGTGCTCTGGCTCGGCTTCATCGCCACCACGCTCACCGTCAACCACCGCTATGAAGGCTTCGGCTGGGCCCTGACGCTGATCGATGCCGGCCACTGGCTGGGCGTGATGCTGATCATCGGCGCCGTCATCGGCTGGTTCGGCGCGCCGGCTGGCTAAGGCGGCCGTCATGTCGGCGTCTTCGCCGCCTCCTCGGTAAGCCATTCGCGAAAGGCGACGACGCGCGCGTCGTCCTTCGCCGCCTCGGGATAGACCAGGAAATACGCGAATTCCGGCGCGACCTTGATGCCGAGCTCGAAGGGCCGCACCAGGCGCCCCTGCGAAAGATCGTTGGCGACCATGGCGAAGTCGGCGAGCGCCACTGCGTTGCCGTCGAGCGCCGCCTGGGTGGCATCGGTCGACGATCCGAAGACCAGGGTGCGGCTGTCGTCGAAATCGTCGACGCCGGCCGCGTGCATCCACATGCTCCAATTCGGCCAAGTCACGCCCTGCCGCGACCATTCGATATGCGCGAGCGTGTGGTTGAACAGGTCGCGCGGCTCCTTCAGCGGTGGACCTGACGCCAGCAGGGCCGGGCTGCACACCGGGATGATAATGTTCTCGAACAGCCGATGCGCGCAGAGCCCCGGATATTTGCCGGCGCCGAAGCGGATGCCGACATCGACATCGTCGAGGTCGAAATCCCGGACATCGTAGGTAATGTCGAAGCGCAGCTCGATGCCCGGCTTTTGCTTGCGGAAGTCATCGACGCGGCGCATCAGCCATTTCGTCGCGAACTGCGCGTCGAGCGTCACCTTCAGCAGCGCCGTGCCGCGGGTCATCTTGCGGGCGCGGCTGACGGCGCGGTTCAGCAGGTCGAGCGCATCGACCGAGGCCTCCAGCAGCACATTGCCTGCCTCTGTCAGCCGGATAGTGCGGCTGGTGCGCGTGAACAGCACCAGGTCCAGTTGATCCTCGATTTCCTTGATCTGGTGGCTGACCGCCGCTGGCGTCAGGCCGAGCTCGTCGGCGGCGCGGGTGAAGTTGAGATGCCTGGCAGCCGCTTCGAACGTCCGCAGCGCACGCGTTCCGGGCAGCAGCTTGGACATTCAATCTCCAAATAAAACTTGATGATCAGAAAAGAACTACTCGTTTCCCGTTGTTTTTCAATCCGGCATGATGGCTGCAATCGAAACACTATAAAACCGGATTTGATGTCCGGAGAACACGGATAGAGCCATGTCTGAGATCGCCCTGAAGCCCTGCACCACCCTGGAATCCCCTTCCGGCGTCACGCTTTGGCTGCGTTCGGCACGCGATTGGCTGCGCCAGGCTCGCGTCGCCATCTGGCTGCCACACGACTCGGTCGAAGATCTTTCGGACAACCAGCTGCGCGACATCGGCGCCGAACACCGGGACATCGCGAAGACGATGGACAGGGAACTCCGTGAGATCGGGCTGCTCGGCACGGGCTGGCAGAAACGGGGAAAAGGGCAGTAGGGATTAGGCAGTAGGCAATAGGGAAGGAAACACCTACTGCCTACTGCCTACTGCCTACTGCCGAACCACCTTCACCACCGTCCTGTCCGACAGCAACGGAAGCAGCCTCGCCATGGTCCGCGCCGTCACCGCCACGCAGCCTTGCGTCGGCGTGAAGCCCGGCCGGGCCAGATGGAAGAAGATCGCGCTGCCGCGCCCGCGCCGGCGAGGTGCGATGTTCCAGTCGAGCACCAGGCAGACATCATAGAGCCGGTCGTCGCGCTTCATCCGCTCATGGCTGGCGCCATAGGGGATCTTGACCGGGCGGTTGTAGTTGCGGTCGTCCGGCACCTCGCACCAGCCGAGATCCGGACCGATGGGCGCCATTGGCAGCCTCGTCCTGCGCCCGCCCGCGAAATGATCGCCCCGGAAATAGCCAGACAGGATGCGCATCGACGCCAACGGGGTCGCGCCGTCCCCTTCATGTTTGTTGGCCGAGATGCCGCCGCGCCCCAAAGCGCAGGGAAACACCGTTTTGCCGGCTTGCAGGAAGCCTTGCGCGGGGTTGCCGGGGCGCGCGCGCACCACCAAAACGTTCAAGCCTTTCGGCAAAAATGCGCCCGACGCATTGCGCGCACGTTTTTTCTTGTATGATTGGGTCACGGAACAAATCACTGTGATCGGCTGTTGCGCCGGTGAGCTTCCGCATAAATGGGGGGAGGTCAACTGAATATTCTTTTTAAAACAACGGATTGATCCATGACATCACGCACCATTCTGATCGTCGATGACGACGACGACTTGCGCGCCACCCTGGTTGAGCAGCTGGCGCTCTACGAAGAATTCGACGTCCAGCAAGAAGCGACCGCCGCAAAAGGCGTTGCCGCGGCGCGCAGCGGCGTCGTCGATCTGCTCATCATGGATGTCGGCCTGCCCGATATGGATGGCCGCGAGGCGGTGAAGATCCTGCGCAAGGGCGGCTACAAGGCGCCGATCATCATGCTGACCGGCCACGACACCGATTCCGACACGATCCTGGGTCTCGAGGCCGGCGCCAACGATTATGTGACCAAACCTTTCCGTTTCGCCGTGCTGCTCGCGCGCATCCGCGCCCAGCTTCGCCAGCATGAGCAGAGCGAGGATGCGACCTTCTCGGTCGGCCCCTACACGTTCAAGCCCAGCCAGAAGCTGCTTATCGATCCGCGCGGCGCCAAGGTGCGGCTGACCGAGAAGGAAGCCTCGATCATCAAATACCTCTATCGCGCCGACCAGAAGGTGGTGACGCGCGACGTTCTTTTGGAAGAGGTCTGGGGCTACAATTCCGGCGTCACCACGCACACGCTGGAGACCCATGTCTACCGGTTGCGCCAGAAGATCGAGCGCGATCCTTCCAATGCCGAAATTCTTGTGACAGAAAGCGGCGGCTACAAGCTGGTTCCTTAAACATTTCATGATCAAGAACAATTCGAGGAAAAGTGTGAAACGGTTGGGCTCGGCGGCTTCGCCGAGGACGACCGTCCGGAATTGCGTCGAAACAAACATTTAGGGCGGTCGGGCGGGACCGCTTCGGGTACGATCCTGGTGCTGGAGGGTGATGGGTCGGCTCGTTGCACGCATCGCATGATGCACGGTGGAGCGTTTCGCGCGCCCAGTAGGGCGCGCCGCTCCAAAGGAGGGACTGGACTGACCGCTCGGGGACACAGCTAGGATGGCGCTGGATGACGACATCCGCATTCTGTCAAGCGTGAAGCTTTTCCAGGGCTTCACGCAGGAACAGCTGCGCCTGCTCGCCTTCGGCGCCGAGACCACCGTGCTGCAGGCCGACCATAAGCTGTACCGCGAGGACGATGTCGCTGACTCTGCCTATATCGTGGTCAGCGGTTTGATCGCGCTCTATCGGGAGCTAGGCGGCAAACGCGTCCCGATCGGTACGGCAGGCCCAGGCACCATGTTGAGCGAACTGGCGCTGATCGCCGATACCAACCGGCTGACCAGCGCCTCGGCCGCGGTCGACTCGGAAGTGATCCGATTGAGCCGCAAGATGTTCCACCGGATCCTGGAAGAATATCCGGAGATCGCGGTGCTGTTGCATGACCGCATCCTGGAGGAATTCCAGCAGATGATCGCCCGCATCGAGGAACTGGCGCCAAGGTTTACGGAATAGATGCGCCGGCCAGCGCCTTCGTCATTCTAGGGCGGAGCAAGGAGCGAAGCGACGCGCGCAGACCCTCTAGAATTCATTCCGTGACGTTGACGCTTCGCCGCGTTGCTGAATGAGGTTTTCTGGGCGAGGCGGCCTGCCCAAGGCTTCTTTGTTCTGCATCGTTGCATCCTTCGGCACCGGTAACGGATCCTAGGGTCTGCGCGCCGCTACGCGGCGCTCCGCCCTAGGATGACGAACGCGAAGGTTTGCGTCTCTTAACCGCCGACGTCGAACCTCAATCCAATTCAAACTTCGCAATCACCGGCACATGGTCGGACGGCTTCTCCCAGCCACGCGCCGCCTGCAGGATCTCGTAGCCGGCGAAAGCCGGCACCAGGTTGGCGGACGACCAGACATGGTCGAGGCGGCGGCCGCGGTTCGACGCCTGCCAGTCTTTCGCGCGGTAGCTCCACCACGTGTAGAGTTTCTGCTCGGCCGGCACATCGAGCCGCATCAGGTCGACCCAGCCGCCGGCCTTGCGCATCGCCTCGAAATTTGTCGTCTCGACCGGCGTGTGGCTGACGACGTTGAGCAATTGCTTGTGCGACCAGACGTCGTGTTCCTGCGGCGCGATGTTCAGGTCGCCGACCAGGATCGAGGCGGACGATTCGTCCCCGCTCGCCGGTACGGAGTTCATCTCGTAGACGAAATCGAGCTTGTGGCGGAATTTGCGGTTGATCTCCGGATCCGGCTCGTCGCCGCCGGCCGGCACGTAGAAATTGTGCACCAACACCGACTTGCCGCCCGCCTGCACCCTGACCGACAGATGCCGGCTGTCGTCGATCTCGCAGAACCGTCGCTTTTCGACCAGCTCGATCGGGCGGCGGGCGACCGTGGCGACGCCGTGATAGCCCTTCTGGCCGTGGAACACGATGTGCTCGTAGCCCGCCTTGCGGAAGGCTTTTTCCGGGAACAGCTCGTCGGGGACCTTGGTTTCCTGCAAGCAGAGAACATCGGGCGCGTGCTCTTTCAGGAGCCGCTCGACGATCGGCATGCGCAGGCGCACGGAGTTGATATTCCAGGTGGCGATGGTGAAGGGCATTCAGGCGGGTCCGGCAAGAGATCGCCGATCTAGTGCCAGCCGCGCGCCGTAAAGACAAGCCGGACTATGCCCTGCTCCGGCTTGTAGGTTCGCTGAGATTCAGGTCAGGACGAGCCGAGAATGGTGGCTGCCGAGAACCGGAGCGGAGCGTACTTGAAATACGTGAGCACCGGAAGCGCAGGAAGCCGCCATTCGCAGGCCGGCCTCACCTGAATATCGGCGGACCTACCTGGTCTTGGTATTGAGTTCTCTGTTGGCCGTATAGTCGATCGCGAAAGTGTCGGCCGGGAAGTTGCCGCCTTCCTTGACGTTGAAGATCATCACCGTCGTGTCTTTCCCTTGAGCGTCGGTGATCGTCCACTGGCGCAGCTCGTAGGTCTTCGGATCGAACATCATGGTGATCGTCGCATTGCCGAACACCGATTTGTCGGAAAGCTTGATGGTGGTGAGGTCGTCCTCTTCCTTGACGGCCTTGACGCGCCCGCCGGATAGGTCGATGCGGTCGTCGAGCAGCAATTTCAGCGGCGTCTTCGACAGCGGGTAGAGGTCGGAGGTGTTGAGCTTCTTGTTGAGGATCACCACCGACTTGCCGTCGGAGATGACGCGGAAGTTCGAGGATCCGTCATAGTTGAAGCGGATCTTGCCCGGACGTTCGAGGAAGAACTTGCCGCCGGTCTGCTCGCCTTTCGGCCCGAACTGGACGAACTCGCCGCTCATCGACTTCACCGAGGAGAAATGATCGGCGATCTTCTGCGCCGCCGGCGGTACCGCGGCCTGCGCGGCGGCCACGAGCTGATAGCCCGGCACGAGATTGAGAGCGGCGGCTCCGCCAAGCATCAGGCCGAGGCCAAGGACTTGGCGGCGGGTGAGGGCGAATTCGGTCTGGGTCTTCATGCCGGTCACTTTCTGTGATTCGTGTGGTGGCAGTATCTGGACTCCCACTAGGGCCTAAGTTTGGCGGCTAGGCGAGAGCCCGCATTGAACGCGCCAGACGATTTCCGGTTGCCAGCTGACCCGGATCGGTGTCTCGCCGCGCCAGGGTTTGTCGAGATTCAGGTCAGGCCGAGTCGAAAATGGTGGTTTCCGAGAACCGGCCTACGCCGGCCGTAGCCTTCATAGAGCGGAGACCCTCATGAGGGCTTCGGCCGGCGAAGGCCGGAGCGGAGCGTACTTTTCGTACGTGAGCACCGGAAGCGCAGGAAGCCGCCATTTGCAGGCCGGCCTCACCTGAATATCGATAAGCCCTAGAATTTGTCCTCTTCTGTCGGCACCAGGATCTCGCGTTTGCCGGCATGGTTAGCTGGGCCGACAATGCCTTCCTTCTCCATCTTCTCGATGATCGAGGCGGCGCGGTTATAGCCGATGCCGAGCCGGCGCTGGATGTAGCTGGTCGAGGCCTTGCCGTCGCGCAGCACCACCGCCACCGCCTGGTCGTAGGGGTCGTCGGAATCCTCGAAATTGCCGCCGCCACTGCCGCCGGAGCCGCTCTTGCCCGACGGACCGTCCTCGTCGTCTTCCTCGTCGTCCTCGGTGATGGCGTCGAGATATTCCGGCACGCCCTGCAGCTTCAGATGCCCGACGACCTTCTCGACCTCGTCGTCCGAGACGAACGGGCCGTGGACGCGCTGGATGCGGCCGCCGCCGGCCATGTAGAGCATGTCGCCCATGCCGAGCAGTTGCTCGGCGCCCTGCTCGCCAAGGATGGTGCGGCTGTCGATCTTCGACGTCACTTGGAAGGAGATGCGGGTCGGGAAATTGGCCTTGATGGTGCCGGTGATGACGTCGACCGACGGGCGCTGCGTCGCCATGATCACATGGATGCCGGCGGCGCGCGCCATCTGCGCCAGGCGCTGCACCGCGCCTTCGATGTCCTTGCCGGCCACCATCATCAGGTCGGCCATCTCGTCGATGATGACCACGATATAGGGCATCGGCTCGAGATCGAGGTCCTCGGTCTCGTAGATCGCCTCGCCCGTCTGGCGGTCGAAGCCGGTCTGCACTGTGCGGGAGATCTTTTCGCCCTTCTTCTCGGCCTGCTGGACGCGCGCATTGAAGCCGTCGATGTTGCGCACGCCGACCTTGGACATCTTGCGGTAGCGGTCCTCCATCTCGCGCACCGTCCATTTCAGCGCGACGACCGCCTTCTTCGGATCGGTGACGACCGGCGTGAGCAAATGTGGGATGCCGTCATAGACCGACAATTCCAGCATCTTGGGGTCGATCATGATCAGCCGGCATTCCTGCGGCGTCAGCCGATAGAGCAGCGACAGGATCATGGTGTTGATGGCGACCGATTTGCCCGAGCCGGTGGTGCCGGCGACCAGCACGTGCGGCATCTTGGCGATGTCGACGATGACGGCCTCGCCGTTGATCGTCTTGCCGAGCGCCAGCGCCAGCTTGGCCTTGGTCGTCTCGAAATCGCGGCTGGCCATGATCTCTCTGAGATAGACCGTCTCGCGCTTGGCGTTGGGCAGCTCGATGCCGATGGCGTTGCGTCCCGGAACGACGGCGACGCGGCAGGCGATCGCGCTCATCGAGCGGGCGATGTCGTCGGAAAGGCCAATGACGCGCGAGGACTTGATGCCGGGCGCCGGCTCCAGTTCGTAAAGCGTGACGACCGGGCCTGGGCGGACATGGATGATCTCGCCCTTGACGCCGAAATCCTCCAGCACGCCTTCGAGCAGGCGCGCGTTCTGCTCCAGCGCGTCCTTCGACAGGCTTGGATCCTTGGCGATGTTCTTCGGCTCCGACAGGAAGTGCAGCGACGGCATCTCGAACGTGTCGGAGCCGATCAGCGAAGTCTGCGCCTCGCGCTGGACGCGGGCGCCCGGCACGGGTCGCGCCGCCGGAGCCGCGACGCGGGTCGCGGCATCGGAGCGGAAATTCTGTACCCTGGCGCCCGGCGCGGCGCGGCGCTGGGTGGGCGCCTCGTCGTCGAAATCGTCAACGTCGGCGTCTTCGTCCTCCTCGTCGCCGAAAATGTCCTCATCGACAGGATCGACCGAAACGCTGCGGTCATTGACCATGGCGGCGAAGAATTCCGGCTCGACGCGGGCGCGGCCGCCGGGGCTCATGCGGGCCTCGGCGAACTCGGCCGATTCGACCCGCTCGGCCGCGCGCCGCCAGGCGCTGGCCTTGGGCTCCATCGCCGGTTCGAATTCGTCGCGCTCGCGCCTGCGCCGCTCGGCGCGGCGGTGCAGGAAGGCGCGGAACGACAGCCACCAATGGGTGATGGCGCCGAGCGCCAGTATCCCCTCGTCGCCCTCGTCCTCATCCTCGTCGAACAACATCTCGTCCTGCTCGCGCGGATCGGGCCGGGCGGCGCGCTCCGTGACGGCAAAGCCGTTCTTGCGCGCGATCAATGCCGAGCCATAGGCGAACAGCCACAACATCGGCGCGGCGAGGATGACCGCTATGATGCTGGCGAACAGGCCTTTCGGATAACCGCCGACCGCGATGCCCGGGATTTTCAGCACCATGTCGCCGAACACGCCGCCAAGGCCGGTGGGCAGCGGCCAGGTGTTTGGCGGCGTCACGCAGCCGGCGATGGCCGCGGCGGTGAGCGCAAAGCCGAACCAGGCAAAGCCGCGCTTCGGCAATTTGTCGACCCCGCGCGCGGAAAACAGAAGGAAGCCCCAGATCACCGCCGGCACCAACCCCGCGACGGCGGCAAGACCGAAGAACTGCATGGCGAGGTCGGAGAACACCGCGCCGGCATAGCCCATGGCGTTGGTGACGACGTTGCTGGTGGCGTGCGAGAAGCTCGGATCGGCGACATTCCACGTGGCTAGAGCGGCAATGCCGAAGGCGGTGAACAGGAACAGCCCCGCACCGACCAGCCGCCCGACCTGACGCCGCGCGAATGCCTGGATGCCGTGCCCCGTATCGGTCAGCGCGAGCGGTGCTGAAGCGCCTGAACGCATGCTCTTCCCCGTGATCGTTGCCTGGCCGGGCGCATGGCGCATTCCGGCAGATTCGAACGCCAGACTATCGGGGGGAAGGTTAAGGCCGCATTAACCATGGGCCTTTGCCCGCATGGCGCGGAGCCATGGCGCGGAAACAAAGATGGCAGGCCTCGCGGCCCGCCACCTCCTTGTCTTCAAACGCCGTAGGATCAGGCCCTTCCGGAACCTGACCTTCCACGATCACTCGTTGGCGCCGCCATAGGCCTTGAGATTGGCGCAGAATTCGGCGTGGGGCTTGCTCATCGCCGCGTCCTGGCACTCCTTCATCATCGCGTCCTGCTTGTCCTTCGGCATCGAAGCCCAGGCCGCCTTGAAGCCGGCCTCCGGCTTCATGGTCTTCATGCTGGAGTCGGTGAAGAACGGGGCCATGTTGTCCGGCTCATCGAGAGCACCGGCGAGTGCAACGCCGCTGATCATCGAAAGAGCCATTGCTCCCAGGACGATGTTCTTGATGTTCATCAGGTGGTTTCCTTCCCTCTTGTTCTGGCGGACGCCTTGATGACGCTCGCTATCCCAGTACGGAATCTGACGGGCTGATGTTTCATTCCGACGGATCAAGTGAATGTGATCGAAATGGCTTGGATCATCGCCCGGCAAAAAAAGGAGGCCCGGAAGGGTGTTCCGGGCCTCAAGGCGTGAGCGCTTTTCGAGAGCGTCACGACGGGATCTTGGGAGGAATTCCGGGCCGGCGGGAGGAGGGTCCGCCGGCCCTTGGCGAAGTCTGCCTTACGGCACAACTTCGCCGTGCTGGGTGACGTCGAGGCCTTCGACCTCTTCCTGGGTCGACGGACGCAGGCCGACCAGAGCCTTGACGATGTAGAGGATCACGAAGGTGGCGATCGCCGTCCACAGGATGGTGAAGGCGATGCCATAGAGCTGCTTGCCGACCGAGGCGTCCTTGCCGAGGGCGTTGATCGCCGGATCTGCCAGCGCGCCGGTGAGCAGCGCGCCGACGATGCCGCCGACGCCGTGGACGCCGAAGGCGTCGAGCGAGTCGTCATAGCCGAACGCGTGCTTGAGCTTGACCGCCGACAGGTAGCAGACCACGCCGGCGATGATGCCGATGATGAAGGCGCCGGTCGGGTTGACGAAGCCGGAAGCCGGCGTCACCGCGACGAGGCCGGCAACGGCGCCCGAGATGATGCCGAGCACCGAAGGCTTCTTGGCGACGATCCATTCGGCGAACATCCAGGCCAGCGCCGCGGCGGCGGTGGCGACCTGCGTGTTCATCATAGCCGCGCCCGCAAGGCCGTCGGCGGCCAGTTCCGAACCGGCGTTGAAGCCGAACCAGCCGACCCACAGCAGCGACGCGCCGATCACGGAATAAACGAGGTTATGCGGCGCCATATTGGTGGTGCCGTAGCCCTCGCGCTTGCCGAGCACCAGCGCGCAGACCAGGCCCGCGACACCGGCGTTGATATGGACGACCGTGCCGCCGGCGAAGTCGAGCACGCCGGCCGAACCGAGGAAGCCGCCGCCCCACACCCAGTGCGCGATCGGCGCGTAGACGAAGACCAGCCACAGGCCCATGAAGATCAACAGCGCCGAGAACTTCATGCGCTCGGCGAAGGCGCCGGCGATCAGCGCCGGCGTGATGATGGCGAAGGTCATCTGGAACATCGAGAAGACGAATTCAGGAATGTTCGCCACGCCCGGCGCCCACAGCGTCGAGACGGTGATGCCGTGATGGAAGAATTTCGAGAAGCCGCCGAGATAGGCGTTCGTGGCGCCGCCGTCGGAGAAGGCGAGCGAATAGCCGAACATGAACCACAGCACCGTCACCAGGCAGGTGATGGCGAAGCTCTGCATGATGGTGGCGAGCACGTTCTTCTTGCGCACCATGCCGCCGTAGAACAGCGCCAGGCCCGGGATGGTCATCATCAGCACCAGCGCCGTCGAGGTCAGCATCCAGGCGGTGTTGCCGGTGTCGAGCGCGGGCGCCGGCGCGGCGGGCGCCGCGGCAGTAGCTGCCGGGGCGGCCTCCTGCGCTATGGCGGCGACGGTGCTCACGGCCACGAGCGCGAGCGAAGCGGCCGCGCGTCCCATCGTCTTCAAGGTGGAAGGAATATTCATTGAACTCTCCGTTGGAATGGATGGTCGCCGCTTAGAGCGCGTCGGTGTCTGTTTCGCCGGTGCGGATGCGTACCGCCTGGTCGATGCCGAAGACGAAGATCTTGCCGTCGCCGATCTGACCGGTCTTGGCGGCGGCGGTGATGGCTTCGACGGCCTTGTCGACCATGTCGGCGCCGACCGCGACCTCGATCTTGATCTTGGGCAGGAAGCTGACCGCGTATTCCGCGCCGCGATAGATTTCGGTATGCCCCTTCTGACGCCCGTAGCCTTTGACCTCGGTGACGGTCAGGCCCTGGATGCCGACGGCGGTTAGCGCTTCGCGCACCTCGTCGAGCTTGAACGGCTTGATGATTGCCATCACGATTTTCATAAGGTTTCACCCTTTGCTGTTGCGGTCCCCCGCGTTTGCACACCTTCACCGATCCCGAGGAGCCGGAGAGTGCCCGACAGGATTCAAGCTCCGTGCCAATTGCCGAAGCAGGGTGTTAACCTATTGTAAACAAAGAGAATGGGCGATCGGTGCACATCATTCGCGCACGGGCATGGCAGCATACCTGCCCATAAAATAGGCAAAAAATCGAAAATGCACGTATTCCAGGCAGTAGCCTGAAGCCGGCTCAGCGTTTCAGCCGGATCAGGCCTTCCTGGGCGACCGAGGCGATCAGCGTCCCATCCCGCGCGAACAGCGAGCCGCGAGTGAAGCCGCGCGACCCTTGCGTCGACGGGCTGTCCTGAGTGTAGAGGATCCAGTCGTCCAGCGAATGACTGCGGTGGAACCACATGGCGTGGTCGAGGCTGGCGGCCTGGATGTCGCGGTCGAAGATGGCGCGGCCATGCGCGAAAGTCGAGGTGTCGAGCAGCGTCATGTCGGAGAGATAGGCAAGCACCGCCGCCTGAATGGCGCGGTCTTCCGGCACCGGGCCGGTGGTGCGGATCCAGATGTTCTGCTGCGGCTCCAGCTTCTCGCGGCTCGTGTAGTGCTTCAGCATCACCGGCTTCATCTCGATCGGCCGGTCGCGCTCCCAGTAGCGCCTGATGCCTTCCGGCACCGCCTCGCCGAACTTGCCGAGCAGCTCGCGTTGGGTGAGCAGCGTGTCGGGCGCCGGCACGTCGCGCGGCATCGGCAGCTGATGCTCGAGCCCGACCTCATCCTGCTGGAAGGACGCCTCCAGCGAGAAGATCGCCTGGCCATGCTGGATCGCCACCACCCGGCGGGTGGTAAAGGAGCCGCCGTCGCGGATGCGGTCGACCTCGTAGACGATCGGCAGCTTGGTGTCGCCCGGCCGCATGAAATAGCCGTGCAGCGAATGCACGTGGCGTTCGGGTTCCACCGTGCGCTGCGCGGCGACCAGCGCCTGGGCGATGGTCTGGCCGCCGAACACGCGCTGCCAGTCGACCTTGGGGCTGCGACCACGATACAGATTGTGTTCGAGCTGCTCGAGGTCGAGAATGTCGAGAAGCTCGTCCATGGCCGCTGTCATGTTTGAAATCCTTCACGGATGTGCCATGGCCGGTTTCGGACAGGACGCGCAGGCAGTCAAGGCCGCAATGGCGGCCGCCGCAGCCGCGAAAGGATGATGCCATGGTCGACCGCAAGCCGGATGCAGCAGGCGCCAATGGGAAGCGCGAAGCGCCGCTCGACGTGCTCATCGCCGGCGCCGGCTATGTCGGCCTCACCGCCGCCGTGTCGCTGAAGCAGGCGCGCCCTAGCCTCGCCATCGCCGTCGTCGACGCGGCCCCCGCCGGCGTCTGGCAGCGCGACGGCCGCGCCTCGGCCATCGCGGCAGCCGCCAGCCGCATGCTGGAACAGCTCGGCGTCTGGGAAGAGATCGCGCCGGAAGCGCAGGCGATCACCGAGATGATCATCACTGATTCGCGCGCCACCGACCCGGTGCGTCCGGTGTTTTTGACCTTCGACGGCGAGGTGGCGCCCGGCGAGCCTTTCGCCCACATGGTCGCCAACCGCGACCTGAACGGCGCGCTGCGCCGACGCGCCGAAAAGCTTGGCATCGACATCATCGAAGGCATGGCGGTCAGCGCCTTCGACGCGAATGGCGCCGGCATCACCGTGCATTTGGCCGATGGTGCCGCACTGAAGGCGCGGCTGCTGGTCGCCGCCGATGGCGTCAATTCGAAGCTGCGCGACATGGCCGGCATCAAGACCGTGAAATGGGAATACGGCCAGTCCGGCATCGTCTGCACGGTGGCGCATGAGCGCCCGCACAACGGTCGCGCCGAGGAGCATTTTCTGCCGGCGGGTCCCTTCGCCACGCTGCCGCTGAAGCCGGACAAGGACGGGACCAACCGCTCCTCGATCGTCTGGGTCGAGCGCACGGAGGATGCCAAGGCGCTGGTCGAGGGCGACGAGTTCGTCTTCGAGCACGATCTGGAGCTGCGCTTCGGCCTGAAGCTCGGCGAAATAAGAGTTGCCGACAAGCCGCGCGCCTGGCCGCTCGGCCTGACGCTCGCCCGCGCCTTCGTCGCACCGCGCTTCGCGCTGGCCGGCGATGCCGCGCACGGCATCCACCCGATCGCCGGCCAGGGCCTCAATCTGGGCTTCAAGGATGTCGCGGCGCTCGCCGAAGTGGTGGTCGAGGCCGACCGGCTCGGCCAGGATATCGGCGCCCTCGACGTGCTCGAGCGCTACCAGCAATGGCGCCGCTTCGACACGCTGCAGATGGGCATCACCACCGACGTTTTGAACCGCCTCTTCTCCAACGACATCGGCCCGCTGCGCCAGGTCCGCGACATCGGGCTGGGGCTGGTGGAACGCATGCCGCGGCTGAAGGAGTTCTTCATCCGCCAGGCCTCGGGCCTCTCCGGCGACACGCCGAGGCTGCTGAAGGGCGAGGCGATCTAGACTGCCTGCCGCCGCCTGATGGGACGGCAGGCGCTAGAAAATCGATACCTAGGGGCATTCCGGAAGGCTGAGCAGATTGTTCGGCTCGTCGCCGTCTGCTTCAGTCTTCAGATACTTGTTGCCGTATCGGCTAACAGCAACCACCACCCAAACGATATCCCCTTTCGGGCGATTCACATAGAAGCGCCACTCGCGGCTTTCAATGTAAGCGATAGCCTGCTGCTGCGTTATCTTCCATTGAGAGGTCACGTAACCACCCACATGCGTTATCCGCTCGTGGGGGTTACCTCGATCGAGCTTATTTATGCATTTGATTTCGACGGTTTTCGTTTGTGTCGCTTGGGACATTAGTCGGTTCCTAACATTCGAAAAATGTCAGGCTTGACCGCAGCGTGTTTTTGACTCAAAACACCCTTGCAAACATTTGCCGCGTCCCGCGCCTGACATCACCATGCGGGAAGTGAAGTTAGAAACCGTCGCCAGTGCCAGCTGTGCGGCGGTTTCGTCTCTTCACAATCGGCTAATGTTGTGGAGTGAGTCACCCGATTCTGTCAACGCGCAACACGTCTCCGCAAACGAGAATCTTCTCGGCGGACTTTTATACTTTATTCTCAATAAGTTAAGCTAGCTCCTCCCAGAGCAAACTTCTGCTTTTCCGCAGAACTTTCTCATCAATTACACCGAGCAAGACGACTCGTCCAGATTGTGCAACGCAATAAGTCACAACCGAATCGAATCAGTTCACCTCGAATCCCAGCTTCTGCCGCAGCCTCAGCATCCGCTGGTCGGCGATCCTGAGGCTCTGCCCGCCGCCTTGCGCGACGCGGTTCAACATCCTGAGCAGGTCGTCCCGCTCATGCGGATCGAGGCGCTCGCGCAGGAACGGCGCCAGCTTGTCGATGACGATCGTCGTGTCGTCGATCTGCGCGGCGGCCCATTTGGCGTAGACGACGGCCTCGTCGGTCTTCTTCTGGCTGTCCGCGATCTGCGTGATCACCTCGCGAATGACCGCCTCGCGCTGCGGCAGGACCGGACCGTGCTCCGCGACGATCGCGGTGATCAGCGTCGCCGCCGCCACCACCGGATCGTCGATCGCCGTCAGCGGTGAGAGCGCGGCCTGATTGCGCAATTTCTTGCGACGGATGTTGCCCTGGACGCGCCCGACGACGTCGGCCACCTCGCGCGCGGCGTCGCTCATATATTTCAGCCGGTACCACCAGATGGCGGCCGCTCCGAGCAGGCCGAGGATGGCGATCAGAAAAGGCATGCCGAATTCCCCCGAAATCGCGGCGACGATAAAAGAAGCGCGGCATCGCTTCAACACGCAACGGTTGCGGCCGGTGAAGAAACACTGAAGATGTTTCCCGCGAGAGACAGCTTCAACCGGCGCGCCGCGCCCATGCTGATCGGCGGCTATGACCCCGGCACGTCGTAGATCGCCCTGATCTCAACCGTGCCGAGCTCCGCCAGCGGGATCTTGGCCGCAATGTCGAGCGCCTCGGCAAGGTCCGCCGCCTCGACCATGACGAAGCCGAGCAGTTGCTCCTTGGTCTCGGCGAAGGGACCGTCGGTCACCAGCGCCTTGCCATTGCGCCGCCGGAGCGATTTCGACGTCTTCACCGACTGCAGCGCCTGCGCGATGACCAGCTTGCCTTGCCGGTCGAGCTCCCGGTCATAGCCGAGCGAGTCGGCATCGAGCTTGGCCATGCGCTCGGGGGTCAGCGCGTAGAGGTCCTTTTCCTCGCCATAGACCAGCAGCACATATTTCATTTCGAGCTTCCTTTCGTTGACGCATTATAGGAGGCGACGGTGTCGGTTTTGCCTGCCATCGCCGCATGGTCGAGCAGGCATGCCGCGACGCCGATGATGGCGATGGCCGCCGCTAGCCGGCCGAAGCCGAGCGCCGGCGGATCCAGCCAGAATTCTTCAAGTCGCCTCCCTTTTCGCTCGGGCTTTCCCCAGATCGCAAGAAACAGATTGTCCATCTTAACCTCCATCGGCCGGGAGTGGCCGCCCGCAGGACGGTCGGGCAGACGGGAAGTCGACATTTTTGCATGCGCTTTTTTTTGAGAATTTTCGAAGCGCCTCGCGCAAGCACAATCATACCGGGCCATGGATGGTCTTCCGCCGCGCCCGCGCTATAGTTCCAGGAACGTCGGCGCCCGCCGGCGCAAACCCCGACAAGGCAGGAGGATTCCATGGACCGCACCGCAAACGCCGTCTGGAAGGGCAATCTGAAGGAAGGCAACGGCACGCTGGACACCCAGAGCGGCACCTTGAAGGGCACGCCCTATTCGTTCAAGGCGCGTTTCGAGGACGAGAGCGGCAAATCCGGCACCAATCCGGAAGAGCTGATCGCCGCCGCGCATGCCGGCTGCTACGCCATGCAGCTGTCGCACTTCCTGGCCGAAAACGGCACGCCGGCCGCCGAGCTCGACGCCAAGGCGGTGGTGACGCTGGTGCCCGGCACCGGCATCACCGGCAGCGCCATCACCCTGGTCGGCAAGGTGCCGGGCATCGACGCGGCGAAATTCAAGGAATTGGCCGAGAAGGCCAAGACCGAATGCCCGGTGTCGAAGGCGCTGGGAGCGATCAAGGTGTCGTTGGATGCGAAATTGGGGTGATCAGTTTCGCGGGCAGCGATCCTTCGCCCCCTCTCTGCCCTGCCGGGCATCTCCCCCTCAAGGGGGGAGATTAGCAGTTTCATCGCCGTCGCTTCTCCAACGGCGGTAATTAGCGAAAGCCGACGTGACATCCAATCTCCCCCCTTGAGGGGGAGATGTCCGGCAGGACAGAGAGGGGGGCCTCGCACCAACGTTTCTGGTGAGAGTTGATCAGCCCCCCAGCGCCTCGATCTTGGCGCGCAACGCCGCGACCTCCTCCTCGAGCGCGCGAACACGGGCTTCGAGATCGTTCTCCGATAATGCCGGCTGCCAGGGCGCCGCCGCCGCCGCTGCTGCTTCCACCGGACCACTCAGCAGATGCACATAGCGCTCCTCGCGCTGGCCGGGCGCGCGCTCGAGCAGCTGGATCAGCGGCGGCCGGCGGCCGATCATCAGGTCTAGATTGTCGCGCAGCTCCTCTATCGAGGCAAAGCGCGCCATGCGTTCCGAGCGGGCGAGCAATTCATGCGCCGTCTGCGCGCCGCGCAACAGCAGCAGCCCGATTACCGCGACCTGCGGCGTGGTCAGCGAAAAGCGCTGCGCCATCAGATGCTCGTAGCGCTCGACGCGCGAAGCGAAGGCCTGGCGCACGAGGCCTTTCTGCTCGAGCGTGCTCAAGGCCCGCCGGATTTCGGTGAGCTCCAGCGCCATCACCGGCTCGCGCGCCGTCTTCTGGTTGGCGGCCTGGTGCGTGCCGTTGAGCGTCAACGGATAGACGTCCGGCGTCAGCTCCTTCTTCTCGATCAAGGAACCCAGCACACGCGCTTCGACGGGTGAGAGGACGGGAAGATCGGTCATGGGTTGCCTATCCTTTCTGACGCTGGCGGGACAGCGCCCCCCTCTGTCCTGCCGGACATCTCCCCCACTTGGGGGGAGATTAGCAGCTTCGCTGACGGCGCCTCATCCTTCAACCTTGGAGATTGGCGAAAGCCGCGGTGACGGCCAATCTCCCCAGGTGTCGGCTAGGGCATATACACATCTCGCAAGGCCCAACCGTCGGCACAGGCACGGAAGTATGCGAGGCCGTTGTAGAAGGT
>NZ_VFTZ01000024.1 GCF_006440775.1 Mesorhizobium sp. B2-7-2 | reverse complement strand
GTAGGGGAGTAGGGGAGTAGGGGAGCCACTTCCGGGGTGCCGTTTTGCGGCAACCTAACATACTCCCTTACTCCCCTATTCCCTTACTCCCCTGGATCTACATCTTGTCGATCACCGACTGCACCCCTTCCGTCGGCGCGTCGACCGACGAGCCGGCCACCATGATGGCTGCGACGATCGCCTCCGGGTCGTCGACCACCAGCGGCTTCACGCGATGCGCGGTGTGGATGAACCCCTCGGCCGACATGTGCTCGATCAGCGCCAGCATCGGGTCCCAGAAACCCTTGATGTTGGCGAAGACCATCGGCTTGCGGTGGTGGCCAAGCTGCGCCCAGGTCATGATCTCGACGATCTCTTCGACCGTGCCGATGCCGCCCGGCAGCGCCACAAAGGCGTCGGATTTTTCGAACATGCTATGCTTGCGCTCGTGCATGTTGTCGGTGATCAAGAGTTCGTCGAGCTTGTCGAGCGCGGTCTCGGTCGCCTCCTTGTTGATCAGGAAGCGCGGGATGATGCCGGTGACCTTGCCGCCGGCCTTGAGCGCGCCGTCGGCGACAGCGCCCATGATGCCCTTGGTGCCGCCGCCATAGATGAGGCGCAACCCGGATTTGGCAAGCGAGCGGCCAAGTGTGTGGCCGGCCTTGATATAGGCCTCGTCGCGGCCCGGAGACGAGCCGCAATAGACGCAGACGGATCGAATCGTGTTCATGGCGATGATTGGTGATGGGGACGGTCGGCGGGGTCAAGCCCGCGGACGGGCTTTTTCTTGTCGGACTCGGGAAAACACGCTAGACCGGGCGTTAGGTGGCTAAGGGGGCAATACGGAATTATGGCGATCAATCCTTCTAAGGCGTTCTTGTTCGCGGCGGGCGGCGTTGTCGCCGTCGCGGCCGTCGCCTATGGCTCGGGTGCGCTCGATCCTTACATCGACAGCCAGAAGCCGGCGCAGGTCGCGACGCTGCCGCAGACCGATGCAAAACCGGCTGAATCCTCGAGCACGAGCACGGAGGCGCGTGTGCCCCAAGCTCCTTCAAACACAATGGCTCCTTCAAACACAATGGCTCCGGCGAACACCATGGCGCCAGCCAACACCATGGCGCCCGCCAATAAGATGGCGCCAGCCAACAATGCGGCAGCGGCCCAGGCGCCCGCCGCCACCGGTCCGACACTGCCGACCTTCGATGTCGTGCGCGTCGAGGGCAATGGCTCGATCGTCGTCGCCGGCAACGCCGCGCCCAACGCCAAGGTCGAGATTTTGAATGGGGGCACGGTGCTCGGCTCGACCGAGTCCGGACCCGACGGCGCCTTCGCCATCGTGCTCGACGAGCCGCTGAAGCCCGGCGACTATACGATCACGCTGCGCCAGACGGTTGGCGGCATCGCCGTTGCCTCGGCCCAGACCGCCGTCGTCTCGGTGCCGCAGAGCCCGACAGGCCAGGTGCTGGCCATGGTCGAGGAGCCGGGTAAGGCCTCGCAACTGATCACCGTTCCTGAGACCGAGAGCAAGCCGGCGGCGTCGGCCGCGACCGATCAGGCAGCGGCGCCCGCGACCCAGGCAACGACCGCGCCGGCGGCATCGGACACGGCCTCGGCGCCGGCCGCGACCGCGCCGGCCGCCACAGACCAGGCGACCGCGCCGGCTGCGGCCGCCGCGGCGGAGCCCAAGATCGCGGTCGAAGCGGTCGAAATCGACGGCAGCAAGATCTTCGTCGCCGGCACGGCCGATCCCGGCCGCAAGGTGCGCGCCTATGCCGACGCCATCCTGCTCGGCGACGCCAAGACTTCGGCCGACGGGCATTTCCTGATCGAAGCGACGCGCGACATTCCGGTCGGCAGCTACACCATCCATGTCGACGGCCTGGACAATGATGGCGTCAAGGTCGTCGCCCGCGCTGCCGTCCCGTTCGAGCGCGAGCCCGGCGAGTCGGTCGCCGCCGTCGCCCCAAGCGGGACCAAGCCGGCCGAGACCAAGACCGCCGAAATCACGACCGACACAGCAACGGCCGAAGCGGCCAAGCCCGCCCCGGCCGCCGGGGGCGCTGCCAAGGTTGCCGAGGCGACGCCCTCGACCGACGTGCCCGAAACGGTCGCGCCAAAGCTCGAACATGCCGACAGCGCCGTCATCATCCGCCGCAACGACACGCTCTGGCGCATCTCGCGCCGCGTCTACGGCCATGGCACGCGCTTCTCGACGATCTATCTGGCCAACAAGGACCAGATCCGCGATCCCGATCGCATCTGGCCGGGCCAGGTGTTCAAGGTGCCCTCGACTTCGAAGGAAGGCGAGGCCGCCGACATGAAGGCCATGGGCGAGCAGATGACAGCCGCACCGGCGAAGACGGAGTAGGGGTTGGCGAATAGCCAATCTCCGCCCTTGTGGGGGAGATGCCCGGCAGGGCAGAGGGGGGCGCTGTCCCGCCGACTTGTCAGTCTTGCTGCTTCCCGCAAATCGCCGACGCCAGCGATGTACCACCTTATTTTGATTGGTCGCGTTCCTTCGCGCCCCCCTCTGGCCTGCCGGCCATCTCCCCCACGAGGGGGGAGATCAGCAGCTCCGGCCATTCTACCCATGCGCCTAGCTTGCCCTCCCATCGTTCATCGTCTATCGCCGATGAACGATGTCCGAATCCCCCGACACCCGCTGCACCGAAAGCCGCGCCATTGCCGCGCGGCTGGCGGCGCTGTCGCATCCGGCGCGCATCGAGATCCTGAAACATCTCTCGGCCAGCCGCTGCTGCTCCTGCCGTGAGGTGGTCGATCACCTCGATCTCGCGCAGTCGACCGTTTCGCAGCATCTGAAGGTGCTGGTCGAGGCCGGGCTCGTCCGTTTCGAGGCCGACCGGCAGCGCTCGCGCTACGCGGTCGACCACGCCGCCCTTGCGGGTGTCTCCGCTTCGCTCACCCAGCTCGTCAACTCCTGCTGCCCCAGCCTCTCACCCATAAGGCAAGACTAGTGGCCGAAAAGACCGTATCCGCCGAAGCCGGCACCCTCACCACCCTGCGCAATCTGTGGCCCTATATGTGGCCGGCCGACCGCGCCGATCTCAGAGCCCGCGTCACCTGGGCGACGCTGCTTCTGGTCGTCGCCAAGGTCACCTTGGTCGCCGGCCCGTATTTCTTCAAATGGGCGACCGATGCGCTGGCCCATGGCTCGAAGACACCGCCGCCGCTGCCATCCTTCCTGCTGGCGCCGGTGGCGCTGGTCATCGCCTATAACGTGCTGCGCCTGATCCAGCTCGGCTTCAACCAGCTGCGCGACGCGCTGTTCGCCCGTGTCGGCCAGTATGCGGTGCGCCAGCTCGCCTTCCGCACCTTCGTCCATATGCATCAGCTGTCGCTGCGCTTCCATCTCGAGCGCCGCACCGGCGGCCTGTCGCGCATCATCGAGCGCGGCACCAAGGGCATCGAGACGATCGTGCGCTTCATCATGCTGAACACGGCGCCGACCATTCTCGAATTCGCGCTGACAGCCGGCATATTTGCCTTCACCTATGGCTGGAAATACGTCGCCGTGGTCGCCGTCACCGTCAGCCTCTATGTCTGGTTCACCGTCAAGGCGAGCGACTGGCGCATCTCGATCCGCCGTGACATGAACGACAGCGACACCGACGCCAACACCAAGGCGATCGACTCGCTGCTCAACTTCGAGACGGTCAAATACTTCACCAATGAGCGCATGGAGGCCGAGCGCTTCGACCGCTCGATGGCACGCTACGAGATCGCCGCGACGAAGACCTGGACCTCGCTCGGCTGGCTGAACTTCGGCCAGGGCCTCATCTTCGGCCTCGGCACGGTCATCGTCATGTGCATGTCGGCGCTGGAGGTGCAGGCCGGCAGGCAGACGGTCGGCGATTTCGTCTTCATCAACGCCATGCTGATCCAGCTTTCGGTGCCGCTCAATTTCATCGGCTTCATCTACCGCGAAATAAGGCAAGGGTTGACCGATATCGAGCATATGTTCGACCTGCTCGACGTGCCCCAGGAGATCGTCGACAAGCCGGATGCCAAGCCTTTGAAGGTCGGGCCCGGCAAGGTCGAGTTCCGCGACGTGCATTTCTCCTATGATCCCAACCGCAAGATCCTGAAGGGCGTCTCCTTCGAGGTGCCGGCCGGCAAGACGGTTGCGATCGTGGGCCCGTCCGGCGCCGGCAAGTCGACCATCTCCCGGCTGCTGTTCCGTTTCTACGACGTTCAGGGCGGCAAGGTGCTGATCGACGGGCAGGACATCCGCGACGTCACGCAGGAGAGCCTGCGGGCGGTGCTCGGCATGGTGCCGCAGGACACCGTCCTGTTCAACGACACCATCGCCTACAACATCCGCTACGGTCGCGTCGGCGCCAGCGAGGAGGAGGTGCGCAAGGCGGCCGAGCTCGCCCAGATCGGCCCGTTCATCCAGAAGCTGCCAGAGGGCTACAAGTCAATGGTCGGGGAGCGCGGGCTGAAACTTTCGGGCGGCGAGAAGCAGCGCGTGGCGATCGCCCGCACCATCCTGAAGGCGCCGCCGATCCTGATGCTGGACGAGGCGACCTCGGCGCTGGACACCCAGACCGAGCAGGAGATCCAGGCAGCCCTCGACCTGGTCAGCAAGGGCCGTACCACGATCGTCATTGCTCACCGGCTGTCGACGGTGATTTCGGCCGACGAGATCATCGTGCTGAAGGACGGCCAGATCGCCGAGCGCGGCACCCATGCGGCGCTGCTTGCCAAGCACGGCCTCTACGCCTCGATGTGGGACCGCCAGCGCGAGGCGACCGAAGCCGAGGAGCGCCTGCGCATCGCCCGCGAGAGCGACGAGTTTGGGGTTATTGTGCGCAGGAGGACTTCGGAGGTGAGCTAGCTGTGGCTCTTCCTTCTCCCCTTGTGGGAGAAGGTGGCCGCGAAGCGGCCGGATGAGGGGTGTTCCAGCGGAGTGAGACGCTGGCGTTCCCTGGAACACCCCTCATCCGGCTCGGCGCTATCGCGCCGATCCACCGCCCGGCCCTTCGCAGGCTCAGGGCGTTCGAAGCTCGAAAAGCCAAGCAATTGGCTTTTCGTCCGCTAACGCGGACCGCTTCTCACCCCACAAGGGGAGAAGGGAAGGACAAAAATTCCCCTTGACCTCAACCTATCTTGAGCTTGCAAACCGTCTCCGAGCCACCTGCCAGGCAAACCTTCCAAATCGGAGATGGATGAAAATGACCGCCAATAATCCCCGCACCGGCAGCGTGTTCCGGGTCGATAAATTCGTCGTGCCGGCGCAAGCGCGCGACGAAATCCTCAGCAAGGCCAGGATGACGCATGAATTGCTGCGCCAGCAGGAGGGTTTTGTGCAGGACTTCCTGCTCGAGCAATTCTCCGGCCCGGGCGAGTTCAACCTCGTCACCATGGTCGAGTGGGAAAGCCAAGCCGCGGTTGACAAGGCGGTGCCGATCGTGAAGGCCGCGCATGAGCGTATCGCCTTCAGCGCGCAGGAAACGATCGCGCGCCTCGGCGTCAAGGCCGACATCGCCAACTATCGGCGCGTGCCCGAACTATAGGAAGGCCATCCGGCTCCGGGCACCGAAACAGCGGCGCTCAGCACCTGGCCGGTGCGGGCGTCGCTCACCATACTTTCGAACCCGCGCCATTCGGCGGCGGCGATGAACAACGTCCTGCCGTCGGCGCCGCCCAACATGCAGGCAAAGCAGCCGCGATCGACCTCAACCCTGTCGATTTTCTCGCCGCCTTCGCGAACCCTGACACAGTGGCGGTTCGGCACGTCGGCATACCAGACACAGCCTTCGGCATCGATGCAGATCCCGTCGGGATAGTCGTTGCCGAGATCGGCCCAGACGCGCCGCTTGGAAAGGCTCCCGTCCTCGCCAATATCGAAGGCGGTTAGCCTCCTGGCGTGGGACTCGGCGACGATCAGTGTCTTGTTGTCCGGCGTCACCGCCATGCCGTTGGCGAAGGCGATATCCTCGGCGACCTGCCGCACGCCGCCGTCCGCTGCGACCAGCACGATCGTGCCCGGTCCGAAATGCTCGCCCGGCGCCGGCGCCGGCCCGCCGCCATTGACATAGATATTGCCGCGCCCATCGACGACGATCTCGTTCCACGGGTTCTTCGACAGATGCCTCAGATCGGCATGGGTGACGAGCGTCCCGCCTGCCTCCTGCCGGAGCAGCAGGCCTTCCCGGCCCGAGACCACCAGAAGCCGGCCATCCGGCAACCAGTCGATCGAATAGGGCAGGACGGCCGGCACGGTAAGCATCACCTCGCTCCGGCCATTTTCGTCCACCGCGACGATCTCGCCGGTACCCCAGTTGCAGAGCCAGAGCCGGCCGTCATGCCAGCGCGGCGACTCGCCGAAGGCGAGGCCTGTTGTCACGACCTTGGCACTCATTGAAGACGGTTTCGGCGAAGGCATTGGCGGGCTCCCTGGGTGTCCTCTCGCCAAGGACGTGTGACGGAGCCGAGTTCCTACATACGGAGCAAAAGTTAGGCTTGCGTGCCGGCGTTGCTGCCTCCCCCATTGTTGCGTTGCGGGGAAGGGGGCTTTCCGCTATTGAGGCGCATCCTGAAACAGGGACCGCCCCAAGCCCTATGACGCTTCTCGACTCGGTCAAGAATACATTCGTTCCGATCCATCGCGAAGGCTATCCCTTCATCGCCGCCTTCGCCGCGGCGACGCTGTTTCTCGGCTATTTCTCCTCGGTCCTGTTCTGGATCGGACTGATCCTGACCGCATGGTGCATCTATTTCTACCGCGATCCCGAGCGCGTCACCCCGGTCGACGACCGGCTGGTGGTGAGCCCGGCCGATGGCGTGATTTCCGCGGTCGGCCCCGCCGTGCCGCCGAGCGAGCTTGGCCTGGGCTCGGGCGAGATGACCCGCATCTCGGTGTTCATGAACGTGTTTTCCTGCCACATCAACCGCGCTCCGGTGCGCGGTCGGATCACGCGCATCGAGCACAAGCCCGGCAAATTCCTTAACGCCGAGCTCGACAAGGCAAGCGCGGAGAACGAGCGCAACGGCCTAGTCATCGACAGCCCGAACGGCACGATTGCCGCTGTCCAGATCGCCGGCCTTGTGGCACGGCGCATCGTCTGCTGGGCCGAGATCGGCGGTACGATCGCGATCGGCGAGCGTTTCGGCTTGATCCGCTTCGGCTCGCGCGTCGACGTCTTCCTGCCGTCGGGCGCCGTGCCGCGCGTCGCGGTCGGCCAGACGGCGGTCGGCGGCGAGACCGTGCTTGCCGAATTCGGCGGCACCGCGGTCACGCCCTTGGTCAGGGTTTCCTGAGCGTTGGGCGCGCCGTTCAAGAAATTCGAGGCCCATGCCAGCGGCGGTCCGCGCATCCGCGAGATCCCGATGCGCATGGTGCTGCCCAACCTGGTCACCGTGCTTGCCATCTGCGCCGGCCTTTCCGGCATCCGCTTCGCCTTCGAGAACCGCTTCGAGATCGCTGTGGTCATGGTGCTGCTTGCCGCTTTCCTCGACGGCATCGACGGGCGGCTGGCGCGCATGCTGAAGGCGACCTCGAAATTCGGCGCGCAGATGGATTCGCTGGCCGATATCGTCAATTTCGGCGTGGCGCCGGCCCTGGTGCTCTACGCCTTCCTGCTCGACCGCGCCGGCTCGCCGGGCTGGATCGCCGCACTTCTCTTCACCATCGCCTGCGGCATGCGGCTGGCCCGCTTCAACGTTCTGGCCGACGACGCCGAGCAGCCGGCCTGGCAGACCGAATATTTCGTCGGCGTGCCGGCCCCGGCGGGTGCTGTGCTGGTCATGCTCCCGCTCTATCTTTATTTCCTGCGGCTTGGTCTGGAGCCCAGCCGGCCGGCCGCCTTCGTCGCCACCGGCTTCACCGTGCTGGTCGCTTTCCTTCTGGTCAGCCGCCTACCGGTCTACTCGGGCAAGAGCGTCAAGGTGCCGGGCGACAGGGTGCTGCCGGTCATCCTGGGCGTCGTGCTCTACATTCTCTTGCTGATGACCTATCCCTGGTACACGCTGACGGCTTCCGTCGCTGGGTACCTGCTTTTCCTGCCGTTGTCGGTGCGCGCCTATTCGAAGCGGGCCATGCGCGAAGGCGAGAAGGTGCCGCCGTCGGATATCGGGTAGCGCTGCGCCCTAGGCCGCCGCACTCAGCCCCAGCCGGTCGATCGCCAGCTTTCTTGCCGAGATGTAATCCGTCTTGCCCGAACCCAGCACCGGGATATCGTCCACCTTGATGATGTCGTTGGGCACCATCAATTCGGCCGCGCCGGCTTTCTTGCCGAACTGGCGCAGCTCCTCGGCATTGGCGTCGTCGGCGGTGGTGACCAGCACGATGCGCTCGCCGCGCCTCTTGTCGGGCACTGCCACCGCCGCGTGGCGCTCTTCCGGCCATAGCGACTGCACCAGCATCTCGACGGCGCCCAGCGACACCATCTCGCCGGCGATCTTGGCGAAGCGCTTGGCCCGCCCGCGTATGGTGATGAAGCCCTCGCGGTCGACCGAGACGATGTCGCCGGTATCGTGCCAGCCTTCCAGCCGCTGCAATTCGCCGGGACGGTCGGCGGTCATATAGCCCATCATCATGTTCGGTCCGTCGAGCCACAGCCGGCCGCCCTCGGCGATGCCTTCGACCGGCTCCAGCTTCATGCGGATCGCCGGCAGCGGCCGCCCGACTGTGCCGTCGCGGCTGTGGATGGCGGTGTTCACCGCCACCACGGGCGCGGCCTCGGTCAGCCCGAAGCCTTCGACGATCGAGGCCTGGAAGCGGTCGCGATAGGTGCGCCGCGTCTCCGGCTTCACCGCTTCGGCGCCGGCCACGACGAAGCGCAGGCTGGAGAAGTCGCCGTCCTTGGCGGTGCGCGCGTAATTGGCGAGGAAGGTGTCGGTGCCGAACATCACGGTCGGTTTCACCTTGCGGGCGATCTCGGGGATGATCTTGTAATGCAGCGGCGAGGGGTAAAGGAACAGCTTAACGCCCAGCACCAGCGGCAGGATGGTGCCGCCGGTCAATCCGAAGGAATGGAACACCGGCAGAACGTTGAGCAGGATGTCGGCCGGCGAGACGGAGACGCGCGCCTCGGCCTGCATGACATTGGCAAGCAGGTTGCGGTTCGACAGCACCACCGCCTTCGGCGTGCCTTCCGAGCCGGAGGTGAACAGGATGACAGCGGGCTTCGCGGCTTGCTGCCGCTGCAGCGGCAAACGCCACAGAAGCGCTGCGGCGACCTTGTCCAGGGTCGTCACATTTGCGCGCACATCTTCCAGCCACAGCATCTTGGCGCCACCCGCCTCGACCGCGGCGACGATATCGTCGATGCCCGCCTTTTCGATGAAGGCGCGGGAGGAAACCACCGTCCTGATGACGGCAGTGCGGATCGCCGCGGTCACGCTCGCCGGGCCGGCGGTGTAGTTGATCATCGCCGCCACCCGGGCAGCTGAGACCAGGCCGACGAAGGACAGCACCACGCCATTGGCGTTGGGCAGCAGCACGCCGACCGCTTCGCCGGGCGCCGTCACCGCCTCGAAATGGCGGCCGAGCACGCGCGCGCCGATGAACAGCTTGCGGTAGCTGAGCGAACCGGAAATCACATCCTCGATGATCGGCCGCGAAGGGCCGATGCGGTCGGCGGCGTCGCGCATGGCGAGGAAGAGCCCGCGATCGAGATTGGTGCCGTAAAGCCGCGCCTCGGCGAACCGGTCGAACAGCGCATTGGTGTTGGACGCCATGTCGGGATTGCGCGCCACCAGCTCGGCAATGGTCATCGGCTCCAGCACACTCATCGAAAGCCGCGGGAACCAGTGGCGCGGCGCTTTTTCCTTCGGCGTCAGCGACACCGGCAGGTCACGCGTGCCGGCAACGAAGATTGGCACGATGCGTGCGTCGGCCTGCATGGCGATGCGCGTGATGGCGCGAAACAGCCTGAAGGACTTGACGTCCGGCTCGACATTGTCCGGCAGATAGACGGCAAGCCGCCCCTTGCCCTTGAGCACGCGCACCAGCCGGCGGCTGACGAAGATATGCTCGGCGTTGAAGGCGATAGTGCGGGCAAGCTCACGCCACGGCTCCAGCCATGGCGAGCGCGCCGAAGCCTCGTCCAGGATGTGCAGCGTGTCGTCGGGAAGCAGCGACAGCATCAGCGCCGGCTCGATGCGCGACTGGTGCCAGACCACATAGATGACGGGGGTCTTCGCGCTGCGGGCAATGCGGATGCGGTTATCGGCGATGCGGTAGGCGAGCTTGAACGGAACATAGAGCAGCGCCTGGGTGAAGCGCAGGTCGAGCCGGAACCGCTCGATCACGGCGATCAGCAGCCAGGCAAGGACAAGGCCCGCCAGCAGCGCCAGGGTCAGGATCATGCCGCTCTCTCCCAGTCTCCTCCAGGACGCGGCTCTTGGCGACCGCTTCGGTGGCAGAGGGTAGCGGAAGTGCGGGCAAGGTCAATGCGGACTGAAGCAGTGCCTCGATCTCCACTTGAAAAACTCTGACACATGTCGTAAGTAAACCGACACGTGACGGAGAGGCAAAGATGGCCAGTTTCCCGACGGGGTTTGCCGAAGCACCACACATGGAGCCGGAGTTCGAACGGCTGATCGACCTGTTCGGCGGGCCGAAGGTTCTTGGATCCTCGGTATCCAGCCCGCTCGAGGCGCATGAAATGATCCTGCATGGAATTCCAAGCCAGGCTCTGGAAAGCCTCGTCAGGCAATTGACCGTCATCGAAGCAGATGCCTTCGAGGCGGCATTCGGCATGAGCGAGCGGACATATCAGCGGCACAAATCTGATCACTCCCGGACGCTCAATCGGGAGCAGGGTTCAAGGACCTGGAATTTCGCCAGGGTTCTCACCAAGGCCACGTCTGTTTTCGGCAACCAGGAAGCGGCCGAGAAATGGATGATTGAGCCTGCCATGGGCTTGGACAACCGGCGACCCATCGATCTCTTGGCCACGGCGGCGGGTACCATGCTTGTACAGGAATTCCTCGAACGGCTCGACTACGGTGTCTACGCGTGACGCCTCTGCCGGGTTCTCTCGGAACGGGCGATGTCCTCGGCTGGAGACTTGATCACAAACGCTTCCAGGCAAGCTGGGACAGCGGTGAGGGAGCCTTCAAGCTCGGGGGAAGGTGGAACAGCAAAGGCGTCAGGGCTGTCTATGCATCCATTGACCCCTCGACCGCCATTCTCGAGGTGGCCGTACACAAAGGATTTCGGACGCTTGATACAGTCCGCCACGTGCTGACGGCATTCGAGATCTCCGATCCTTCGAAAATTCATGTGGTGGAAATCGGCGATATTCCAAACGCAAACTGGCTTCGGCCAGGCATTCCAAGCGCAGGGCAGCAACAGTTTGGCGACGGTCTCTTGGCGGAGCACCCCTTATTTCTGATTCCGAGCGCCGTGTCCCAGCATAGCTGGAACCTGGTGTTCGATCCCGGCCGCGCGAGCGGCCTCTACAAGCCGCGCCTGCAGGAGGATTTTGCGCTGGATACCAGGCTTCATCCTCCCACGAGATAGCGTACCGTCCAGAGAGGCGGCGGAGCGAAACACCCTACGCCGCCTTCAATCTCCCGCTGATGAAGCGGAACTCCTGACTCTTGCCGCCATAGCCATAGGCCGCCGCCGGCACCTCATGCATGAAGGCGTAGCTTTCCTCATGCACGCCGCCCAGAAGCCGGCCGAAAGCCTCGAAGATCGCCTTGAGGTAGGCTTCGAGCTCGAGCTTGGTGTTGGTGCCGTCGACCACCTTGATATCCAGCCAGAACGTGCTGGTCCCATGCCCGGCCAGCGACTTGCCGCCGGCGAACCAGTGCTGCGGCTCGATGTAGTTGACGGCGACCGCAGTGATCGTCGGATCCTTGTGCAACAGCTTCGCGGTGGTGTCGGTGGCCTCCTTGGCGATTGCCGCGGACAGCTTGGCGTCGGGCTTGCCGGTGACGCTGATATTGATGATCGGCATTTTTCTCTCCTTTGGCTTCGCGCGTCGCGCTCTCGATGGGAGAGATATGGGCTCATCCCTACATCAATAAAATCGAATTGTTTTTGATAAATCATTCGATATCATCGAAGTATGGAAACGCTCGATCCGGATCTTCTGAAGACCTTTCTCGCCTTTGTCGATGGCGGCTCGCTCGCCAGGGCCGCATCTACCGTCGGCCGCACGCCGTCGGCGGTGACCGCGCAGATGCAGCGGCTGGAAGAGATCGTCGGCGAGCAATTGCTCACCCCGCAGGGCAGGGGACGCGGGTTGACCCCGGCCGGCGAGGACCTTGTCGGCCATGCACGGCGCATTCTTGCCGTCCACACCGAGGCGTGGCTGGCGCTGAAAGGCGCGCGCGCCGGCGGCCGCATCGCCATCGGCACGACGCAGGATTTCGCCGATCAGGGTCTGCCGGACCTGCTCCGGGCCTTCGCCGCCAGCCATCCGCGCGTCAGGGTCGAGCTCCGCGTCGGTCGCTCCCTGGAGCTTGGGTCAGCGCTGCAGGCGGGCCAGCTCGACCTCGCGATCGCCATGCGCCATGCCCCGTCGCCGGATGAAGCGGCTGTGATCAGCGAGCCGATGCTGTGGCTCTGCTCGGAAAAAGGCCTGGCGGCGCGGCAGGAGGTGGTGCCGCTGGCCCTGCTCGATCCCTATTGCGGCTTCAGGGAGGCGGCGCTCAACGCGCTCGACGCCGCCGGCCGCCGCTATCGCATCGCCGCCGGCAGCGCCAGCCTTGCCGGCCTGCGCGCCGCGGTCAATGCCGGCATCGCGCTGACGCCGCGCACCCGGCGCTTCGCCCATTCCGGAATCGTCGAGGCATCTGCCGATTTCGACCTCCCGCCGCTGCCGATGGCCGATTTCGCCATCCGGCTCGGCCGCGAAGCCGCGCGTCCCGCGCGGGACCTGGCGGAGCTGCTTGCTGGCGGGTTGGCCCTTCCGTCCTGAGGCCGGTCGCCAAAAGAAAAAGCCGACCTTTTTGAGGGTCGGCTTCTAGTCGGACGGGTCGAGGGGTTTGGGGGGACTTGGGGGGTGACCCGTCGATCCAATAATGCTCCACGCGAATGATGGTTCCGTGACCGGCGAAATATTTTTACGAGGCCGCCGATTTCGCCCTCAGCCAGTCGCGTCCGGCATGCGCAAAGACCGCGCAAAGCACGATGGCGCCGCCGATGACGCTGGCCACCGGTGGGATCTCGCCGAGGAACAGCAGCGCAAACAGGATGGCGAACGGCACCTCGGCGGAACCGAGCAGTCCGGCTTCCGCCGACGGGATCAGCCGCGAGCCTTCCGTCCACAGGATCGAGGCGAGCGCGAAGGAGCAGCCGAATGTGGCAAGCAGCACCACGTCGCGGGCGGACACGGCCAGCGGATCGGTGACGAACCAGCCGAGCACGAAAAGCAGGAAGGCCGAGACAGCGCCCGCCCAGACGACCGGCGAGTCGCGAAAAGCGCGCACCATGATCATGTAGAGCGCGCTGCCGGCGGTCATCAGCAGCGCCAGGGCGTCGCCGAACAGGTGCCCGTTGCCGAGGCCGGCGCCCACCATGATGGCGACGCCGCAAAGCGATACGGCCGCCGCAACCATTGTCTGCAGCCGGAATTTTTCCCGCACCAGAAGGAAGGCGAGCAGTGCCGCGATGAAGGGCGAAGTGGCGTAGATGACCGCGACATTGGCGACATAGGTGAATTTGAAGGCCGAGATGAAGGCGATGCTGGCGGCGGCGCCCTCAATCGCAAGCAGCCAGCCGCGCCAGCCGAGTTTCAGGCTTTCGCGCCCGCCCGAGCGGCGCCGGCGCCACAGCACGTAGAAGCTGATCAGGATCGAGCCGAAAAAACCGCGCCAGCAGGTGATGGTAAGCGGATCGGCATGGATCGACTTGGTCAACACGCCGGTGAGCGCGAAGGCGATGGCCGATGCCGACACCAGGATGATGCCGAGCGTGCGCTCGGCCGCCACGTCGGCCGCGGCAGGCGCAAGCTTTTCCGGCATGTCGAGCGTGTCCGTCATGATGCCAGCCTACCCAGTTCTTGCTGACAGCCTTCTGTCATCAGGCCTGCTCCCGTTTGCGGAAATGCTCGTTGCCGACGATGAGCAGGCCGGCGCCGACGATCAGCGCCGCGCCCATGAAAACTTCCATGCGCGGCAGGTCGCCCCAGATGGCGTAGCCCAGCGCGAAGGCCCAGACCAGCGAGGTGTATTCGAACGGTGCCATGATCGACACCGGCGCGCGTTTCATGCCCTCGAACAGCATGTATTGCGCCACGCCGCCGAGCGCGCCGACGCTGACGAGCAAGAGGAACTGCGTTCCGTCGGGCATATGCCACCAGATCAGGGCCGGGACGGCCGAAAAGAGCATGAAATAGAAATTGTTGAGCACGAGTTGGATCGTTGTGCGCTCCTGCATGGCGATCTTGCGTAGCAGCACCACGGCGATCCCCCAAAGGACGGCCGCTGCCAGCACCAGGAGCACCGGCACGGAGAGGCCGAGTCGGGTCGGATCGCAGGCGATGAAGACGCCGGCGAAGCCGATGAACACCGCGATCCAGCGCAGCAGCGGCACCGTCTCGCCCAGGATCAGCACGGACAGCACAGTAACGATGATCGGCGCGGCGTAATAGATGGTGGTGAGCTCTGCAAGCTGCAGCGAGCGCGCGGCGTTGTAGTAGCAAAGCCAGGCGGCGAGCGTGAAGGCGCCGCGCACCAGCATCGGCTTGACGATCGGCGAATCCATCGTATCGGCGAACAGCCGCCTGCCGCCGATCGCGCCGCAGGCGAGGAGCACGGTGATCGAGCGGACGAACATGATCTGCCAGACCGTCATGCCGACGACCAGAAGCTTGATCGAGGCATCCTGCGCCGAAAACAGGAAATAGGCGGCGGCCGTGAACAGGATGCCGGCCAGCACCCTTTCGCGGCTTTCCAGGATGACGACATCGGCCATGTGGGCTCAGCGTGTTCGCGTGAGGCGGTTCCGCCCCAGCCGGGACCGTTGCTCAAGCTATAGGGGCGAAAGCTTGCACGGCGCTGCTCCAGCGCGGCGCTTGCGTTGGCGCAGGTCTTTCGCTTGAACCGGTCGGAACTCCTACTGTGTCGCCTGGTAAAGCTCGGATGCCGCATCCTTCAGCGCGCGTCGGCCATCGGGCCGCAGATACATCATGTGGCCGCCCTCGACGACGTCGAGCCGGATCGGCTTGGCGTCTGATAGCGAAGGAAGCTGGTTCACCAGATAGCGCGAGGCGAGATAGGGCGTGACGAGGTCGGTATAGCCGTTGACGATGACGACGCCGAGCGCCGGGTTGAGCGAGCGCGCCCGCTGCAGGTCGTTCATCACGCCGGCATAGCCCTGGCCCGATGTGCCGTAATCCCAGCTGCGGCTGACCTCGCCATTGAGCAGCCGGTAGCTGACATCGGTGCGGTAGTTGAGCTCGTTTCGCGCATAGGCGACGAAGGCGGATGTCAGCACCGGAACGCTGCGGTCGAGCACGGGATCGGGGCCGGCCTCACGGGCGCTTTGCGGTGCGATGTCGGCGGTGCCGATGGTGGCGTCGTAGGGGCTGAGCACCTTGCCGGTGGCGCGCTGGAATTCCTTGGCGAAAAGCCCGATGGGGATGCGGGCGAAATTGCGCTGGACGAGCTCCAGCGGCAGGCCGGTGATCTCCGAGACGCGCCCGCTGGCGAGCTTGCCGCCTTGCTCCAGCCCGCTGTTCAGCGCCGTCAGGTAATCGCCGAGCGCGTAATGCTCGACCTCGGCCAGCCTGTCGCGCAACGCGTCGCCGCTCACGCCGTCGCCCTTCAGCCGCGTTGCCGCCAGCGAAGGCAGCTCCAGCGCCCAGTGCAGCTGGTCGAACTGGTCGGGCCGCACCAGCATGAATTCCAGCGCCGGCGAGATCAGCACGATGCCGCTGGGGCTGAGGCCGACATCCTCCTGCAGCGTGCGGGCAAGCAGCGCGGCGCGAAAGCCGCCATAGCTCTCGCCGGCGAGGAACAGCGGCGATCCGGTGCGGCCGTTCTGCGCCAGATAAAGGCGGATGAAGGCGCCGACCGAGCTGGCGTCGGCATCGACGCTCCAGAATTCCTTCGGCTCGTGCCCAGGCGCCTCGCGGCTGTAACCGGTGCCGACCGGATCGACGAAGACGAGATCGCTCATGTCGAGCCAGCTGTCGGGGTTGTCAATGAGCTTTTGCGGCGGCCGCAGGAACTCGCCGTCGGCGGCGGTCTCGACGATGCGCGGCCCGATCGCGCCGATATGCAGGTAAGCCGATGCAGCACCGGGCCCGCCATTGAAGACGAAGGTGATCGGCCGCTCTTTCGCAGGGGCGGGCGATTGCTGCGAGTAGGCGACATAGAAGATCTCGGCCGTCACCTCGCCCTTGCCGGATAGGAGAGACAGCGTGCCGGCCTTGGCCTGGTAATCCAGCTTGCGCCCGCCGAGCGTGATCGAATGCTCTGTCACCTGCGGTGGCGGCAACAGCGACAGCACGCCGCCGGTCGGGGCTGGACGCTCGGGTGCTTCGGCGAAGGTGGGCTGAGCGAAGGCGGCGAGCGCCAGCAGGACGAGGGAGACGAGCTTGGATCGCATGTGGGCTCCGGAAATGGTCTCGGAATAGGTATGGCCTGGGAGTGTGAAGTCAAAACAACAATCGCAAACGTTGCGATCCTTCGCGCCCCCCTCTGCCCTGCCGGGCATCTCCCCCTCAAGGGGGGAGATCAGATGTCGCGTCGGCCTTCGTCATTCTCCCACGCTCGCTAATCTCCCACGCGCTGCAGAAAGGGCGCCGCCGGAGAAGCTGCCAATCTCTCCCCAAGAGGGGGAGATGTCCGGCAGGATAGAGGGGGGGCGCTGTCCCGCCGGCATATCAGTGCTATCAAGGCATCAAAGACCGATTGGAAGGACAACACAATGGACGCAACCGCGCTCAAGGCCATGCAGGCCCCGTTGAAGGACGCCTATCGCGAGGACGCCGCGCGAGCGCTGATCACGCTCAAGGCGCGCGGCACGCTCGACGACCAGTCGATCGCCTGCAAGGTGGAGACGGGCAGAGCGCTTGCTGTCGCCGGGCTTCATCCGGCCACCGGCGGCTCGGGCCTCGAGCTGTGCTCGGGAGACATGCTGCTGGAGGCGCTGGTCGCCTGCGCCGGCGTGACGCTGAAAGCGGTGGCGACCGCCTTGGAGTTCAAGCTCGGCAACGCTACGGTCGAGGCCGAGGGCGACCTCGATTTTCGCGGCACGCTCGGCGTCGCCCGCGACGCGCCGGTCGGCTTCCGCGAGATAAGGCTGAAATTCGATCTCGACACCGACGAGCCGCAGGAGCGCATCGATTCGCTCATAAAACTCACCGAGCGCTACTGCGTGGTGTTCCAGACGATCAACAACAAGCCGGCGTTGAGCGTGAGCGCAAGCTGATCTCCCCCCTTGAGGGGGAGATGTCGCCGAAGGCGACAGAGGGGGTCGTCTCAGGTAGAGCGCCGGCGTTGTCCGTCGTCAGAAAGAGGTCGGCGCTCCATGCGAGGAGCCCCCTCTGACCGCTTCGCGGCCATCTCCCCCTCGAGTGGGGAGATAAGTCGGCGCTACTGCGCCGAGGGCGTTTCCGCGTCCCCTTCATCGGTAAAGGGCGAGGCGCTCGGCACGCATTGCACGGCCCAGCCCTGGGGGGTCGGCTGCTTCTGATATTCGGTGACGGCGTTGGTGCATTGTTCGCGGGTGTCGAAGGTGCTGGGCAGCACCACCATGCCGCCCTGCGGGCCGGCGATCACCAGATACCAGACCAACGCTACGCTGGGAGTAGCAGCCATGGGAATTCCTCGCTTTGAAATGTCGGAGTCGGGCCGATCCTAGCAACTCCGATGAAGCAACGAAAGCAGCGAGGCGGCACACGGTTTCACCGCTCCGTTCACAGACCCGTGAATAGAGGGGCGCCACGCGTCAGGCACCCAGGTCTTATTCCGGCTGCCGGTAGGCGACGAAGCGGTTGTGCTTGGCCTGGAAGATCAGGCCGGTTTCCTTCAGTTCCGGGCTTGCCAGGGGCACGATGCACCTGGCGATCTCGGACGGATGCGGCAGCGTCTCCGGGTCTTCGCCGGGCATGGCCTGGGCGCGCATTGCGGTGCGGGTCGCGCCCGGATCGGCAGCGTTCACCCTCAGCGGCAGGCTCTCGGTTTCATGCGCCCAGGACCGCATCATCGTTTCGACCGCCGCTTTCGAGGCCGCATAGGGCGCCCAGAAGGCGCGCGCCGAATGCGCGGCGTTGGAGGTGAGAATGATGGCGCGGCCGGCGTCGGAGAGCCTGAGCAGCGGATCGACCGAGCGGATCAGCCGCCAGGTCGCCGTCACGTTGATGGTCATCACCTTCTCGAAGGTCTTGGCCTCGACATGGCCGATCGGCGAGATGACGCCGAGCACGCCGGCATTGGCGACCAGGACATCGAGCTTGCCCCAGCGCTCGTGGATCGCGCCACCCAGCCGGTCGATGCCGGCCATGTCGGCAAGATCGAGCGGCACCAGCGTCGCCTGGCCGCGGCCGTCGGCCTTTATCTGGTCGTCCAGCTCTTCCAGCCCGCCGACCGTGCGCGCCACCGCGATCACATGCGCGCCTGCTGCCGCCAGCTCACTGGCGATGAAATAGCCGATGCCGCGCGAGGCGCCGGTTACGACCGCCACGCGGCCTGAAAGGTCGAGGGTCATGTGAGAGATTCCATAAGGCGCGAGACGGCTCGGCGATGGCAAATGATAGTCCGGGCGCCCTACGCCCCGCCGCTCGCCAGCAGCGACAGCGTGCGCACATTGTCGTGGCCTTCGAAGTCGAGCAGGCGGGTGGGGTACTGTCCCGTGAAGCAGGCGTCGCAGAATTGCGGCTGGTCGTTGTCGCGGCGCGCCTCGCCGACGGCGCGGTAGAGCCCGTCGATCGACAGGAAGCCGAGCGAATCGACGCGGATGAACTCCGCCATCTCCTCGACCGACATGCGCGACGCAAGCAGCTTCGACTTCTCCGGCGTGTCGACGCCGTAGAAGCAGGACGCGCTGGTCGGCGGCGAGGCGATGCGCATATGCACTTCCCTGGCGCCGGCGTCGCGCACCATCTGCACGATCTTCTGGCTGGTGGTGCCGCGAACGATCGAATCGTCGACCAGCACCACGCGCTTGCCCTCGATCATGCGGCGGTTGGCGTTGTGCTTGAGCTTCACGCCCATGTGGCGAATGGAATCGCCTGGCTGGATGAAGGTGCGGCCGACATAATGGTTGCGGATGATGCCGAGCTCGAAGGGAATGCCGGCGGCCTGGGAGAAGCCGATCGCGGCCGGCGTCCCGGAATCCGGCACCGGCACGACGATGTCGGCCTCGACCGGGCTTTCCTGCGCGAGCTCGGCTCCGATGCGCTTCCTCACATCATAGACATTGCGGCCTTCGACCGAGGAATCCGGCCGCGCGAAATAGACATATTCGAAGATGCAGAAGCGCGTCTTCTGCGGCTCGAACGGGAAGATGCTCTCGATGCCCTTCGCGGTGACCACAACCATCTCGCCGGGCTTGATGTCGCGCACGAAGCGGGCGCCGATGATGTCGAGCGCGCAGGTTTCGGAAGCGAGGATCCAGGCGCCGTCGAGGTCGCCAAGCACCAGCGGGCGGATGCCGAGCGGATCGCGGCAGCCGATCATCTTCTTGGCGGTCATCGCCACCAGCGAGAAGGCGCCTTCGACCTGGCGGATCGCATCGATGAAACGCGAATTCAAATCGCGCTCCTTGCTGGTTGCGACCAGATGCAGCAGCGTCTCGGTGTCGGAGGTCGAGGAGAAGATCGAGCCCTGCTTCTGCAGCGCGCGCTGCACGGTGAGCGCGTTGGTGAGATTGCCGTTGTGAGCCACGGCAAGACCGCCTTCCGCGAGCTCGGCGAAGAAAGGCTGGATGTTGCGCAGCCCGGCGCCGCCGGTGGTGGCGTAGCGCGTGTGGCCGATGGCGCGGTTGCCTTGCAGGCTGTCGATGACGCGCTGTTTGGTGAAGGTATCGCCGATCAGGCCGACATGGCGTTCGACATGGAACTGGGTGCCATCATAGGAGACGATGCCGGCCGCTTCCTGGCCGCGATGCTGCAGGGCATGAAGGCCGAGTGTGACGATGGCCGCCGCGTCCTGCCGGCCGAAGATGCCGAACACGCCGCATTCGTCATGAAAATGATCATCGGCCTCGGCGGAAAGGACCTTGCCTTCATCTGCCGTTGAGTCTGCCATCTGGTGCTCAAGCTCCGCTAAAGCCGCCATATAAGGCGATCGCTCGCGGAACGCAACGCACGCTTTCTTGCATTCACAACCGGCACCAGGCCGGCTCGCGATCAGTTTGCCGGCGCTGGAGCCGGGGCGGGCGCTGGCGTGGCCGGCGCCGGCTCGTTGTCGGCGGGCGCCTCGCCCTCGCTATCGTCTGGCGCCGGCGCGTTGTCGTCGCCTGCCGGCGGCTCGGCCGCGGGCTGGTCGGTCGTGGCCGGTGCGCCGGCCTGCGGCGTGCCCTTATGCGTGTATTTGTTGACCAGTTCCTCGGTGTTTTCCGGCAGCACGCTTTCGAGCTTGGCGCCGATCGTCTCCAGCAACGGCCGCGACTTGGCGTTGGCGATCCAGGCAGGCGCCTTGGCGCCGGCCAGCCAGTTGAAGAACAGCAGCGCCACCGCGACCACCAGGATGCCGCGCGCCGCGCCATAGAGGAAGCCGAGCGTGCGGTCGAGCGCGCCGATGCGCGAATCGATGATCCAGTCGGCGAGCTTCATGGTGATGACGGAGACGACGATCAGCGCGATGAGGAAGACGATGCCCGCCGAAGCCGCCATCGCGATCTTGTCGTTGTCGACATAGGGCTGAACATAGGGCAGGACCGGCTTGTAGAAGAAGAAAGCCGCCGCCGCCGCCGCTGCCCAGGAAACCACCGAGAGCACTTCGCGGGAGAAGCCGCGCACCATGGCGAGCATTGCTGAGACCAGGGTGAAGCCGACGAGGATTCCGTCAAGCAGCGTAATCGGCATGGTTCTCGCCCCACTTCCTGTCTTACGGCCCGACGAGCCGCATCACTCCCCGTCGTCGGCACGACCGCGCCGTGAGCCGGCTATGCGCGCCACAAGGTCGGCAAGCTCGGTGGGCTGGAAAGCGCCGGCCCCGATCCCCCCGGCAAGTTCCTCGCTGCCGAGCGGCAGCACCGCGCTTCCAAAACCCAGCTTTTCGGCTTCCTTGAGGCGCTGCTGCGCATGCGCAACCGGCCTCACGGCGCCCGATAGGCTGATTTCGCCGAAATAGACGCAATCGGCGGGAAGGGCAAGACCGGTGAGCGACGAAACCAGCGCCGCGGCGACCGCCAGATCGGCCGCCGGCTCCGAGATCCGGTAGCCGCCGGCGACGTTGAGATAGACGTCGTGCTGGCCGAAGCGCACGCCGCAATGCGCCTCAAGCACGGCGAGCACCATCGACAGCCGCGCGCCGTCCCAGCCGACAACGGCGCGGCGCGGCGTGCCGAGCGAGGAAGGCGCGACAAGCGCCTGGATCTCGACCAGCACCGGCCTCGTGCCTTCCATGCCGGCGAAAACCGCGGCGCCCGGGGACTTTGCGTGGCGCTCGCCGAGGAAAAGCTCGGATGGATTGGAAACCTCGCGCAGCCCCTTGTCCGACATTTCGAACACGCCGATCTCGTCGGTCGGCCCAAAGCGGTTCTTCACCGTGCGCAGGATGCGGAAGTGGTGATTGCCTTCGCCCTCGAAGTAGAGCACGCCGTCGACCATGTGCTCGACGACGCGAGGGCCGGCGATCTGGCCTTCCTTGGTGACATGGCCGACGAGCACGATCGCCGCGCCTGTGGATTTCGCGTAGCGGATCATCGCCTGGGCGGCCGCGCGCACCTGGGTGACGGTGCCCGGCGCCGAATCGGCAAGATCGGTCCACAGCGTCTGGATGGAATCGAGGATGACGAGGTCCGGCCGCTTGCCGTCGGCGATGGTCGCCAGGATGTCCTCGACATTGGTTTCGGCCGCAAGCTCGACCGGCGTCGAGGCGACGCCGAGGCGTTGTGCCCGCAGCCGGATCTGCGCCACCGCTTCCTCGCCCGAGACATAGACGATGCGGTGGCCTTTCGAGGCGAGCGCGGCGGCTGCCTGCGTCAAGAGCGTCGACTTGCCGATGCCGGGATCGCCGCCGACCAGAAGTGCCGAGCCGCGCACGAAGCCGCCGCCGGTGGCGCGGTCGAGCTCGCCGATGCCCGAAACGATGCGCGGCGCGTCCTCGATGTCGCCCGACAGGCTGGTCAGCACCACGGCACGCCCTTTGCGGGCGTTGCGCGTGTTGGCCGGCCCCGAGCCGATGCCACCGGACGTGCCTTCCTCGACCAGCGTGTTCCACTCGCCGCAGGCATCGCATTTGCCGGCCCAGCGCTGATGCACCGAGCCGCAATTCTGGCAGATGAACTGAACGCGCGATTTGGCCATCAGGGATGGCCCAACATTGGATAGGCCGGCGGGACAGCGCCCCCCTCTGTCCTGCCGGACATCTCCCCCTCTAGGGGGGAGATCGGCAGTTTTGCCGACGGCGCCCACCTTGCAACGTCGGCGATTGGCGAAAGCCGATGCGACATCCAATCTCCCCCCTTGAGGGGGAGATGTCCGGCAGGACAGAGAGGGGGGTGACGGAGTGAGACCTGTCTCAAGCTCACTCAAACCTCTCCGGCAGATGATGCTCTTCCGCCAGATCCGAGAACCGCGTGAATTCACCGTGGAAGGCGAGGCTGACGGTGCCGGTCGGTCCGTGGCGCTGCTTGGCGATGATGCACTCGGCCTTGCCGCGCGCCTCGTTCATCTCGTTTTCCCACTTGATGTATTCCTCGGTGCCGAGCTTCGGCTCGCGGTTCTTGAGGTAATATTCCTCGCGATAGACGAACAGCACCACGTCGGCGTCCTGCTCGATGGAGCCGGATTCGCGCAGGTCCGAGAGCTGTGGGCGCTTGTCGTCGCGGCTTTCGACCTGACGCGACAGCTGCGACAGCGCGATGATCGGCACGCCGAGCTCCTTGGCCAGAGCCTTCAGGCCCGTGGTGATCTCGGTGATTTCCTGCACGCGGTTCTGCGAGGCGCGCGCGGAGGAGCCCTGCATCAGCTGGATATAGTCGATGACGATGAGATCGAGACCGCGCTGGCGCTTCAGACGCCGCGCGCGGGCGGAAAGCTGCGCGATCGAGATACCGCCGGTCTGGTCGATGAACAGCGGGATCTTCTGCATCGTCTGCGAGCAGGCGACCAGTTTTTCGAAATCCATCTCGGTGATCTCGCCGCGGCGGATCTTCGAGGACGAGATCTCGGTCTGCTCGGAGATGATGCGGGTGGCCAGCTGCTCCGATGACATTTCGAGCGAGAAGAAGCCGACGACGCCGCCATTGGCGGCCTTGAAGCTGCCATCGGCCTGCTGCGCCGGAACGTAAGCCTCGGCAATGTTGAAGGCGATGTTGGTGGCCAACGAGGTCTTGCCCATGCCCGGACGTCCGGCGAGCACGATCAGGTCGGAGGGCTGCAGGCCGCCCATGCGGCGATCGAGGTCGCGCAGTCCGGTGGCGATGCCCGACAGGTGGCCGTCGCGCATATAGGCGGCGTTGGCCATGTCGACAGCGGTCTTGACCGCATCGTTGAAGCTCTCGAAGCCGCCATCATAGCGGCCGGTTTCGGCAAGCTCGAACAGCCGGCGCTCGGCATCCTCGATCTGGTCGGAGGGCGACATGTCGACCGGCGCGTCATAGGCGATGTTGACCATGTCCTCGCCGACGGTGATCAGCGCGCGGCGCGTCGCAAGGTCGTAGATGGCGCGGCCATAGTCGGTGGCGTTGACGACGGTGACGGCCTCGACGGCGAGGCGCACGACATATTGCGCCACCGTCATGTCGCCGACCTTCTCGTCGGCCGGCAGGAAGGTCTTGAGCGTGATCGGCGTCGCGATCTTGCCCATGCGGATGAGCTCGGCCGCGATCTCGAAGATGCGGCGGTGCAGCGGCTCGTAGAAATGCGCCGGCTTCAAGAAATCGGAAACGCGGTAGAAGGCGTCGTTGTTGACGAGGATGGCGCCGAGCAGCGCCTGCTCGGCCTCGATGTTGTTCGGTGCCTCGCGATAGAGCGGCGTCTCCGCCGCGCCGAATTTCAGTGCCGCCTCTGCCATGATATCCCCGGTTTCGATCCCGCTGTCCTCGATATCAGAACGGGAAGATTCGATGCTGACCTTTCTGCAACACCCTCGGTCCAACCAGCTTGACGCCCCAATGTTCACAGGATCGGCAAACCATCCACAGGACAGTATTCCGGGGGCCCGATTCCGGTTGACTCGGCAAGCGGCGATTCTTAGTTGCAAATATGGAACGAAGCAAGAACATTTCGGGCGCCCGATTGTCGTCGAACGCTCGCTCACAACCGACCAGCCGCATCCGCTCGCGCAGAGAATCGCGGACGTCCTCGGCTGATCGCCAAAGTAGCGAGTTGCTTCTTTTGGGCGTTCACCAACCTTCGAGGTTAGCCGAAATGTCGGTCAAGTCGTCATCCACGGGCGGAGCAAGGAGCGAAGCGACGCGCGCAGACCCGAGGATCCATTCCGTGACCTATAAGCGTCGCGGCGATGCAGAACGGCCCTGTTCTGCGCCGCCTTCATTCTTCGCGCGAGGTCACGGAATGGATCCTCGGGTCTACGCGTCCGCTGCGCTCCCGCTCCGCCCGTGGATGACGAAGTTTCGGGCGCTTCGGCTAATCTCCAAAGTCGCTGTTCCACAAAGGCATCGGCCACATCGACGATGCGTCTTCTCCCGATCGCTCCCTCAGTCCAGCGTGTCGCCCCAGTCCGCCCGCCGCGCAGCCTTGAACAACTCGCCGTCGCGCTTGCTGAACAGGCGCTCGCCGGCGCTGCCGTTCGGTTGGCAGAGTTTTAGCACCACCTTGCCGGAGCCCCCCTTTGGCGGCGCGATCACCCGCGCCGAATGCGCCGGCGCGGGCTGCCGGGAGGCGGCGAGATAGATGAACTTCTCGTCCTCCCATGGCACCTCGGCCTCCTTGACCAGGCGATGCAGGCGCGACCGGGCGACGCGGCGCGCGAAATGACACCAGTCGGGCGGCGCAAGCGGGCAGGGCGCCGCGTGCGGGCAGGGTGCCGAAACATGCGCGCCGGCCGCAATCAGTTGCCGGCGCGCGGCAAGGATGCGCTGCCAGCCGGCGGGCGTGCCGGGCTCGACGATGAGCAATGTGTCGACCGTGAGCCGCCAGAGGCGGTCGATGAGCCTCGGCAGCGATAAAGGCACGATCTCGTCCAGCACATAGGCGGCGCTGACGAGGTCGGCGGGCATGATGCCGTCGAGATCGATGGTGGCGTCGCCGGCGATCCAGTCGGTGCGGGCAGCGATCGCGCCTTCCGCGAGCGCCTGGCCGACCTTGCGCACGGCAGCGCTTGCCTCGACCAGCACCGCCCGTTCCAGCTCAGGCCAGGCGTCAGTCGTGGCCCAAAGCATGGTGCCAGGTCCGGCGCCGACATCGAGCAGGCTCGCCGGCCGGAAGTCGGGGCGGGTCTCGATCAAGGCATCGAGGCTGGCGCGCACGGCGGCATAGGTGGCGGGCAGCCGCGTCGCCAGATAGGCCTTGACGGCCATGTCCTCGCCCATATGCGGGCGGCCGTCGCGCAGCTCGGCGCGGTAGCGCTCCGAGAGCGTCCGCGCCGCCTGTTTCAGCGCCGAAAGCGGCACCTTCTCCAGGAGGCTGTCGACGCCTTGCCGGAGCGGGGCGGGCAGTTCCATTTCAGGCCCCCCTCGGCGCAAGCAGGATGACCGAGGCGCCGACGATGCAGAGCGCGGCGCCGGCCAGATCCCAGCGGTCGGGGCGCACGCCCTCGACCAGCCACAGCCAGCCGAGCGAGGCGGCGATGTAGATGCCGCCATAGGCGGCATAGGCGCGGCCCGCCGCCTCCGTGTCGACCAGCGACAGCAGCAAGGCGAACAGCGCCAGCGAGACGAGGCCGGGGAGAAGCCAGAGCGCCGACTTCTCCAGCCGCCACCACGCCCAGAACGAGAAGCAGCCGGCGATCTCGGCAAGAGCGGCTGCGGTGTAGATGAGGTAGGTCATGAAAAAAGGTCTCGCGAACGAGACCTTTTTCGTGGCGTCAGGCCGCAATGGCAAGCGGCATTGCGCGACTATTCCACCTTCTTGCGGCGGGTCGGCTTGGAGGGCGCCGGCGCCGCCGGCTCCTGGTGGCCGATATCGCGCAGCTCCAGCGCCTTCTCGCATTTGGCCATGTAGTCGCGCGTCATCGGCAGCGTGTCGTTCTTCTTGGCGATCTGGAACTGGAAGATCACCAGGTCCTGCCAGCGGAAGGCGGCCTCGGAAGCGGCGAGATAGAACTCCCACATGCGGCAGAAGCGCTCGTCATAGATCGCTTTCGCCTTGTCGCGGTTGGCGGCGAAGCGCTCGCCCCAATGCTTGAGCGTATCGGCGTAATGCAGCCGCAGGATTTCGATATCGGTGACGACGAGGCCCGACTTCTCGATCGCCGGCATCACCTCCGACATCGCCGGGATGTAGCCGCCCGGGAAAATGTACTTGCGGACGAAGGCACTGGTCGCCCACGGCACGCCGGAACGGCCGATGGTATGGAGCAGCATCACGCCGTCGGGCTTGAGCAGCGTCGCGGCCTTGTCGAAGAAGGTGCGGTAGTGGTTGACGCCGACATGCTCGAACATGCCGACCGAGACGATGCGGTCGAAACGTTCGTTGATGTGGCGATAATCCTTGAGTTCGAAATGCACGCGGTCCTGCAGGCCCTGCGCATGAGCGCGGTCGGTGGCGACGCCATGCTGTTCGGTGGAGAGGGTGACGCCCTGCACGTCGACGTCGAAGACCTTGGCGAGATAGAGGCCCAGCCCGCCCCAGCCGGAGCCGATGTCGAGCACCGTTTGGCCGGCCTTGAGCCTCAGCTTGGCGGCGATGTGTCGCTTCTTGGCAAGCTGCGCCTCGTCGAGCGTCATGTCGGGCTGTTCGAAATAGGCGCAGGAATACTGCATGTCCTCGTCGAGGAAGAGCTTGTAGAGCTCGCCCGAGAGATCGTAGTGGCGTTCGACGTTGCGGCGCGAGCGCGCGGCGGTGTTGATCTGCTGCAGCCGGCGGAAGGCGTGGCGCAGCCCCTCGATCGCCTTCGACCAGGTTACGTCGATGCCGCTCGATCCCATGTTCTGGAACGCGATGCGCATCAGGCCGAGAACGCCGCCCTCGATCACGTCGAGCTCGCCGTCCATATAGGCTTCGGGCACCGCCAGCATCGGATCGAAGGTGATGGCGCGCTCGGCATGCGTGGTCTTGATGTGGATATGCACCGGCTCGCCGCTGCCGTCGCCGAACTTGTGCGTCGCGCCCTTCGGCCCCGTCACCTTGAGGTCGCCGGCGCGCACCAGGCGTTCGAGAACGTGTTTCAACAGGATATTCATGACCAAATGTCCCCTCAGTCGGATCACCCGGTAATCGGACTGGAATGCCAGATCGAAAATGCCACGGCGCCTCGCCCGCGTCCAATCGACGCGCCACGCTGTAATGTGCACAAGATATGGGGTGTCGAAAAGTTCCTTTTGGCACAAAAAAGCCCGGGTCGAAGACCCGGGCGTTGGTCCAGAAATCCTGGACGTCTGCGAACCGAAGCGACGCTTCGGAGGATGTGCCAAATCAGGCCCAGAGATCAGGCGTTCTCTTCGCCGCCTTCGAATTCCGCGTTCGGGTCGAAGAAATTCTCCGGCCGGGCGTTGTCGTTGATGTCCTCGCCATAGATGGCTTCGGCGGTGGTCAGCGTCTCGCCCTTGGCCTGGCGCTCCGCCTCGTCGGCCGAACGGGCGACGTTGAGCGTCACGGTGACCTCGACTTCCGGATGCAGCGCGATCGCCACGTTGGAGAGGCCGATGGTCTTGATCGGCTGGTTGAGCTCGACCTGGTTGCGGTTGACGGTGAAGCCTTCGGCGATCAGCAGATCGGCGATGTCGCGGGTCGACACCGAGCCGTAGAGCTGACCGGTCTCGCCGGCCGAGCGCACCACGATGAAGCTCTTGCCGTCGAGCTTCTCGGCGACCTGCGCGGCCTCCGACTTACGCTCCAGGTTGCGGGCTTCGAGCTGGGCGCGCTGGCCCTCGAACTTCTTCTTGTTGGCTTCGTTGGCGCGCAGCGCCTTGCCCTGCGGCAGCAGGAAATTGCGGGCGAACCCGTCCTTGACCTTGACGGTCTCGCCCATCTGGCCGAGGCGGGAAATGCGCTCGAGGAGAATGACTTCCATGGTTTCGTTCCTTCGGTTGGCGCCGGCCGGAAGGCTGGCGCAATGATCTGGAACAGGTCAGGAAGCTCTTTGCGGCGCTCGCCGCTCTTGTCGCTGTCCTGCCTGTCCTGGCAGTTAGAGGCCATCCGGCCCCAACTCGGGATTTGACTTGAACCGCGCGGCGCCCGTCGCCGTGGGGTGGATGCGGGCGGCAAGCGCCCGCATCGAACTTTCAGGCCTCAGCGAACCACGTAGGGCAGCAGGCCGAGGAAGCGGGCGCGCTTGATCGCCTTGGCGAGCTCGCGCTGCTTCTTCTGGCTGACGGCGGTGATGCGCGAGGGCACGATCTTGCCGCGTTCGGAAATGTAGCGCTGCAGGAGACGCACGTCCTTGTAGTCGATCTTGGGCGCGTTGGCGCCGGAGAACGGGCAGGTCTTGCGGCGGCGATGGAACGGACGCCGGGTCGGGATCTGGTTGATGTCGACCATTATTCTGCACCTCCTTCAACGCCTTCGCGCGGACGGCGCGGGCCACGGTCGCCGCCTTCGCGGTCGCCGAACGAACGCGGGCCGCGGTCGCGGTCGCCGAACGAACGCGGGCCACGGTCGCGGTCGCCGAAGCCGCCGCGCTCGGAGCGCTCTTCGCGCTTCTGCATCATCGCCGATGCGCCTTCCTCATGCGCTTCCACCTTGATGGTGAGGAAGCGAAGGACGTCTTCCGACAGGCCCATCTGGCGCTCCATTTCGTTGAGCGCGGCCGGCGGGCAGGTGATGTCCATCAGCGTGTAGTAAGCCTTCCGGTTTTTCTTGACCCGGTAGGTGAGGGACTTCAGTCCCCAGTTCTCGATCCGGCCGACCGATCCGCCATTCGCCGTGATGACGCCCTTGTACTGTTCGACAAGCGCATCAACCTGCTGCTGCGACAGGTCCTGCCGGGCAAGAAACACATGTTCGTAAAGAGCCATTATGTTTAAGTGCCTTTCTTCGTTTCTCTCACCGGCCCTCGCGGCTAAGCCTCTGCAACTTGTCTGACCCGATCGCGAAAGAGCGGGGAAGAAAGGAGCATCACGAGACGGTCGAGAGCGGAGACACGGGAGGCTGGAAGCCTTTCCGGCTTCGTGTCGCGACCTTTGAAAAGGCCGCGGCCCTCCGTTCAGCCCCCAGCAAGGACCGGCAGATTGCGCGGGTCTATATAGCAATTCGCCAGGAAGGCAAGGCCCGGCCTGCGTCGCCGATGCCGCGGACCTGCGAACCGGCCGTTTCGTTTATACGCGCCAGGCAAGTCTGCCTTAACCATCAAATGCGTTGTTTTCTCAAGCAGCGCCAAGGTGCTCCTGGTTTATTAACATCTTCGTATCTAATGGAATTCATTGCGAAATGCGGCCAATGGGGGCGGTTTTGGCTTTGCATAAAGATTTCTGGCGCTCGAGGAGCGGCAATTTCGCGTTGGTGCTGGCCTTGGGCGTGCCGGCGATCCTGGCCGCGGTGGCGTTTGCCACCGATGTCTCGACGCTGATGCGGGCCAAGAGCAATCTTCAGAACGCTCTCGACGCTGCGAACCTCGCCTCCTCGCATCTCGGCGATGCGGACGTGACCCGCAACGACGTCTTCAACCGCTACTTCCAGGCCAATATCGCCACCCGCGGCGAATTGTCGAATGCCCAGGCGACGCTGACCGTCGACAAGGGCGTCAGCTACGTGAAGACCAAGGCGATCGCCAGCGCCGACGTGAACCTCAACTTCGCGTTCCTGTTCGGCAGCGAACGGCATATCAGCGTCGACGCAGGCGCAGTCGAATCCAACAACCAGTTGGAAGTGGTGTTGGTGCTGGACAACACCGGCTCGATGGCCGGCGCCCGCATCACCGCGCTGCGGCAGGCGACGACGTCCGTGCTCGACTATCTCGAAGCGGTCAAATCGCCGACCCGTCCCGTGCACGCGTCGCTGGTGCCCTTCGTCACCGCCGTCAACGTCAACGGTCCCGAATTCGACCCGGCCTGGATCGACATGGACGGCCAGTCCTCGACCAACGGCGTCAATTTCGAGCCTGTCGACGGCAAGCGTCCCGACCATATGACGCTGTTCAAGGAGCTCGAGGAAGACGTGCCGGTGTCGAAGCGCACCGGCTGGAATGGCACAGGCTGGAAAGGCTGCGTCGAGGCGAGGCCGGGCGCACTGAACATCGCCGATGCGCCGCCGGATCCGTCGAAGCCCGACAGCTTGTTCGTGCCCTATTTCGCGCCCGACGATCCCGACGTCGCCAAGAGGCCGTCCGCCGCCTACGGCAATTCCGCGGCCAGCTACAACAACTCCTATCTCGACGACACCGTCGACGATGTGAAGTTGTCGCAATCGAAGACCAAGCTCGTCGGCAAAAATGCTGAAAAGGTTGCCAAGTACCCGGCTTCGACCAACAAGCTGATCACCGAGGCCGGCAGCACGATCACCATCGGCCCGAACCGCGCCTGCCCGACGCCTATCGTTCCGTTGACCGACGACTTCGACAAGCTGCGCCAGGCCGCCGCCCAGATGACCGAGTGGAACGGCTCCGGCACCAATGTTTCGGAAGGGCTGGCCTGGGGTCAGCGGGTGCTGTCGCCGCAGCCGCCCTATACCGACGCCACACCGTACAAGACGCCGGGCGTCACCAAGGTGGTGATGCTTTTGACCGACGGCGAGAACGTCGTCTACGGCGCCAGCAACACGCCGCAGAAATCGGACTACACCTCCTACGGTTATCTCGCCAGCGGCCGTTTCGGTTCGAGCAATCAGGCGGCGGCGGCGCGCAACGTCGACGGTTGGACGAAGGATGTCTGCACGCAGCTGAAGAGCCAGGGCGTGCAGATTTACACCATGGTGCTGCAGGCCGACACGGCGGCCAACCGCTCGCTCTACAGCGCCTGCGCTTCCGACCCGAGCGACTATTACGCCGTCGAGGACCCGGCCAAGCTGCCCAACGTCTTCCAGACGATCGCCCACAAGTTCTCCAGGTTGCAGCTCACCAACTGACGAGGCTTGGCGCCGCGGCATGAGAACACTCGTGGCGGAACGGGGCCTGCCGCGTCCCTTCTGTGAGGCCGTACGGCGAACAGGGCCAGACTTCCGGACAGATCGATGCTTTTGCCGGCGCTATCGGCACCGAACGCTGCCCCGGCCGACACGACAAGTCAGATCCTGCGGAGCGCTTCAGCGGGCAGAAGACGCGTGGCGCGCCAAGCCGGGTAGAGTGCGCCGAGCGGGCCGGCGATGAAGACGAAGATCAGCGCCTGGGCGATCGACCAGCCTGACAGATAAGGCACGATCAGCCCCGCCGCGAACCTTGTCTTCGCCGCCGCTTCCATGGTCAGGGCGCCGAGAACGATGCCGATAACGCCGCCGGCTGCGCTCATGAAGACGCCTTCGATGAGGATGAGCCGAAGAATCCGCCGCGGCGCCCAGCCAAGCGCCGCCAGAACACCAATCTCGAACGTCCGTTCGTTCACGGCCATCAGCAGCGTGTTGGCGACCGCAACCGAGGCCATCGCCATGACGACCAGCGAAATCGTGCGGGCGATCGCCCGAAGCAGATCGAAGATGCGGATGCTGTTGGCGAACTGCTCGGTGTCGCCGACCACGAATCCCGGCGCGGCTGCAACGAGCCGGGTGCGGGCAGCGGCGATGCCGTCGGCGTCGAGCGGGCGCTTCAGTCTCACCTCGAACAAGGTAAAGGCGTCCTCCCGCGACAGGAGCTGCTGCAGCCCCTCGAGCGGAACGATGGCGCTGTTCTGGTTCAGCATGGACGAGAACGACGCGATGCCGACGATCCGATAGGGCTGGAACTGCAGCTCGACGGTATCGCCGACCCGCTTGTCCAATGCGCCGGCGATCGATTGGCCGAGGATCACCGGCCACTGGTCCCCCGGCACAGGGAGCCGCCCCGCTACGAGCGGCACGTCTTTCCACAGGAAGCTGCCGCTTGGCCAGCCGGCCATGACGATATTGGCGTCCTCGTCGGCGGTGGTGATGTTGAGGAGAACGCCCGACACCGCCTCGACATTCGGCACCGCCGAAAGCGCCGGGCCGAGCGCTCTGGGCACGGTGCTGCTCACCAAATTGAAGGTGCTGCGCTGGCTAACCACCAGATCCGCGCCGTTCTCATCGATTCCCGACGCAAATGAGCGCTGGACGCCGGCGGTCAGGCCGGTAAGCGCCACGAAGCCGGCGACCGCCAAGGCGATGCCGAGCACCGTGAGCAAAGTGCGCAGCGGACGTGCGATGAGACCGCGCAAGGGCAGGGTCAGCTCCGTCATGGGCTAGCCGATCCGCGATGCCGGTGCGGGCGCTGAGATTGCCGCCATCCGGCTGTCCGAGCGGATGCGGCCATCCGAGATCTCGACCCGCCGTCCGCACAATGCGGCCACGTCCTCGTCATGGGTCACCACGATCACTGCGGTCCCGAATTCGCGATGCGCATTGCCGATGATGTCCATGACGGATTGGCTTGTCTGCACGTCGAGGCTTCCTGTCGGCTCGTCGGCAAGAAGAAGCTTCGGACGGTTGGCAAGCGCCCGCGCAATGGCAAGCCGCTGGCGTTCGCCGCCCGAAAGCTCGGCCGGCCGCAGCGCAGCGCGATCGGCAAGACCGAAATGCGCCAGAAGTTCCAGCGCGCGAGCGCGACGCTGCTGCGCTCCGCCGAGGTTTCCCAGCAGAGCCACCTCGATGTTCTCGCGCGCCGACAAGGAGGGGAGCAGGCAGAAGTTCTGGAAGACGATGCCTATCCTGCTGGCCCGGACCGCTGCCCACGCAGCACTTCCATTGACGGCCCGTCCTTCGAACCGAACTTCGCCGCGGGTCGGCCGGTCGAGCCCGCAGACCAGGTTCAGGATCGTCGATTTGCCGCTGCCGCTGCGGCCGACAATCGCGACGGTCTCGTCATTCCCGATCGCGAGCGACACGTCGTCAACGGCGACGATGCGGCCGCCGTCAAAATCGCGGCCGACATTGCTCAATTCGACGAGGAAGGACATGAGCGCCGGCGAGGAGTCATACCCGGCCTTTCCTGAGATCGACGACAAGCGCGGGGATCGAGCCGCCATTGCCGGCGAGGATCTGGCTGATGCGGTCCCGCTGCCGCACGGTCACCGACCCGCCGTCGACAAAGACATCGCCGATACAGAGTTGCCCGCGGCAGCGGCGGACACGCCAGTCCACGGATGTTGGGCCGTGGAGCCGCCGGCGGAATTCGCTGCGCACCAGTGTGTCGCCGTTGGCCAGAGTCTTTGTGCCGAGCACGGTGAAAGTCTTGTCCTGCGTCCGCTCCAGCTTGTCGGCCAGCCCGTGTGCGATGGCATAAAGAAGCGCATCGACCACCGCGGCGCGGTCGTCCGCGCTCGCGCTGCGCCAACGCGTCCCGAGCACGGCTTGGGCAATTCCCTTTCCGTCGAAGGCCGCTGAGATCGAGCGGAGCTGCGCCTCGGCGGGACCGCCGTGCCCGAGCACGAGCGCCGCCTGGCGCACGGTCTCAACCAGCTTGACCGCATCGCCCTGCTCGTCGGCAACCGCCGAAGGGGCGCAGATGCTGAGCAACAGAGGGACGAGCAACAGCCGGGCCAAACCTGCCCAGCTTGCGTATGACCATAGGCCTGCCGTCATGATGCCATGTCATCCAATGCGCGGTTGGCTGTCAATATTGACAGTCCCGGGAGGCAGCGCAGGCACATGCCCGAAATTGGAAGCGAGCGGTTCGAGGCGGGCTAAGCGCGCTTTCTGCCCTTCCGTCAGGTCGGGATGGCGGTTGCGCGGCTGTTTGCCGAACGTCGCGGCGACTTGCAGCATGCGCTCCTCGCAGCCGTGGGAGAATGGCAAGCCCAGTTCGCGGTAGATCCGCTTCATCTCGCCCATCGGATCGGCAATCAGATCCTGTAGCCTCACCTCGGCGAGGTCGGCGGCTGGAATCCGGGTTCTATCAGCCAGATAGTGCATCTCCGTCGCGAGATATTCGCGGGCGATGATCTCTTCCTGCTCGTGCTCGGGCAGCGGCGGCTGCAGGGCGAACGCACGCTGCAACTCGCGCGTCAGAACAAGGTTGGACCGGAACACCGCTTCCGGCGAACGCGAGATGTGGACAAACTTGGCGCCAGGGAACAGCTCCAAAAGGTGGCGGACGCGCGCCGTGTGGCTCGGCGACTTGAGCAGAAGTCGCCGCCCTCCGGCGACGAGCGTGAGCTTCTGGACGAAGGCGAACTGATGTGAGCGCCAACGGCTCAGCTCTTGCGCCGAGAGCGAGTCGAGATCCTGATATCGATTGAAGAAGGCTTGCCGGCGGGGAAGCACGGCGCGCCCCGCCAGGATCGACATTCCACCCAGATTGTTCAATGCGAAGTCGTCCTCCGCCGGCAGCCTGGCGCCAACCGGCACGACCGCGTCGAGGCGCGTCAACGGCAGCAAGGGCACGAAAAGATAGCGCAGCAAGGCCCAGCCAAGGACGAATGTCTGAGGCGCCAGGACCTGCGGCCAGCCCGGCGATCTCAGGTCCGGGTCCGCCGACAGCAGGTTCTGCAAAAAAGTCGTCCCGGAGCGGAAGTAGCCAAGAACGAACACAGGCGCGTTATCCGGTTCCATCTGGGGAGGCCGCAGCCGCAGCCATGCCCCAAGGATCACGCGCTCCGGCAGGGAGGCGATCGTGTTGATGCCCGAAATCAGAAGCAGGAGCACCAGACGCGGCCAATAAACGGGAGGTAACCGGCCTTCCGCACGCCATAGGACGCGCAACACGGCGTCAAGAGGTGCCACACACATGAAGTGCGGATACGGCAAGTAGGGCACCAGCCGACGGGCTGCGAAAGCACGGACGCGGTGCCGGATGGCGTTCGACTTCATCAGGCAGTCCGGAACATCATGGTCTCGGTGGTCAATCCCGGCCCGAACGCCATGCCGCAGCCGAGCAAGCCCGACGGCTCCTTCAGCATTTCGGCCATCGCGAACATTACGGTGGCCGACGACATGTTGCCGTATTGCCGGAGCACTTCGCGCGATGCGGCGAGCGCGGCCGGCTTCAGTTCGAGTGCCCGCTCGACTGCGTCGAGCACCGAGCGGCCGCCGGGATGCACCGCCCACAAATCGATCTCCTTGGCGGGCCTGCCGCCGAGGATGGCCGGATGCTCGTTGCGCAGCGTCTCACGGACGGCACCGGGAACCTGGCCGGACAGCACCATGTCAAAGCCGTCGTCGCGGATATTCCAGCTCATCAGCTCCTTGCGCTCCGCTGCCACGATCGCGTGGAAGCTTTCGAGCAGGATGCCGTGCGGCTCGGCTGTCACCAGCGAGGCCGCGCAACCGTCGCCCCATAGACAGAACGAGATCAGCTTCTCGAGCTCCGTGGCTTCTTTGAAGTGCAGCGTGCACAATTCGATGTTGACGATCAGCACGCGGGCCTTCGGATCCGATCGCACGATGTGGCGCGACAGCTTCAAGGCGTTGATGGCGGCATAGCATCCCATGAAGCCGATGATGGTGCGCTCGACCGACGTCGACAGGCCGCATCGCTGCACCAGCTCCAGGTCGATGCCGGGCGCCGAAAAGCCGGTGCAGCTCGTCACGATCAAATGCGTGATCTGCGAGCGCTCGTCGTTGGCCAGAAGTCTGTCGACGGCCCGTTGCGCGAGCTCCGGTGCGGCGGCTTCGTACATCCGCATACGCATTGCGGTGCTGGCGAACGAGCCTCTGACCGAGGTTCCGTCGCGGTCGATTGCCCCGCCGCGCGGATCGTCGGCAGGCGCAAAGCAGGAATAGCGATGCTCGATCCCGGCCAGGGCGACCATTCGCTCGAAGAGCGCAAGGCGCTGCGCATCGTTTTCAAGCAGCGAGGCTCCATAGCCGAGGAAGAACCGATGCACGTCATGTTCGGGGACACACGTGGCAATGCCGTTCAGATACGCTTGAGGGGACAAAATAGCTCCGAGAATGAGCCCAATCGGGTCTCAAATGAGCGCAATCAGGCTCATAAGAGGTCTGCGAATTGGAGAAGTGTTCCTAAGGTAAACGCCTGCATAGAGCATTTTATTGCGCGGTGCCGATATTTCTCATTAGCAAACTGTGATATCAGCCTCCGGTCTCGCATGAAGGGACCGACTTTCTTCGCTATCCGGGTTGGCCTCAAATGCGGGTTCCGCGACTCAGCAGCGCGCGGCCATGAAGGTACGACCGAATTCTATTTGCCGGATTGCCGGCTGAAGCCTAGATTTCCGATCCATCGCATGACCGACATAGACATCCGGCATCTGGAGCCAGAACTCCTCGACGGCCTCCCGGCTGACGATCCCCGTGCGATTGCATCCCGTCGTGATCTCGTTCGCATCAATGCATTGATGTTCCAGGCCAGGATCATGGCATCGCTGATGCGGCAAAACGTGCAAAAGCCGCCATTGCGCATCCTCGAAATAGGCGCCGGCGACGGAAAGTTCATGCTGGCGGTGGCGCGGCTGATGGCGCGCCATTGGCCCGACGTCGAGATCGTCATGGTCGACAGGATCGGCCTGATAAGCGAGGACTTGCGCAGCTCCTTCGCTGAATTGGGCTGGCGGGCGCAGCCCGTGACCGCGGATCTGTTCGATTGGACCCAGGACAGGCCCTTCGACCTTGTTTGCGCCAACCTTATCCTCCACCACTTCGACGACATGCGTCTGCAGGAGCTGTTTTCTCGGATGATGACGATGGCCCCGATGCTGGTCGCCACGGAGCCGTTGAGAGCCAAGGTGCCGCTTGTGGCGACACGGTTCCTGCGATTGATCGGCGCCTGCGCGGTGACGCTGAATGATGCAGCGCAAAGTGTGCGCGCCGGTTTTCGCGGCACGGAACTTTCACAATTGTGGCAACTGTCGGGTGGAACGCCCGTGATGGAGGGCCGCAGAGGCCTGTTTACGCAAGGATTTGTCGGCGCCAGCATGCCCGACACGAAATGATGCACGACGCAATTGTCATCGGTGCCGGCCCTGCCGGAAGTTCCACCGCCATTGCACTCGCCCAACATGGTTGGTCGGTGGCAATGGTGGAGAAGGTGGTATTTCCTCGCCGCAAGGTCTGCGGCGAATTCATGTCGGGCACCAGCCTTGCCTTGCTCGATCAACTGGGCGTCGGCGAGAGCTGGCGCGCGGAAGCCGGCCCTGAAATAAGGCGCGTCGGGTTCTTTTCGGGCGATGTCTCGGCTCAGGCGCGAATGCCGGGCGCCAAGACGGGTCTCGGCCGCGCGCTCGGCCGCGATCGTCTGGACACCATCCTGCTACAGGCCGCCGAACGTGCGGGTGTCGAGATACTCCAGCCTTGCAAGGCAGTCGCTGTCCGCCGGCGCGATGACTTGCAATTTCTGACTGTGGAGTCGGACCAGCAACAGAAGCTGCTCAGCACACCTGTCATCATTGCCGCGCACGGATCCTGGGAAACCGGGAAACTTCCGAGCCAGCTTGAAAGAACCAGCCAACCCTCCGACCTTTTCGGCTTCAAGGCGCATTTTACCGGCGCCGCACTGGCGCCCGATCTGATGCCGCTGCTGGTATTCCCGGGCGGATATGGCGGGATGGTAACTGCGGACCATGGCCGGGTTTCAATCTCCTGCTGTATCCGCCGCGATGTTCTATCCGGGCTGCGCCGGCGCTTTGGAAATATTGCCGCCGCGGATGCGGTATCGCGCCACGTCCTGGACTCGTGCCGAGGCGTGCGAACTGCGCTGGCAGGTGCCGAATTGGATGGCCCATGGCTGGCTGCGGGGCCGATTCATCCCGGCATCCGGGCCGGCTACGATCAGGGCATCTTCCGTGTCGGCAATATCGCGGGCGAATCGCATCCTGTCATCGCCGAAGGGATTTCGATGGCGCTGCAATCGGGCTGGCTGCTTGCGCGAGAACTGATCGCATCGGGCAAAGGTCACGAGGACCGCGACGCCGCCGGGCGTCGCTACGAACGCGAATGGCGTCGGCAATTCTCGACCCGTCTGCGTGCCGCGGCCTTGATTGCCAAAATCGCGCTTGGGCCAGGTGGCGCGTCGGCCATGCGCGCCGTGATCAAGAATTTTCCGGCCGCTTTGACGCTTGGCGCTCGGCTGAGTGGAAAGGTCCAGCCCGTTCCGGGCTTTTGACTTTCAGTGCGTTTCACCGTTTCACGGAAACGGCGAAACGCCCTGTCTCTTTGTTTTTTACGCAATTCCGGACGGAAAACCGCTCACACTTTTCCTGGAATTGCTCTAAATCGCAGCGACAAAACCTTTCCAAGGCCCGGCATCGAAGCATCGTTTCCCACCACGGACCGGGATAGCCGCGATCGGCTGTGACTGCGCTCAGCTCAGCTTGTATGCGCGACCAGCCTGTTCACCGTCTCGGGGAAGAAGTCGGGCGCCGAGAGCCGCTTGCCGAACATCATGTCGTATTGAATGAGCCGGAAATCGTTGATCTTCGGATCGATCTGCTTCTGCCTCGCCCAATCCGGCGTTGCTTCGCCCACGGGCGACAGGAGCAGGTTGCGGTCGACCACCCGGTAGTGTTCGCGCAGCGCGCCGAGGAAGCCGGTGTAATAGGGGTGGCTGATGCCTGCCGTGGTCAGGATATGGTAGGGCAGGAAGGCCGGGCTCACCGAGCCAATGTTCTCGACCGGACCGGAGCGGTTCGACCAGATAACCAAAGGCGTATCGTGGTGTTCGAGCGCGGCGACCGCCGGCTCTTTGCGCGGCGCGACATTGTCCTTGAGAAAACCGGTCTCGACATAGACGGGTCCGAGCGGCGGCAGATGGTCGCCGAAGAAGGCGATGATGGTCGGCCGCTGGCGGGCCTTTGCCCAGTCGATCAGGCGCTGCAGGCCGCGGTCGGCGTCGGCCGACCCCTCGGCATAGGAAAGCAGCGATTCCCGCGCCCAGGAACTGATCGGCGCGTCGATCGAATGCGTCGGGTTGTAGTAGCGGTAGGGCTCGTAAGGACCGTGGTTCTGCAGACTGACGGCGAACAGGAACACCGGATCGTCGCTGGCGTCCGCCTCGCGGATGATCTCGTCGGTCATTGCCGCGTCCGAAGCCAGCGGCCCACGCTTTTCCATCGGCGGCAGTGTCTCTTCGGAGCGGAAGTCGTTGAAGCCGAAATCGGCATAGACGGCGCCGCGGTTCCAGAACCAGTTGGTGCCGGGATGGATGGCGCGCGCCCGGTAGCCCTGGCTCTTCAGGAAGGTCGCCAGCGACGGGGTCGGGGTGCGCACATATTGCTGATACGGGATCGAGCCGGCTGGCAGGAAGGCGTTGGAAAAGCCGGTCAGCGCCTCGAACTCGATATTGGCGGTCATGCCCCCAAACTCGGGCGAGAACATCGAGCCGGAGCGCAACGCCCTGACCGTCGGGATCGGGTCGGGCTTGATGGTGACGCCGGGCAGGTGCGTCGGATCCCAGAAGGATTCGCTCATCACCACCACGATATCCGGCTTCTCGTCCGGCACGGAAGCGGCGACGTCGGGGCGCTGGATCGCGGCCATCGTCTTCTCGGAATAGCCGGGCGGCGCCGCGACATGCGCCATCGGCACGTTCATCGCGAAGGCCAGCGCAAAGCCGTTGGAGGCGTAGTTCTCCTTCTGGTCCCACATGATCGGGATGATCTGCAGCCGGTCGCGAGTCCACGAGAAGGTGGCGTAGTCCATGATCGAGACGAAGAAGGCGAGCAGCGGCACGGCAAGCGCCAGCCGCGCCAGGCGGCCCTTGCGGCTGAGGATAGGCACCCGCCGGCGCCAGGTCCGCCAGCCGTACACGAGCAACGTCAGACCGCCGACGATGCCGACCGCCAGCATGACGGCCGTCCACGGGCGCTCGCGCACCAGGAGCGGCATCAGCGCCACGATCTGGCGGGCGAACAGGAAATCCGTGGGATAGAGCGGGTCGCCGAGATAGCGCGATTTCTGGTGGCCGACAAAGGCCAGCGCCAGCGTCAGCGGCGCCACGATCATCAGGCTCTGGTGGCTGCGGCCGAGTATGGCGTCCAGCCCGAGCAGCACCAGGGCGAAGACGATGATGGTAGTCCAGCCGGGCTTGAAGGGCTGCATGAAGAAATCGACCGTGCCGAAGAAATCGCCGCGGACGATCAGCTCGATCGCGAAGACGAGCAGGGCTGAGGCAAGAAGCGTCGACAGGCCGTAGCGTACGGTCGGCCAGGCTCGTCCCGGCAGATAGCCGGTGGACGGATCGTCTTCCAAAAATTGCGGCGCGGGTTTGGCCGCGCCTTTCCTGATCCTTGCCACTTTGCTTCCCCGGCCCTTGTCACGCGTCTTCCACTCGCGTCACGCCACTGTCATCGAAATGTCACGAAAAGCTAGCGCCTGTGGCGGAAATAAGAAGAGCCAGCAAACTAAACGTGAGCGGTTTTCATCAGGTGTGATCGCCAAAAAGGCTTTTGGAACAGGCAGTCGGCAGGTTCTTACGGCTGAAATGCAGGCCGAAGAGACGCCTGCGGGCTTGACTTGGCTGTCCGCCTTGCGCCAGAGGCAGACAAAACCAGCCTCTGGAGAGACCTCAAATGGCCGTCGCATTCACCTTTCCGGGACAGGGCAGCCAGGCCGTCGGCATGGGCAAGGACCTCGCCGTTGCATTCCCCGAAGCACGCCGCGTCTTCGAGGAAGTGGACGCAGCGCTCGGCGAAAAACTGTCGAAACTCATCTGGGAAGGACCGGAAGAGACGCTGACGCTAACGGCCAACGCCCAGCCTGCGCTGATGGCGGTGTCGCTGGCGGCGATGCGCGCGCTCGAAGCGCGCGGCTTCTCTTTGAAGGACAAGGTGGCCTATGTCGCCGGCCATTCGCTGGGTGAATATTCCGCGCTTGCCGCGGCCGGCTTCGTTTCGGTCGGCGACGCGGCGCGGCTGCTTCGGACCCGCGGCAACGCCATGCAGGCGGCGGTGCCGACCGGCGAGGGCGCCATGGCCGCGATCATCGGGCTGGAACAGGCCGACGTCGAGGCCGCTTGCGCCGAGGCAGCTCGCGAGGTCGGCAACGGTTCCGTCTGCCAGGTCGCCAACGACAATGGCGGTGGCCAGCTGGTGATCTCCGGCGCCAGGCCGGCGGTCGAGCTGGCGGCGAAGCTGTGCACCGAAAAAGGCGCCAAGCGGGCGCTGATGCTGCAGGTTTCCGCCCCCTTTCATTCGGCGCTGATGACGCCGGCCGCCGACATCATGCGCGAGGCGCTGGCCGGTGTCGCGAAATCCGCGCTGGTGGTTCCGATCGTCTCGAACGTCACCGTAACCCCGACCAGTGACCCCGATGAGATCGCCCGCCGCCTGGTCGAGCAGGTGGTCGCCCGCGTGCGCTGGCGAGAGACAGTGGAATGGTTTGGCGCCCACGGCGTCGCGAGCCTCTATGAAGTCGGCGCAGGCAAAGTGCTGTCGGGCCTGGCGCGCCGCATCAACCGCGACATCGCCACCGGCGCCGTCGGCACAGCGGCGGAGGTCGAGGCGACGCTGGCGGCGCTGGGATAGTTATCAAAGCTTGAACTTTCAGCCCTAAGGCGATACATGAATACATGTATTCACCGGAAGCTCCTCATGCCGACATCCATCCGCCTGGCGCCTGAGATTGAAGAACGCTTGGACTTTCTCGCGGCCAAGACCGGCCGCAGTAAAGCCTACTATCTGCGTGAGCTCATTGAACGTGGGCTCGAAGACGTGGAAGACTATTATCTCGCTGCCGAGGTGCTTGAGCGCATCAGGCGAGGTGAGGAGGATGTCGTAAAGAGCGAGGATTTCTGGCGTGGCATGGACGCTTGAATATGCTCGTTCGGCCCGCAAGTTTGTCGAAAAACTAGATCCACATACACGCAACCGTATCCGCGACTTCATCGAAAATCGACTGGCCGAACTCGACAATCCGCGTGAGCTGGGCAAGCCACTAAAGGGGCCGCTGGCGACGTTCTGGAGATACCGGGTTGGGGATTATCGGATTATCTGCGATGTGCAAGACAGGCGGCTTGTCATTCTTGTCGTAACCATCGGCCATAGAGGCGACGTCTACAGATAGCCGGCACCTGACCTGTCCGATTTGAAAGGGAATAAAAATGTTCGAACTGACCGGCCGCAAGGCGCTCGTCACCGGCGCATCGGGAGGCATCGGCGAGGCGATCGCCAGGGTGCTGCACAGCCAGGGCGCGATCGTCGGCCTGCACGGCACCCGTGTGGAGAAGCTGGAAGCCTTGGCGGGCGAGTTGGGCGACCGCGTAAAACTGTTTCCGGCGGACCTGACGAACCGTGACGCGGTCAAGGCGCTCGGCCAGAAAGCGGAGGCCGATCTCGAGGGCGTCGACATCCTGGTCAACAATGCCGGCATCACCAAGGACGGCCTGTTCGTGCGCATGTCGGACGCCGACTGGGATTCGGTGATCGAGGTCAACCTCACCGCCGTGTTCCGGCTGGCCCGCGAGCTGACCCACCCGATGATGCGCCGCCGCCATGGCCGCATCATCAACATCACCTCGGTGGTCGGCGTCACCGGCAATCCCGGCCAGACCAATTACTGCGCCTCCAAAGCAGGCATGATCGGCTTTTCCAAGTCGCTGGCGCAGGAGATCGCCACCCGCAACATCACCGTCAACTGCGTCGCCCCGGGCTTCATCGAATCGGCCATGACCGACAAGCTCAACGACAAGCAGAAAGAGACGATCATGGCCGCGATCCCGACCCGGCGCATGGGCACCAGCGTTGAAGTGGCATCCGCCGTCGCTTATCTTGCCTCAAACGAGGCGGCCTATGTCACCGGCCAGACCATTCACGTCAACGGCGGCATGGCAATGATCTGAGGCTGGGCGGGCGCCTGTGAAAACAGCCATTTCGGCTTGGACGCCCGTCATTTTTCGTGTAATGCGGCCCGCAACCCGGCGGTTCGGGCAAAAACCGGTCCTGTGGCGTTGCGTTGCCCGCAAGACCATCTTTCAGCTTGATTAGCGGCATTCCGCCCGCTAACGAAGATAGACAACCTAAGACGAGGATTGCCCCAAATGAGTGACACCGCAGAGCGCGTCAAGAAGATCGTCATCGAGCATCTCGGCGTCGATGCCGACAAGGTGACGGAGCAGGCGAGCTTCATCGACGATCTGGGCGCGGACAGCCTCGACACGGTTGAACTCGTCATGGCATTCGAAGAGGAGTTCGGCGTCGAGATTCCGGACGATGCGGCCGAGACCATCCTCACCGTCGGCGACGCCGTCAAGTATATCGACAAGGCCTCGGCCTGAGTTCTCTCGCAGGCATCACCGGGGAGGACCTGCGATGAGGCGTGTCGTCGTCACGGGCCTTGGCCTGCTTTCGCCGTTCGGCATGGGCGTCGAGCATAGCTGGCGGGAATTGCTCTCCGGCCGCAGCGCCTGCCGGCGCGTCACCGAATTCGAGGTGGACGATCTTGCCTGCAAGATCGCCCACATCATTCCGCGCGGCGACGGCTCGAACGGCACCTTCAATCCGGAGGCTGTGCTCGAGCCGAAGGAACTACGCAAGATCGGCGAGTTCATTCTCTATGGCATCGCGGCCGCCGACGAGGCGCTGGCCGATTCCGGCTGGAAGCCGCAGACACATGAGGACCAGTGCGCCACCGGCGTTCTGATCGGCTCCGGCATCGGCGGCATCGACGGCATCGCCGAGAACGCGATGATCCTGAAGGAACGCGGCCCGCGCCGCATCAGCCCCTTCTTCATCCCCGGACAGATCATCAATCTGGTCTCGGGCCAGGTTTCCATCCGCCACGGCCTGAAAGGCCCGAACCATGCGGTGGTCACTGCCTGCTCGACCGGTGCGCACGCCATTGGCGACGCAGCCCGGCTGATCATGTGGGGCGATGCCGATGTGATGCTGGCCGGCGGCGCCGAGGCACCGGTCACCCGGCTGTCGATTGCCGGCTTCGCCGCCTGCCGCGCGCTCTCCACCGAGCGCAACGACAGCCCCGAAACAGCTTCGCGTCCTTATGATCGCGACCGCGACGGCTTCGTCATGGGCGAGGGCGCGGGCGTCGTCGTCCTGGAAGAGCTGGAGCACGCCAAGGCGCGCGGTGCCAAGATTTATGCCGAGGTCACCGGCTATGGCCTGACCGGCGATGCCCACCATATCACCGCGCCGGCCGAAGATGGCGATGGCGCCTTCCGCTGCATGACGGCGGCCCTGAACCGGGCGAAACTCTCGCCGGCCGACGTCGACTACATCAACGCGCACGGCACCTCAACCATGGCCGACACGATCGAGCTCGGCGCGGTCGAGCGGCTGGTCGGCAATGCCGCCTCGAAGATCTCGATGTCGTCGACCAAGTCGTCGATCGGCCATCTGCTGGGCGCCGCGGGTGCCGCCGAAGCGATCTTCTCGATCCTCGCCATCCGCGACAACGTCGCGCCGGCAACCATCAATCTCGACAATCCGGAACGCGAGACCGCGATCGATCTCGTGCCGAATAAGCCGCGCCAGCGTCAGATCGATGTCGCGCTGTCGAATTCCTTCGGCTTCGGCGGCACCAACGCCTCGCTCGTGTTCCAGCGCTACAATGGCTGAAAGGCCAGCGGGAGCAATCCCGGGAAGAGTGCTCAGCGCCTTTCCACCCGGGATTGCTCAGAAAAAGACAACCAGCCGGCAGTCCCGCCACCTGCCGTCATTTTTGCCAAATTCTCCCCTAGTTTGTAGCTAGGGGGATTCGTTGCAAGATCAGACGGTAGGGCGCGCCATGAGCACAAATCCTGGGAGCACAAATCCGGGCGGCGACGGGGATTTCGCACGGCAGGGCACAAAGGTGCCGATCATGCCGAAGACCGCGGCCGAGGCGTTGCGCCCGGAAGCCGGTACGCCGCCGCCTTCGAAGCGCTCGCTCGCCTCGCGCAGCCAGTTCGTCGTGTTCCTGAATTTCTTCCTCTCCATGGTTATCCTTGCCGTGCTCGCCTCGGGTGCCGCGCTCTATTTCGGCATGCAGGCTTTCGTCGAGCCAGGCCCGTCCGCCAATGGCGACACCTTCATGATCAAGCCGAACACCGGCGTGCAGGAGATTGCCGACCAGCTGGAACGTCGCAGCCTGATCAGCGATGCCCGCATCTTCCGGCTCGGCGTACGCGCCACGGGCAATGAATCGGCGCTCAAGGCTGGCGAATATGCCATCAAGCCGCGCGCCTCGATGCGCGACATCATGGAGCTCTTCAAGAGCGGCAAGTCGGTGATGTACTCGCTTACCATTCCCGAAGGGCTGACGGTCGAGCAGGCGCTGCAGCGCGTCGCCGATCAGGAGGCGCTCACCGGCGACATGCCGCTGACCTTGCCGCCGGAAGGCACCATAGCCACCGACACGCTGCGCTTCACCCGCGGCGCCACCAGGCAGCAAATGGTCGACAAGCTGGTCGCCGACCAGAAGAAGCTGGTCGAGGATGTCTGGTCGCATCGCGCGGCCGACCTGCCGATCGCCAACATCGACGACTTCGTCACGCTCGCCTCGATCGTCGAGAAGGAAACGGGCAGGAGCGACGAGCGCTCGCGCGTCGCTGCGGTGTTCCTCAACCGCCTGGCCAAGGGCATGCGGCTGCAGTCCGACCCGACCATCATTTACGGCCTTTTCGGCGGCAAGGGAAAGCCGGCGGACCGGCCGATCTACCAGTCGGACCTCGACAAGCAGACGCCCTACAACACCTACATGATCAAGGGCCTGCCGCCGACGCCGATCGCCAATCCGGGCCGGGCGGCGCTCGAAGCGGTCGCGAATCCGTCCAAGACCGACGACCTCTATTTCGTCGCCGACGGCAATGGCGGCCATGTCTTCGCAGCGACGCTGGAAGAGCACAACCAGAACGTCGCCCGTTACCGAGCGCTGCAGAAGAAGCAGGCTGATGCCGCCGCCAAGGCCTCCGGCCAGACGACGGCGCCGGCAGCCCCCGATGGCAACGCCGACAGCAGCGACGCCGGGGCCAATGGCGAGAATGGCGACGCCGGCGGCGACGACGCGCAATAGGCGCCATGCATGTCGCCCAAAAGTGCGCAGCGGTTTTGGGAAGACGACATGCATCGAAACTCATTGCATGTCGCCCAAAAGTGCGTAGCGGTTTTGGGAAGACGGCATGCAACGAAACGCAATGCATGTCGCCCAAAAGTGCGCAGCGGTTTTGGGAAGACGACATGTACCACACGGAAGCACGCGTCCTTTGACGCGAGGCCATATTCATGTTTTGAGGGGGCGCCGGCCGATCGTCCGGCGATTTTGGGCGCGCAGCGCTGGGCAACGCAGCCTTGGCTGCGACAGGGGGACGACAGGGCAATGAGCCTGCAAAGCATGACCGGTTTTGCGCGGTGCGCCGCTGAAAACGAGGGCACCTCGATCGCCTGGGAGGTGAAATCGGTGAACGGCAAGAGCGCCGAGGTGAGGCTGAGATTACCGCAGGGTTTCGACCGGCTGGAGACCGCCGTCCGGCAGACCGTTCAGAAGCGTTTCGCGCGCGGCAATTTCCAGGCGACGTTGACCGTCGGCCGCGCCGCCGCACGGCAAATCCAGCCGGTGGTCAACGAGGCGTTCCTCAGGGACCTGGCAGGGCTAGCCAAGCGTTTGCAGGAGCAGTTCGGCACCGAGCCCGCCACCGCCGACGGCCTGCTTTCCCTGCGCGGTGTGCTGGACATTCCCGAGGCCGTGGAGACGGAGGAGGAGCGGGCCGCTCTCGACGCGGCGATCCTGTCTGCGCTCGAGATGGCGCTCGCCGGGCTGGAGCAGGCGCGCCGCAGCGAGGGCGCGGCGCTGGGCGCGCTTCTTGCCGGCCATGTCGATATCATCGAGGCGCTGACGCTGAAGGCCGAAGCCGATCCCTCGCGCGAGCCAGCGGCAATCCGCGAGCGTATCGCCGAGCAGGTGCGCCTGTTGACGGATGCTTCGGCCAATCTCGACGCCGTCCGGTTGCACCAGGAAGCGGCCTTCCTCGCCACCAAGGCCGACATCCGCGAGGAGATCGACCGGCTGAAGACGCATGTCGCTTCGGCGCGTGCGCTGCTCAAAAGCGGCGCCGCCGTTGGCCGCAAGCTCGATTTTCTGGCGCAGGAATTCAATCGCGAATCGAATACCTTATGCTCCAAGTCGAATGCCGCCGCGGTCACCGCGATCGGGCTGGAGCTCAAGGCGGTGGTCGACCAGTTTCGCGAGCAGGTCCAGAATCTGGAGTGACGGGATGGTTGCCAAGGAGCCGACGGCCGCCAGGGATCTGGGGTCCCGCATCCGCCGCCGCGGATTGATGCTGGTGCTGTCGTCGCCGTCGGGCGCCGGCAAGTCGACGATCGCGCGCAATCTTCTCGAAAGCGATGGAAGTCTCGAGCTTTCGGTCTCCGTCACGACAAGGCCGCGCCGCGGCTCGGAGATCGAGGGCGTCCACTACCACTTCCGCACCATGCGCGAGTTCGAGCGGCTGCGCGATTCCGACGCGCTGCTGGAATGGGCCGAAGTGCACGGCAATTGCTATGCGACGCCGCGCGAGCCGGCGGAAATCGCGCTGGCCGAGGGCCGCGACATGCTGTTCGATATCGACTGGCAGGGCGCCCAACAGCTCAAGGAGAAGATGCGCGCCGACATCGTCTCGATCTTCATCCTGCCGCCGTCGATGAAGGAATTGAAGGCGCGCCTGAAGCGCCGCGCCGAGGACCAGGAATCGGTCATCGAGACAAGGCTGAAGAACGCCCGCCTCGAGATCGAGCATTGGAAGGAATACGACTTCGTCATCGTCAACGACGATCTCGACCGCGCCTTCGCCGAGGTCCGCGCCATCGTCACGGCGGAGCGGCTTCGCCGCGACCGTCGGCCGGGGCTGTTCGATTTCATTTCGGGATTGCTGGACGAGAAGACGGGGTGACTCTTCCTTCTCCCCTTGTGGGAGAAGGTGGATCGGCGCGAAGCGCCGAGACGGATGAGGGGTGTTGGAAGGAACGAGGCGCTGAAGATTAAGACGCTTCAAACGCCGATCTCGTCATCGTAGCGATCCTTCCAGCACCCCTCATCCGACCGAGCTTCGCTCGGCCACCTTCTCCCACAAGGGGAGAAGGGAAGGGCGCAGCTACACCGCGTTTGTCAGCCTGACAAACTCTTCCACGCTGAGCGTCTCCGCCCGCCGCGTCGGGTCGATGCCGGCCCGTAGCAGCAGCGCCTCGCCGCCAAGGCTCTTCACGCTTTGCCTTAGCATCTTGCGGCGCTGGCCGAAGGCGGCCTCGGTGACCCGGCCCAATTTTCTGGCATCCACCGGCAGCGGAGATAAGCGCGGCACCAGATGCACCACCGATGAAGTGACCTTCGGCGGCGGCGTGAATGCCTGCGGCGGCACGTCGAAGGCGATCTTCGCCTCGGTGCGCCAGCCGGCCAGGACGCCGAGCCGGCCATAGCCGTCGCTGTCCGGGACCGCCGTGATGCGCTCCGCCACCTCGCGCTGGAACATCAGCGTCATCGATTGGTAGAAGGGCGGCCAATCGGCCACCGTCAACCAGCGGATCAGAAGCTCGGTGCCGATATTGTAGGGCAGGTTGGCAACGATCTTCACCGGCCCGCCATTCGCCGCGCCGGCAAGCGCGGCAAAATCCGTCTTCAACGCATCGCCGGGAATGACCTCCAGGCGACCGGGATAATGGCTGGAGACCTCGGCCAGCGCTTCGAGGCAGCGCTCGTCGCGCTCGATGGCGATCACGCGCCGCGCGCCGTTGAAGAGAAGCGCCCGCGTCAGTCCGCCCGGACCCGGGCCGACCTCGATCACCGTCGCCTCGCCGAGATCGCCGGCGGCGCGCGCGATCTTGCCTGTCAGGTTGAGGTCGAGCAGAAAATTCTGCCCGAGCGCCTTCTTGGCCTGCAGGCCATGCCGCTCGATCACCTCGCGCAACGGCGGCAACCCGTCGATTGTGGTGCGCCCGCTCAATGGATCCTCACGCGGCGGTGGCCTGCCGTCCGCTGTCGGCCAGCCGGCGCGCCAGCCTTAGCGCGGCGATCAGGCTGTCGGCGCGCGCAATACCCTTGCCGGCAATGTCGAAAGCGGTGCCGTGATCGGGCGAGGTTCGGATGAACGGCAGGCCCAGCGTCACGTTCACCGCCTCGTCGAAGGCTAAGGTCTTGGCCGGGATCAGCGCCTGGTCGTGATACATGCAGAGCGCCGCGTCATAGGAAGCGCGCGCGCGCGGATGAAACATCGTGTCGGCCGGCAGCGGTCCGATCGCGTTGATCCCTTCCGCTTTGAGCATCTCGACGGCCGGGGTCACGATCGCAGCATCCTCCAGGCCCATGGCGCCGCCTTCGCCGGCATGCGGGTTGAGCCCGGCAATCGCAAGCTTCGGCCGCGCAATGCCGAAGCGGGTCTCGAGATCGGCGGCGGTGATGCGCGCGGTCGCGACGATCAGCTCCGTCGTGAGCAGCTTCGGCACTTCGGCCAAAGCGATGTGGATGGTGACCGGAACGGTGCGCAGATCCGGTCCCGCCAGCAACATCACCGGCGTCACGTCCCTGCCGGTGTGGCGCGAAGCCAGATGCGCCAGATATTCGGTGTGGCCGGGAAAGCCAAATCCGGCATCATAAAGCGGCTTCTTGGCGATCGGGCAGGTGACTATCGCCGCGGCGTGGCCGGCGAGACAGTCGGCGACGGCGCGGTCGATGGCTTCGATGGTGCCGGCGGCGTTGGCCGGGTTCGGCTCTCCCGGGCTGTCGAAATGACGCGCATCGAGCGGAACGACAGGCAGAGCCCGGGCAAAGTGGTGCGCCGCCTGTCCGGGCAAGGTCTCGACGATCGTCACATTCGCGCCGACCAGGCGGGCGCGGGCTTCGATCAAAGCGGGGTCGGCAAGCAGGTAGAAGGGCGGCACACCGGCGCTGTCGCCAGCCTGCCAGGCGGCGATGGCGATCTCGGGCCCGATGCCCGAGGGATCGCCAACACTGAGCGCCAGCGGCGCGTGGGTCTTCTGCGTGCTCATGCGGTCGGCTGGCTGCGGTATCGCACGCTTGTCGCTCAGAGCATGATGCCGAAAAGCATGCAGCGGTCTTCTGGCGACATCATGCTTCGTTTCTTCGGTTTGGAGACGGATTCGGATTTCAGGTCGGACCGACCTGAAATCATCCGGCTCAGAGCATGATGCCGAAAAGTATGCAGCGGGCTCCGGGCGACATCATGCTTCGTTTCTTCGGTTTAGAGACGGATTCGGATATCAGGTCGACTCGACCTGATATCATCCGGCTCTAGCGTTCGACGATCTTGGCCTTCTGGCGCAGCTCGGCGACATATTTCTTGCTGAGCTCGTCGGCGTCCTTGTCGTTGCTGCCTTCGGCCTGGAACACCATCTGCGCGGCCTTGTCGTCGGAAACCTCGCGCGAGGAGCAGATGCCGATGAACTCGACGCCGCGCTCGGTCTCGCGGGTCGGCGTCGCGGCGCCGACCTTGGTCGCCTTGATCTGCTCGGCCCAGTCGGACGGCAATTGCGGCGCCAGCACGCGGCCGAGGTCGCGCACGGTGACGTCGATCAGGCCCTTGGCGAATTCCCGCGTGGTGCTGCAGCCGCTGAAGCGGGCGCGCATGGCGTCGGCCTCGCGCTTGCGCTTGGCGAGTGTGCCGGCGCGCTCCGATGCCGGCACCACGAAGATCACCTGCTGCAGCATGTATTCCGTCGCGGTCGGCTTGGCGCCGCCCTTGTCGAGCATGCGCCGCACGGCGTCCTGCTCGGTCACCGAGCCGCCTTCGCCGGAGCGGTAGCGCGCGCTGAGCGCTTGGTTCCAGGCCATCTGGGCACGGATGAATTCCTTGAAATGTTCCTTGGTGACGCCCGACTGCGTCATGATCGCGTCGAGTTTCGCCAGCGGCATCTTGTTGCCCGAGGCGAAGCGCTGGTAGGCGGCTTCGACCTGCTGATCGCTGATGCGGATGCCCAGCCGCTTGGCCTCGGCCAGGCGCAGCGTCTGGTCGATCATCTCCTGCGCGGCATCGCCCTTCTTGTGCTGCAGCTTGAAGAAGGCGGCGCGGTGCGCGATGTCGCCGGTGGTGATCGCGATGTTGTTGACGACATACTTGATCTCAGCGGCGAAAGCAGGCCGCACGACAGCCGTGACCGAAATCGAGGCCGCCACCAGAAGCGCGAATCCCGCTGAAAACAGGTATTTCCTCATCTTACCTTCCTAATTTTCCCCATCCCGATTTTCCGCCATCGCGGCGCCGCGCGTCCTCCGAACGCCTGCGCGATGCAGTCGACCCCATGCCCATCTTATGCGGCGAAACGATGTCGCCGGCGCATGGCCCCGGGAAACGCGGCCCATTCTCGAAGGAACACGCTCCAAATCAAGACCAAAGCCCATCAGCGCCCCAGCCGGCGCACGGCTCGGAGACCGCGCGCCCGCCGCTTGATCACTGGATGGTATCGACCGCGCTTGTTGACGAACCGAAATCGCCGAGCGTGCGGAACGACAGGTTGAAACCGATGTTCTGCGACACTTCCTTGGTGACGGTGTCACGCGTCTGCGAATACGTCATGATGTAAGTGAAGCAGGTATCGTTGTAGGCGAAGCCGACGCCGTCCTTGACCAGCACATTTGTCTCGATGTCGTAAGTGCCGGTGCCGAACAGCCGCCAGTTCTGCGCCAGATGGGTCGAAGCGCCGAGCGTGAGCTCGTGTCGGTCGGTGGTGAACCCATAGAGCGGCTGCGCCTCGATGAAGGCATATTTGGCGCTGAGCGATATCGGCAGGCTGGAATAGGCAGCCTTCACTTCGGCGCGCCTGACCTCGAAACTCTGCTCGTCGAAACGCCCGCTCAGCGAGCCGGAGAAACCGCTCGGGCTGTTGAAGCCGACAAGACCGACATAATCCGAGGTCTGCTTGTCCAGGCCGGACTCGGCCCCGACATTGACGAGGTCGGGCGCGGCAAAGGAGTTTTCGCCCGCGAGCTGGTAGGACTGGCCGAAAATTGCGTTCGTGGCCCAACCATTGTCATAGGCGCCTGAATACCGGAAGCCGACATTGGCGCGCGTGCCGCCTTCTATGCGGTCATAGCCCGAGAATTTGTCGCGTTCGAACAGCGTGGTGGCATCGAAGACGAAGCTCTGCGCGTCTTCGTTCGGGACGGCCAGCCCGCCGACATATTGCTCGTTCGGACGCACGAAGACCTGCGCCGTCGGCTCCAGTACATGGCTGGAGTTGGGCATCGAGAACAACAGCGGCCAACGCGCCTCGAGGCCGAGCGTGGCCATGTAGCGGGCCAGCGAGGAACGCATGTCGCCGCTTTCCTTCAAATTTTCCGCCATCTGGTTGACGGCATCGAGCGAAGCCGAATTGGCGTTGACGTAACCGGCATCGCCGCGCAACGCGAGCAGCGGCGTCAGTTGCAGGCCGCCATCTGTGGTGAAGGTGCGCTTCCATTCGGCTTCCGCCGTCAACCGGCTCGACTCGCCTTCGATGCCGCGCACATTGTTGATGGAAGTGTCGACGACCGGATTGGCCAGAACAGCATCCAGCCGGTTGCGGCTGATCACGCGTGTATTGACGTTGAACGACAATTGGCCGCCGGCCACCGACGTGTCGGGGATATAGGCGTAGTCGAGCGACGGCAGCACCCAGGGCTGCTTGGCGGAACGCGCCGTCGGATCGCTGGAGAGCGTGTCTTCCTGCACCTCGAAGCGCATGGCGCGAACGTCGAAATAATTGCGGTCGCTCAAGCCCGTCAGATAGATCGACGACTGGTGGACGAGGTCGTTGTAGCCTTCGATGTTGTAGGTGCGCGAGAAATTCTTGTCGGTCTGGAGCAGCACGTCCCAGCCGAAGTCCCAGCGCTCGTTGATGGCGAACTGGCCCTTGGTGCCCATCATGCCGCGGAACTTGTTCGGATCGTTGACAGGCCCCGAATTCACATTATGGCCGGCGGCATCGACAAATGCGCCGGGATCCTGCTGATTGATGCCGGCGATCTTCAGCGTGTACTGGCCGCTGTTGAAGCGCTGGCGCCACTCGGCCTCGCCGAGGAAACCCTGCTTGGTATAGCCGCTGCCGGTGACGGTCAGGTCATAGGTCGGAGACAGGGCGAAGTAATACGGGACTTTGACGCCGACGCCGAGATGGTTGTTGTAGACGATGCCGGGGATCAGGAAGCCGCTCTTGTGCTTCACCGTCGGGTCGGCGATCTCGAAGGCCGGCAGATAGGCGAGCGGGTAGCCGAAGAATTCGAAATTCGAGTTCTCGAAGCGGACCGTCTTCTTCTCGCCGTTCCAGATGATCTTTCGCGCCTTGATGCGCCAGGTCGGCGCTTTGTCCGGCTTGTCCTCGCAAGGTTCGCAGGCGGTGTAGACGCCGTTGTGGAAGGTGGTGAGCACGCCGCCCATGCGCTCCGCGCTCTCGGCGGCGAAATAGGCTTTGTCTATCGTCTCGACGCGCAGCGCATTGAGAAAGCCGTCGGCGAAGTCGTCGGTGATGTCGATATGGTCAGAATTGACCTTGGTGCCGTCGCTGTTGATCAACTCGACGGCGCCGCTGGCGACAAGGCGCTTGGTGTCGCGGTTGTACACCACGCGCTGGGCGACCAGCTTGTTGCCGCCATAGTCGATCTGCACGCCGCCGACGGCCGTCACCGTATGCTTGTCGTTGTCATAGACAAGCGTATCGGCGGCCAGCAGCATCTGCGTGCCGGAAGGGACGGACTTGGCAGTGATCTGCTGCGCCAGCGCGGATGCCGTCGGCACCGCGCAAGCGAACAGACACGCCAAAGCAGTCGCCCCATAGAGGCGTGCCAAACCGGCCTGCCTATGGCTGCGCAAAACCGCCTCCCTCACTAGCCGTCTTCCTTGTATAGCAGAAACGTCACCCCAAAGAACATAGCCACGACAACCGGAACCCATGCAGCCACCACAGTAGGCACGAATCCGGCTACACCGAATGCCTTGACCAGTACCGAAACGACATAAAGCAGAAAGCCGGCCACGACGCCACCCAGAATCATCGTTGCCGATTGTCCCATTCGCGCAAATCGCATTGAAACCGTTGCAGCAATCAGCGTCATGGCGACGAGGAGGAACGGCAAGGCCACCAGCGAATCAAACTGCATGGAGAAGGCGTTTGCCTTGAGCCCGAAGGAACGGGCAACCTCGATCTTGCGCGGCAGCTCGTAGAAGGGGATGGTTTCCGGGCGCGCCAGGCGCTCCTGCACGAATTCCGGCTTGAGATTGGTCGGCACCCTGTCGGACGGCAGCGCCTGGATATTGCCCCCCTTGAAGACCTTTACGTCCTGCAATTCCCAATAGCCGTCGCGCAGGAAGGCTTTGGCTGCATCCTTGCGTTCGGCGATGTTGCCCTGCGGGTCGAGGATGAAAAACACCGCGTCCGCCATCTCCAGCCCCTGATTGAGGATGGCGCGGGCGCCGATGATGGTGTCGCCCGATTCGGTCTTCTGCCTGAGCCACGGCGTGACGTTGGTCGTCACGGCATTCGACTTGCCGGCCCGCAGATCGTTCTCCATCTGCTCGGACCAGGAAAAGCCGTGCGCGGCGATCGGATTGATCACGGCGACCGACAGCACGCCGAACATCAGCGCGCCGACGCAGCACGGAAACAGGAACTGCCAGGCCGAGACGCCGGCCGAGCGGGCGATCACCAGCTCGTAGCGGCGGTTGAGCGACACCAGCGTTGCCATTGCCGAGAACAGTCCGACGAACGGCACCGTCTGCAGCATGATCATCGGCATCCTGAGCGCCGAGATGGCGAAGGCTGTGCCGTAAGTGAAGCCGGGCAGCCCGGTCGTGCGGCCGGAAAGCTCGGTAAAGTCGATCAGGAAAACCAGCGCCAGCAGGCCGAGGAAGAACCAGAAGGTGATCGAGACGTAACGGAAGAAGAAATAGCGGCCCAGCGTCCAGCCCATGGTCAGGCTCCCTGGCCGGAAGTGCGCCGGACGAGCCAGAGCTTGAATGTTGTCCAGTTGTCGCCGGCACGCTTGGCGAGGCCCGTCAGCCAGTCCGCCCAGCTGACCGGCAATTCCATGGTGCGCGACGATACGATGAACCAGATCGAAACCGCCGAGGCGATGAGCGGTATGGCGTAGAGCAGGTAGACATAGTACCAGACCCTGTCGGCCTTGCCTGCGGCGAAGAAGCCCAGCCATCGCACGAAAAGCGCTATCGCGATTGCCGTGATCAGCGGATTGATGCGCGCCTCCCGGTGCGAGCGCGCGTCGCCCGCAACGGCAAGAGCGATCAGCGCGAACACCAGCGAATAGGACCATTCGGCGAGACGCTGGTTGAGCTCCGCCCGGTAGCTGCCCGGTTCGCGCTGGAACATCTTGTCGTTGGGGTCCGGGTTGAGCAGATATTGCGTCGTGCGGTCCTTAGGCAAAAGCGTGATGTCGTTCGCCGCCGACATGAACGCCGACATGTCGAAGGCGTAGGAGGTGAAGCGGATGACGGAGAGGTCGCCGGTCACCGATTTGCGGTTGATGACGCCGTCATTCATCATCAGCACCTTCTCGTCGCCCTTTTCGACGATGCTGCCGGTCTTGGCATAGTAGGTCAGGCTGGCGCCTTCCTCGCGTGAATCGGCCACGAAGATGCCGCCGAGCCGGTTGCCGGGAAGCCGCTCGCCAACCTGCAGGAACAGGCCTTCGTCAATCTTGCGGAACGTGCCTTCCTGGATGATCAGCGACAGAAGGTCGGCGCGCGATGCTGCCACCAGCTGGCGGTTCTTCTGCCTGGCATAGGGATCGATGGCGTTGTCGACGATGAAGGAAAACGCGCAAGCCGCTATCGCGAGCAGCAGGATCGGCCGCGCGATCGTCCAGCGTGAGGCGCCGGCGGCGCCGAGCACGGCGAGCTCCGAATCGGTGTTCATGGCGCTCAGCGTCTGCGCCACCGCCACCACCAGGGCGAACGGCACCACGATCGGGATGATCGAGGGGATGATGAGTGCTGCGACTTCGAAGAAAGTCAGCGCCGACTGGCCATTGTCGGTGACGAGGTCGATCTTGGCCAGAACCTGCGTGGTCCACACGATCGCCAGCGTCCAGACCAGCGCCGCGAGGAACATCGTCAGCGCGCGGCGCATGATGTAGCGTTCAACGACCTTCATGAAGGCTTTTCTCGATTTTGCCGAACGGCATCATGCCCGCCGACAAGGTAGTGATCCGGCGGCGCCCGCACAACTGCGTCATGGGCGGCTCGCTCCGGTTTGTCGCCCCACGCCACGTGCCCCGGCGTGGCGGAGTCTCCGCGCCAATGAATAAGAAATGCAAAACATCGATGGTTAACAGCAGGTTGCGGCAGCAAGCTAAGGTCGTGCCGAGGCGAATCCTTTGTCTATGGTGGCGCCGATATAGACCGCGATTTCGGCCAAAGTCTTGCCAAATGGCGGAAAACGACCAAATGTCGCGCACGCTTGCCAAACCGCTCGCCCGTTGAAAATTACCTTTGCCGGCACCTTACGGCCATCCCCGAAAGCAGGACCTGATGACGTCGAGACCATCCATTTCCTTCGCCAAATTCGCCGCGCCTAAAAAGGGCAGCGTCTTCGTCTTCGCGGCCGATGACGGCGGGCTCGGCGAGGCGGCGAAAGCCTGCGATCCGGCTGGTGCATTGGCTCGCGCCTTTCCGGTCGCCGATTTCTCCGGCAAATTCGCAAGCTCGGCCGAGGTGCTGGCGCCGGAAGGAACGCCGGTCGACCGGCTGGTGGCGGTCGGCGCCGGCAAGGTCTCGAACCTCGACGACAATGCCTGGCTGAAGCTCGGCGGCGCCGTTGCCGCTTCGCTGCGCAAGGCGACCGAGGTGGCCGTCATCCTCGATCTGCCGGAGTTGCAGCCCGACGGTCGCCAGGCGGCGAGCCTCGCCGCCGGCATCCTGCTGCGCAGCTATTCCTTCGACAAATACAAGACCAGGAAAGACAAGGAAGACGGCCAATCCGACACGAAGTCGGGCAAGCCCGCTAAGGTAACCATTCACTGCGCCGATCCCGCTGCCGCAAAGAAGGCTTTCGCCGGCGAGGAAGCGGTGGTCGACGGCGTGCTGCTTGCGCGCGATCTGGTCAACGAGCCGGCCAATGCGCTTGGGCCCGTCGAATTCGCCGAGCGCGTCAAGGCGCTGGAGCAACTCGGCGTCGAGGTCGAGATCTTGGCTGAAAAAGAGATGAAGAAGCTCGGCATGGGCTCGCTGCTCGGCGTCGCGCAAGGCTCGCCGCGCGGCGCGCGCCTGGCTGTGATGCGCTGGAACGGCGGCAAGGCCAAGGGCGCGCCGCTCGCCTTCATCGGCAAGGGCGTCACCTTCGACACCGGCGGCAATTCGATGAAGCCGGCCTCGGGCATGGAGGACATGAAGGGCGACATGGGTGGTGCCGCAGCCGTCACCGGCCTTATGCGTGCGCTCGCTGCGCGTAAGGCGAAGGCCAATGTGGTCGGCGTCATCGGCCTGGTCGAGAACGCCGTCGACGGCCATGCCCAGCGTCCCGGCGACATCGTCACCTCGATGTCGGGCCAGACCATCGAGGTGCTCAACACCGATGCGGAAGGCCGCCTCGTTCTGGCCGACGCGCTCTGGTACGCCAACGACCGTTTCAAGCCGAAATTCATGATCAACCTGGCGACCTTGACCGGCGCCGTCATGGTGGCGCTCGGCCAGCATTACGCCGGCCTTTTCTCCAACAATGACGAGCTTGCCGGCCGGCTTTTCGGCGCCGGCCAGGCATCGCAGGAGCGGCTATGGCGCATGCCGCTCGGGCCCGAATACGACAAGTTGATCGATTCCAAGAACGCCGACATGAAGAACATCGGCGGCCGCTATGGCGGCGCCATCATCGCCGCGCAGTTCCTGCAGCGCTTCGTCAAGGACACGCCCTGGGCGCATCTCGACATCGCCGGCACCGCGATGGGCGCCCCGTCGAGCGAGATCAACCAGTCCTGGGGCTCGGGTTTCGGCGTGAGGCTGCTCGATAGGCTGGTCCGCGACCACTATGAGGGTTAGGTTTCCGGGATGACAGACATCCTGTTCTACCATTTGACCGAATCGACGCTCGAGGAGGCGCTGCCCGGCCTGCTCGAGCGCAGCATCGAGCGCGGCTGGCGCGCGGTAGTGCAGACCGGCACGGAAGATCGCCGTGACGCGCTCGACCAGCATCTGTGGACTTTCCGCGACGATTCTTTCCTGGCGCATGCCACCGACCGCGAGGCCTATCCGGCCGAACAGCCGATCCTGCTCACCACGGGCGAAGGCAACCAGAATGCGGCGCAGATCCGTTTCCTGGTCGACGGCGCGACGCCTCCCGACTTGTCCGGCTACGAGCGCGCCGTCTTCCTGTTCGACGGCCATGACGCGGCACAGCTCGAAGCCGCTCGCGGCCATTGGAAGACGATGAAGGAGGCCGGCCACGCCGTCACCTACTGGCAGCAGACCCAGGACCGACGCTGGGAACGCAAGGCTTAGCTCGCAAATTTATAAATTAGCGTCCGATTCTGACCCATTGCGGACGTTGGCAGCACCCCCACGGAGGCGGATCCTGACTTCATGACAGAGTTGAAGTTCAGCTTAGACACGCTTGAGACAGGAGCTGACGAGTTCCTGACAGACGATCACACGGCTCAGCTGGCGGCCAATCCTCACTACGATGAGATCTACATTCGATGGAACAAGCTGTTTGCGAAATCTGATGCCGGTAAACTGAAGGCGATCCGGTCTGTATACAGCGTCCAGATATGGTGCGACATCACGCGCGCGGCGGTCAATTCTATCGTGCAACTTCCTAACCTTAGGGCACTTCATCTGCTGGGTATTTCTCGGGCCGGTCGCTTGGACGGTTTTAGAACGGCCGAAGCTCTTGAGGAGTTTAGCTGTCTGTGGGGTGTAGGCAGCAGTGATCTGTTCCAAATTGCACAGCTTCCAGCTGTCAGAAAACTCACCGCGCAAAGGGCGCGCATTACGGAAGAATCCCTTGCAGCGCTCCTCGGCAATCCGTCGCTGACCGAACTGGACTTTGAGGACTCAAGGTTCTCCGACGATTTTGCGCGGATGGTCTCGCATTCGAAGGCAATCACGGCTTTGGAGCTTGGCGCCACAGACATCACGGCAGTTGGCCTGCAGGCGATCTGCAAGATGTCGCAGCTGCGTTGGCTCGACATATGGTCAACGGGTATCGCTGAGCACGATCTCAAAATGCTGTCACAGCTCCCGAACCTTGAATATTTGTCCATTGGCGGCCACGAAGGCCAAACAACGTTGACCGCTGCAGGAACTCTGGCAACGCTGTACGAAATCCCGTCTTTGAAAACAGTTTGGTTGGACGGATTGCATGTTACTAAGCAGGATTGGGGAAAACTCACCGAACGGTTCGAAAAGGTCTGGGTGTCATCGGTTATCGACGGCTAGGCCGAGGTCCCAAAGGACCGCATGAGCTTGGAAACGTCGCTATCGATCGCTTTTTGCGCTAGATAGGGCCAAGCTCATGCGGCGGGGGGAGAATGCGGATCAGGATCGTCGGAACCGGCAGGGCGGTACCGGCTGAGCGCGTCACGACGCGGACGCTGGAGGAGCGGCTTGGCCTCGGCGAGGGCGCGCTCGAAACCGCGACCGGCGTCGTCGAGCGCTATGTCTGCGAGGGCGAATCGCAAATCGATCTAGCTTGCGCGGCGGCGACGCTGGCGCTTGAGGATGCCGGCCTCGATCCCGGCGCCGTCGACCTGATCATCGGCGGCTGCGGCGTGCCTTATCAGCCGCTGCCGGCGACCGCGCCCTTGGTCATGCAGCGCCTTGGGCTGGCCGACGGCTCGGCCGCCGCCTTCGACGTCAACAGCACATGCCTGGGCTTCCTCACCGCCTTCGAGACCGCCGGCCGCATGATCGAGGCCGGGCAATGCGAGACGGCGCTGGTGTTTTCCTCCGAGATCGCCTCGCGCGCCTTGCCGTGGCAGGATGCGCCCGAGATCGCCGCGCTCTTCGGCGACGGCGCCGCGGCCGCCGTGCTGCGCAAAGGCGGCCAAGGCGAGGGCAAGGTGGCGGCAAGCCTGATGCGCACCTATCCATCTGCGTGGGAAGCCTGCGGCATCGGTTCGGGCGGCACGCGCTTCGATTTCCGCAAGGAGCAGGAAGCGTTCGCGGCGCACAGTCTGTTCCACATGGACGGCAAGGAACTGTTCAGGCTCACCGCGCGCCATTTCAACGGCTTCGTCGCTGCTCTGCTCGAGCGCGCCGGCTGGCGGCATGCCGATGTCGATCTCGTCGTGCCGCACCAGGCGAGCCCGTTCGCGCTCGCCCATATGGCGCGCCAGACCGGCTTTGCGCCGGAAAAGCTCGTCGACATTTCCGCCCGCTTCGGCAACCAGATCGCGGCGTCCATTCCCTTCGCGCTGGACGTCGCGCGCCGCGAGGGCCGCGTAGCGCCGGGCATGAAGCTGCTCATCCTCGGCACGTCGGCCGGCGTCTCCTTCGGCGGCATGGCGCTGGAGGTCTGAGGATGGCCGTGCTCGTCACCGGCGCCAGCGGTTTCTTGGGCTCGCACGTGCTCGAGCGGCTGGCCGCGTCCGGCACGCTGGCGCTCGGGCTCGGCCGCGATGAAGCGTGCTGCGCCGCGCTGGAGGCCGCCGGCCATCGCATCGTCCGCCACGATCTCGTGCGGCCGCTCGACGGCGCGCTCGATCCGAGGCTTGGCAGGGTCGAACGGATCATCCATTGCGCGGCGCTCTCCTCGCCTTTCGGACGCCTCGCGGATTTCGAGGCGGCCAATGTCACGGCAACGCGCAACCTTGTCGATTTCGCACAGCGGCAGGGTGTCAGCCGCTTCGTCCACATCTCCACCCCGTCCGTCTGCTTTGCCTTCCGCGACCAGCTTGGGCTCAGCGAGGACGCGGCCTTGCCGGAGCCCGTGAACCACTATGCCCGCACCAAGCGCGAGGCCGAAAAGATCGTGCTCGGCCAGCCAGATGTCCATCCGCTGGCGCTGCGGCCGCGCGGCATCTACGGCAAAGGCGACCACGCGCTGCTGCCGCGCCTGCTCAAGGCGGCAAGAAGCCGCCCGCTGCCGCTGTTTCGCGATGGCCGGGCGGCCATCGACCTCACTTATGTCGACGACGTCGTTGACGCAGTGATGGCGGCGCTTGCCGCGACCGGGGAAGCGGAATGCCGGATCTTCAACATCTCCGGCGGCGAGGTGCTGCCGGTCCGCCGCATCGCCGACGAGGCCTGCGCCCGCGCCGGTCTCCAGGCGCGCTGGCGGCCGACGCCGCTCAAGCCGGCGATGCTGGCGGCGGGCCTGATAGAAGCAGTGGCGCTCCGGTTGCCTGGACGGCCCGAGCCGCCGGTCACCCGCTATGGGCTCGGCCTCTTCGCCTATGCGCAAAGCCTCGATCTTTCCAACGCCAAGCGAGTTCTCGGTTGGACGCCGAAAATCTCGTTCGAACAGGGGCTTGACCGCACTTTTTCCGGCGGTGCGCAGGCATGAGGATCGTCTTCGCCAACAGCGCCTGGGTGAGCGCTGCCGAGCGATTGATCCTGCGCGGCGGCAACTGGCAAAGCGTCAGGCTGCGCGTCCGTTACGGGCTGTTCTTTCACCCGGCTGCCGGGCCGGTGCTCATCGACACCGGCTACACACCTGAGGCGTTGAGCGACGCGCGGCGCAGCCGCATGCTTCGGCTCTACGCTGCGCTGCTGAAACCTCAAATCAACGCCGCCGAGCAGGTCCTGCCGGTGCTGCGGCGTTTCGGCCTGTCGCCCGACGACATCCGCACGATCACCGTCACCCATTTCCACGCCGACCACATTTCGGGCCTGTCGCTGTTCCGCAACGCGCGCTTCATCGCCAGCGACGCCGCCTGGGCGCGGGTCAAGGCGCGCAGCCCGAGGCAGAATCTGCGCCACGGCGTCTTCACCGAACTCTTCCCGCCGGATTTCGAGGCGCGGCTGGAGGCGTTGTCCGCGAAGCGGCGAGTCGAGGCGCGCGAAGGCGCGCCAGGCGGCGCCGATCTTTTCGGCGACGGCAGCGTGATCGCGGTCGATCTTCCAGGACATGCCGACGGCCAGTTCGGCCTGCTGTTTACCGGACCGGCCCGGCCGCTGCTCTACGCCGTCGATGCGCAATGGCTGCTCAATGCCTTGACCCATAACCGCACGCCGGGTTTCCCGACCACGTTAATCGCCGAGGATGCCGCGGCGATCGAGCCGACCAGCGCCATGCTGCGTCGCTTCCTCGCCTCAGGCGGCGAAGTGATGCTCTGCCATGATCCCGCTCCGACATCTTACGACCTCGCACCGGAGGCCGCATGAACGGGCTGGCGGAAGCGGCAGGCTCCTTCGCGCTGACACGCTGGGTCTCGCGCAAGCCCCGGCCCGACTTCGAGCGCTGGCAGGCGGCGGCCTTGCGGCGCTTCCTGAACGGCGACCTGCCGCGCGCGCCCTTTTACGGCAAGCCGCCGGCGCGCCTCAGCGATCTGCCGGTCACCGACAAGGCACTGCTGATGGCGCGCTTCGACGAATTCAACATCCACCGTCTCACCGCCGCGCAAGCCTGGGCGGCCCTGGCGGGCGAGGGCCGCGCAGGACCGCTCACTATCGGCGCCAGCACCGGAACATCGGGCAATCGCGGCCTGTTCGTGATTTCCGAGGCCGAAAAATACCGCTGGCTGGGCGCGGTCCTGGCCAAGGCGGCGCCCGATCTTCTATGGAGCGGCATGCGCGTCGCGGTCATACTGCCGCAGAATACCGGGCTTTACGACAGCGCCCGCAAATCGCGCCTGATCAAGCTCGCCTTCTTCGATCTGACATCAGGGCCGGAGAGCTGGCGCGGCGCGCTCCAAGCCTTCGACCCGACGGTGATTATCGCGCCGCCGAAAGTCCTGCGGCATTTCGCGAGCGAGGGTTTCCGTCTGCGTCCGAAGCGTGTCTTCTCGGCGGCTGAAACGCTGGATCCGGTTGACCGTCCGGTTATAGAGGATTTCTTCCGGCTGCCGCTCGATCAGATCTACATGGCGACCGAAGGCCTGTTCGCGGTCACCTGCCGCCAGGGCGGACTGCACCTTGCCGAAGACTCCGTATTCTTCGAATTCGAGCCGGCGGGCGAGGGCCTGGTGACCCCGCTGGTGACGGCCTTTCGCCGCCGGACACAGATCATGGCGCGCTACAGGATGAACGACCTATTGCGCTTGTCCGAAGAACCTTGCCGCTGTGGTTCGCCGCTGCGCAGCGTCGACGAGATCGTCGGCCGCATGGACGATGTGTTCCGGCTCATGTCGCCGGACGGACCGGTCCTCGTCACGCCGGATGTGCTGCGCAACGCCGTGCTCAAGGCCGATCGCCGCATCGACGATTTTCGTCTTGTCCAGACCGGGCTGGACAGGATCGAGCTCAGCCTTCCGCCGACGCTTCCGGACGACGCGGCAGCTGCCGCGCATCAAGCTGTGCTAGCGTTGCTGGAAGCAAGAAAGGCGGTCGCCGCCGTCACGCTCGTCCGCGCGCCGCTGCCGCTGGAGACAGGCCGCAAGCTGCGTCGCGTCGAAGCCCGCCTGGAGCGCGCGCGATGAGCGGCGCGGCGATGGCGCAAAGGCCTGTGCAACAGGCCGACCGGGTCGAGAACAAGCCGGCAAAGGTCGAGACTTTTGTAAGGCTTTTCAATGAGATGCCGGTGCGCCACCTCATCGCCAATCTGGACACGAAAGTCGAGACGTTCGAAATCGCCGGAGGCATTTTTCCGCTGACGTTGAACGACGAGGGCAAGGCGCACAACTGCTATATCTGCTGCCCGACCAGCGCCTATATCGACTACGCGATGGATGAGACGCGCAACTTCGCCGCCCATCCTCTGCTGCGGCGCGCGCTGAGTACTCTGATTGGAGTCTGCGCGCCGCTGGTCAGGGCAAGCGGCCTCGACCGTCAGGCGCAGGTCAACAACTGGCTCTATTCGACCAATCCGGTGCCGCTGCTCGACGGGCCGGCGATCGCGTCGCTGCGCGCGGCCTTGACCGCGCGTTTCCCCGATCGCGCCATCGTCATCCGCTCGTTGAACGACATCGCCGACCCGGCGACCATTGCCGCCTTGAGGGCCGAGGGGTTCCGCATGCTGGCGGCGCGCCAGATCTACATCTTCGCCGATCGCAGCGCCGCGCCCGCAATGACGCGCGACATGAAGCGCGATCGCGCCCGCTTGCGCGCAACACCGTTTGAGCGGGTCGGCAATGGCGATTTCACCGAGGCCGATTATGCGCGCGCCGAGCAGCTCTACGCCATGCTCTATCTCGACAAGTACACGCCGCTCAATCCGCACTACACCGCCCGCTGCATCGCCGAAATGCACCGGCGCGGCATCATCAGCCTGGCGGGATTGCGCCGGCCGGCAGGCGAGCTGGTCGCCGTCACCGGCCTGTTCGAAAACGGCGGCACGCTGACCCAGCCCATCGTCGGCTATGACACCAGCCTGCCGGTCGCCGGCGGGCTTTATCGCATGATGATGGCGGTGGCGCAGGACCATGCCACGGCGCGCGGCCTTTTCTTCAACATGAGCGCGGGTGCCGCAGATTTCAAACGCCGGCGCGGCGCTGTCGCCGCGATCGAATACAACGCCGTCTATGCCGGGCATCTTGCGCTTCGCCGACGCATGGCGATCCGCGTCATGGAGACGGTGCTGGCATGGGTCGGCATCCCCCTCCTCAGGAGCTTCGAATTGTGAGCGAGCGCGGCAGGGAAGCCTGTTGGCAGGCGGTGGCGCTGTCCGCCGATATCGGCAAGCGGCCGAAGCGCATTATGCTCGATGGCGAGCCGGTGGTGCTGTTCCGCTCGGCGCAAGGCATTGCGGCCCTGTTCGACCGCTGTCCGCACCGGCTGGTGGAGCTGTCGACCGGCAAGATCGTCGGCGGCGAGATCGAATGCCCCTATCATGGCTGGCGTTATGACGGCGAGGGACGCTGCACCGCGATCCCCGGCCATGTCGGCGCCATGCCGCATTACCGGGTCCGTCGCTTTGCCGCGATCGAGCGCGACGGCGTCGTCTTCATTTCTTCCGGCTCGCCGACGAGCGAGCCTTACCTGCACTGCATGCAGGGCAAGGATGTCATCGTGCGGCGGGTGCGCTCATCGACGCAGTCGACGGTCATCGATGCGGCGGAAAACATCCTCGATGCCACCCATACCCATTTCACCCACAAAGGCCTGCTGCGCGGCCTGACCTCGAAGCGCCACCTGGTGCGGGTCGAGGTGACCGGCGGCGAGGGCTGGGTCGAGGCCTGCTACACCGGCGAGGACCGTCAGCAGGGCCTGATCAGCCGGCTCTTGGAAGGCGAACGTGCGAAGACCATCGGCCGCTTCCGCCATCCCGGCATCGCCGAGCTCGAATATTGGGGCAGGGACGGGCTGGTCTTAGCCACCACCTTCCATCTGCGCCAGGCGGATAAGCACACCGTCGAGGGTATCGGCTGGCTGATCGGCCGGCGCCAAGGCCTGCTCGGCGAGCTGAAGGCGCTGGCCTTCAAGCCGCTTTTCAACATCGCGCTGCACCAAGATCGCAGGGTGCTGAAATCGGCCAGCGACAACGCCCGGCTACCGCCGCAAGCCCTGCCGGTGATCGGCCCGCTCGACTTTCTGCGCCGCGACATCGCGGCGATCATGGAGGGGAAGATGCCGGCGGCGGCGACTGAGGCAAGGGTGCATGAGATTGAACTGTGAATTATAGTTCACATATCTTGATTTGCTTGTATCTGTGAATTATAGTTCACATATGATCGATGTTCGGCAGACCGAGGAATTCAGGAAGTGGCTGCGGGACCTCAAGGATATCCGGGCTGCCAGGAAGATCGCTCAGAGGCTTATCCGTGTTGGGGCCGGTCTGTTGGGGGATGCCAAATTCTTCGAAGGCATAGGCGAGCTTCGGATCGACTACGGGCCGGGTTACCGCGTCTATTTCGTCCGGCGCGGCAGCACCATCATCATCCTGCTTTGCGGAGGTGACAAATCCTCCCAAGACAGAGACATCAGAAAAGCCAAGCAGATGGCAGACGAGGTTTAATATGGCTCTCAAAACCACACCGTTCGATGCTGCTGAATATTTCGACGACGCGGAGTCCCAGGCCGAACTCCTTGCCGACGCCTTCGAAACCGGCGACGCAACCTATATCGCGCACGCGCTTGGTGTTGTCGCCCGTGCGCGCGGTATGACAGCTGTAGCCAAGGATGCTGGCGTTACGCGCGAAGCGCTTTACAAAGCGCTGAGTGAAAAAGGCGATCCACGCCTCAGCACGCTGCTCGGTGTAACCAAGGCGCTGGGCTTGCAGCTCGAAGTCAGGCCGATCGGCCCTGGCTCGCTCGGAGCTTGAATCGCGTCAACAAGGCCCATTCCACTCGATATCGCGCGTCGACGCCGCCTGCAGGCTGATCCGCTCGCGCAACGCCATTTGTGCAATCTCCGCCAGCGCCGGCCATTGCGCCTTAACCGGCGCTGAATCTTCCGGCCAATTGAGCAATTCCTGGCCCCCGCGCATCGCCTTTCGGAATTCGCCAAGCCCGCCCGAACGCAGCGCCACCGGCAATCCGTAAATCCACATCGCGAGCCGCACCGTTTGCGGGGCGATGACGTCGGGCGTGAGTTCCCGACCGTCGCCGAGCACGGCATCCACAAAGCGCGCGGGGTCGCGAAAGAAATGCAGGCCGCTCACCGCGCGCGGATTGCATTCGAGCGGCAGCACACGGCCGCCCGGCTCGCGCATCATGTCGAAGGAAATCTGCCCGGTCCACGTGGTGCCGGCCACGATCCGCTCGACCAGCTCGCGCGCGGCCTCGTCCTCGACCCGCTCGAAGAAGATGCCTGCGCCCTTTCCGGCACGATAGAGCGATCGGTAGAGCGCGAGCGCCTTGAGCCTGCCCTGGCGCGCCATCGCATAGGCGCTGATCTCCTCGCCCTCGACAAAACGCTGCGCCACCCAGGGCATGGCGGCCGAGGGCGCGATCGCATCGAGCGCTTCGGGCGGCGGACGCAGCAGCACATGGCTGGCAAAGCGCGACCAGACCGGCTTGAACGCCAGCTCGCGAGAGCGGCCGCGCACGACCTCCATATCGCTACGCGAGCTGAGCAGCGTCGTTTCCGGCACCTCCAGCCCGAGCCGTTCGGCGAGCCGGATGAAGCTGTGCTTGTTGTGGACCTCCGCCAGCAGCTCGATATCGGGCGCGAACATTTTTGCCGGCATGCTCCTGCCGCGCCAGGCAAGCGCAAGGTGAAAGACCTCCTCGCAGGTCGGGACGACGAGGCCGATGCCCTCGGCCCGGATCAGCTCCTTAACCGCATCGGCATAGGCCCGCGGCTCGAAGCGCGGCGGCGGCAATCGATGATAACGCGCGCAGGCTTTGCTCGCCGCCGCGATCGGCCGCGCCGGCGTGTCGGCCAGGATCACCCTATGGCCCGCGCCATGGAAAAGGCGCGCCAGATGCAGCGCAACCGGTGCCCGCGCCCCGGTAATCAGCATGGATCCGTCAGCCCCCGGCATCGCTCATTCGCGTCGTTCCCGTCGCGAGAAATCGTTGCGCGAAATCGGCGTGGTTGGCAACGCGGGCAGCGATCGGTGCCGGAGCGGCAAGATCATTTCTTACGCGGCTTCGCCTTCTCGGCCGCCGGCTTGCTTTGGCCAATGCCAGCCTTCGCCCTCGCCATGCGTGGCCTGCGGCCGCGCCACATAGGCGAGCGCGCCATTGGCCTCGAGATAGACGCGCGACAGCATCTCGGCGAGCACGCCCGATGTCACCGCCTGCAGCGCGGCGATCACCAGGAAGAAGCCGGTGATGAGCATCGGTCGCGTGCCGATGTCCTGCCCCCAGAAAACCTTGATCGCTAACAGATAGGCAAGGATCAGCGAGCCGAGCACGCCGAGCACGATGCCGATGCCGCCGAAGAAATGGCCGGGCCGCGTGCGGTAGCGCAGGAAGAAGAACATGAAGACGAGGTCCAGCACCACGCGGAAGGTGCGCGAGATGCCGTATTTCGACTGGCCGTGGATGCGGGCGTGGTGCGTCACCACCTCCTCGGCGATGCGGCGCGGCGTCGTCACCGTCGCGAGCCAGGCCGGGATGAAGCGGTGCATCTCGCCATAGAGCCGCACGCTGCGGATGACGCTGCCGCGGAACACTTTCAGGCTGCAGCCATAGTCCTTGAGCTGCACCCCGGTGACGCGCGCGATCAGCCTGTTGGCGATGCGCGAGGGCAGGCGGCGCATCCAGAAGCCTTCCTTGCGGTCCTTGCGCCAGCCGGCGACGAGGTCGAGATCCTCGGTCAGCAGGCGGTACACCATGCGCGGAATGTCGAACGGATCGTTCTGCAGGTCGCCGTCGAGCGTCGCGATGACGTCACCGCGCGCGGCGTCGAGGCCGGCTTGCATGGCGGCGGTCTGCTTGTAGTTGCGCACCAGCTCCACGCCATGCACATGCGGCCCGTATTGGGCCGCCAGCCGGCGGATCTCGGCGGGCGTGGCGTCGGTGCTGCCGTCGTCGACCAGCACCACTTCCCAGGGCTGGCTGTAATTTTCCATCGCCTGATGGATGCGGACCAGCAGCGGCTCGACATTGTCGGCTTCGTTGTACATCGGGACGACGATGGAGAGCTTGTGCTCGGGCATGACGGCGCCCTCGGGCAATCCGGAGGCCGGAATGGGAAGCACGTTCATCGCGATCATTTCCTTGCCGGCCCCGCCGCCGGGGTTTCCGGCAGCGTCGATTTCGAGGGGAACAGCCAGGCGATCGCACCGGTTGCGACCGCCGAGCACAGGATGAAGAGATGCAGCGCGAGCGCGGCCTGCAGGCCGTCCTTCATGGCAATGCCGGAATAGAGCAGTGCGGCGGCGGCGCCCGCTTCATAGGTGCCGAAACCGGCGACACCCTGTACCGGCAGGATGGCGGCCGCCTCTGCCCCGACCGCGCCGGGAAAGGCGGTCTGGAACGAGGTGTCAAGCAGCATGGCGAGCAGCCAGCCCTGCACGCCGAGCTTCAGCGCCCAGTTGGCCATCGTCCACCACCAGCCGTAGCGCGAGCGTCCGGTCGCTTCGGTGAAGATGTCGCGCAATTTGCCGAGCTTCGAGACGATTCTGCCGCCCGCCGTCCAGTTGTGCGGCGCGCGCGCCCAGCGCGGCAGGTACCATGCGGCGGCGATCAGCGCCGCGATGCCGGCGGCCCGCAGCGCCGGATGCAGGCCCGGCCAAACCAGGCAGGCCAGCACCCCGACGACGAAAGCGTCCTGCAGCCTGAACCACAACAGCGAAGCGCCGGCGCGCACGATCGGCACGCCGAACACCTGGCGCAAAAGGATCGGGAAGGCCGTCTCGCCGCCGCGGAACGGCACGACGTTGATCATCGCATTGTGGACCAGGATGACGCGAAGCACGGCGCCGAAGCGGCCGTTCACGTCGTCGCGGAACTCGTCGCAGACACGCAGCGCCCTGAGCACATAGGTGACGAACAGCGCCGCCGCGACTGCCGCGAAGGCGCCTGGCGTAATGGAGGCGAAGGCATCGCCGACCATCTTCCAGCGCTGGTCGCTGGCAAGCCATGCCAGCAGCGCCAGAGTGACGATTATCGATATCGCTCGCTTCAAACAGGTCTCCAACGGGCCGCCCGGTCGGGGCGGAAGCGCCATTCGAGGGCCTGCAAAGGGGGCGCTCTCGAATGTCGGCCCGACCGGCGCTGGTCCGATATCGGATCCGTGCCGGCTTTTTCAAGGCGCTGTTCCTATAGAGCAATTCCAGGAAAAGTGTGAGCGGTTTTCCGTCCGGAATTGCGTCGAAACAAAGAGATAGAGCGGTTCGCCGTTTCCGTGAAACGGCGAAACGCTCAAGAGCAGCGGCGCCGGCGAATCCACAAGCTTGGTTGGAGCAGCGATTGGGGGCGGCGAAAGCGGGCGGACATCGCGTCTGCCCGCTTTGCCGTGATAAGCTCTACTCTCCGCCCATCTCTTTCTTGAACTGATCGAAATCGACCTGCATGCCATTGAAGATGGTGCTCCAATGGCGCGTCAGTGCCGCCATGGTGACGGCCTCCTGGATCTCCTCGTCGGTGGCGCCGGCGTGCTTGGCGTTCTGGGTGTCCGACCAGATGCAGTAGCTGCAGGGGATCTGCGCCGCGACCGCCAGCGAGATCAGCGACTTCTCCTTCGGCGTCAGCGCCGTCTTGTCGCTGAGCTCGATGGCCTTGACCTCGGCCCAGGCGCCGGGCAGGCCGGCCTTGGGGAACTGTTTGATGAAGCTCGGCACACCGCCCATCGTCGACTGGATGTCCTTCAGCGCGGTGTCATAGTCATCGGCGCGGGCGGGCGCGGTGGCGAGCACTGCGGCAGACACGCCCGCCACGGCGATCAGCGAGGCGAAGCGAAGGCAGGAATGCGCGGTTGAGACGATGCGAATGACTGACATGATATTCTCCTCTGGTTTTTGTTAGCCTTACGATGTAAGGTGTGCGGAAGATGAACCTTACAGTGTAAGTTGTCAAGCGCCATGGATGCACCGAGCAAAAAAAAGCGACCCCGCGGGAAACTCTCCCGCGAGATGATCGAGGACGCCGCCTTCGAGGTGATCGAGCGGGAAGGGCTTTCCGGCTTTTCGATGCGCAAGCTCGCCGCCAGGCTCGGCTGCGAAGCGATGAGCATCTATCACCACTTCCCCTCGCAGGCGCATCTCTACGAGGCGCTGGTTGACCACCAGATGAGTGGGCTTGTGATCCCCGACGGCAGCCTGCCCTGGCGCGAGCGGGCCCGCATCGGCATGCAGGAATTCCGGCGCGTCGCTACCGAGCACCCGGCCTTTGCGCCGTTCATCGTCGTCTACCGCATGAACTCGCCGCCCTGCCTCGCCAAGCTCAACGCCATCATCGGCCTGTTCGAGGATGGCGGCTTCGGCCCCGAGCTCAGCGCCCGCCTGTTCCGCGCCGCAAGCTACTATCTGATGGGCGCGATCCTCGACGAGACGGCCGGCTACGCCAAGGGGCCTTCGGCGGTCACCACCGTCAGTAACGAGGAACTGGCGCGCGACTATCCGAGCGTCATGAAAGCCGGCGCCTATTTCGGCGCCGCCAGCTTCGACAAAACTTTCGAGCTTGGCCTGGAAATGTTTCTGGACGAGATGGAGCGGGTCCGCGAAGCTGCGCGAAACGAACCCGTCAAAAAATAGCAGCGATCTCGCTCAGAAGACCAAGGCTTGAATGCGCTTCCTGTGTGTCCTTCTCCTCATCGCCGGTGCCGCCATCGGCATCTTCTATCCCTGGGCGATGAGCAATTTTTCCGGCCACGCGATCGGCACGTATCGGGTCTATGAGGGCGGCCGCTTCAGGCCCGTCACCGTGCAACTTGCCGCAAGCGACGCTCCGGTAAGGGTGTTGGTCGACCTGACCGCGCGGGCCGAGCGCGTCGCGGGTCAGCAGCGCACGGTGCTGACGCTGACCGCGGCGCATGGCGGCCGCACGGTGCTGGCCTCGGCGCTCTCCTTCAACCACACGGACAATCCGCGCCAGGCCAGCCCGCAACTGCCCGACAAGATCTTTCGCGACGAAGCCGGCGTCATCGATAGGGTCACGCCCGGTCCTTACCTCTTCACCGTCGAACCCGGCGATGCCGACGGCATCGACATGCGCGCGGTCGATCTCATCCTGCGCGCCGGCACCGGCTCGATCGACGAACGCGCGCAGCCGGCCGGCTATACGCTGATGGGCGTCGGCCTTGCCGGACTGGCGCTGTCGCTGGTCTTCGGGCGCCGCGGCGGTGGCCCGAAAAACCCCAATTCGCAGCCGCCACCGCCGCGCTGGGGCCGCAACGGTTCGCCACGAGCATGATGCCGAAAAGTGTGAGGCGGCTTTCGCTCGACCTCATGCTCTCTGGAGGTAAGCACGCATGAATTATCGCCACGCCTACCACGCCGGCAATTTCGCCGATGTCGTCAAGCATGCCGTGCTGGCGCGCCTCGTCGAATATCTCAAGCAGAAGGACAAGGCTTTTCGCGTCATCGACACCCATGCCGGCATCGGCCGCTACAATCTTGCCTCGGTCGAGGCCGGCAAGACCGGCGAATGGCAGACCGGCATCGGCCGGCTGGTCGAGTCCGCGCTCGAGCCGCAAGCGGCGGCGCTGCTTCAGCCCTATCTGGAAGCGGTACGCACGCGAAATCCCGACGGCGGCCTCAAGCACTATCCCGGCTCGCCGCTGATCGTGCGCCATCTCCTGCGCAACCAGGACCGGCTGACGGCGATCGAGCTGCACCCCCAGGATGCCGCGCGGCTGAAATCCGTCTTCGTCGGCGATTTCCAGACAAGGGTGATCGAGCTCGACGGCTGGCTGGCGCTTGGCGCGCAATTGCCGCCGAAGGAAAAGCGCGGCCTCGTCCTCATCGATCCGCCCTTCGAGGAGGAGGGCGAGTTCTCCAGGCTCGTCGAAGGCCTGCAGAAGGGGCATCGGCGCTGGCCGGGCGGCATCTACGCGCTCTGGTACCCGATCAAGGACCGCAAGGCGGTCATCGCTTTCCGCACGGCGTTGAAGGGGACTGGCATTCCGAAGCTGCTCGACATCGCCTTCGAGATCCGGCCCGCCTCGAGCGAGCCCAGCCTCGATGGCAGCGGGCTGGTGGTGGTCAATCCGCCCTACACGCTGGAACGCGAATTGAAGGTGCTGTTGCCGGCCCTCCACAAGGTTCTCGCCGTCCGGCAACCGTCGCGATGGACCCTCGATTGGCTGGCGGGCGAGTAGGGCGCCGCCTTACGCCAGCGCCGAGGGCGTCAAGCCGGTCAGCCGCCGGCTTTCGCGGATCAGATGCGCCTGGTCGGCATAGCCGGCCTCAATGGCGAGCAGCGCGGTCGAGGCGTCGCCTTGCTGTCGTTGCAAGCGCCGGTACCGATGGAAGCGCAGGATACGGTCGAGCGTCTTCGGGCCATAACCGAAGGCGTCCTCGAAGCGACGGCGCAGCGTCCGTTCGCTCATATGCAGCTGGCGCTGCAGGAAGGAAACCAGCGGCGTTTCCGGCGGCAAACCTTTGTGGATGACGTCGAAGGCCCGGCCCATCTGCGGGTCGAGCGCATCGCGGCCTTCGGTGTGCACGCCGACCGCCTCTTCCAACTGCCGCAGCATGGCCGGCAGATCGGTCACAGCCTTGATGCGATCCGACAGTTCGCGGGCACGCGTACCCCATAGCTCCTGGAGATCGAGCCGCCCGCCGACGATTTCGCTGGCCGGCACGCCGAGCCAACCGGCGGCTGCGCCGGGCCGGAAGCGGAAGCCGACGATCACCGCCCCGGCCGGCGGCGTCTCGATCTGCGGCTCCTTGTCGGGTCCGGCCACCCGGAAGCGGCCGTCGATCCATTGCAGGTCGATCGTTGCGTCCGGCGTGATGACGATGGGCGGAACGGCGTGGTCGTCCATGCGGTGGACCCAGACCGCGCAGAAGGCAGCGGCAAGGCCGCCAGCGACGGGCCGCTCGCGAAAGACGCCGGTGGTCTGCGCCAGGACCGGTTCCATTCTCTCTCCGATCTGCTCCAGCGGGAGTTGCCGGATCGGTGCGACGGTCATTTTGGCCGAAATATTGAATGCGGGCCACGTCATCCATGGCAAAACGGACGCAACGTCACCGCGCTTCACGCGCTCGCATCAGACCGCATCCGTTTGCGGCCGTGGTCACGAATATAGAAAGGAGTGAGAGAAATGAAAGCTCGCATCACCGTGTTGACGCTCGGCGTCGACGATCTGGAAGCGTCGCTCAAATTCTATCGCGACGGCCTCGGCCTGCCGACGGAAGGCATCATCGGCCGGGAATTCGAACATGGCGCCGTCGCCTTCTTCGAACTCGCAGGCGGCTTGAAGTTCGCCATCTTCGAACGGTCCAGCATCGCCCATGACGCGACGGTGCCGCAGAGCGGCCGCAGCCCGACCGAGCTCACCATCGGCCACAATGTCGGCAGCGAGGCCGAGGTCGATGCCGTGATGGCCGAGGCCGTCAAGGCCGGCGCGCGCGTCGCCAAGCCGGCGCAAAAGACCTTCTGGGGCGGCTATGCCGGCTATTTCCAGGATCCCGACGATCATCTGTGGGAGGTCGTCTACAACCCGGCCTTCATTCCGCTGGATTGAGCAAAGCAAAGCGCGTCGTCGAGAGAGGAGGCCGCCATGCCCGTTCAATCCATTCAAGCGCTTGGCGCTCTCTTCATCGGCGGCGTGTTCGTCTTCGCCGGCATCGAGCATTTCCTGAAATTCGGAGCGATGCGCGACTATCTGGCCGCGCAGAAATTTCCGGCGCCGGCCTTGATGCTGGCCGTCGGTTCGATGGTCGAGGCCGTCGCGGGTTTCCTGCTTGTCATTGGCATGGCCCGGCCCTTCGCCGCCGGCGCGTTGGTCGTCTTCACGCTGGCGACGAACGTCATGCTGCTGCATTTTTGGGCCGTGGAGGAGCCGGAGAGGCAGGTCCTGCGCAACGCATTCCTGATCAACATTGCCGTCATCGGCGGGCTGCTGCTTGCCGGCACGTTTTGATGAGGTGGCGATGTCGGGAACGAAGCTTTGCGGAAACCCAAGTCTCTTTCGAAAAACCTTTATTTCGGGTAGTGTCTCAGTCTGTGAGCCCATTAGTAAAATATTATGGCGCTTGGTTAGTATTCGCAGCGCTAGTCGTTGTCGAAATCTCTGTTCTTGACAGCGATTTTGGCCATAAATTTGAGACATTTTTCTTTGGGCAGGCCGGGTTAGTCGTTTATGCGTGCTGGCTTGTCCGCTGCCCGCAATGTGGCCTGCGCCTCCACGCTGGGCGCGTTTGGTATCTCCGCCGCACTCCGGGCCGTGTTTGCCCCAACTGCGGCCATGACTTGCTCTCGCAACGAATTTCAAACTGAGACACCACATTATTTCGCGACCGCTTGACCGCCGCCAAGCGAATCCGCACAGTGCGCGGAACCGACCTTGAGAGGCTGTCATGACTCGCTTCGCCCATTCCGCCCTTGCCGCGCTGATTTCGCTATGCACCCCATTGGCCACATCGCTGGGCTTCAGCCAGGCGGCGCAGGCCGCCGATCTTTCCGTCTACAGCGGCGACGACGGCAGCGTCTGCGGCGAGGCCTGGGTGCTGAGCAAGATCACCGACCGCTTCTCCTATCAAGTGCATCACGTGCCGCATCTGCCCGACGTCGCGATCACCGATTTCCGCAACATCCGCCAGCATCGCTATGAGCCGGCGAGCGACGAATGGCCGATCGGCCGCCATTATTGCCGCGCCACCGTCAACCTGACGGACGGCCGCGACCGTTCGATCTTCTACCTGATCGAGGAAGGTCAGGGCTTTGCCTCGATCGGCGACAATGTCGAATTCTGCGTCTTGGGCTTCGACCGCTGGCTGGTGTATAACGGCCGCTGCCGCGTGCTGCGATAAAGTTTCGTCGGCCGATAGATTGGTGAGGTAGGCGCTCTACGGCGGCCCGGCTTCGGCGTTCAGCTGCATTCTGTAGAGTTGGTGATTGGCGAAAGCCGGCGCGCCAACTGATCTCCCCCCTTGTGGGGGAGATGTCCGGCAGGACAGAGGGGGGCGCTGTCCCGCCGACCTGTCGGAAGTTGGCTTCTGGCTTTCAGAGGTCCGCCGCCGGCAGTCCTGCAAGCAGCTCCCGCTCATAGCTGTTCCGCTGCCGCTCGCTCAGGCTGCCTTGCGGCCCGATACGTAAGCCTCGATCAACTCGACCAGTTGCTTCTGCAATTCCGGCGCGTCGAGCATGTTGCGCCGTGCCGCATTGTGGATCACGCCCTCGATCGCCGAGGAGAGCACGCGCGCCATCGTCTCGGTATCCTTGCGGCGCTTGCGATACTGCGCGACGGCCGCCGCATAGTGTTCGAGATAGCGCGCCTGGAACGAGGCATGCGCGGCGCGCGAGCCGCGGTCGCCGGGCGCTTCGTCGAGCAGCACCTGGTGCAGCGTCGGATGGATCGAGTGCGCGCCGATCATGCCGCGCACCAGCTCGCGCGCGAACTGCCTGAGCGGCTTCTCGTCGGCCGCCGCTTCGCGAATCACCGACAGCACATGATCGAAGTGGCGGCGCCGGATCGCTTCGACCAGGGCGAGCTTGTCGGGGAAATATTGATAGAGCGAGCCGATGCTGACGCCTGCGGCCTCTGCCACCTTGTTGGTGGAAAAGCCTGCCCAGCCGAGCTCGCTCAAAACGTGAGCACCGGCTTCGATGATCGCCTCGACGGTGGCGATCGAACGCGCCTGGCGCGGCTGCTTGCGCATGCGTGCGGCCGGCTTTGCAACGCGAGTAGACATGCTGGGCCCGTCTCCCGAGAATATAGACAGGATACTCACATTCATTTCACCAACGCAAATGGGGCGGCAAAGATGAGCGCCAAGACCTTGCTGAAGGGCATGCTCGCCTACCAGGCCCGGGCGAACGATGAATTGGTTGAGAAGCTCGCCGAGATCGACCCTTCTCGCGACGCGGGGGAGTGCCACGCCGCGATCCGTCTGATGAACCATATCCATGTCGTGGCGCGGATTTTTGCCGCTCATCTGAAGGGCGTCGCCCATGGCTATGCGAGCGACAATACGCCGGACACGCCCGAGCCGCGCGCATTGCGCGCCGCCTTGGCCGAGATCGACGGCTGGTATCTCGACTATCTCGAAACCGTTTCGGAGCAAGAGCTTGGTGGTCCTGTCGCTTTCACCTTCACTGACGGCAACAGGGGCTGCATGACGAGGCAGGAGATGCTGATCCATATCGTTTTGCACGGCAGCTACCATCGCGGCGAAATCGGCCGCATGCTGGCCGCCATGGCGCTCTCGCCGCCCTGGGACACCTACGCCGTCCATCTGCACAAGGCCGAGCCGGCGCGCCGCCTGCGGCCCGGACGCCACCCGGCGGGCGTTTGAATGCGGCACCTGAATATGAGCTTTACGCTCACTTTAAGCGTTCAAGCTTTGGTCGTCGCATCTAGCCGGTTCGTCTGTAGATGTTTCTGCTGGACAAGATGAAGTCGACGTTCGGCGGCCTGTTGTCTATTATGAGCACTCTGCTCACATTGCGATGCAAGGTTATGCCGCCGGCCGATGGAGGATCGGGCGATAGAAGCCGCGCGAAAATCTGTGCGCCGGGCCATCACTTCGAAAGTGACAGATTCGCTCACAATTTTTCAATGAGATGCATCTTAAAGCGTTTCGTGTAACCAAAATTCAATAACTGAAAATCATTGTGTTGCTTCGCTGGCTAGACAGTCGCGAGTCAGATATGCATAGACACGCCGGGTCACTCACGACCATTGGCAAAACGCAAGGGGCATCGCATGGCAAAGACGACAACCAAGGCGCCGGCGGCGAAAGCGCCGGCAAAGAAGCCGGCAGCTAAAGCTGCCGCGAAACCTGCAGCAGTGAAGAAGGCCGCCGCACCGAAGGCAGCCGCCAAGGCCCCGGCCAAGGCAGCAGCGAAGGCTGCGGCCAAGCCCGCCGCCAAGAAGCCGGTAGCGAAGGCCGCGGCCAAGCCCGCCGTCAAGGCAGCGGCAAAGCCGGCGGCTAAGCCCGCCGCCAAGAAGCCGGCAGCGAAGGCCGCGGCCAAGCCCGCCGCCAAGGCTCCGATGAAGGCCGCCGCCGCCAAGGCACCGGCAGCCGTGAAGAAGGCAGCTCCGGCCAAGAAGCCGGCCGCCAAGAAGTAATCGCGTAGCTTCGCTCGCGAACCGCAACAGGTGAGGACGGGTGCCACTCAGGCACCCCTTTCGCCAATTCGGTGTCACGGCGAGCGGAGCCGGAGCACACACTCCTCCTAAAGCTCTCGGAAATTTTGCCGCCAGGCAAAACTTCCGGGAGCTTTTTTGTTGCCGCGCCCGCGCTGCCAAAATGAATTGGCCAAGCTGGATTGGCCTTGCTGGGCCGTTGCCCTGGAGACCCATTCGGTCGACAGTGCCGCAGACAAACTGGAAAGCCGATCATGCCGAAGCTGCTTTACGCGCCCACGTCTCCTTACAGTTCGAAGGTCCGCATGGCGGCCGTCCATGCCGGCATCGCCATCGATCTCGTGCCCGTCAAGACGGAGGACAAGCCGGCCGAGCTGATCTCGGCCAATCCGCTCGGCAAGATCCCGGTGCTGGTGCTGGAGGACGGCCGGTCGGTCCATGACAGCCGCGCCGTCATCCAGCATCTCAACCGGCTGTCGAAGAACGCGCTGTTCCCCCGCAATCCCGACAAGCGGCTCGAAGCGGAAGTTCTCGAGGCGCTGGCCGACGGCATCTGCGACTGCGCGCTGTCGATGGTCTATGAACGACGCACGCGTCCGGAAGCGATGGTCCACCAGCCCTGGCTCGATCGTCAGTGGGCGAAGATCACCGCCGCGCTCGACCTCATCAACGCCAACCCGCCGAAGCTGCCGAAGAAGATCACCGCCGGCCATATGGCGCTGCGCGCCTGCCTCGGCTATCTGGCGCTGCGCTTTTCCGGCCAATGGGAGAAGGGCCGCAGCCGGCTCGTGCGCTGGGCCGCGAGGTTTGATGAGAAGTTTCCGGAGCTGGAGGGCTGCGTGCCGGGGTGACGGCGGCGCCCTCTTCTCCCCTTTGTTTGTGGGAGAAGGTGGATCGGCGCGATAGCGCCGAGACGGATGAGGGGTGCTCCAGCGGAGTGGGACTCTGGCGAACCCGGTGCCGTCCATCGCTGACGAATGCGTCAAGCTGGAGCACCCCTCATCCGTCCGAGCTTCGCTCGGCCACCTTCTCCCACAAGGGGAGAAGGGGAAGACTACCTTGAACCCCGTCCGTTTCCATGCTTGCCTGATACCGCCCAAGTCGGAGTGGTGACATGGCAAAGCCCTCAACGAGCCTCGCGCCCGACCCTATGGTCGAGCGTCTGCGCGCGGCGCTCGGCCGGCGCGCCTTCACCGAACAGAAAATGTTCGGCGGCACCTGCTTCATGATCGACGGCAACATGCTGATCGGCACGTCGAAGCGCGGTTTGCTGGTGCGTGTCGGCAAGGCCGCGCATGCAGCCGCAGCCGCACGGCCTCATGCAAGCCCGATGGAAATGGGCGGGCGCTCGATGGAAGGTTATGTCCATGTCGCGCCGGAAGGCACAGCCACCGAGGCGGATCTCCGCGGCTGGCTCGGCCTTGCGCTGGCATTCGTCGAAACTTTGCCGCCGAAGATCAAACCCGCCAAGGTCGCAAAGAAACGCGCGTAAGCCGCTCGTCGCACCGGCATTGCGGGCCGCGACGTGTCAGTTTTGTTGAGCTGGCTTCGAGGAACGCTCGGCCACGGGAGGAAGCAATGGCACTCAATGGACATTGCATGTGCGGTGCTGTGGCCTGGGCCTATTCAGGCGAGATCACGCGCAACCTGGTCTGTCACTGTACCGATTGTCAGCGGGCGACATCCGCCCCCTTCACGGCATTTCTGGGAATGAGGCCGGACAAGCTGAGCTGGAGCGGCGACATCAGGCACTATGAAAGCAGCCCGAATACTTTTCGCGGTTTCTGCCCATCCTGCGGCGCGAGGCTCTACTTCCGCTCCGACCGATGGCCTGCCGAGATCCATGTCCACGCCGCCACGCTGGACGACCCGGACGCGTACCGTGCGGATGCGCAAGTCATGATGCGCTCAAGAGCAAAATGGCTCGACCGGCTGCAATCGATTCCGGTCCATGAGGATTTCCAGCAGGCGCCGTCGACGGCGACTCCCTGAAATGTGGGCGATACGGCTCGCGTGAAGTTTGTTGCCTGCTCGTTCAAAACTTCTCGAAACCGGCAAGCTCCCGACAAGGGCAGAAGGACAGGATTGCAAACACAAAAAAAGCCGGGCGCAAGGCCCGGCTTTTCCGTGTCGTGGCTTCTACGACTTAGAACTTCATACCGACGCCGAAGGTGACGCGGTTGTCCGAAGACTTGACCTTGCCGGTGGCGCCGAAGTTCTTGCTGCCGTAGTCGGTGTAGCGGTATTCGACGCGGCCGAACACGTTGTCCGTGATCTTGATGTCGGTGCCGGCGCCGGCGGTCCAGCCGAGCATGGCCTTGCTGTCGTTTACGCCGGTGACACTGTCATCGATCTTCTGGTTCTTGGCAGCGAGACCGCCCGTGCCGTAGAGCAGGATTTCCGGGGTCACGGCATAGCCGAGGCGAGCGCGCAGCGAACCCTCGATGCCGGACTTAGCGGAAAGGCCGTTATCCGAGCCCTTGGTGCCGTTATAGCCGAGGTCGGCTTCAGCACCGTACACGAAGTTCTCCTGCTGCCAGTTGTAGCCGCCGAAAACGCCGCCGATGAAACCCTTGGTCTTGGCGTCAACGCCCGGGGCCTTCACATGGCCGCCGAAGCCGTAGCCGAGATTGATACCGGCATAGGGGCCGGCCCAGGAAGCGACCGGAAGCTCGGCAACCGGAGCGGGAGCCGGCGGCTCTTCGGAAACGACGTCGGCCGCAAAGGCGGTGCCACCAAAGGCGAACAGCCCGAGCGCAGCGGCAAGCGGCGCGAATTTGAAATTGGTCTTCATTGTTATACTCTCCTTAAGCCACAAGACACGTAGGCTTTTTTGTTCATGAAACGCCCCGGCCCGTCCGGGGGGATAAACGGGCTTGGCGCTCAACGGTTCCAAATGTCGTGCTGAAATGCGGCTGAAGCGAACCTGAACTTGGGTCATTCCCCGGCGCGAATAAGGCCGAAAGTTGACGTTGCATCTTCGCAACAGCGAATGTCAGCAGGCTAATCATGTTGCGCTGCACACCGCTTGGTTCAAGGGGTCCGGCGACATATATTGCCGGGAACGGCGCCCCGAATCCGATAGGGCGGAAGCGCGTCCGGGCCGCTTCGCCACATTCCTGCCCCAGGTGGAAATGGCATTTAACGCTTGGCCCGTCACATTGTGCCGGCTTCCCGGAATCGTGAAGCCGATTGAGGATTGACAGCATGAGACAAGCCGCGACCGTCGCGCTGGTGACGGGTGGAGCAAGGCGGATCGGCAAGGCGATCGTAGAGGATCTGGCCGCCAATGGCTTCGCCGTCGCCATCCACGCCAATCGCTCCGGCAACGAGGCCGAGGCGTTGGCAAAGAAGATCGTGGCCGAGGGCGGCCGCGCCGCCGCGGTTGCCGCCGACCTCACAGACATGGATGCCGTGGGTGAGCTTGTCGGCCGCGCGCATGCGGCGCTCGGACCCGTCACGCTGCTGGTCAACAACGCTTCGTTGTTCGTCGACGATCGCGTCGAGGATTTCGACTGGCAAGCCTGGGACCGCCACTTCGCCATCCATGTGAAGGCGCCGGCGCTTTTGGCGCAGAACTTTGCCCGCGCGCTGCCGCAAGACGGGGAGGGGCTGATCGTCAACATCATCGACCAGCGCGTCTGGCGGCCGACGCCGCGCTATTTCTCCTATGCGCTGTCGAAATCGGCTCTGTGGACGCAAACGCAAATGCTTGCACAGGCGCTCGGACCGCACATCCGCGTCAACGCCATAGGTCCTGGCCCGACACTGAAGAACAAGCGCCAGGATGACGATGATTTCGAAAGCCAGATCGAGGGCCTGATCCTGAAGCGCGGCCCGCAATTGCCCGAATTCGGCGCCACGATCCGCTATCTGTGGCAGGCACGCTCGGTGACCGGCCAGATGATCGCGCTCGATGGCGGCCAGCATCTTGCGTGGCAGACGCCCGATGTGACAGGCATGGTGGAATGAGTCCCGCAGCCCAAAGAGACAAACGAAACGGCGCCGCCGACGATCTGCCGCCCGACATCGACCCCGAAATCGACGTTGAGGACGAGGCGGCGGAGGAGATCGTCGAGGCCGAGCCTTTGCCGTCCGGCCCCGAAGTCGCCTTCACGGCCATCGACTGGACGCCGCATGCCGGCGACGCCGACGGCATGATCGGCGCAGAGGTGATCCAGACCCTGGTCAAGCGGCTGCCCAACCAGCCCGGCGTCTATCGCATGATGAACGCCGCCGGCGACGTGCTCTATGTCGGCAAGGCGCGCAGCCTGAAGAAGCGCGTCACCAATTACGCGCAGGGGCGCTTCCACACCGCCCGCATCGGACGCATGGTGCGCGAGACGGCGACGATGGAATTCGTCGTCACCCGTACCGAGATCGAGGCCCTGCTGCTCGAGGCCAACCTCATCAAGCGGCTGCGGCCCCGTTTCAACGTGCTGATGCGGGACGACAAGTCCTTCCCCTATATCCTCTTGACCGGCGACCATGTCTCGCCCGGCATCTACAAGCATCGCGGCGCGCGCTCGCGAAAGGGCGACTATTTCGGCCCCTTCGCTTCCGCCGGCGCCGTCGGGCGCACCATCAATTCGCTGCAGCGCGCCTTCCTGCTTCGAAGCTGCACCAATTCCTTCTACGAGAACCGCACAAGGCCGTGCCTGCTCTACCAGATCAAGCGCTGCGCCGGGCCCTGCACCGGCGAGATCTCGCATCAGGGCTATGCCGAGCTGGTCGCCGAGGCCAAGGATTTCCTCTCCGGCCGCAGCCAGAAGGTGAAGACCGAAATCTCGGCCGCCATGCAGCAGGCCTCCGAAGAACTCGACTTCGAGCGCGCCGCCATCTACCGCGACCGGCTTGCGGCGCTCTCGCATGTGCAGGCACATCAGGGCATCAACCCGCAGACGGTCGAGGAGGCCGACGTGTTCGCCATCCACCAGGAGGGCGGCCAGACCTGCATCCAGGTGTTCTTCTTCCGCACCGGCCAGAACTGGGGCAACCGCGCCTATTTCCCCAAGGCCGATCCGGCGCTGGAGCCGGCGGAGGTGCTGGGCTCGTTCCTGGCGCAATTCTATGACGACAAACTGCCGGCGCGCATGCTGCTTCTGTCGCAGCCCGCGCAGGAACAGGAACTGCTCGCGGAGGCGCTCGCGACCCATGCCGGCCGCAAGATTACGATTTCGGTGCCGCAGCGCGGCGAGAAGAAGGAGCTGACAGACCACGCGCTGCAGAACGCGCGCGAAGCGCTTGGCCGCAGGTTGGCCGAGACCTCGACGCAGGCGCGGCTGCTCGCCGGCTTCGCCGAGACCTTCGGCCTGGCAAAGCCGCCGGTGCGTATCGAGGTCTACGACAACTCGCACATCATGGGCACCAACGCGGTCGGCGCCATGGTCGTCGCCGGACCGGAAGGTTTCGTGAAAAACCAGTACCGCAAATTCAACATCCGCTCCACCGAGATCACGCCGGGCGACGATTTCGGCATGATGCGCGAAGTGATGCAGCGGCGCTTTTCGCGGCTGCTCAAGGAGCATGGCGACGTCCAGCCCGGCTCGACCGTCGAGGACGAAGCCGGCGAGGAGGATCTGGTCGCCGGCAATGGCGGCTTCCCGGCCTGGCCCGACGTCATCTTGATCGACGGCGGCCAGGGCCAGATGACGGCCGTGCGCCAGATTCTTGCCGATCTCGGCGTCGAGGACAGGGTGGTGGCCATCGGTATCGCCAAGGGCCCGGACCGCGACGCCGGCCGCGAGCGCTTCTTCGTCAAGGGCAGGGAAAGTTTCATGCTGCCGGTACGCGACCCGGTGCTCTATTTCGTCCAACGCCTGCGCGACGAGGTGCACCGTTTCGCCATTGGCTCGCACCGCGCCCGCCGCAAGAAGGAGATGGTCAAAAGCCCGCTCGACGAGATCGCCGGCATCGGCCCCGGTCGCAAGCGCGCGCTGCTCCACGCCTTCGGCACCGCCAAGGCGGTCAGCCGCGCCGCAGTCGAGGACCTTGTCAAGGTCGACGGCATTTCCGAGCATGTGGCGAAGCTGGTCTACAATCACTTCCACGAGAGCTGAGGGCTGGTCGCGAGCACGGAAGGTTGACCAAGCCGTCCGTGTGGTGAGGGATGTTGCACCTTGGCGATTAGCTCAAACGCCCACCACGTCGTCATTCCAGGGCGGAGCAAGGAGCGCAGCGACGCGGCGCAGACCCTGGAATCCATTCCGTTACCTCTACGCGTTGCAGCGGTTCAGAAAACCTCCGTTCTGCTCCGTTGCGCCCTTCGCGCGAGGTCACGGAATGGATCCTCGGGTCTGCGCGTCCGCTTCGCTGCCGCTCGGCCCGTGGATGACGAAGTTGCCTGGGCTTCGCCAGCCCCCAACGTTGCAAGAAAAGCTTACATCCGTGCAAGAAGAGTATACATCGAAGTTGCCAATCTCTGCGTCTGACGTGGGATGCCCAGGCCAGAGCGAGGTGCTTCACGCCGACCTTCACGCCATTTTTCCCTGGTCAATCGAATCTCGGCTGTTGACCCCCTACATTGGCTTCTGATTTGAGTACGTCTGGCGGTGGAGATTTCCCGAGACGACATGGCACAGCGCGCGTTCAACCTGCCGAACATCCTTACCTATGCCCGCATCGTCGCGGTGCCGCTGGTCGTGCTGTGCTTTTTTCTTGAAGGCCACCTGAAGTCGTCCGACTTCGCCCGCTGGTCGGCGCTGGTCATTTTCCTGCTTGCCTCGATCACCGACTACTTTGACGGCTATTTCGCGCGCGCCTGGCAGCAGACTTCCAACATCGGCAAGATGCTCGACCCGATAGCCGACAAATTGCTGGTTGCCACCTGCCTGCTCCTGCTTGCCGCCGACACCGACCGCCATGGCGGCATCGCCGGCTGGTCGCTATGGGCGGCAATCATCATCCTGTGCCGCGAGATCCTGGTCTCGGGCCTGCGCGAATATCTGGCCGCCTTGAAGGTGTCGGTGCCGGTGACCCAGCTCGCCAAGTGGAAGACCACCATACAGATGGTCGCCATCGCCTTCCTGCTGGTCGGCCCCGCCGGCGACAAGATCTTTCCGCTGACCACGCAGATCGGCCTCGTGCTGCTGTGGGTCGCGGCACTTGTCACGCTCTACACCGGCTACGACTATTTCCGCGCCGGCCTCAAGCACATCATGGACGAGTAGGAAGCGCGGATGTCGACGAAACTCATCTATTTCGCCTGGGTGCGCGAGCGGATCGGCAAGCCGGAAGAGGACGTCGACTTGCCTGCCGGCATCGAGACGGTAGCCGATCTGCTGCGCTGGCTGAAGTCGCGCGGCGAGGAGTATGAAAACGCGCTGCAATACCCGGACGTCATTCGCGTCGCCATCAACCAGGAACATGTCGGCCATCGCGAGAAGATCGAAGGCGCGCGCGAGATCGCCCTGTTTCCGCCGATGACCGGCGGCTGACATGGCCGGTGCGGTCGTGCCCGCCATCCGCATCCAGCGCGAGGACTTCGACGTCGCCGCCGAGATCGCCGGCCTGACCAAAGGCCGGACCGATATCGGCGCCGTGGTCACTTTTTCCGGCCTTTGCCGTGACGAGCAGGGCGCGCTCTCGGCGCTCGAGCTCGAGCACTATCCCGGCATGGCGGAGGCCGAGATCGGCCGCATCGCCGCCGAGGCCGCCGGGCGCTGGCCGCTGCAGGGGCTCACCGTCATCCATCGCCACGGCAAGATAGCGCCGGGCGACAATATCGTGCTGGTGGTCGCGGCCTCGTCGCACCGCCAGGCCGCCTTCGAGGCGGCGAATTTCCTGATGGATTACCTGAAGTCGCGTGCGCCCTTCTGGAAGAAGGAACACCGCGCCGACGGCTCCCAGGGCGGCTGGGTCGAGGCCAAGGAAGCTGACGATCAAGCTGCGGAGCGCTGGAAGAAACAGGGCGAATAATGATGTCGCCCAGAAGTGGGCAGCGGTTCTGGGGCAACGACATGCATCAGAAAAAACTCCGGTTCGGCCATTGAACGACCGCAATCCTTCCCAAGCCTGTCGATTGGTTTGATTTGCTTGGCGGAGCAATCTCATGCTGGACCGGATCGCGGAATTCTTCATCTTCGGGCTGGTGCCGCTGGCCGTCGGCGTGCTCGCCGTGCCGGAAGCGACCAACGCCGGCGAAAAGACGATCGCGGGCGAGGTGACCTATCGTGAGCGCATCGCGCTGCCGCCCGACGCCGTGCTCGTGGTCGAGCTCGCCGATGTCTCGCTGGCCGATGCGCCGGCAATCGTGATCGCCAAGCGCAGGATAGCGCCCACCGGCCAGGTGCCGATCAGGTTCGACATCGGTTTCGATCCCAAGGCGATCCAGAAGGGCCGGACCTATACGCTGCAGGCGCGTATCACCGTTGGCGAACGGCTGATGTTCGTTACCGGTACAAGTCATCAGGTCGATCCGCTGACGGGCAAGCCTCAGACGGTTCTGCTGAAAATGGCGCGCTGACGTCGCGCGCCGAGCCCGACCGCGCAACTTTTGTGCCTGGACACCGTTTTCTCCGGAATAAACCGGCAACGCCGGGCGTTGACTTATGCAGATGGCGGGCAGGCAAAGGGACAATGTCCCTTCACTTAAGCCGCCAGACCGAATGCGCGGGCTCGATCTGGCCACTCAAAGGAGACCAGACATGAAAAAGCGCACGCTCATCCTCGCAGCCGCGAGTGTATCGCTGATTGCCTTTGCCGGCATTGCCCGGGCGGACGACCATCTGTTCAATGCCGAGCAGCATGGCCTCAGCCCAGACAGCCAGCCGTTCCAGACCAACAAGGCCGGCCACAGCGGCGACCTTGCCCCTGGACAGGGCAGTCCGTTCACCGGTGAGGAGACGAAGACGCCGTCTACCGATACAGAGGCAGCGAACGCCCATGCGAATGTGAAAGACCGTCAAGCCAAATGACGTCTGCCCGCCGGGTGCCGGCGGGTTTTATGAGCAATTCCGGGAAAAACGGGACGCGGTTTTCCGTCCGGAATTGCGTCGAAGACAACAGAGCATGATGTCGCCCGAAAACCGCTCCATGCTTTTCGGCATCATGCTCTGGCTGGTCTGACCGTCTCAACGGTTCTGTCCGTCATTCAAGCACGTCGCAATTGACCGCACCGCCGCAACCGCCTAGGTTCCCTCGAAAATGGGGATGGGGTTCCCCCGAAACCGCCCTTATGGGCTGATGACTCCTGCTAGGCGTGCTCTTGCGCGGCAGGATTTGTTTTTCCGCTCCGCTTCGTGCCTGTTCTTGTGAGGTGATTCCGGTTTGGGATCGCGTTTGGAAAGGCATTGAAGCTATGACCCTTGCGGCTTGCGCCCTGGTCCTGATCGGCGGTTTCTTCGGCGGCATTTCCCGCTTTTTCCTCTCCGGCGTGGTCGGCCGTTCCATCGGCGAGACCTTTCCCTGGGGCACGTTGTTGGTCAATGTTTCCGGCGCCCTGGCCATCGGCGCCTTCGCCGGCGCGGCACGCTCGGTCGGCGGCGTCTTCGCCAGCGATCTCGTGCGCGACCTGATCGTCGTCGGCCTGTTCGGCGGCTACACCACGGTGTCGTCCTTCTGCCTGCAGACGGTCAACCTCGCGGTCGACGGCGAGGGGCGGCTCGCCGCCTTCAACGTCGTCGCTTCGTCGGTGCTGTGCGTGCTGTTCGTCGCGCTCGGCTTTTGGGCGATGGTCTGGGTGACTGAGTCAGCCACCTGGGTGGTTGGTTCAACCACCTGGGTGGTTGGTTCAACCACCTGGGTGGTTGGTTCAACCACCGCAGCTATGGGCTGAGCGATGGTGGACAGGCAGATGGCAATGCGGCTTTATCTGGCGGTCGGCTGCGGCGCGGCGATCGGCTCGCTGGCCCGCTTCCTGTCGGGCTATGTCATCGTCTCGCTGCTCGGCCTGAACGCGCTGTGGTCGACCGCTCTCGTCAATATCGTCGGCTCGTGGATCATCGTGGTTTTCGCCACGCTCACCGGGCCGGACGGCCGCATAATGGTTGGTCCCGCCAGTCGCAATTTCGTCATGGCGGGCTTCTGCGGCGGCCTCACCACGTTTTCAGCGATGAGCCTCGACACCTTCACTCTGCTGTTCGAGGGCGACTTGCCGCTGGCCGCGACCTATCTCATCAGTGTGGTCGGCCTGTCGCTCGCCGCCGCGTGGCTGGGCTATCTCATGGCGTCCAGGCTCAACCGCTTGCCAATCGACAGGTGATCGAGCCAACACAGGTGATCAGGGAGAAGTGAACATGGAACTTCCCGCGCAATGCGCGCTGCTCAGGATCTTCTTCGGCGAGGATGACAGGGCGGCCGACGGCAAGCCGCTGCATGAAGCGATCGTCATCAAGGCGCGCGAGACCGGCATGGCCGGCGCCACGGTTTTGAGAGGCCCGCTCGGCTTCGGCCGCTCCAGCGTGCTCCACACCGCCAAGATCCTGCGCCTGTCGCAGGATTTGCCCATCGTCGTCGAGATCGTCGACGCGCCGGAGAAGATCGATGCGCTGATCCCCGAGATCAAGGCACTGACCAAGACCAAGAGCTGCCTGATCACCCGGGAGAAGGTGGAAGTCATCCGCTATGGCGACGGGGACTGAACTCCCCGGTCTCCCCGTCACCGCCTCGGAGACGGCGGCCGATCGTCACTTCATCGAAGACACCGGCGGAAAACAGTCTCATCGCCTCTATCGCCAGGTCCGACGCCTCGGGACTGCCTAAGACGATGCCGCGCTCCTCGCAGACCTCGTCATAGATGCGCTTCAACAGGGCGAGGTCGTCCGGATAGGCAAGGCCACTTTCAGAAACATGAGGCTTGATCATGCCTCCCTCCCACGGTTCGGCGGAAGCGCGGCTCACAGCCGCCGAGCGCTACTTTGTTGCCAATTTCGCTGAACCTAGGGCAGGCGGCGAATGTGACCACCCGTTTCAAAAACAAAAAAACGGCCCGCTGGAGCGGGCCGTTCCGTGAAACTCGAGCTTGGGCCTCAGCCGACGATCTCGGTGTCCGAGAACCAGTACTTGATCTCCTGCGCGGCAGTTTCGGGCGCGTCCGAGCCATGCACCGAATTCTCGCCGATCGATAGTGCATGTACCTTGCGGATGGTGCCCTCGGCGGCGTTGGCCGGATTGGTGGCGCCCATCACTTCGCGGTTCTTGGCGATGGCATTCTCGCCCTCCAGCACCTGGACGATGGTCGGCGCCGACGACATGAATTCCACCAGCTCGCCGAAGAACGGGCGATCCTTATGGACGGCGTAGAACCCTTCCGCCTCGCGGCGGCTCATCCACACGCGGCGCGATGCGATGACGCGCAGGCCGGCGTCTTCCAGCATTTTGGTGATGGCGCCCGTCAGGTTGCGCCTGGTCGCGTCCGGCTTGATCATGGAGAAGGTGCGTTCGATCGCCATAGGGTCGTCCTTGTTGTGGGAATGGAAATTGGAGTGGCGGGCTCTATACAAGCCGCCCGGCGGCTTGCCAAGGGGAGGCGGCTTCTGGTCAAGGCGAGCGCATTGCGGGATAATTGGACGGCTGCGAACGCGCTGGACGCAGCTTGGAGCTGAGGCGAATGAACTGGCCCTACCTCAGGCGCGGCGACATGGCGGGCATTGTCTTCATGGCCGTGGTTCTTGCCGTGGCTGCCTTCGCGCTGCTGTTCTTCCCGCAGCGCGCAGAGCAGAATTTCGGCTTCGGCCCGGAATGGCAATGCGTGCGCATGGAACAGGGCGATCCGATCTGCGTGAGGCTGGCCGACGGCAATGCGCCGAACGGAGACGCGCGCGACAAGGACAGGTCAAAGTAGACTGGCACTGCACAGGGATTTTGACCGGTCGGCTTCAGTCGGCTCTGATCTAAAGCTCGACCTCAATGGTCAGCGTCGGCGAATCCCCTGCCTTGAGACCTTCGCGCTGGCGCACCGAGGCCTTGACCGGCAACAGAAGGCTGCCGGACGCCTTGTCGGGAAAGAGCGATGTTTGCCACCTGGTCTTGCCGATCGCCGCCGTGATGCCGAGCGAGCCCCAAGGGCGCGCCAGCCCCGCCATCGCCGCCTTGATCCGTGCCGCGAACTCCACCGGTAGTGTCACGAAATGCCAGCCGCCCTTGCCGGGGTAGACCCAAATCTCGGCTCGCATCTCATAGCGCAACATGCCAGCCCCAACACTCGCGGTCTTCACGCCGCCGCCGCGACCTGCCGGCCGATCCGGTCGTGCAGGTCGAGACAGCGCTCGAACCAGCGGGCGATGCTGTCGCCGTCGTCGAGCAACCGGAAAGGCGAGGCGATGCGGCCCCATTGCAGCGCCCCGAACACGATGTAATCGGCAAACAGCGGCGCCTCGCCACCGATGAAAGGCTGGTAGGCGAGTGTCGAGCGCAGCGGCTCCAGCGCGGCGCGGAAGGCCGGGAGCCCGGCATCGCGGTTGGCCACGACGTCTTCCAGGCGCTTGCCATAGCGCTGCTCGCGATTCTCACGGAAATAGGCCGCGTTCGGTTCGTCCTGCATCGCATGCAGATCGGTCAGCGCCACCGTCGCGATGTAGGGGTGTATGGTGAGCTGCGACCAGCGCTCGATGAAGCGCGCCATCGCCTTGCCGCCTTCGCCGGAAAACAGCGTCGGCCGTTCCGGATAGGCTTCGTCGAGATACAGCGCGATGGCGAAGGAATCGGCGACAACCCGCTCGCCGTCGCGGATCACTGGCACCGTCTTCGACACGCCGCCTTCGACTTTCGGCACCTCCAGGAAGCGCGTCGGCACACTGGTGGCGGCAAGTCCCTTATGCGCCAGTGCCATCTTGGTCTTCCAGCAATGCGGGCTGAACGGGCGGGCGACGTCATGGCCGACGAGGTCATAGAGTAGAATGGTCATTGGCGGGTCCGTTGCTGCGGGTTACGAAGGGCCCGGATTCGCGTAACCGGGGTGGGAAGAATGAAGCAGCATTTCATGATGTTTGCGGCCTACAATCAATGGGCCAATGGCCGTCTCTATGATGCCGCCGCCGATCTTGGCGAAGACGAGCTCGGTCGCGACGTCGGCGCCATCTTCGGCTCGATGCTAGGCACGCTCAACCATCTGCTCGCCGTCGACCGCGTATGGATGAAGCGCTTCACCGGCGAGGGCGACGCGCCTTCGAACACCGCCGCCATACTCTACCACGCCTTGCCGGCCTTGAGGTTGGCGCGCGAGGCCGAGGACAGGAGGATCGTCGACTGGGTGGGCG
>NZ_VFTZ01000023.1 GCF_006440775.1 Mesorhizobium sp. B2-7-2 | reverse complement strand
CACCTTCTACAACGGCCTCGCATACTTCCGTGCCTGTGCCGACGGTTGGGCCTTGCGAGATGTGTATATGCCCTAGCGTCGATCGGGGGAGAGGTGGCTCGGCGAAGCCGAGACGGAGTGGGGGGTCGACCAGCGCTACATTGGACAATGCATGCGCCAAGCTGCCATACACGCTATCGCCAAAGACCAGCCGCTTCGAAATGTGTCGATGCCGTAGCCCGTTACGGGAGAATGCCATCAGGGCAATGAGGGGCAGCGCAGACGATCCGAAACGATCGCGCCGGCAAAGCTCTTACCCCACAAATTGGCGCGCGATTATCAGTGCCGCCGCACCGGCCAAGAACATCGCCATCAGGCCGCCGCGCAGCGACACCAGCACGGTGACGATCAGCGCCGCCCACTCAGCGGGCCCGGCATGCAATAGCTCGGGCGCCACCAAGGTCGTCAGCACCGCGGCCGGCACGGCGTTGAGCCCGGCTTCGACGCGCGGATGGATGGTCTCGAAACGCGAGATGACGAGGTGGCCGCCGACACGGGTCAGATAGGTGGCGACGGCGCCGGCCAGGATGATCCAGAAGGTCGTGCTCATGGCCGCTTGCCCACGCCGCTGTGATGCGGCGGCAGGATCACCGCCAGGAGGATGCCTGCGACCGCACCGACCGAGACATGCCAGGGCGAGCCCACGGTTCGATAAGCAACGATCGAGGCGACGGCGCTGGCGGCGACGACGGGCGCCCAAAGCGGCCGCCTGCGGAAGCCGAGCACCAGGCCGAGGAAATAGATCGGCAAAAGGAAATCGATGCCCAGCGCATGCGTGTCGGGGATCAGCTTGCCGAACACCGCGCCCAATCCGCTTTCGACCACCCAGAACACATAGACCGGCAGGCCTAGCCCCAGATACCAGACGAAGCCAACGGGACGGCCGGACTCGGCCCTCGCCTCGGCGATGGCGAATTGCGGGTCGGTCAGGATGAAATAGCCGAGCGCCTGCTGCAGAAGCGGCCAGTGTGCGATGCGCCTGCCGATGCCGGCCGAATAGAGCACGTGGCGAAAGTTCACCGCGAAGATCGACAGCACGATCAACCATGGCGCGACATGCTGGCCGAACAGCTCGATGCCGACCATCTGGCTGGCGCCGCCATAGATCATCGCGCTCATCAGGAAGGCTTCGAGGACGGAAAACCCATTGTCGACCGCAAGCGTGCCGAACAGCACCGCGAACGGCGCCGACGCAACGACCACCGGCATTGAAAGCCGCACGCCGTCCCAGAAATCGCTGCCCGTTCTGCCCTCAGAGATTGCTTCCGCTGCCATGCACCGCTCCTCGTGCATGTCGCCCAGAAGTGCGCAGCGGTTCTGGGACAACGACATGCATCAACAAAAAGACTTAAAGCGCGTCGCCTGGATTCGTTCAGCGCGACGCGCTTTAAGAGCGGTTTCATTTAGGGAGCGTCGCTTTCAATGTCACACCAATTCGCCTGACCCAATGATCAGCGGAACTGATCGCCGGCGTTGCAAAGCGTTGGAAGTTCTCCACTGCTCAGCTGACGAAATAGCGCTGCCGTTCGAAGTCCCTGATGTGCGACGCCTGCCCGGCGTCGGATGGGATTTTTTGCCGGCCCCTATTGTCGAACCATCGCGCCCTGGCGCAGAGATAGCGTCGCGCCTTGCAGCAAGAACCGAGGGGAAATGAATGGTCGTCTATGATTTCACGGGCCGGCATGCGGTCGTCACCGGAGCTGGCGGCGGGATGGGCGAAGCGATCGCGCGGGCGCTGCTCGATGCCGGCGCCTCCGTCACCGCCATCGACATCAAGCCGCGTCCGACCTCCCTCGCCTCGTACGCCGACCGGCTCACCTTCGCCCAGGGCGATTTGACCGACGCGGCCTTTGTCGAGCGGACCATCGGCGCGGCGGGCCGCGAGCGCGGCGGCATCGATTATCTCGCCAATGTCGCCGGCGTATTGTGGTTCGGTCGCGACAAATCGGCGCTCGAAATGGACCTCGATGTTTGGGATCAGGTCTTCAACATCAATTTGAAGTCCTTTGTGCACACCGCACGCGCGGTCGTTCCGCAGATGCGCGCCGGCGGCCGCGGCGGCGCCATGGTGCATTTCTCCACCATTCAATGGTATCGCGGCGACCCGAAGCCTCAGGATGCCTATCAGGCCTCGAAGGCAGGCGTCTGCGCGTTGTCGAAGTCGCTCGCCATGCAGCTTGCCGGCGACGGCATCCGCTCCAACGCGATCTGCCCCGGCATGGCGCTGACGCCGCTGCAGGCGCGCTGGGACACCGAAGAAAAGCGCGCTGCCGTGGCGGATTATACGCCGCTCGGCCGCATCGGCACGCCGCAGGACATGGCAAACGCCGCGCTCTTCCTGCTCTCGGACGCCGCAAGCTACATCACCGGCATCGAGCTTGCCGTCGACGGCGGCCTCTTGATGCGGATGTAAACCCCTGGCGACCGCCGGAGCGTCAGGCCGCCACGGCTGTCCCCTGGATCGCCCTGCCCCAGTCAAGCAGCGGCTTGGCGCCAAGCGTGAAGCCGACGAGATCGTCGACCAGCGCCGGCGAATGGATCGTCGCTGGATCGATGTCGTGCCGGACCACGAAATGCCGGTTGCGCACCGCCTGGGCGAGATCCTCGTCGCCGACTTCCTCGAAACCGCGCGGCGCCCGCTTCAGGCGGTCTTCCGCATCGAGCGCCAGGCCGGCTTTCCTGAGCGATGCGACCATGCCGCGGAACGCGGCCGGCTTGGTGACGATCGCCTTGCGCATCGCCTGCAGCAATTCAGGCGCCGGCTGCCACCAGGCCACACCAGCAAAGCAGCGCTCCAGACCGATATGCACATAGAAGACGCCCTGCTCCATCTTGGTGCCGTCAGGCGAGAGGATCGCCGAGAGATGCCGGTTGTAGGGCCGCTTGTCTTTCGAAAAGCGCACGTCGCGATTGATGCGGAACAGCGATTTCTTGCGGTCGCCGCGTAAGCCGAGCTTGGCCGCCTCGAAGCGCTCTGTGAGCGTCTCGACCAGATCGCAGAACGGCCCGTGCAGCTCGCTGTCGTAAAGGTCGCGGTTTTCCTGGAACCACTCACGACTCTGGTGGAAGTCGAGCGCCTTCAGGAACGGAATGGCCTTCGGCCCAAAAACCCTTGAACGCGCCAGTCATCAGCCGCCCCTGCCGATGCGCTGCAGCCAGGTATCCTCGTCGATCACCTCGATGCCGAGGTCGCTCGCAACTTTCAGCTTCGAGCCGGCGCCAGGGCCCGCCACCACAAGGTCGGTCTTGGCCGAAACCGAGCCCGCGACCTTGGCGCCGAGCCGTTCCGCCATCGCCTTGGCTTCCGAACGCGTCATCTTTTCCAGCGAGCCGGTGAACACCACCGTCTTGCCCGAGACTTCGCTGCCGGCCGAGATTTCCACGACATAGGGTTTCGGATGAACCTGCGCCAGCAAGGCGTCCAGCACATCGTCATTGCGCTCATTGCCGAAGAAGTCGCGCAACGCGTTGATCACCGTGTCGCCGATGCCGTTGATCGATGGGAAGACGCTGTGCGGATCCTCCGCTTTCGCCGTCTCCTTGCCGACACGGATCAGTTCCTCGATGGTTGAGAATTGGCGGGCAAGCACGGCCGCCGTCGTCTCGCCGATATGGCGGATGCCGAGCGCGAAGATGAAACGGTCGAGCTCCGGCTCGCGGCGTGCGTCGATGGCCGAAAACAGCTTGTCGAGACCTTCATAATTGCGCTCCTCGACGCTGCGCACGTTCTTGCGCGCCTTGCCCGAGGCTTCCTCGCGCAGCCTCGCCTGCTCCTCCCGTCGCTCGGCCAGCGCCCTGGTGACAGCAGGCCTTCGGTCCTTCAGCGTGAAGATATCGGCGGCGGTCTTCACCAGCCCCGAATTGAAGAACAGGTCGATGTTTTCGGCACCGAGGCCTTCGATGTCGAGCGCGCCGCGCGACACGAAGTGGCGCAGCCTTTCGACCGCCTGCGCGGCGCAGATCATCTCGCCGGTGCAGCGCCGGCGCGAATCCTCCTTGCCTGTCTTCTCGTTGATCTCGCGCGTCGCCGGCGAGCCGCAGACCGGGCAGGTATGCGGGAATTCATAAGGCACCGCGCCGGCCGGCCGCTTGTCGACGACGACGCTGACGATCTGCGGGATGACATCCCCTGCCCGCTGGATGACCACCGTGTCGCCGATGCGCACGTCGATGCAGTCGCGGATCGGCTGGCCGTTGCTGTCGAAGCCTTTGATGTAGTCTTCGTTGTGCAGCGTGACATTCTCGACCACCACGCCGCCGACCGTTACCGGCGCTAGCCGCGCCACCGGCGCCAGCGTGCCGGTACGGCCGACCTGGATGTCGATCTTCTCGACGGTCGTCATCGCCTGCTCGGCCGGGAATTTGTGGGCGACCGCCCAGCGCGGCTCGCCGGTGACGAAACCCCAGCGGCGCTGCAGCTCGAGCTGGTCAACCTTGTAGACGACGCCGTCTATGTCGTAGCCGAGCGAGGAGCGCTGCTCCTCGATGCGGTGGTAATGCGCGATCAGGTCGTCGATCGACTTCGCCCGCACCATCAGCGGGCTGACCTTGAAGCCCCATTCCTTGAACTTCTGTACGGAATCGAACTGCGTCGGCGCGGGGTCCGCTGTCGTATAGCCCCAGGCATAGGCAAAGAATTTCAGATTGCGGCTGGCGGTGACCAATGGATCCTTCTGGCGCAGCGATCCTGCAGCCGTGTTGCGCGGATTGACGTAATCCTGGCCGCCGACCGCCGCTGAACGCTGCTTCAAAGCTTCGAATTCGGCATAGGTCATGTAGACCTCGCCGCGGATCTCGATGATTTCCGGCCAGCCCGAACCCTGCAGCTTCTTCGGGATATCGGCGATCGTTTTCAAATTGGCGGTGATGTCCTCGCCGACCGTGCCGTCGCCACGCGTCGCGCCCTGCACGAACACGCCGCTCTCGTAGCGCAGCGAGGCCGACAGCCCGTCGATCTTCGGTTCGGCGGTGAAGGCGATGTCGAGGTCCTTGTCGCGGTCGAAGAAGCGCCTTCCGCGCTCGATGAAATCGGCGACGTCCTGGTCGGTATAGGCCTTGGCGAGGCTCAGCATCGGCACCGCGTGCCGCACCTTGGTAAAGCCCTCCGCGGGCGGGGCGCCCACCCGCCGCGTCGGCGAATCCTCGCGCACGAGATCGGGGAAGCGCTCTTCGATGGCGAGGTTGCGCCGGCGCAGCGCATCATACTCGGCATCGGTGATCGTCGGCGCGTCCTCGGCGTGATAACGCCGGTCATGCTCGGCGATCTCCGCCGCCAGTTGCTTCAGCTCATCCGCGGCTTCGCCTTCGCTCAACGAATCGACGGGTTTTTCCGACATGCATCAGTCCTTGGATTGTGGCGCGCCACTATAAATCAGGATTTGACGGCAGGGAGTGGGCTTGCGCGAAAATCATTGCTGAACAGCACGATGCAGCCATCTGCTGACTCGGATTGGAACCGAAGAGGCCCGACCTTCTAAGCCGCCGCCGTGTTCTCGCGCAGCAACCGCTCCGCGGCCGCGCGCGCTTCGTCGGTGATGGTGGCGCCGGCCAGCATCCGCGCGATTTCCTCCTGGCGCGCCGCGCGGTCCATTTCGGCAATGCCGGTGGCGACGCGGTCCTTGCCGCCGGATTTCGAGATCAGGAAATGCGTGGCGGCGCGCGCAGCGACCTGCGGCGCATGCGTGACCGAAAGCACTTGCACCCGCTTCGACAACCGCGCCAACCGCTGGCCGATGGCGTCGGCCACCGCGCCGCCGACGCCGGTGTCGATCTCGTCGAACACGAGGGTCGGCGCCGAGCCGCGATCGGCCAGCGCCACCTTCAGCGCCAAAAGGAAGCGCGAGAGCTCACCGCCGGAAGCGACCTTCATCATCGGTCCCGGCCTGGTGCCCGGATTGGTGCGCACCCAGAATTCGACCTGGTCGATGCCTTCTTCCATGCGGCTTTCGGCATCGCTTCCCATCTCGACGATGAACTCGGCCCGTTCGAGCTTGAGCGCCGGCAGTTCCGCCATGACAGCCTTGGTCAGGCCCGCCGCCGCCGCATGGCGCAGCGACGACAGCTGCGCCGCGGAAATATCGTAGGCCTCGCGCGCCGCGGCGGCCTGCTTGGCCAGCGCGTGCAGCCGCTCCTCGCCGGCATCGAGGTCGGCAAGATCGGCCACCATCGTGTCGCGCAGCTGCGCCAGATCGTCGACCGCGACACTGTGCTTGCGAGAGGCGGCGCGCAGCGCAAACAGACGCTCTTCCGCCTTCTCCAGACGCTGCGGATCATATTCGGTGGCGCGAAGCGCTGCTTCCACGCCGGACTGCGCGGCGTCGAGCGAGATCATCGCTTCGTCGAGCGATTTCACCACGTCGTCGAGCAGGCCGGGCGCTTCGCTGGACTTGCGCTGCAGCCGTCGCAACAGGCTGGCGAGCTGCGGCAAGGGCGAGGACGGCCCCGACAGCACATCCTGCGCATCATGGATTTCGGCGGCGATCTTTTCGACGCGCATCATCGTCGCGCGCAACTCCGCAAGCTCCGTTTCCTCGCCCGGCTGCGGGTCGAGTCTTGCGAGCTCAGCCACGGAAGCGCGCAGATAATCGGCTTCGCGCGCCGCCGCCTCGACCTTGGCACGATGCCGGGAAAGCTCCTGCTCGCAGTTTCGCCAGTACCGCCAGGCTTCGCCTGTGCCGCGCACGGCGCCCAGATGGCCGCCGAAACTGTCCAGCAATTCGCGATGCGCGCCGGGATCGACCAGCGCCCGCTCGTCATGCTGGCCATGGATCTCGACCAGGGCGCGGCCGACATCGCGCATCAGGGTGACGCTGGAGGGCTGGTCGTTGACGAAGACGCGGGTTCGGCCATCGGCGGTCTGCACGCGGCGCAGGATGATGTCGCCATCGTCCTCGATGTCGTTTCCGGCGAGCAACGCGCGTGCCGGATGGTTGCGCGGCACGTCGAACACGGCAATGACCTGACCCTGCGCGGCGCCATGGCGGACGAGCGAGGCATCGCCGCGCGCGCCAAGCGCCAGCGACAACGCATCGAGCAGGATGGATTTGCCGGCGCCGGTTTCGCCGGTCAGCACCGAAAGCCCAGGCAGGAAGTCGATGTCCAGCTTCTCGATCAGGACGATATCGCGGATCGACAGTCTGGACAGCATCGCAAGCTTCAGGCGCCGGTGATCAGCTTCCCGGCCTTGGAAATCCACGATCCGGCATTTTCGCGGGGTTCAAGCCCGTTGCTCTGCAGGAGCTTGTAGGAATCCTTGTACCACGGGCTGTCCGGATAATTGTGACCAAGCACCGCCGCTGCCGTCTGCGCTTCCGAGGTCAGGCCCATCGCATAGTAGGACTCGGTCAGGCGCGCGAGCGCCTCCTCGACATGGCGGGTGTTGGAATAGTTCTCGACCACGGTGCGGAAACGCTTCACGGCGGCGATGTATTCGCGGCGTTCGAGATAGTAGCGCCCGACCTGCATCTCCTTGCCGGCGAGCTGGTCGCTGGCGAAGCGGATCTTGTCCTTGGCGTCGCCGACATATTCGGAGTTCGGCCAGCGCGTCACCAGATCCTGCATGGTCTGGATGGTCTGGCGCGCCTCCTTCTGGTCCTGGGTGACGTCCTTGATCTGCCGATAGTAGGAGAGGCCGATGATGTACTGCGCGTAAGCCGCGTCGTCTGTCGAGGGATAGAGGGTCAGGTAGCGCTTGGCCGAACCGATCGCCTCGTCGTAGTTGCCGGCGCGGTAGTCGGCGAAAGCGCCCATCACCATCGATTTGCGTGCGAATTCCGAATAGGGATGCTGGCGGTCGACCGCGTCGAACTTCTTGCTCGCCTCATCGAGGCGGCCGGCATTCATGTTGGCCAGGCCCTGGTTGTAGAGAACGTCGGCCGGCTCGGTCTGGTCGACATAGGTCGCCAGGTTGACATCCTTCTCGGAGGACATGCAGGCCGACAGCACGAGCGCGGGAGCAACCACCGACAGCGCCAGCAAAACACCCCGACGCGGCGTTACCGATTGACCAACTCGCGAAAAAAACATGTTTGGATTCCGCCCCTTCGGCGTCGTTTCGGTCCCGGGCCGAAGCCATAAACCATTATCCCCTTGCCCGGCAACGCTATGTCCGGCCAATCGCACATTTTTGTGGCAGGCCGACGCGATGATCAAAGCCGCGCGTTTTGGCGGCCCTGTGATGCAGCCATGCAACACAAGCCTGACCACAAAGCCAGAAAACGGTTAAAAAATCAGATCACCCAGGGCGCGTAGACCGGCCCGCTGACGGCGATCATCTCGGCGACGCGGCCACGCTCGCGACGTCTCGTCTCGACGATCTCGAAGGCCGTCCGGTCGGAAAGCAGCCGGCGCAATGCCGAGGCATTCATCCGGTGGCCGCCGCGATAGGAGCGGAAGCAGCCGATGAAGCGCGCGCCGGCCAGTGCCAGATCGCCCATCGCATCGAGCGTCTTGTGGCGGGCGAATTCGTTGGGATAGCGCAGCCCGCCGACATTGATGACGCGGTTGTCGTCGCCGATGACAAGCGAGTTTTCGAGCGACGAGCCGAGCGCGTAGCCGGCGGCCCAAAGCCTCTCGACGTCCTTCATGAAGCCGAATGTGCGAGCGCGCGCGATGTCGCGGCGGAAGATGTCGGGATTGATGTCGGAGGCGAATTGCTGGCGGCCGATCGCCGGGCTCTCGAAATCGATCTCGACCTCGAACCGCGTGCCGTCATAGGGGCGGAACTCCGCCCAGGACGCGCCGGCTTCCACGCGCACCGGCTTGACGACACGGATGTAGCGACGCCTCACCGCCAGCGTCTCGATGCCGGCCTGGTCGATGGCTTCGACGAAGGCCATGGCGCTGCCGTCGAGAATGGGGACTTCCGAACCGTCGATCTCGATGATGAGGTTGTCTATGCCGAGACCGAACACCGTGGCCATCAGATGCTCGACGGTGCCGATATGATCGCCTGCCGGATCGCCAAGCATGGTGCAGAGATCGGTGGCGCCGACTTCCGCGACCAGGGCGCGGAGCTCGCGGGCTTCGCCGCCATTCGAAAGATGAAAGACGATGCCGGTATCGGCGTCGGCCGGCAGGAAATGAACGGTGACGGTCTTGCCGCTATGGACGCCGATGCCAGCCAGCGTCGCGCGCGATTTCACTGTCGTCTGATAGTCGTGCAAGAGTAACCCCATACGCCCAAAATGCCTGCGTCCGCTCCACTGGCCCTGGGTATCTTGCAGCCAGTCTGATGGTCTGGCGCTCGCGCAAAGGCGGCAAAATAAGCAAGAGCATGCGGCTCTGTATAATCGGCAGGCAGGGCTACTCCCCGAATCCCGGCAAACCGACTTTAGTCCGTGGCGAAGATAATGGCCCGCCCTGGAGACTCCAAATCACGGTTTCTTACCCCGTGTAACCACGGAAATGTGTCAGAAATAGCTCTTAAGCCATTGTTTTCAATGCGTTTTGTAAAAGCAACAGGCAGACGATTTCTCGTCTGCCTGTTAACAACCGTTATACATCGTTAACGATCAGCGCTACGCTGTATCGACGATCGACGGTCCGCGCCGTCTCGATGATCGGCGGCCGCCGTACCGATCAGTTGGCCTGGCGACGCAGGAAGGCCGGGATTTCCAGCTGGTCGTCTTCCTGGACTGTGCGGGCCTGCGGCGTCAGCCGGCCCTGGTCGTCGAGCTGGCCGCGGCGCGGCGCATAGAGCGCAGGATCCTGGCTAGCGAGACGGCGCATCTCAGGCGCGGCCTGACGCAGCTTCGGCTCGCGCGGCTGCGCCGGCTGAAGCCGGGCCGGCTCTTCCTCGCGGCGGGTAAGGCCGTTGGTCAGCCGCTTGATCAGCCCCATCGGACCGCTGTTTTCATGGTCCGCCGGCCGGCTCTTGGCTTCGACTTCGGCCCTTACCACCGGCGGAAAATCTTCCACGCGAGGCATGCGCTGCGGCGCCGCGGTCACCGGCTGCGGCATCTCGCGCTGCGGCGCGGGCTGCTGCATGACCTGCTGCGGCACCACCGGCTGCGGCTGCGCAGGCGGGGCTTGGAAGATCTTGCTCTGCGGCCGGAAGTCGTCGACCGGCAAGGCGCGCGGCTGCGCCATGGCGGCGGCGTTCGCCTCGGCAAGCTGGATCGCCTCCGCGACCGGATCGGCCGCGCGCGGCTCATAGGCCTGCGGCTGAACCGGAGCGGGGCGGATTTCGGCCACCGGAGCCGCCGCCGGGCGGGCGGCCGGCTTCTGCGGCGCGCGAATCGAGATCGGCGCAGCCGCGATTTCGGCCGCCGACTTGTCGATGCCGGTGGCGACGACCGACACACGGATCACGCCTTCCAGCTCCTCGTCGAAGGTGGCGCCCAGGATGATGTTGGCGTCCTGGTCGACTTCCTCGCGGATGCGGGTCGCCGCCTCGTCCACCTCGAACAGGGTGAGATCGCGGCCGCCGGTGATCGAGATCAGCAGGCCCTTGGCGCCCTTCATCGAGGTTTCGTCGAGCAGCGGGTTGGCGATGGCGGCTTCGGCTGCGGCCATCGCGCGGCCCTCGCCCGAAGCCTCGCCCGTGCCCATCATCGCCTTGCCCATCTCGCGCATCACCGAGCGGACGTCGGCGAAGTCGAGATTGATCAGGCCTTCCTTGACCATCAGGTCGGTGATGCAGGCGACGCCCGAATAGAGCACCTGGTCGGCCATTGCGAAGGCATCGGCGAAGGTGGTCTTGTCATTGGCCAGCCGGAACAGGTTCTGGTTGGGGATGACGATGAGCGTATCGACGCATTTCTGCAGTTCCTCGATGCCCATGTCGGCCGTCTTCATGCGGCGCTGGCCCTCGAAATGGAACGGCTTGGTGACGACGCCGACGGTGAGGATGCCCTTCTCGCGCGCCGCGCGGGCAACGACCGGAGCAGCGCCCGTGCCGGTACCGCCGCCCATGCCGGCAGTGACGAAGCACATATGGGTGTTGGAGAGGTGATCGATGATCTCGTCGATGCACTCTTCCGCCGCCGCGCGGCCGACTTCCGGCTGCGAGCCGGCGCCGAGGCCTTCGGTGACATGCGCGCCGAGCTGGATCAGCCGCTCGGCTTTCGACATCGTCAACGCCTGCGCGTCGGTGTTGGCCACCACGAACTCGACGCCGCGCAGGCCGGCTGTGATCATGTTGTTCACGGCATTGCCGCCGCCGCCGCCGACACCGAACACGGTGATGCGTGGCTTGAGCTCGGTGATGTCCGGCTTCTGCAGATTGATGGTCATTGTCTCCGTCCTTTGCCTTTCCCGCCGCCTCGCCGCTGCGGCCGCCTATGGGGCTGTCCCCGTCAAATTAAAAACTGTCTCTCAACCACTGACTCATGCGATGCAGTTTTCCGCCCGTTCCGGTCATCCTGAAACCGGAAAGTCCTTTCGCTGAATGGCTCTCGAAGCTCGCCATCTGCGGATAGATCATCAGTCCGACCGGGGTCGAGAACGCCGGTCCCTTGGCCGCCTCCGGCAGGCCTGCGACGCCGAGCGGCCGGCCGATGCGCACATTGCGCCCGAGAATGCGGCGCGCCGCTTCCGGCAGGCCGGCGAGCTGGCTTGCGCCGCCGGTGAGCACGACCCGCTTGCCGACGGCGTTGCCGTAGCCGGACTTGTTCAGCCGGTCGCGCAGAAGCTCCAGCGTCTCGTCGATGCGGGCGCGGATGATGCGCGTCATTACCGAGCGCGGGATCTGCAGCGGTATATCGCCGTCCTCGCCGATCGGCTGGATCGAGACCAGGTCGCGGTCGTCGGCGCTGCCGGGCAGCGCCGAGCCATGCATCACCTTCAGCCGCTCCGCGGCATCGAGGGAGGTCGACAGGCCCTTGGCCATATCCAGCGTCACATGGTTGCCGCCGATGGCGATCGCGTCGCCATGGACGAACTTGCCCTCCGAGAAGACCGAGATGGTCGTCGTGCCGCCGCCCATGTCGATGCAGGCTGCGCCCATTTCGAGCTCGTCGTCGACCAGCGAGGCAAGCCCGCTGGCATAGGGCGTCGCCACCATGCGCTCGACCGACAGATGCGAGCGGTTGATGCAAAGCTCCAGATTTCGCATCGGCGCCGCGTCGCCCGTCAGCACATGCATGTCGACGCCAAGCGCATCGCCCACCATGCCGCGCGGGTCGCGCATGCCGCGCTCGCCGTCGAGCGAGAAACCGACGGGCAGCGAATGGATCACCTCGCGCTCGGCCCTGAGCGCCTGCTTGGCGCCGGCGGCGAGCACGCGCTTGATGTCGACTTCCTCGACCTGATGGCCGCCGAGATTGATGGTCGCCGAGAAGGCTTCGCTCTTCAGCCGGCCGGCCGTCATGTTGACGATGAGGGAATCGACGGTGAGCCCGGCCATGCGCTCGGCCGCATCGACGGCAAGCCGGATGGCATGCTCGGCGCGATCGAGATCGACCACCACGCCGGACTTCACGCCTTGCGATTTCTGGTGGCCGATGCCGATCACCTGGATGCGATGCGAACGTCCGCGCAGCAGCTTGCCGTCCTCGTTCGGCTTCAGCTTCGCCACGACGCAGCAAACCTTGCTGGAGCCGACATCGAGCACCGTGAGCGTGCCCGACCGGCGCGAAGAAGCGTCGCTGCTGCCGCCAAGCCAGCTCATATCTTTCTCTCCACCTTGCGCTTGGCCAGGGACTTCGGCTTGTCGCTGAGCGCTGCTTCGCGCTGTGTCGCCGCTTCCGGCGACAGCTCCACGACCAGCCGGTCGGAAAGTCGCATGTCGACGGCGGCGATGTCGCGGGTCAGCAATCCGTTGTCATGATCGATCTTCACGAGCTCGGCGATCGCCTGGTCCTCGCCGTCTTCCGGCAGCTTGATCGTGATGCCGTTTTCAAGCCTCAGGTCCCAGCGCCGCTCGCCGACCCGGATGTAGCCTTTGACCCGCGCCGCAAGCTCGGGATAGCGCTCGATCTTGGCGAGGAAGGCCGGCGCCATGGCCGGCGCGCCGGTGCCGATGATCAGCGGCAGCAGCGCCTGCTTGCCGCCCGAGAACGGCGCGATCATCTCGCCTGACCGCTCGATGACCGAGACCGAGGTGCCCTGCTGCCAAAGCGCGAAGGGTTGGCGCTCCTCGATGCGCACTTCCAGCGTATGCGGGTATATCTTGCGCACGGCGGCTCCCTCGACCCACGGCAGCGTCGCGATGCGCTCGCGCGCGGCCTCGGCATCGAAGCCGATCAGCGAGGTCCAGCCGTCGAGGCCGAGCCGGTCGAGCACATCGATCTCGGAGGTCTGGCGGTTGCCGACCACCTTGATCTGGTCGACGGCGAAGCCGGTGCGCGCCGTCACGCCCTGCACGATGCTGTCGGCGTAGCCGCCAAGATAGGCGCCATAGGCGCTGCTGGACGCGATCAGCGCAGCGGAAAGGATCGCCGCCGAAAAGCGCGGCGCCTCATACTCGCCGCCGCACAGACGCGCCAGTACGCGCATCGGCCGGCGAAGCTGACGCGGCAGCACGAAACGGTCGAATGACAGCGACATACCGAACAGCGCGAGCCCAGCCGCGCCGACGCCATTACCCTGCCCCAACCTCAACGCAGACACGAAGCGTCCTCCACCATCCAACTCAACAAATCGCCGAACGAATGTCCCGCTTGCGCGGCGATTTCAGGCACCAGAGACGTCGGCGTCATGCCCGGCTGAGTGTTGACCTCGAGCCAGACAACCTCGCCGTTTTCGGAGTGGCGATCGTCGTAACGGAAGTCCGATCGGGAGACGCCCCGGCAACCAATGGCAAGATGAGCCTTGAGGGCCAGTGTCTGTATTTTTTGGTAAATATTCGGTGAAATTTTAGCAGGGATTTCGTGTTTTGATCCGCCAGGAACGTATTTTGAATCGTAATCGTAGAAGGAATGCCCGGTCGGGATGATCTCGCAGACGCCGAGCGCCACATTGCCCATCACCGCGCAGGTCAATTCGCGTCCGTGGATGTAGCGCTCGACCATCACGGTCTCGCCATATTGCCATTCGGTGGAGCCGATCACCTGCGGCGGATGCGACTGCCCCTCAAGCACGATGACCACGCCGAAGCTCGACCCCTCATTGACCGGCTTGACCACATAAGGCGGCTTCATCGGATGCTTGTTCTGAACGGCGAAGCGGTTGACCACCTTCGACTCCGCGACCGGAATGCCGGACGCCTTGGCGATTTTCTTGGCCTGCTCCTTGTTCATGGCCAAGGCCGAAGCGAGCACACCCGAATGGGTGTAGGGAATTGCGAGATATTCGAGAATTCCCTGGATGGTGCCGTCCTCGCCGAACGGACCGTGCAGCGCGTTGAAGGCGACGTCAGGCTTGAGCTCGGCAAGCACAGGCCCGACATCGCGCGAAACGTCGACCCGGGTGACTTGATAGCCTTCATTCTCGAGCGCATCCGCACACGCCTTCCCCGAGGACAGAGACACGGGCCGCTCCGAGGAGAATCCACCCAGGAGGACAGCCACATGCTTCTTCTTCATCCCGTCATCCCCTCTCACGCCGGGCCTGCAACCGATATTCCCGCACCGCATTTCCAAACATTGAGTCCGAGCCCTCCGGCAGGTTGCCCCCCAGACGGAAAACGCGGCTTAACGCGTCGAACGACTCAAATCAGGAAACGCTTTAGGGCAGAGAATCAGAGAGTTGATTCGCTGGCAAGTACCTACGATTCCGAGAGATTCACTTTCCGCGAAAACAGCCGCAAAAAGTGAATTGTGAGTCTTTGAGGCAACGGTTCTACGGCTGTTTCAGATCGCTGGAAGTTCAAGCATCACATGAACTTAAGCCTAAGCTAAAGAAGCTGCCCGAGAAACTCCTGCACCGCATGACCCGGCCTGAAATTGCCGAGGCGCTTGATCTCCCAGTGCAGCCGGATGCCCGAATTCTCGAGCACGCGCGCCCGCACCGTCTCGCCGAGATATTCGAGGTCGTAGCCGGTGGCCGTGCCGGTGTTGATCATGAAGTTGCAGTGCATCGGCGACATCTGCGCACCGCCGATCATCAGCCCGCGGCAGCCGGCCTTGTCGATCTCCTTCCAGGCCGAGGTGCCTTCCGGATTCTGGAAGGTCGAGCCGCCGGTCTTCTCCCTGATCGGCTGCACCGTCTCGCGGTGGTTCTGAACGGCATCCATCGCCGCCTTAATCGCCGCCTTGTCCTCCGGAAACCCTTCGAAAATGGCTGAGGTGAAGATCAGGCCGGCAGGCGCGGACGAATGGCGATAGGCATAGCCCATATCGGCGTTGCTCAGCGTATGGAGATTGCCCTTGCGGTCCAGCGCCCTCACCTCGACGAGCCGTTCGCGGGTCTCGACGCCGTTGGCGCCGGCATTCATCCTGAGCGCGCCGCCGACGGCGCCAGGAATGCCGTGATAGAAATGGAAGCCGCCGATGCCGGCCTCGTAGGCCACCGCTGCGAGACGCTTGTCCGGCGTCGCCGCGCCGGCTTTGATCGTGGTCGGCCCGGTGGTCTCGGCCTCGCCGAAACCCTTGGCCGAGAGCCTGACGACAAAACCCGGAACGCCGCCGTCGCGCACCAGAAGGTTCGAGCCGACGCCGACCACCGTGATCGGCACCTCTTCCGGCACAGCCCGAAGGAAAGCCGCAAGATCTTCCTCGTCGGCCGGCTGGAACAACGCCTCGGCGAGGCCGCCGGCCCGGAACCAGGTGATCTTGTCCATCTCGGCGTTCGGCGTGATACGGCCGCGCAGGCCGGCAAGCTTGTCGCTGAGCTTAAGGATCAGGTCCTGGCCGTGCATCATGAGGGCGTCCCACCAAGTTCCTTGGGCAGCGCGTAAGCCCATTGCGTGATGTTGCCGGCGCCGAGGAAGATGACGAAATCGCCGGGCTTGGCAAGCTCGCGAATGGCTGGCGCGATCGCCGCCTGACCCTCGATATAGCGCGCGTCGCGGTGGCCGCCGGAACGGATGCGCGACACCAGCGCGTCGGAGGTCGCGCCTTCGATGGGTTCCTCGCCTGCCGCATAGACCGGCGCCACCATCACCGTGTCGGCGTCGTTGAAGCAGACCGAGAACTCATCGAAGAGATCGTGCAGCCGGGTGAAGCGATGCGGCTGCGCGATGGCGATCACCCTGCCATCGGTCGCGCTGCGCGCGGCCTTCAGCACCGCCGCGATCTCGACCGGATGGTGGCCGTAGTCGTCGAACACCTCGACGCCGTCCCACGAGCCGGTACGGGTGAAGCGCCGCCTGACGCCGGCGAAGGACGACAGGCCCTTCTTGATCGCCTCGGCCGAGAGGCCAAGCTCATGCGCGACCGCGATCGCCGCCGTCGCGTTGGAGACGTTGTGGCGGCCAGGCATCGGCAGGCGCAGGTCCTTTATCGAGGTCGTGCCCCGCCCCTTGCGATCGCGGATCACGACATCGAATTCGGAGATCGCGCCCTGCATGCGGTGGTTGCTGAAGCGCACATCGGCCTGCGCGTTCTCGCCATAGGTGATGACGCGCCGGTCCTCGATCCGTCCGACCAGCGCCTGGACTTCCGGGTGGTCGGTGCACATCACGCCGAAGCCATAGAACGGCACGTTTTCGACGAACTGGCGGAACGCCTCGCGCACCTTGTCGAAGCTGCCATAGTGGTCGAGATGCTCGGGATCGATGTTGGTGACGACGGCGATATCGGCCGGCAGCTTCAGGAACGTTCCGTCGCTCTCGTCGGCTTCGACCACCATCCACTCGCCATCGCCCATGCGCGCATTGGTGCCGTAGGCGTTGATGATGCCGCCATTGATGACGGTCGGGTCGAGCCCGCCGGCCTCGAGCAAGGTCGCCACCATCGAAGTCGTCGTCGTCTTGCCATGCGTGCCGCCGATGGCGACCGCCTGGCGGAACCGCATCAGCTCGGCCAGCATCTCGGCGCGGCGGACAATGGGGAGCAACTTCTCCCGCGCGGCCTTGAGCTCCGGGTTGGATTTCTTGATCGCGGTCGAAACGACCACCACTTCGGCGTCGCCGAGATTCTCGGCCTTGTGGCCGACGAAGCATTCGATGCCCTTGTCGCGCAGCCGCTGCACATTGGCGCCGTCGGCCTGGTCGGACCCCTGCACCTTGTAGCCGAGATTGTGCAGCACTTCCGCGATGCCGCTCATGCCGATGCCGCCGATGCCGATGAAATGCACAAGGCCGATGGTCTGCGGCATCTTCATACGCGCGTCCTCCTGTAGTCCGAAACCGTTTTGCCGGACGCAATAGCCTCTGTCAGATCGGCGAGCAACCGCGCCGCGTTCGGTTTCCCGGCCGAGCGGGCGGCGGCGGCCATGGTCGCCAGCCGGTTCGGATCCTTGATCAGCCCGCCGACCAGTTCGGCGATCCGCTCCGCCGACAGCGTCGACTGCGGATGAAGCTCGGCCCCGCCGGCGGCGGCAAGCGCCGCGGCATTCGCAGCCTGGTCGTGGTCGAGCGCATGCGGATAAGGCACCAGCAGCGCCGGCCGGCCGATGACGGCGATTTCCGAAACCGTCGAGGCTCCGGAGCGCGACATCACCAGATGCGCCGCCGCCATGCGCGCCGCCATGTCGGTGAAGAAGGGCGAGACCTGGACGTCGACGCCGAGATCGGCATAGGCGGCCTTCACCCGCACCACATCCTCGGCGCGCGCCTGCTGCGTGATCGCCAGCCGCTTGCGCAGGTCTTGCGGCAGCAGCGCGATCGCCGCAGGCACGGCATCGGAAAAGAACTGCGCGCCCTGACTGCCGCCGAACACCAGGAAGCGGAACGGTTCGCCCTCATTCGATACCACGTAAGGCGTTTTCGCCGCATCGAGGACCTGCGGCCTGACCGGATTGCCGGTGGTCACCGTCTTTACGCCGTCAGCGCTTGCGCCCTCCGGCAGGAAACCGCCGGCAATCGCATCCACGCGGCCGGCAAGCGCCTTGTTGGCGCGGCCCATGACGGCGTTCTGCTCATGGATCAGCGTCGGCACTTTTCGCCTTGTCGCGGCATAGAGCGGCGGCAGCGTCGGATAGCCGCCGAAGCCGACGACAGCCTCCGGCTTGATCCTGGCGATTACACGGCCGGCCTCCCGCACGCCCTGCCAGATCTTCCAGAAGGCCGAGAGCATGGCGACCGGGTTCTTCGAACCCAGCGTGGCCGAGGGGATGGTGTGAATGTCGGCTGCCGGGAAATGGCGGGAATAGCGCTCGGCGCGATTGTCGGTGGCAAGATGCACCTTCCAGCCGCGGTCGATCAGCTCATGCGCCAGCGCCTCGGCCGGAAACAGATGTCCGCCCGTTCCGCCGGCCGCAAGCAGGATGACACCCTTCGCCATCCTGCCTCATTCCGCCGGCATTGCGCGCTGCGAAAGGACGAAGCCCATCTGCTTGCGCTTTTCCGGACGCTTGCGCGTCAAGGCGAGCACCATGCCCATCGAGACGGCGATGGCGATCTGCGAGGAGCCGCCATAGGAGATGAAGGGCAGCGTCATGCCCTTGGCCGGCATCAGCTGCAGGTTCACGCACATGTTGATGGCCGATTGCAGGCCGAAGACGGTGACCAGGCCGCCGACCGCATAGCGGGTGAAATCGTCCTGCTCCTTGAGCGCGATGCTTAGGCCGCGCAGCACGATGAAGGCGAAGATCGACATGATGAAGAAGCACATTATGAGGCCGAACTCCTCGCCGGCGACCGAGAAGACGAAATCGGCGTGGCTGTCGGGGATGACCCGCTTTACCGTGCCCTCGCCCGGGCCGACGCCGAACCAGCCGCCATTGATCAGCGCCTCGCGGCCCATATCGACCTGGAAGGTGTCGCCTTCGCCGGTCATGAACTTGTCGATGCGCGCGGCGACGTGCGGAAACACCGTATAGGCAGCGAACACGCCGCCGACCCCGGCAGCCCCCAGCGCGACGATCCAGAACCAGGGCAGGCCGGCCATGAAGAACATCACGCCCCAGGTGCCCAGCACCAGCATCGTCTGGCCGAGATCGGGCTGGGCCACCAGAAGCGAGATGACCAGCGCCAGCAAAAGCATGGCGAACAGGTTGCCGGGAATGTCGGGCTGGCGCCTGTGCTCCGCAAACAGCCAGGCGCAGATGACGACGAAGGCCGGTTTCAGGAACTCGGACGGCTGAATGGAAAGGCCTGCAAGCGACACCCAGCGCCGCGCCCCCTTCACCTCGACGCCGATGTAGAGCACCGCCACCATCAGCACCAGCATGATGCAGATCATCACCAGCGACATGCGCCTTATCTGCCGCGCCTCCAGGAAAGAGACCGCCAGCATCACGATAAGCGCCGGGATGGTGAAGATGATCTGGCGCGTGGCGAAGTGGAAGCTGTCGAGACCGATGCGCTCGGCCACAGCCGGACTTGCGGCGAAAGACAGCACGATGCCCAGTCCCATCAGCGACAGGAATGCCGCCAGGAACCAGCGATCGATCGTCCACCACCAGGTGGCGACAGGACTTTTGTCGAGACGGCTTTGCATCAACGTGGCCCTCCGATGGATTTCACCCCATCAATAGCAGTCGCAGCTTGCCTGAAGGCTTCGCCGCGAACTTCGAAATTCTTGAACTGGTCGAAACTGGCGCAGGCCGGCGAAAGCAGCACCACGGCCTCGCCACCGGTGTCCTTTGCCGCGTCGTTGGCGGCATGCTCGACCGCCGCCGCCAGCGTTCCGGATATTTCGTAAGGCACCGCCTCGCCGAGCGTCGCCGAGAAGGCGGGCGCCGCCTCACCGATCAGATAGGCCTTGGCGATGCGCGGGAAGAAGCCGCGCAGCGGCTCGATGCCGCCTTCCTTGGGCAGGCCGCCGGCGATCCAGTAGACGCGGTTGAAGCTCGATAGCGCCGGTGCGGCCGCATCGGCATTGGTCGCCTTGGAATCGTTGACGAACAGCACATGGTCCTTGCGGCCGACCTGCTCCATGCGATGCGCCAGCCCGGGGAAGCTTTCGAGCCCGGCCTGGATCTCGCCGAGATCGAGCCCGATCCTCAGGCACGCGGCGACCGCCGCCAGCGCATTCTGCGCGTTGTGCTGGCCGCGCAGCGACCCGATGCCTTCGAGGAAGGCGACGCGGCTGTAGCGGCCATGCACGGCTTCCATCAGGTTGGTGCCGTCGGCGAAATAGCCGTCGGTCAACGGCAGGCGCTTGGAAATGCGGATGACCGGCCGGCCGGCCCGTTCCAGCCGGTCGGCGATCTGGGCGCACCAGGAATCGTCGACGCCGACGATCGCGGTATCGCTGCCGGCGACCAGCCGCTCCTTGATCGAGGCGTAATGCGCCATCGTGCCGTGCCGGTCGAGATGGTCTGGCGTCAGGTTGAGCAGGATGCCGGCGGTCGGATTGATGGAGGGAGCGAGATCGATCTGGTAGGACGAGCACTCGACCACATAGTGCCGCGTCGGCTCGGGCGGATCGAGCGTCATGACGGCACGGCCGATATTGCCGCCCATCTGCGTGTCGCGGCCTGCCGACTTCACGATATGCGCCGTCAGCGCCGTCGTCGTGGACTTGCCGTTGGTGCCGGTAATCGCGATGAAGGGTGCTGCCGGCGCATGGCTGTTGCGCTCGCGGCAGAACAGCTCGATGTCGCCGATCACCTCGACGCCGGCGCCGCGCGCCAGCTCCACCGTCCAATGCGGCTTGGGATGCGTCAGCGGCACCCCTGGCGACAGCACGAAGGCGGCGAAACGCGGCCAGTCGGCCAAGCGCAGATCCCCGGTCGTAATCCCCGCGGCCGCTGCCTTGGCGACGCTGTCCGGATTGTCGTCCCAGGCCAGCACCTCGGCGCCGCCTGCGATCAGCGCATGCGCGGTGGCGATGCCCGAGCCGCCAAGCCCGAAGAGCGAAATGCGTTTGCCTGAGAAGGAAGCGGCGGGGATCAAGCAGCGAGTCCTATCTGAGCTTGAGGGTCGAAAGGCCGACCAGCGCCAGGATGACGGCAATGATCCAGAAGCGTATCACCACCTGGCTTTCGGTCCAGCCGAGCTTTTCGAAATGGTGATGGATCGGCGCCATCAGGAAGACGCGCTTGCCGGTCATCTTGAAATAGCCGACCTGGATGATGACCGACAGGATCTCGACCACGAACAAGCCGCCGACGATGACCAGCACGATCTCGTGCTTGGTGGCGACCGCGATGGTGCCGATCAGCCCGCCCATCGCCAGCGAGCCGGTGTCGCCCATGAAGATGGCGGCCGGCGGCGCGTTGAACCAAAGGAAGCCGAGGCCTGCGCCGATTACCGCGCCGAGCACGACGGCGAGCTCGCCGGTGCCGGGAACGAAATGGATCTGCAGATATTCGGCGAACACCGCGTTGCCCGACAGATAGGCGATGACGCCGAAGGACGCCGCCGCGATCATGATCGGCACGATCGCCAGGCCGTCGAGGCCGTCGGTCAGGTTCACCGCATTGCCGGCGCCGACGATAACGAAGCAGGAGAACGGCACGAAGAACCAGCCGAGATTGATCAGGAATTCCTTGGCGAAGGGAAAGGTCAGCGACGACGAGAACGGCGCCTGGCCGTTATGCATGATCACCCAGGCCGCGATGGCGGCGATGATGAACTCGATCGCCAGGCGGGCCTTGCCGGAGAAGCCCAGATGCGACTGCTTGGTCACCTTGAGATAGTCGTCGTAGAAGCCGATCGAGCCGAAGCCGACGGTGACCAAGAGCACCACCCAGACATAGATGCTGGACAGGTTCGCCCATAAGAGCGACGAACCGATGATGCCGGACAGGATCATCAGCCCGCCCATGGTCGGCGTTCCGGCCTTCTTGAAATGCGTCTGCGGGCCGTCGGCGCGGATCGGCTGGCCCTTGCCTTGCCGCAGGCGCAGCGAATTGATGATCGTCGGCCCAAAGATGAAGACGATCAGCGCAGACGTGATCAGCGCGCCGCCTGTGCGAAAAGTGATGTAGCGGAAGACGTTGAAGAACGAGATCTTGTCCGCGAAATCGACGAGCAGTGTGAACATGGTCCTTCCGTCCCCCGGAGCCCGATCTAGGCCGGATTAATGTTTGTGGCTTCCGCCGGAAATTTGCCGAGCAACGCCTCGACCAGCTTTGAAAACCCGATGCCCTTCGACGACTTGACCATCACCACGTCGCCCGGCCTGAGCGCGGCGATCACGATCGGCTTCAGTTCTTCCGCTCCCGATCGATACTCGGTTGCAATGTCTGACGGCAAAACCTCGGCCAGCGCCCGCATTTCCGGCCCGCCGAGAAAGACGTTGCGTGTGCCCGTGCCGACGATCAGCTTGGCAAGCGCCGCGTGGAGATCTGCCGAATGGCTGCCGAGCTCCAGCATGTCGCCGAGCACCGCGATACGCCGGCCCTCGCCTGAGACCGGCGTGGCGTTGAGCAGCGCCATGGCCGCCGCCATCGACGCCGGATTGGCGTTGTAGCTCTCGTCGATCAGCGTGAGCGGCCCGTTGGGATGATGCAGGATATGGCGCCGGCCCCGCCCGCGCTCGGCCGAAAGATCTGCCAGTGCCGCCGCGACCTTGTCGACATCGGCGCCGACCAGCTGCGCGGCGCCAAGCACGGCCAGAACGTTCTGCACGATATGGCGACCAGGCGCCCCGACACGGGCGCTCAGGTCCCTCTTGCCGATCTTGACGGCGATGTCGGAATGGTCGGCATGAAGCTCGCAGCCGACAAGGCGGAAGGCCGAGCGGACATTTTCGCCGAAGCCGAAGACATGCTCGACGCCCGCCTCTTTCGCCATTTTGCCGAGCAGCTTCCAGCGCGGATCGTCGCGGTTGAGCAGCGCTGCGCCACCTGGCTCGATCCCCTCGAAAACCTCGGCCTTGGCCACGGCAATCTCGTCGAGATTCCTGAAGAAGCCGAGATGAGCGGCGGCAATGATCGTCACGATGGCGACATGCGGCCTTACCATCTTGACCAGCGGCCGGATCTCGCCCGGATGATTCATGCCGATCTCGAAGACGGCATAGTCGCAGTCCTGCGGCATGCGCGCCAGCGTCAGCGGCACGCCCCAATGGTTGTTGAACGACTGCGCCGAGGCGTGCACCTTGCCGACCGCCGACAGCACATGCCGCAACGCTTCCTTGGTGGTCGTCTTGCCGGCCGATCCGGTGACCGCGATGATCCTGGCCTTCGAGCGGGCGCGGGCCGCGACGCCGAGCTTCTCGAGGGCCGCGAGCACGTCCTGAACGACGATCATCGGTGCCGTCAGCCGGCCGAGCGACGGCAGCTTGCCCTCGGCGACGACCAGCACCGCCGCTCCGGCCTTGACCGCCGCGGTCGCGAAATCATGCCCGTCCATCGCTTCGCCCTTGATGGCGAAGAACGCGTTTCCCGGGTCCAGGCTGCGGCTGTCGATCGAAATGCCGGTGATGCCTTCCGGCAGCGAGCCGATCGGCCTGCCGCCCATGGCTTCGACGAGCGCTTCCGACGTCCACAGCAGGTTCATGCGGCGCGCTCCTTGAGCGCCTCACGCACTTCCTCATGGTCGGAGAAGTGGAAGGTTTCGGTGCCGACGGTCTGGCCTTCCTCATGTCCCTTGCCGGCGACGATGAGGGTGTCGCCGGCGCGAAGCATCGCCACCGCCTCGTGGATCGCCTTGCGGCGATCGCCGATCTCGATGGCGCCGGGCGCGGCGGCGAGGATCGCTGCGCGGATGGTCTCGGGCACTTCGGTGCGCGGATTGTCGTCGGTGACGATGACGACATCGGCGAGCCGGGTCGCGATCTCGCCCATGATCGGCCTTTTTCCCCGGTCGCGGTCGCCGCCGCAACCGAACACCACGACGACGCGACCCGTGGTGAAAGGCCGGACCGAGGTCAGCACATTCTCCAGCGCATCGGGCTTATGGGCATAGTCGACATAAACGGGAGCGCCGGCCGCGGTGGCGCCGACGAGGTCGAGCCGGCCCGGCGCGCCCTTCAATTTCTCCAATGCCGCCAAAGCCTTGCCCGCGGGTGTTCCAGTTGCGATGGCAAGTCCGGCCGAGACCAGCGCGTTGGCGATCTGGAAATCGCCGGCCAAAGGCAGGTCGACCTCGTGCAGCACGCCGTCGGCCACGATTTCGGCGCGCTGGCGATGCCGCTCATGCTCGACCCGCTTCAGCGTCAGGAAATCGCCATGGCGGCCGACGGTCAGCACTTCCAGCCCCGCCGCTTTCGCGGCTTTGATGGTCGGCTCCGACCATGGGTCGTCGGCAAAGACGATCGCGGGCGCGCCCTTCGGCAGCAACGTGTCGAACAGGCGCAGCTTGGCGCGGTGATAATCCTCGACCGTTGGATGGTAATCCATGTGGTCGCGGCCGAGATTGGTGAAAGCGCCGGCCGCCAGCTTCACCCCGTCGAGGCGGCGCTGGTCGAGACCGTGGCTTGAGGCTTCCATCGAGGCGTGGGTGACGCCCGCATCCGCCAGCTCCTTGAGCAATCGGTGCAACGCCACCGGATCGGGCGTCGTCAGCGAGCCATATTCGTTGCGGCCGGGCGCCACGACGCCGGTCGTGCCGATCGAGGCGGCGGCAAAACCCGCCTGCTCCCAGATCTGGCGGGTGAAGGCGGCGACGGATGTCTTGCCGGCGGTGCCGGTGACGGCGACCATGGTCTGCGGCTGGCGTCCGAAGAAGCGCGCCGCGCTGAGCGCCAGCGCCAGGCGCGGATCATCGACGGCAAGGACCGGGATCGACAGGCTGGAGACGCTCACGCCCTTGCCGGTGACGATCGCAGCCGCGCCGCGGGCCGCGGCATCGGCGGCATAGGTCGAGCCATCGGCCTTGCTGCCGGCAAGCGCGAAGAAGACGACGCCGGTCTTGACCGCGCGGGAATCGGAGGAAAGTCCGGTCACCTCCAGGTCGGGGGAAGCTGTTCCCTCGACAGGCAGGATGCCGGCTAGATCTTTTAGATGCATTGAGTCCCGTTCACCGCAACAAAATAGCGCGCAGTTGCCGGCGCGCCGCAAGAATCACTGATAGGAAACCAGCGTTGCACCATTTTCATGGCTGAAATCTGGCTTCACGCCAAGCATGGCGGCCGCGCGTCTGATGATGTTGCCGGCCATGACCCCCGCATTGTTGGCGGCGACGTCGGTCATCCCGGGCTTTTCAGGATGCGGGGCGTCGGCGATCGTGAACACCAGATATTGCGGATCGTCCATCGGGAAGGCGGCGACGAAGGTGTTGAAATTCAAGTCCTTGGAGTAGCGGCCGTTGATGACCTTCTCGGCCGTTCCGGTCTTGCCGCCAACGCGGTAGCCGGGAACCCGGGCGTTTCTGGCCGAGCCCTTCTCGGCGTTGAGCGTATAGAGGTAGCGCATGCCTGCGACCGTCTTGTCGCCGACCACTTTCTTGGCCACCGCCATTGCCTCCTGCTCGCTGCGCACCAGGAATGTCGGCTCGATCAGATAGCCCTGCATCAGCGCCGCGCAGCCGACGGCGGCCTGCAGGGGCGTCGTCGACACGCCGTGACCGAAGGCGATGGTGAACGAGTTGACCTGTTTCCAGACCTTGGGTTCGGTCGGGCGCGCGACTTCCGGCAGTTCGGTCTGCATCCTGTCCAGAATGCCGAGGCGGTGCAGGAATTCGCGATGCCCCTCGATGCCGACCAGCTCAGCCTCCCTGGCCGACCCGATGTTGGACGAAAAGAGGAACACTTCCGGCAGCGACAGCACGCGGTTCTTGCCGTGGAAATCGTGGATGGCCTGATGGCCGACCCGGATCGGATGCGACGCGTCGAAGCGGCTCGCCATCGTCGCCTTGCCGGAATCGAGCGCCATGGCCGAGGTGAAGCTCTTGAAGGTCGAGCCCATCTCGTAGAGCCCGGCCGACATGCGGTTTAGGCGATCCTTTTCCTGCGCATTATACGGATTGTTCGGATCGAAATCCGGCACCGAGGCCATGGCGACCACTTCGCCGGTCTTGATGTTCAGCACAACGGCGCCGGCGCCGATGGCGCGATAGCGCTCCAGCCCGGCGGCGATCTCGTCGCGCACCACATGCTGGACGCGCAGATCGATCGAAAGCTTGACCGGCTTGAGATCCTTGGCCACGGCGAGCCCCGACGCCTGCAGATCGCTCAGCCCCTGCTCGTCGATATACTTCTCCATGCCGGAGATGCCCTGGTTGTCGATGTTGGTGAGGCCGACGATATAGGACGAGGTCTCGCCGCTCGGATAGAAGCGCCGCTTTTCGGTGCGGAAGCCGAGGCCGGGGACGCCTAGCGCCAGGATGTCGGCCTGCTGCTTCGGCGTCAGCTGGCGCTGCAGCCAGACAAACCCGGCGCCGCTCTTGAGCTTGCGATAGGTCTGCTCGTAGTCGATCTCCGGCAGCACGGTCGACAATCTCTCGATCGCTTCGTCGGCATCGACGATTCGGCGCGGCTCGGCAAACAGCGACGCCGTCTTGATGTCGGTCGCCAGCACCTCGCCGTTGCGGTCGACGATATCCGGACGCGATGCAGTGACCCGGTTCTCCGGGCCGCCCGAAAGATCGGGATTCTGCAGCCCGAGATAGACGAGCCTGCCGGCGATGGTCGAATAGATGGTGAAGAACACCGCCATCGTCATGACGATGCGCGTCTTTGCCTTGCCGCCAGTCGCCTTGCGGGCCGCATCGACGACGATCGAGCCGTCCTCCGCCTGCCTCTTCCGGCGCGTCAGCAGGCCGCCGATCCTTGGAAGACCGATCATTGAACGGTGCTCCCGGTGACCACCGGATCCTTGCCGTCCGAGGGCTCCTTGCCCGAATTGTCGGCCATGCCGCCAAGCCGCTGCGAGGAGAGGTCTTCGATCGTCACGGGTTTCACGGGTATGTCCTCGAGCCCGCCGATCTGGTGCGCGTTGACCGGTTCGAGCCCGAGCTGGCTCTTATAGACATCGGCAAGCTTCTGCAGCCGCGACGGCTGTGTAAGCAGGCTCCAGTCCGCCTTGAGGAGATCGATGGTCTCTTCCTCGTAGTGGATCTGCGCCTGGATCTTCTGCACCGCCGCCTGTTGCTCTTCGGCTTCGCGCTTCGTCTTGTAGGTCAGCGCGGCGGCCGAGACCATGACGGCGATCAGGACTATGTCGCTGGTACGAAACACGTGCTCACCTCTCCCCCGGCCGCTCGACGGCGGGAAGCTTTGGAAGACCGAAAATCGAAAAATCGCCGGCGCGCGCAGGCGCCTCGGTGCGGATCGCCGCGCGCAGCCTGGCCGAGCGCGCCCGCGGATTGGCGTCGAGCTCGGCCTCTCCCGCCGTCACGCCGCCGCCAGCCTTACGGAAAGTCGCGACGCGCAGGGGCGCATCGGGTAAATGCCGCGAGCCGCTGGCCGCTTCGGAGCGGTCGGCGATGAAGCGCTTGACGATGCGGTCTTCCAGCGAATGGAATGTCACCACGGCAAGGCGCCCGCCGGGCTTCAGCGCCCGCTCGGCGGACAGCAGCGCCCTTGCAAGCTCGCCAAGTTCATCATTGACGAAGATGCGCAGCGCCTGGAAGACGCGTGTCGCCGGGTGGATCTTGTCCTTCGGACCTCTTCCGATATGGGTTTCGATGGCGTCGGCGAGATCGAGCGTGCGTTCGAAGGGCTTCTTCTCGCGACGGCTCTCGATCATGCGCGCGATGCGGCCGGCATGGCGTTCCTCGCCGAGAAAGCCGAAGATGCGGGCAAGGTCGCCCGCCTTGAAGGTGTTGACGACGTCGGCAGCGGACAGACCCGCCTGCGCCATGCGCATGTCGAGCGGCCCGTCGGCGCGAAAGGAGAAACCCCGCTCCGCCTGGTCGAGTTGCATGGAGGAAACGCCGATGTCGAGCACCACGCCGTCGGCGCCCTCGATATGCTCGTCCAACGTCGAGAACGGCGCCTGGACAAGCCTCAGCCTGCCGCCGGCCTGTCGTTCGAGCGCCCTGCCCGCCGCGATTGCGTCCGGGTCGCGGTCGATGGCGACGACGGAGGCGCCGCGATCGAGGATGGCGCTGGTGTAGCCGCCGGCGCCGAATGTCCCGTCGACGATCGTCTCGCCGGCCTTTGGCGCAAGCGCGTCGAGCACCTCGGCAAGGAGGACCGGAATGTGACGGGCCGGTCCGCCAACGGCGTGAGGGTCATCGCCGTGGCCAGCCATCATTCCGATCGCTCCCCGGGCTTCGTCCCCTGCCGAAGCTGCAAAAGCCGGGCCCGCGCCTGCGCCCCATAGGCGGCAAGCCGTCCCGGCTCCCAGACCTGAAAGAAATTGCCGCGGCCGACAAAGGCCACCTCGTTCGAGATGCCCGTATGCTCGCGGATGAAATCGGTCATGGTGATGCGGCCGTCCTGGTCGAGCTTCAGAAATGTCCCGTCGCCATGGCAAAAGAACGACATGTCGTCCGCCGTCTGCAGAAAGGGATCCTCCAGCCCGATCCGCTGCTCGTAGCGGTCGAGTAGGTCGAGCCCGCCGACGTCCATGGCCGGCAGATCCAGGCAGCGCAGCGCATAGAGTTCCGCATAGCCGCGTTTTTGCACCACGGCACGAAAATGCGCCGGAACGGACACCCGCCCCTTCGCATCGATCCTGCTCACCGTGTTTGACAGAAACCGGTCCAATAAACGCTACAGCCGCCGTTGCCGCTGCACCCCTCATGTTGTTCTCCGCGCCCCTGCCGCATTTGCAGCAAATCGCTTCATTCACCGGGGCGAAAACCGACAAACGCGCAGCCGCCGCGGCTGCCCGATTGGCGTACGCTTCACCCTGACGCGGAACGAAAGCTTGATCTGAATGGGATATCATGGGGCACTATGGGCGTCAACGGGAACAGGCATTCACAAACACGCGCACCACAACCAGAAAGCGTAAGCTGAAGGCACGTCTCGTCTTTATCGTCTATTAAGCCTAACGAAGCGTTTAGAGCCCTCTGGCCCAAAAAGACGCAGCTTGCCGCGCACAGCCGGCGCGCATAGCGTCGGTTGAAGTTTTCTGCCCAAAGGATCGAGCCAATGTCCGACACTGCGAAGTCACGCGCCGCGACACTTGCCCATTTGCGTAGCGCCGATTTTGCCAAGGGCGATCCCATCCCCTTGCCGCTGACCATGGCCTCGATCTTCCACGCGCCGGGCGACGCGACGGGTTTCGATCAATACGGCCGCTTCAGCAATCCGACCTGGCATGCCGTCGAGCATGCGCTCGGCCACCTGGAAGAGGCGCAAAGCATTATTTTTCCGTCGGGAATGGCGGCGATTTCCGCGGCTTTGTTCGCGCTCGTCAAATCGGGCGACCGCATCCTCTTGCCGTCGGACGGCTATCACACGACGCGCGCGCTGGCCGAGCGTTTCCTGAAACCGCTCGGCGTCGCCTATGATGTGCGGCCGACGGCAAGCATGCTCGACGGCGGCTTCGCCGGCTACCGGGCGGTTTTCGTCGAAAGTCCGTCCAACCCGCAACTGGACATTTGCGACATCGCCGCCGTCGCCAAGGCGGTCCATACGCAAGGCGGAATCCTGATCGTCGACAACACGACGATGACGCCCTTCGGCCAGCGCCCGCTCGATCTTGGCGCCGACATCGTGGTCTCGGCCGACACCAAGGCGATCAATGGCCATTCGGACGTTCTCTTCGGCCATGTCGCCTGCCGCGATCCCGATATTGTCGCCAAGGTGAAGGATTGGCGCGAGACGGCCGGCGGCATCCCCGGTCCGTTCGAAGCATGGCTGGTGCATCGCGGCCTCGAAACGCTGGAAGTGCGCTTCGATCGCATGTGCTCGTCGGCTGAAACCATCGCGCGGCGGCTGAAGGGTCACCGCTCCGTCAGCGGCGTGCGCTTTCCCGGGCTCGAGGGCGATGCCTCGCACAATCTGGCGCGCGCCCAGATGGAGCGCTTCGGCTTCCTGATTTCGTTCGAACTGGCCTCCGAAGAACAGGCAGAGGCGTTCATCGACGGTTGCGCGCTGATCGAAGCGGCAACGTCCTTCGGCGGCGTGCACACATCGGCCGAGCGGCGCTCGAAACGCGGCGACGCCGTTCCGCCGGGCTTCGTTCGTCTCGCGATCGGCTGCGAGCCGGTCGAGGAACTCTGGCAGTCGATCGAGGCGTCCCTGGACAAGATTGCAAGCTGAGCAGACCTGTCACGGATTCACATCATCCGCTTCGATCTTGCGCCGACCGTGTAATACGCGGACGATCTCGACCGCATCGTGACCAACCCGGTACAAGGTAAGGTATTCGCCAACCACCAGATGGCGGATACCGGGCGCGATATCGTCGCGCGGAGCACCTGAAAAGGGATGCAGGCTGAGCAAGCTCCACCTCCTCTCCATGTCGTCTACGAACCGGACCGCGGCATTGGGACTATGGCTGGCGATGTAGTCGCCGATGTCTTCGAGATCGGCCGCCGCTTGAGGAAGCAGCCGATATTTCACTCTTCGAAGCCCTTCGCTTCAGCCATCTTACGATATTTGGCACGCGCTCGTTCAATGACAGACGGGCCGTCGAGGGCCGGCCCGCTGTCGATCCCCTCCTGCACCAGTTTCCGCAGCTCTTCGACGCTGTAGCCAAGCAAGTCGCGTCGCTCCTTCCATTGCCTGAGCGCATCGCGGATCACCTCGCTGGCCGAGGCGTATTCGCCCGCCGCGACGACGTCGTCGACCGCGGCCGCCAGTTCCGGCGAAAGTGTGATGCTGCGTTTATCGACCTGACCCATGACAGGCTCCTGCTTTTCCCTCGATAGTACGATTTAATCGCACCAGCTTCAAGAAACAGGTTTGACCACCGCGGAAGCTGTCTTGCAGAATGCTTGAATCGGAAGATACGCCTGTCGGCGTAACTTCCTGATCCCGTTCAGCTGTCGCTACGAGAAAAATGCCAGCTGGCCTGTAAGCCGGGTTCTGTATGGCCCTCGCCTCGCGGCGAGAACGTGGCGGCCATTCATCTTGGGCGCATGTTGCCACGCGCCTCACGCAACCTACCCGGACGGCGGGCCGGAAACAGCCCTCGAAGGTTTCCCCTCGTACCGCCCCTATTCGGTTTTGCTCCCGGTGGGGTTTGCCCTGCCGCTTCTGTTGCCAGTCGCGCGGTGGGCTCTTACCCCACCCTTTCACCCTTGCCGTGGCCGAAGCCGCGGCGGTTTGCTTTCTGTGGCACTTTCCCTGGGGTCGCCCCCGCCGGCCGTTAGCCGGCACCGTGTCTCCATGGAGCCCGGACTTTCCTCACCCGCAACCTTTCGGCACGCGCGGGCGCGGCCGCCCGGCCAGCTGACAAGGGCGTATAAAGGGATTCCCGCCTGAAAACGCAAACGAAAAAGCTGTTGCCATCGCTCAAATGCGCAGCGGTTTGGGACAACGACGTGCTGAAACAGACCCGCGTCGCCCAGATCCACTTCGGCGGACGAGCTTAGGCCGGCGAACCCAGCGCTGCCATCTGCACCTTCACCTTGCTGCAATAGGCGGCCGAAATCGGATTCATCCGCGTCGCGCCGTGACCGGCATTGTATTTCAGGATCGTGCCGCAGGTGGTGCCACCGCCGAGACCCTGCGCCATGGCGAGGTACTTCATGCCGTATTTGATATTGGTGTCGGGATCGAACAGCCCCTTGGCCGAACCGGTGTAACCCATCATGCGCGCCGTGGCCGGCTTGATCTGCATCAGGCCGATCTCGCCGGCGCTGCCGACCAGGTTCGGCCGGTAGTTGCTTTCGATCTTGATGACGGCCTTGGCCAGGGACACCGGCACGCCGTAGCTCGCGGCATAGCGGGCGATGATCGACGAATACTGGCCGCCGCCGGGTGCGGCGGGTGTCGCCAGAGCGATCTGGCCCGTGGGGATCGAGGCTGTCGTGGTGAGATCGATCGTCTTTTTGCCGCGCTTGGCGCGCTTGGCCGTCGATTTCGCCGCCCTGGTCGCGGCGGCCTTCTGCACCTTAGCCGGAGCTCTCTTGATCTTTGGCGCTTTGCTCGCTGGGGCAGCCTTGGTCGTTGGGACGACGGGGAGGCCATTGTCTGCCCTGAGGCTTAAGGGGGCGCTGTTTGCCGGACTGAAGGCAAAGCTTATTACTCCGGCAGCAACGGCTGCCGCTACAACGGTCAATTTCTGCATGTAATCCTGTTCTGTTAGAACCGCGCGAAGAACTTCACGCAGTTGTGTCAATTCAACATCGGAGCATCAGAGAGGCTAGACGTCCAACAACTTGCGGGAGAGGCATTTGGCGGCGGAATTGGCGGCAATGAAGGCGGCGCAATTCACTTTAAATAACAGGTTGTAATTTAAATGACCTTATCGCGATTATTGGCAGAGGCTGCCGTGACGGAAGTCAGGAGCCTCTGCAGCGTGCGGATCGTCGAATTGTCGGCCACGCCATCCACCAGCCGCCGCCGGAAATGCCGCTGGAACGCCGCTACCGCCATTTCCGTCTGCCGGTCGTAAATACCCGATATCTCAATACCATAGCCATAGAGCGCCAGCATCGATTGCAGCGCCTCGACATCGGAGCCGGTGTCGCCGGCCTTCAACGCGGTGCCCGGTTTTATCGGCGCCGCCGGTACGAGGTGACCGATACCGGCCGCGAACAGCGCCTTCCACGGAAATTTTTCGCCCGGGTCGACCTTGCGGCCCGGTGCCACGTCGGAATGGGCAAGCACCCTCGTCGCGGGGATGGAATAACGGCCCACGATGCCCGCGCACAAATCGATCACGGCATCGATCTGCCGCCTCGGGAAGGGCTTGTAGCCCAGTGAATGCCCGGGATTGACGATCTCGATGCCGACCGAGCAGGAGTTGATGTCGGTGCGCCCGAGCCAGGAGCTCTTGCCGGCATGCCAGGCGCGATCGCTCTCGCGCACCATCTGGACGACGCGGCCGTCCTCATGGACAAGATAATGCGAGGACACTTCGCTTGCCGGATCGCACAGCCACGCCTCGGCGCCGGCGCCGGTTGCCATGCCGGTATAGTGCAGCACGATCATGTCGGGCCGCAGCGTCTCGCGGCGCGGACCGAAATTCGGCGACACCCGGACCTCGGCACCTGGCTGGTCGGGCAGGAAACCGCTCATGCGTGCCTGAGGCCCCGCTCGATCATCTCATAAGCGGCATTGATCGCCGCGACCCTGGTCGTGGCGATCTTGATGAATTCTTGCGGCAAGCCGCGTGCGATCAACCTGTCGGGGTGATTGTCCGAGATCAGCTTGCGGTAGCGCTTCCTGATTTCCTCGAATGGCTTGCCGCGCTCGATGCCCAGTACGACGTAAGGATCGGCGGCGCCGAGATTGACGTGCCGCGACAGGATCGTCTCGTAATGCGCCTCATCGATCCGGAAAATCTCCGCGATCCGATGCAGGAACTGCCCTTCCCGCTCATGGATCAGGCCGTCAGCCTTGGCGATATGGAATAGGCCGTCGAGTATATCTTCCAGCATCATGCAGTTGGCATGGCCGGAACCGCAGAGTTGCGCCATGCGCCGGGCGTAGGTCTCGAACCCGGCGACGTCCTGCTTGGCGATGTCGTAAAGCCGCGCCACGTTGCGCGTCTCGCTCGGCGGCACCTCGAAGATTTCCTGGAAAGCGCGCACCTCGTCCTGCGTGACGATGCCGTCGGCCTTGGCCATCTTGGCCGAGAGCGCGATCATCGCCACCGAAAAGGCAACGCGCCGGCGCAAGTCCGGATCGCCGGAAAACACGGTGCGCACGGCTTCAACGACGTCCGCGACGCCCGTGGACGCCGACGACGAAACACGAGCGATGAAGTCGCCAAGGCGGTCCCAAATCGACATATCGGCTTCATAGTGCGAACCGGGCGGTTCTATCAAGCCGGGACGATGCCGCAGTTGACCGGCGATGCGTGGGATCGACGGCGCAAAAAAGAAGGCCGGCAGTGCCGGCCTTCTTCGATATTGCGGGACGGCCCCTTACTGCGCAGGCGCGGTAGGAGCCGGTTTTGTTGCCGGAGCCGGTTCAGCAGGCTTCGAAGCGTCGGGCGAAGCCGGTTTCATCGGCTGTTCGTTGGCCGGCGGATTGGTGCTCTGGGTGGTGGTGTTGTCAGTGCCGGTGCCACTGTTGCTGCAAGCCGCGACCCCCAGCAGGGCGAGCGCCGAAACAGACGCCAGAATGAGCTTCTTCATGCTATCTCTCCTTCAACAGACGCTCACATTTCGGTGAGCGGTCGCAGGGGAAATGCATCAGCCAGCTGCCGGTTTCGTAACGTTGCATTTCCACGTGTAACATCAACTTGCGATTGCTGGCGCCGAAATCCCGAACTAACACAACATATGCCAAAGAGATTATGGATAAGCAGAATGCCGGCAGCCGTGGGGACTGGGAAATGGGACTTTTGGATCGACCGCGGCGGCACTTTCACCGACATCATCGGCCGTGATCCGCGAGGCCGGCTGCACCCCCGAAAACTTCTGTCCGAAAATCCCGAGGCCTATTCGGACGCTGCTATCCAAGGCATCCGCGACCTGTTGGACCTGAAAACGGGCGCCGCCATCTCCGCCGATGCGATCGGCGACGTCAAAATGGGCACGACCGTTGCCACCAATGCGCTGCTCGAGCGCAAGGGCGACCGTGTGCTGCTGCTCATCACCAAGGGGTTCCGCGACGCTTTGCGCATCGCCTATCAGGCAAGGCCGGATATCTTCGCCAAGGAGATCATCCTGCCGGAGCAGCTCTACGAGCGGGTGATCGAGGTCAATGAACGCGTGCGCGCCGACGGCTGCGTCGAGCGCCTGCTCGACATCGCGGCCTGCCGCTCGGCGATCGAGCAGGCGAAAGCCGACGGCATCGACGCGGTCGCCATTGTCTTCATGCACGCCTGGAAATACCCGGACCACGAAAAGGCCGTGGCGAAAGTCTGCCGCAAGATCGGCTTCAGCCAGATCTCGGTGTCTCACGAGGTCTCTCCGCTCATCAAGCTGGTCGGCCGCGGCGACACCACCGTGGTCGACGCCTATCTGTCGCCGATCCTGTCGCGCTATGTGCAGCGGGTGGCCGGGGAGTTGGGCGCCGGCCCGCGCCTGATGTTCATGATGTCGTCGGGCGGCCTCACCGCCGCCGACATGTTCCAGGGCAAGGACGCGCTGCTTTCGGGACCGGCGGGTGGCGTCGTCGGCATGGTCGAGACGGCGAAGCTCGCCGGCTTCGAAAAGGTCATCGGCTTCGATATGGGTGGCACCTCGACCGACGTCGCCCACTATGACGGCGAATATGAGCGCGCCTTTGACACCGAGGTCGCCGGCGTGCGCATCCGCGCGCCGATGATGCGCATCCACACCGTCGCCGCCGGCGGCGGCTCGATCCTGCACTATGAGGCGGGCCGCTTCCGCGTCGGCCCGGATTCCGCCGGCGCCAATCCCGGGCCTGCCGCCTACCGCCGCGGCGGCCCGCTCGCCGTCACCGATGCCAATGTCATGCTCGGCAAATTGCAGCCCGATTTCTTTCCGGCGATTTTCGGCGCGGACCAAGACCAAACGCTCGACATCGGCACGGTTGGCGAAAAATTCGCGGCGCTTGCCGCCGAAATCGGCGACGGCCGGACGCCCGAGGCGGTCGCCGAAGGCTTTGTCACCATCGCCGTCGAGAACGTGGCCAACGCCATCAAGAAGATCTCGGTGCAGCGCGGCTATGACGTCACCGAATATCTCCTGAACTGTTTTGGCGGTGCCGGCGGCCAGCACGCCTGCCTGGTCGCCGATGCGCTCGGCATGGAAGCGGTGCTCATCCATCCCTTCTCCGGCCTTCTCTCGGCTTACGGCATCGGCCTCTCGTCGGTCTTCGCCTCGCGCCAACAGGGTCTGCTGCAGCCGCTTGCCGAAGAATCCCGCGCGGCGATCGAGGCGCTCATCGCGGCGCTGCGCGGCGATGTCATTGCCGAGCTCGGCGAGCAAGGCATTGCCGGGGACGAGGTTTCAACGAGGCCTGTCCTGCATATCCGCTATGACGGCACCGATACGGCGCTGCCGGTGAATTTCGAGCATGGCTCGATCTTCCGCGCCAGAAGCGATTTCGAGGCCGCGCACAAGGCGCAGTTCGGCTTCGTCTATGACGATAAGCCGATCGTCGTCGAGACCGTCGCCGTCGAAGGCATGGAAGCCGCCAGACAGGACAAGGCTGAAGCCCCAGCGCCCGCCGGACCGGCAGGAATTGACGCCAAACCTTTGGAAAGCCGGCGCATCTACACCGAAGGCCGCTGGCACGAGGCCGGCGTCTATCGTCGCGCAGGCCTGCGGCCGTCCCACACGGTCGCCGGGCCCGCGCTTATCATCGAGCCGAACCAGACCATCGTCGTCGAGCCGGGCTGGCGCGCCGAAATCACCGATCTCAATCACGTTGTGATACGCCGGACAGAAAGAAAGGCGCGTGCCGCGGCACTCGGCACCGAGGCCGATCCGGTGATGCTGGAGGTCTTCAACAACCTCTTCATGTCGATCGCCGAACAGATGGGCGTGACGCTGCAGAACACCGCCTATTCGGTCAACATCAAGGAACGGCTCGACTTCTCCTGCGCCGTGTTCGACCGCCATGGCGCGCTGGTCGCCAACGCGCCGCATATGCCGGTGCATCTGGGTTCAATGGACCGTTCGGTGGAGACAATCATCCGCCTGAACTCCGGCGATATCCATCCCGGCGACGTCTTCGCGCTCAACGCGCCCTATAATGGCGGCACGCATTTGCCCGACATCACCGTGGTGACGCCGGTGTTTGACGACGCCCGCAAGGAAATCCTGTTCTGGGCGGCCTCGCGCGGCCATCACGCCGATGTCGGCGGCACCGCGCCGGGCTCGATGACGCCGCTTGCGACAACGGTCGACGAGGAAGGCGTGCTGTTCGACAATTTCCGCATCGTCGATCGCGGCCGCTTCCGCGAGAAGGAGCTGGAGACGCTGCTGACCGACCATCCTCATCCGGCCCGCAATCCCGTCCAGAACATCGCCGACTTGAAGGCGCAGATCGCCGCCAACGAAAAGGGTGTGGCGGAGCTGCGCAAGATGATCGTGCATTTCGGGCTCGACGTGGTCGAGGCCTATATGGGCCACGTGCAGGACAATGCCGCCGAAAGCGTGCGCCGCGTGATCGAGCGACTTCCCGACAGCGCGGCTTACGAATATCGCACCGACACCGGCCAGGTGATCAGGGTGAAGATCACCGTCGATCGGCAAAAGCGCGAGTCGACCGTCGATTTCACCGGCACGTCGCCTGTCATGAAGAACAACTTCAACGCGCCGGAGCCCGTCGCCCGCGCCGCCGTGCTTTATGCGTTCCGCGTCATGGTCGAGGACATGATCCCGATGAATGCCGGCTGCCTGAGGCCGATCAACATCGTTATTCCGGATGGTTGCATGCTCAAACCGTCCTATCCTGCTGCCGTCGTCGCCGGCAATGTCGAGACCTCGCAGCATGTCACCAACGCGCTGTTCGGCGCGATGGGCGCGATGGCCAACGCCCAGGGCACGATGAACAACCTCACCTTCGGCAACAAGAAATACCAGTATTACGAGACGATCTGCTCCGGCTCGCCGGCCGGCCGGATGAATTCCGGGCGCGGCTTCGCCGGCACGTCCGGCGTCCACACCCATATGACCAATTCGCGCCTTACCGACCCTGAGGTGCTGGAACTGCGCTTCCCCGTCGTGTTGGAAGACTTCCATATCCGCGAGGGCTCCGGCGGCAAGGGCAAGTGGAATGCCGGCGACGGCACCAGGCGTACGATCCGCTTCCTCGAAAAGATGGAATGCGCGATCCTGTCCTCGCACCGCAATCGCCCGCCCCAGGGCCTCGACGGCGGCGGTGACGGCGAGGCGGGCTCGACCAAGGTCAGGCGCAATGACGGCTCGGTCAACGTCTTGAAGGCCTGCGACCAGACCACGCTCGATGCCGGCGAGGCCGTCATCGTCACCACGCCGACGCCGGGAGCGTTCGGCAAAGCGTAGCAATTGGCGCCAACCTGCCGTCAACAGGCTGTCACCTGCCTGTCATGCCGCTGCGCTACCCGCTTGCGCCAAAGCAAACGGGGAATCACCTTTCGATGTCGGACGTATCCGGAGAACTCGTTTATCGTCGAGGCAAGGAAGTCGGAAAGGCCGTCTACCAGAACCGGGCATTGTCGAAGGACGGCATTTCCGAGCGGCTCTTCGCCTTCCTGTTCTCCGGCCTCGTCTATCCGCAGATCTGGGAAGATCCCGATGTCGACATGGAGGCCATGCAGCTCGGCGCCGGCCATCGCGTCGTCACGATCGCCTCGGGCGGCTGCAACATCCTGGCTTACCTGACCCGCACGCCGGCCCGGATCGAGGCCGTCGATCTCAATGCCGCGCATGTCGCGCTGAACCGCATGAAGCTGGAAGCGGTGCGCCACCTGCCGTCGCAGGGCGACCTGTTCCGTTTCTTCGGCGCCGCCGGCACCAGACACAATTCGGATGCCTATGATCGCTTCATCGCGCCGCATCTCGATCCAGTGAGCCGCCATTACTGGGAGCGCCGCAACTGGCGCGGCCGCCGCCGCATCTCGGTTTTCGACCGCAACTTCTACCAGACCGGCCTGCTCGGCCTCTTCATCGCCATGGGCCATCGCGTCGGCAAGCTGTTTGGTGTCGATCCGGCCGGCATCATGAAGGCGGAGAACATTGGCGAGCAGCGCCGCTTCTTCAATGAGGAGTTGGCGCCGGTGTTCGACAAGAAGCTGCTGCGCTGGGCGACCTCGCGCAAGGCTTCGCTGTTCGGCCTCGGCATCCCGCCGGCACAGTATGACTCGCTGATCACATCCGGCGACGGCTCGATGGCGAGCGTCTTGAAGGCACGGCTGGAAAAGCTCGCCTGCGATTTCCCGCTGAAGAACAACTACTTCGCCTGGCAGGCCTTTGCCCGCCGCTATCCGCAGCCCGGCGAGGCGGCGCTGCCTGCCTATCTGGAACAGAACAACTACAAGACGATCCGCGACCACATCGATCGCGTCGCCATCCACCACGCCAACCTGATCAAGTTCCTGGGCGCCAAGGACGCCGGCACCGTCGACCGCTTCGTCCTGCTCGACGCGCAGGACTGGATGACCGACGACCTGCTCAATGCGCTGTGGACCGAGATCACCCGCACGGCCTCGGCCGGCGCCCGCGTCATCTTCCGCACCGCGGCCGAACCGAGCCTCCTGCCCGGCCGTGTCTCCAGCTCGCTGCTCGACCAGTGGACCTACGAGGCCGACGCCTCGCGCGAATTCGCGGCAAAAGACCGCTCGGCGATCTATGGCGGCTTCCATCTCTATGTGAAGCGGGCAGCATGAGCACGACGGAGCTGCCGGCCGGCCATGCCGAACTGATGGACGGCGTCTACCGCTGGCAGCGCCATATCTATGATCTGACCCGCAAATATTACCTGCTCGGCCGCGACCGGCTGATCGACGGATTGGACGTGCCGCAAGGCGGCACCGTGCTGGAGCTCGGCTGCGGCACCGGCCGCAACATCGCGCTTGCCGCCCGCCGCTATCCGGATGCGCGCTTCTTCGGTTTGGACATCTCGGCCGAGATGCTGGAGACGGCTAGCGCGGCCATTGCTCGCGAAGGCCTCGCCGCCAAGGTCAGCCTGGCGCGTGGCGACGCAACCGACTTCGATGCCAGGGCGCTCTTCGGCATCGCGCAGTTCGACCGCGTGTTCGTGTCCTATTCCCTGTCGATGATCCCCAGCTGGGAAAAGACGGTTTCGGCCGCGCTCGCCGCGCTTGCGCCCGGCGGCTCGTTGCATGTCGTCGACTTCGGCCAGCAGGAAGGCCTGCCGCGCTGGTTCCGCGCCCTGCTGCGTGGCTGGCTGCGGAAATTCCATGTCGCGCCGCGCGCCTCGCTTCGCGACGTGCTTGAATCGGAATCGCAGCGCACCGGCGCAACCTTCCGTTTCAGAACGCTTTATCGCGGATACGCCTGGCTGGCCATAGTCAAGATCGCCCACTGAATTTTGCAATTTGACGCCTGTGGCCGTAGCGAACGCAATCAACAATTGCGCCATGACCCAAAGGGTGGTACATTGACCCTGCTTGGAAACATGTGATGATCGTCGGATTTAGAGATGAATGGCTGCGGGCCTTCTTCGTGAACGACGATCACTCCCGTAACATTCCGTCCGATCTCGAAAGCCGCTTGTTTCGCAAGCTCCAGATGATCGACGACGCTGCCGCCGACCAGGATTTGCGAGTGCCGCCCAGCAACCACTTCGAAAAGTTACGCGGAAATCTCGAAGGCTTTCATTCCATACGGGTCAACAAGCAATGGCGATTGGTTTTCCGCTGGGATGGCGGTCGGGGTGAGGCATCGGACATCTACTTGGACGACCACAGCTACAAGTGAGGTGAGACATGTTGATGACCGCACGCAAGCCCGCAACGGTTGGCGAAATCCTCGCGGAGGAGTTCATGCACCCGCTTGGCTTGACGCAAGCCGCTCTGGCCGAGGCAATGGGCGTCCCGCGCAAGCATGTGAACGAATTGTGCAACGATCGCCGCAGCATTACCGCGGCGACCGCGCTCATATTGGCGCGGGTGTTCGGCAACAGCCCGGATTTCTGGCTGAACGTCCAGCGCCGCAGCGATCTTTGGCAAGTCATGAACTCGCCTGACGAGCGGGCGCGCGTGGATCGCGCCAAGCCTTTGCCGACCGCCGCATAGAGGCCGGCGATTGACCGCCACGCCTCTAATGGAGCGCCTTCACCAGCGCGCTGACCATCGCTTGTGGACGATAACCAAGCTTGGCCGGCGTCAATCCAAGCCGCACCACCACCAACTGCTCGGACGGAATGATTGCAGCCGTCTGTCCGTCATGGCCCTCCATCCAATAGGTGTCCTTGGGCAGGCCTGCAGCGACGCCTGCGCCGGCATTTTCCTCATCGCCCGGCCCCTCGATCCAGACCTGGCCTTTGCCATACACCTTTGAGGCCGGTGCGGCCTCGCGCATCCAGTCGACGAAACCGGCAGGCAGGATCTGGTTTCCGTTCCAGGCGCCGCCCTGCAGAAGGAACTGGCCGAAGCGCGCCCAGTCATGCGCCGTGGCGTAGAGATAGGACGAGCCGACGAAGGTACCTTGCTCGTCGGTCTCGAGCACCGCGCTATGCATGCCGAGCGGCTCGAACAGCGCCGTGCGCGGCCATGCCAGCGCCTTCGCCTTGTCGCCGATCGCATCTTGCCATAGCCGCGACAGCATCACCGCCGTGCCGCTCGAATAGGAAAACACTTTTCCCACCTCGCCGGTCAGAGGTTGGGCCTCGGCGAAGCCTGCCATGTCCGGCTCGAGATAAAGCATGCGCGTCACGTCGGCGACGTCGCCATAATCTTCGTTGAACGCCAGCCCGCTCGACATCGCCATCATGTCGGCAAGGCTGATGGCGGCGCGGCCGTCGGCCTTCCACGGCTTGAACAAGCCCTTGTTATCGAGCGCCAGCTTGCCGTCCTTGACCAGCGTGCCGACGATCGCGGCATTCACCGTCTTGGTCATCGACCAGCCGAGCAGCGGCGTCTTGGCCGAAAAGCCCTCGCCATAGCGCTCCGCGACGACCCGGCCGTTCTTCACCACCACGATGGCGCGCATGCCGGTGCCGGCCATCGCGGCATCGTCGACGATCTTCGCGACCTCGGGATTCTGCGAAGCATCGACCCGCTCGCCATCGGGCCAGAGCGCGTCGGGTTGCGCCGCGGCCGGCGGCGCGGCGCGCAGCGACGTCTGCCTTGCCTTGCCGGTGTCGCCGTCGGCAACCGACGCGCAGCCGACGCCGTCGCGCTCGACCGCGACACTCTTGCCGAAAACCCAAAGCAGGCCGGCCGAAACCAGCCCCCGCTCCTTGTCGACGGAGACCTTCATCAGCTTGAGCAGCGGATGGCCTGGTGCCTGCACATCGACGGCCAAGACCTCTTTGGCGTCGCGGCCGGCGATGAAGACATTCGAGCAGACGATCTTGGCCGAGTAGCCGGAGCCGACGCGGATCAACTCCGGCGGCGCGAAATAGAGCCACGCGAAGAGCGCGACCACCGCCAGGATCACAAGCCCAACCAGCCATTTGATGAACTTCACGACAGCCCGCATCTTTCCCCGCCTTTTGGATTCGCCGGCTCGATTTATGTCATCGATTTGCCGCCATTGCTTCCGCAAAATCGCCGGCATCGTCGAGCGCCGTCAATGGATTATCAACCATGTTCGGCGATCAAATGATTCCATGTCGCCCAAAAGTGCGCAGCGGTTTTGGGACAACGATTTGGAAGACGGAATAAATCGGGACGGTCCTGTGGGGCGATCGTCCGGAGGGGGGCCTGCGAAAGCGACCACCATCAATGAAGGACCCATCAGCGGCCGGCTGATCCCGGCTCGGGGAAGATCATGCGCCGTCTTGCGGCCATCCTGATGCTTACGCTGCTGGGCGCCTGCTCGACCGTGGAGGACCTCTCACCATTGTCGCCGTCGTCGCCGGCGGTTGCCGTGCGCGCGCCCAAATTCGAGGACTCCAAGCCGCATGAGTGGGACAGCGGCGCGCCATGGACCTACGCCATCCACGGCACGGACGTCTCCAAATACCAGAGCTCGATCGACTGGCCGACGGCCAGGGCCAGCGGCATCTCCTTTGCCTTCATCAAGGCGACGGAGGGCGGCGATCGTTTCGACGACTATTTCAACGAGCACTGGGCGCGTACAAGAGCGGCCGGCGTCCCGCGCGCGGCCTATCATTTCTTCTACTTCTGCACGCCGGCCGAAACCCAGGCGCGCTGGTTCATCGCCAATGTCCCGAGAGACCCGTCGGCAATGCCGCCGGTGCTCGACATGGAATGGAACCCGAACTCGCCGACCTGCAGGCTGCGCCCCGACCCCACCACGGTGCGCAGCGAGATGACCGTCTTCCTGCAAATGGTCGAGCGCTATTATGGCAAGAAGCCGATCATCTACACCTCGCTCGACTTCTTCGACGACAACCAGCTGGCGACCTTCCGCGGCTATCCCTATTGGCTGCGCTCGGTCGCCGGCCACCCGCGCGAGAAATACGGCAGCCACCCCTTCACCTTCTGGCAGTACACCGGCACCGGTATCGTGCCCGGCATGACCGGCAAATCCGACATCAACGTCTTCAACGGCTCGGAAGCCGCCTGGAAGAAGTGGCTGCGGCAGAACACCCGTTGACATCGGCCGCCGCGCCTGCTTTTCGACACGGCGGGCGGCGAAACATGCAACCGCTGGTAATCTGGAGCGGCGTACTCGTGCGAGTGCCTGGCAAGACTCCTGAGCTTTGAAATCCTCGCATGCGCCCGTCCGATCCCGTCCGGGGTCGCGATCGGGTCATGCGCCGGTCTCGAAAGGAAAGCGATGCGATTGCGCGTTGAAATCCTGGCGGCGCTCTTCGTCGGCGCGCTTGCGCTGCCCGCGGCGGCGCAGGAATGCGGCGGCGATTTCGAGGCCTGGAAACAGGGTGTCGCGGCAGAAGCCAAGGCAGCCGGCGTCGGCGCCGTCGGGCTCGACGCGCTGGAGGACGCCGCCATCGACCAGCGGGCATTGGCGCGCGACCGCGCCCAGGGCGTCTTCACCCAGACTTTCACCGAATTCGCCAACCGCATGATTTCGGCCTACCGCCTGAAGCAGGGTGCGGCCAATCTGAAGAAATATGCCGAAACCTTCGACCGCGCCGACAAGGAGTTCGGCGTACAGCCGGCGATCATCGCGGCTTTCTGGGGGTTGGAAACCGACTTCGGCGCCGTCCAGGGCGACTTCCACACCCTCGATGCGCTGGTGACGCTTTCGCATGATTGCCGCCGTCCTCAGCTGTTTCGGCAGCAATTGGTGCCGCTGCTTACCTTGATCGACCGCGGCGTGCTGCCGGCCGACGTCAAAGGCGCCTGGGCTGGTGAGATCGGCCAAACGCAGATCCTGCCGACCGACTATCTGGCGCGAGGTGTCGACGGCGACGGAGACGGCAAGGTCGATCTGAGGAACAGCGTGCCGGACGTCATCATGACCACGGCCGACAAGATCATGTCGCGCGGCTGGAAGCGCGACCAGCCTTGGGTCCAGGAAGTGCGCGTCCCCGACGAGATGCCATGGGACCAGACCGGCCGCACCAACAAGCTGCCGCTGTCGCAATGGGCGCAATGGGGCGTCACCGAACCCAACGGCAACCCGCTCATCGACAATGGTCTCAAGGCTGGCTTGGCGCTGCCGATGGGCCGCAAGGGTCCCGCCTTCCTGACCTATGACAACTTCGACGTCTATCTGGAATGGAACCAGTCCTTCACCTACGCGCTGACGGCGGCAGTGCTTGCGACCCGCCTTGCCGGCGCGCCGCAATTCGATCCGCGCACGCCCGAGCAAGGCCTGAGCGGCGACCAGATGAAGGCGCTGCAGACCAAGCTCGAGGCCAAGGGTTACGACGTCGGCACCGTCGACGGCATCCTCGGCACCAACACGCGCGAGGCGGTCCGCAAGGAGCAGATGCGGCTTGGCCTGCCGGTCGACGGTTGGCCGACGCCCGAGCTTTTGGCGAAGCTGTAGCGCCCTTTCCCTTCTCCCCTTGTGGGAGAAGGTGGATCGGCGCGCAGCGCCGAGACGGATGAGGGGTGTTCCAGCGGGGTGAGACGTTGGCTTTCCCTGGAGCACCCCTCATCCGTCGCCTTCGGCGACACCTTCTCCCACAAGGGGAGAAGGGGGAACTCAATCCGCCATCGTCTCCAAGCTCGCAAAGCCCTGCGGTGCATCGCCCTCGTCGAACGGTGTCGTCACTTCGACGAACGTATCGGGGTAGAAGCCGTTGAAGCGTGTCCTGAGCGACAGCGAGTAGGCGCCGATATGGCCGATCTCGATCCAGTCGCCGGTGTCGACCGTTTCCGGCAGCCAGAACGGCCGGGACAGAATATCGACGGAATCGCAGGTCGCGCCGCAGACCTTGAACGGCACGATCGTGTTCTCGTTGCCGTTGCGGGTACGGATCGCGGGATCTGGAATGAAGCGCGCCGGCAGCGTGATCTTGCCCGTCCATGAATCCGACAGCGACGCCCAGATGCCGTCATTGATGTAGAGCCGCTTGCCCTTGCGCAATAGCACGCGCACGATCAGCGACAGGCACCGCGCCACGATCACGCGTCCGGGCTCGGCCACCAAGGGCATCTGGTCGAACTGATATTCTTTAAGGTCGCCGGCCAGCCGCGACATCAACTGCCCGAGCGACGGCATCTCGATGTGCCTGCGATTGGGATCATGGCCGTATTCGGCGGGAAAGCCGCCGCCGACATCGAGCCCGGCGATGTCGAAGGTCAGGCGGTTGCGCACCCAGTCCGCCGAGGCGAGAGCGCGTTCATAGGTATCCGGATCCTCGATCTGGCTGCCGACGTGGAAGCAGAGGCCGACCTTATAGCCGGTGCGGTTCAGCCGCTCGGCAAGCTCCACCGCGTTGGCGGGCCCGGCGCCGAATTTCTTCGACAGTTCGTAAGCCGCATGGCCCTTGGTCTGGATGCGCACGAAGACGGTGAGAGCGCCGGGATCGATATCGAGCGCCCGCACCACACGCGTCAGCTTCGCGATCTCGTCCTCATGGTCGAGCGAGATCACCCGGATGCCGTATTTTTCAAGCGCCAGCTTGATGTCCGACTGCGCCTTGACCGGATGCATGTAGAGCATCTCGGCGTCGGGCGAGACGGCGCGCACGGCGGCGAACTCGCCGGGCGAGGCGACGTCGAAGGCGCTGACGCCGGTTTCCACCAGCGTCTTCAGAACGATCTGCTCGCCATTGGTCTTGACCGCATAAGCGGTCTTGCCGGGAAACATGCCCATGAACTGCAAGGCGTCCGCTTTCAGCACCTGCGGGCGGAAACAGTAGACCGGGTCGTCGGGACGAAGCGCCAGTGCCGCCTCACGGGCATTTTCGAATCGCTGCATGGACGAATCCTCAGGTCTGGAGCGCGCACAATTAATCCTAGCTAGCCGCCAAAGAAAACAGTTCTGTGTCTTGGCGATCCGGAGCGGCCTGTTGCACATTTTGGCGACGCTAAACCATTGGTCATGTTTCGGGTGGCCCTTGCCTGCGGATATCGGTTCTTGGGGTATTTGACGGGCCGAGGTTGCGATCGGCCCCGGGGAGGAACAGGACATGTCGATTACGGCCGGCGCCGCGCCGACGCGCGGAGCGATGACGCTCAAGGATTGGGCGCAGCTTCTCCTGCTCGGCGCGATCTGGGGCGGTTCGTTCTTCTTTGCCCGCATCGCCGTTTCCGAGATACATCCGCTGGCGCTGGTGCTGTTCCGCGTCGCCATCGCCGCGGCGGCACTTCACCTCTATCTGGCAGCCCGCGGCCCTTCGTTCCGGCTCGCCTTCCCGCATGCCGGCCTGTTCTTCTTGCTGGCGCTCACCAACAATGTCGTGCCCTTCTCGCTGATCTTCGCCGGCCAGACGCAGCTCGGCGCCGGCGTCGCTTCGGTGCTCAACGCCACGACGCCGTTCTGGACGCTGATCCTGGCCAATGCGCTCACCACCGACGAGAAGCTGTCCTGGAACAAGTTCGCCGGCATCGCGCTCGGTGTCGCCGGCACCGCGGTGATGATCGGACCTGGCCTGCTTGCCGGGCTTGGCGGACCGGTGTGGGCCAAGTTCGCACTGATCGGCGCTTCGATCTCCTACGCCGTCGCCCTGATGATCGCGCGCCGCTTCAAGGGCGTGCCGTCGCCCGTCATCGCCACCGGACAGCTGACCGCATCGACCATCATCATGATCCCGCTCGTGCTGATTGCGTATGGCCCTGCGGGGCTTTTCTCGGTCTCGCCGCCCGTTTGGGCCGCGGTTCTGGGCCTGGCGCTGCTTTCAACCGCCTTTGCTTACATCCTCTATTTCAACCTCGTCGCTTCGGCCGGCGCCACCAATGCCTCGCTGGTCACCCTGGTCGTGCCGGTGAGCGCGGTGCTGCTCGGCTTCCTGTTCCTCGGCGAGCGCCTGGCGCTGTTCGAAATCGGCGGCATGACGCTGATCGGACTCGGCCTGGTCACCATAGACGGTCGCCTGTTGGGCCGATGGTAGCGGTGTCATGCCACGGCTCCGCCACAATTTATTCACAACGCTTGAGGCGGCTTTTGCCGAAGAGTTTCAACGGCTAACGATAAATCGGAAGTCGCAAATCCCACAATCATGTCGCATTGCAGCACGTTTTCCGCTTGCCTGTAACCCAAATGACTCTAGATTCCGGCCATAGCTCTGAAGAGGAGGCTATGGCATGGGACTGACGAGGCCGATCAACGCGTTGATGATTTGTGCCGCATTCGCATTCATCGGTGCCCTTATCATAGGTGTTCTTCCCTGACCCGCCAAAGCCGGGAAGACCAGTACCGAGATATAGTCCAAACAGTTCGAAAAGGCCGGGTTCTACCCGGCCTTTTCCGTTGCAGCCTGCCCTAGGCGGCGGCCGAACCCGCCGCCTCCGTCTCATGCGAGCGGATGCCGATCATGTGGCAGACGGCAAAGACGAGGTCGGCGCGGTTCATCGTGTAGAAATGGAAGTCGCCGACGCCGCGCTCGACAAGGTCGAGCACCTGCTCGGCGGCCACGGCGGAGGCCACGAGGGCATGCGTCTGCGGGTCGTTCTCTAGCCCCTCGAAGCGCTCGGCCAGCCAGGCCGGCACCAGCGCCCCGCAGCGCGACGAGAAATTGGCGACCTGGGTGAAATTATGCACCGGGAGGATGCCCGGCACGATCGGGATGTAGATGCCGGCGCGGCGCGCCCGCTCGACATAGCGCTCGTAAAGGTCGTTGTCGAAGAAGAACTGAGTGATCGCCCGCGTCGCGCCATTGTCGGCCTTGCGTTTCAGCATATCGATGTCGGTGGCGAAATCCGGGCTTTCCGGATGCTTTTCCGGATAGGCGGAGACCGAGATATCGAAATCGCCGGCGTTCTTCAGCGCCCCGACCAGTTCGGCGCCATTGGCATAGCCATCGGGATGCGGGTGGTAACTTGCGCCGACACCGGCCGCCGGATCGCCGCGCAACGCGACGAAACGTTTGACGCCCATATCCGCGAATTCGCGAATGACCGTGTCGACCTGATCGCGCGCGGCATCGACGCAAGTCATGTGCGCCGCAGGCGTCAGCGTCGTCTCGTTCAAGATGCGCTTGACCGTGCGCGCCGTGCGCTCGCGGGTCGAGCCGCCGGCGCCGTAGGTCACCGAGACGAATTTCGGCTTGAGCGGTTCCAGCCGGGTGACCGTGTCCCAGAGCCTCACTTCCATCTCGTCGGTCTTCGGCGGGAAGAATTCGAACGAGACCCGGACCTTGTCGCCGATGTCGGGGCGGCGGGAAAAGCGGAACTGGTTCATCAGGCTGTTTCCCCCATTGGATATGCCTTGGCAGGCAGCGGGTCATTGGATGGATCGGCGATCAGCAGTCGCTGATCGCGGCCGAGCCAGAGCTTCACCGTAAGCCTTGCCTCGTTGCCGCCACGCGGCTCGAATTCCTGGCTGTCCTCGAGATCGAGGCCGGCGTCGGCGAACCAGTCGGACATCTGCCGGTCGGAAAAGCCGAGCCGCATGTGCGCGTGCTGGTCGCGCAGGAATTCGAGGTTATGCGGCGCGAAGTCGACGACGATCAGCCGGCCTGATGGCCTGAGCAGCCGCGCCGCCTCGGCGATGGCGCGCGCGGGATCGTCGAGATAGTGCAGCACCTGGTGGATTGTGACGAGATCGAAGGCGTTGCGCTCGACCGGCGGCGAGAAGATGTCGCCCTGGCGTACCTGCGCATTGGCGATGCCGGCCTTGTCGAGATTGGCGCGCGCCACGCTCAGCATCTCGCGCGACATGTCGATGCCGACGCCGCGCCGGTAGAGCGGCGCAAAGATTTCGAGCAGCCTGCCCGTACCGGTGCCAAGATCGAGCATGGACTGGAACGGTCGCTTGCCGACGAGCTTGATGAGTGCCGCTTCCACCGCCCGGTCCGGCACATGCAGCGAGCGGATGTGATCCCAGCTCGCGGCATTCTCGGAAAAATATTCGGCCGCCCGGTCCTGCCGCTTGCGCTTCACCGCCGCCAGCCGCTCGAGATCGCGCACCACCTGCGGATCGGCCTCGCTTATGGCCGAGACCAGACGCTGGACGAAATCGCGCGAATTATCCGTATCGGTCAGCCTGAAGAAGGCCCAGGACCCTTCCTGGTAGCGGCCGATCAGCCCGGCATCGAGCAGCAGCTTCAGATGCCGCGAGACGCGCGGTTGCGACTGGCCGAGGATCTCCGTGAGATCGGAGACGGTGAGATCCCCGCGCGAAAGCAGCACCAGGATGCGCAGCCGGCTGGATTCGGCCGCCGCCTTCAATGTATCTACCATCGTGTCGAGTGAGACATGCATGCGCGAGTTTCTCGTTGAAAGATATAAAGATATGTTTATGTCGATTTTGAAACCGTGGCAAGTGCTATGTCGCTTCCGGACAAGAAAATGGCGCAGCCGTGATCCGCGCCGGCAGGCGGTTTCTCCGCGGGATGAACAGGATGTTTGAGACGCGCGAAGGTGAAATGCTTCTTGCGGCCGACCCGGCACAGTTGCGGCCGGACGGCCATGTCGTCTTCATCGGCCGCATCGTCTCACCCTGGGTCAGTCGCGAGGATTGCCCCAAGAACATGCGCGCCGCCCGGGAAACCGGGCGACCCGTGACAATCCTGATCGACGAGCCCTATCGCCCGGGGCTGCAAAACCTGGAACGCGCCAGCCACCTCGTCATCCTGTCCTGGCTCCATCACGCGCCGCGGAATCTGATTGTGCAGAAACCGCGCCATGCGGCTGAAGCGAAAGGCGTTTTCTCGCTGCGCTCCCCTGCCCGGCCGAATCCTGTCGGCCTGCATGTGGCGAAGCTCGTCGCGCTCGACATCGCGGCCGGCCGGATCGAGATCGACGCCATCGACGTGCTCGACGGCACGCCGGTCATCGACATCAAGCCCTACTACGCTTCCACGGATGCCTTCCCCGAAGCGACGATCGCCGGGCGCGACGAGAAATGAGCGCCCCAACCGGTCGCCGCCGCGCCATCGCCAAGGCGCTGACCGCGCTGCTGCCGCTCGCGCCTTATGCCGACATGGAGAAAATCCGCGCCGAAGCCGGCTCGGTGCACATGAAGAGCTTGCCGCCGACAATCGCGGTGTGGCTGGCCACCATCGCCCATGTCCGCCACGTCCACACCGATTACGAAAAGCTGCTGGCCGAAGGCTACGACCGGGATTCGGCGCGCTTCTTCGTCATCAGGCGGACCAATGAGGTGCTCACCCGTTGGCGGGCGACACGGTTGCTCGAGGAAGACGAGGAGGACGAATAGACGCCTGCGTCCTCTATGCCGCATCCCGCCAATTAATTCGGGTGCCGCCTCTGGAAAAACGGCGGCGGCGCCGTACATGGGATAAACGGAGATTCCTCCGTTTATCCCTCCGAATTCATCGCCCTCTGGGCAAGGATCACAGATCATGACTGACAAGGTTTGGTTCATCACCGGATCGTCGAAGGGCTTTGGCCGCGTCTGGGCCGAGGCCGCGCTCGCCCGCGGCGATCGCGTCGCCGCAACTGCGCGCAATGCCGGCACGCTTGCCGATCTCGTCGAGAAATATGGCGACAAGGTCGCTGCCATGAAGCTCGATGTCACCGACAAGCAAGCCGTCGACGCCGCTGTTGCCGAGGCGCACGGGCGTTTCGGCCGGCTTGACGTGGTCGTCAACAATGCCGGCTACGGCCATTTCGGCGCCATCGAGGAGGTCACCGAGCAGGAAGCGCGCGACCAGATCGAGACCAACGTCTTCGGAGCGCTTTGGGTTACCCAGGCCGCGCTGCCCGTCATGCGGGCGCAACGCTCCGGCCACATCATCCAGATCTCCTCGATCGGCGGCGTCAACGCCTTTGCCTCGCTCGGCCTTTATCACGCCTCGAAATGGGCGCTGGAAGCCTTCAGCCAGTCGCTCAGTCTGGAGGTCGCCGGCTTCGGCATCCACGTCACCCTTGTCGAGCCGGGCGGCTTTTCCACGGACTGGGCCGGACCGTCGGCGAAGGTTTCCAAGCCGTTGGATGTCTATGAGCCCGTCCGCGCGGCGATGGCCGAGCGTCGCGGCCGTTCCGTGGCCGGCGATCCGCAAGCGACCGGCCCGGCGATGCTGGCGATCGTCGATGCAGCCGAGCCGCCGCTCAGGGTCTTCTTCGGCGACGGCGGCCTGCCGATGATCCGGCAGGAATATGCCAACCGCATCGCCACCTGGGAAAAGTGGGACCATGTGTCGGTAATGGCGCAGGGCGCCAACAAGAACCGCAAAGCCTAATCAAAAACGCCGGCCACGCTGCTTCAGCGGCGTGGCCTCAGGCCTGATAAATCCACTGCTCCGGCACCCGGATGGAAATTTCCTCGCCGGCCCTGATGACGCCCGGCTTCTCGACCCAGGCGACAAGGCCGCGCAGCCGTTTCGCCTCCTTTGGGAAGAGCAGCGCCGTGGCGTCGTGGTCCACGGCGCCGACATGCTCGGCGATCGACTGTCCGGCAATGCGGCACGGCTTGTTCTGGCCGTCGACCTTGAGCGTCACGCCGCCCTTGAAGAACATCAGCGAGCCGGCCGGCAGCATCGAAAGATGCGGCACGCCCTCGACCGCAAGATTGGCGCCGATCCACTCCGGCTTGATCTCCTCGAGCCCCATGCGTTGCGCGACGATGGCGAGCTCGTCCGCCGCGACAAGCGACAATTGCCGCTCGTTGCGCATCTCGGTGCCGCGCGGATACCATGGCTCGCGCCCGCCCGAACGCCGCGTTGTTCCGCCATGGAAGTCGCCGGCGATCCCGTCGAAGCCAAGCTGCAGTTCCTCGACCGCCCTCGTCTCGAAATGGTCATGCGGAGCGGCATAGAGCGCCGCTGCCCTTGCCGTCAGCTTGCGGCCCGGCACGATCTCGACGGGCGTTTCAATCGTGGAGAACAGGTCTGGCATCGGTTTCGCCATTTGAGTCGGCCGCTTTTCGCATTTCGGCTGCCCAGGCGGCAAGAGCGATCCCGGCCAAAGCCCTGAGGTCCTCTGCCGAAGCGCCGTCACGCGCCTGGATCGACATTCCGTGCATGACTCCGGTCAGGTATTTGGCCAATCGCTCGACGGACAGATTCGCCGGCAATTCGCCGGCCTCTTGGCCCTTGCCCAGCCGCGCTGCGATCGCCGCTTCGGTCGCCTTGCGATATGTCTTGAGCTCGTCCGCGATGGCTTGCGCCTGCGGCGAGGTCGCCAGCGCACCGCTGATGAAAAGGCAGCCGCCGGGCTTGCCCGGCCGGGTGTAGGCCTCAGCCGCGCCCATCAGCAGCAAGCGGATCGCCTCCTTGACCGGTACCGGCGCGCCAAGCGCGTCGAGCGCAAACCCGACCTCCCTTTCGTGGTAGCGCGCTAGCGCCCGACGAAACAGCGTCTCCTTGTCGGTGAAGGCATTGTAGATCTGCGGCGGCGTCAGGCCCATGGCCTTGCGCAGCATGGCAAGCGAGGTCGCCTCATAGCCATGCTCCCAGAACAGATGCATGGCCGCGTCGAGCGCGGCCTCCGGGTCGAACGCCCGCGGCCTGCCGCCGCGAGACTTCTCAGAATTTTCCATAGTGATCGATACGAAACCTGTTGACTCGACTCTTTTGGATAACGTAACAATCAATACGTAACCTGACAAGCGGAACCATCCGCAGCACGAAGGAGAACCAACATGCCGATTACCGTGACCGCGCCCGAGGGCGTGCTGAGCGCAGCGGGCGAGCGCGAAATCCTGCCTCGCCTCAGCGCCGCGCTCATCGAGGCCTCCGGAGCCACCGGGAATTCATTCTTCACCGCAATCGTCGGCGGAACGGTTCATATCCTGCCGATCGATCGCATCTATGCTGGCGGCGCCAATCGTCCTGTCGTCATGGTGGAATTGAAGTTGCCGAATATCGGCCTTGCGACCAACGAGGCGCGCGAGGCCTTCATCGCCGCAGCCGCCAGGATCGTCGACGAATGTTGCGTGCCGGGCCACAAGCCCGAGAACACCTGGATTAACATCCTCAACGCTCCCGACGGGGGTTGGGGTATCGGCGGCCGGCAATATTCGGGCGAGGCGCTTGTCGCGGCGGCGATGGCCGCAGCGTGACGGCACCGGTTTGATCACGACATTCTTACCGACTTCGACCTTCTTTCGCCTGCCGCGCGGACTTAAACGCGTGGCAGACGAGAGGCTCGATCATGCAGGTTGGACACGCTGTAGCGGCGCTTTGGCTGTTCTGGGTGGTATCCTGGCTCCTTGCCGCTGCCTGGGCAGATCCAGCGCAAAAGCGCGCCGATCTCAAGTCGGAGGCGCGCTATCGGGTCCTTTGGCTCGCCGGCACCGTGTTGCTGTTCGTGCCGGCGCACGGCTATGCCGGCCGGCTGCGGCTGTGGACGCCGACGCTTGCCGAAGCGTGGATATGCGTTGCCCTGATCGCCATCGGCATCGCTTTCGCCTGGTGGGCGCGCCTGCATCTCGGCCGCCTGTGGTCGGCAAACGTCACCGCCAAGGCTGATCATCGCGTCGTCGATACCGGCCCCTACGGCCTGGTCCGCCATCCGATTTACACGGGACTGCTGCTGTCCATCCTGGCGACCATGGCGGTCAAGGGCACCCTATGGGGTGTTGCCGGCGCCGGCCTGCTGCTCGTCGGCGTCGTCGTCAAGGCGCGGCTGGAAGAGAGCTTCCTGCGCGGCGAGCTCGGCCCGGCCTATGACGACTACGCCAGGCGCGTGCCGATGCTGGTGCCCCTCGCGCCGGCTTAAAGCATCCTGAGCAGCGCGCCGCCGATCGAATAGCCGGCGCCGAAGGCGCAGATCAGCCCGAAATCGCCGGCCTTCATGTCGGCATGGTTCTCCGACAGCGCCACGATCGCGCCGGCCCCGGCGGTGTTGCCGAGCCGCTCCAGCACCATCGGCGCGCGGTCATGGTCGACGTCGTGGCCGAAGGACAATTTCAGGATCATGGCATTCATGCGCGCATTGGCCTGATGCAGCCAGAAGCGGCGGATGCCTGCCGGCGTCAGCCCGTGCTCGGCCAGGAACTCGACGATGAATTTCTGGCCGGCGACCGTGACTTCCTTGAACACCTTGTTGCCGACCTGCTTGATGAGATTGCCCCCCAGGTCGATCATGTAAGGATCGTCCTGGGCGGTGCGCGTGTAATAGCCGAGATTGGTGCGGATGTTGTTCGACATCTGCGTCCAGGTGCGCGTGTCGAGCACCTCGAAACGCCCCGGCCGCTTCTCGCCCTGCGCCAGTCCCTCGACGACCATGGCGACTGAGGCGTCGCCGAAGATGAAATGCGTCTGCCGGTCGCGGAAGTTGAGATGGCCGGTGATGATCTCCGGCGTCGACACCAGGATGCGCTTGTGCGCCCCTGCCCTCACCAGGTTGACCGCGACATGCAGCGCCGCCGCGGCGGAAGAGCAGCCAAGCCCCATATCGAAGCCGGCGCCCTTGGTTCCCAGCGCCTCCTGCATCTCTATGGCGATCGCCGGATAGGGCCGCTGATGATGCGAGGCCGAGCAGATCACCAGGTCGATGTCCGATCCATCGACCCCGGCATGGGCAAGCGCCTTCCTGGCCGAGGCGAGGCCGAACTCCGCCTCCAGCGACAGCGCGTCGTCCGGCCGCGCCGGAATGCGCGGCGACATGCGGGTCGGGTCAAGGATGCCCTCGCGCTCGATCACATGGCGGCTTCTCACGCCGGAGGCATGCACGATGAAGTCGCTATCCGACTTTTGCAAAAGCGGCTCGCCGGTGTCGGCGCGGCGCGCATTCTCGGTGTCGACCCAGCTGTTGAAGCTTGCGACCAGTTCTTCATTGGTGATGACGGGTTCAGGGATTTCGGCGCCGATGCCGCTGATGATGACGCGATGCATGTCCAATCCGTCCGAGGGGGCGGCAAGTTGTGCCGAGGCGAGGCGCTACACTTGTCGCATTTGCCCGGTTTATTCCAGCTTAATTCGACAACCACCGCTGGCATTCAGGTGGTGGATGCTCAAGCTCGCTTGGCGACGATGAAGATGCGCGGGAAGCGCAGCAGCACCTTGCCGTTCGCCGTCTTTGGGTAGGCCTTGGCGATCTTGGCGGTGTAGCTGGAGAGAAACACCTTCTTCTCGTCCGCGTCGAGCGGATCGAGGAAAGGCTTCAGGCCGGTCGCCTTGACCCATTCGACAATCGCCTCGGCATCGGCGAGCGGATGGTTGTAGATGGTGTGCCAGATGTCGAGCCGGTCGGCGAGCGGCGACAACAGATCGTAGTAGAAGGACACCGGCGGCAGCGGTCCGCGCGCCGCGCCCTCGAGCTTCGCTGAGAACGGCATCTCGGCCGCCGTATCGCGCATCAGTCTGTGCGACGGCTCGCCGAGATTGTCCGGCATCTGGACGGCCAGCGCGCCGCCCGGTGCCAGAAGCCCCATCAGTCGCTGGAACACCGCCGGATGCTCCGGCAGCCATTGGAAGACGGCGTTGGCGAAGATGACGTCGACGGCATGCTCGGGCTGCCATCCGGCGGCATCCGCCAGCTCGAAATTGACATTCGGCAGCCGCGCCCGCGCCTTCTCGATCATGTCCGGCGAGGTGTCGAAGCCGCTCACCTGAGCATCCGGCCAGCGCTCGACCAGAAGCGCAGTCGAGTTGCCCGGACCGCAGCCGATATCGACGACGCGACGCGGAAAATCGACCGGCACCTGCGCCACCAGGTCCCGCGCGGGCCGCGTGCGCTCATCCTCGAATTTGAGATATTGGGCGGCGGACCAGTCCGTCTTGGACATGTTGAACCCTCTTCGTTGCCTCCGCACATCGGCGGAAACACATATGTCGAAAACTGCACAATGTGCCAGACATATCGACACGAATCGTGTCAGTCTTGACAGAAGGGAAAAGTTCCTCTTTTGTTCTATAGCATTTCCCAGGGGGCCACGGTGAACGCCGAAGCGATGAATGCAGCCATCGATTTGGCAAAAAGGACAGCCGGCAAGCGCTTTCACACCGTGCTGGCCGATCCGCCATGGCGTTTCACAAACCGCACTGGAAAAGTTGCTCCTGAGCATCGTCGGTTGTCTCGCTACGAGACAATGACAACCGACGACATATGCGCCCTTCCCGTGGCAGAGCTGACTTTGCAACCTGCGCACCTCTATCTTTGGGTCCCCAACGCGCTTTTGCCGGATGGCCTAGCAGTCATGCGCAGTTGGGGATTCGAATACAAATCGAACATCGTTTGGCACAAGGTGCGCAAAGATGGCGGCTCCGACGGTCGTGGTGTCGGCTTCTACTTCCGCAACGTGACGGAGCTATTGCTGTTCGGCGTGCGCGGAAAAAACGCGCGCACGGAAGCCCCTGGACGCAGCCAGGTCAATTATCTCTCATCGCGCAAGCGCGAGCATTCACGGAAACCCGACGAGCAGTACGAATTGATTGAGAGCTGCTCGAAAGGACCGTATCTTGAGCTTTTTGCCCGCGGCACCAGGCCGAAGTGGACCTATTGGGGCAACCAAGCGGACGAGGACTACAAGCCGACTTGGAAGACATATGCCTACAACTCGGCGGCGGACGCGGCAGAGTGAGCAAACTGCCAAAAGTCGACCTGTTGCCAGGTTGGGATTGCTATGATTGGCGCAATGCTCGGACAATCTTGCAGTACAGCCACGCCAGCGAGTGGTCGGACATTATCGAAGTACTAAGCGCGGCTCGCTTGCTGCACTCAGAATTGGCAACAAAGGGCGGCAATAAGACAACAACGGCCACTTCGTTCGATTCTCAGCTTTATGCGCGCGGCTGGGTCGAGAAAAAATTCGAAACAAAGATAGTTGTCGACGGGATCGAGAGCGAAAGCCCAACGCACAAGGTCGATTGTTTCAAGGGAAAGATCGCACTTGAGGTAGAGTGGAATAATAAGGATCCATTTTACGATCGTGATCTGAACAATTTTCGACTGCTCTATGAGCTTCGGGTTGTCGATGTCGGGGTGGTAGTCACGCGATCGACCGAACTAATGCACTGGATGAGGCAGGGGTACGCCGATTTCGCCAAAGCGCAGGGCACCTACGGCTCGTCCACCACACATTTCGACAAACTGGAGCCGCGGATCCTCGGCGGCGGCGCTGGTGGATGTCCAGTACTGGTGTTCGCGATGACGCCGAGGATGTATGTTGATGATCGAGAAGGGAGCAACACCTAACGGTGTCGCCCCCAACGTGTTCTACGCCTGCTGACAGATGACAGCTACTGTTGTCTCTACATAGATGCTCAAAAGCGCCACGTGCTTGGTCGCTCCGTTCAAGCGCCGAGTTTCTTACCGCGTCAGCCGCTTGTGCGTCATGCGGTGCGGAGCTGCCGCTTCGGCGCCCAGGCGGCGCAGCTTGTCCTTTTCATATTCCTCGAAATTGCCTTCGAACCATTCGACATGCGCGTCACCTTCGAAGGCGAGCATGTGGGTGGCCATGCGGTCGAGGAACATGCGGTCGTGGCTGATGATGACGGCGCAACCGGCATAGGCTTCCAGCGCGTCTTCCAGCGCGCTCAGCGTTTCGGTGTCGAGGTCGTTGGTCGGTTCGTCGAGCAGAAGCACGTTGCCGCCGCCCTTCAGCATCTTGGCCAGGTGGACGCGGTTTCGCTGGCCGCCCGACAGGTTGCCGACCTTCTGCTGCTGGTCGCCGCCGCGGAAATTGAACGACGAGCAATAGGCACGGCTGTTGACCTCGTGCTTGCCGAGCTTGATGACCTCGGCGCCGCCGGAAATCTCTTCCCACACGGTCTTGTTCGGCTCGAGCGCGTCGCGGCTCTGGTCGACATAGCCGAGCCGCACCGTCTCGCCCTTGCGGATCGAGCCGGCATCCGGCGTTTCCTGGCCGGTGATCATCTTGAACAGCGTCGTCTTGCCGGCGCCGTTCGGGCCGATGACGCCGACGATGCCGCCCGGCGGCAGCTTGAACGACAGGTTCTCGATCAGCAGCTCGTCGCCGAAACCCTTGTTGAGGCCTTCGACCTCGATGACGAGGTTGCCGAGGCGCTCGCTCGACGGGATGACGATCTGCGTGTCGGTCGGCTTGCGGTTCTGCGACTGCTCGACAAGTTCCTCATAGGCCTTGATACGCGCCTTGGACTTGGTCTGGCGCGCCTTGGGCGAAGACTGGATCCACTCGCGCTCGCGCCAGATCGACTTCTGGCGGGCATCGTCCTCGCGGCCTTCCTGGATCAGGCGCTTGGCCTTGGCATCGAGATATTTGGTGTAGTTGCCCTCGTAGGGGATGCCGCGGCCGCGATCGAGCTCGAGGATCCAGCCGGTGACGTTGTCGAGGAAGTAGCGGTCGTGGGTGATGATCAGCACCGAGCCCGGATAGTCGCGCAGATGCTTTTCCAGCCACGCCGTGGTCTCGGCGTCGAGATGGTTGGTCGGTTCATCGAGCAGCAGCAGATCCGGCTGGCGCAACAGAAGCTGGCAAAGCGCGACGCGGCGGCGCTCGCCGCCTGAAAGGTTCGTCACTTCGGAATCGCCTGGCGGGCACTGCAGCGCGTCCATCGCCATCTCGACCTGCTGCTCGAGGTCCCACAGGTTTAGGCGATCCATCTCGTCCTGGAGCTTGGCCGACTCGTCAGCCGTCTCGTCGGAATAATTCATCATCAGCTCGTTGTAGCGCTCGATGATGGCCGTCTTCCTGGCGACGCCTTCCATGACGTTTTCCATCACGGTCTTGTTTGGATCGAGTTGCGGCTCCTGAGGGAGATAGCCGACGGTTGCGCCTTCGGCCAGCCAGGCTTCACCCTGGAACTCCTTGTCGAGCCCGGCCATGATGCGCAGGATCGTCGACTTGCCCGAGCCGTTGGGGCCGAGGATGCCAATCTTGGCGTCCGGATAGAAGGACAGGTGAACGTTATCGAGCACCTTCTTGGTGCCATAGGCCTTCGACAGGCCGGACATGTGATAAATGAACTGGCGAGCCACGCGCGCTTTCCCTGGATGGAGTGTCAAGGTGAATGGGGGTTGCGCGCTATGTAGGCGATGAAGCGCCGAACGGCAATCGCTTTCGGCGCGAGATGGCCAATCCGCGCGGATTCGCCGGGTTGCGCTCCCTATTCCGCCCGTCGAGCGGCCGCGACCGCGTGATCGGCGAGCTCGGCAGCGAGCCGATCATCCTGCAGGCGGCCCCGAGGTCGACCTGACAGGGTCGGGCCGACAAAAGACGGCCTGACTAAGGAATTGCCGCCTACTGAAAACCGATCGCGTCGACCGTGCCCTTCGGGCAGCCGGCCTTGGCTGTCGGTGCCGACGCCATCAGGAGATCGGCGAGCTTGCTGTCCGGGCCGATCGGACCGGACAGGCCGAGCGTGATCTCGCCGATCATACGCCGGCCGCTCGACGGGTCGACAAGGCAGGACACGCGCACGCGATCCCCGGCGCCGGGACCGAAAGCCTGGTTGAAGGCGCCGCGGATCGCATCCGACGTCAGCTGCTTGCCGATGTTCTTGTTGAACAGATCGCGCACCGCCGAGGCGTTCACCGCCCGCATCAGGTTCAGCGCATCTGAGAAATAGTCCTGCTGGTTCTTGCCGTAGCAGGTGCCGTGCTTGATCCATTCGTGGCGCTCGAGCCTGGACGCCGTGCCTGGCATCACCTGGTCGAGCTCGGCACGCGTCTTTGCGTCGAGATCGACCGGCGGCAGGTCTCCCCAATGCGCCGGATTGTCATTGGCCTTGTCGTTCGCCGAGACCTGGCAATAGAAATTGCCGTTCGGCTGCGGCCACAGCCCATGCAGCGTGAAGTGCGAGGCATCGAACTCGCCGGGGCTCTGTGCCTTGCATTCGGGCTTGCTCCCCTTGGTCTCGCAGAAAGCCGGCTGCCAGCTCAGCGCAAAGACATATTCGGGTTTTCCGGAGGCTGACGGCGACGGTTTGCCCTGACCGGCAGGCGCCGGCGTGGTCGCAGCACTGCCGCCGGTGACGTGGCCGCAGCTGATCTTCACCCAGCGCCGCTCCGGGTCGGCGCCCGGCACCTGGATAAGGTAGTGCGTGGGCTCGTCCTTGTTGCCGGCAAGAAGGTCGTAGCTCTTGCCGGCTTCGGTCGAGATATCACCGGGGTTCTTGCCGCTCTTGATGGCCTGCGTCGCCGGGCAGGCGCTGTCGGCGACGAACGTGCCGCTCATCTTCACGTCGGCATGCGCCACGCCGGCACCGGCCAGAGCCAGCACCATCGAACCCCACAATGCCCAAACCCGCATCCCGCTCTCCCGGCGATCATTGAACTGTATTGGATACGTCACACTAGAACAGCCGACGTGTCAGAATTGCGATCTTTTTCGCCGCTCGAAAAAACAATCCCCAGCTGAGCGCTTCCGTCGGCGTGTTCGCAAGCGCGTTCATCCTCTTGACGCCGGCAGAACGCTCGCCCAACAGTCGCCGAGGGAGCGACACATGGCATTCGACAGAAAGACCAGGCTGGCCTCACCGACCGGGGCCGACCTCAACCTCTATGTGAAACACGCCGAGGCGAAGCCACGCGCCGTGGTCCAGATCAACCATGGCCTGGCCGAGCATGCTGCGCGTTACGCACGCTTTGCCGATTTCCTGAGCGGGCGCGGATTCCACATCTATGCCCATGATCATCGCGGCCATGGCGCGACGAAGGCGCCCGACGCGCCGCTCGGCAAATTCGCCGACAGCGACGGCATCGCCAAGGTGATCGCCGATGTCGACGCCGTTCACGACCTGGTCGCGGCCGAGCATCCCGGCTTGCCGGTGATCGCCTTTGGACATTCGCTGGGCGCCTCGGTGGCGCTGAACTTTGTCCTGCGCCATTCCGGGCGCATCCATGCCGCCGCGATCTGGAACGGCAATTTCTCGCAAGGCCGGCTCGGGCAACTGGCGCTTGGCATTCTAGGCTGGGAGCGGATGCGGCTCGGCTCCGACGTGCCGTCGCGGCTTCTGCCCAAGCTCACCTTCCAGGCTTGGGGCAAGGCGGTGCCCAATCACCGGACCCTGTTCGACTGGCTGTCGCGCGACCCGGTCGAGGTCGACAAATATATCGCGGACCCGCTCTGCGGCTGGGATGCGTCGGTCTCGATGTGGCGCGATGTGGTCGAAATGGCGCTTCACGCCGGCAAGGATTCCAGCTTCACCGGCGTCCGCCGCGACCTTCCTTTCAATCTCATCGGCGGCGAGAAGGACCCTGCGTCGGACTACGGCAAGGCGGTCCATCACCTGGCAACGCGCATGCAGGCAATGGGCTTTTCGAATCTGGTTTCAAAGGTTTACCCGCAAACCCGCCATGAAAGCCTGAACGAGATCAACCGCGACACCGTCATGAACGATTTTGCCGCCTGGGCCGACAGCGTGCTGAAGTCCTGAGCGGCGTGGCCCATCGTATGGGTCGTGACACGGCCGGTGCGGGTTGCTAGAGGCTGCGCTTTGTTTAACCACGGTGATCCATGGCCGAACCTCCGCTGAAAGACATCCGCGTTATCGAGCTCGCCCGCATCCTGGCCGGCCCCTGGGCGGGGCAGTTGCTCGCCGATCTCGGCGCCGATGTCATCAAGGTCGAGAGCCCCGATGGCGGTGACGACACCCGCAAATGGGGTCCGCCCTTCGTCATGAGCCATGACGGCGAGAACCTTTCGGCCGCCTATTACCATTCCTGCAATCGCGGCAAGCGTTCCATTGCCGTCGACTTCTCCAAACCGGAGGGTGCCGAGACGCTGCGCAAGCTGGTCGCCACCGCCGACGTGCTGATCGAGAACTTCAAGCTCGGCGGCCTGAAGAAATACGGCCTCGACTACGAAAGCCTGAAGGCGATCAATCCGCGCCTCGTCTATTGCTCGATCACCGGCTTTGGCCAGGACGGTCCCTACGCGCCGCGCGCCGGCTACGATTTCATCATCCAGGCTATGGCCGGCATGATGTCGATCACCGGCGAGCCCGGCCGCGAGCCGCAGAAGGCCGGCGTCGCCATCTCGGATCTCTTTACCGGCCTCTATTCGGTGATCGCCATCCAGGCGGCGCTTCGCCATGCCGAAAAGACCGGCGAAGGCCAGCATATCGACATGGCGCTCTACGACAGCCAGATCTCGGCGCTCGGCAACCAGAACCTCAACTATCTCGTCTCCGGCAAGTCGCCGGTGCAGATGGGCAATGCGCATATGAACATCGCCCCGTACGAGGTGCTGCCGGTCAGGGACGGCCACATCATCGTGGCGGTCGGAAATGACGGCCAGTTCGGCAAGTTCTGCGCGGCGGTCGGGCTGGCCGATCTGCCCGCCAATCCGGATTTCGCCACCAACCCCGCCCGCGTCGCCAACCGCTCAAAACTGCGCGAGACGATTATCGAGGCGCTGAGCACCTGGGATCGCGATCCGCTGTTGGCGAAGCTCGAGGCGGCAGGCGTGCCGGCAAGCCCGATCAACACCATTGGCCAGATGTTCGACGACCCACAGACCATCGCGCGCGGCATGCGGCTCGATCTTGACGACGGCCACGGCAATCGCCTGCCTTCGGTGCGCGCGCCGATGGTGATGTCGGGCACGCCGCTCGTCTATGAGCGCCCCTCGCCGCGCCTTGGCGAGCACACGCAAGAAATCCTTGCCGAACTGGAGAGAGCAGCAAAATGAAAACCGGCGGACAACTGATCGTCGAGGCGCTCGAAGCGAACGGCACCGACCGCATCTTCTGCGTCCCGGGCGAATCCTATCTCGCGGTGCTCGACGCGCTGCATGACTCTTCGATCCGCACCATCGTCTGCCGCCAGGAAGGCGGTGCTGCGATGATGGCCGATTGCCAGGGTCGGCTGACCGGCAAGCCCGGCATCTGCTTCGTCACCCGCGGCCCCGGCGCCACCAACGCTTCGGCCGGCGTCCATATCGCCATGCAGGATTCGGTGCCGATGATCCTCTTCATCGGCCAGGTCGCCAGCCACGCCAAGGAGCGCGAGGCCTTCCAGGAGGTCGACTACAAGCGCTTCTTCGGCGACATCGCCAAATGGGTGGTCGAGATCGACGACGCTGCGCGCATTCCGGAATTCGTCACCCGCGCCTTCGCCGTCGCGACCTCCGGCCGCCCCGGCCCGGTGGTCATCTCGCTGCCGGAAGACATGCTGACCAGCGAGGTCGAGGCTCCGGAAGCGCTGCCGCACACGCCGGTCGAGACGCGCCCGGGCGAAGCCGAGCTCGACGCGCTGGAGATGTTGCTCGCCAACGCCAGGCGGCCGTTCGTCATCCTCGGCGGCACGCGCTGGAACGAGGAAGCGGTGGCGCATATGCGCCAGATCGCCGAGACCTGGTCGCTGCCGGTCGGCTGCTCCTTCCGGCGGCAGATGCTGTTCGACCATCTGCATCCGAATTATGCCGGCGATGTCGGCATCGGCATCAATCCGAAGCTGGCGGAGCGGATCAAGCAGGCCGACGTGGTGCTTTTGATCGGCGGCCGCCTGGGCGAGATGCCGTCTTCCGACTACACGCTGCTGAAGAGCCCCTACCCCGATCAGGCGCTGGTGCATGTTCATGCCGATGCCGGCGAGCTCGGTCGCGTCTACCGGCCGACGCTGGCCATCAATGCTTCGCCCGCCGCCTTCGTCGAGACCTTCGCCAAGCGCAAGCCAATGGCCAAGCCCGCCTGGGCGGGCGAGGCGGAAAAGGCGCACGCCGCCTATCTCGAATGGTCGACGCCGCCCCAGACCGGCCCGGGCGCCGTCCAGATGGGCCCGATCATGGACTATCTCGGAAAGGTCCTGCCGGAGAATGCCATCCTCACCAACGGCGCCGGCAACTACGCCACCTGGGTGCATCGCTTCTACCGCTCGCGCCGCTTCGGCACACAGGCGGCGCCCACCTCCGGCTCGATGGGCTACGGCACGCCGGCCGCGGTCGCCGCCAAGTCGCTGTTCCCGGATCGCACCGTGGTCGCTTTCGCCGGCGACGGCTGCTTCCTGATGAACGGCCAGGAGTTCGCGACGGCTGTCCAGTATGACCTGCCGATCGTCGTGATCGTCGTCAACAATGGCATTTACGGCACGATCCGCATGCATCAGGAGCGGGAATATCCAAGCCGCGTCGTCGCCACAACCCTCAAGAACCCGGACTTCGCGGCGCTGGCCCGCGCCTATGGCGGCCATGGCGAGACGGTGGAAAAAACCGCCGACTTCGCGCCGGCCTTCGAACGCGCGCGCGCCAGCGGCAAGCCGGCCATCGTCGAAATCAAGCTCGATCCCGAAGCGATTACCCCGACCCGCACGCTGACGCAGATCCGCGACAAGAGCTGAGCGCCGGTGAAGGGATAGGCCGAGTTCCTTCGCGCCCCCCTCTGGCCTGCCGGCCATCTCCCCCACGAGGGGGGAGATTACCAGTTCCATCGCCTCGCCATTCCTGCAACGCTGGTGATTGGCGAAAGCCGGCGTGACTATCTGATCTACCCCCTTGTGGGGGAGATGTCCGGCAGGACAGAGGGGGGCGCTGTCCCGCCGGCTTCCAAAGTGACCGCAACCCTTCCGAACCCTACATCGCCTTCTCGATCTGGCCGCGGATTTCACCGTCCTTGTTCTTGGCGGTGTGGATGTTGACGTAATACTTGCCTGCCTCGAGGTCGGCCGCCTGCGCGTCGGTCAATGTCTCCGATCCCTTGATCGGGCTCTTCAGCTTCTTGAACGGGATGACCGGGTCCGCATTCGCCCCCATGTCCGCCGGACCGTGGATGTGGCCGGCCACGGCAGGCCCGCTGAGGCCGGAATATTTGACGTTCCAGCTGAGTTTCTTGCTTGTGGTGTCGAAGGTGAGTGTGGCGGTTCCCTTGCCCTTGGTGGTGACGGGCGGGCTCTGCTGACTGCCGTCGAGCGTCGCCTTGTACTTCACCATCTCGGCCATGGCCGGCGATGCAAGAAGGAAGGCGGTCGAAACGGCCAAGGCCGAAAGCATCGGCAGGGATAGGATGCGCATGAAGAACCTCCGTTGATTGCAGCATCCTTCGCGGCTCCCCGGCGCGCGGATGCACCAATCAACGGCTGGACGGCCGGATGTATCCCTGTGCGCACAATTATTTTACCTCAACCAGCAAAAAGGGGCGGTCGCCCGCCCCTTTCCACCCGCGCTGAGAGCGGAGCTTACTTGATCGCCTTGTCGGTGATCGCGGTCGTGTAGGCGCCGCTGGCTTCCTTGCTGATGATCTTCTGGTCGAGCAGCGCCTTGGCGGTGCGCTCATAAGCGGCCGGGATCAGCTTGCCGTCGGCATTGTCGACCAGCTTGGCCACTTCCTTCATCATGAACTTCTGGTGGTTCTCGTCCTGGCCGCCGGCGTCCACGACGATCCCGGCCGCCTCGTCGGTGTTCTCCGTGGCGTATTTCCAGCCCTTCATCGAGGCGCGCACGAAGCGCACCATCTTGTCCTCGAAGGCCGGGTCCTTGAGCTTGTCCTCGAGCGTGTAGAGCCCGTCCTCCAGAAGGTCGTTGCCCATGGCGGAATAATTGAACACGACCAGGTCTTCCGGCTTGTAGCCGGCGTCCAGCACCTGACCATATTCGTTATAGGTCATCACCGAGATGCAGTCGGCCTGCTTCTGGATCAGCGGCTGCACGTCAAAACTCTGCTTGAGCACGGTCACGCCGTCCGGGCCGCCATCGGTCTTGAGGCCGATCTTGTTCATCCAGGCGTAGAACGGATATTCGTTGCCGAAGAACCAGACGCCGAGCGTATGGCCCTTGAAGTCGGCTTCCGTCTTGATCGGTCCGTCCTTGGGGCAGACCAGTTCCATGCCCGCCTTCTTGAACGGCTGGGCGATGTTGACGAGCCCCACGCCCTTGTCGCGGGCCGCGAGCGCTCCGCCCATCCAGTCGACGATGACGTCGGCACCGCCGCCGGCGATCACCTGCTCGGGCGCGATGTCCGGGCCGCCCGGCTTGATGTCGACGTCGAGGCCTTCGGCGTCATAGAAACCTTTGGCCTTGGCGACATAGTAGCCGGCAAACTGGGCCTGCGTGACCCATTTCAATTGCAATGTCACCTTGTCGGCGGCCATCGCCTGGAAGGCGGCCAGCGACATGGCGCCGGCCAGAGCAGAAATCAGCAGTCTTTTCATGTTTTTACCCTCTGAAGTTAGCACCCAAACCCACCGCCCCTATCCACCTCGGACAGAGGGATGCCAAAACGTGACGGCTCTCTCGATGAGAGCGACCACGCCATAAAAGACCGAACCCGCCAGTGCTGCAACTGCGATTTCGGCCCACACCATGTCGATGTTCATCCGCCCGACTTCCGTCGAGATGCGAAATCCCATGCCGACCACCGGCGTTCCGAAGAACTCCGCGACGATGGCGCCGATCAGCGCCAGCGTCGAGTTGATCTTCAGCGCGTTGAAGATGAACGGCATGGCCGCCGGCAGCCTTAGCTTGAGCAAGGTCGGCCAATAGGCCGATGCATAAGTGCGCATCAGGTCGCGCTCCATATGCCCGGATGCGGCAAGCCCCGCGACCGTGTTCACCAGCATCGGGAAGAAGGTCATGATGATGACGACCGCGGCCTTGGACGGCCAGTCGAAGCCGAACCACATGACCATGATGGGCGCCACGCCGATGATCGGCAGCGCCGAAACCATATTGCCGATCGGCAGCAGGCCGCGCCGCAGGAACGGCACGCGGTCGGCCAGGATAGCGACGGCGAAGCCGGCGAGATTGCCGACGACATAGCCGATCAGCACCGCCTTGAAGATCGTCTGCCGCACATCCGACCCCAGGATCGGCAGCGAGTTGGCGAAGCGCGCGCCGATGACGCTGGGCGGCGGCAAAAGAATGAAGGGGATCCCGGCGCCGCGCGTCACCGCCTCCCAGATGATCAGGATCCAGGCGCCGAAGATCGCCGGGATGATCAGACGCAGCGCGTTCCTTGCGACGCTCTCGTTTAGACGCAGCGACGAGAGCAAGGCAACGCAGCGCCAGGCAAGCAGCCAGGCAGCGGCAAGCAGCAGGAAATATGGCGCCAGCGCCGTGCCTTCGAAACCGGCTATGCCCTTGATCAAGAGCCAGGCTGCGGCATGTGCGCCGACGAAGAGCGCGATGGCCTCAACGACCGGCGTCAGCCTTAAGGTCGAGACCAGTGCCGCAATGAGCACCAGCCCGATGATCAGCCCCTTCGCGCCCATATAGGGATAGGCCAGCGTTGCGGCCGGCTCCGCCAGCGCGGCTGCCTCCGGCTTCGTCATTGCGCCAAGCGCAAAAACGATGAGACAAAGCAGGATTGCCAGCACTGCTTGCCAGGATGGCTTCAACCAGTTCATGCCGGCCTCCCGCCCATCGCGCGGTCGACCAGGCGTCCGGCGATACCCACTACCATCACCAGCAGCGCCGCGACCACGGAACCAGCGACCAGCGCCGACCAGATATCGATGGTCTGGCTGTAATAGGCACCCGCCAGCAGCTTCGCGCCGATGCCGGCGACCGCGCCTGTCGGCAATTCGCCGACGATGGCGCCGACGAGGCTTGCCGCCACCGCAACCTTCATCGAGGTGAACAGGAACGGCACCGAGGCTGGCACCCTCAGCTTCCAGAAGGTCTGCGAGGCGCTGGCATTGTAGGTATGCATCAGGTCGAGATGCATGAGCTCGGGCGAGCGCAGGCCCTTCACCATGCCGACGGCGACCGGGAAGAACGACAGATAGGTCGAGATCAGCGCCTTGGGAATCAGGCCGGTGATGCCGATCGCCGCCAGCACCACGATGATCATCGGCGCGACCGCGAGGATCGGAATGGTCTGCGAAGCAATGATCCACGGCATCAAGCTGCGGTCGAGCGTCGCCACATGCACGATACCCACCGCGATAAGGATGCCGAGAGCGGTGCCGAAGGCGAAGCCGAGCAGCGTCGAGGACAGCGTCACCCAGGCGTTGTAGACCAGGCTGCGGTTCGAGGTGACGGACCGCAGGAAGGTATTTTCGAAGAAATTCACCGCCACCTGGTGCGGTGCCGGCAGCGTCGGCTTCGGCTGCGCCAGCGTCTTGCCGATGAAGTCGACGATACCCGGCGTCTCATTGGCACGGCGGTCGAGATCGCGCTGGAACGGCGCGTTGAGGATGACGGCGAAGACGTACCAGAGCACGACCACGCCGGCGAGGATGCTGGTGACGGGGACGATCTTGGAGCGGAAGGTGTCCATCAGCGCGGCTCTCCTCCTCTCCCCATCGGGGAGAGGGCGGCCGGAGCGAAGCGAAGGCCGGGCACGTTCGACTGGAGTGCTGCGGCGCTGGTATTTTTCGTCATCCTAGGGCGGAGCAAGGAGCAAAGCGACGCGGCGCAGACCCTAGGATCCATTCCGTTACTTCTGAGCTCCGCAACGTTCCAGAATACAGCTCCCTGCGCCGCGCTCTGCTCGTCCGGTATTCTGAGCGGCTTACGCCCTTCGACCAGCGTCACGGAATGGATCCTAGGGTCTGCGCTCCGCTTCGCGTCGCTACGCCCTAGGATGACGAAATCGCGATGGCCGGCTTCCTTAACACGCGGGGTGGCGCGCCTGCTCCGCCCTAGGATGACGAAGGCGCGAGTAGACGCCCCCTCACCCGGCCGCTGCGCGGCCACCCTCTCCCCGGTGGGGAGAGGAGGAGGCCCGTCCGCCTCAATCATCATAGCTGTGCCCTGCCCTCAGCCCATCCCGCACGCGCGCGGCGATCGCCAAAAACTCCGGCGTCTCGCGGATGTCGAGCGGCCGCTCCCTCGGCAGCGTCGATTCGATGATGTCGGTGACGCGGCCGGGCCGCGGCGACATCACCACGATGCGCGTCGACAGGTACACCGCTTCGGGAATCGAATGAGTGACGAAGCATATCGTCTTGTCGGTCCGCTTCCACAACTCCAAAAGCTGCTCGTTCAGATGGTCGCGCACGATCTCGTCCAGCGCGCCGAACGGCTCGTCCATCAAAAGCAGGTCCGCATCGAAGGCTAAAGCGCGTGCGATCGACGCGCGCTGCTGCATGCCGCCGGAAAGTTGCCAGGGGTATTTCTTCTCGAAGCCGGAAAGGTTGACCAACTCCATCGTGCGCTTGATGCGCTCGGCCTGCTCGGCCTGGCTGAGGCCGATGATTTCCAGCGGCAGCGCCACGTTGCGCTCGATCGTGCGCCACGGGAACAAGGCCGCCGCCTGGAAGACATAGCCATAGGCGCGTTTCTCGCGCGCCTGCTCCGGCGTCATGCCGTTGACGGAGATCGCCCCGGCGGTCGCCTTCTCCAGATCGGCGATGACGCGCAGCAAGGTGGTCTTGCCGCAGCCGGACGGGCCGATGAAGGAGACGAATTCGCCCTTGCCGATGGTCAGATCGACATTGGACAGCGCCTGCACCGGACCGTCATTGGTCTGGAAGGTGAGGCCGAGCTTGCTTGCCGAGACGACGGCTGGCGGCTGTTCGGTCATTGGCTGCAGCCTGCCTTTCGCAGCCGCTGCCGCGCTGTCCGCAATCCGGTTGATTTTATGATAGCGTTGCTTTCCACTCGTCCTGTCCCACCCGATCGACGCCGCCCGGAGCCTTGCCGATGTCGCTCTCCACACCTGGTACGGCGACAGGCTCGAGCACCACATCGTCGTCAAGGCCGGCGACCTGTTCTACATTCCGGCGGGCGTGCCGCATCTGCCCGCCAATCTGAGCGGCGCCCCCTCCTCCGCGGTCATCGCCCGCACCGATCCCAACGAGCAGGAAAGCGTCGTCCTGCTGCCGGAACTGGATGGCCTCGTCGCCTGAGATCAGCATAGGACTGGCAATTCGCGCAACCGCCTCAGGTTTGCGCTGCCCCTCATCGCCCTGCCGGGCACTTCTCCCGGTATGGTGACCAGGACAATCGCATATGGGGTTTATCGGCGAAGGCCAACACAAGGCCGTCATCCTCGGGCTTGTCCCGAGGATCCGCCGTCGCACGCGGCTATAGCGCGACCGGTTCAGGGGCCGGTAGATCCTCGGGACAAGCCCGAGGATGACGCCAAGACATGCCGGGTCGTCCGAACTCCCAAAGCAATATGCGATTGCCCTGGCATAGTGACGGGGAGAAGGACGCCGCCTCGAAAGATTTCGCCAATCCCCAACGTTGCCGGAGGGATCGTCGAGGCGGCATTCATACCCCTCCCCCCCGTCACTATACGGGGAGAAGGTGCCGGCAGGCGGATGAGGGGCAGCGCCGACCTCGGCGATCATCGGCATCGCGCGACTTCGCCCATCACATTGCCGTCCTCGTCGACCACGACCAGCTTCTTCGCATCCTTCGCGCTGCGCTTGATGGTGAACTTGGTCGGCTGTCCCTCTTCGCCTTCAGCCTCGCATTTTTCCGTCACCACCAGCGATCCATCGGCCTGCGCTTGGTGGTTGCTGAAGGTGCAGGCGCTGGCCGCCGTGATCAGTTCCTTGTCGGTTAGAAGCAGCATCTTGTCGGCGGCCACTTGCTGGCCGTTCCGGTTGATGCAGCCATATTTGTCGCCATAGGGCTTGCTGAGGTCTATGCCGGCGGCGAGCGCCTGGCCGGCGGCAAGCATCGCGGCCGCCGCGATCGCAAGATGAAGAACCCGCATGGTCAGACCCCGGTTGCCGGAATGCCCGTACGCTCGACCTTGCGCGGCGCTGAAATCTCCTTCCAGGTCGACAGCGCCCGGTTGACCGCAGCGTTCGGCTCGCGGGCGACGAACTCGCCATGGCCGGCCTTGGCTTTGACGTCCGCCTCCTCGATCGACAGCTCGCCGCGCGAGAAGACGAAGCGCGGCAGGCCGGTCACCTCGACGCCTTCGAAGACGTTGTAGTCAATCACCGACTGCTGGTTCTTGGCCGAGATCGTCTTCTTGCGCTTCGGATCCCACACGACGATGTCGGCGTCGGCGCCTTCGACGATCGCGCCCTTCTTCGGATACATGTTGAGGATCTTGGCGGTGTTGGTCGAGGTCACCGCGACGAACTCGTTCATCGTCAGACGCCCGGTGTTGACGCCTCTCGTCCACAGCACCGGCAAGCGGTCCTCGAGCCCGCCGGTGCCGTTCGGGATCTTGGTGAAGTCGCCGACGCCGTTGCGCTTTTGGCTGGTGGTGAAGGAGCAGTGATCGGTCGCCACGACCTGCAGCGAGCCGGCCTGCAGGCCGGCCCACAGCGAATCCTGGTGCCACTTGCTGCGGAAAGGCGGGCTCATCACCCGGCGCGCCGCATGGTCCCAGTCCTTGTTGAAATATTCGGTCTCGTCGAGCGTCAGGTGCTGGATCAGCGGCTCGCCGAACACCCGCATGCCCTTCTGGCGGGCGCGGCGGATCGCCTCGTGGCTCTGCTCGCAGGAGACATGCACGACATAGAGCGGCACGCCGGCCATGTCGGCGATCATGATCGCGCGATTGGTGGCTTCCCCCTCCACTTCCGGCGGCCGCGAATAGGCATGGCCTTCCGGGCCGTTGTTGCCGGCGGCTAAAAGCTTTTGCGACAGTGCCGCAACCACGTCGCCATTCTCGGCATGGACCAGCGGCAGCGCGCCGAGATCGGCGCAGCGCTGAAACGACGAATACATCTCGTCGTCATCCACCATCAGCGCGCCCTTATAGGCCATGAAATGCTTGAACGAGGTGATGCCCCGGTCGACGACTTGAGCCATCTCGTCGAACACCTGCTTGCCCCACCAGGTGATCGCCATGTGGAAGGAATAGTCGCAGGACGCCTTCGAGGTCTTGTTGTCCCACATCTGCAGCGCTTCCAGCAGCGATTGCTGCGGCGCCGGCAGGCAGAAATCGACCACCATCGTCGTGCCGCCGGAGAGCGCCGCGCGCGTGCCGGATTCGAAATCGTCGGCCGAATAAGTGCCCATGAAGGGCATTTCGAGATGGGTGTGCGGATCGATGCCACCCGGCATGACATAGCAGCCCGTGGCGTCGAACTCATGGTCGCCGTGCAGATTGGAGCCGATGGCGACGATCTTGCCGTGCTGCATAAGCACGTCGGCCTTCCAGGTGCGGTCGGCGGTCACGATGGTGCCGTTCCGGATGACTTTGGTCATTCTCTGTTCCCCTGTTCTTTCGCGCTTCTTTGCGAGCGGCGTTGCGAGGTGACTGGTCTAGAGCAATTTCAGGAAAAGTGTGAAGCGGTTTTCCGTCCGAAATTGCGTTAAAACAAAGAGATAGAGCATCTCACCGTTTCCGTGAAATGGTGAGATGCTCTATCGGTCATTCAACGATTCCAGCCGTCTCGACCACCGCATGGAACAGCACATCGGCGCCCGCCGCCGCCCATTCCTTGGTAATCTCCTCGGCCTCGTTGTGGCTGAGCCCGTCGACGCAGGGGCACATCACCATCGCGGTCGGCGCGACGCGGTTGATCCAGCAGGCATCGTGGCCGGCGCCGGAGACGATATTGCGATGGGAATAACCCAAGCGGTCTGCCGCATCCCGCACAGCCTTGACGCAATTCTTGTCGAAGGTGACCGGGTCGAAATGTCCGACCTGCTCGATCTCGTATTTGATGTCGAGCGCGTCGCAGATCGTGTCGATGCCTTCGCGTATGCGGCCGTCCATGGCGTCGAGCACTTCCTTCTCGGGCGAGCGGATGTCGATCGTGAAGACCGTGCGGCCGGCGATGATGTTGCGCGAGTTTGGATAGGCCTGCATGTGGCCGACCGCGCCGACGGCGTCCGGCTGGTAGTCCATGGCGATCTCGTGCACCAATTCGATCACGCGCGCCATGCCGAGCCCGGCATTGCGGCGCTTCGGCATCGGCGTCGAGCCGGTGTGCGCTTCCTTGCCGGTCAGCGTCACCTGCAGCCATTTCAGGCCCTGGCCGTGGGTCACGACGCCGATATCGATACCCTCGTCCTCGAGGATCGGCCCTTGCTCGATATGCAGTTCGAAGAAGGCATGGATCTTGCGGTCGCCGACCTTCTCGGCGCCCTTCCAGCCAATGCGCTCAAGCTCCTCGCCGAACTTTTTGCCGTCCTTGTCGACATGCTGGTAGACATCGGCCTGGTCGAGCACGCCGGCGAACACGCCGGACGCCATCATCGCCGGCGCGAAGCGCGCGCCTTCCTCATTGGTCCAATTGGTGACGACGATCGGATGCCTCGTCTTGATGCCGAGATCGTTGAGCGAGCGCACGACTTCCAAACCGCCCAGCACGCCGAGCACGCCGTCATACTTGCCGCCGGTCGGCTGCGTGTCGAGGTGGCTGCCGACATAGACGGGCGGCAGGCTGGGATCGGTGCCCTCGCGGCGGGCAAACATCGTGCCCATCTCGTCGAGGCTCATTTCGAGCCCCGCGGCCTCGCACCAGCGCTTGAACAGATGGCGGCCCTCGCCGTCCTCGTCGGTAACGGTCTGGCGATTGTTGCCGCCGGCAATGCCGGGGCCGATCTTCGCCATCTCCATGATGGAGTCCCACAAGCGGTCTGAATTAACGCGCAGGTTTTCGCCGGGTGCGGCCATTTGCGTTCCCATTTTCACCGGGGGTCTTGTCGCCCCTTGAGTGGTTTGCATCCTGACCGTATGGTCAGCTTTCAGACTACACAAGCTGACCAAGCGGTCAACGAGAATCTTGGGGGAGACATGAGCGAATCTACCCGTCCCATGCGGCGACAGGACATAAGGCGGGAGAATGAAAAAGCAATTCTGCTCGCTGCCGAGAAGGTGTTCGCGGAAGCCGGGTTCGGCGGCGCCACGATGCAGCTGATCGCCGATCTGGCGGGGCTGCCGAAGGCAAATCTCCACTATTATTTCGCCACCAAGGAAGAGCTCTACCGGTCCGTCGTCCAGAACATCTTCGAGATCTGGCTGCAGGCGGCCAATTGCTTCGACGCCGCGCGCGGCCCGGTTGACGGCATCAGCGCCTATATCGACGCCAAGATGGAAATATCGCGCCGCCACCCGGACGGGTCGAAGGTCTGGGCCTCGGAGGTGATGCACGGCGCGCCGGTGCTTCAGGACTATATGGAATCGACGCTGCGCGAATGGACCGACGGCCGCGTCGAGATCATCAGGCGCTGGATCGAGGAGGGCAAGATGGACCCGGTCGACCCGCGTCATCTGCTTTACATGCTCTGGGCCACGACCCAGCATTACGCCGATTTCGGCCACCAAATCGAGACGCTGAACGGCGGCAAGTCGCTCTCGGACCGGCAATGGCGGGAAGCCAAGGAAAACATCAAGCGGGTGATTCTGACCGGCATCGGCGCGCAGCCGGCCTGAATCTCACCGAATGTCGGCGCTGCGGCGTCGACCTCAGCCAGCGGCTTCGCGGACACCCTCCCTTCCACGCGATAGGGCAATCGCATACGAGGCTTATCGGCGAAGGCCAACACGAGGCCGTCATCCTCGGGCTTGACCCGAGGATCCGCCGTCGCACGCGGATATAGCGCGACAAGATCAGGGGCCGGTAGATCCTCGGGACAAGCCCGAGGATGACGCCCAGACATGTCCGAACTGCCAAAGCTATATGCGATTGCCCTGCCCTCCACGGCAGAGTGCCCGCTCCGGCTTGTCAGTCGATCGACCTCAGCACCTCACGCACATGGTCGATCAGTTCGTTGATCTGGCCCTTGGTGATGATCAGCGGCGGCGACAGCGCGATGATGTCGCCGGTGGTGCGGATCAGCGCGCCGCGTTCGAACGCTTTGACGAAGGCCGAGAACGCCCGCTTGGTCGGGCTACCGGCGATCGGCGCCAGCTCGATCGCACCGATCAGGCCGATGTTGCGGATGTCGATGACATGCGGCTCACCCTTCAGCGAATGCAGCGCGTCTTCCCAGTAAGGCGCCAGCTCCTCGCCGCGGGTCAGCAGGCCCTCTTCCTTGTAGGTATCGAGCGTGCCGAGCGCCGCGGCGCAGGCGATCGGATTGCCCGAATAGGTGTAGCCGTGGAAGAACTCGATCATGTGCTCAGGGCCGGTCATGAAGGCGTCGTGGATCTCCTTCTTGACGAACACCGCGCCCATCGGAATGACGCCGTTGGAGACGCCCTTGGCCGTCGTCATGATGTCCGGCGTGACCCCGAAATAGTCTGCCGCGAACGGCGCGCCGAGGCGGCCGAATCCGGTGATCACTTCATCGAAAATCAACAATATGCCGTGCTTCGTGCAGATTTCCCGAAGTTTCTGCAGATAGCCCTTCGGCGGCAGGATGACGCCGGTGGAGCCGGCGACCGGCTCGACGATGACGGCAGCGATGGTCGAGGCGTCATGCAAGGTGACGAGACGCTCCAGCTCATTGGCGAGCTCGGCGCCATGCTCCGGCACGCCCTTCGAGAAGGCGTTCTTCTCCGGCAGATGCGTGTGCGGCAGATGGTCGACGCCGCCGAGCAGCGTGCCGAACATCTTGCGGTTGGAGACGATGCCGCCGACCGAGATGCCGCCGAAATTGACGCCGTGATAGCCGCGCTCGCGGCCGATCAGGCGGGTGCGCGAGCCCTCGCCGCGAACGCGGTGATAGGCGATCGCCATCTTCAGCGCGGTGTCCACCGATTCCGATCCGGAATTGGTGAAGAAGACATGGTCCATGCCCTTGGGCGCGATATCGACCAGGCGGTTCGCCAGCTCGAATACGATCGGATGGCCCATCTGGAAAGCCGGCGCGTAGTCGAGCTCGGCAGCCTGGTTCTGGATCGCCTCGGTGATCTTCGGCCGGCAGTGGCCGGCGTTCACGCACCACAGGCCCGCGGTGCCGTCGAGCACCTTGCGGCCGTCGCTGGTGGTGTAATGCATGTCCTTGGCGGACACGAACATGCGCGGCGCCTGCTTGAACTGGCGGTTTGCCGTGAACGGCATCCAGAATGCGCTGAGATCGTTCGGCGTGACTTTCAGCCGGTTGGACATGACCAGGACTTCCCCTTGTAAGCGTGTTTCGGTACGGCCAACGCTTGGTCTTCGCTGCGTTTTCGTGCTACGCAAATTTTTGACCGGTTGGACAAACGTTAGCACCGCCTGTCGGCGGTCAAGGGATTACTAGCGGAAATGCGGCATAAAAAGCGCGCTCCACAGCCCAAGGAAAAACTGGTCCAGACAATTGGTCCAGAGAGCCCGCGCGAAGACGGCCGGCAAGCATGACGGCGGCGATGGAAGGCTCCGCTCCCCGCCGCACCCGCATCCAGCAGGAAAAGCGCGAGCTGATCCTCGAAGCCGCGCTCGAGGTCTTCTCCACCAACGGTTTTCGCGGCTCGACCATCGACCAGATCGCCGAAGCCGCCGGCATGTCGAAGCCCAACCTTCTCTATTACTTCCGCCGCAAGGAAGACATTCACGAGACGTTGATGCAGCGCCTGCTCGACACCTGGCTGGCGCCGCTGCGCGAGCTGGACGACATCGGCGACCCGCTGACGGAGCTCAGAAGCTACATCCGCAGGAAGCTCGAAATGGCGCGCGATTTTCCGCGCGAAAGCCGGCTGTTCGCCAATGAAATCCTGCAGGGCGCGCCGCGCATCAAGCCGATGCTGGAGGGCGAGCTGAAGACGCTGGTCGACGAGAAGGCCGCCGTCATCAAGGGCTGGATGCGCGCCGGCAAGATCGCCCGCACCGATCCCTGGCACCTGATCTTCTCGATCTGGGCGACGACGCAGCACTATGCCGATTTCGACGTCCAGGTGCGCGCCGTGCTCGGCGCCGACCGCGGCGGCGACGGCCGCTTCGAGGACGCAGCGCGGTTCCTGGAGCAGCTGTTCCTGGATGGGCTGAAGCCGAAGGGTTAGCGTCGACGAGATGGCTTAGCAGGTGGTCCCCGTGTGTGGGGCCAACTTTTGCTGACCTTGGAGATTGGCCGAGGCGCCCATCATTTCGTCATCCAAGGGCGGAGCAAGGAGCGAAGCGACGCGGCGCAGACCCGAGGATCCATTCCGTGACCTCGGAGCGCAGCTACGGTGCAGAATTCTGCATCACTGCATCCCACGGCGGAGGTAACGGAATGGATCCTCGGGTCTGCGCGTCCGCTTCGCTCCCTGCTCCGCCCGTGGATGACGAAGAAGAGGGATGCCGCCAGCAACCTCACGCGCTGCGCCGCTCTATCGGAAGCCCCTCCAGCAGCTTCTTGAGCTTCACCACCGAGTTCTGCTCCGCCAGCGGCGTGTAGACGATCAATCGCATGTCCGAACCGTCATCGATCGACAGGCTCATATGCTCGAACGTCATCGCGCCGGCGATCGGATGCCGCAGATGCTTCAGGCCGGAGAGCCGATGCACCACATCGCGCTGCGGCCACCATTCGCGGAACTCGGGGCTTGAGCGCATCATCAACTCGATCAGCCGTTCGAAATCCGGATCGCCGGTGTATTTCGCGCTCTCGGCGCGGAAGGCGGCAAGGGTCGCGCGCGCCAGCTGTTCCCAATCCACCAGCAGATGCCGCCGGTGCGGATCGGTGAAGACGCCGTGGATGATGTTGCGGGCGTCGCCCTCCAGCAGGCCGTAATCGCCGAAAATGGCGACCGCCGCGTCGTTCCATGCCAGCACGTCCCAGCGCGGGCCGACGACATAGGCGGGCTGCAGGACCAGGCTCTGCAGCATGTGCAGCAAGGGTCCATCGACCTTGCCCTGCACGATGCGCCGCCGCTCCGGCTGCTGGCGGCCGGCGAGCGTGAACAGATGCCGCTGCTCGGCGGCGTCGAGCCGCAACGCCTGGCAGAGCGCCGACAGCACCTCGACCGAAGGCCGCACATCCCTGCCCTGCTCCAGCCAGGTGTACCAAGTGGTGCCGACGCCGGCGATCATCGCCACTTCCTCGCGCCGCAGGCCCGGCGTGCGCCGCCGCGCGCCGCAGGCGATGCCGGCGGTATCCGGCGAAAGCCGCTCGCGACGGGAACGCAGGAAGGCGCCGAGCTCGCGCCGGCGGTGATCTTCGGGAGAATGGATGACGGCGTCCATGCACCTATTATAGCAGTACCGATACCAGGATAAAGTTTGAACTGTTTGCGCCCCGCGCGATGTCCCATCTTTGCGTTCAGAGCAGCGCAAGGAGGCTCCGGACATGGAACTCAACGAAAAAACAATTCTCGTCACCGGCTCGACCGACGGCGTCGGCCGCGTGGTCGCCGAGCGGCTCGGCGCCGCCGGCGCCCGCGTGCTGGTGCATGGCCGCGATGAAGGCCGTGGCAAAGCCACCGTCGCCGCCATCGAAGCAAAGGGTGGCAAGGCCGAATTTCTCATCGCCGATCTTTCGTCGCTTGCCGAGGTGCGTCGCCTCGCCGAAGCGGTGCGCGCCAGGACCGATCGGCTCAACGTCCTGATCAACAATGCCGGCGTCGGCACCGGCGGCCAGGCCGCCAGCCGGCAGGTCAGCGCCGACGGCTACGAGTTGCGCTTCGCCGTCAACTATCTCGCCGGCTTTCTGCTGACGTCGGAGCTCTTGCCGCTCATCAAGGCAAGCGCGCCGGCGCGCATCGTCAATGTCGCCTCGGCCGGCCAGCAGGCGATCGACTTCGACGACGTCATGCTGACAAATGGCTATAGCGGCGTGCGCGCCTACTGCCAGAGCAAGTTGGCGCAGATCCTGTTCACCGTCGACCTGGCGGAACAACTCGACGGCACCGGCGTCACGGTCAACGCCTTGCATCCGGCAAGCTATATGGACACCACCATGGTCCGGCAGGCGGGCGTCACGCCATGGAGCTCGGTCGAGACCGGCGCCGACGCCATTCTCAACCTGGCAACGTCGCCGGCGCTCGAAGGCCGCAGCGGCCGCTACTTCGACGGCCAGCGTGAATCGCGCGCCGACCCGCAAGCCTATGACGAGAAAGCCCGCCGCCGGCTGCGCGCGCTTAGCCTCGAATTGATCGGACAATCTTCCGCAACATCCAGGGAAAAGCACTCATGAGCGAGACCACCGAACACTGCGTCATAATCGGCGGCTCGTCCGGCATCGGCCTTGCCACGGCCAAGAAGCTGGTCAGCCCTGCGATGAAAGTCACGATCACCGGCCGCAGCGAGGAGAAGCTGAAGAGCGCCTGGAAAAGCCTCGACGGCACCGTCGACAAGGCAGCGTTCGACGCCACCAAACCGGACGAGGTCCGGAATTTCTTCGAGCGCCTCGGGCCATTCGATCATCTGGTTCTCGCCGCGAGCGGCGGCAAGGGACTGGGACCGTTCGCGACGCTCGACCTCGCCGATATCGGCAGCGGCGTCGATGAAAAGATCCGGCCGCAACTCTCCTGCCTGCAGGCGGCCCTGCCGACCTTGAACAAAGCCGGCTCGGTGACTTTCATCTCAGCCGTGTCGGCGCAGATTGCCGCGCCCGGCGTCGCCGGCATCGGCGCCATCAACGGCATGCTGCTTACCGTCGCGCCGATCCTCGCCGTCGAGCTGAAGCCTTTGCGTGTCAACGTCGTGGCGCCCGGTGTCATCGACACCCCCTGGTGGGACTTTTTGCCGGACGATCAGCGGCAGGCGGTGTTCGCCGAATATGCCGGCAAGACGCCGGTCGGCCGTATCGGCCGCGCCGAGGACGTCGCCGAAGCTATCGCCTTCCTGGTCTCGAACAGCTTCATGACCGGCCAGGTGCTGACCTGCGACGGCGGTCTGCGCTACGCGGCGTGAACAATAGGGCGCGCGGATCTCTCATCCGCGCGCTAGGCCGTCCGATCAGGCGGCCTTGGCGGCCGGTATCGGATGGATGGCGTGGAAGGGAATGCACAGCCGGTTCCAGGTGTTGATCATGCCGAGCGCGACCGAGAGCTTGACCAGTTCCTCTTCCGAGAAGTGCTCGAGCGTGCGGGCATAGAGTTCGTCCGATACGCCATTGTCGGCGATCAGCGTCACGGCCTCGGTCCATGCGAGGGCGGCCCGTTCGCGCTCGGAAAACAGCGGCGATTCCTTCCAGGCGGCGACGAGATAAAGACGTGTTTCGGTCTCGCCGTCGCGTCGCGCCTCGCGACTGTGCATTTCGACGCAGTATGAGCAGCCATTGATCTGCGACGCCCTGAGCTTGATCAGGTGCAGCAGGCTGACCTCCAACCCGCATTCGTCGACGGCCTTGTTGAGCCCCGATACCGCCTTCATGATTTCCGGCGCCTTGGCAAAGAACTGCAGTCTCGGTTTCATCGTCTTTTCCTTTCGGGCTTGGGGTGGGTTAGAGGTTCAAATCTGCTTCGGTGAAGCGGATTTCTGGCGCCGCTGGTGACGCTCGACGAAGGCGCAACTCGCGGCATAGGATCGCGGATCGCCTTCGGCCGCGTACTCCGCCACGATGTCGGACAGCTTCACTTCGGCGAGCGCCGCCCGATAGGCGCGCTCGGCCTTGAGCATCGCGGCATTGATGCCGCAGGGCTTCACATAGGCGGAGGCATTGATCTTGACCGGGCCGCGCTGGCGGATCTCGCCGCAGCGGAAGGCGGGCTCCCTGCCCTCCACTGCAAGCACAATGTCGAGCAGCGTGATGCGCTCGGCCGCCCGCGCCAGCCTGTAGCCGCCCGCCGGCCCCGGCACCGATTCCAGGATGCGCGCCGCCGTCAGTTGATTGAGATGTTTCAGGAGATAGCTCGGCGATAACCCGAAGCACTCGGCGAGCGCGGCACCGGGCATCGTGCTGTTGCCATCGACGCTGGCCAGCGTCGCCGCGCAATGGATGGCCGCCTCGACGCCATCGCCCAGTTTCATTGTGCTGATCTCCTAATCATGGATATACTTTATCTTGGATAAATCCTATCTGCAATATGGAAAACCAAAATTGCCCGCCAATTCGCAACGGCAATATGAGAGCGGCGCTTCGCACGACTTGGATTCCTCGCACCCCGCAAAGCGGGGGAGAGGTGGCCCGGCGAAGCCGGGACGGAGAGGGGGAGACGACCTTTGCGACGTCAGAATCGATGAAGGAAGAGACGCGAGCGGGATGGAAAGGCGGTCAGGAACCGTCCGGCAATTCCCAGCGGTCCGAAGGCCTCTCTCCGTCCCGGCTTCGCCGGGCCACCTCTCCCCACTTCGTCTACGGCATGCACACATTTCCAAGCGGCTGGCCTTTGGCGATAGCGTGCTTGGCAGCTTCGCGCATGCCGTGTATGGCAGCTTGGCGCATGCATTGTCTTATGTAGCGCTGGTCGACCCCCACTCCGTCTCGGCTTCGCCGAGCCACCTCTCCCCCGATCGACGGGGTAGAGGAAGGCGCCAAGCTTTCTTTCGTCAACGCCCTTCCAGCAACGCTCCCTTCCTTTCCCTCCGGAGGGGGGAAAGGTGGCGCTGCGAAGCAGCGACTGATTGGGGGAACCACGTGGCAATCAAGCCTCAGGTCGATCAGTCGCGCCAGTCACAGAAGATGTGTGCATAGCGTAGCCCACTACGTGGGGCGAGAACCAAGCCTACTCCGCGGCCACCTTGGCCATCGGATTGTTGGGGTGCGTCGTCCAGTTGGCGTAGATCGGCGACACCGGCAAGCCGGTGCGCTGGTCGAGCACGCCGGCGGCCAGCGGCTGCATGGTGATGCAGCCCTCCACCGGACAGACATTGACGCAGAGGTTGCAGCCGACGCATTCGGCTTCGATCACCTCGAAATGCCTCACACCATCGACCATGCTGGTGATCGCCTGGTGCGAGGTGTCCTCGCAGGCGATGTGGCAGCGGCCGCATTTGATGCAGGCATCCTGGTCGATATGCGCCTTGGCGACATAGTTGAGGTTGAGATACTGCCAGTCGGTGACATTGGGCGTGGCCCGGCCGATGATGTCGGAGAGCGACGCATGGCCCTTCTCGTCCATCCAGTTCTCCAGCCCCGCGATCATCTCCTGTACGATCTTGAAGCCATAGGTCATCGCCGCCGTGCAGACCTGCACATTGCCGGCGCCGAGCGCCATGAATTCGGCGGCGTCGCGCCAGGTGGTGATGCCGCCGATGCCGGAGATCGGCAGGCCGCGGGTTTCGGGATCGCGCGCGATCTCGGCCACCATGTTCATGGCGATCGGCTTCACCGCTGGGCCGCAATAGCCGCCATGCGAGCCCTTGCCGTCGATGGTCGGCTGCGGCGCGAAATTGTCGAGATCGACGCCGGTGATCGAGTTGATGGTATTGATCAGCGACACGGCATCGGTGCCGCCGGCATGCGCCGCCCGGGCCGGCTTGCGGATGTCGGTGATGTTGGGCGTCAGCTTGGTGATGACCGGCATGCGCGTGTACTGCTTGCACCAGCGCACGACCATTTCGATATATTCCGGCACCTGGCCGACCGCCGAGCCCATGCCGCGCTCGCTCATGCCGTGCGGGCAGCCGAAATTGAGCTCGATGCCGTCGGCGCCGGTCTCCTCGACCAGCGGCAGGATCGCCTTCCAGCTTTCCTCCACGCAAGGCACCATGATCGAGGCGATCAGCGCCCGGTCCGGCCAGTTCATCTTCACCTGCTTCATCTCGCGCAGATTGGTCTGCAGATCGCGGTCGGTGATCAGCTCGATATTGTTCAAGCCAAGCAGGCGGCGGTCGGCGCCCCAGATCGCGCCATAGCGCGGGCCGTTGACGTTGACGACCGGCGGGCCTTCCTCGCCCAGCGTCTTCCAGACCACGCCGCCCCAGCCGGCCTTGAAGGCGCGCTCGACATTGTAGGCCTTGTCGGTCGGCGGCGCCGAGGCCAGCCAGAACGGGTTGGGCGATTTGATGCCGATGAAATTGTTACGGATGTCTGCCATGCTCATGCCCTCCCGTTAGAGGCCAGTGCCCGGTGGATGCTCTCGGCCGCGTCGCGCCCCTGCGCCACCGCCGAGACAGTCAAATCGTCGCCGCCGAAAATGCAGTCGCCGCCGGCCCAGACCTTGGCCAGCGAAGTGCGGCCTTCGGCGTCGACCTTGATGCGGCCGCCTTCGAGCTCGATCTGTTCCGCGCTGCTGTTGAGATGCGCCGGCACGAAGCTCTGGCCGATCGCCTTGAACACCTGATCGGCATTAAGTCGCAGGGTCTCGCCGGTGCCGACAAGCTTGTCGCCGCTCAGGGCGGTGTATTCGAGCTCGATGGCCGACACCTTGCCGTTCTCGGCAATGACGCGCTTCGGCTGCAGCCAGTGGCGGATGGTGACGCCATTGGCGGCGGCCAGATCCTGCTCGAACTCCGAAGCATTCATGTGCTCCTGGCCGCGCCGGTAGCAGATCGTCACTTCTTCGGCGCCGAGCAGCTTCGACTGCACCGCGGCGTCGATCGCCGTCATGCCACCGCCGATGACGACGACGCGCCGGCCGACCGGCAGGCCGGAAAGATCGCTCGCCTGCCGCAATTCCGAGATGAACTCGACGGCATTGGCGACGCCGTCGGCGTCCTCGCCTTCGGCGCGCAGCGCGTTGACGCCGCCAAGTCCCATGCCGAGGAACACCGCATCGTAGTTGCGGATCAGGTCCGCAAGCTGGAAGTCGCGGCCGAGCGCCTTGCCGTTCTGGATGTCGATACCGCCGATCGCGGTGACATAGTCCACTTCCGCCTGGGCGAAATCGTCGACGCTCTTATAGGCGGCGATGCCGTATTCGTTGAGCCCGCCGGCCTTCGGCCGCGCCTCGAGGATCGTCACATCATGGCCGTGGCGGGCAAGCCGATGCGCCGCCGCCAGCCCCGCCGGGCCGGCGCCGACCACGGCGATGCTCTTCCCGGTCGGTTCGGCGCGCTTGTAGAACTGTTTGTCCTCGCTCATGGCGACGTCGGTGGCGTAGCGCTGCAGCCGTCCGATCTGCACCGGCTTGCCTTCGGCCACCTCGCGCACGCAGACCTCCTCGCACAGCGTCTCGGTCGGGCAGACGCGGGCGCACATGCCGCCGAGGATATTCTGGTCGAAGATCGTCTTGGCCGCGCCCACCGGATTGCCCGTGGCGATCTGCCGGATGAACAGCGGGATGTCGATCGACGTCGGGCACGCATTCATGCATGGCGCGTCGTAGCAGAAATAGCAGCGATCGGACTCGACCAGCGCCTCATGATGATCGAGCGGCGGATGCAGGTCGGAAAAATTGTCGGCATATTGCTCGGAAGACAGCCGGCCGCCGGCAATGCCTTCGATGAAATGACCAGTCGCCATTCCAGTTCCCCTTGTTGTCGTTTTGGGGAAGGCTAGCACGTTTTATTTTTTTATCAATTGGTCAATTTTCGGCCAAGCCACTGTATTGCTTGCACAAAAACATGATAAACATAGTCATGTTATAGCCGGCTCAGTAAACTCTGCTGTGTCATGGCTTGTGATCCTGTGGCCATGGATTGACCATATCTCGTCCGCCACCAGTTCCTGCAGCCGCCACAGATTGCGGTCATGGATGCCGAAGGTCTCGAGGTGGCTGACGGTATTGTACAGGTATTCGGCACCCGAGCCGACATGGCCGCAGGCGCGTGCCAGTATCTTTGCTACGCTTTCCAGCGGCTGCCCGAGCGAAGTGCCCTTGCCGGTCACGCCGACCCAGAAGCCCAGCGCCCGCAGCCGACCCTGCACGGTGCGCACCGGAACCCACCGGACCGAGCTGACTGACTCGTGGTCGTCGATTTCACGCCGCAGCAATCTCTCGATCTGGGCTGGTTTCTCGCCATCCGGCAAACGATAGATGACGCCGTCGCAGCGCCCGCCCCGTTCCAGCGCCATCATCAATCCAGGCTGCTCGCGGCTGCCGCGCCAGCGCTTTATCTCGAGGCAGAACGAGCGGTGCCAGCCATGCGCCACCGCGCGCTGCTGCTCGACCGACTCGAAGGCCGGCTTCCAGATCAGCGAGCCATAGGCGAACACCCACAGCGGACCGTCGTCGGCTTCGCCGGACAGGCGCATGGCGAGCGTCCGGAAATCATCATCGCTTAGCTGTGTCCAGCTGCCATCAGGACCAGGGTCGACCTCGTCGCGATGGCACAAGGCTACGAGTTCTGGCGTGAGCGACATTCGACGCATGAAGACAGCCCCCTCTTTGAGGGCAGCAAAGTCGAAAAGCGCCGGATACGCAAGATCATGGGCCCAATGCATGTCGCCCAGAAGTGTGCAGCGGTTCTGGGACAACGACATGCATCGAGACAAGGACTTAAAGCCCGCCGCCTTAATCCGTTTCAGCGCGACGCGCTTCAAGCCGCTTGCCGTCGTCGAATTCTGGCCCAGATGTCGGATTTCTGTCGTCAGGATCGTCCTAAGGTGTGTTGAGATTCAGGTCAGGCCGCGCCGAAAACGGCGGTTTTCGAGAACCGGCCTACGCCGGCCGTAGCCTTCATAGAGCGGAGACGCTTGTGAGGGCTTCGGCCGGCGAAGGCCGGAGCGGAGCGTACTTAGGTACGTGAGCCCCGGAAGCGCAGGAAACCGGCGTTTGCAGGCCGGCATCACCTGAATATCAACATACCTTAGGATGGATCGAACAACGATAGCTGCCTGAACCCGTGAGGAGACCGATCATGCCGAAATCCCCGCAACCTTTCTTCTGGTACGAGTTGATGACCACCGACCTCGACGCCGCCGAGGCTTTCTACACCGCTGTTGTCGGCTGGCGGGCCGAGCCCTTCGACAAAGCGCCCGGCATGCCCCGCTACATCGTCGTGAACTCCGCCATGCGCGGCGTCGGCGGGCTGATGACGATGCCGGAAGAGCCCGCCAAGATGGGCATGCCGCCAGCCTGGATGGGCTACATCTACACCAAGGATGCCGACGCCTCGACGCAAGCGCTCAAGGACGCCGGCGGTGCCGTCCATCGCGCGCCGGACGACATTCCGGGCGTCGGCCGCTTCGCCGTCGTCGCGGACCCGCAAGGGGCTTCCTTCATGTTCCTGCAGCCCAATCAGGCCGAGCAGCCGCCGGTGCCGGCAACCACGTCTGGCCATGTCGGTTGGCATGAGCTCTACACCTCGGACTGGAAAGCGGCTTTCGACTTCTATTCCAGCCAGTTCGGCTGGACCAGCGCCGGCGAGTTCGACATGGGCGAGATGGGTATCTACAAAACCTTCGGCGCCGGCCCCGAATCCGGCGGCGGCATCATGAACAAGCCGCCGCAGATGCCGGTTCCCGTCTGGCAGTTCTATTTCAACGTCGACGCCATCGACGCCGCCGCCAAGCGCGTCACCGACAATGGCGGCAAAGTCATCATGGGTCCGATGGACGTGCCGAGCGGCCAGTGGATCATCCAGTGCCTGGACCCGCAAGGCGCGCATTTCGCGTTGCTGGCGCCGGTGCGATAACAGCACCGTTCGATGGGCTGGCGCTGGATCACTCCGGCGTCAGCACCGCCAGTTTCAGATCGGCCTTCCTGGCGCCGCTGAGCTGGACGACGGCCGCTCCGCCCTGGAGCTTGAAACGCAAGCTCTTGCGAATGCCCGGGCAGGTCTTCACGCCGCTGAAAGCCGCCGATTTCACGATCTTGCCATCCTGCACGACATCGATCCAGGCCTCGTCGGACAGGCTGAACTGCAGCTCGCCTTCAGGCGGCACGGTCACATTTGCCGTCGCGCCGAAGGTGCCGGCTTTCGGTGCACGGTCAGGCGGCACTTCAAAGCTGACCGCGTCGACAGCCGCGAGCGAGAAATCCACCGCTTGGCCGACCGTCAGGATGGCGCCGGATTGGGCGGCGGGTGCGGCCGGAAACAGGGCCTGCTCACGTTCAACCGGCCATTTGAAGGCGTCGCAGCCGGTATCCGCGGCTGCGGCGAAGCTGGTGCCCGCAAAGATTGCGAATAGGCTGATGACGACTTTTCTCATGGTTAAGGGACCTGCCTGGTTTTTGATGCGTCACCCCTGGTAATACAACCATAAGGATAGATATGCAACCATAGAGAGAAGAAATATGGAGATTGAAACCATTTCCGGTCACCGATTGTTGATGGCAGGCCATGGGATGTGAGTGGTCCGTCGCCGGGCGATAATCTAAGGCCCGAGCGGGGTAAAATGGAGTTTTAGATGAAGCTTTTCGAAAGCCTAGCTCAGTACAGCCCGCAGGCGCTGGGTGTGTTGCGCATCATGACCGCCTTGCAGTTCGTCGAACACGGCTCGCAGAAACTGTTCAACTTCCCGGTCAGCGCCGAGCCGCACGTCCTCACTGGGCTGACGACGGCTGCCGGCATTCTCGAATTCGCCGGCGGCATCCTGCTGGCGCTCGGCCTCTTCACCCGCCCGGTCGCATTCCTCCTGGCCGCCGAAATGGCGATCGCCTATTTCATGGCGCACATGCCGCGCGACTTCTTCCCCGTCAACAACGGCGGCGACTCGGCGATCTCCTTCTGCTTCATCTTCCTCTATCTGATCTTCGCCGGGTCCGGCGCCTTCGCACTGGATAACCGCCGCAGCGCCTGAAGCATCGAAGGGTGCGCGTCTGGAGGTTTTTTGTTTTGACGCAATTCCGGACGAAAAACCGCTTCGCACTTTTCCTGGAATTGCTCTAGCCGCGCATCCGCTCGAAATTGGCGTCGAACAGCGGCGCCGCCTGGATGCGCGCCGCATGGCGCTTGCCAAGGATGTCGATCTCGAATCCGTCCGGTCTGTCGGCGATCTCCTTGGGCACATAGCCCATCGCGACCGACTTCTTCGAGTGATGCGCATAGCCGCCCGAGGTGACCCAGCCGCGCACGACGCCGCCATGCCAGATCGCCTCGTCGCCGATCACATCGGCATCGGTGGCCTCGACGATGAAGGCGCACAGCCTGAGCTTGCCGTCCTCTTTGCGCTCGGCAAGTGCTGCTTCCTTGCCGATGAAATCGGCGTCCTTGCTATAGGCGACGAAGCGGTCGAGCCCGGCCTCAAGCGGCCCATAGATCGGCCGGTACTCGCGCGCCCATGAGCCATAGTTCTTCTCGAGCCTCAGCGCATTGAGCGCGCGCGAGCCGAACAGGCCGATGCCTGACGCTTCGCCCGCGGCCAGCAGCGCCTGGTATGCGGCGCGCTGATATTCGGGCGCCACCCAAATCTCGTAGCCGAGATCGCCGGTGTAGCTGACGCGTCCGACCAGACACGGCGCCATGCCGATATCCATCCGCGCAACCGCCATGAAAGGGAACGCCTCGCTGGAAACGTCGGCGCGGGTCACTTTGTCGAGCACCTCCCTCGCCTTCGGCCCGGCGATGGCGAGACCCGCGAGCTTTTGGCCCAGCGCCTCGATTTGCACCGAGCCGTCCTTCGGCAGATGCGCCTCGAACCAGCGCATGTGGTACTGCTCGGCGATGCCGGAGCCGGCGATGAACCATTCGCCGTCGTCGATGTTGGCTAAAGTGAAATCGCCGATCAGCTTGCCGTCTTCCTTCAGCATCGGAGCCAGGGTCATGCGGCCGCGCTTTGGCAGCCTGCAGGCAAGCATGCGGTCGAGCCAAGCGGCCGCGCCCTCGCCCGTCACCTTGTATTTGGCGAAGTTCGAGATCTCCGACAGGCCGACGCCGTCGCGTACCGCCGCGACTTCCTTTGCAACATGGTCGAAGTCGGTCGAGCGCCGCCAGGAAAACTCGTCCTTGACGCCTTCCGGCGCATACCAGAGCGGCACTTCGAGCCCATAGGACACGCCCCATTGCGCGCCCTTGGCCGACAGCGTGTCATAGACCGGCGTCGTCTTCAGCGGCCGCCCGGCCGGCAGTTCCTCATTCGGGAAGCGGATCGAGAAACGACGCGAATAATTCTCGCGCACCTTGGCGTTGGTATAGGCCATAGTCGCCCAGTCGCCGTAGCGCGCCACGTCCATAGCCCAGATGTCGGCGCCCGGATCCCCCTCGATCATCCAGTTGGAGAGCGCGAGCCCCACGCCGCCGCCCTGGCTGAAACCGGCCATGACACCGCAGGCGACCCAGAAGCCGGGCAGGCCGCGCACCGGACCGACCAGCGGATTGCCGTCGGGGGCGAAGGTGAAGGGGCCGTTGATGATCTGCTTGATGCCGGTCTTCTGGAAGGCCGGGAAATGGCGGAAGCCGACTTCGAGCGACGTCGCGATGCGGTCGATGTCCGGCTCCAAAAGCTCATGGCCGAAATTCCAGGGTGTGGAAAATTCCGACCAGACCTTGTTGGCCTTCTCGTAAGTGCCCATCAGCATGCCGCCGCGCTCTTGGCGCAGATAGAGCTCGCCGTCGAAGTCGACCGCGTGGATGATCTCGGTGCCGGTCTTGTTGTTCCAGTCTGCAACCTCCGGCATGTCCTCGGTGATCAGGTACATGTGCTCCATGGCCAGCACCGGCAGCTCCAGGCCGACCATGCGGCCGACCTCGCGCGCCCACAGACCGCCGGCATTGACGACGTGCTCGGCAATGATATCGCCCTTGTTGGTGATGACGCGCCATAAGCCGTCCGGACGGCGCACGATGTCCTCGACCTTGGTGAAGCGCTCCACCTCGGCCCCCAGTTTCCGCGCCGCCTTGGCATAGGCATGCGTCACGCCGGACGGGTCGAGGTGACCGTCCTCCTTGTTGCGCACGGCGCCGACAAACTGGCTGGGATCGATGAGCGGCATCAATTCCGCCGCTTCCTTGGCCGAGATCACTTCGAGGTCGATGCCGAGATAGCGGCCCTTGGACACCACGCCGCGCAGCCAGTCGAGCCGCGCTTCGGTCGCCGCTAGTAGCACGCCGCCCGTGAGGTGCACGCCGGTGGCCTGCCCCGACAGTTCCTCGATCTCCTTGTAGAGCGAGATCGTGTATTTCTGCAGCTTGGCAACGTTGGGGTCGCCGTTGATGGTGTGCATGCCGCCGGCCGCATGCCAGGTCGAACCGGAAGTCAGCTCGTCGCGCTCCAAAAGCACGACATCTGTCCAGCCATGGCGGGCAAGATGGAACAGCACCGAGCATCCGACAACACCGCCGCCGATGACCACGACCTTTGCATGCGACTTCATGGGTTTTTCTCTGACATCAGGGAGTTGGGGAGATGAACTGAATCAGAAAGGCAGCGCGAGGCACCCCCCTCTGGCCTGCCGGCCATCTCCCCCTCAAGGGGGGAGATCAGCAGTGGGGACCTCGCCGCCGATTGATCCAGGTCGGCGATTGGCGAAGGCAGATGTGACGGCCAATCTCCCCCCTTGAGGGGGAGATGCCCGGCAGGGCAAAGGGGGGTGCCTCGCGCTGACGTCAAAGTCACGGCTCGCCCTGTCCGATCGCTTCCTTGCGGCGCGCCATATAGGCTTCGAGCGCTTCGCGCACAGCGGGATCCATCGCCGGCTGGACATACTCCTCCAGCGCTTTCTTCCACAGCCGCGTCGCGCGCGCCGTTGCGTCGAGCGCGCCCGCCTCCTGCCATGCCTCGTAATTCTGCCAGTTGGAAAGCATCGGCTGGTAGAAGGCGGTGGCGTAGCGCTCCAGCGTGTGCGGTTCGCCGAAGAAATGGCCGCCGGTCGGCACCGCGCCAAGCGCCTCGACCGCAAGCTCCGCCTCGTCGACCACGATCGGCCGCAGGAACTCCATCATGTGCTGGATCATTTCGACATCGATGATGAGCTTTTCGAACGACGCCGTCAGCCCGCCCTCCTGCCAGCCGGCGGCGTGGTAGACGAGATTGCCGTGGCCGAGCACGGCGCCCCACAGAGCCATCAGCGTCTCGTAGGCGCCCTGCGCATCGGCGGCATTGGAGGCGGAGCCCGGCGTCGTGCGATAAGGCAATCTGTAGCGCCGCGCCAGCTGTCCCGAAGCGATGTTGGCTTTGGTGTTTTCCGGCGTGCCGAAGGCCGGCGCGCCCGACTTCATGTCGACATTGGAGGTGAAGGCGCCATACATCACCGGTGCGCCCGGACGCACCAGCTGCGTCAGCACGATGCCGAACAGCGCCTCGGCGTTCTGCTGCGCCAGCGCACCGGCCAGCGTCACCGGGCTCATCGCGCCCATCAGCGTGAACGGCGTCACCGCCACCGACTGCCCGTATTCGGCCATGGTCATCAGCCCTTCGGCCATCATCTCGTCGAAGCGGCGCGGCGAGTTGACCGAAATGATGGTGGTGACGCCGGGATCCTCTCCCATCTGCTCAAGCGTCAGCCCGCGCGCGATCGCCATCATCTCGATGCCGTCGAGCGCCCTGCCCCGCCCGATCGCCGAGACGTGGAAACATTTGTCGGTCAGCGTCAGATTGGCGAAATAGGTGTCCATATGCCTGGTATTCGCCGGCAGCTCGATCGGCGCGCAGACCTGGTTGCCCAGCATGTGGATGCAGTTGAAATGCTGCGCCAGCCGCACAAGGTCTGAATAATCCGCAAGATTGCCGGCGCGACGGCCGCGCTCCATGTCGTGCACATTGGGCGGGCCGGCGACGAGCGTAAAGTTGATGGTGCTGCCGCCAAGATGAATGGCGTGGTCTGGTCTTCGGGGCGTCAGCGTATAGGCCGAGCGCGTCGACTTCAGCGCCTCCTCGACCATGCCGCGATCGACGCGCACGTTCATCGAGCCGTGGTCGACCTTAGCGCCGGCGCGCTCGAACAGCGACAGGGCGCGTGCGCTCATCACTTCGATGCCGAAATTCTCCAGTATGTGCATCGATGCCTGGTGGATGGCTTCGATCTGGTCGGCCGACAGCAGCGCCATGGGCGGATAGGGATTCTCCACCCGCCGCGCCGGCAGTTGCGGGATGGCGGCTGGTCCCCGGTTGCTGGTGCGCTCGGCGCCGCGCTTGCGTCTTGGTTCGCTCATGCCCGCATCAGAGCGCCGGCATCGCATGCGGGCTGTCAGGAATTCGCCATTTGCCGGCGTGATTTTAGCCAAGGCGGCATTTTTCAAAATCGATGAAAAGAATAGCGTCACAAATGGTCGCAATAGCGATACTCGGTTCCTCGCGCTTCCCGCGCCCGCGTTAAGGAACCGCGCAACACTCCCTTTATGATTTCGGCCTATTCGTCTTCCAATGCGTAGGTCGAGTTTTAGTAAAATTGTCGCTGTCTCCGTGCTGCTGGCGCTTTCGGCCTGCGCGACGGCGCCCAGTCACATCAACAATGTCTGCGCTGTCTTCGACCAGAATGACGGCTGGTTCGACAACTGGCAGTCCGCCGCCGAACGGACCGAGCAGAAATACGGCGTTCCCGTCCCCGTGCTGATGGCGACGGTGCGCAAGGAATCCGGCTTCAAGAGCGATGCCCGCCCGCCGCGCACCAAGCTGCTCGGCTTCATCCCGTGGACGCATGTCTCGAGCGCCACCGGCTACTCGCAGGCGCTCGACGGTACATGGTCGCAATATCAAAGCGAGACCGGAAACTGGACAGCGCGCCGCACGCGCTTTGCCGACGCCATCGATTTCGTCGGCTGGTATCACTCAAAAACGGCCGATACGTTCGGCGTCGCCCGCAACGACACCTACAATCTCTACCTGGCCTATTATCTCGGCTGGACCGCCTACGGCCGCGGCAACCGGGGCGACGCCGGCGTTCAAGGCTACGCACGCGCCACCGATCAGATGGCGCGCGATTACGCCGCGCAGATTCGGCAGTGCGGCAGTTAGCACCCTGACAAAGGGATTTTTGAAAGGTTTCGGTTTGTCTTGGTGCAAGATTTCCGTTCATTTGCGTGAGATCAGCGCAAACGCCGGGGACTGAAGCCGCCCCAACCTCGTCATTCTATGGCGGAGCAAGGAGCGAAGCGACGCGCGCAGACCATAGAATCCATGCCG
>NZ_VFTZ01000022.1 GCF_006440775.1 Mesorhizobium sp. B2-7-2 | reverse complement strand
TCCAGCAACGCTCCCTTCCTTTCCCTCCGGAGGGGGAAAGGTGGCGCTGCGAAGCAGCGACGGATTGGGGGAACCACCTGGCAATCAAGCCTCGGCCTGATCAGTCGCGCCAGTCACAGAAGATGTGTGAATAGCCTAGCCCTTGTGGGGAGAGATCAGCAGCTCATGCCCCCTCACCCCACCACAACGACAAAATGCTTCGTCACCGGCTCGATGATCTTCCACGTCCCTTTGAAATCGGCCTCGACCACGAAAGCATCGCCGGGGCCGACCTCGACCGGCTCGCCGCCGTCGGGCGTGATGATGATGCGGCCGGCGATCATGTGGACGAATTCATAGTCGGTGTAGGTGGCGTGATAGGTGCCGGGCGAAGCGCGCCAGGTGCCGGACATCACCTTGCCGTCCTCGGTGGTGTGCTGCACGGCCGTCTGCATGGTCGGCCTGCCCTCCACGACGATCCAGCCCGGCAGGTCGCCGGCCTCGGCATGCTCGACGGGGCCGAATTTGAGAATGGTCTGCTTGGTCATGGGAGCTCCTGCGGTTGAAATTTACGTCGGTGTGGCATAGCCGATGGCGCCAAGGGTGCGCGAGCGATGCTGCGACATCGCGCGACGCGCTATTCCCCCTGATCCGTGCATCTTGCGGGGGAGCGAGCGTTTTCCCGCATTTGCGAACGGGCTCGTCCCTGAGATAGGGCCGCGCATTTTCCTCGGAACACCGGTCCCGTCGAAACCGTTTATCCCCTGAAGGGGCGTCCTGCAACTCAAGGAGGCAGCGATGAAAAGGCTTCTACTTGCTTCGATGATCGCCATCGCCTCGGCGTTCGCGATCGCGCCGGCCAGCGCCGGTAGCGTGCAACTGGGCATTGGCATCGGGCCGGGCTATGATGACGGCTATTATGACGATTACGGCGGATACTACCCTCACCGCTATTATCGCCATGTCTACAATGACGACTACGACAATGGCGGCTATGTGGTTCGCTACCATCACCGCTATTATCGCCATCATTGCCGAACCGAACTGGTGAGCCACTGGCGCCACCACCACCGCGTGGTGGAGGAGGTGCGCGTCTGCGGTAACGGCTACAACGGCTACTAGAGTCACCCTGGTTGGATAGCGCGGAACGGCTTTCGCCCGCTCCGTGCTGTCGTCCGACGTGTGCCTGGAGCGCCTCGCGCGCTCACGAAGCCCTCAAATGTTGCTGATTGTGCAGGACGCCGCAATTTGTGGGCTTGCCGCACGTTGTCCTGGGTGAACCTTCAGGAGGTTGCCATGAAAAAATTCCTGTTTGCCTCGGTGTTCGCCCTGGCCTCGACAGCGGCCGTCATCACATCGGCGGATGCAGGCAACGTATTCCTGGGCGGCAGTTACTTCGACTACGGCCCGTTCGGCGATTTTTACGACAGCTACAACTACGCTCCGGTGTACGGCTCCTATTGGGACGGCCCCTATCAGGATGACGGGCCCGGCTACGGCCCGGCCTACAGCAACGACTATGAAGGCGGCTATGTTGCCCCGCCGAGCCGCTATCGTGTCGTAAAGCACGGCCGCCATTGCCGGATCGAAATGGTCAGAACCCGCAGCCACGACCACAGGTTCACGCGGGAGGTGCGCGTCTGCAGCTAGACGATCCGCCGCCGGGAAGCAGGCGCGGCTTCAAATCCCGCCGATTTTCGCGCCGGGCCCACTGTCTTAGGCAGCTTTTCGGCTCGTCAAGCGTTGTCAGTGCGAACCTTCAGGAGGAGGTTTGCCATGAAAAAGCTTCTACTTGCCTCGGCAATCGCCATCGCTTCGGCAGTGGCCACGGTCGCGCCGGCAGATGCGCAAGGCTTCTTCGGTCTCGGGATCGGGCCGTTTGGCGGCTATCCGTTCTACGGCGGCCCGTTCTATGGCGGCCCGTTCTACGATTACGGCGGCCGCTATTATGGGCCGCGCTACTATGATGACTACTATCCCGGCTACGTGGTCCGCTATCCGCACTACCGGTACCATCGGTATTACAGACACTACTACATCTATCCCCACCGGTACCACCATAGGCATCATTACCGGCACCACAGGCATCACCACGGGTACTATTACCGGTATTAGCGGGTGATGCGGCCGGCGGACCGATCTCCCTCCTCGTGGGGGAGATCGCATATGGCTTTTGGGAGTTCGGATAACCTGCATGCCTTAATGGCGTCATCCTCGGGCTTGTCCCGAGGATCTACCGGCCTGCCTGAACTGGGCGCTATATCCGCGTGCGACGGCGGATCCTCGGGATAAGCCTGAGGATGACGGCGTTGCTTTGGCCTTCGCCAATAAACCCCATATGCGATTGCGCTGCTCCTCGTGGGGGAGATCGCGTCGGCGCCTTGCAAATTACCGGCAAAATGCCATCTAATTCTCCGGCATCCACGGAGAACATCCTTGACGCAGCGAAGCGGCAGCGCCGACCTGCCGCTGCATGGCGGGCGGGTCCCGAAATGGCTGGGCGATCGGATGACGAAGCTCGGCGCGGTGCTGTGCGAAGCGATCATCCACCATTACGGCCGCGACGAGCTTTTGCGCCGTCTGGCGCATCCCTTCTGGTTCCAGTCCTTCGGCGCGGTGATGGGCATGGACTGGCATTCGTCCGGCATCACCACCTCGGTCATCGGCGCGCTGAAACGGGGGCTCAACCCGCTCAGCAATGAGCTTGGCATCCATGTCTGCGGCGGGCGCGGCGCGCATTCGCGCAAGACGCCCGGCGAGTTGATTGCCATCGGCGAGCGCGTCGGGCTGGACGGCGATGCCCTGGCCACCGCCAGCCGGCTCGTCGCCAAGGTGGACAGCGCCGCCGTGCAGGACGGCTACGACCTCTATCTGCACGGCTTCATCGTCACCGATGACGGGCGCTGGGTGGTGGTGCAGCAAGGCATGAACGGGGACGCCCGCCAGGCACGCCGCTACCACTGGCTGTCGGAGGGGCTCAAAAGCTTCGTCGACCAACCGCATGCGGCGATCGAGGGCGAGCGCCAGAGCGAGATCGTCAACCTGACCGACCGTCGCGCCGAGAAAGCCCGCGGCGGCCAGATCGCGCTGCTCAAGACGATGAGCCCGGAAAAGATCCTGACCGAGCTGGCCGCGCTGGAACCGCGGTCGGAGCCTGAACCGGCCGCGCAGCCGCTGCTGCCCAACCTCGTCATGCCGGCGCATCACGATGTGCGCGAAAGCGACATCGTGATGCGCCGCCTGCACAGCAACATCGCCTCGGCCATCGAAAGCGGCCCGAAGGATTTTCCTGAATTGCTGCTGGTCCCCGGCGTCGGCCCGCGCACGGTGCGGGCTCTGGCCATGGTGTCGGAAGTGGTGCACGGCGCCCCCTATCGCTTCTCCGACCCGGCCCGCTTCTCCCTCGCCCATGGCGGCAAGGACCGCCACCCCTTCCCCGTGCCGCTGAAAGTCTATGACGAGACGATCGCCGTGCTGAAATCGGCGGTGGGAAAGGCGAGGCTCGGAAGAACCGAAGAGTTGGAGGCGCTGAGGCGGCTGGATGGTGAGTCCCGTCGGATGGAGCGCTACGTGACGGGGCCGAGCCTGAAGGAGATCGTCGCGGGTGAGATGGACCAGTCGCATTTGCTGGGCGGGCGGAGCGTGTTCGGGTGGGAGGGGAAGCCGGAGGGTCGCGACTTGGAGAGCAGAAGCGGGCCGGGAAGAAAGGGCGGCGATGATCAAGGCTGAGGCTGGGAGAGTGCCGCGGACGCCTCCTTGCTTCCAGCTTCGGCGGCTAGTTTCAGCCACTTCAGACTCTCGGCAGGGTCGGTTCTCACCCCGTCAGCGCCGCTGGCATAAGCCTTTGCAACCATAAGCTGGTACGGCGCAGCAGGATCGGCGCCTTCCTCGGCAACCAGCGGGCCCCTCGAACCGAGCCGATGGAACCAGTATATGGCATCCGCATCACTCTTCGGTATGCCGCCCCATCCGTAGGCGTAGATTGATCCTACTAGCATCTGGGCAGATCGATCCCCAAGCTGCGCCAGCGGTTTCAGGTTCGCCAATGCAGCGGTGCCGTCCTCTCGCTTCAGCGCTTGTACACCTCTGTCCATCTCATTTGTTTCGCAGCAGCAACAACCCCACGCTAATTGCTGCCACCACGACCAGGCCTATCAGGAGCCAAGCAATCAGTCTGGTCCTCGCTTTAGGCATATCCCCACCCGCTACATTTCGAACCGATTGCATTGCTTTAACAACAATACCGACTCATCGTACCAATAACCATCTTTCGACAACTTGACTGTTTTGTTCTCTGCTTATGGTTATCCCAAGATCAACCAGCACTTTCTAATATTCACCCTACCTTCCTTCCCATCATCCCATAATGCACCGCCAACAAATCCAGCCCGATCTTCAGCAGCTTGACCACCACGTCGCGCCCGTCGCCGGTGCGTTCGGCGACGGCCTTCACCGACTGGCCTTCGAGGCAGATTTTTCGGACCGCTTCAGCCACTTCCCAATGGGCGAGCGCAGCGGCGGCGTGGGCATACGCCCGGCCGGCTGACAGCACCCGGTCCGGGACGCCGCCGCCGATTCGACCGCTATCGACTCGCTCGCTCCAGGATTGCGGCAGCAGGCCTTCGCGTTGACTACGCTCGAAATCGTCGCGGAAGCGCTGGCCGGCTTCGCGCTGCTGGCGGCTGAGCGAGGTGACGCCGGTGAGCGGGTCGACATTGCGCAGGCGCACGACGCCGCCGGTGGAGGTGTAGCCGCCGTTCGACACCTCGTAGATGCGGCGCGCTTCCGCCGTACCGGTGGTGAGGCGCTGGCGGCCGAAGCCGTCGGGCTTCAGCGCGAAGTCGTGACCGATCTCGCGGCGGATGCGTACCTGCTCGGCCTCGCCCTTGGGGAGCTTTGGCGGCTGGGGTTTCTTGGCGGATTTGCGGGGCATGGTGCGGTCCTTGGGTTGGAATTCTATAGATGTTGGCGCGAGGCATCCCTCATCCGGCTCGGCGCAGAGCGCCGAGCCACCTTCTCCCACAAGGGGAGAAGGAGAGCCTGGCGCCCTCACATCACCTGCCGCGATGGCCGTGAAACCTTGCATGGTGATGGGCGCAGTAGGAGCGCGTGGCCGACGTCGGCAGGCCGCAGCAGAGCATGTCCAGTCCCGGGCGCGTGCCGACGGGATCGGCTTCGGCATCCTGGCGCAGCGCGAGATCGAGCGGCGCGCGGCAGCGGCCGAACAGGCAGTCGAGGAAGCGCATGGCCGCTACATGCGGCTGGCGGCCAGGGTTCACCGGAGGCGGCGGCGCTGGCAGCTTGTAGAGATGCGCTTCGGATTTTTCGCGGGTGCCAGGGGCGAGCCAGGCGGGCGGAAGCGTGCGCGCGGGTTTGCGGGCTTTGGATTTTTTGGGCTTGGGGGTGCGGGCAGTGATGAGGTCCGGATTCACCGAGGCGCCATACGCGGATACGTCGGCGGGACAGCGTCCCTCTCTGTCCTGCCCGTCCTCCGCAGCGGCTGCGCAGCAGTTGCGGAGGGTGGACTGGGCATCTCCCCCACTTGGGAGAAGATTGGCGGTTGCGGCGCCGGCGGTCTCCACCAATTCGGCATGCCTTGAAAGCGCGGCGGGTTCGGAGAGCGTCACCTCTCCGGCGGCCACCCTTCTCCGCCCGCCCGGACGATCCGGCCGGGCGGGCTTCTTCGGCCTGCCGCCGGCGCGGCCGCCCTTGGGGTTGGCGAAGCCGATGGCGCTCAAACCGGCGTTGCGGTGGACGATGCCGATAATGGCGTTGCGCGAGACCGGGCTGCCGCGCAGCGCGCTGAAGCGGCCGGCGATGCGCGAGGCCGACAGCCCCTCCTTTAGCAAAGCGGCGATCTCGTCGATTTCCTTCTCGGTGTAGGCGGCTGCCATCTGCTCATTCCGTTGATTGCGAAGCACTTGGGGCGAAGCGCCAGGCTTCAGGCCAAGCGCCAGGGTTCGGCCGCGAGGCCGTTTGGTGGTCAGGTCAGCGAAGGCGTTGAAGGTCAGGCGGCGCCGGCAGCGTTGTCTTGGCGCAATTCCGGACGGAAAACCGCTTCGCACTTTTTCTGGAATTGCTCCGGCGCCGCGCCGGTCAGTCGGAGAAGAGCGGCCTCGGCCGCAGTCCGCGTCAGGCCCGACACCGCGCGGCCCGTCATCCGGTCGAACAGGATGACGGTGCCGTCCTCGGTGCGGATGCAGCTTATGCCCGAATTGGGGGCCGGAGCCGGGGGAGGAACGGCTCCGGCCGTTCCGGTGAACCGGGGTGCGGGCGGTTCAGCCGGATCCGGGGCAAGCGCCCCGGAATGCGCCCGGACCGGGGACGGTCCGGACGATTGGAATTCGACAGGCGATTCGAACGGCGGTTCGAACGGCGGTTCGAATTGGAAAGGCAGCGCGTTCATGCCGCCTCCTTTTGCATGGCGGCGAACGCGTCGATGCTCCGCCAGGTATCGATAAGCCCTGAGATGCCCGTGGGCGGCACCGGAATCACCGGCAGTGCGGAAATGCTTGCGGGATGTTCATTCATGCGCTAAGCGTACGTTATGTACGAAATTGGCGCAAGCGAAATCGTACACTTCGGACGATAATTTTCAGGCATTTTGTACGATGATGGATTCTCGGCACAGATTGCAGCAGGCGCGCGCCCAGGCCGGCTATGCCTCGCCCAGCGATGCGGCACGGGCCTTGCGTGACATCAACAAGAACACGCTGATCAGCCACGAGAACGGCAACCGGCCGCTGTCGCGCAAGGCGGCGGAGAAATACGGCCGGCTGTTCGGCGTCGACCCCGGCTGGCTCTTGTTCAACGCGGACGGCGCAGAGGCGGCGCCGGTCAATTTCGCCCCCTCGCCCGTCACCATAGATGTGCCGATCGTGTCGTGGATCAGCGCCGGCGAGCTCGGCAGCCAGGATAGTGTCGTCAACCTCTCCGACTATCCGACCATCCCCACCGCCGATCTCGAGGAAGGCGAGTGGATCGCGCTGCGCGTTGACGGGCCGTCGATGAACAAGATCTCGCCGCCGGATTCGATCATCTTCGTCAACCTGCGCGACAAGCGGCTGGTGACCAATGGCTGCTACGTGATTTCAGACGAGACGGGACGCGCCACCTACAAGCGCTGGCGCCCGAACGACAATCCGCCTTTCCAGCCGGCATCCTATCTCGACATCCCGCCGCCGGAGCTGGAAGGCGCGATCACGATCATCGGGCGGGTGAAGCGGTCGATGATCGATATGTGAGGGTTAGGCGGCGGCATGCCGTCTCAAGAGCAGTTCGGCAGGGCCATGGTCGAGACAAGGAACAAAAGGGGAACTTCTCGTCTTGTGCTTGTCTTCGAAATACTCTTATATCACGGATGCTTGAGGTTGGGTCCCATTGGCGGGAGGGGGTAATGAACAAGTCGGTCAGGGAAAACCTGATTTTCATTATGGTGGCGCATGCCTGTTTCCTGGCGCAGCCGGCAATCGTGCATGCCGAGGACGCGGACTATCATCCGCAAAATTTTACCCAGCCTCTGAGCGCCGCCAGAGGCACAATCACTCCGGCTGGCGGCGCCGCCTTCTACCTGAAGCCGGAGGACCGCTGCGACCTGGTGGTGAAGGAGTTCGGCTGGGACCGCGACCAGTGCGGCACGATCGACCAATTGATCTTCGGCTTCACGCCGGAGATCGATAACCTCACCGTCGAAAAACCCGTGTCGGACGGCTATGTCAGCCTCGCGGACTGGGACAGTGCCGACCGCAACGAAGAAATTAGTTCCCTCGAGGAGAGCTTCAAGGAATCGGTCAAAGCGCAGTCGCAACGGCTTGGACAGGATATCCGCTTCGACGGCTGGCTCCTTTATCCGCAAATCGATAAGGGCAAGAATATCCTTTACTACGCCAACATCCTGAACTGGGCCGGCGACAGGACGATCAACATCTCGGTCTCGATCTTCGACCGCCAGGGCTATGTCCCAATCAAGATCGTACCGGTGAACGGCAACATCACGAGCGATGCCGTGCAAAAGATCGTCGAGGCGTCGGCCGACGCCTACAAGCCGAGGGCCGGCAGTTCCTATTTCGAATTCTCCAGCGGCGACAAGGTGGCCGGTTACGGCGCGCTGGGCGTCTTGGCGACGATGCTCGGGGTCAAATACGGCAAGGCCGCCGGCGCCGGGCTGATCGCGCTGGCGCTGCTGGTGCTGAAGAAGGGCGCCTTCCTCGTGCTGTTGCCGCTGGTGTGGCTGAGAAGGCTGTTCAGCCGCAAGAAGGTCTAGAGCGGTTCACTTTTAAAAAAGTTCTCGGCGCTCATTTACGCGAGCAAAGACCGCGACTTTCTAAGGAATTGCTTACGGCCAATGGCCAGTTTGGTTGGGGGATGAAAGTGAAATTAATTGTGTTATTGGCTCTGCTTTTGTTGGCAGGTTGCCAGACAAAATACCAGAATATGGGATTCACCGGAGGCGTAGCGGCCGCTCCTATCGGAGGAGACATGTACCGTATCTCCGCGCGGGGGAATGGCTATACAGACCCCACGACGGTGCAGGATTATGTGCTGCTGAAAGCAGCCGAAACCACGTTGCAATCCGGGCATACACATTTCGTAATCGTCGGCGGCCAGGACGCAAGCAGGCAGGAATTTGGGCAGACTCCTGGAATGATGCAGACCAACATCATCGGAAACACGGCTTATACAACATACACCCCAGGGAGTACCTATCAGATCGTCAAGCCCGGCCAGGACGTATTGATAAAGGTGGGAAACCTCACCGGGCTTAACAACATTGGCGCCTTTGACGCGAAGCAGGTTTTCGACGCGATCAATCCACGGGTTGTGCGACCCGATCCGAAGAGTTAGGCCTAACCCTACCCTAGAAACTCGTTGCTGAAATACGCCCCGAGATCCGGCCGCTCCTTCAGCACCTTGCCGTCGCCATCGAGCAATATCCCCGAGGCGAACAAATACCCGCCCATCGCCTCCATCTTGGCCTTGTCCATGGTGCCGATGGCGCCGTCCGCGCTTTTCAGGAAATGCTCGTCGTTCAGCGCCTTCAGCGAGGCTTGCACCAGCGCCGGGTTGGTCAGCGTATCCTTGTTCGCGGCGATCAGCAGCTCGCCTGCCTGCTGCGCATGGTCGACGGCGAATGCGTAGCCGCGCCGCGTCGCCTGGACGAAGGCCACGGCCGCCTGTCGGTTGGCGGCGAGGAAGGCGTTGCTGGAGACGATCAACGTGGTGTGCTCGTCCGGCACGCCGCAACCGGCGTAGCGGAAGCTGCGCTGCCTGAGACCTTTCAGCTCGGCCTCGACGCCTTCCCAGGTCGAGACCTCAAGCGTGAAATCGACTGCGCCGTTGGCCAATGCCTCGTAAGCCGAGGTACCCAGCGTCACAGTGGAAAACTCACCCTTGCCGCCGTCATGGCGGATGATGGTCGAGATCAGCGCGTTCTCCCAGGCGCTGCCGAAGCCGCCATAGGTCAGGCCGTCGAGATTTTTCGGGCTTATAATCGCGGTTCGGTCGGCGTTGAAGACGACGCGGCCGGTCTCCGACTGGACGACGGCGTAGACGGCCTTCAGGTCGGCGCCCGCGCTCTTTTGCGTGAACAGGCCGAGCGAGCCGGAAATGCCGAAATCGGCAACCTGGCTGGCCACCAGCGTGCCCGAGCCGGTATCGCCATAAGGCAGGATTTCGACCTCTATGCCCGCGTCGCGGTAAAAGCCCTTGTCGCGGGCGACGAACAGGCCGACGTGATTGGTGTTGACGGTCCAGTCGAGCGCGACGGTGATTTTTTGCGCGGCGGCCCGGGCACGTGCAGCAGTCCCGGCAAATGGCAGGCTGGCGGCCAGAAGAATCGCCTGGCGGCGGGTGAAATCGGTCATCGGTTTTCTCCATCGGATGGTTGGGAAATCGGTTCGGCGGCGCCGAGCAAAATGTCGAGGATGCCGGCCTCGATCGCGGCCGCCTCGCGGGCAAGCGCCGCGCTCTTGGTGCGCGGGCGCGGCAGCGGCACAGCCACCTCGCGCACCACGCGCGCGGGCCGCGCCGACAGCACATAGATGCGGTCGGACAGAAGCACCGCCTCGCGCACGTCATGGGTGATGAGCAGCGCCGTCCAGCGATGGTTTCGCCACATCGTCTCCAGCCAGCGCTGCATGGCCGCGCGGGTGAGCGCGTCGAGCGCGCCGAACGGCTCGTCGAGGAGCAGCATGTCGCACTGCTGCACGACGGTGCGCAGCAATGCCGCCCGCTGGCGCATGCCGCCGGACAGCTCGGCCGGCCAGGCGCGCTCGAAGCCGGCAAGGCCGAACTCGGCGAACAACGGCGCCACGCGCTCGCGCGCCGCGCGGCGCTTCAGGCCCTGCACCTCGAGCCCCAGCGTCGCGTTGTCGATGACGCGCCGCCACGGCATCAGCGCATCGCGCTGCGGCATGAAGGCGAAGCGGGCGCCGTCGAAGCGCATCTCGCCCTCGCCCCGGATTGCGCCGGTGAGCAACTGGAACAGTGTCGACTTGCCCGCGCCGGAGGGGCCGAGGATCGAGACGAACTCGCCCTCTTCGACATGCAGCGAAATGCCCGCCAAAACCTCGAGCGCGCCGAAGTTTTTTCGCATGTTGCGGAGCTCGAGCCGCGTCATGGCCGGCCCTCTCCGGAAGGCTTGTCGCCATAGCGCCCCGCCCTGTCGCTCTTTGCATTTTCCCATGGCATGGCGAGACGCTGGGCGAGCACGGCGAGGCCGAACAGCGTCAGCGTGAGCGCCGAGCTGACCGCGACGGCTGCGAGCACCAAGTCGGGGCGGAAATTGTTCTTGGCGCTGAGCATATAGATGCCGAGCCCTTTCGCCGCGCCCGCATATTCGGCGAAGATGGCGCCGACCACCGCATAGGTGATGGAGATGCGCAGTCCGGCGAAGAAATAGGGCAGCGCCGACGGCGACCGAGCGAGCCAGAAGATGCGCCGGCGCCCTGCTCCCATGGCGGCAAGCATCTGGCTGATTTCCTGGGCCGTGGCGGCATAGCCCTCCACCAATGCCACCATCATCGGAAAGAAGGTGACCAGCGCCACGAGCAGGATCTTCGGCAACAGCCCGAAGCCGAACCAAAGCACCACCAGCGGCGCGATCGCCACCAGCGGCAAGGTCTGGCTGGCGATCAGGAGCGGGAACAGCGCGCGGCGCAGGGGGGCAAAGAAGTCGACCAGCGCCGAGAGGATGAAGGCGGCAACGAGCGAGCAGGCAAAGCCCGCCAGCGTGGCGCGCATGGTGGGAAGCGTGTTGTCGGCCAGTGCCGCCCGGTTCTCCCAGGCCTGCGCCAGCACGCGCGAGGGTGCAGGGAGCACGGTGGGGGCGATGCCGCCGAGGCGTGCGCAGAGTTCCCAAATTAGGAGGAGGAGAGCGAATGCGACAGCGGCGGGGAAGATCTTGGCGACGGTCGAGATGACAGCCAATCTCCCCCTCAAGGGAGGAGATTGGCCGTCGCGACGGGCTTCGCCAATCGCCGACGTATGCCCTACTTGCGAAGTAGGATTGGGGACACTTCCCCCCAATGGATCAAGCCAAACAGCCACGACATCTACCTCGATAGATCGAGCTTGCGCTCAAGCCGCGGTCGGGCTGTTCGCCGAAATGGTGATGTCGAGCGTCACGTGACCGGCGCCGGGCCCGAAGCGGCAGAAGGCTTCGTTCAGAGTGGCGAAGACCGCGCCGGCGTCGCCGCGCAGCTTGGTGCAAAAATGCTTGGAGCGTTCGAAGACGCCCGACTGTTTCAGGAAGTCGATACAGCCATAGATCTCGTCCATGTGGTCGCCGGTGCCCATCACATAGAGCGAGAATTGCGCCGCCACCGGCTGATTGGTCGAAAGCGTGGCCTCGACGGCGCGCAACGCGGCGCGCTTGCGTTCGTCGAGCGGGATCGCCGGGCCGCCGATCTCCTCGGAGCGGCAGATCGGGTCATCCGGCTCGCCGGGGCAGCCGCGCGAGACGGCGGCCGACAGCACACAGTGCCTGCCGCTTTTGGCGGCCGCCACGAACAGGTCGCGCATGGCTGGGAACAGCACCTCGGGCGGCCCGACCAGCAGCGTTGAGATGTCGTCTGTCTCGATCCTCAGCCTGTCGCGGTAAGGATCGAGCGCGCCAAGCGCGCCAAGGATCACGCCGACGAAATCGTCGGCCATGGGATAAAGGGAAATCTGTGCGCCGGAAAACATGGCCCGCCTCGCTCCGCTGGTATTATCCAGATCAGCTTTAGGGTCCGGAGGCTTGCCGCCACCATCTCAGCCCCGACCGTACGGAGCACCCCTGTGGATGGCCGGGTTAAAGCACTGTTTGCGGTGCTGGGAAAGCGGTTTTTTGCGGTGTCAATTGGGCCAGGCGCCCATCTCCCTATGGGAGATGCCGGTGGTTATAAGATTTTTGTAATTTTCTTATAATAGCCTTGCGATCTGGATTGACGGCGCGCAAGTTATAAGAAAATCGCACAATTTCTATAACAGCTTCGTAGGAGCCGGGAGCGGCAATGAAAACCATCGATCTCGCCTATCGCACTCTTTATGCCGAGTTGGTGCAACGCAGCCTGGATGCCTCCTTCGAGACGGATTTCTCGACGGCAGGCAATTTCGTGCGCGTGCCGGTGAAGGGCCGCGACTACTGGTATTTCGAGGAAACCCACCCCGAGAAAACGCGGCGCTATGTCGGCCCGGCCGAGGATCCCGAGATCGCCAAACGGGTCGCGACCTTCAGGGAAATCAAGGACGATCTCAGGAGCCGCCGCAAGCTGGTCTCCACGCTTGTCCGCGATGCTGGCCTGAGCGCACCCGAACCTTTCACCGGCGACGTCGTCGAGGCGCTGGAAAGGGCCGGGCTCTTCCGCTTGCGCGCCGTGCTTATCGGCACGGTCGCGTTCCAGACTTATGCCGGATATCTGGGGGTGCGCCTTCCAGGTGCCGCGCTGCAGACGGGTGATGCCGGCTTCGCACAGTTCCATTCCGTTTCGGCCGAAGTGGAGGACAGCACGCCGCCGGTCATCGATGTGTTGAAGGCGGTCGACCCAACATTCCGCGAGATCCCGCACCGGACGGATGCTGGCCGTACGACGCAGTACGAGAACGCCTCGCGCTACCGGATCGAGTTCCTCACCCCGAACCGAGGCAGCGACGAGCACACGGACCACGCCAGTCCGATGCCTTCGCTCGGCGGCGCTTCGGCTCAGCCGCTGCGCTTCCTCGATTTCCTGATCCGCGATCCTGTGCGGACGGTGCTCCTGCATCGCTCCGGCGTGCCGGTGCTTGTCCCCTCGCCCGAACGCTTTGCGGTCCATAAGCTGATCGTCGCGGCACGGCGCGAGCGAAGCAGCGCCGCCAAGCGGGAGAAAGATCTCCACCAGGCAGGCTTGCTGGTCGAGGCGCTGGATGCAATGCGCAGACAGGACGACCTTGCCTATGCCTTCGCGGAAGCCTGGGGACGCGGTGATGCCTGGCGAGAGGCCTTGCGGAAGGGATTGAACCTGCTCAAGCCGGACAGGCACGAAATGGTTGATCTGGTCTTGGGAAAGGCGCTCGAGCAAGCCCGCATAGACCTTGATGACTTTCCGATGCGCCTGCGCTGAATCTCGCTCTCATGATGCAGTATCGTTCAAATCGTACGAATCCTACTTGATTGCTTTTCGTACATAAAGTACGATATTTCCCTTCCATTGAGGGGATTTGCTTGACCACCGCGAACCATGCCGCTTTTGCCGACCTCTCCCACCCGTTGTTGTCGCCTTTGCCGCTCGCCGAGCGCGAACGCCTTGCCGGCGCCTGGCGCATGGCCAACCAGGACATCGCCGACGACATCCGCTTTATCCGGCAATATCTGAAGGTGATCGCCGAAAAAGAGGAGCGGCTTTCGACCGGCGCGCTGGTGCATGGCCGCGTCTATGTCGAGGCGTGTGCGGCCTGGCTGCCGGAGACGGCGGCGCGGTATTTGCGCAACCTCAGGCTGATCAGCGAATGCGAAAGCGCGATGATCGCCGCGGGGGTGAGGTTTGCCCGCTCGAGCGATGCTTGGTGAGGCGCGTTCTCACCTCTTCATCGTAGAAGGGAAGGAATCCGGGTCGCCCGAAAAGCGAACAATCATGCTGCTGCAACCCTTGGCTCAGCGGGTCGAAAAATGCATCGTTTCACACAATCGCCAATTGGTGGACGCGGGCGAGCGGCCGGGCGTTAATTCTACGCAGGCGAAGGAGGGTAAAGCCGTAATACCAGGGAGGAATTCGTTTTGATGGACCAGCAAATCGACATCGGCATACAGCCCGACGATCAGCCCTACGAAGTCACTTCATTCGCCCGCAAGCATGGCCTGACGGTCCCGGTTGCCGACGCGGTGCTTTTCGCCAAAGGTCCGTCGCCGTCACGCGCAGCTTGCGACATGGCAGCGCTTGCCTTTCTCTGCGCGGTCGCGCGATACGCCGGAAAGCAAGGGAGGCAATAACCTTTCCTACCAGCTGAACTGCAGCCCCGCATTGCTGCCCACGTGACTGCCGGCGAAGGCGACGCCGAGCGTGCCGGTCAGCCGGCCGCCATGGTCGAAGCCTTCGCTCAGCACCGCGGTCCCGGTGATGCCCAAGCATTGGCTTGGCCGGCTTGGCCCAGTTGCCCTACGACATATCCGTCGACCGACATGGTCTTGATCAAGACGACTTTTCGCATGGTCGGCATAGCCTTCGGGCACAGTTCGCACACGGAGCGTCGCACCGTCACATGATCCGATGGAAAGGGGTGCAGGCCTTGGCTGGCGGTCAGCCCTTGGTCTTCTTGGAGGGGGACTTTGCCTTGGCAGGGCCCTTAGCGGGCTTCTCCGCCTTGGCCGCTTTCGGCTTGTCGGCCTTGGCGGCAGCGGCCTTTTTCGGGCTCTTGGCTTTCGGCTTGCCGGCCGCATCGATCTCGGCGGCCGCCTGGTCCCAATGCTCCATGTGGGCGCCTTCGGGCCGGCCAGCCTGCTCCCAGATCTCGTGCGCGCGCTGGCGAATGCGTTCGTGCTTATCGTCCGTCACTGTCGCCTCCTGATGTTGGGACGGTTCCCCGGCGCGAACATTAGCCGAATTTTCGCGTGACGTCTTCGGTATCACGAATAAGCGACCGACCTGGACGGCAATTTCGCTCAGTGTCCGTCGGTGACGACCGCGATGCCCAGATGCGCTGCCTTTTTTGTAATCAACCCGGCTAAATCCGCGTCAGAGCGGTCGGTCCCCGTGCGCTGGCGCAGCAGGGTGATCGCCTCGTGCATCGACAGGAGGCCAGTCCTATGCTCGGCCAAAAGCTTGTCGACTTGGCGTGCGATGTCAGGTGATTCGACGTGTGGATGATGCATGGCAACGACTCCTTCCGCGCTTCGTTGCCTCCCAAACCACTGCCTATCTTAGGCCTTATGCCCGGATGCGAAAAGAGCCCGATCCTTGCCCAGTGCTTCGGAGGATCGGGCTCTTCCAGGGCTGGATCTACTCGATCACCTGAACAACGCGGCGCGTGCCGGGATCGATCAGCACCGTATGGTCGTTGACGACCGCATAGCGGTACTGGACGTCCGGAACCTGCTGCAACTCGACCGTGTCAGGCACGGTCGAGCCGACGCCAAGCTCAAGGCCGAGCACATTGACCGAGGCGATCGGATGCTTGTGAACATATTCCTTGACCACGGTCTGCTGCTCGGGGGTGATGATCACCTCGTCCGCGGCCGCGATGCCGATGCCGGCCATCAGAGCCAGGCCGGCGACAGCTGGAATGAGGGTGGTTTTCATCGTTTCTCTCCTGTTGCGTTGGTGAGCTCCGCCCTGCCTCCGCAGGGGCGGAAACACGAGCAGGTCGAACATGGGAGCTCCCGGGGCAAACGCCGCCGGCAGGGTGTTGTTCCGTCAGCGGCGACTAATTGATTTGGCGGAACCTTCGCATCGGCTCCGCATTGGAAGGCATTGAAACTGCCCAAGTCTTTGAAATCCAAAGGATGCCGCAGTCATGCAGGAAGGCTCCATCAGAAGCGACATCGAACTTCGGCCCCCCGTGGCCATCGCGGTGGGTGCTGGCTTCAAGCGCGAGATCGCCTCTCTTACCGCGATGCAGAACTTTCTCAAGGAATGGCCGCAGGCCATGCGGGGCGGCAGCTACGCCAACGCATTCCGCGCCTGCGAGGCGGCGCGGAGCGGCGAGATCGATGTCGACAAGGCGCGGCAGGCGTTCCTGGCCTTCGCGCGGAAGGCCGGGATCGAATGGACAGGCGCCGATCCCGTCGCGGTGTTGCGCGAAGCGAAGATCAGGCGAATCCGGGCGCGCGAAAGCCGGCCACCAAACCGGCACATGCCTGGCTAGGCCCAGCCTCGACGCGTTCGGACTCACGCCATGCGATCGGCGTTGTCCTGCAAGCTTTGGGATTTGGCCGGCTGATCCTGGGAGCAAGCCGGGCGCCTCCCGGCGTCCATTTTGCCTGCAGACCGCCGCCTTCCGGCTGACGGTCGGCTGAATCGATCCGGGATCTCGACTGGTGGCCGCTGTCAGTTCGGCGCCGATTCGCCCAGCCCCTCGGCAACGAAGGACGCGGCGATCAGATCGTCGGCCTCAATGCGTAGGGAGCCCTCGCCGCCCCCCATGATCGCCGCGACCTTCTGGAAAGCCTTCATCTCATGCTCGGTGATCCGGGCGTCTTGCATCCTGGCTTTGAGATGGGCAACACGCATCCCGAGCGAACGGGATGTTCCGATTTCTCGTTTCGACATGTTGGTCAAACTCCTCCTCGCCCCGCCCGTACTTGTTCGCCACCGCCCGTATCACGTTGCCATCGGTTTGTGGTGTCTATGAGACAACGTGAACCAGAGCCGCTAACTCAAGCGCTGAGGGAAGGTTCCGTTAGCACATGGTAACAAAATAATAATCGGTTAATGGCCCGTCGCCGTAACCGGGCGGCGGGCCATCCGATTTGGTGCGCTATCGATCAATCGAGGACCTTGACGATCTTGCGGGTACCGGGGTCGACGATCACCGTCCGGTTATCGACGACGACGTAACGGTATTTCACGTTCGGCACTTCGTGTAATTCGACCGTATCGGGAAGCGTGCTGCCGACGTTCAGCTCGACGCCCGGAATCTTAACCGAGGCCAACGGCTGTTTATGCACGTATTCCTTGATCACAGTTTCCTGCTCCGGCGCGATCACGACATCCTGCGCGGCAGCAGCGCCAATGCCAGCAAGAAGCAGGAAGCCAGCGGCGGCGGAGGTGAGGTGCATTTTCATTGGTCGTCTCTCCTATGTGGATCTGAATCGAATCGCCTGAATGCTGGGCCTGCGATTTTCCACAGCGGGTCGGCATTGCCGTAACGCCGTTCGCCTACCCTTGTTCCTGCAAAACTGGACCGGCGCCTGCAAAAACAACTGCCGCCGTGTTCCGCGACCATCGCCTCCGACCGCGGCACCAATTTCGGAACAATGCGTTTCGGGCTGGGTTACCCATCCGAAGGGACCGACTTTCCGAGGAGAAATCCAATGAAACATCTGCTGATCACAAGCATGATCGCGCTCGGCGTCGGTTGCGGCGCCGCGATGGCGCAGACCGAGTCCGCGCAGCCGAGCGGCGGCGACAACAATTGCACGGCCGGCACGGCCAATTGCCAAAAGGGCGGCAAGACGGGCGGCCAGGCTCAGGGTGAGATGAAGTCGCAAACCCAGCAGAACGCCCAGGGCAAGGCCGGCGCAAACACCGAAGAGCAGGCTCAAGGCAAGACCAAGATGAAGACCGACGAGCAGGCTCAGGGTCAGTCAGGCGCCAACACTGACCAGAACGCCCAGGACAACACACAGCTGAAGAAGAAGAAGCAGGCGCAGGGCAAGACTGGCACCAGCACCGAGCAGAACGCCCAGGGCACCACCAAGATGCAGACTGAGCAGAACGCCCAGGGCAAGACCGGTACGACCACCCAGCAGAATGCCCAGAACAAGACGAAGACCCAGACCGATCAGCAGGCTCAGGGTAAGACTGGCACGACCACCGAGCAGAACGCTCAAGGCACCACCAAGATGCAGACTGAGCAGAACGCCCAGGGCAAGACCGGTACGACCACCCAGCAGAACGCCCAGGGCAACACCAACGTCGAGACCGACCAGAACAAGACGGCGTCGATCAATAACGTGACGGTGGAACAGAGGACGCAGATCACGCAGGTCATTCATGAGAGCCATGTCGAACCGGTCCGCGACGTTAGCTTCGACATCTCCGTCGGCGTCGAGGTGCCGCGCCACAAGGTGCGTCTGCACCGTCTGCCGGCCCGGATCGTCAAGATCGTTCCGGCTTATGAAAACTATGAGTATTTCGTCTTGGCCGATGGACGTATCGTCATCGTCGACCCGGACACCTACAAGATCGTAGTGATCCTGAGCTGATCCGGTCAGCATAGGGGACAACGGCCCGCCCAGGTGGCGGGCCTTTCTTTGCGAAGAGGCGTCAAAACAGCAGGCAGTTGCCCGCATGCACTGTGGTCCATCAGGCACGACTAGAATGTCGTCGGCTGTGGAACGATCCGGCGCAATTCCCAGTTGTCACAACGGAAGTCCTGCGTCCGTCGTCCCTGTCAGGATCGGACGAAAGGGCAATGGGGCCGCCGGCAAATCGTTCAAGCTTGCGGTCCACCCGGAAAAGGTGCATGGGTCAAAATGGGTAGAGATATGGGCGAGATCGTCGTTGACCGAACGGGGTCGCGGCGCTCGAATGGGCAGATGTATTTTCCGCAGTTTCTTGTGGGAATGGTGGTTACGCTTCTGGTGATCCTCGGCTGGATGTTTGCATCCACGGGATCTGTCTGGGCGGCATTGGGCTGGACAGTGCTTGCCGCCGTCATCCTCCAGGTGGGCTATTTCGCGGCGGTGCTGTGGCTCGTCCAGCGCGAAGGCGCGACCGACGAGGCCAAGTCGAGCGAGGGCGCTGCCTCGCCCGCCAAATTGCCCGGCCCGTTCGAGCGGGACGGCATCATCCAGGCGCTGCTGTCGCGCCTGTTTCCAAAGTTACCCTGAACCACAGGCGGACAAGCGCGTCGCATAGCCTGGCGCGGAACGCCAAGCGGCGCAAAAGCCGCTCGGCTAATGAGGGACGGATCCTCAGCGGGTGGCGGCAGCCGTCGTTGAGCGCACCGTCTCTGGGGACGAGAAGACGACGAGGCCGAAGACCAGCACCGCGGCGGCCACGATCAACGAGCCGATCGCCACGACCGGTTCGATCTCCGGGTGGCCTCCCGCCAGCATCCAGTAGAGCGCCGGCAGCATGATCACGATGCCGACCGTATAGAGGCCGTAATGGATCATGGCGATGCGGCGCTCGGCCTTGGCCGGGTTGAGCGCATAGTAGCCGCCGAAGATGGCGCTGGTGACCCAGCCAAGAAGGTTGATGTGAGCATGCGCCGGAAACGCACCGTGATCGCCCGAAATCGCCATCTGCAGTCCGGCGGCGACTCCCAGGATGAGAAAGACGATGGCCGTCTTGAAGAAGAGTTCCGATACCCGTGGCATTTGTTGTCCTCCCAATGCCTTTGTAAACCCGACTCTGCGCAGTCTACATCGTGCGAGCCATATTAGCCATGACGCACCTAAGCCGGAGCCAAAGCCGCGAGGTTTGGCGGCGGTCTTGCAAAAAAATGGCTCGCCTCCTTCGAAGCGAGCCGAAAGGGAGCCGGGCTTGAGGTCGGCTCCATCCAGGTTGCCACCCGAATTCCAAGCAGAGCTAACGTAATAGAGCCCGGAATTTATCCCACCGCAACGGGGCAAAGGTTTTTCCGACGCGCGGCCGCTAGCCTTTGCCGATCGGCCATCGGACACAAGACGCCGCCGGCCAGCATATTTCCCCGATCAGCCAGCGGGCGAAAGCATGCGCTTCAGCGTCCCGTCCCTCAGCCAGAGCTGATGGTAGAGCGCCGCCACGACGTGGACGGCGATCAGCACGATGAATGCGGGCTTGGCAAGCGAATGGATGTCACCCCAAGGGTCGCCCTGATAGAACGCAAGAAGCCCGATTGCCGGCGTCGCCAGCAACAGCACATAGAACAGGCCGTGCGATGCATGCGCGGCGACCCGCATCCATCTCGATCCATGACCGGCGGGGGCCGGCACGCCGGATGCCAGCCTGAGGAGCAGTCGAACAAGCACAAGCGCAAGAACGGACAGGCCGACCCAGTAATGAGCTGAGCCTAGCGCCTGGTCGGTGGCCGATACCGGCTGGCCGTCTTCGGCGGCGTCCACGACGACCGTCATGCTCTCACCGAAGAAGAGCTGAAATAAAACCAGCGCTGCAATCAGCCAATGCAGCGCGATCTGAAAAATTGAATATCCATGTCTGGTTTCCATCGCGTCCGTTCCCCTGAATACAAGGCGTCCCACGCCTTCACGTTGTTGAATAGTCATGAGGACGGTGGCCGAATTTGGCTCGAAAGCTCCCGCAATTGTGGCCGCAACGTTACATTTTCGTATGGCGGGCATTCGCGCCGGCCTTGGCGGTTCGAGACCGGGACCGGCGCCTTGCAAGCGCGCAGCATTTGGGCAATGCTTGGGACCGGGGGAGTGGTTTCCGTAGTTTCGGAAGCGCGATTACATGTTCATCGACTACTACGAAATTCTGGAAATAAGCCCGAACGCCAATTCCGAGACCATCGAGCGGATCTTCCGCTACTTTGCCATGCGCTATCACCCCGACAATCGGGAAACCGGCAATGAATCGCGCTTCAGCGAGATCGTTGAAGCCAACAATACACTCCGCGACCCCGTCAAACGGGCTCAATACGATATCCTTTACCGCGAGCATCTGGGTCTTCGTCACGAACTCACGGAAGCAGCGCGCGACGGCGGTGGCATGGAGCGGGATTCCGTCATCCAGGCCAATCTGCTGTCGCTTCTCTATGTGAGGCGCCGGCGGGACGTCAACAATCCGGGCATCGGCGACGACGAACTCGAGCGCCTGTCCGGTTGCCCTCGCGAGCATCTGGAGTTCCACCTGTGGTACCTCAAGGCGAAGGGCTTCATCGGCAGGACCGAGAACGGCACGTTCGCGATCACCGTGGAAGGCATAGATCACGCCGGGGTCAAGCAGGGCCGGGATCGCCCTGACGTCACCCGCCTGCTCGATCACGCCGAATGAGCCGGTTTGCGTCGCCCAGATCGTCAAAGGCCCGCCTGCTGGCCTGAACCAGCGGCGGCCACGACGAAGGAACAGCTACATGCCATGCGCCATGGAGGACAAGAACAGCGTCAGTGACTAGTTCCCCGACGCAGGGATTTTGAAAGGTTGCCGTTTGTCTGGTGCAAAATTTCCATTCATTTCCGTGAAACCAGCACAAACCGCCGGGGATTGGTTGAAGCCGCCCCAACCTCGTCATTCTATGGCGGAGCAAGGAGCGCAGCGACGCGCGCAGACCATAGAATCCATTCCGTGACTTGGAAGCGCCGCCTCGGTGCAAGATTTTGCTCCGTTGCACGCCTTGGCGAAGGTAGCGGCATGGATTCCAGGGTCTTCGCGCGTCGCTTCGCTCCTTGCTCCGCCCTAGAATGACGATCGCGATGGGCGTTTCGGCCAATCTCCAACGCATGCCACCTGCCAACGCAAACAGAGCCGACCGGTCAAAATCCCCTTGCAGTGCCACTGGGCGTTGTGCGCCATCGAATACAAGGCGACTGAGCTCCGGCGCACTGCCGAAATTGGCCCGGCGCGCCGCGCCCGTCGCCCTGTCAACAAAAAACCGCCGGGCGAGGCCCGGCGGCTTTCGCTCGCCCTCCGGTCGGTTCTTCCGGCCTTATGGGGTTGTTGTGGTTGTCGCCGTGGCCGCGGCTTGCGCGTCGATCTTGCCCGCCAAAGTATCCTTGGCCCAGGCGGTGACGTCGGCGTCGACCGGCTTGTTGGCCATGTCGGCAAGAGCCGCGTCCAAGGACTCATTGGTGGGAGGCAATGCGTTGTCAGCCGCTGCCTGCGCATCGGCGATCGCCTGGGCGTCAGTGGTGCTGATCGTATCGTTCAGCGCAGTGATCTCATTTTCGAGGTCAGTGATTGTCTGGGGCGAAGTGGTCGAATCGGCCTGCGCCGCGGCCAGATTTGTCTCGAGAGTCGCCAGGGTGGTCTGGTCGGCGGCCAGCTTGTCGTTTGCCGCCTCAAGCGCGGCCTGTGCGTTCTGGGCCGCCGCGGCCTGCGTCACATAGGCCTGAATGCCGGCGAACTTCTTGCTCTTGGAATTCATATAGGCGTTGATGTTGCGCTGCAGCGAGTTCAGCCGGCCGAGCTTGGCGTGAAGGTTTTTCTCTTTCGGCGTCGCGGCAGTCGTGGTGTCGTCGGTCGAGCTGTCGTCCGACGTGCTGTCGGTGCCCTTGTTGTGGCCGCTAGCCGAAGCTGACTTACCATGCGAGGCGCCACTGTTGCCTTTGCCGTTGCCACCGGCATTGCCGCCATTGTTGCCGTTACCGCCGCCGTTTCCGTTGCCGCCGCCATGGCCGCCGCCATTGCCATGGCCGCCGCCGTTACCGCCGGCGCCGGCAAGCGCGGGGGCGGCCGCGAGCGCGAGAATAGCAAGGGATGCCAGAAGTGTCGTTCGCAATGTCATTGTGCTTCTCCGCAGATAAATCGTCACTATCGCCCAACCGCTAGGCAGCCTCTTATGAGAATTTCCTAATGACGTCGGATAAACTTTAAGCAATTGCGGTCGCGAAATGAGAGCATAGCTGCCATCGCCCGGAAATTCTCGCGAAAACTCCCTTTAACACGTTGAAATTTAACGGAAATACAAAGGGCCGAACCTTCGTGGGCCGTTTGGAACAATGAGGGCCCTTGTCGTGCCAGACCATGGTCCCAAGAGGCAATTGCCGCCGCGACAATCCCCTGCAATCGGGAATATGTGGACCATCGGAACCCTGTCGTGAGGTCAAGGTTAAACAAGCGAAGGGACATTGCCTAAAAGGACAGTCATCATGAAACGAATTCTTCTCGTTGCCGCTTTTGTTGCTTTGTCCTGTGGTCTGGCTACGGCCCAATCGGGAACGTCGTCGGGCACCTCGTCATCGTCATCAACGACGACGATGCCCAGCAGCCAGAGCACAGACACGACCACGACTAACTCGACCAACTCGAATTCAGCGAAGGACTGCGCGCCTGGGCAGCAGACCGGCAGTGCCAAGCAGGCGGCCCCTGGCCAACAGGACACGAGCGCCAAATCCAACGCTCCCGGCCAGATGAAAACCACAACGGAAGGCTGCTAGCCACAAGGCGCAAGTGGGCCTGGCTTTTGCCGGCCATCAGGCGGAAGGATTTGGATCTTCCGTGCCATCAGTCTCGGTCGGCGTGTCGGTTGCCATCTCCGGCTCCTGACCTTCGCCTGAACCGGTCGGGGAAAGCACGGTCAGGTCCATCCGGGCGATCCGGGACGCGGATTTTCCTTGCGCATTCGGCTCGCCGGTGTCCGTCTCAAAGACCGAGGCTTTCGCGAGGTGGCCGACGCTTTCGGCGCGCTTGCCCGGGAAAGTTTCCGACGCCCGGGGTCTGCTCGCTTGATGCACGGCGCCTGGGCCGTGCTGGCTTCCAACAAGAGAGGTCATGGCTGCGCTCCTGATATTGGATGACAGCAAATCCCTAGCATTCCTGGCTGGCGCCAGCCCTGCAGCTTTTTAGAGAATTCTAAGATACATCCGTTCGTCCCCCTAGCCGCCGACCAGGGGCACGGTCACCGAGGTGGTGTAGCTGATTGGGTAATCGCTGAAATAGGGGAAGCTGATCACAAAGGCATAGCTGGCGTTGACGTGTGCCATGCGGAACCCGCCGCTCGCCGGATCGGTGTTGATGGTGACGTTCACATTCCGCAGGCCAAGCGCCTGAAGCTTCTGTGTGGCGACGGCCTGGATGTCGGCCTGCGTCAGCGTGTTGTTGAGCTGCAGGGAGCGCGCTGAGGCTTCGAGCGCGTAGCGCACGCTGGATACGCTGTTCATCGACCAGCCGAAGGCGAAAATGCCGAACAGGAGCATGATGAGAAAAGGCGCGACCAGCGCGAATTCGAGACCGGCGCCCCCCGCTTCATTAGCCGCAAATGCCGAAAGCCGGAGTCTTCGTTTAGCGCACACGGACCACCTGCACATGGCCGATCGCGGTATTGTCTGGGTATGGACCAAAGGTGAAGGGCGGGATCCAGGTGCCGGATGCCTGAATCTGGACGTAGACGGACGGCGCTTTCGGTCCACTGCATAAGGTCGACGCATCGACCACGGTGGTCCCGCACTTGTAGATGCGACTAATCGTAACCTGCGCGTCGGAAGGCTTGTTCTCCCAGCTCGCCAGCGCGACAGTCTGGGTCGCGCTGTCGTCAGCGGAGCCAGCCATCACGAGGTTGGCCGCCGTTTTCACGCCGGCGCGCATCGACAGCGAACCGTTAACATAGGACCAGCCGTCCATGATTCCGAGCAACGCCGCACATAGGACGGGCAAGACAAATGCGAGTTCCACCGCGGCGATGCCCGATTCATCGCGAATGGCCGGCATCAATCGACGGGCAGCGGATTTCACTCGACCACCGCGACCGACTGAGCGGCCGGGATGTCCTTCATCCCGAGGCTCGAGCAGTCCTGATTGATGGTCGAGTTGCCCGACCACTGGATGGTATCGGCAACGACCTGTGTGCAGCCATTCACGCCCGAGAAATTGCCGAGATAGTTGACCTGTTGCCTGGGAAAATAGATTGCGCCGGTCAAAAGCGAGGTCGCGGTGCCGTTGAAGGTGCTTTGCGCGGCGGTCCCCGTCCTGTCGCCGTAGAACAGCACGCCCGAATAGGTGCCCGTGGTCGGGGCGGCAAGCGTCACGGTGGCGTTGCCGTTCATGCTGACAGTGTTGCTGCCGGCCATGAAGATCGTAACGTCGCTGCCTTGGATGACGGCACTCGCATTGATCTTCAAGTCGCCCTGGACGACGTAAACACCGGGGGAAAGCGTGATATTGCCGTTGAGGCTCATGCCGCTGCAGTAGGTCCCGGGCTGGATCGTTTGCGTCGTCTTGTTGCCGTTGATCTTCTGGCATGGGCTCGTGGTCGCGGGAGCCGGCAAGCTGGCGAACGGATCGGCCGCCGGCAGCGCCTGGGTGATCGGGGCCTTGCAGACCATCGTTGGCGGATTGTTCAGCACCATGCCGCCGGCGCTAATCAGACAGTCGGTCTGGACAGCCGCCGAGCCCTGGATCTTGATTGCGTCGGAGGCGTTCGAATTCGCCATGTCAATGCAGCCGATTTTCTTCGCGTTGGTGCTGCCGGAGAAGAGCAACGCCTGCGAGGCCGTGAGACTGAGAGCTATGTCGCAAGCTTTCGAAGCGTCGGTGATCAGCGCCACCGCCCTCGCCCGCTCCGGCACCTTTGTCTGGGTGAAGATGGACGTGAAGATCCGGTCGAGATCCTGGTTAAGGATGACCTCGACCGCCTTCTTGGCCGTGTTCGGTCCCGACGCCGGCGGGGTGTTGACGACGATGGTGCCCGCACCAAGGCCATTCGAGGCGGCTGATGACGCGGCGGCGGCGGTGATGGCATCCGTGTTGGATCCGGCGATCTTTTCCAACGCGCCCGCATAGGCGGCCGCGTCGGCGATCGCCTGCAGCTTCAGGCTCGAATAGTACCAATAGGAGGTCTCGACGCCGAGCCCGGCGCCGCCGACGACGACCGGCAGGGTGAGCGCGAAAATGGTGGCGACATTGCCGCTCTTGCCTTCGCAAAAGCGTCGAAAAAAAAGTCGAGAAAAAAACTGTCTGAAGAAACGACCCGAAAAGGCCATGGCCGAGCGCGCCCAAGCTATCCCAGTCGTCAGGTCATCATTGCCATGTGAACGAATGCCTAATTATTTCGTTCGATTTTTGCCGGTGGGACCCTAGCACTCCGCTGCCCCCACCTTGCGCCGCGCACACTAAGACTTAAGGCCTATAAGACATCGGACTTAAGGTTTAAGTGCCGGTAAAACCATGCATTTTAGCTCTTTCTGCATTTTATCTATTTTGGAAATCGGCCGTAGAGACGGCGCGCATATCACATCTCGCAGGTCTGCGAGGATGGGGTCCATGTTGAGACGTTTTTTGGCATCGAGGCGCGGCAACTTTGCAATCGCGGCCGCGGTCGCCATGGTGCCGCTTATGCTTGGCGTGGCGGCATCCGTCGACCTGATAGGCACGAGCGACGACGCCGCGCAGTTGCAGAACTCGCTGGACGCGGCCGGCTTGGCGATCGGCACGAAATACCTGCCAGGCATGTCGGCAAGCGACGTGCAGCAACTCGGCCAGACCTTCTTCGCCGCAAATATGAGCGCAGCCGACGCGCAGGAGCTATCGGGCAGCCTCGCCGCCTTCCAGGCCAGCGCGAGCGGCAATCCGGGCGCCTATTTCATTTCGCTGTCGTCGAGCGTCAGCCGGCCGGCCTTCATCAGCGGCATGCCGGCCTGGCAGGCGACGCGCACCGCCTCGGTCAAGCTCAAGCCCGGCGCGCAAGCCTGCGTGCTCGCGCTCGATCAGCATGCCGGCGGCGCGGTCAACCTGCAGGGCTCGACCAATGTGGCGATGGACGGCTGCGTGATCGCGGCCAATTCAGACGCGCCCGACGCCGTCAACCGCGGCGGCTCGGCGATCGTCAGCGCCGGCTGCGTCTCGACGGTCGGCGGCACGCAAGGGCTGACGCCGCCGAACGCCACGCTTTCCTGCGGCGCGCCGCATGAGAACCAGTATGCTTCGTTCGATCCGCTGGCCGACGTCGTTCCTCCCGCCTACACGCTCTGCCTGCCGGTGCCCAATGGCAAAACGGTGACGCTCTCGCCGGGCACCTATTGCGACAAGACCTTGTCGGGAAAGATCACCCTCAATCCGGGCACCTACATCATGCGCAACGTCACCATAAAGCCGGGCGGCAACGGCAGCCTGAGCGGCCAGGGCGTGACGATCTTCCTGATGGAGAACTCACAACTCTATATCAACGCCAACGAGCAGGTGAACCTATCGCCGCCCACCAGCGGCCCCTACGCCGGAATCGCCATCTACCAGGCTCGCGGCAACACACAGGCGCTGACGCTGAACGGCGGATCGGGCTCCGTGGTCAGCGGCTTCATCTACGCCCCGGACGCCGTCATCACCTATGCCGGAAATTCGGACATGAACGCCCAGGGCAGTTGCCTGCGGCTGGTCGGCGATACCATCTCGATAACGGGGAACTCGGCCGTGAAATCGGATTGCACGGCCGAACTCGGAGGCCGGACAGCGTATGCGGGCCGGATGATCACCCTGGCGAAATGAGCGCCAACCTCCTCCGCCAGGAGGAGGGGGAGATTGCGCCTAGCCGACAATATCCGCGCCCGCTCGCTCGTCGAAGAGCACGGCGCAGCCGCGCTTGAGCGCGACCTGCGTCAAGGCGTTGGCCGCGTCCTCATCCGACGAGACGAAATCGCCGGTCAGGACGCGCAACTCCTCGACGGCCCTCGACATCGGCACAATACGGCCGGCCGAACGGTCGCTCACGCAGGCGTCGATGACGCACAGAAGATCGATGAGGTCGAAATTGTCCATGGCGGCCTCCGCCAGCGCCATCCCTTCGTTCCGTCAACGGCCCGGGGCGCGGACTGGTTCCCGCGCCCGGTTTCATCCGCGCGGCCTGGCGGGCGCGAGCTTGAGATCGAAACGGGCCGGGAGGCATGGCTCGAGGCAGGCTCGGCGCAGCGATCCGGTGGCAATCGTATCGATCGGAAGAAGGATCACCATACGGGCCTGGCGCTCGGGCCAGAGCGGCCTGCCGAAGACGAAGAAGACGCCGCCGACCAGGCCGGCCAGAAGCAGCGCGGCAAACAGATTGGCGATCATCTTACCGGGTTGCACGGCCGGCAACTCCAGGAGCGGTTTCAGGGAAAGGCGTGCCCGCCATATCGCAGGAATAGCGGGCACGCCGTGGTCAACCGCCGATGAAGGGACTTTGTCCGGCGGCTTGCTAGCCAATGATTTTGGTGCCGTCGTTGTTTCCTGAAAATAGGCGTCTCAGGCCTCTGCGTTCGTGCGATGGGACTTCGGTCCGAAGATGGCCCGGGACCGTCGCCCGAGGGTCGGAATATCAGCCTCCCACGACAATGCGCCAAGCATTCGGCTGAACTCGCGGTCGCCTCAATTAATTAGCAATCGCTCATAATAAGGCTTATGAATACAGTCGCGGTCGCCGACGATCGCAACGTCAGGCGCCGCTTCACACATGGGAGGGATACCATGGCCGAAGTTGCAATGAAGGTGACGAAACTCGAATCCAAATCGCACAACAATCCCGACGAGGTCCGCGCGCCCGCCAAGACGCGTGTCGAGATCGTGCGGCTGCCGGGCTATACGCTCGGGCGGATGAACATGCAGCCGGGCTGGAAATGGTCCGAATGCGTGAAGCCGGTGGTCAAGACCGACAGCTGCCAAGTCTCGCATGTCGGCTATGCCGTGTCCGGCTCGATCACCATACGGATGACCGACGGCACGCAAAAGACCATCGAGGCCGGCACTTCCTACACCATCCCGCCCGGCCACGACGCCTGGGTGGAAGGCAACCAGCCGTTCCAATGCATCGAGGTGCTGAGCGCCGAACAATACGCCAAGCCGGCATAGCGCAGACAGTCGCAATTTACGTTCAGAAGCGAAGGAGGGATCGCCTCGCGAGGCGATCCCTCCTCAGCCTGCGGCGGCGTCTCCCGCGCAAAGGTCACGCGCACAACCGGCGTTCTATCTGTGGCTGCGCCCCCAGTTGTGGAAACCTGCACGGCCAAGCGTGGTGGCTTGACAGAGAGCTTCTTTTGTTCTCTTTATGTTCCGTTAATTCCCCTTACAAAAGACGCAGCTAATGCTGCAATGCCACACAAATGGCCATGGGAGCGCGCGATGGCCGCCACGAACACCGCCGCGGCCGCCACCATCCTGCATGCCGACCTCGACGCCTTCTACGCCTCGGTCGAGCAGCTGCTCGATCCGTCATTGCGTGGCAAGCCGATCGCAGTCGGCGGGGGCGTGGTGCTGGCGGCCTCCTATGAGGCGAAAATCTTTGGCGTGCGCGGCGGCATGCCGGGCCGCAAAGCGCGCGAGCTCTGCCCTCAGCTCATCTTCGTCGGCGGTCATTTTTCCGAGTACCAGCGCCTCGGCGACGCCGCGATCAAGGTGCTCGACGATTTCACGCCGGCGGTCGAGCGCATCTCGATCGACGAGGCTTTTGCCGACGTCGCCGGCTGCACGCATCTGTTCGGATCGCCGCAAGAGATCGCGCGAAAAATCCGCGAGCGGGTGAAGGCCGAGCTCGGTCTGCCGATCTCGATCGGCGTGGCGCGGACGAAGCATCTGGCCAAGATCGCCTCGCAGGTGGCCAAGCCCGACGGGCTGGTGGTGGTCGAGCCCTGCAGCGAGCTCGCCTTCCTGCACGACCTGCCTGTCACGCTGATGTGGGGTGTCGGCCCGGCGACCAAGGCCAGGCTGGCCGAGATCGGCGTCGAGACGATCGGGCAGCTGGCGCGCACCCATAGCGGCGCGCTGGAGCGGCTGATCGGCCACGCCGCCGGCCAGAAGCTTGCCGCGCTCGCCTGGAACCGCGACCCGCGAAAACTCGAGACACACCGCCGCGCGCATTCTGCCGGCGCGCAATCGGCGCTCGGCAGGAAGCCGGCGGTGCCGCGCGTCTTCGTGCCGACGCTGCTGCATCTGGCCGACCGCGTCGCCAGCCGCCTGCGCGCCAAGGACCGGCCCGGGCGCACGGTGACGGTGCGGGTTCGCTTCGCCGATCTGCGGGCAGTGAGCCGCTCGATCACGCTCGACCAGCCGATCCAGGCGACCGCGATGCTGGCGGAGATCGCCGAGGAACTGGTGCGCGGCGTGCTTGCCGCCCATCCGGACGAGAGGGACATCTCGCTGCTCGCCATCTCCGTCTCGCATCTGGAGGAGCATGCCGAGCTGCAGCTCGAACTGCCGCTCGGGCTGGCGGACGAGAAGCTGAGGCCCGGCAGCCGCAAAGGTCTCGCACGCTTCGGCGCCGACCGGGCGATGGACAAGATCCGCCAGCGCTTCGGCAACGAGGCGGTCGGCTACGGCACGGTGGCGCTGGAAGGCCCGCGCTCGGTGCCGGACGGGTTTAGGGAATTGGCCGAGAAGGAGTTGTGAGTGGCTAAGGCATCTCCTCTGGCGGCATTGGAGATTGGCGAAAGCCTAGGCGCCGTCCGTGCGCTACGTACCGACCGCTTCGGGTAACCTCCCCATCCGTCGGCGCGGGCCGGTTTCCGATTTGTGAAGTTACGCGTTCCCCCACTTGCAAGAACATCGGTGCTGGGCTCGATTGCCCAAAGCCAGGCTTAAGGACGCCGGAGAGGCAAAGGGGGCCGCGATGGAGCCGATTGCGGCGGGATCACCACCGGACGCGGATGGCAGCGCGCCCGAGCGCTACGATCTCGGCCTCTGCCTGTCGGGCGGTGGCTACCGCGCCATGCTGTTTCATGCCGGCGCGCTATGCCGCCTCAACGAGGCCGGGCTGCTCCAGAAACTCGACATGGTAAGCTCGGTCTCGGGCGGCTCGATCGCCGCCGGGCTGCTGGCGGTGCTTTGGCCACGTTTCGCCTTCGTCGACGGTGTCGCCGCCAATTTCAATATCTATCTGGACAGGATCCTGGAGTTCTCGAAAGTCTTCCTCGACGCGCCGGCGATCCTCAAAGGTCTGCTCAACCCGTTTTCGAGCGCGGCGCGCGAAGTCGCCGCCTGCTACGAGAAACATCTGTTTGCCGGCTCGAGGCCGATGTTGAAGAGCCTGCCGGAAAAACCCTGGTTCGTGTTCTGCTCCAGCAATCTCGGCACCGGCTCGCTGTTCCGGCTGTCGCGGCGCTACATCGCCGACTACCGCATCGGCGTCGCCTACCAGGCCGACCTGTCGTTGGCTCTCGCAATTGCCGCCTCCTCGGCCTTCCCGCCTTTCCTGTCGCCGCTGCGGCTCGACCTCACGCCCTTCGCGTGGAAGAACGACAAGCTCGACCCCTCTGTCGGCCCGCCGGTGCCGCCGCGGCGCGCCGTGCTCACCGATGGCGGCGTCTACGACAATCACGGCATCGAGCCGGCGCTGAGACGCTGCCGCTGGCTTCTGGTCAGCGACGCCGGCGCGCCCTGGCATGCTTCGAGCGCCGGCTATCGGAACTGGTTCTCGCAATTGAAGCGCGTGCTCGACACCACCGACAATCAGGTGCGCTCGCTCAGGCGTCGGGATCTGGTGGCGCGCTTCCAGGCGGCCAAGGACGCCGACGACCGTGGCCTGGCCAACGACGCGACCCGGCCCGGCTATGCGGCGACGCGCGGCGTCTTCTGGTCGATCGCCAGCAAGCCCGACACGACCGAGCCGACCTTCGTGCAGACCGCCGCCACCGCGCCTGCCGATATCGGCACCTCGCTGCATTTCCTGGGCAGCGAAGAGACGGTCGATCTGGTGAACTGGGGCTATTGCGCCGCCGACCAGGCGCTGCGCGGCTGGTACGAGCCGGCGGTGGCTGCCGGCAAGGGCGTGCCGCTGAAAGCGGGCGACGTGAAGCCCGGCCGCTGCGCGCGAATGTCGAGGATGGTGATGAGTGGCTTCAAGGTTTGAGGGTGCTCGAACTGCCAATCTCCCCACTTGTGGGGGAGATGTCCGGCAGGACAGAGGGGGGCGCGAAGGAATGAGGCGTTGTTCGAGCTTGGATCGCTCGCCAAATCAAAAGGCACGGCGGCGTCGGCGGGACAGCGCCCCCCTCTGCCCTGCCGGGCATCTCCCCCACTTGGGGGGAGATTGGCAGTTCTGCCGCCTTCGCCAATTATCAATCGCCTTGGCGCAATCCAATCCGGTTCATCCCCTGCCCTGCGCATGCTAACAGGATCGCTTTCAACCTAAACACCCGGGATGGATAGCGACATGGCGACAGAAAAGGTAGCTTTGGTGACGGCGGGCGGCAGCGGCATGGGCGCAGCGGCGGCCAAGCGCCTGGCGGCGGACGGATTCAAGGTCGGCGTGCTGTCCTCCTCCGGCAAGGGCGAGGCGCTGGGCAAGGAGCTCGGCGGCTTCGGCGTCACCGGCTCCAACCAGTCGAATGAGGATCTGAAGCGCCTTACCGACGGGGCGATGGAGCGCTGGGGCCGCATCGACGTGCTGGTCAACAGCGCCGGCCACGGGCCGCGCGCGCAGATCATCGAGATCAGCGACGAGGATTGGCACAAGGGCATCGACACCTATTTCCTCAACGCCGTGCGCCCGACCCGGCTGGTGACGCCGGTGATGCAGAAGCAGAAGGGTGGCGTCATCATCAACATCTCGACCGCCTGGGCGTTCGAGCCGAGCGCGATGTTCCCGACGTCGGCGGTGGCGCGCGCCGGCCTTGCCGCCTACACCAAGATCTTCGCCGACACTTATGCCGGCGACAACATCCGCATGAACAATGTGCTGCCCGGCTGGATCGACAGCCTGCCGGCGACGACCGAGCGCCGCGAAAGCGTGCCGATGAAGCGTTATGGCACGTCGGATGAGATCGCCGCGACGATCTCGTTCCTCGCTTCGGACGGGGCCGCCTACATCACCGGGCAGAACATCCGCGTCGATGGCGGCATCACAAGGGCAGTATAAGCCGCATGGCCGAGGGACGGCGCCCGGCATAGCCGGGCGACACGTCATTTGCTGCGGCGACGATGCAGCAGCAAAAGAACACCCAGCAACGCAACGACGGCGACCACGTTGCCCACAACGTTGTTCCAAAAACGCGCTGGGTCGTCCGCACACGAAATCCAGCTGAGCCTTCCCCGGATCTCTCCGGTCTTCAGGCCGCGAGCAAGGTTATAGATCGCGAAGGCGGCGAGTGCCGCCATCACGACAAAGACGGCGTCGTTTTTGTTGCGATCCATGGAGCACGTCTAGCTGCGTCCGATGAAATTTTGCTTATCGCGTGCGGACGACGCGGGCGGCGCTGCAAGTTATCCGGGTCTGCGGGAATTGAGCACCCACAGAAAGGCTATCGAAGCCACCAGGACGATCGAATTGCCGACCACGATGTTCCAAAAACGTGTCGGATCATCCGCCAAAGCGACCCAATGCAACTTGCCGCGGACTTCGCCTGTCTTGATGCCGCAGGCAATGTTGTAGATCGCGATGGCGGCGAGCGCCGCCATCAGCACAAACAGGTCATTGTTCTTGTTGCGATCCATGGAAGCAGCTTTTAACAGCACTTGGTGAAATTTTGCTTACCTTGGGTAAGGCGGCGGCCGGAAGACCGACCGCCGCCCGCTCTCATCTTGACGCAATTCCAGTAGGTTACGGCGAAGGCGCCGGAACCTACGCACTTTTCCTGGAATTGCTCCGACCTTACTGGTTGATCTCGGGCTCGACGAGCTTGGCCAGGTTGCGCAGCGATTCCTGCCAGCCGAGATAGCAGGCCTCGGCGGGGATGGCGTCCGGGATGCCGGCCTGGGTGATGTTGACCTCGGTGCCTACCGAAACCTTCGTCAGGATCACGGTCACCTCGATCTGGCCCGGCAGGTTGGGATCGTCGAAGCGGTCGGTGTAGCGCAGGCGCTCGCTCGGAACCAATTCGACAAATTCGCCGCCGAAGGAATGGCTGTCGCCGGTGGTGAAATTGCGGAAGGACATCTTGTAGGCGCCGCCGACCTTGCCCTCGAACTCGTGGACCGTGCAAGTAAAACCGTTTGGCGGCAGCCATTTCGCCAGCGCATCGGCCTCGACGAACGCGCGGTAAACCTTCTCCGGCTTGGTCGCCAGGACGCGGTGCAGTTGAATGGTGCTCGGCATGTCTCGATATCCCTTTTCGGTTTGGCTGATCGATGGCCCAAGGACGGTTGGACTCCGGCCTATCCGACAGAGGCTGTCAAATTTTTTCTGCCCGCACCTACCGTGCGCCTTCCAATGCAGGAGCGGATATTAAGCTAGGATCAGGCTGGGCGTCCGCGGCGCGGGCTGGCCGGGCGGAGCTATCTCAAGCGCCGCTTCAGGCGGGCGTCGTTCTCGCGCAGCATGAGCGGACCAAAACCTTGCAAAAATTAAGTAAAATTGAAAACGGCTCGCCTCATAATTGTATTAGGCCTCACTTATTCTATCTGCATAAAATATCGATAAAAAAACCGGTAATTTTCACTGTACTAAATGCTTGTTTTCGGGAACGATAGCCCGTGCTGCAAGTTGGTTCGGATCAGGCACTTGAACTTGCAACGAGCCATCCGGGCGGGGCAGCGCGGAAGGAGTGTCCGATGAGTTTCGTTGTCAACGCGGTAGGCGTTCCTCTTTATTATAGCGGGGCTTCCAATCATTGGTTTTCGGCAACGTCCGGACCGACATTCAACGGCAGCAGCGGCAACGACTCCATCTGGGCCACCAGCGGCGTCAACGTCACCATGTATGGAGGCGCCGGCGACGACATCTATTACCTCTATTCGGCGGGCAACAAAGTGGTCGAGAACCCTGGGCAGGGCGTCGACACGATCAACACATGGATGAGCTACACGCTGCCGGACAATGTCGAAAACCTCGTCGTCACCAACGCTCACAACTACGCCTTCGGCAATGCGCTGGACAACATCATCACGGCCACGGCGGGCGGCCAGACGATCGACGGCGGCGCAGGCAACGATGTCCTGATCGACGGCGGCGGCGGCGCCGACACTTTCATCATCGCGAAGGGCAATGGGAGCGACTCGATCGTCAATTTCGCCTCGAACGACACCGTGCGTCTCGATGGCTACGGGTTCACATCGTTCGCGGCCATCCACCAGAACATGATCCAAGCGGGACCCAATGTGGTGCTGAACCTCGGATCGGGCGAGATCCTCGAATTCAAGAACATGACCATCGACAAGCTGCAGCCCAACCAGTTCGAGCTGCCGATCGACAAGTCCGGCATGACGCTGTCCTTCAGCGACGAGTTCAACACGCTCAATCTTCACAACGCCCAAGGCGGCACCTGGGACACCAATTTCTGGTGGGGGGCGCCGAACGGCAGCACGCTCACCCGAAATGGCGAGCTGCAGTGGTATATCGACGCCAATTACGCCCCGACCAGCTCGGTGCATCCGTTCAGCGTGCAGGACGGGGTCCTCACCATCACCGCGGCGCAGGCACCGGCCGACATCAAGCCGCTGATCAACAATTACGAATACACCTCCGGCATCCTGACCACGCATGACTCCTTCTCGCAGACCTATGGCTATTTCGAAATGAAGGCCGACTTGCCGGAACACGCCGGCGCCTGGCCGGCCTTCTGGCTGCTGCCGGAAGACGGCTCCTGGCCGCCGGAGCTGGACGTGATGGAGATGTACGGACAGAAACCGAATTCGCTGCTGATGACCGCGCACACCAACCAGACGGGCCAGCACACGATGGTCGGATCCACCGTGAACGTCATGGACACCGCCGGCTTCCATACCTATGGCCTCCTTTGGACCCCGGACAAGCTGGTCTGGACCTATGACGGCATGCAGGTCGCCGAAGCGGCGACGCCGTCCGACATGAACAAGCCGATGTACATGCTGGTGGATCTCGCGATCGGCGGCCAAGCCGGCGCGCCGCCCGACCATCTCGCCACGCCGGCCCAGATGAAGATCGACTATATCCACGCCTACACGCTGGATGAGCTGCAGCAGAGCCATTTGAACGTCACGGGCGAACACACAGCCTAGGCGGCCGAGCCAATGTCACAGGAGAGCGCTCCGGGTGCGATCAGGCAGGCCGGCCTGCGGCCGATGTTCCTGCGCGCCGTGACCGATGTTGGCCTGTTCTCGCTGCTCATCAACCTTCTGCTCCTGGTCATCCCGCTCTACCTGCTCCAGGTCTATGACCGGGTGCTGCCCTCCTCCAGCGTCGAGACGCTCGTCTATCTGTCGGTCATCGCAGTCGCGGCGCTCGGTTTCCTCGGCTTTCTCGACGCCGTCCGAGCCGTCTACACGCAGCGCGTCGCGGCGACGGTCAATGACAGGCTTGGCGCCAGAGCGTTCGCCGCTTCGCTCGGTTCCGGCAATGCGCCGTCGCCGCTCACCGACCTTGCCTCGGTCTGCGCCTTCATCCGCTCGCGCGGTGTTTCGGTGCTGTTCGACCTGCCCTTCGCGCCGGTCTTTCTTGGCCTGCTCTATCTTATCCATCCGCTGCTGTTCTGGGTCACGCTCGGCGGCGCCACGCTGCTGGTCATCCTGGTCGTGGCCAACCAGCTTGCTATCGGCAGGAACGATGCGCTCTCGGCGGAGCGTTCGGCCTTGGCCAGCCGGGCCGAGCAGGCCTTCGCCCGCAACGCCGAGACGCTGCGCGCCATGGGTATGGTGGAGAACGCCGCGCGCGCATGGGGCCGGCATGTGTCGGAGGCGCTTGCCCTGCATGACCGCTCGGCCGGCGCCAACGCGATCTTCAGCGGCGCTTCCAGGGCACTGCGCATGATGCTGCAGCTGGCGATCCTCGGCACCGGCGCCTGGCTGGTGCTCAAGGGCCAGATGACGGCCGGCATGATCTTCGCTTCCTCCCTGGTGTCGTCGCGCGCGCTGCAGCCGCTCGACCAATTGATTGGTTCCTGGCGGCAGCTCGGTGAGGCCAGGCGTGCCTGGACGCGCCTGGGGACCGCGCTCGCGGCGCAGCCGGCAGAGACGCGCAAGCTCGTCTTGCCCGACCCGACCGGCGCGATTTCGGCACAGGATCTTTTCTTCATCGCGCCAAATGCCGCCTTTGGCGCCGAACCCATTCTCAAGCGGTTGAATTTCGCGATTCAGGCCGGCGAGGCGGTGGCGATCGTCGGCCCAAGCGGTGCCGGAAAGTCGACGCTGGCGCGGCTGGTCGTCGGGGCCGCCCGGCCGAGCGGCGGTACGATCAGGATCGACGGCGCGGAGCTCAGGACATGGGACGAAAACCAGCTCGGCCGGCATATCGGCTATCTGGCGCAGGAGGTCGAGCTTTTCCCCGGCTCGATCGCCCACAACATCGCCCGCTTCGACGCGCAGGCGGACGACGCCGCGATCGTGGAAGCGGCAAAGCGCGCCGAGGCGCATGAGCTGATCCTTTCGCTGCGTGACGGCTACCAGACAATGATCGCCGGGACGCTGTCGGGCGGCGAACGGCAGCGGATCGGACTGGCACGCGCTTTCTACGGCAATCCGCGTATCCTGGTGCTGGATGAGCCGAGCACGCATCTCGACGGCGCCGGAGAGACGGCACTGGAAGCGGTGCTCGCGGCGGCCCGCGCTGCGGGCGTTACCACGATCGTGATCACGCATCGCCCCTCGATCGCCACGGCTTGCGACCGTGTGATGGTCTTGCGCGGCGGCGCGATCGAGGCGTTCGGACCGAGCGCCGAGGTGCTGCGCCAGCCGGGCAAGCAGCGGAACACGGTGGTCACAGGATCGTTCGCGCCGACCATCCGCGCCTCGCACAGCATCGCCACGGGTCCTGGACGATGACGCAGAGCCTCATCCTCGAAAGCCGCCCGCGCATTGACTTCCGGCGCACGGCCGTCGCCGGCTACGCGGCGATCGCGCTGATGGTCGGCGGCTTCGGCTTTTGGGCGGCGAGTGCGCCGCTGGCAGGCGCAGTGATCACGCAGGGCACAATCGCGGCGACCGGCGGCAACATCCTGATCCAGCATCGCGAGGGCGGCATCATCAGGCAGTTGCTGGCGCATGAAGGCGACCGCGTGCGGGAAGGCCAGGACCTCATCCTGCTCGACCGGACCGCCGCGGAAGCCGATCTCAACCGGCTGACGAGACAATGGATCGCGCTCAAGGCCAGCGCGGCGCGGCTGGAGGCCGAGCGCGACGGCCTCGCCACGCTGGCGCCGATCGCCGAGCCCGCGCCGGCGCCGTTCCAGCAGGAATTCGAAAACCTCATCCGCGAGCAGCAGAAGGAATTCGACGCCAGGCTTGCGCGGTTCCGGTCGGAGCGGTCGATCCTGGCGCAGCGCGTCGCCATGCATCGCGAGTCGGTCAAAGGGCTGAACGCGCAGAAGACGGCAATCGAGCAGCAGGCCGAGGTGGTGAAGAAGGAGCTCGGCATCAAGACCGACCTTCTGAACCGAGGCCTTACCGACCGCAGGGAATATTCGCAGCTTTTGCGCTCGGAGGCCGACCTCGTCGGCCAAGCCGGCGCGCTGGAGGCGGACCTCGCCTCGGCCAGCACGCAGATCGTGGAAGCGGAGGCGCAGACCGAACGCGCGACCACGCAGCGCGTCGAGGAGGCGCTGACGAAGCTCGACGATGTGCGCACCAACCTCGCAGACATCGAGGAGCGGATGCGCGCCGCGCAAGCGGTGCTGAAGCGCACGACGATCACCGCGCCGGCCGCGGGCATCGTCGTCTCCTCGACCTACAATTCGCAAGGCAGCGTGGTCGCGCCCGGCGAAAAGATCATGGAGATCCTGCCCACGACCTCGGGCCTGGTGGTCGACGCCAGGCTGCGGCCGAAGGACATCGACCAGGTGCATGTCGGCCAGCAGGCAAAGCTCCGGCTGTCGGCGCTCAACACGCGCCTGACGCCGGAAGTCCCGGCCACGGTGAGCGAGATCTCTGCCGACCGGTTGATCGACGAGGCCACCCACGAACCCTATTTCCGCGCCAGGCTGAAGATCGCTGATGCCCTGCCCCCCGGCGTGAAGGCGGACCAGCTCTATCCCGGCACCCCGGTCGACACCTTCATCAGCACCGGCAACCGGACCTTCTTCGAGTATCTGGTACGCCCGATGATGGACTCGTTCGCACGGGCGTTCAGGGAAAGGTAGGGCAGCCCTTCCGGCCGCCTCGGAACGACCGTTTTGCGCCAGAACCGTCCTCGCTTCGGCACATCGGAGGAGGAAGTGATGACGAAGACGATGCGGGCGAGCCCCTGCTCGTGCTCCTCACTCCGGCCGATACAACTCATCCATGGTGAGCTTCGCCATCTCAGTGAACGGCGCCTGTTTCTTCACTCTACCATGCTCCAGGATCACCAGGTCGTCGCAGAACGAGATCGTGCTGCGGTGGTGGCTGATGACGATCGTGGTGCGGCGGCCGGCGCGCGACTTCAGCGTCTCGACGATCGCCGCTTCCGAAAGCCCGTCCACTGCGTTGGTGGCCTCGTCGAGGATCAATATGTCGGGGTCGCGTACAAGAGCGCGCGCGAGCGCGATGCGCTGCCTTTGCCCGGCCGAAAGGTTCACCCCGCGATAGCCGACCACCGTCTGGTAGCCTTGGGGTAGCGTTTCGATAAAGCCGTGCGCCTCGGCAAGCTCGGCGGCGCGGCGGGCCTCCTCGAACGTCGCCGCGTCCTTGCCATAGGTGATGTTGTCGAGGATCGTACCGTCGACCAGCTCCAGCTCCTGACTGGCGAGAGCGATGTGGCGGCGCCAGTCGGCCGGGTCGATCTCGCCGAGTGGCGCGCCGTCGACGAGGATCTTGCCTGCATCCGGCTCGACGAAGCGACAGAGCAGGTTGACGATCGTCGTTTTGCCGGCGCCGGAGCGGCCGATCAGCGCCGTCGAGTGCCCGCTCACGATGTCGAAGCTCGCCGCATGCAGCACCGCCGCGCGCTGCTCCTCATTGGCATAGCTGAAGCTCACGCCCTCGAAGGCGATTTTTTTGCTTAAAGTGGCGAACTGCCGGCTGCCCTCGGGCGGAGCGGGCTTGCCATCGGGATCGAGCAGCCAGGTCACCTCTTCCAGCGAGCCGGAAAGACCCTGCAACTGGCTCCAGGTCATCTGCAAGGCTCTGACATGCGGCTGCAGGCGGTAGAGCAGGATGAGGAAGGCGGCGACCAGCGGGAAACTCAAGCCCGCAAGCCAGGCGCCGATCACCACCGCCAGGAACAGCATGGCGTGCAGAACTTCGGTCAGCGGCCCCAGCGCGCCCTGGCGGTTTGAGAGCAGGAAGGCCGCGCGCCGCACGCCGTCGGATGCCTTTTCGAACGCCGCCTTCTCGCGCGCCTCCTGGCCGAAGATGCGGATCAGCCGGCCGGCATGGACGAGATGCAGCATTTGCGAGGCCAGGGCGCTGTTGCGCGCCGAAACATTGCGGCTGGGCGCCCTGAGATGCGCCGACAGCGCCATATGCGCCGCTTGCACCAGCGCCAGCCCCAGCATCACCAGGAGCGTCATCGGCCACGAGAGCAGCAACAGAAAGGCGAGCAGGATGAGCGCCGCCGAGGCGCTGACGATCGCGCTGAGCATACCCTGGATGGCGTCCGACGCCCGCCAGGATTCGCTGGAGATGATGTTGAGCAAGCGGCCCGGGCTTTGCCTGAGAAAGAAGGGATAGCCGACATTGAGCAGCCGCTCGGCCAAGGCGCCGCGTATCGCTTGGCTCGCCTTGCCGTAGATATGAGCGGTCAGCACCGAATTGGCGAAGGCGAGGAGGTTCTTGAGCAGGATCGAGCCGAGGATAGCGGCCGAAATCGCAATCAGCCGCTCACGCTCGCCTAGCCCGGCGCCGACCTTCTGCAGGAGGGCGGAGAGGCCGGCCATGCCCGTCGTCGCGCCATGGCCCATGATGATGCCAAGCAGCGGGATGATCAGCCCGATGCCGAGCCCTTCGAGCGCGGCACTTGCAAGCCCGAGCACGACGACGACGGGCATCAGGCCGAGCTGACGCCGTCCGAGCGCGCGCTGCAATATCGACAAGATAGGGGCTTTGGGTTCGATCATCGCGCGCCGGCCTCGGCCCTGGCCTCGGTGGTTTCCTGGGCGGGCCGCTCCTGCCGGTCAGGCCGCCCGGCAAGCACCAAGGCCATGAACTTCGCCGCGCCCGCCAGGTTCATCAGCACGATCGGCCAGTGCGACAGGCTGAGCTCCTGGTCGAAGCGCGGACCGCCGAAGAGCTCGCGCGTGGCCGCCCGCGTTGCCCAGTAAAAGTGACGAAGCAGCCACGGGGCGCGGCGCATGTGTTTCAGGCAGAGCGCACCGTTGCCGAAGTGATAGTCGCGGTGCAGCCGTTCGATCGCCCTGCGGTCGCGCCTTCCATGATGGTGGAAGATCGTCATATCCGGCACATACTCCACCGCCATGCCGGCCAGCATGGCGCGCACCAGGTAATCCGTATCCTCGGCCGAGCGCAGCGCTCCGCCGGCGCCGAAGCGTTCGTCGAAGGGACCGATCAAGGCGGCAACATCGCGATGCATGGTCATGTTGCAGCCGAGCACGAAGCCGCCCGGATGGACGGCGCGCGTCAGCCGCTTGCGCTGTTCGCAGCGCTTGATGGTGAAGGGCAGGTCCCCGGCGTCGCCGATCTCGACGCGGCCGCCGCGGATTAGCCATTTCTCGCCGCTCGCATAATGCCGCTCGAGGTCGACGAGATAGTCGCGGTCGAGCCGGCAATCGTCGTCGACGAAGACCAGCACGCGCCCGCGCGCCCGCGCCATCCCGGCATTGCGCGCCGCCGCCAGTCCGGGCCGTGGCTCACAGATAGCCGTCAGCGCCATGTCGGACGTCGTGGCGATCCGCGAGAGATAGTCGGCCGTACCGTCGCGCGAGCCATTGTCGACCACCACCAGCTCGGCGGCGAAGGCAGGATGCGTCCGGCAGGCGGCGCGGATCGAATCGATGCAGGACTTCAGCACCGCCGCGCGATCACGCGTGCAGACGATGAAGGAGACCTCAGGCCGCGGGTTCGGGCCGGGAGGCGAGCGTAGATGCTGCAGCAGCGGATGGCGATCGGCGTTCATGCCGCCCCCATCCGATAAGGCGCAAGCACGGACGCCGCCGGCGCGGATTTGAAGCGATAGGCGACCCTGTCCGCGCGTTTGCCAGCCCATATCGAAGCCTGGCTCAGCCAGGGCGCCCAGGCGCCGGCGCGCAGCGCGTATTTCTCGCGGCGGCGGATGACGTCCCACTTCGCCGTCAGCGTCAGCAACTCATGCGCCAACGCCGGCCGCTGCTGGTCGTTGACGAGCTGGTAGAGGAAATAGAACAGGTTCAGCGCGCCGGCCTCGAAGCTCGGCCGCGATGCGGCCGGCAACTCGGCGATCCGCTCCTCCAGGCTGCGGATGAACGCGGCCGCGCGGCGCACGGTATCGAACGAAACACTGTCGCCAATGGCGCGCAGATCCTGCGTTTCGTCCGCCAGCCCCTCGCGCTCGAGATTTTCGCCGACAATCCGGAGGTGCGTGCGCCGCATCTCGCTTGCATGCAAGCTGGTCACGCTGCCGGGATGCAGGCGATAGACGAGCAGGCTATCCGGCATCAGCGCCGCCGGATAGCGGTCGGCAAGCCGCCGGAAGAGATCGAAATCCTCGGCGTGCCGGTAGCGGCCATCGTAATGCAGGTCTGCCTCGCCGATGACCCGGCGGTTGTAGACCACCGTCGGATGCATGAAGATCGTGAAGAACTTCGACAGCACGGGGAGGAGACCGAGGCCGAACACCGGATCCAGCCTGCCTCGCGCGACGCGGCCGTGCAGCAGCGTGTCGACAAGCGAGCCGCAGAAGCCGAGTTCGGGCCGCGCGGCAAACAGCGCCGCCTGGCGCGACAGGCGCCAAGGATAGGCAAAGTCGTCGGCATCCATCCGCGCCACCAACTCGCCCCGGGCTATTGACAGCCCCTCGTTGAGGCTGGCGACGAGGCCGCGATTCTCGCGCGAGATTATGGATACGCGGCCGTCCGCCTTGCGGAAGCGCTCCAGGATTTCCAGCGACCTGTCGGTCGATCCGTCATTGATGGCGATGACTTCGAGCCGCTCGTAGTCCTGCCGCAGTATCGATTGGATTGCAGCGCCGACATAGAGCTCGGCATTGTAGATCGGCAGCACGACGGAGATGAGCGGGCGTATCATTGTCAGCTCCGGTCCGTCGGCTGCAGATCGAGCGCCGCTTTTGCGCCGGGATATGTGGCGCCGAACCGCCGGGCCTCGCTCGGCGCACGAGCGCGTGGCCGCGCGATATAGGGGAAATAGCGCTTGAAGCTGTTGAGCGGCTTTTCGAACAGCACCCAGGACAGCGAGGCGACAATCAGCGTGGCGGCGCCCGCGACCAGGAAGCGGCCCGGCCCCTCCTCCGAGACGTTGAGCGGGATCCACGGCTGCGCCTTTACGGTATAGGCGAGGAGGATCGCGTGATAGAGATAGACGCCGTAGCTGATGCGGCCGAGGAAAAGCAGCGGAGGCAGTTCGGCCAGCCAGCCGAGCGTGCCGGGAAGGCCGTTCGAGCACATCGAGACGATCGCCACCAACGGCACCAGCGGCAGCACCTGCACCAGGAGCCAGCGCGGCCATTCCCATGTCGAGTTCGCCGGCCCCGGGTCGGACAAGACGACGAGTAGGAAGAGCGCCACGAAGGCCGGCCAGCCGAACCGCATCCAACGCGGCACGCCGGCGCCCCTGGCGCGACGTACGGCAAGCAGCGCGCCGCAGGCAAGCGCATCCATCGAGGCCGGCGGCAACAGGTCTCGGGCCAGCGCCGGGTTGGCGGCGATCGGCCAGTAGAAGCGGTAGGCGAGCGAGAAGCAGATGAGGCCAATGGTGATCGCCTCGATGCGCCTGCGCGGCGCCAGGAGCACGATCAGCGGCCAGGCGATGTAGAACTGCTCCTCGATGCTGAGGCTCCAGAAATGGCAAAGCAGCCAAGGCGTCCAGTCGTTGCGATGCGCGTACCAGAAGTTCGACAGATAGAGCGCGTGCCAGACGAGCGACGATCCAGCCTGTTCAAGATCGGTGAACCAGACGAAGGCCAGTACCGCGAAATAGGGCGGGAATATTCGGATCGCGCGCCTGGCATAGAAGGAGCGCAGCGCCGATCCAGCCGCGAATTGGTCGGCGTCGCGCGCCTCCAGCAAAAGCCTGGTGATCAGGAAGCCGGAAAGCACGAAGAACAGCCGCACTCCGAGATGACCAAGGAAGGACGTGCCGCCGGGCGCGAAGAAATGCGAATAAAGCACAAGCGTGACGGCAGCAGCCCGGAGCGCGTCAAGCTGGAGGTCGCGACCGCCGGGCATCATTCGCAGCCGCTGGTGCTGACGACATGGCCCGGGCCGCCGGCCGCAACATCCGTGCCGGTCAACGGAAAACGCAAGCGTGCCGACTCCTAAACCGTATATTCGCCTACGCTAAAGGACTGCGGCACAAAATGGTGCGGTGCAACACAGAATAGTTATCAGGCTGAATGAAAACGTGACTGTTCGTTCCAGGAAATGACACATCTATGCCGCTATTCTGCCTCTTTTGACGAAGCGGCAGGCTCTAACCAATGCGGATGCATCAAGCTCTTCGAGGCTGCTGGAGAACTGCTCAGACAACGCCACAATGTACCCGGCGACATACCAAAAGGGGTTACCCTCCTCGCTTCCATCTCTCTGGCTCAATCACCGCCTGTAGACATAGAGGCGGCAATGAAACAATCTTCACTGCGGGAACATAAGCGCGCCTCGAAGAAGGCGCCTAGCTCCGGGTGCGCATGAACAATCGCTGGACCTTGTACGATCCGCGCCTGGCCTGGATGCTGGTTGCACCGGTGCTCTTGCTGCTGATCTTCTTCCTGGTGCTGCCGATCGCGGTGATGGCGGCCTATACGTTCTTCACCTTCGTCACCGCAGGCGTCGAAACCAGCGCGCTGACCACCGCCAACTGGCAGGAATTCTTCACGGACAGCTATTATTCCGGCTTCCTTCTGAAGACGCTGAGAGTCGGCGCGATCACCGCGCTGCTGTGCGGCGTGCTCGGCTATTTCCCGGCCTATTTCATCTGGGCGACGAGCTTCAGGCACAAATGGCTGCTCTTGCTCCTGCTCATCGTGCCGTTCTGGATCAGCTTCACCATCCGCACCTTTTCCTGGATCAACATCCTTGGCGAACAGGGCGTCATCAATGTCGCGCTGCTCAAAATGGGCATCATCAATGCGCCGCTGCCGATGCTCTACAACGAAGGCGCGGTGATCCTGGGACTGCTGCACTTTCTACTGCCCTACATGATCCTCAACGTCTATGTCAGCCTCGAGGGCATCGACCGAACGCTGATCTCGGCGGCGCGCTCGATGGGCTGCACCAGCGCACAGGCGTTCCGCGAGGTGACCCTGCCGCTGTCGCTGCCGGGCCTGGCGGCGGGGCTGCTGCTGTGCTTCGTGCTGGCGGCCGGCAGCTATGTGACGCCGCAGCTCTTGGGTTCGGGCCGCGACGCGCTGTTCGGCAATCTGATCTACGACACCATCATGAGCGAATTGAACTGGCCGATGGGCGCAACGCTGTCGATCGTGCTGTTCCTCTTGCTCGGCTTCTTCGCCGCCATCTACACCCGCTACATGGGCATGTCGCAGATCGTGAAGGGGTTGGGCGGATGAAGGCGCGGCGCAAGGAGGAAGGCAGATGGGCCTGGCGGCTGACCGGCTTCGTCACGCTCTGCGTCTACATCTTCATGTTCGCGCCGATCGTCGCGACCGTCATCCTATCGTTCAACGCCTCGATGTTCGGCGGCTTCCCGATGACGGGCTTTTCGCTGCAATGGTACGCTAAGCTGATGGGCAATGAAGCCGTGCTGGCCGCCTTCCGCACCTCGCTGTGGATCGCGCTGGTCACTGCCGCCGTCACCACAGCCATCGGCGTCGTCACGGCGTTCGCGCTGGTGCGTTTCGAGTTTCCCGGCAAGCAGGCGCTGAGCACGCTGGTGATCCTGCCGGCGCTGGTGCCGGAAACCATCCTCGGCGTCGGCCTTCTGGTGCTGATCAAGGCGATCGACCAGCCGCGCACGATGCTGCTTCTGGTGCTCGGCCATATCCTTTTAGCCGTGCCCTATGTGGTGCTGATCGCGCAGGCGCGCATGGTCGGAATCCGGCGCGTCTATGAGGAGGCGGCGCTTTCGCTGGGCGCCTCGCGCTTTTCGTCCTTCCGCGAGATCACGCTGCCGCTGCTCATCCCGGCGGTCGTCGGCGGCGCGCTGCTCGCCTTCACCATCTCGTTCGACAACACGTCGGCCAGCCTGTTCTGGCGGCCGGCAGGCGTCGAGACCATGCCGACGCAAATCCTCTCGATGCTGAAAATCTCGATCAGCCCGGAGATCAACGCGCTCGGCACCGTGATGATTGTGGTGACGGTCGGCATCCCGCTGATCGGCGGCCTGCTGATGCAAAGCCTGACAAAACTGAGAAGACGTAGCGAACCCAAGGAGGAAGCACGATGAAACTGACCACCACCAAGCGGCTGGAGCGGCTGCACGACCGCTATGTCAACGGCGATCTCAGCCGACGGACGTTCCTGAGCCTGACCGCGGCTGCCGCGGCCTCGGCCGGCCTCTCCATGCCATGGATGAGCCGGGCGCTTGCCGCGGTCGAGCAGGTGCGCTTCGACGGCTGGGGCGGGACCGTGCAGGACGCGATCGACAAGTTCGCCTTCCAGCCCTACACGGCCAAGACCAAGATCAAGGTGGTCCAGGGCACGTTCGGCGACGAGGACGAGATCATCACCAAGATCAAGACGGCGAAGCCCGGCGACTACCAGGTCATCCATTCCTCGGGCGTCAACTACTACATCAAATACGTCAATGGCGGCCTGACCTCGGAAATCAACGAGGCCAACATTCCCAACATGGTGAATGTGCTGCAGCCGATGATCGAGCCGTTCCGTAAGCTGACGCCGAAGCTTTCGGCCGTGCCTTACGACTACGGCACCACCGGCATTGCCTACAACACCAAGGTGATCTCGCCGGAGGAAGCCAAGGAAAAGGGCGCCGCACTTCTGCTCGACAAGAAATATGCGGGCAAGGTCGGCGGCTATTCCGACATGACGACGCGCGTCTGGTACGCGGCTCTCGCCACCGGACAGGACCCCAACAACCTCAAGGACATGGACACGATCTGGGCCAAGGTGCGCGAGACGCGCGACCTCGCCAAGAAGTTCTGGAGCTCCGGCGCCGAGCTGATGGACCTGCTGTCCAAGGGCGAGATCGTGGTGACCGATGCCTGGTCGGGCCGGGTCGCCGCTTTGCAGGATCAGGGCCACCCGATCGGCTATCTCGATCCGGCCGGCTCCTATGCCTGGATGGAGGACATGCTGATCCTGAAAGGCTCGCCGATGGCTGAGTGCGAGGAGCTGATCAACTTCATGCTCGATCCGGCGACCTCGATCGCGGTGGCCGAGGGCCAGAGCTATCCGCCGTCGCTCGACCCGAACAGGGTCAAGCTGACCGACAAGATCGCAAAGCTGCCGGCATTCGATCCGACCGGCACGATGAAGGCGTTGACCTTCGCCGATCCGACCTACTGGGCGACCAACGAGGACGCCTGGACCAAGCAGTGGAACAGGATCTCGAAAGGTGCCTGACAGCCAGGACACGAAAATCCATCCCCGGCCGGCCTCGGCCGGGGCGGAAGGCGCGGGCACGGCCGCCGGGGCGAACAGCCCCGCGGTCGAGTTCCGCAACATCGATATCGCCTACGGCAAGTTCGTCGCGGTGCGCGATTTCTCCCTGTCGATCGGCAAGGGCAGCTTCGTCACGCTGCTCGGCCCTTCGGGCTGCGGCAAGACGACGATCCTGCGCTCCATCGCCGGGCTGGTCGACATTTCGGCCGGCCAGATCATGATCGGCGGCCGGCGCGTCGACGACGTGCCGATCTACAAGCGCAACATCGGACTGGTGTTCCAGAGCTATGCGCTGTTTCCGCACAAGAGCGTGTTCGACAATGTCGCCTTCGGGCTGAAATATCGCAACGTCGCCAAGCCCGAGATCAAGCGCAAGGTCGGCCAGGCGCTCGACATGGTGCGGCTGCCGGGCAGCGAGAAGAAACTGCCCTCGCAATTGTCGGGCGGCCAGCAGCAGCGCATTGCGCTGGCGCGCGCCATCGTCTTCGAGCCGCAGGTGCTTCTGCTCGACGAGCCGCTCTCAGCGCTCGACGCCAACATGCGCGAGGAGATGCGCGTCGAGATCAAGAAGATCCAGAAGGAAACCGGCATCACCGCCATCTTCGTCACGCACGACCAGGAAGAAGCGCTGTCGATGTCGGACCGCATCGTGGTGATGAATGCCGGCTCGGCCGAGCAGGTCGGCACGCCGGAAGAGGTCTATGAGCGGCCGGCCACCGCCTTCGTCGCCGACTTCCTCGGCAAGGCCAACATGCTTTCGGGCACGGTGAGCAGAACCGACGGGCCGACCATTGTCACGCTCGCCGGCGGCCAGACGATTAATGTCCTGTCACCCAGGCCGCTGCCGCAGGGAAGCGCCGTCACCGTCGTGGTGCGGCCGCAGAAACTGTCGGTCGGTGGAACGAGCGCCAACCGGTTGTCCGGCCGGGTCGTGTCGGCCTCCTATCTCGGCGGCAGCGCCATCTACGAGGTCGACATGGGCGGCAAGGCGAACATCCGCGCCAACGCCCCGATCGACGGCCGCGTGCTGCGCGAAGGCGAAGCGGTCGAACTCGGCTTTGACGCCGACGACTGCGTCTTGCTGGACGAGGCCGGGCTGCGAATTTCCTGAAGCCAGCGACCGCGTTCCCCCAGGCATGGGCGGTTGCCACGCGTCCCGTTCTGATCGATGCACCACGGCGGCGGCCTTTCGTCGGTCGCGGTGCCTGGAGCGGTTCACCGTTTCACCGAAACAGCGAGCGGGTCCATGTCCTTGCTTTGACGCAATTCCGGACGGAGAACCACCTTGGCGGTCCGTAGGTCTGCCGAGTAATCAGTACGATCCTTGGCGGCTATTACAGCTCATTTCTTGGAGAGAAACGCCTTGCAGGCAGGAGTGAGCTCACTGATATGCTGTTTAAGACAGCTTAACCCCTTTGCGTTGTCGACCATCTTGCACAGTCGTTGGGCATCCGCCCTGCATGGTGTTTTGTAGGCGTCTTTCGCTAAAACGGCGTCGGCGAGGAAAAGCGATATAGAAGCAAGAAGTGCCAGTCCAAGCGATTTCTGTTTGCGCATGATTTAATTCCCCTCTGAAAATGAGCATAGTAACGCAGCCTTATATACGCGACTCCTGATATAATGGGAAGGCAAACAACTTCGTGACGACGCGGTCACCGGATTGGCCGTGAATGTGCCGCCATGCGGCAGCGTGGTCCTTGCCTGCGGTCGGATCGAACACCGCCGTGACATCGGCGCGCCCGCCGACGGCACCCGCCGGGAAGCCGCCGCCGATGATCTTGCCAGCGCGCCGTCAGGTCCCTGCCGCCACAAGTTCTGCCGCGAAACGATCGACATGAGGTCTAGTCCATTTGGATGATGCTTCCTACGCCTGAAAGCGTATTTGGTATAAGCGGCCGGAACGATTTCGAAAAATACAGATTATTCAGCGGTATAAATCAAAACGGAGCGAACTGTTACAACAAGAACCGCAATTCATGCACAGAGCCGCTATGACACGTTCTTGAGCATCGCGAGGAATGCCCAGTAGACAGAGGACCGTGGCCAGTGACGTCCATACATGGATCTTACGAGGAGTTCGAAGACGACCCGCGCCCGGCATGGGTTCGCTTCAGCATGCGCCACTGGAGGTGGAGCGCCGTTCCCGGATGCATCCTCCTCTTGGCGGCGGTATCTCCGCCAGACAACGGCGCCGAAATGCAGCAACAGATCGCGGCGGCGCGAGGCGAACTGGCCTCGACAAAAGCGCAACTGGGCCTGAGTCAGGATGCCGAGCGCACAGCAAGCGCCCAGGCAAGGCTGTTGGCCAGCACTTCCGCAGAGCAGACAAAGGCCCTGAGAGAAGCGAACCAAAGCAACGGAACCCTCAAGCTCGATCTGGAAGCGGCGCAGCGCGTCATCAAAGACTTGAAGGCACAATTGATTTCCGCAAACGAAGCACGCAACGCCGTGGAAGTGTCCCTGGCCGAGGCAAATCAATCGGTTGCCGAAGAGCGCCATAAGGTCGAACAATTCGAGCACGAACTCGCCATGGCTCGCCAGGCCGGCGAGGCCGATCAGAAACGTGCAAATCTGGCTGCGGCCGAGCGGGCCACCGCCCTAAAGGACCTCCAACTGGCGGTTGCTGCCGCAAAGCATGTCAACGAGGCATTGGATCTGGAACACACGCGCGCGGTTTCGGCCGCAAGCGATGCCGATGACGCCCGTCGGGAAAGAGACGCTGCGAAGCAGGCATCTGCCGACTTGAGCGCGGCGCTGGAGCAGGAGCGCCAAAAGCTGACCGACATGTCCGTGTCTCTTACCGCTGCGCGAAAGGCGATCGACCTCGTCAAGGCGCAAAGTGCGCGCCGCGCAGCGCAGATGGAGCGCGCGCCCGGGACGCGTTCCGCCGCGGTTCCACTTGCCAGCCAGGATGGCCTAGCTGTCCGCCAAACGGGCTTGCAGGATAAGAACAGAGCGAAGATCCCAAGATCGCCGAAACGGGTTCTGGCGGCGACGACGATCACTCTCCCCGACGCGTTGCTTCCGACCCCGCCTCGATGATGATGGTCGGGAGTACATTTGGATTGGCACGAACGCATGCCCAGGAGGGGTCCCGAAATGGGCAAATACGTGGCGGTCGCCTTGATGATCGCAGCCGCTACCGGACCGGCGGCCGCCCTTGATGTCGGCGGTGGCGGCAAGGTCGGCGGCATTGGCGTCGGCGCTGGAGTGAGCGCCGGATCACAAGGTGTCTCCGCTGGCTTGGGGGCAAGTGTCGGCGGCTTGGGCGGCGCAAGCGTTGGCGCGTCGGTGAGCTCAGGCGGCGTCAGCGTTGGCGCGTCGGCAGGCGCAGGAGGGACAAGCCTTGGCGCGTCCGCGAATGCTGGTACCGGATCGATCGGCGCGAGCGTTTCGACGGGTGACGCTGCAGGCAGCACAAGCGCGGGCGTGTCGACGGGTGCCGGCACCGCAACGTCGGGCACCAGGGACACCGCGCCCCCCGACAATCCCACCGTTTTCTCCGCCAAAAGCGCAACAACCGCGATCAGCCTGCCATCCATCCTCAAACCTTCCAGCGCACGTGGTGGGGAGTTCGGGCGGTTTAGAGCGGGCTATCCTTTTGCACCCCTTGTATCGCTGAAAGCGAAGCCAGGCACGCCGCCCAAAGTCGTGAGCGCTTGCCGCGCGGCGATCATGTCAGTCGCGACGCCGCTTGGTGCTGTGCGCGTATACGCGGTCAGTGCCGGTCCGATGCGCCAACGCAGAGCCGGTCTGGCGGCGCCGATCGAGGTGAGAATAAACTATGCGCTTCCAGGCGGCATCCAAGTGCGACAAGCGAAAGTTCTGTGTCGCCTTGGTGCGACGGGGAAAGTCATCGCGGTGACATAGAAGCCAGCTTGCCGAGGTCGTGCGCAGGGACCGCTATCTGGCAACGTCACTCGCTGCCCGGTTCGGATGCCTCAGATGGGTCGGCGTGATGCCGGCCTGCTGGCGGAAGACGCGGCTGAAATGGCCGGCATTGGCAAAGCCGCAGCGATAGGCGATCTCGCCGATCGCGAGGTCGCTGCCTTCCAGCAGCGATCTGGCATAGTGAACCCTGAGCGCCAGATAGGCGGCCATCGGGCCGATGCCGAGCTCGGCGCCGAACAGGCGCTCGAGCTGGCGGCGCGAGCAGTTCTGCCTGGCGGCGATCTCGGCGATCGGGATCGGCTCCTGAAGATTGCTTTCCATCAGGAGCAGCGCCCGCCTCACCGCGCGGCTCGCGGCCGCTGGAAAAAGGTCGCCGACCGGCTGCACGTCGCGGCTGGAGCGGATGCGGTCGAGCACCAGTATCTTGGCCGCCTTTTCCGCTGCCTTCCGGCCGATGAATTGCGAGACGAAATAGCCGGCGAGGTCGGCCGCTCCCGTGCCGCCGGCGCAGGTGGCGCGGCCGCGGTCGACGGAATAGAGGCTGTCGGCATGGGCGTTCACATCGGGGAACTCGGCGCGAAAATCCTTGATGTGGAACCAGCTGACTGCGGCGCTGTAGCCGTCGAGCAGGCCGTAGCGCGCCAGCACGAAGCTGCCGGTGCAGAGCGCGGTGAGCGGCACACCCTTCTGCGCGGCGCGCAACAGGAATGCCTCCTTTTCCGAGCTCAGCTTGCGGCTGGTGTCGAGCAGGCCGCCGACCACCACGACATTGTCGAAATCCTCGGGATTGCCCATCGCCCTGGTCGGCAGCAATTCGACGCCGCAGCTGGCGCGGATCGGCAGGCCGCGCTCGCCGACGATCTCCCAGTCGAACTCGATTCTGCGGCTGCGGTCGCCCTCGTCGCCGGCGAGCCTGAGCGTGTCGATGAACAGCGACAGCGGCGACAAGGTGAAATCGCGCACCAAAAGAAATGCGAACTTCTTGGCCATTGTTTCGCGAACCGACCTTTCCGAACCAGGCGCCACCCTGGAGCGCCGGCCGTGAGGTTTATCTACCGGCGAGCGGACTGGATAGCGTGGCGTTGAATAGCGTTTTGAACCGTTGCATGATTCCTCGTGCGCGCCTTCGGCGATCGGCAGGCGTCGCAATCCGGCACGGCGCCGTCATCGCCGGTCACGGCAGGTTGACACCTGACTGACCGGGCGCCGCTTGGAGCGCGGCGGGCAGGCATGGTATCGCAATGCCGGGAGGTGGCGATGCGTGTGATTTTCCGATGTGATCCGATGCTGGCGGAGCATTTGCCGCGCCCGGTGCCGGCGCGCGGCGTGTTGCCGGACTGGCTGCGCATGATGCCCGCCACCGCCTATTCGGCGATCCACGGCCGCGATATTCGCACGCTCAAGCAATGCCCGCCGGTGGTCGACGCGATGACTTACGGGTTCATGATCCTGCTGCCCTGCGATGTCATGGTCGACCAGGGCAAGTTTTCGTGGGATTGGAAGGTTCCGGAACCCGCCACCGGGAACCACCCGCGAGCGCCGCTGAGCTTCCACACGCCGGGGCAACTCGCCGGCAGCCCGTTCGCCGCGCCTGGCCAGGCCGCGCTCAAATTCAACAGCTTCTGGACCATCGAGGTCGAGGACGGCTGGTCGCTCTATGCGACGCACCCGGTCAATCGCGAGGACCTTCCCTTCAGGCTGGTGACCGGCCTGGTGGATTCGGACCGGTTCAGTGATGGCGGCATCAATTTCCCGGCGATCTGGAAGGAGCCCGAATTCTCCGGCGTGCTCAGCAAAGGAACTCCGGTCGCGCAATGCTTCGCGGTTCCGCGCGCCGCGCCGCGGCTGGAATACGAAGTGTTCGACGAAAAACGTCAGGCCGCCTATGCGCGGACGGTCGCGGATGTCCTGTCAACGCCGGGCGTCTACCGCAAGCGGTTCCGCGCCAGGCGCGGACGCTCCACCGGCGAGTGAAAGACGCAGCGCATCCTCGTCGAGCCAGAGCCGGCCGCATGGCGCGGAGGTAAGCGCCATGGCGATGACGCCGAAGGTGGACGGGGCGAGACGATAGGCTCGCGAATAGGCCGCCATTGCCCCCTCGAGGTCGCCCGTCTCCTGCAGGACGACGCCGAGATTGACCGCGGCTTCCGCGGCGTCCGGGCTCATCTCCAGCACATGCCGGTAGGCCTCGGCGGCGGCGTCGAACTTGCGCATGTCCTGGCGCACCAGCCCTAGGTCGAACCATTGCGCCGGATGCCCGCCGCCGGCGACGGCGCGTTCGAGGAAACCTTCCGCCTCGGCAGGCACGCCACGTTGCCAGGCCAGGCGTCCGAGGCGCGCCATCGCCTCAACGGATTTCGGATCGCTTTGCAGGACCTTTGTCCAGGCCGCGCCCGCGGCGGAAGCATCGCCCGCCTGATCGAGGGTGCGTGCCCGCTCGAGAAGGATTTCCGCCTGGGACGATCGCCTGGCGGCGCGATCCAGGAACTGCAACGCAGCATCGAACCGTCCCTCGGCCCGGGCGATCCTGCCTGCCAGGATCAGGGCGGGAACGTTGTCCGGACGCGTGGCGAGGCTCGCCTCGATGCGCGCCCGGGCTGCAGGCATGTCCGCCCTGGTGAACAATACGGCCGCCAGAAGGTGGCAGAGCGCGGAATCGCCCGGGTGCTGCTTCAGGCCAAGCTCGCACAGGTCCATCGCCCGGGCGTGGTCGCCGGAATTGAAGGCGGCCACGGCGCGGCGGACCAGATCCTCGCTGTTGGCTTGACCGGTGCTGGTCACTGAATTTGAAGCTCCTCTGTATTGGCGCGGACGCCCGGCTCAATGCAGGCGCGTGGTTGCGGGGCCCAGGTCTGGAAGATTGGGCCAGGAATTAGGGCCAACCTGCCTGACTTGGATGGTGCAATGCACGAACGGGATGGCCATTATAACCAGACGCTTTATAACGGGCGATCCGATTATGACCACCAAGGGGAGACGATGCGTTACATACGTCCGCTTTCAATCGAAGATGCCGTTGGCGAGCTCGCCAAGGCAGTAGGCCCGGCCGCTATCCTGGCCGGGGGCAGCGACCTTTTGGTGAGGATGAAGGGCGGCTTCATCGAGCCCGAGCTGATCGTCGACATCAAGGCAATCGGCGGCCTGGCCGACATCGCCGAGACGGCCGACGGTTTCCGGATCGGTGCCGCGGTGCCCTGCGCGGTGCTGGGCGAGAACAAGGCGCTCAAGCAGGCATGGCCGGGCGTGGTCGAGGCGGCCAACCTGATCGGCTCCAAGCAGGTGCAGGGCCGTTGCACCATCACCGGCAATCTGTGCAACGCCTCGCCCGCCGCCGACAGCGTGCCGGCGCTGGTCGCGGCCGCGGCACAAGCAGTCGTCGCCGGGCCCTCGGGCAAGCGCACGATTGCCGTGGAAACCGTGCCGACGGGACCCGGCCGCACGTCTCTGGCCAAGGGCGAGATGATCGAGGCGATCCTGCTCGACAAGCGGCCTGAGCATGCGGGCGACGCCTATCTGCGCTTCATTCCGCGCACCGAGATGGACATCGCGGTGGTGAGCGCCGGCGTCAACCTGACGCTGGACGAGAAGGGCGCGATCAAGACCGCCCGCGTGGCGCTCGGCGCCGCCGCACCCACGGTGCTGCTGGTCGAGGAAGCCGGGCAAGTGCTGATCGGCTCGAAGCTCGACGAAGAGACGCTGGAGCGGCTGGCGAAGATCTGCTCCGGCGCCTGCCGCCCGATCGACGACAAGCGCGGCACCATCGAATTCAGACGGAAAGTCGCGGGCGTGCTGGCACAGAGAGCCGCAACGACCGCCTACAAGCGTGCGGGAGGCAAATAATGGCCGGGATAGCTGTATCAACCACGATCAACGGCGACGCCGTCGAGTATCTGTGCCAGCCCGACGAGACACTGCTCGACGTGCTGCGCGATCGCCTCGGCCTGACCGGCGCCAAGGAAGGCTGCGGCACCGGCGACTGCGGCGCCTGCAGCGTCATCGTCGACGGCAGGCTGGTCTGCTCCTGCCTGGTGCTGGGCGCGGAAGCCGAGGGCCGCAAGGTCGAGACCATCGAAGGCATGGCGCATGGCGACCAGCTGCATCCGCTGCAGCAGAAGTTTCTGGAGCATGCGGCCTTGCAATGCGGCATCTGCACGCCGGGCTTCCTGATCGCGGCCAAGGACCTGCTGGAGAAGAACCCCTCGCCCACCGAGGAGGAAATCCGCTTCGGGCTCGCCGGCAATCTCTGCCGCTGCACCGGCTATGACAAGATCGTGCGCGCCGTCCAGGATGCGGCCCAAGTGATGAAGGGAGCGTAATCCATGAACTTCGATCCGCGCTACTCCGGACGCAATTTCTCATCGGTCGGCACCCGGCCGATCCGCCCCGACGGCGTCGACAAGGTGACGGGACGCGCCCGCTACGGCGCCGACTTCAACATGGCTGGCCAGCTGGTCGGCCGCGTTTTGCGCAGCCCGCACGCGCATGCGGTGATCAAAAGCATCGACACGTCGAAGGCGGAAAAGCTCGCCGGCGTGAAGGCGGTGATCACGGCCAAGGACCTGCCTGATCTCACCGACGGCGACGCCGCCATGTACGACATCCTCGACAATTCGATGGCACGCAAGAAGGCGCTCTATGACGGCCATGCGGTGGCCGCGGTGGCGGCGATCGACGCCCGCACCGCCCGCCAGGCGCTGAAGCTGATCGAGATCGACTATGAGGTGCTGCCGCATGTCACCGATGTCGACGAGGCCGCGCACCACCACGCGCCGTTGATCAACGACCAGGTCTTCACCGAGGGCCTCGAGGAAAAGCCGGCGAAACCCTCCAACGTCACCAAGCGCACGCAGTTCGGCCATGGCGATGTCCACAAGGGCTTCGCCGAGGCTGATTTCATCGTCGAGCGCTCCTTCAAGACCGAGCAGACGCATCAGGGGTATATCGAGCCGCATGCCTGCGTGGCGAGCGTCAACCCGGACGGCACGGCGGAGCTTTGGGTGTGCACGCAGGGCCATTTCGTCTACCGCCAGCATTGCGCCCAGCTGCTGGGGCTCGAAGCCTCGAAGCTGCGCGTTACCTCGTCGGAAATCGGCGGCGGTTTCGGCGGCAAGACCCATGTCTGGGCCGAGCCGGTGGCGCTGGCGCTGTCGCGCAAGGCCGGCCGTCCCGTAAAACTGGTGATGACCCGCGACGAGGTTTTTCGCGCGTCGGGCCCAACCAGCGCCACCTCGATCGACGTCAAGATCGGCGCCAGGAAGGACGGCACGATCACCGCGGCGGAAGCGACGCTGCGCTATAGTTGCGGCCCCTATGCCGGCTCCTGGGCCGAGATCGGCGCCATGACGGCCTTCGCCTGCTACAAGCTCGAGAACGTCAAGACGGTCGGCTACGAAGTGCTGGTCAACCGGCCCAAGACCGCGGCCTATCGCGCGCCCTCCGCGCCGATGGCCGCCTTTGCCGTGGAAAGCGCGGTGGACGAGCTCGCCAAGGAGCTCGGCATGGATGCGGTGGACTTCCGCATCAAGAACGCCGCGCAGGAAGGCACGCGCTCGTCCTACGGCCCGGTCTACGGACCGATTGGCATCGGGCCGACGCTGGAGGCGGTGAAGAGCCATCCGCACATGAAGGCGCCGCTGAAAGCCAACCAGGGGCGCGGCATGGCCTGCGGCTTCTGGTTCAACTTCGGCGGCCAGACCTGCACGGATCTGAACATCGGCATGGACGGCACGGTGTCGCTGGCCGTCGGCACTGTCGATGTCGGCGGCTCCCGCGCCTCGCTGTCGCTGGTGGCGGCGGAGGAGCTCGGCATCGACTACTCCAACGTCAAGGCGATCGTCGCCGACACGTCCTCGCTGGGCTACAACGATATGACCGACGGCAGCCGCGGCACTTTCTCCTCCTCAATGGCGACGATCTCGGCCGCCCGCAACGCGATCAAGATCCTCAAGGATCGCGCCGCGCAGATGTGGGATATCCCGGTGGAGGACGTGACCTGGGAAAAGGGCCACGCCATCGCCAAGGGCGAGAAATACGGCAACCTGTCGCCGCTGTCGCTGAAGGACATCGCGGCCAAGTCGGGCACGACCGGCGGGCCGATCGCCGGCCATAGCGAGCTCGTCGCCGACGGCGCCGGCGTCTCCTTCGCCACCCATATCTGCGACATCGAGGTCGACCCCGAGACCGGCGCGACCAGGGTGATCCGCTACACGGTGGTGCAGGACGCCGGCAAGGCGGTGCACCCGACCTATGTCGAGGGCCAGTACCAGGGCGGTGCCGCGCAAGGCATCGGCTGGGCGCTCAACGAGGAGTATATCTACGGCAAGGACGGGCGGCTGCAGAACGCCGGCTTCCTCGACTACCGCATCCCGGTATGCTCCGACCTGCCAATGATCGACACGCAGATCCTGGAAATCCCCAATCCCAACCACCCTTATGGCGTGCGCGGCGTGGGCGAAACCTCGATCGTGCCGCCGCTGGCGGCGATCGCCAACGCGGTGTCGAACGCGGTCGGCGTGCGCATGACCCACATCCCGATGTCGCCGCCGCGCATCCTGGCGGCGCTGGAGGCGGAACGGGAAGGCTGAGAGGTATCCAAGCTAGGGCAAGGTGTGTTGAGATTCAGGTCAGGCCGAGCCGAGAATGATGGCTTCCGAGAACCGGAGCGGAGCGTACTTGAAGTACGTGAGCACCGGCCTGCGCCGGCCGTAGCCTTGGCTGCGCGGCGTCTTACGAGTGCTTCAGCCGGCGAAGGCCGGAAGCGCAGGAAGCCTTCATTCGCAGGCCGGCCTCACCTGAATATCGACGCACCTTGAAGCGCTAATGGTCGCAGTCACCCTTTGGGGCTCGCTCAGCGCCGTCGCCGGCGGCAAGGCCAAGCACGAGATCGAGGCCAAGGACATAAGGGAGCTGTTCCGCAAGCTGGCGGAACAATATCCCGGGATCGAGCCCTGGATCGATCGCGGCATCGCGGTGGCGATCGATGGGACGATTTATCGGGATACGTGGAGCAAGGAGTTGCCGGAGGGGGCGGAGATTTTCCTGCTGCCGCGGCTGGCTGGGGGGTGATGGGGACGCGCGGCCCCATAGGCCCTGCGCGCGGGAGACCAAAGCGTCCTCCGTTCGGATGGCTATAATTTAGCGTAAGCTGATATAACAATGTCAGCCGGCGCCCTGCGTCTAGTCCGTCCCCCCGCCGGTCAGGCCCGGCTCGTGGGCACCCCCCGCTTTCGAGCTGGGCCGCTCATGATTATCGGGCGGCTATCGGTTTGGCCGGTCTTCGCGCACAACGTTGTAGAGAAGAAGCCCCGCAGTCAAAGACACAATGGCGCCGACCATGTCGTGGCCGGTCAGGCCCGAATAATACACAAAAGCAAATGCCAACTCGGCCATGATTCCACCTGGGTGTGTGATCCTTGCTGAGAGAACTTTTAGGGCACGCTAATGTTCCCATGGACGGCCATCCGATCGTTACGGTTTGCCGCTGTGCTCGGAGCCGACTATCGCCTCCAGGATCGCCTCGTATGCGCTTCCGACTTCTTCTTCAATCTCCTCCTCGGCGATACCTGCCGCCCTGGCATCGGCGAACAGCTTGGTCGTCAGCTCGGCAACCGAGACGACATCCGCGCCCACTTTGCCGCGCATCACATTATCGGTGATCCATCTGCCGAAGAACTCCGCGCCACGCTCGCTCATTTGCCCTGCTCTTTCAGAAAATGAGCTTCGCGAAGAAGCGACCCCCAGTCGGTTCCGATTGTCTCGATCAGCTCGCCGGCCTGCTCCTGGGTGATGCCGGTTTCCCTTGCCAGGCGTCCTGCAAGCAGTTCGAAGACAGCTTGGTCGCTCTCCCCCAAGCTGCCTTCGCGATGCTGCAACGCCTCGAAGATCACCTCGAAAACGCTGTCGATTTCCTCGTTGATCTCGCTGGCCGCGATGCCTTCGCGCTCGGCCGCCTTGATCATTTCGTCGGCCAGGTCGGCAACTGCGACGGGGTCATCCGTCATCACGTTTGGCAGATGCTCCGCCATCCATCCGTCGAAGAAATCGAGACCTCGCCTGCTCATGTGGCCATAAGCACGCGGCCAACATTAGGTTCCGCTGATACGGCCCTCGATCCGACTGAGGTCCCATTCGCCAGCGCATTGGTCCGTCGCGTGAAACATAAGTCCGGCGATCTCATTAGGGCTGCGCTGACGAGCAATCAGTCCCTTCATCGTCAGCTGGCTGGATCGCCCGCCACCTGCTCCCAGGTGGTGGGCATCCGGAGAAAGAACGGGGCTGGGGACAGAGGTGGACAATGTCGATTTCCGAGGAGTTGCGGGACGTGAGTCTTCGCTATGAATGCCCCAATTGCCGCCGGCCGATCATCAGGAATGGTTCATGGTTCAAGTCGGTGAGCACCTTCCGATGCGATGCCTGCAAGACCAAGCTCAGGCTTGGCTATTCGGCCAAGCTGGCGCTTTTCGAACGCCACGGCAAGGCGGCGTTTTCGGGGGGTGTGTGACCTATGCGGATGATTGCCCGCGAACCTTTTGCCGAGCAGCAGCTTGCTTTCCGAGAGCGATGGGAGATGCCCCCGACGGCCGTAAACGACAACAGCGCGCTCCGCGATCTTTCCATCCTCGTCCCGGCCGATGACGGTCTTGCAAAGGTCGCCGCGAAAGCGGGGCGGATGGGCATTGCGGCGGCCGTGGGCATAGTCATCAGCCTTTTCATCGGGCCGGTCGTGTTCACGTGCCTAATGCTGAGCGTGTGGAACGCGGCGTTGGACAGCAACGGAGGCAAGCATGATCGAGACTTCCAGGATCCTGGAAACCAAGGTGGCGGGCTTGCAAGACAGGCTGAGGGAAGCCAAGCTCAGCATGGATGACATGCTGGCCTTTCAAAAGGTCGCGAACGTGCTGGACAATGGCCATGGCGGCATCGACGTCGACGACCTGATCGCGCTTTCGTTTGTGGTGGAGGAGGAGGGTTGAGGGCGTAACAGGGCCCGGTCCAAGCTGGGGAAGTCATCCTCTGGGGCTCGCTTGGCGCCGTCGCCCGGGGGCAAAGCCAGGCACGACATCGAGGCCAAGGACATCAGGAAGCTGTTCCGCAAGCATGCGGACGTATCCCGGGATCGAGCCGTGGATTGATCGGGGGATTGCGGTCGCGCGATCGACGGGGTGATTTATCGGGATACGTGGGGGAAGGAATTGCCGGAGGGGCCGGAGGTTGTTCTGTTGCAGAGGTTGGCGGAGGGTGAGCGGGCTTTGGTAGCTTGCTTCCAATGAGGCTAGCGCGTTCCGCGAACTGTCAGAACTTGGTTATCTGCACGGCGCTGTAAACCATAGCGCCGGGAGTGGCTTAGTAGCCATCGCTCTTAGGGGCGGTCGAACCGCTACCCCGCGCCTTTGGCTGTCATCCTGTAATTCTGTTCTGGTCAGCCGGTCGAATCAAGTGACCGAAGACATACGCTACCCGCAAGAAGGCGAAAAAGGCCCAAATCGAGAAAAACGACCATCCAATGAAGATCACATAGCGCCACCAAGCCGCTGGCGTTATCGAAAAATCGACAACTATCAATGGGATGGAAAAGAACGTAACAAAGAATCCCAGATATGTCGCCACCTTGGTATACCCAATAAACAAAATCATAGCCGGCGTGTTTTTTACCGCTGCGATAAAACCATCTGACTTACCGGCGACATAACCATAAATTCCGAATAAGAATCCAGTCTGGATTGACGACCAGTCGAACACTGATGAATATAGTCCCGAAAAATCTATTTTCTCTTCCTGCGCACCATCGCTAAGTGGAACTCTAAAATAATAGACAAGCGCAGCCAAAACCAGAGCCAAAGTTGACGGCCCATACCTTTCGGCAAGATATCTAAATTTTTTCATCCGAATATCTGCTGCATCGTTTGGTTTAAATAGTTTCTTTTCACCTGCCAGTTTATGTCCGGGTCTCGGTCGTGGATTTCTAGCGTTTCTCGCGCGACGACACGATCTTCAATCAGGTCAATCTCTTCCGAGGCGTCGTTCACAACGGTTTTTGCGGTCAGTCGATCCAGGCGCACACCGGGGAAGTTCATGTTGGCAAGTTGGGCAGCCAGCCCTCGCACCGCATTGGAAAGGAAGCCTCTGTGGTGGCCCATGGAAATCTCGACAGTAACGAGTGGTGCTCCGTATGCGTCTCCCATCGCTCTGAAGCTATCGCTGGCCGCCTGAGCTGGCCCAGCGAACACGCCCATATCGTCAGGATTGGCTATTCTGATCGAGAGCTTCCTTGTTTCGCCCGCATTGAATTTCGCCCAGGCCTCTTCGTTGATTCTGGGCTGCATCTCGTAGATCGCGGCTGCGTTGAAAGCCGACAGATATTCGAGAACGCGACCCGGCGAGATAATTCGAGGGTCATATTGAATGCCCAATACGCCCATTTGATGATTGAACCGGAAGACGACGCTATGTCCCAGCCGCTCTACCTCAAGCGGTCTCCTGTCACCGTGATCTATTTCCGATGGGAGATTTGTATTCTGGCACCGGGTTAACTCCCCGACTACAGCATTTGGACCGTCATCTTCTAGGTTTTCAAGCCGAACGATGTAGTCCGTGGCCAGAAGTTTCTCTCGCTGGGTTTTGTCCGCGATACCGGCAACCAAACGAAGGATATCAACCATGGCCGGCGTGTGATTGTTATTGCGTGTCACGTTATAGAAACGGAACGTGAAAGTCTTTTCCACGATAATAGCCCCCCTTTTTGCCCATCCCATAGGATCAGAGAGACGGCAAAATGTGGAGTCTGATTCTCACGCTGGGTGGCGGCTAGGGTGGACATGACGATGCATTATCGCACATGTTCCCTTTTTGTTCCATGTCCAAATTTGATAAATTCGCACGGACCTCCTGCGAAACAAAGGAGACGTTGCTCGTGGGCTTGCCCTTGTGGATAGCCGGACGAAGTCGAGCAAAGGCTAATCCAAAAACCAATGATTAGTGGGAAACTGACAAATTATATTGACATGAAATTAGCAAGAAAGCCACTTTTGGCTTCTATTGTGATGAGGTACGCATGTCAGTGCAAGACATCCCACTCCGTAAAATTCTGCAATTGTTCTATGCGCCGGATCGGCTGCGCCGCTCGATTTTAAAGAAAGATATTCAACTTGACCGCAAAAAAGAAGCAGGGGGCAGCAGAAGCCAAGGTGGCGATTTTTACGTGCCTTTTTGGTCCGACGTGAAAAGGCATATTGCTGGTGTCGCAGACCTTTCAGAGATGACCGACAGCCGAATAAAGTCAAATAGGAATTTCAAACGACTATACCCTCTCCTGAAGGATGGGGTAGTCGACCTACTTAACGCGAAACTGCGGTGGTCAAACGAACCTGTCGAAATAGTGCCGAAAAGTGTGCACGGAAAGCTACAATTCGGAGATATGGGAAGTATCGTTCGCGTACATGATGCTGTGCATGCCCGCGTAAGAGGTGAGTACACACGTATCGTCTACCCCTACTTCAGCGAGGAACCCTCGTTACCTGAAGAAGGCGGCAGGTTGGGCTTGTGGGCTATGCAGCAAGCTTTGACCAAATACGATCCAGATGACATGCGCATTATCGACATCCTTCGTCGAACCTTCTTCTCGCCGCGGATAACTCCATTGAGAGGCGATGAAGGGAAGGTGTTCCGGGAAAATTACATTTCAATAATCCGTGAATGGGAGCATCTGAAGCTCGATTAACAGGCCATGTAGTCTCCCGCTGAAGGGGAGCGTGATTCTTGGGCCAGGCCAATATAGCCAAGCCTCGCCCCCTCACACCCCCAGCGTCGGCTCGGTATTCACCTCCAGCGGCTCTTCCGCCTCGTCCTCCTCGCCGAGCACCTCGCCCTTCACCGGCAGCGCCTGGCCGATCCAGATCGGGTCGACCAGGTGGTCGCGCTTGGGGTTGGCGGTGTTGGGGTGGATGAGGATGCTGAGGCCGCCGTGGTTCAGCATCAGCCAGGGGACCAGCGTGGCGAAGAGCTCGGTGGCGAAGGAGACTTGGTACATGGCCTGCTCGTGCGGGCCGACCGGCTCGTCGCGCCAGTTGCCGAGCCGTACGCGAAAACGTTCGCCGATGCGCTGGCGCAGCCATTCGGCGTGTCGGCGCTGCGCCTCATCGCCGTAATAGATGTGGGCGTGGTAGCTGGCGATCTCCGAAAGCGGTCTCGGATCGTGCGGCCTGGCTGCGTTCATCGCGATGCTCCCCTCCCGGTGGTTCCAGTCTGTCGTGCGGAACTCTAGGCGGTTCTTCGGTTCCTGGAAACGGCGAGCAGCTCTACAGACTGTTCAGTGTGGGCGCGTTTGGCCGTAAGCGCAGCCGCGCGGGCCCGCCCCGCTCCGTCTCGGCTGCGCCGTAACACCTCTCCCCGCCTTCGCCTACGGCATGCAGACATTTCCAAGCCGCTGGTCTTTGGCAATAGCGTTCATGGCAGCTTGGCGAATGCACTGTTTTATGTAGCGCTGGTCGACCCCCACTCCGTCTCGGCTTCGCCGAGCCACCTCTCCCCCGATCGACGGGGTAGAGGAAGGCGCCAAGCTTTTTGCCGTCAATGCTCGTCCAGCAACGCTCCCTTCCTTTCCTCCGGAGGGGGAAAGGTGGCGCTGCGAAGCAGCGACGGATTGGGGGAACCACCTGGCAATCAAGCCTCAGGCCGATCAGTCGCGCAGTCACAGAAGATGTGCACGGCGTAGCCACTTTGTGGGGCGAGAAACCCAGGCTTGCGAAGGGCCGCGCGCTTGGCGATTGGGGGAGCGCCGCCGGCGATTACGCACGACGTCAGAGTGCCCCCTACCCCTTATCGCCGCCGCTGCCCCACAGCGCGCGCTGCAGCAGGCCCGGCGCGCGCTTCTTCGGCGCGAGCTCGACATCGCTCACCAGCCGCGCCCCGCCCTCGCGCCTCTCCAGCGTGATCTTTCGCGTGTGGAAGGCTTCCAGCTCGGCGCGGTGGGCGACGCTGATGATGGTGACCTGGGGCAGCACCTTGATCACCGTCTGCATCATCTTGTCCTGGCTCTTCTCGTCCAGCGCCGAGGTCGCCTCGTCGAGCACCACGATGTCCGGCGCGTGCAGCAGCAGGCGGGCAAAGGCCAGACGCTGCTTCTCGCCGCCCGACAGTGTCTGGTCCCAGGGCGCCTCTTCCTCCAGCCGGCTCTTCAGATAGTTCAGGCCGACCTTGTCGAGGGCCGCATTGATCTCTTTCGTCTTCCAGTTCTCGGCGGCGGCGGGATAGGCGGTGGCGCGGCGCAGCGTGCCGGACGGGATGTAGGGGCGCTGCGGCAGCATGAAGAGGCGCTTGCCCGGGTGGAAATCGACGCTGCCGCTGCCCCAGGGCCAAAGGCCGGCGATGGCGCGCACCAGCGTAGACTTGCCCGAGCCGGATTCGCCCGAGACCAGCACGCGCTCGCCAGGCTCGATCTCCACCTCGGTTTCCTTGACCACGGCGGTGCCGTCGTCGAGCGTCACGGAAACATTGTTGAGGCTGAGCATCGCGCCGTCCGCGGTCTCGCCGCGCTGGATGCGGCCCAATTTGTCGTTCTCCTCGGCGCGCTCCAGCCCGTCCAGCGACATCATCAGCGAGGCGATGCGGTGGGCCGAGGCGTTCCAGTCGGCCAGGCGCGGATAGTTGTCGACCAGCCAGCCGAAGGCGCCCTGCACGATGGCGAAGGCGGAGGCCGCCTGCATCACCTGGCCCAGCGTCATCGAGCCGTCGAGGAATTTCGGCGCGCATAGAAGCACCGGCACCACCGGCGCGAACAGGCTGGAGCCTTGCGAGACCAGTGCCGTGCGCATGTGCTGGCCGGTCAGCCGCGCCCAGCGGCCGAGCACGCCGGCGAAGGTGCGGTCGATGCCGGCGTTCTCCTCCTCCTCGCCGCCCAGCAGTGCGATGCTTTCGCCATTCTCGCGCACGCGCGTCAGCACGTAGCGGAACTCGGCCTCGGCCTGGTTCTTGTCCTCGGAAAGCTGGACGAAGCGGCGGCCGATGGCGAACATCGAGGTCGAGGTGATCGCCGCGTAGATGACCGCGGTTACGACGAGGAAGCCGGGCACGGTGATGGTTGAACCGCCCAGCGAAAAGCTCAGCGCGCCGCCGATCGTCCACAGAACGACGATGAAGGTCGAGGCCGACAGGAAGGCGTTGAGGACGCCGGCGATGAAGTCGACCGGCGATTCGGTGGCGATGCGCAGATCCTCGGTCAGGCGGGCCTCCGGGTTGGCATGGTCGCCCTTGACGAGGTTGAGCTGGTAATAGCGGCCGCTGGCCAGCCAGCGCTGGATGACGGCCGTGGTCAGCCAGGAGCGCCAGCGGCGCTGCATGGTCATGCGCAGGTACACTTGCGCGACCACGAGGCTGATGCTGCCGGCGACCAGCGGCAGGAAGACGGCGCTCAACCAGTAGACGGTGCGCGCGTCGCGCAGCTCGATGGCGTCGAAGATCGCGCGGTTCCAGCGGTTGATGCCGTATTGGAAGCCGACATTGACGCAGATCAGCGTGAGCAGCCCGATCGTCAGCGGCCAGGCAAGCCTGTCGCCGCGCAGACCCCAATAGCCGCGCCCGCTGATCCAGAAGCGCCGCAGCAGATATTTCTTGCGCGCCCGCACGGCCTCCTCGGGCGAAAGCTCGGGATCCGGCTCGATCGCCTCGGGCGGCGGCGACCCGGCATGGCCGATGGCTTCCGGCGCGGCGTCGGCGGATGCCTTTTCTTCGGCCTCGCCGGCCTGCGGCTTGCGTTGCTGTGCCTTGTCGTCCTTCAACCGGTCGTCCTGCGGTGTGTCTTCGCGTGCCATCTCCGCGCGCGGCTTCGGGGCACCGCGCGGTTCCGACTGGCGCGGCTTGTCCTGGCGCGGCGGCGCCGAACGCGGCTTGCTTGCACCGCGCTGCGTGGCGCTGTCGGCCGGTTTCGGTTTGTGCTTGGCCGGGGACATCGCGCCACAACGGCCCAAAAATCAAAAGGTTTCACGCTGCCCGGCAATCGGCTGAGGCGGCGCTGCCCCCTCTCTGTCTCGGCCCCGCCGAACCACCTCTCGGGGGCAAGGAAACCTGCGGTCTTGCCGGCGGCGCCCGAAACATAGGGTCGGGAATTCGTCGATGGACCATTTGAATTGATCGGCATGGCACGGCGCGAGAAAAAACCTATCGTGTTTGTGTGACCCGCAAGTCGATCGGAGCCCCAACCCATGACCCTGACCAATCGAGACATCGTCGAGCTCACCGAATGGCGGCGCAAGCTGCACCGGCAGCCGGAAATTTCGAACGAGGAGGAAAGGACCGCGAAAGAGGTGGTGAATTTCCTCGCCGATACAGGGCCGGACAAGGTGCTGACCGGGCTCGGCGGCCACGGCGTGGCGGCGGTCTATGACAGCGGGCAGGCCGGCCCGACGGTGCTGTTCCGCTCGGAGCTCGACGCGCTGCCGATCGAGGAGCTTTCGGGCGTCGCCCATGCCTCCGAGGTGCCCGGCAAGTCGCATATGTGCGGCCATGACGGGCACACCGCGATCCTGGCCGCGCTCGGCCGCCAGTTCGGACGCGAGAGGCCGGCGCGCGGCCGCGTCGTCTTGATGTTCCAGCCGGCCGAGGAAACCGGCAATGGCGCGGCCGGGGTCGTTGCCGACCCGCGCTTTGGCGAGATCCAGCCTGATTTTGCATTCTCGCTGCACAACCTGCCGGGCGTGCCGTTCGGCGAGGTGCGGCTGAAGGCCGGCACCGTCAACTGCGCCTCGCGCGGCATGCGCATCGTGCTCGAGGGCAAGACGGCGCATTCGTCGATGCCGGAGACCGGCGTCTCGCCGATGCCGGCGGTGAGCGAGCTGATGCCGGCGCTGCCGGCGCTTGGGCGCGGGACCTTCACCGACGAGGATTTCGGCATGGTGACCGTCACCCATTGCGCGATGGGCGAAGCCGTGTTCGGCATCGCGCCCGGCTATGCGGAAGTGTGGGCGACGCTGCGCACCCGCCGTGACGAGCGCATGGCCGAGCAGGTCGCCGCGGCCGAGGCGCTCGCGGCAAAAATCGCCGCCAGGCACGGCCTTGCCGTGCGTTTCGACTATCACGAAATCTTCCTCGCCAGCGTCAATGCGCCGGACGCGGTCGAGCATCTCAACCGCGCGCTCGACGCGGAAGGCGTTGCGCGCAGCGAAGCGGCTCTGCCGATGCGTGCCTCGGAGGATTTCGGTATTTTCGGCCACAATGCGAGGTCGGCGATGTTCTTCCTCGGCGCCGGCGAAAGGCACCCTTCCCTGCACAACCCCGACTATGATTTCCCGGATGATCTTATCCCGATCGGCTCGCGGATCTTCATGCGCGCGGCGCGCAATCTTTTGGGCTGAGCGGACGCCGACGATGACCTGTCCGAACGACGCCGATCGCCATGCCGCTTAGTGTCGGGCCCGATTTCTTCGCCCGCGACGCGGTTATCGTCGCGCGCGCGCTGATCGGCGCCAGGCTTGGGCTCGCCGGCGTCGGCGGCATCATCGTCGAGACCGAGGCTTACCGGCCCGACGACCCCGCATCGCACAGCTTTCGCGGCCGCACGCCGCGCAATGGTCCGATGTATGGCGTGCCCGGCGACGTCTATGTCTATCGTTCCTACGGGCTGCATTGGTGCCTGAACGCGGTGTGCCTGCCGGGCAGCGCCGTGCTGATCCGCGCCATCCAGCCGCAATCCGGCATCGCCGCGATGCGCGAGCGGCGCGGAACGGATGACGACCGGCTGCTCTGCTCCGGTCCCGGCAAGCTCTGCCAGGCGCTGGGCATCGACGGCTCGCATAACCGGCTCTCGCTTACCGCGCCACCCTTCGAATTCGCCCGTTCCGAGGCCGACCCGGCCGCGATCCTCGCCGGTCGCCGGATCGGCCTCACCAAGGGCGTTGAAGCCGAGTGGCGCTTTGGCCTCGGCGGATCGGCCTATCTCAGCCGCAGGTTCTGAGCCGCAAGCTTATCCCGTCCCCGTCACGGATCATTCGCGGCCAGCGCGCGTTTGAAGACAGATGACGGAGGATCGGACAATGGCGACCGACAAATACGAACGCATCAAGCGCCGCGCCTATGAGATCTGGCAACGCAGCGGCGAAGCGAATGGCCAGGACGAGGAGCACTGGCGTCAGGCTTGCGAGGAAATCGAGCGCGAGGACAACGGCTTGGGCGAACAGCCGGGTGCTGCGATGCCCGGCGCGGTCACGATACCGGCCGGCCATCCGGACCGGTCGGCGGCTGAGGCGCTGGCGCGCAAGGCCCTGGCAAATCGTCCGGACAGGCCGGCCGTCGACGATCCGGCGCCGAAGAAGCGCAGCCGGCGCAAAGGCTGACCTTGCCATGGTCAAAAATGTCGAACAGGCATTGGACGACGCGTTGCTGGCCATGCGCATGCTGCGCAAGTCGATCGTCGATCACGGCCATCTGGAGGCGATGGCCGATCTGGATGCCGTGATGGAAACCGCGATTGCCGCGGCCGAGCAAAAACGCATCGACATCGAGCGGGCAAAGTCGACATGAGCAGCAATGCGGCCGCGGTTGTCGGCGGGCCGATCATCCTATCTCGGCCGCGGGCTCAAACTTCCCTGCTGTCGAAGAGGAACATCTGGACGCCCGATTCATCGGGCGCGTAAAGCCGGCGGTCCGCCCCGGCCGCCTTTCCCTGCGGGCTTGCGAACGCCTTTTTCATCGCTTCGAGATCGTCAAAATAAAGCGTCCCGATCAGGTAGACATCGGATGGTCCGGCCACCACGGTGATCGGCCCCTGGCTGACCTCGTATTTCCTCAGACCCGGGATCTTCTTGGCCAGCGGTATGTGCGTCTCGAAATAATGCTTGTCGAACGCCTTGGCATCAGCCGGCTGCTTGTAGATGACGACCATTCCAGCCATTGCGGTTCTCCTTTTTCGTTGGGACGGAACCAAGGACGAAATGGTGGGGGCAAACGGAACGGAACGTTGAAAAAATCTCGAGAGCGCCGAAGGTCGACAATGGCGGCTGTCCCGCCTACCCGTTCTTTTCGCCGCTGTCTCGCTTGTGCGAAGGAGCGTTCTGTGTTCTCTCCGCCTTAAATTAGCAGGGACTCAAACGATGAGAATTGCGGTGCTTGTTGCGCTCTGCGCGGCAGCGGCGGGATGCGTGTCCTCTGCCGCCGATAATGGCGCTTCGCTGTTGCAGCAGGATCCGAAATGGGCATCGCCGGAATGCCAGCAGGCCCGCGCCGCGGCATCGGACTACGCCCAGCGCGAGAAGGACCATCCCGGCTGGGGGTTCGGTGTGCTGCTTGGCCCTTACAGCATGGGGATGGTGGCGGCGGTCAAGGAGCATGAGCACCAGCAGCGACGGCTTCTTGCCCGCCAGATGCACCTGCAATGCTCGAGCCAGCCGCTGCCGAAGGAGCTCGATTTCGATCCGGCAAGCTACGCGCCGAAGAAAACGCACTATCCATAGAGGAAGGACCTCGGGTTCCGGTTACTCTGGCAGCTCCGCCGCAGCCTTGCCGTCGAATGCGTAAGTGAGGATCGCCACGCCCGTCGCGGTCGCGATCTGGCCGGACAGCTTCAGCATCGAGGGCGCCTGCCCCGGCTCGAAAAGGCGCGAGCCTGCGCCCAGCACCAGAGGGTGGACCATCAGCACCATCTCATCGACAAGCCCGTGCCGCATCAGCGCGCGCAGCAGCTTGCCGCTGCCGAACACAATCAGCGCCTTGTCGTGACCTTGCTTGAGCGCGCGCACCGTCTCCCCGGCATCGCCGGCAAGCAGCGCCGAATTCTCCCAGCGCGGCTCATAGCCGGCGTCATGCGAGGCGACGAACTTCCGCGCGCCGGTCAGCGCCCTGGTCATCGGACTGGCCGGTTGACGAACAGCCCAGGCTTCGTGAAGATCCTCATAGGTCGTGCGGCCGGCGAGCAACGACCAGCCGCCGGCCATGGCGCGGCCAATGACTTCCTGCATCTTCGGGTCGCTGCCTGGATTGCCCCAACCGCCGTGCGCAAAACCATTGCGAGTGTCCTCGTCGGCGCGCCCCGGCGCCTGGAAGACGCCGTCCAGCGTCACATGCTCGATGGCGACGATGCTTGCCATTTCAGCCTTCGCTCCATGCCTTGAGCAACGGCCCTTCGCCGCCGAAGAGCGGATCCTTGTCGGGCCGGCCGACCTTCGGGACGGTGCGCAGCGCCTCGGCGTGCTGCTCCGGGCTCCGGCACAAATCATAGGTGCCGAAGGGCGGATAGGCGCCGACCACCAGAAGATCGGCCGAGCCGGACAGGCGCTGATGGCCGGTGCCGGCCGGCAGCACCGCCACGTCGCCCGCCTTCACCTCCAGCACCTTGCCCTTGTCGCCGCCGAAGCGGACCTCGGCGACGCCGCGCGCGATGCCCAGCACCTCGTGAATGCGCGAGTGATAGTGGACGAAGCTGTAGATGCCATTGCGCCAGCTGTCGCCCCACCCATTGGCGCCGAAAATATCCTCGAGGACAGCAGCCGGATCGCCCTCGTCCGGCAGTTGCACGGCACCGGGATAGACGAGCATGGGCCAGCGCGGATGGTTGGGCACCAGCCCGTCATCGGCGAAGCGGAAGGCGAGCGGTTCCTGTTTGTCGACGGGTTGTGCCATCCTTGCGGTTTCCTGCATGGTCTTAATCGGACCTAACGGTTTCCCGCGGATTTTGCTCCGGCCAGTCTGAGGAGGTCACAATGGCTGCATTTCGTCTTTCGGCAATCGGCCTTCTTGCATCGGCATTTGCCTTCACCGCCGTCGCCGCCGACAACGCCAAGGCGGCGCCTGCGACCGCAATCGCGGCGCCTGCGCAGGATCTCCGCAAGCTCTGCCGCCAGGTGAAAAACGACGACACGGTCCGCCCCTATTCGCACGCGCTTCACGCCGGCACCGTCAAGGCGTTCAACAAGCTGTTTCCGCAGGCCAAGAGCGCGCCGCAGGAATCGGAGCTTACGACGCAAGCCAATTATCGCTGCATGAACGGCAAGCTGCTGGCCTGCTTCGTCGGCGCCAACCTGCCCTGCGCGAAGATGAACGCCGCGCGCGACAATCCCGGCGCGGACGAGTTCTGCCGGACCAACCCGAATGACGACGTCGTGCCGGCCTTCGCGACGGGACACGACGCCGTCTATGCCTACAAATGCGTGGGTGGCAAAGCGGTGATCACCGGCCAGCCATGGGCGCTCGACAAGCGCGGCTTCGCCGAAAAATTGTGGGCGGTGGTTCCAGAGCGCTGAGACGGTTCAGCGCCCGATCGGCGCCTAGAGCCGGATGATTTCAGGTCGAGTCGACCTGAAATCTGAATCCGGCTCTAAATCAAAGAGATAGAGCATGATGTCGTCCGAAAACCGCTCCACACTTTTCGGCATCATGCTCTAGACCTCGAGCATGACCTTGATGGCGCGGCGCTCGTCCATGGCGCGGTAGCCTTCGGCCACCTCGGCCAGCGGCAGCTTGAGGTCGAAGACCTTGCCTAGCTTGATGCGGCCTTGCAGCACGCGCTCCATGAGGTCGGGCAAGAAGCGGCGTACCGGCGCGGGGCCGCCGAGCATGCGCTTCTGGCCGAAGAAGAGTTTCTGGCCATCGAAGCTTACGCCATGCGGCACGCCGACATAGCCGATCGTGCCGCCGGGCCGCGAGCAGGCCAGCGCCTGCTCGAAGGATTCCGCCGTCCCGACGCATTCCAGCACCGAATCCGCACCCACCCCCTTGGTGAGCTCCTTGATGCGTGCAACGCCTTCCTCGCCGCGTTCGGCCACAATGTCGGTCGCGCCGAACTCGTGCGCGAGTTTCTGGCGGCTCGGGTGGCGGCTCATGGCGATGATGCGCGCGGCGCCCATCTCCTTGGCCGCAAGCACGCCCATCAGGCCGACGGCGCCGTCGCCGACGACCACGACCGTCGAGCCTTCGCGAACCTCGGCGGCATCGGCGGCGTACCATCCGGTGCCGAGAACGTCCGAGACGGCCAAAAGGTCAGGAATAAGCTCGACCGGCGGAACCTCGGACGTCGCCACCAGCGTTCCATCGGCCAGCGGCACGCGGGCGTAAGGCGCCTGGGCGCCGCTCATGAACTCACGCTGCTCGCAGGACGACTGGAAGCCGAAGCGGCAATGCGGGCAGGTGTTGTCGGAGAGGCAGAAGGAGCCGACGACGAACTGTCCTGGGCGAACCGTACGGACTTCGCTGCCCACCTCAACCACTATGCCGCAATACTCATGACCCATGTGCTGCGGCCCGTCGACCGGCTGCAGCCCCCGATAGGGCCAGAGATCCGAGCCGCAGATGCAGCTCGCCGACAGCTTGATGATGGCGTCGGTCGGGCGCAGGATTTTCGGGTCGGCGACGTCCTCGCAGCGGATGTCGCCGGGCTTGTGAAGAATGGTTGCGAGCATTTTCTTGCTTTCCTTTCGTCGATCGGGTCAGGCGCCGTAATCGGCGTCGCTGACATGTTCCAGCCAATCCACGACCTTGCCGTCCTTGACCTCCTGGAGGGCAATGTGGGTCATGGCGGTTTCGGGGGATGCGCCGTGCCAGTGCTTCTCGCCGCGCGCGAACCAGATGACGTCGCCCGGTCGGACCTCCTCGATCGGACCGCCCTCGCGCTGCACGCGGCCGAGGCCGGAGACGACGATCAGCGTCTGCCCCAGTGGATGCGTGTGCCAGGCGGTGCGGGCGCCGGGCTCAAAAGTCACCTGCGCGCCCTGCACCCGGGCGGCATCGAAGGGATTGAAGAGCGGATCGATCCGCACCGCGCCGGTGAACCAGTCGGAGGGGCCCTTGCCGGAAGGCCGAGAGCCTGCGCGAAGAATGTTCATGGTGATCTCCTTTGCGTCGTCAGATGCGTTCTATGTGAAGCGGGAACTCGCCGCGCACATGCAGCGCCTGCTCGCCCTCGTCGAAGCGAGCCTGATCAGCCCGGGATGGCGATAATCGGCGTAAAACATCGCCAGATTGCCCCAGGGCATGAAGTAGCTGAGGTCGTAAGGCTGCTCGTTGCCGAACGGACCGCTGCCCTCCTCGGTCAGCTTGCGCGGCAGATAAGCGATCTTCTCGTTGTGGGCGTAGTCGCTGACGATGAGATGGAGCGGCAGCATGGAAAAGAAATCCCGCGCCGAAGGGTTGTCGTAGAGCGTGGCCGACATGGCGCGGCCGTCGAAGGCCATCCTGATCCGCATACCGGTCGGCTGCTGGTTGGCCGGGTCCCTGCCCTGTCGGCTGTTGGCCGCTCCCGGCGGGACAATGGTTGCAAGCGCGGCATAAAGCAGCGTTCGTCGGCTGATCGGTCGTCGCTTCGTCAATAGTGACCCCCGCTTTTCGTCGCCGCGATGGCCAACAGCGCCGAGCCGAGAAGAAGGAATGCGCCGAGCGCGAAGGGGCTCCACCAACCGGCGCTGTCGAACAGCAGTCCGCCGGCGAACGCGCCGAAGGTGATGGCGAACTGGATCAGCGCGACCTGCAGCCCTCCGCCCGCTTCGAGATCGTTGGGGATCATTTTGGCCATCCAGGTATTCCAGGCGACGGGGATCGGCGTGGTGAACAGGCCCCAGACGACCAGTAGGGACGCGGTCGCGATAGCGAACGGGCCGAGTGCGATCAACGAAAGCGCAATGATCGCCAGGACCGTCGGCAGGCCGATCAGCACCGCGCCGAGATGCGTGCGAAGAACGAAGCCGACGAGCGACGTGCCGACCAGGCCCGCAAGTCCCAGCCCGAGCAGGACCATCGACAACGTGTTAACGTCGAGGCCGGTGACGCCTTCGAGGAACGGGCGCAGATAGGTAGCAAGCGCAAACTGCCCCATGAAGGCGAGCGTGGTGGCGGCCATGCCTATGGCGAACACACGATTGCCGAGCAGGCCAAACATTTTGCCGACCGACGCCTGCTCATCGGCGGGCAACCTGGGCAGGATGGCAAGCTGCCAGACGATCGCGACGAGGCCGATCGGGACGACGACGAAGAAGGCGCCGCGCCAGCCGATCAGGCCGCCGAGAAAGCTTCCGAGCGGCGCAGCGATCACCGAGGCGAAGGCCGTTCCGCCCTGCAGCATGGCGATCGCCCTGGGCAGGTCGGCGCCAGGCACGATGCGCGCCAGGATGGCGGTCGATAGAGACCAGAAGCCGCCGATCGAAACGCCGATCAGAGCCCGGCCGAGCATGAGGACGAGATAGTTTGGTGCAAAGGTGACCGCCAGGCCGGATACCACGAGGACGGCCGTGTAGAGGATAATGACGGTCCGCCGGTCCAGCCGCGACAGCAGCGCATTGCCGAACAGGCTGGTGAGGATCGCGAAGAAGCCGGAGACGGAGATCGCCTGGCCGGCCTGCCCCGCGGAGATGGCGAGCTCATTGGCGATAGGGGTGAGCAGGCTGACCGGCATGAACTCCGCGGCCACCAGCACGAAGGTGAGCAGAGACAGACACGCCACCGCTCCCCAGGCGCTCGGCTCTTTCACCAGTTGGGCTTTCGCCAATTGGCTGTCGTAGGTCGTATCCATGTGCCGCGGCTCGTCGTCGAGCCCTCCAGTCATTTCGCTGGCGGCTATATAAATCACCGGCACTATCCGGATTAGCCGTTGCAATCTGCATGGACTTATCCATTGTTGATATGAATTGACGAATGGTGGCCTTGAACCGCCGCGGCTTGAGCGAGCGGCTGAGCCAGGATGGTGCCCATGCAGCGCGAGGATCTGAAGGATTTGCTGTGGTTCCTGACGGTGGCCAGGGAGCGCAGCTTCACCAGGGCGGCGGCCGAGCTAGGCACGTCGCAATCGACGCTCAGCCATACCATCAAGCAATTGGAGGCACGGCTCGGCGTTCGGTTGCTCACCCGCACGACCCGCAGCGTGGCGCCGACGGAAGCGGGCGAGCGGCTCTACCAGTCGCTCGTCCCGCGGTTCGAAGGCATCGAGGCCGATCTTTCGAGCCTGGTGGCTTTCCGCGACAGGCCCGCGGGCACGGTGCGCATCACGCTGTCCGACCATGCGCTGCGGATGATCGTCTGGCCGAGGCTGCAGCCGATGCTGCGCGACTATCCCGACATGCGCGTCGAGCTCTACAGCGACAACGGCATGCGCAACATCGTCGAGGAGCGCTTCGACGCCGGCGTGCGGCTCGGCGAGAGCGTCGACAAGGACATGATCGCGGTGCGCATCGGCCCCGACTGGCGGCTGGTAGCCGTCGCTTCGCCGGATTATTTTTCGCGCCGCCCCACCCCGAGGACACCGCAGGACCTGGTCACGCATGACTGCATCTGCCTGCGGCAGACGACGTTCGGCGGGCTCTATGCCTGGGAGTTCGAGAAAAAGGGCCGCGAGCTCAGGGTCCGGGTGGAGGGCCAACTTACCTTCAACACGACCATCCCCATGGTCGATGCCGCGCTGAACGGATACGGCATAGCCTATGTCCCGGAAGACCTCGTTAGCCAGCATGTAGCCGAGGGCCGGCTGAGACTCGTGCTCGACGATTGGAGCCTGCCCTTCCCGGGCTACCACCTCTACTACCCAAGCCGGCGCCAGCTCTCGCCGGCGATGGCGGTGATCGTCGCGGCGCTTCGGCATCGAGGCTGATCTAAGCCTGCCGCAGCCACATTCAGCCCGCAGCAAACCGCCACGTGGGGCGCCACCCATTGATAGATTGCGTTCGGCTTCTAACTGAAGTATAGATGTCGTACGTAATCTAAATGGAGATCGACGATGCGCGTGAGCCGCATTCAGGCTGAGCAGAACCGGCAAACCGTGATCGATGTCGCAAGCCGGCTTTTTCGGGAGCACGGCTTTGACGGTATCGGCCTTAAGGACCTGATGAAGGGCGCCGGGCTGACGCAAGGCGCTTTCTACAAGCAGTTCGCATCAAAGGAGGACCTTGCGGCGCAAGCTTCCAGGCGTGCGATGGAGAGCGCTGCCGACAGATGGACGGCGGCGACTGCGGCGAATCCCGGCGATCCGCTTGGGGCGGTGATCGAGTTCTACCTCAGCATGGGCCATCGCGAGGAAAGGATGGACGGCTGCCCGGTCGCGGCGCTCGGGTCGGATGCGGCCCGACAGGGGACCGAGGTGAAAGCGTCGTTCGAAGTCGGCATCAAAGCATACCTTGAAGTGCTCGGTAGGATGATTGCCAGGACTGAGATCGAGGAGACCGGTGAAAAAGCCATGGCCGTCCTCTCGACGATGGTCGGTGCGGTGGTTCTCTCGCGCATCGTCAATGATCCCGACCTCGCGCAGGCCTTTCTGGATGCAGCGGCCGAACAGGTTCGCGACACCGTCAGCGTCTGACCGGCGCGGGCTGGCCACTCAGATCGATAGGAGAATAGATGCGACGGATTGTTGTCACGGGCATGGGCGCGGTCACGCCCCTTGCCGCGAATACCGAGACGTCGTGGTCGCGTCTCCTGGCCGGCCGCTCAGGCATCCGAAGGCTTCCTGAGGACATGGTGGAAGCCCTGCCGACAAAGATCGGCGGAACGGTTCTTTCCCTGGAGGAGGATCCCGAAGCCGGCCTCGATGCGAATGCCTTCCTGGCGCCGAAGGATCAGCGCAAGATCGATCGCTTCATCCTTTTCGCGCTGGCGGCGGCGGAAGAGGCGCTTGCCCAGGCGGGGTGGCAGCCGGCCTCGGAAAAGGATCGGCTTCGCACCGCGACGATCATTGCTTCAGGTATCGGAGGGTTCCCCGCCATAACCGAGGCGGTGCGGACCGTCGACCAGCGCGGCGTTCGGCGTCTTTCGCCGTTCACGGTTCCGTCTTTCCTGGTGAACCTCGCCGCCGGCCACGTCACGATCCGTTACGGCTTCAAGGGCCACATCGGCGCGCCGGTAACGGCGTGCGCCGCCGGTATCCAGGCGATCGGCGATGCGGCGCGCATCATCCGCGCCGATGAAGCCGACATCGCCGTGTGCGGCGGCACGGAAGCCTGCATGAACGTCGTCAGCCTGGGCGGCTTCGCGGCGGCGCGCTCGCTTTCAACCTCCTTCAATCACCGTCCCGATCAGGCCTCGCGTCCGTTCGACATGACGCGGGATGGTTTCGTCATGGGCGAAGGCGCCGGCATCCTGGTCATCGAGGAATTGAGCCATGCGCTGGCGCGCGGCGCGAAACCGCTCGCCGAGGTCGTCGGCTACGGCACGACGGCGGATGCCCATCACGTCACGTCCGGTCCCGAGGATGGGGATGGCGCGCGCCGCGCCATGGAAATCGCGATCGCCCAGGCCTGCATTTCAGCGCGCGAGATCCGCCATCTCAATGCGCACGCGACCTCCACGCCGGTGGGCGATCTGGGAGAAATCGAAGCGATCAAAACCGTCTTCGGCACGGATTTCTCCATAGCCGTCAGCGGAACGAAGTCGGCGACCGGACACCTGCTCGGAGCCGCCGGCGGAATTGGCGCCATCTTCACCATCCTGGCGCTGAGGGACCAAATGGCGCCGCCGACCCTCAATTTGAGCGCCCCCGATCCGGCCGGCGACGGAATAGACTTCGTCGCAAACCGGGCCCGGCCGATGGAGATGGACTACGCGATCGCCAACGGCTTCGGCTTCGGCGGCGTCAACGCCAGCGCGCTGTTCCGGCGCTGGGACGGACATGGCGTGAACGGGTCGAGCCGCTCGTGATTGACGCTCTTTGCTCCAGCCTTTCCTGCTTTTCCAGTCCAACCCAAAGAAAGTGATCTCCATGAATAGGACCAATCCTGGCGTCGCCATCGTCACAGGGGCATCCAGCGGCATCGGGCACGCAACGGCCAAGGCCCTGCAGAGCGCCGGCTTTCGCGTGTTCGGAACGAGCCGTCGCGCGGTCTCCAAGAAAACCGACGGCATTACCATGCTGACCTGCGACGTGACCGATGACGCGTCCGTGGCGAAGCTGGTCGATGAGGTGCTGGCCGATGCCGGGCGCATTGACGTGCTGGTCAACAATGCCGGCATCGGCCTGCTCGGCGGCGCGGAGGAATCCTCGACTGCACAGGCCCAGGCTCTGTTCGACGTGAACGTCTTCGGTGTCATCCGGATGATCAACGCGGTGCTGCCGATCATGCGACGTCAAGGAAAAGGCAGGATCGTCAACTTGAGCTCAGTGCAGGGGTTCATCCCCGCCCCCTATTTCGCGCTTTATTCGTCGACCAAACATGCCGTTGAGGGCTATTCCGAATCGCTTGATCACGAAGTGCGGCCGTTCGGAATTCGCGTCGCATTGGTCGAGCCGGCCTATACCCGGACTTTGTTCGAAGACAATCTGGCCAGGCCGGACCAGGTGCTCGATGTCTATGACGCCGCGCGCGCCGGCATGACCACAGCCGTGCGGAAGGCAATGGAAAAAGGCGATACACCCGAAGTGGTGGCCAACACCGTTTTGGCGGCTGCGACCGATCCCGCTCCGAAGCGGCGCTATGCGGCGGGAAAGACAGCGCGCCAAGTCAGTTTCCTGCGCCGTTTCGTCCCCGCATCCGCATTCGACAAGAGCCTGCGAAAGCAGCTCGGGCTGCCGGCCTGACAACGGAGCCTTTCACCCCAGCCACCCTGCCTCCAGATCAAAGCGCCGGCAGCAATTAGCTGTTCGTCACTGACCGCATATAAGCGTTCTCTATTGCAATCCCCGGAAGAAAAAAGGTTGATTAGAATCTCTGGGGGAAACGAAATCGTGAATAGAGGCGTGGTGCGGCTTCTTCCGAAGCCCAAGATTTCAATGTTCATTTGCGGATGCGGGCATATGGGTCAACTTTGCTCGCCCGGATACTGGCTGCGCATCCGAGCGCCCGCGCCTGCCATAAAATGAGCAACACCTTCAGCATGGATTGGGCGCGCACAACGGGCCGGTAACCAGCAGCCAGCGCCGAGAACTGGTGGCGGGCCCGATTGATCCGCGAATTCGCAACTGCCGGCTGCCGCGGCCGATCGCATAGAAGTCCAGGAAATTCGACCAATGCCGATTCGGCCAACGCCGGGAACGCGCATCGCAGGCCAAACTCGACGATCGCCCGATAAAGACGCTTGACTCACCCTCCCGCTTACGGACAAGTTGCGTTGTCAGACATCTTACATACGAGAGGGAGGTTTCGTGAGGAGATTTATCGCTTGTTTCGCGCTGGCTGCCGGCGCGCTCGCATTTGCGTCGGCAGCGTGGGCGGGAGAAACCCTGGATCGCGTCACAACCAAGAAGGCCATGGTGGTCGCGACCAACAGCGGCTGGCCACCGCAGAGCTTTCTCGACGAGAGCAACCAGTTGGTCGGCTTCGACATCGACGTCTCGAAAGAGATCGCCAAGCGCCTCGGCGTCGAAGTCAGCTTCGAGACGCCCGATTGGGCGACTATGACCGGCGGCCACTGGCAGGGCCGCTATGATCTTGGCGTCGGCTCGGTGACGCCGACCAAGGCCCGGGCCAGGGTGATCGATTTCGCCGGCATCTATTATTACAGCCCTTATGTCTATGTGGTCCACAAGGACAGCAAGGCAAAATCGGTGAATGATCTGAACGGCAAGGTGATCGGCGTCGAGACCGCCACCACTTCGGAAGATTTCATCCGCCGCCAATTGGAGATCGACGCTCCCGGCCTTCCGCCAATCGAATACAAGCTGCAGCCTGGCGAAATCCGGACTTTCGCCGATTCCATGCTGCCCTTCGACGATCTGAGACTTGGGGACGGCGTGCGGCTCGACGCGGTCATCGCGCCCGAGCAGACCGCTCAAAACGCCATCAAGAACGGTTATCCGCTGCGCATCGTCGAGGGCGACTACGCCTTCCGCGAGCCGCTGGTGGTGATCGCCGACAAGGGCGATGCCGAGTGGACCACCAAGATCGGCGGCATCATCGACCAGTTGAAGAAAGACGGCACCCTCGCCACGCTGACCACCAAGTGGTACGGCAAGAATTACAGCGCCGATTGACGCTCATCGCGGGCGGCCCCTCAAGGCCGCCTGCTTCCGTCAGAACCTATCATGACTTATCCCGATACCTATTATCGCCGTACACTTGCCGACGAGAAGGTCAGACCACCGCTCGCGGGTCCGGCCGAATGCGACACGGTCATTGTCGGCGGCGGACTGGCCGGTCTGACGACGGCGCTGCAGCTGGCGCGCGCCGGGCAGCAGGTCGTGCTGCTCGAAGCCGAGAGCATCGGCTTCGGCGCCTCGGGCCGCAACGGCGGCTTCGTCAGCCCCGGCTTCGCGACCGGCAGCGACAAGATCGCCGCGATGGCCGGCGCGGCGGCGGCACGAGAGCTGCATCGGCTGTCGATCGAAGGCGTCGATTTCGTGCGGCAGACGATCAAGGATCTCGACATCACGGCAGCGAAGCCCCGCCCCGGAATCATGGGCGTGCTACGCCATGACGGCGGCGCCGAACTGAAGGCTCATGCAGAGAAACTGGCGCGGGATTTTGACTATCCGCTCGAATATCTCGAGCGCGACCAGGTGCGCGCTGTGCTGCGTTCCGAGCGCTACTACCAAGGCCTACGCGATGGCAACGCCTTCCACATGCATCCGCTGAACTATCTGCGCGCCATCGGGGCGGAGATCGAGCGGCTGGGCGGCAGGATTCACGAGGGCTCCAGCGCGATCGAGGCTAAACTCGATGGCCCGCACAAGACCCTACGCACCGCAATCGGCGAAGTACGCGCGCGGCAAGCGGTGTTTGCCACCGGCGGCTATACAGGACCGCTGGTCGGTCGGCTGAAGCAGGCCATGTTGCCCATCGCGACCTATGTGATGCTGAGCGAGGAAGCCGCCGATCTCATCGCCGGCGCTATCGCGACGACGGATGCCGTCGGCGACAACCGCCGGGCCGGCGACTACTACCGCGTCGTGGAGGATGGAAAGCGGCTGCTCTGGGGCGGGCGCATCACTACGCGGGCCGCTTCACCGACGGCGCTGGCCAGGGAATTGCGCCGGGAGATGGTTGGAACCTACCCTCAGCTCGCTGCGCTCAAGACCGAACTCGCTTGGTCGGGGCTGATGGCCTACGCCCGCCACCTGATGCCCCAGATCGGGCAGTTGCAGCCAGGCGCCTGGTATCTCACCGCGTTTGGCGGGCACGGCATCAACACGACGGCCATAGCCGGCAAGGTGGTCGCCGAGGCGGTACTCGGCCAATCGGACCGCCACCTTCTGTTCACGCCGTTCGGACTGGCCTGGGCAGGCGGACCGGCGGGGCTTGCCGCGGCGCAACTCACCTATTGGAAGCTGCAGGCGCAAGATTGGTGGCGCGAACGCCCCCGCTAACCAGAAGGGATATCGACAGGTGATCGGCAGACTGCTGCTCAACTATCCGGACGCCACGCGCCGCATCGGCGTGTGCCTGGCGCTCGCCGCTTTCGCCGCGGGCCTCTACGGTCTCGGCATCAAGGCAGACTGGATCGGCAAGCTGATCCCGAGCTCGATCGAATGGCTTGCGGCCAATCCCGTGGTGGCGCGAGCCGTCTCGGCGGTGCTGATCGCGCTGATCGTGGCCGCCAACTGGAAGGCGCTGCAGCAACTCGGGCGCAAGCAGCAGATCGTGGCGGTATGGATCGAGCTGTTCGTGCTGCTGATGCTGTTCTTCTATTCCTTTGACCTGTCCTTTTCTTTCATCGCCCGGAAGATCGGTTTCCTGATCTCGCAGGGCGTGGTGACCACGCTCTACATCTCCGCCATTTCGATCGCCATCGCGACGGTCATTGCCTTCATCGGCGCCATAGCCAAGCTCTCCAAGAACGGCATCGTCTATGGCCTGGCCACGTTCTACACCTCGCTGTTTCGCGGTTTGCCGCTGCTGATGCAGATCTACATCATCTATCTCGGCCTGCCGCAGGTCGGTTATGTGATCGGGGCCGTGCCCGCCGGGATCATGGCGCTGTCGCTTTGCTACGGCGCCTATATGACCGAGATTTTCCGGGCCGGCATCGAAAGCATTCCGCGCGGCCAGACGGAGGGAGCTACCGCACTTGGGCTCAGCCCCAACCAGACGATGTTCCTGGTGATCCTGCCGCAGGCGATGCGCGTCATCGTGCCGCCGACGGGCAATCAGTTCATCGCGATGCTGAAGGATTCCTCCCTGGTCTCGGTGGTCGGGGTCTGGGAGATCATGTATCTGGCGCGCACGCAGGGCCAGACCGAGTTCCGGCATATCGAGATGCTGATCACCGCCTCGATGATCTATTGGATTTTGTCCATGGGGCTCGAATTCCTGCAGTCCCGTATCGAGGAACGGTTCGGCCGCTCGCTCAAACGCTGAGCTTCAATGGGGCATCCCCTCCTGGGGAAAGCCGCCGAGATGGCAGCAGGCCACAGCGGCATGATCGCGGCCGCTTTCGAGGCATCGCAAGAGCGGCTTTCTCGCCAGCCACGCATGCAGGAAACCGGCGATGAAACTGTCGCCGGCGCCGGTCGTGTCGACGACTTGGACCGGGCGGATGCCGGTCTGGGCGCGCTCGTGGGCCGTCAGCGCCATCGACCCCTCGGCACCGCGCATGACGACGGCGCAGCCTGCGCCGCGCGACAGGAGATCCGCGGCCATCGCTTCGGCCGCGTCGCGATGTTGGCCGGTCGAGCAGAAAACTATGCTCAGACCCGCCACACCGAGATCGGCGGGATCGGCGTTGACCGAGATATCCTGCGAGACGCTGACGCCTGCCCGCGACAGGCGCCTGCGTAAAGCGCCGCCGTCATCCAGCCAGCCCATATGGACGTGATCCATCGTCCCCAGGATCGCCAGTTCGGCCTGGTTCGGCGCATAACCGGCGCAGGCGCCGAAATCCTCGGCGGCAATCAAACGCTCGCCCGACGGCAAGACTTTGATGTCGGTCCAGGCGGTGTTGCGCTGGTCTACGCGCAGGTGCTTGACCGCCACCCGATTGGCTTCGAGCACAGCGCGGGTGCGTTCGCCCTCGGCGTCGCGGCCGACCGCGCCGAAATAGAAGCTGTTATGGCCAAGCCACGCGAGCTGGACGGCAACGTTGAGCGCGTTGCCGCCGACCAGCGAGCGGCCGATCGGCGCTCCGAGGCGGTCGATGCAGTTGTCACCGACGGCGGCAAATCGAAGGCTGCTCATATCCTGCGCTGCACGATCAAGCTGACGCCGAGAGCTAAGCTCAATAGGCAACGCGCTTATAGTAGCGGCGCGTCGTCAGCGGGTGGTTACGGATCACCTCGAGATGCGCGCTGACCCGTTCGAGGGCGGTCGCGAGCACTATCGGCGAAACCAGCGCGCGCACATCCGGCGAAATGCCGGGCAATTCAAAATCGGCGGTGTCGAGCACCGTCAACTTGTCCGTATAGGTAGGGGTGAATTTCTCGACGCGATCGGCCAGCGGCCGCGCGCTGTCCTCGCCCTTGAGGAGCACCACGCTGACATCTTTGTCTACCAGCTCCAGGGTGCCATGGAAAAAGTCTGAAGCATGCACGGGGCGGGTCCGGATCCACTGCATCTCCTCCAGGATGCACATGCCGTAATACCAGGCCTGCGGCCAGACATTCCCGGCGCCGGTTATGATGTGATAGTCGGTGGCGGCCAGTTTTTGCGCGAAGCCGGCGGCTTCCTGTTCATAGCTCTGCTTCACCTCCAGCAACAGTCGCGGCAACTGCTCCAGTTCGGCGAAAATCCGTTCGGATTCGGCGAGCTCGCCGCGATGCTTCAGCGCTGCAAGCGCGATGAAGAGCGACTGGAGATAGAAGGACTCGCAGGACGTGTCGTCCTCGGCGAAGTTGACGAAGACATGGTCCCCGCCCTTGCCGAGCGGCGTCTCCTCATGTCCGACCAGCGTGATCACCGTCGCCCCGACGTCCTTGATCCGGGACAGCAGTGCCACGCTTTCCTTCGTGGTGCCGGAGAGCGAGGGCAACACGACGATCGATTTGTCGGTCAGGTGCACGGATTGGACAAGCTGCAGCTCGGCGGTGATGTCGACGAAGGCCGGAAAGCCAGATCGGCGCTGCAGCAATTGCGCCGCCGGATGCATCAGGATCGCTGCACCGCCGGTGCCGAGAAAGAAGATGTTTTGCGCCTCGGCGGCGAGGCACTGCGCCACAACGGCCTCAATGCGCTCGCGCAAGGCCACCGCCCCCGATTGGATGCGCATAAACCGGGCTTCATCGAAATTGAGCATCGTTCCCTCGATCAATTCAGTTGTAAGACAACTGACATCTGTGGGAGCGCATTTCAAGAGAAATTTTGCGGATAGGTTCCCATACGTTGCCTATACGACATGCGATCGCCACGGCATGCCTCCGCTTGACCTGAGCGCGATTGTCCGACAACAAAAGGAGAGTTGGCACAATGGGGAAGAGGGACTTGGACGAGCCGCTTCGGGACGCGCGCACATTGGCGGTTCAGCTGCGCGACCGCATGGCCGACCTCATCAGGACCGAAGGGCTCAAGCCCGGCGACCGGCTGCCAACGGAATCCCAGCTGACGCAGCGCTTCCGCATCTCGCGCCCTGCCCTGCGCGAAGCGCTGAAGCTTCTCGAACAGGACGGCATCATCTCCGTCACTCATGGTCTCGGCCGCTTTGTGACCGCGAACTCCGCCGTCCAGGTCGACCGTCCAATCACGGTGTTCGAAAGCGTGACCGACATGTCGCGCCACTATGGCTACAACACCGTCAACAAGGTTCTTTCCATCAACGAGGAAACGCCCGATCCATTGATCCAGCAGCAATTGCGGTTAGCGGACGGAGAGCGCGTCATCCGGCTTGAACGGCTGCGGCTGCACAATGATCTGCCCCTCATTTATTCGCTCGACTACGTACCACGCAGCCTTTTGCCGGGGCGCCTTTTCGACATCGAATGGAGCGGCTCGCTGCTCGCCCTGCTGGAAAAGCACCGCCATCAGCCGCGTATGTCGGCCGCCTCCGTTGCAGCCGTAACGCTGCCCGACGAAATCGTGCAGCGCAACGACTTACGCGACTTCGGGCCAGCCCTGCTCATTACGGAAACCTGTTTCGATGGGACCGGAACCCCGGTCGTCCATGCCGCCGTCTATCACCGCGGCAGCCATTTCACCTTCAGCTTCGCACGAAAGTGAAAGCTCAAATGGTGGCGATGACCAGTGTCAGGTGCCATGCAGATATCGCGGGCCGTGACTAGCGCGGGAGCAGTCGGGAGACCTTGAGCCGCGGCGCGAAGAAGCAGCGCAGATAGGGCTGGTTGGTTATGACGTAATGGTTCTCGCAGATATGGTATCGGCCGTCCGGCGATTCCTGCACGCGGTCTCGCGGGATGTTGAAGCCATCGGGAAGATAGACATAGCCGCCGTCGGCCCCGGATTGCACGGCAGACTCGGGGATGGGGCGGCAATCCGTGCCGCCGCAACATTTGAAGTTGGTTACCGGGTCGACCTTGTTTTCGTACCAGTCATGAGCATCGGCGCCTGTCGCGGCGACAATCCACATGGCTGTGACGATGACCCTTCGCATGGCGTTCCTCGACGGTGCGGAGGCGCTGCTCATTCGAGCATCATCTATATTAGCGTTCCGCTGGAAACGCCATTGGCCGGCGAAAGTGTGGAAGGCGGCGCCCGGCCTTTTGGGTGGCAATAGGTGAAGCCGGAACCTTCCAATCAAGGTCCGGCTCTACCGCTCACACCAGCCGCTGTCCGCCGTCGATGTGGATGGTCTCGCCGGTCATGAACTCGTTCTGCATGAGATAGAGATAGGCCGGCGCGATATCGGCGGGCCTGGCGATCTTTCCAGCCGGCAGTCGGGCGCCCATCTGCTCGAAATAGCCTGATTTGGCGGTGCCGACGATCTCGTCCCACATTTCGGTGTCCACCCAACCAGGCGAGACGATGTTGACGCGGGTTGGCGCAAGTTCCAGCGCCAGCGCCCGGGCGAAATAGGTGAAGGAGCCGGCGACCGCCGAAACGACCGAGCCGCCGGGGACCGGCGGGCGGTCCTTGTTGATGCCGGAGGTGAAGATCATCGAGCCAGCCTTGTTCAGCGTGCGCACGGCGTGCTTGGCTAGCATCACCGCGCCGATCAGCTTGCCGTCGACAAATCGGCGCACGAAATCCATATCGGTCTCGCCGATCGGATGATTGGGCGGCGGCGTGCCGGCCGTCGCCACCAGATGATCGAAAGCGCCGGCCTGCTCGAACAAGCCGGACACCTCGGCCTCATTGGCCATGTCGGCGGCGATGCCCGTCACGCGCCCTGCCCCGCCGAGCCGCTTTTCGGCGGCCTTCAGCTTTTCGGCCGAACGGCCGGCGATCACCACCTCCGCGCCGCTTTCAAGCGCCGCTGCCGCGACGCCGAAACCGATGCCGGAGCTGCCGCCGACGACAATGATCTTCTTTCCATTGAGCGATGTCATGGGGAGACTGGTCATGGGGGTCTTCTCCGTCCTTCCAATGATGGGTTCAAAATCAGGCGCGGCCGGCGTGGGCTGCTTCGATATCGGCGAGGATGATCTTCTTCATCGAATACATCGCCTGACGCGCCCGGTCGGCCTTGGCGCGGTCGGGGTCGTCCATCAGGCGCAGCGCCGGTTCGGGAATGACCTGCCAATAGACGCCAAACTTGTCCTTCAGCCAGCCGCAGGGCTGCTCCGAGCCGCCGCCGGCGGTCAGCGCGTTCCAAAAATAATCGGTTTCGGCCTGGTCCTTGGTTTCGATGTAGAGCGAAATCCGCTCATTGAAGGGCGGCACTCCGCCGGCGTTGAGCGCGGTAAAGCGCTGGCCTTCGAGCTCGAAATCGAAGATCGCATGCGGCTTGTCGGTGAACTCGATGGTCCGCAGCGCGCGGCTGTTGCTGAAGACCGAGAGATAGAAATCTCGCGCGGCTTCGGCATCGAGGTTGAACCAGAGGAAGGGATGAACGGTCGCCATGATGTCCTCGCAGGTTTGATCTTGAGTGAGTATTGATCACAAATTCTGTGAGGATTTTTGATTGGAAAAGGCTCGACGGACAAACCAAAATTTGGCAAGTATTTGTTACCATAACTCACAAATGGCTTTGTCGTCATGGCCCGCAGACTGCCGCCGCTCAACGCCTTGCCGGCCTTCGAGGCCGCTGCACGGCATTTGAATTTTTCGCGGGCCGCCGACGAGCTCAACCTCACCCATGGCGCGATCAGCCGCGCGGTGAAGCATCTCGAGGACCAGCTTGGTGTGCAGCTCTTCGAGCGGGCAACGCGCTCAGTGCGGCTCACCCCCGTCGGGGAGCCCTATGCGGTTGCCGTGCGCGAGGCGCTCGACCAGCTCGCGCTGGCGACGCAAACCGCGACCTCGCGTCATTCCGGCTCGACGCTCAACGTCAGCACCTCGGACGGCTTCGCCGGAAAATGGCTGGTGCCGAGGCTCTACCGCTTTCATCGCGCGCATAGCGATATCGACGTGCGCGTCTCGACCACCGGGCGACTGACCAATTTCCGCGGCGACGGCATCGACGTCGCCATCCGCTACGGCGCCGGCCACTATCACGGGCTGACGTCGGAATTTCTCACCGGCGAGGAAGTCTTTCCGGTCTGCAGCCCGAAGCTTCTGGAAGGGCCGTATCCGCTCAAGCACCCGCAGGACCTCAAGCACCACACGCTGATCCGCGACGGATACCGCATCGACTGGGCCGCGTGGCTGGCCAGCGCCGGCGTCGAAGGCGTCGACCCGAACAGCGGGCTCACTTTCGATTCAGCCACTTTCGCGGTGGAATCGGCCGTGCAGGGCGAAGGCGTGGTGCTCGGCCGGACCATGCTCGTCTCGGCCGACCTCGCCACCGGCAGGTTGGTCCGGCCCTTCGACCATGCGCTGAAGGCGGTCTCCAGTTTCTATCTGGTCTACCCGCCGGAAGCGATCCGCCAGCGCAAGGTGAAGGCGTTTCGCGATTGGCTGTTTTCCGAGATCGAGCCGGGCTGAAGCAAAGGCTTGCCGAAATCCCCAGCCTTGCGAAGACGCGCCGATTGCGCGATGCTGCGCAACCATGACTGGCGAGTATCTGGACCACAAATTGGAATGCCCGTTTTGCGGCACCATCCGTTTGCAAATTCCGGCCGATGCTCAACCCGAAACGGCGATCCATTGCGCCGAGTGCGGTAAATATCTCGGCTCATGGGATGAGCTTCAAACCGATTTCGAGCTCCAGGGCGGCACGGACGGCGTGTTCCGGCTGGATAAGGGCCGTATCCAGAAGCTTAATTCCAGCCGATAATTAGCCGCTGCTGACGCAGCCGTTCGGGCTCAGACGCGCCCAACAGGGCAACCGACGGCATGGGCGGGGGGTGTTGGGGAGCCGCCGGTTACCAGGACGAGGAGCCATGGAATAAGAAAATGCGCAGGCCCTGATACCATAATGCCAGTTCTCTGCGTTCATGGGAACTGGTTTCCAGCTTAAAATTCAAACGTATATGGGAGAAAGCGCACCCTCGTGATGATCTTCGTGCGGCTCCTCGCGACAGGAACCACATCGGCCGTGCCGCGTCATAGAGACAGGCTCTTGCCGCGATCCTGGAGTGACGTCGATGATCAGGCTGCTTGTTATCGCTGGATTGGCGCTGGCGCTCGCGTGCGGCGGGACGCTGGCAGCCAAGCTCGACCTCGCCGCTGTCAACCAGGCGCAATTCAGCGAGGGCGAGCCGAAGGGCGTCGATCCGATGGTGCTCAGAGCGCAGATCCTTCTCGATCGCGCCCGCTTCTCCCCCGGCCTGATCGACGGTCGCCTTTCCGACAATTTCTCCAAGGCCGTCGCGGCCTTCCAGGCGGCCAACGGACTGCCCTCCGACGGCAAGCTCACCCGCGAGACCTGGGACAAGCTCGCGGCGACTTTCGCCGGGCCGGTGCTGATAAACTACGAGGTCACGGCCAAGGATGTGCGCGGGCCGTTCACCAGGCGCATCCCCGCCCGCATGGAGCGGATGGCGCATCTGAAGCGGCTCGGCTATCGCAGCGCGCGGGAAAAACTGGCGGAGCGCTTCCATGTCAGCGAACAGTTGCTGAGGCTGCTCAATCCCAAAGCCGGTTTCAGGAAGGCCGACACCACGTTGGTGGTGCCCGATGTCGGCCGTGGCGATCCTCCCGCGGCCGTCGCGAGCGTCGAGGTCGACAAGGGCGCCCGCCAGGTGCGCGCGCTCGATGCTTCGGGCAAAGCGCTCGCGGTCTATCCTGCCTCGATCGGCAGTGAGGAAAAGCCGGCGCCGAGCGGCATGGCCGAGGTCAAGCGCGTGGTGCACAATCCGACCTATCGCTACAATCCGAAATTCGGCTTCAAGGGCGTCAAGAGCAAGCGGCCCTTCACCATCGCCAAGGGGCCGAACAATCCGGTCGGATCGGTGTGGATCGATCTCTCGATCGAGAGCTACGGCATTCACGGCACGCCTGACCCAGGCAAGATCGGCACCACCTTCTCGCATGGCTGCATCCGGCTGACCAACTGGGACGCCGAGGACCTCGCCGCCATGGTCAAGCCGGGCACCAAAGTCGACTTCAAGGACGAGACGGCGCAGGACGGGCAAGTGCAGTGAGATGCCGGCAGGTCGCGATCCGCCGAGCCGCACCGCTGCATAAGCCCAATTTATCGTCATCCTCAGTTTTTCAGAACGTTACACCGCCTTGCCTCGCCTGTAGCTTCGACGGCGCGGTTTGGAGAATGGTCCGGATTTGGTGGTTCGATGCAAGCACATGCGCGGGTGGTGATCGTCGGCGGCGGATGCGTCGGCGCGGGTATTCTTTATGGCCTGGCCAAGCGCGGCTGGACGGATGTCGCGCTGCTCGAGCGCACGCAGCTTACAGCCGGCTCGACCTGGCATGCGGCGGGGCTGATTCCGTCCTATTCCCGCAACATCAATGTTGGGCGGATGATCAAAAAGACGATCGAAATCTATGAGGGCCTCGAAGCGGAGACCGGGCAGCCGGTCGGCTGGCACAAATGCGGACAGTTGCGCATCGCCAATTCGAGAGACCGGCTCGACGAGTTCAAGAGCTATATGAGCGTCGCCGAGGTGCAGGGTATGCGGGCGCAATTGCTTACCCCCGACGAGGCGCGCAAGCTCTGGCCGCTGCTCGACAACAAGGACATGCTGGGCGCGCTCTACCATCCCGATGACGGCCATATCGCGCCGGCCGACGTGACGCATGCCATGGCCAAGGGCGCGCGGGATCTCGGCGCAAAAGTCTATCTCAACACCGAGGTCACAGGCTTCAAGCGGACCGCTTCCGGCGAATGGCTGGTCGAGACCAACCAGGGCGACATCACCTGCGAGCATGTGATTTGCGCCACCGGCAATTACGCGCGCCAGACCGGCGCGCTGCTTGGCTTGGAGATCCCGGCGATCCCCATCCTGCACCAGTACTGGATCACCGAAGCGGTGCCGGAAGTGGTGGAGCGCAAGCGCGCTGGCCGGCCCGAAATGCCGATCCTGCGCGACGAAGGTTTCGAGGGCTATCTACGCGAGGAAGGCGACGGGCTGATGTTCGGTCCCTATGAGCGCACCGAAAACCTGAAGCTGTTCGCCGAGGACGGCGTTCCCGACTGGTTCGGCGCCGACCTGCTGGAAGAGGATTTCGAGGCGGTGTCGTGGAACTGGGAGCAGGCGCTGCAGCTGGTGCCTGCGCTCGGGCGCGTCGGCATCAAGGCCAATGTGCGTGGCCCGTTCCAGATGACGCCGGACGAGCTGCCCTTGATGGGGCAGGCCTGGGGCCTGCCCAACGTCTGGCTGGCCGAAGGCGTGCCGGGCGGCATCTTGTGGGGTGGCACGATCGGCTACTATTTGTCGGAGCGGATCGTCGAAGGCGGCAACAGTATCGACACATCCGACCTCGACCCGCGCCGCTTCGGCGACTACGCCAACAAGGAATGGACGCGCGAGAAGGTGCGAGAGGCGTGGGGCACGCATGCCGAGCAGAAATACCCGGGACAGGACATGCCCGCCGCGCGGCCGCAGAAGACCGCGCCCTCCTATGACCGGCTGACGGAACTGGGAGCGGTTTGGGGCGTGCTCAATGGCTGGGAGATGCCCAACTGGTTCGCGCGCGACGGAGTCAAGGCCAAGGACCAATATAGCTGGCGCTGGACGCCCAAGGGAAACCTCGTCGGCGAGGAAGTGCAGGCGGTACGCAACGCCGTCGGGTTGGTCGAGATGACGCCGATGACCAAGTTCGAGGTGTCAGGTCCCAGCGCGGCCGCCTGGCTGGACCGGATCATCGCCAACCGCCTGCCGGCCGTCGGCAAGGTGACGCTGGCGCATCAGCTGACCGCAACCGGCGGCGTGCAGGCGGAATATATGGCGGCGCGGCTTGGCGAGGACCTGTTCTACCTGATCTCGACGCCGCGCGCCGAACGCTGGAACTTCGACGATCTTTCCAAACTGCTTCCCGCCGACGGCAGCGTATTCTTGAAGAACGTCACCAACGACCGCGGCTGCTTTACCGTCGTCGGACCCAAGGCGCGCGAGGTGCTGCAGCCGCTGACCGAGATCGACCTTTCCAACGAAAATTTTCCGTGGTTCGGCGTCAAGACCGGCAGCGTCGCCTTGGCAAGCGACGTGCGGCTGCTGCGGGTGAACTATGAGGGCGAGCTCGGCTGGGAACTCTATCACCCCCTGCCCTACCAGCGGCGATTGCTCGACGCGATCCTCAAGGAAGGCGAGAAGCACGGCATGCGGCTGGTCGGGCTGCACGCGCTGGAGTCGCTCAGGCTCGAGAAATCCTATCGCGCCATGCATCGCGACATGAACCCGGAGCTCAACGCGCTGGAGAGCGGGCTGGAGCGCTTCATCCGCCTCGACAAGGGCGACTTCGTCGGCCGTGACGCGGTTCTGAAATACAAGGAGCGCAACGACCAGCGCCGATCCGTGACGCTCAGGATCGACACCGACGGCGCCAGCACGCTTGCCAATGAAGGACTCTACAGCGACGGCGCGCTGATCGGGCGCATCACGTCGGGCGGCTACGGCTACGCGCTCGGGCATGACGTGGCGCTGGCGCTGCTGCCCGAGCGGTTTTCGAAACCCGGCACCAAGCTCGACGTCGCGATCCTGGGCGACTGGAAGGTCGCCGAGGTGATCGCGGATTCGCCTTACGATCCGACCTCGGCCAGGGCGCGGATGTAATAGGCAGGGCCTGCAAAGGCCCCGTTGCCGACGTGTCCTTCGGAGGGAAGCCCGTATGCGTATCGATCGGATCAACGTCTATTCGGCGCAATTGCCGGTCAAAGGCGGCGTCTACCGCATGGCCAGCGCCGATGTGGAGGCGCTGGACTCGACGCTGGTCGAGATCGTTACCGATGACGGTTTTGCCGGATGGGGCGAGACCTGTCCGATCGGCCCGGTCTACCAGCCGCATCATGCGCTGGGCGCCCGCGCCGCGATCGCCGAAATCGCCCCGGGGCTGATCGGTTCGGAGATCGCCTCGATCAGACTTCTGGCCAAGCAGATGGACGAGCGGCTCAACGGCCACGGTTATGCCAAGGCCGCTTTCGACATAGCGTTCCTCGACCTGCTCGGCCAAAAACTCGGCGTGCCGGTCTCGACGCTGCTGGGCGGCGCGCTGACCGACCGCGTGCCGGCCTATTATTCGCTGATCGTCGGCCCGCCGGAGGAGACGGCGAGGATCGCCGCCGACAAGGTGAGCGCCGGTTACCCGCGCCTGCAGGTGAAGATCGGCGGGCGCAATCTCGAAGAAGACGTCGCCGTCGTCCACAAGGTCTGGGAAGCGGTCGGCTACAAGGCTCGGCTAGCGGTCGACGGCAACCGGGGCCTGACGGTGGCCGCAGCGATCCATCTTGACCGGCTCTGCCAGCAAATTCCCTTCGTCTTCGAGCAGCCCTGCAACACGATGGACGAGATCGCGACGCTGAAAGGCCGCATGACACATCCGGTTTATCTCGACGAAAGCACCGAGGATCAGAACGCTGTGCTGCGGGCGATCTCGCTGGGCATCGCCGATGGCTTCGGCTTCAAAGTGACACGTCTGGGTGGCCTGACGAAGATGACGACCGTGCGCGACCTTTGCGCCATCCGCTCGCTGCCGCACAGTTGCGACGACGCCTGGGGCGGCGACATCATCGCGGCGGCCTGTGTGCATCTGGCCGCGACCGTCGAGCCGCGCCGCATGGAGGGCGCCTGGATCGCCCAGGAATACATCAAGGGGCATTTCGACCAGAAGCAGCCGGTGATCATCAAGCAAGGGCACATCGCCGTGCCGCAGGGGCCGGGGCTGGGCGTGAAGCCGGAGCCCGGCATGTTCGGCAAAGCGGTGGCGATATACGGACGGTAACACTAGGCGCAAATCTGCGCGGTGGAGGCCGAAATTGTGCCGGCGATCACTTCGTGAACGACGCGGATCGTTCCGCCCTGTCCTGCGTTCTTGTGACACGCAAGGAGGAACGGCGATGGACGACGATCGGACCGAAAAGATCAGGCAGCGTGCCTATGAGATCTTTCAGCGCGAGGGCGGCATCCTGGGCAATCATGAACGGCACTGGCATCAGGCGGAGATGGAGATCGACCGCGAGGCCGCCCTGCCGCTGACGGCAGGCGATGCGCTGCCAGAAACGCGCGAGATCGACAGCGCCGATGTGCTGACGGTGGAGGCGCTTGCCATGCGCACCGGCATTTCGGGCGACGAGGCGCAAGAGCTGCTCGACAGGCTGGGCAACGACCGCGCTGCGATCGAGCAAGCGGCGCGCGATCTGCAGGCACGCAAGCGCGGTGTCGATTAGTGGCACTGCACTGAGATTTTGACCGGTCGGCTCTGTTTGCGTTGGCAGGTGGCACGCGTTGGAGATTGGCCGAAAACGCC
>NZ_VFTZ01000021.1 GCF_006440775.1 Mesorhizobium sp. B2-7-2 | reverse complement strand
CGTTGGGGGCGGGGAAATGACCGGGCTGGCAAGCAGCATCGAGAGGCGTAACGGCGTATCGCTATGGCGGCAGATCGCCGACAGGATCCTGCAGGCGGTCGCCAATGGCGATTTCGCCGAGAATGCCGCGCTGCCGCCTGAAGTCGCGCTGGCGGAGCGCTACGGCGTCAACCGCCATACGGTGCGTAGCGCCATTGCAGCGCTGGTGCAGGAAGGCGTGCTGAGGGCCGAGCAGGGACGCGGCACCTTCGTGTTGTCGCGCAAGCGGCTGTCCTATCCGATCGGCGCGCGCACGCGCTTCTCGACCGGGCTGCAGGGGCAGACGAGCGAGCGGCATATCGCGCTGCTGTCGTCATCCACCGAGCCGGCCAGCCGGCGCATCGCCGAGGCGCTGGGCATCGCCAAAGGCGCTGCCGTCATCCGCTTGGAGACGCGCGGCGAGGCCGACGGTCATGCGGTGTCGCGCGCGACGACCTGGTTCGATGCCAAGCGCTTCGCCGGAATCGAGGCGGCAATGGCGGAAACGGGATCGATCACCGCCTCGCTCAAACGCTTCGGCATCAATGATTATCTGCGGCATTCGACCGTGCTGTCGGCGCGACACGCCGACGCCGACGACCTTGCAGCCCTCGATCTGCAGCCCGGCGCCATCGTGCTGGTCACCGTCGCCATTAACGTGACGCTCGACGGTGAGCCGATCCAGTTCGCGGAGTCGCGCTTTCCCGCTGAGCGGGTGGAGCTGAAGTTGTCGGTGTTGTAGGGAGTGCCGGCCTTATACGAGACCCGTGATTTATCCGACCCACGCTGATGTCAGCTCAGCTCGGCCGCTTAATTGTCAGCGGCTTCGCGTTTGAGGATCGCCTTCCCCCACTCCGTCGCCGCTTCGCGGCGCCACCTCTCCCCCCTCCGGAGGGAGAGGAAGGGTGCCAGCTGGAATCGCCTCGTGCCTTTCCTCTCCCCCGTCGACCGGGGGAGAGGTGGCTCGGCGAAGCCGAGACGGAGTGGGGGTCGACCCGTGCGGCGCTCCGTCAATTCGGGCCGAGTTCACCGCCTGTCCTGTTATCACCCGACCTCGATAACCGCCTTGATCAGTCCCGACTTCTCATGCGTCCACCGGGCAAGGTCGCGCGGCGTTCCGGCGAGCGTGGTGCGATGGGTGACGAGCTTGTTCAACGGCACGGCGCCGTTGCGGATCGAATCTGCGACATGGTCGAAATCGGCCTTCAGCGCGTTGCGGCTGCCGATCAACATCATCTCGCGCTTGTGGAATTCGGGGTCGGAGAAGGTGATGTCGTCCTTGACGACGCTGACCAGCACCAGCGTGCCGCCATGCGCGACATGGGCGAAGGCCGACTGCACGGACTGGGTGTTGCCGGTCGCGTCGAACACAAGGTCGAACCCTTCGCCGGCGGTTGCCTGCCGGACCAACTCGGCAGCCGGCACCTTCGAGCTGTCCAACGGGACAAAGCCGAGCTGCTTTTCGGCGAAGCCGAGACGTTCGGCGCTCATGTCGAGCAGGCTGACATCCAGCCCGGCGATGCGCGCGAAAATCGCCGTGCCGAGGCCGATCGGGCCGGCGCCGATGACCAGCGTGCGCTGGCCGGGCAGCCCGAGCGAGCGGCGCACCGCATGCGCGCCGATGGCCAGGAATTCGACCGCCGCGGCGTCGGCCAGCGACAGGCCGTTCGCCGGGTAGAGGTTCTGCGCCGGCACCAGAATTTCGTCGCACATGGCGCCGTCGCGATGGACGCCCAGCACCTCGATCCTCACGCAGCAGTTCGGCTTGCCGCGCCGGCAGGCGATGCATTTGCCGCATGAAAGATAGGGGTTGATGACGACCGGCTCGCCGACGGCGAGATCGACACCTTCGCCTTTCTCGATGACAGTGCCCGAGACCTCGTGCCCCATGACGCGCGGATAGGCCAGAAACGGGTGCTTGCCTTCGAAGATATGATAATCGGTGCCGCATATGCCGACATGGCTGACCGCGACGCGCGCCCAGCCGGGCGGCGGTGTGCCGGGCCCGGCGCGGTCTTCGAGGACAAGCTCGCCGGGCGAGAGGCAGACAACGGCTTTCATAGGCAATCCAAGGCAAAAAGCGCCGGCCTCGCGCGGGCCGGCGCGGAAGGTTCAGGTAGGAGTCATTTGCCGCGACGGCGCAGGCCGTCGAAGTAGACGATGACGATGATCAGCAGGCCGGTGATGACGCGCTGCCAGAAGGTGTTGACGTTGAGCAGGTTGGCGCCGTTGTTGATCGTTGAAAGGATGAAGGAGCCGATCAGCGGTCCATGCACGGAGCCGATGGCGCCGAACAGCGAGGTGCCGCCGATCACCGACGAGGCGATAGCCTGAAGCTCATAGGTGTCGCCCTGTGTGGGGTTGCCGATGCCGATGCGCGAGGCCAGCAGAACGCCGACGATGGCGGCAAGCAGGCCGGACAGGATGTAGGCCATGAAGATGGTGCGCGGCACATTGACGCCCGACAGACGCGCGGCCTCCGCATTGGAGCCGACCGAGAACAGGTAACGGCCCCAGCGCGTGTGGTGCAGGAACACGTAGGAGGGGATGGCGACCAGGATGACCATCCAGAACAGATAGGGGATGCCGAGCAGCGAGCCGCGGGAAAACGCCTGAAAAGGGTCGCTGTTGATGGAGATCGAGTTGCCGTTGGTCATCAAAAGGCCGATGCCGCGCAGCGAGGTCATGGTGGCCAAGGTGATGATGAAGGGCGGCAGGCCCATCTTGACGATGCCGAAGCCGTGGAAGAGGCCGATAGCGACGCCGACCAGCAAGGTCGCCAGCACCGCCGCCCAGATCGGCCAGCCGGCATTGATCAACAGCGCGACGATGACCGTGGTGAAGCCGACCACCGCGCCGACGGACAGGTCGATGCCGCCGGTGATGATGACGAAGGTCTGGCCGACGGCCAGGATGGCGATCAGCGAGCCTTGACGCAGAAGGTTGGTGATGTTGAGCGTCGTGGCGAAGGACGGCGTGGCGAAAGCCAGCACGATCCACATCAGGAGCAGAAGGCCAAGCAGCGTCAAGCCGAACAGGGCGTTGAAATTGCGCTTGGATCGTTCGGCGGGGATCGCCTCGGTGCTCATATCTGTCCTCCCGACTTTTCTTGTTTCTCGGCCAGTGCCTGACCCAAAATGTCCTCGTGGCTCGCGGTCCGGAAACCATGGGTCGCGACCAGCTTGCCGCGCCGGAACACATGCAGCGCGTCGGCAAGCTCGTAGACTTCCGGCAGATAGGACGAGATCAGGATGATGCCGGCGCCCTTGGACAAGAGCGTCGAGAACAGGCGGTAGATCTCGGCCTTGGTGCCGACATCGACGCCCACCGTCGGCTCGTCGAAGATGAACAGCTTGGCGCCATGCGCCAGCCATTTGCCGATGACGATCTTCTGCTGGTTGCCGCCCGACAGGCTGGAGGCGAGCGCATGGCGCGTCGGCGTCTTGATGCGCAGGTCGGCGATCTGGCGGTCGGCCTCGGCCTTCTCCTTGGCGCCGGAGATCAGAAAATTGCTGGAGATGCGTTTGTAGATCGGCAGGTTGAGGTTCATGCCGACCGGCAAATTGAGGCACAGGCCTTGGTCGCGGCGGCTTTCCGGGGCCAGCGCCATGCCGAGCCGGATCGCGTCGTGCTCGGAATTGACCTGGACCTCCTTGCCTTGCCACAGGATCTGGCCGGCCGATTTCCTGTGGCGGCCGTAAAGCGTGGTGACGAACTCGCTGCGGCCGGCGCCGATCAGGCCGTAGAGGCCGACGATCTCGCCGGCGCGGACGGTCACCGAGACATTCTCGAAGCCTTTGCCCGAAAGGTTCTTCGTCTCGACGATCGTGGCGCCGGGGGTGAAATGCTCCTTGTGGTAGATCTGCTCGATCGAGCGGTTGATCATCAGCTTGACCAGCTCGGCCTCGTCCGTCTCGGTGATGTTGCGGGTGCCGACCAAAGTGCCGTCGCGCAGCACGGAAACGCGGTCGGCGAGCTCGAACACTTCCTCCATGCGGTGGCTGATATAGATGATGGTGACGCCTTCGCCTTTGAGCCGCCGGATCAGCTTGAAGAGCTGGTCGGCCTCCTTGCGAGTGAGGTAGGCGGTCGGCTCGTCGAAGATCAGGAATTTGGTGCCGCGCACAGTGGCTCGCGCCGCGGCGATCAACTGCTGCTGGCCGATGGTGAGGTCGCCGAGCACGACATGCGCCGGCAGGTCGAAGCCGAGGCCGTCGATGATCTTCTGCGCGTCCTTGACCATGGCGCGCTGCTGCAGCAGGCCGAAGCGGGATTCCTCCTCTCCGAGGAACATGTTGGCGGCGACGGTGAGATGGCGGCACAGCACCACCTCCTGGTGGACGGCGTTGATGCCGAGCGCCATCGCCTCGTAAGGGGTGGCGAGCGCCTCGGCTTTGCCTTCCCAGATCACCTCGCCGGAAGTGCGCGGCATGACGCCGGTCAGAAGCTTGATGAGGGTGGACTTGCCGGCGCCGTTCTCGCCGACGATTGCGTGGATCTCGCCTGCCTTGAAGGCAAGATGCACAGGCTTCAGCGCATGCGTGCCGGGGTAGCGCTTTTCCAGGCCGTTGAGCTCGAGGATCGTCCTGCCCGGTTCCAACGTGGGGGCCGGGTGCAATTCCTGCGCCGTCGACGTCATGACAATCCTCCCAGATTGGCCTCAACCATTGGGTACGCAGCGATGCATCTGACGCGCATCTTGAAGGCGGAGCCTAAATCGAGCCGGCGAATTTCCAAATCGTCCTGATGGATGTTTCCGGGGCGCGAGGCCCCGGAAACGAGTGTCGCGACGCTGCTCACTTGAGCTTCGGGTTGAGCAGCGCGTCGATCTTGGGATCCTTCATGTTGTCCTTGGTGACGAGGTTCGCGCCGGTGTCGACATTAGCCTCGACCTTCTCGCCCTTCGAGGCGGCCAAGGCGGTCTTGATGCCGTCATAGCCCATCCGATACGGATCCTGGACGACGAGGCCCGAGATGACGCCGTCATTGAGGAACTTGATCAGCTTTTCGTCGCTGTCGAAGCCGATCAGCGCCACCTTGCCGCCGAGATTGTTTTCGGCGATCGCCTGGCCGACGCCCTGTGCCATGATCAGGTTCGAGGCGAAGATGCCCTTGAGGTCCGGATTGGCAGTGATCAGGTCGGTCGCGATGTTCAAGCCCGTGGTGGCCTGGCCGTCGGCATATTTGTCAGCGACAAGCTCGAGGCCAGGATACTTGGCCTTGATCTGCTCGATGAAGCCTTGCTTGCGCTGCTCGAGCGAGCCGGCGCCGGGAAGCGCCGTGATCAGCGCGACTTTGCCTTCTACCTTGCCGCCGTTGGCGGCGCCGATGGCGGCGGCGAGGCCGTCAGCGGCGACGCGGCCGCCCTGCACGTTGTCGGTGGTCAGGAAGGAAGTGAAGGCCTTGGAATCGGCGCCGGAGTCGATGCCGATGACCTTGACCTTGGAGGCAGCCTCGTCGATTGGCTTGCCGAGCGCCTTGAACTCGGTCGGCGAGATGACAACGGCCGCCGGGTTGCTGGCGACGGCGTTTTCCAGGATCGAGATCTGGCCGTTGACGTCGGTTTCGGCCTGGGCGCCGAGTTCCGGCACGTTGACGCCGAGATCCTTGCCGGCCTTGCGGGCACCGGCCAGAACGATCTGCCAATAGAAGGATGTGGTATCCTTGACGATGATCGGAATGGTCACGTCGGCCGCCGAGACGGGCGCGGAATGCATCACCCCGGCGAGCATCGAAGCGGCGGCCAAAGCCACGAAGCCGCGGCGGTTGAGAAGGCTGGTCACGAATTTCATTAGGTTCCTCCCTAAGTCGCCTGGTGAAGGTTGCGGAAGCTCCATCTGGATAGGCGCGGCCCAAACAGAACTTTATCAATAAAAAACAGATACCGTTTTTTGATAGAGCATTGCCGTGACCGATGCAAGCGATGTCTGTTGCCATGCATGATGCGGGTCAGGGCCCGTTCGGCTCCTCCCTGGCAGTGCTCGGATGCTCCCGTTCCTCCTTATCGGCATGGAACGATAATTTCATATTTCTGTCAATATGGAATATTCATTCCATAGAAAAAGCCTGCACGGTTGTGAAGGTCGCCTCCTGTTGTCGGTGGCGCTTCCGACGCGATACGGCCTGCGATTAAAGCGTCGCGCCGAGGTGCCAGGGCACGAATTCGTTGTCGCCGTAGCCGAACGCCTCGCTCTTGGTCTTGCGGCCGGACGCCGTCTCGATGATCAGCTCGAAGATCTCGCGGCCCATGCCGGCTATCGTCTTCTCGCCCGAGGCGATGACGCCGCAATTGACGTCCATGTCCTCTTCCATCTGGTGATACATGGTGGAGTTGGTGGCGACCTTGATCGACGGAGTCGGCCGGCAGCCGAAGCAGGAGCCGCGGCCGGTGGTGAAGACGATGACGTTGGCGCCGCCGGCGACCTGTCCGGTCGCCGAGACCGGGTCGTAGCCGGGCGTATCCATGAACACCAGGCCGCTGCCCGAAACCTTCTCGGCGTAGCCGAAGACGCCGTTGAGCGGCGTCTGGCCCCCCTTGGCGACCGCGCCCAGCGATTTCTCGAGGATCGTGGTCAGGCCGCCGCGCTTGTTGCCGGGCGAGGGGTTGTTGTCGATCGAGGCGCCGTGTTTGGCGGTATGGTCCTCCCACCACTTCACAAAGCCGTCGAGCTTGGCGGCGATTTCGGGAGAAGCGGCGCGGTAGGCCAGCAGATGCTCGGCGCCGTAGATCTCGGTCGTCTCCGACAGGATGCCGATGCCGCCGCAGTCTGCCAGGATATCGACAGCGGCGCCCAATGCCGGGTTTGCCGTGATGCCGGACATGCCGTCCGAGCCGCCGCATTGCAGGCCGACGACGATCTCCGAGACCGGGATCGGCTCACGCTGCAGCTGGCCGACCTCCTCGGCGATCTCGGCCAGAACGCCCATCGCGCGTTCGACCGATTTGCGCGAGCCGCCGGCTTCCTGGATGTTGAAATGCCGTTTTCCCGCGGCCGCTCCCTTCTGGCCGTAAAGCGTAAGCTGGTTGACTTCGCAGCCCAGGCCCACCATCAGGATGCCGCCGAAATTCGGATGGCGCGCATAGCCGGCTAAAGTGCGGTGCAGAACCATCATGCCGTCGCCGGTGGCGCTCATGCCGCAGCCCTGGCCGTGCACGATCGGCACGAAGCCGTCGATGCCGGGATATTTCGGCAGAAGCGTGCGGTTGGCTTCGTCCGCAATGGCGTGGCAGACGGTCGACGAGCAATTGACGCTGGCGATGATGCCGATGAAGTTGCGCGTGCCGGAGCGCCCATCGGCGCGGCGGTAACCCATGAAGGTGCGCTTGCGGTCGGCCTCGGTGGCGTGCTCGGCCTCGCTCGGCGGCACCACCGGCAAGCGGCCGCTCTCGAAAACCAGATTGTGCGAATGAACATGCTCGCCGGGCGCGATGTCTTGCGTGGCGCGGCCGATCGCCTGCGCGTATTTCACAACCGCTTCGCCCGCCGGGATCGGCTTGATCGCCACCTTGTGGCCCGGCTCGATCACGGCAGCCGCGGTTGCGCCGCCCGGCAATGGCGTTCCGATCTCGATGCGCCCGTTGGCGACGGCGACATTATCGGAGGGTGAGAGAAGGATGGTGTTTGCAACGTTCACGGGCGGCTGTCCTGGGTGATCCTGGGAATGCGGGCGGATTGACTTGCGCCCGTTTAAAGGTAATGTCTTTTATCGGGAAAAAACAATTTTGCGTCAATTGTTTTTTCGCTCGGTTGGCGCTCGTCTTTTGGACGCCAGCGCCGCCCGTTTGGCAAGCCGGCGAAAAACGTTCCGCTTTTCGGAGGCTTGAGCCAGAGCAATTCCAGGAAAAGTGCGTAGCGGCTTTCCGTCCGGAATTGCGCAGAAACAAAGATTTAGCGCAGTTCGGCGATTCCGAGAAACGCTGAACTGCTCTAGGAACACCGACCATATCGCGTTTCCGGCAGGCCGCCGCAAGCGTTGGGGGATACGGGGCATGTCGAAAAGCAACAATGTCTACAAGGATGCCTATAACCGCTGTCTGCGGCTGCTCGACGAGACCAAGAGCCTGCCGTCGGAACCGGAACTCGGCACGCTGCTCGGCGTCAGCCGCACCACGGTGCGCAGCATCCTTGCGCGCATGGAAGAAACCGGGCTGATCGACTGGAACAAGCGCAACAAGACGGTGCTCAGGGCGCCGCGGCCGGAGGATTTCTTCCCCGAGGAGGAGACCGACTCGCTGGCCGAGATCATCGAGCGCTCCTTCATGCGTCGCCTGCTTGCGGGGGGCGCGGAAGCCGGCATGCAGATCAACGAGCTGGAGCTGGCGCGCGAGATCGGCGTCGGCACCACCAGCGTGCGCGAATTCCTGATCCGCTTCTCGCGCTTCGGGCTGATCGAGAAGCGGCGCAACAGCCACTGGGTGCTGAAGGGTTTCACGCGCGCCTTCGCGCTGGAGCTGACCGAGATCCGCGAGATTTTCGAGCTGCGTTCGGCAGCGGCTTTCGCCGCGCTGCCGGAAGATAGCGCGGTATGGGCCGATCTTGACCGGCTGGAGCTCGAGCATCGTCAGCTCGCCAGCGAAATCGCCACGCGCTTCAACGAATTCTCCGAGCTCGACGAGCGCTTCCACCGGCTGATCCACCGCGCCTCGCACAATCGCTTTATCGTCGACTTCTACGATGTCATCGCGATGATCTTCCACTACCACTATCAGTGGAACAAGGCTGAGGAGCGCCAGCGCAACGAGGTCGCTATTCAGGAGCATCTCGCTTACATCGCGGCGCTGAAATCGCGTGATCCCGGCAAGGTGGACGCCGCCTGTCGCAAGCACCTGAAGTCGGCGCGCCAGACGCTGCTGACCTCCATTCCTGAAGGGCGGCAGATGCAGCCCGCCTGATAGGCGGGCCGCGATCCACGACGACCCATCGCGCCGCGTTGCCGCAGCGCGGTTTTGCCGATTTCCCGCGCGCATTCCGCGTGCTACCGTCGAGGCGTTTCCGGGAGAGGCTTTGCGTTGGATATCCGGCTGAGACGAAGGAGCATGCCGGCCGCGTTCGTCGCGGCGCTGCTTCTCTTGCTTCAGTCCTCTCTCGGCGCTTTCGCCTTCGGCGCGCCTTCGCAGCTCGACGCCTTCGGCAACGTCATCTGCACGCATGAAGGGGCCGTAAAACTCCCCGGCGGCGATCCCCACCAGCAGCATCTGCCGGCCTGCTGCTCGCTCGGCTGCAACATGGTTTCGGCGGCGCATCTGCCGCCGCCGGAAGCCGGCGCGCTCTCCAGAACCCGGCTTTTCGAGGCCGTCACCTTCCAGCTTCCGGCCTTCCGGCACCAGGATTTTGCCCGCGGCCGCTCTCCGGCCAATCCGCGCGCGCCGCCGGCGATGGTCTGATCCGCGGAACCTTCCGCGCGCCTATTCATCCAAAGATCAGACTGTTCGCGGCCGCTTTCCGGCGCGATCCCCTACTCATGGAGCAACCATGTCCAATCTTCTTCCCAAGGCGCAAGCCTTCGCCCTTCGCGGCGCGCCGCCGTTCCACCTCCAGCTGCGCGTTGGCCTTGCCGTGCTCAGCCTTTTTCTTCTCTTGGCCTGCATTCCCGCCGCCCTGGCGCATGAGTTCAAGGTTGGCGATCTCGAGATCGAGCATCCCTGGTCGCGGGCGACGCCGCCGGGCGCCAAGGTGGCCGGCGGCTATTTCACCGTGATCAACAAGGGCAGCGTGCCGGACCGGCTGCTGTCGATCTCCTCCGACATCTCCGACAAGGCCGAACTGCATGAGATGGGCGTCAAGGACGGCGTCATGACCATGCGGCCGGTCGAGGGCGGGTTGGAGATCCCTGCCGGCGGCAAGGTCGCGCTGACGCCGGGCGCCTACCACCTGATGTTCACCGGCCTGAAGCGGCAGCCGAAGCAGGGCGAGAAATTCCCCGCGACGCTGACCTTCGAGAAGGCCGGCAGCGTCACCGTCGAGTTCGCCGTCGGAGGCATGGGCGAGACGGGCAGTGGCGATATGGGCGACATGGATCACGCCGAATAATCCGCCCAATTCGAAATCAGAGGGACAATTCATGAACAAGTATCTTTTGGCGGCGGGCGCGCTTTGCGCGCTCGGGACCAATGCCGCGCTCGCCCACATCACGCTCGAAACGCAGGAAGCGGCCGTCGGCTCGACCTACAAGGCCGTCTTGCGCATGCCGCATGGCTGCGAGGGCAAGGCGACGACCGCGGTGCGCGTGCAGATACCTGAAGGCGTCATCGCGGTGAAGCCGATGCCCAAGCCCGGCTGGACGCTGCAGGTCAAGAAGGGCAAATACGAGAAATCCTACCAGCTCTATGGCGAGACGTTGACCACCGGCGTAAAGGAAGTCGACTGGAGCGGCGGCAATCTGCCCGACGAATTCTATGACGAGTTCGTCTTCCGCGCTTCGCTGGCGGCCGATCTGCCGGCCGGCCAGATGCTCTATTTCCCGGTGGTGCAGGAATGCGGCGATGCCGCCGAGCGCTGGATCGAGATCCCAGCGGCGGGCCAGGACGAGGACGCCTTGGAAACGCCGGCGCCCGGCATCAAATTGCTGCCGAAGAAATGATCTCTGTTGGCGCGCTCCCTCGGGATGCGCCACCATTTCCAGTTATGACGGCATGAACGCAGCACTGCCTTCCTCGATGAACCGCATGCTTGCCGGCTCGCTTGTCTGGCTGGCGGCAATGCTCGTGGCGATGGCGCTGCTCGTCGTGCCCGGCCGCGCTTTGGCGCATGCCGCGCTCATCGCGACCGACCCGGCTGACGGCGCCGTGCTGACGCAAAGTCCCGGCAAATTCTCGCTGACCTTCAGCGAGCCCGTCTCGCCGCTGGTGCTGACGCTTGTGCGGCCGGACGGCTCGCAGCTTGCGCTGACATCCTTCCGTCTCAAGGACCAGACGGTCGAGATCGACAATCCCGAAGCGCTCAAATCCGGCACGCATGTGCTGAGTTGGCGGGTCGTTTCGGTCGACGGTCATCCGGTCGGCGGCTCGGCGCTGTTTTCCATAGGCGCGCTGAGCGCGGCACCAGTGGCGGGCGAGGCGGTCGACTGGACGCTGCGGGCGATGATCTGGCTCGGCAAGCTGTTTCTCTATGCCGGGCTTTTTCTCGGCATCGGCGGCGCGTTCGCGCTTGCCTGGTTGGCCGAGGAGCGGCGCCGCGGCCAATGCTTCGTCATCGCGGCGCTTGTTTTCGGCCTCGTCGGAGCGCCGCTTTCGCTCGGCCTGCAGGGGCTGGATGCGCTCGGCGCGCCGCTCGCCCGGTTTGCGACACCGGCTGTCTGGAAGACCGCGCTCGAGACGAGCTTCGTCTGGACTGTGTTGCTCGGTCTGATCGCGCTTGGCCTGGCTTTGCTTTCCCTTGCCGGACCGTCGGGCTTGCGCAAGCCGTCGGCGTCCGTAGCGCTTCTCGGGGTTGGTGCGGCCCTTGCCGCGAGCGGTCACGCCAGCGCCGCCGAACCGCAATGGCTGACGCGGCCGCTGGTGTTCCTGCACGGCACCGCGATCGCCTTCTGGGCCGGTGCGCTGGCGCCGCTCGGCCTCGCGCTGCGGCAGCAGCCGGCGGAAGCGAAGGCTTTCCTGCGGCGCCTCTCGCGCGCGATCCTGCCGGTCGTGGCAGTCCTTGCCGCCAGCGGCATCGTACTGGCGATCATCCAGGTGCAGCAGCCGGTGGCGTTGATCCATACCGCTTATGGCCGGCTGCTGCTGCTCAAGCTCACGCTGCTGCTCTTCCTGTTCACGTTGGCCGCCATCAACCGGTGGACGCTGACGGCGCCGGCCGTGGCCGGCGACACCGAGGTGCAGCGGCGGATGGTGCGCTCGATCGGCATCGAGGTGGCCATCGTGCTTGCCATCTTCGGCGTCGCTGCCGGCTGGCGTTTCACCCCGCCGCCGCGCGCGCTGGCGATCGCCGCCGCGCAGCCGGTGTCGATCCACATCCACACGCTGAAGGCGATGGCCGATCTCAGCATCACGCCGGGCCATGCCGGCGAGGTCGCCGCTTCGATGATGATCATGACCGGCGATTTCGGGCCGCTCGACGCCAAGGAGGTGACGCTGGTGCTGTCGAAGCCGGATTCCGGCATCGAGCCGATCAAGCGGCCGGCGAGAAAATCCGGCGACGGCACCTGGCGTATCGGCAATCTCGTCATCCCGCTCCCCGGCCGCTGGAACGCCCGGCTCGATATCCTCGTTTCGGACTTCGAGGTGGTGAAGATCCAGGCGCCGATCGATATCCGCGCAGAGTGAAATTGAGAGTGAATGGTGAATAGTGAATGGTGAATAGCAGGCGATTTTCGTTTCCGCGTCGCGACGACGTTCGCCTGTCCATTTCACTATTCACCATTCACCATTCGCCCTCAGTCTTCACCCTCGGTCTCACCGACCTCGACACAATTCGGCGAGACGGTTGACGCAGCCGCCAAGGCCCGTCATTCATCTGGGAAAGGCGTTCTCCAGGACGCAACCCACAACAAGCATCCGAACGCAGGGAAGAAACGATGGAAAAAGCCGAAATCGGCCTGATCGGCCTTGGCACGATGGGTTCCAACCTGGCGCTCAACATCGCCGAGCACGGGCACCGCATCGCCGTCTTCAACCGCACGCGGTCGCGCACCGACGCCTTTGTCGATAGTGCCGGTTCGCTGAGGGACATGGTCGTCCCGTGCTACAGCCTGGAGGAGCTCGCCGCTGCGATCCGGCCACCGCGGCCGATCATCATCATGGTGCTGGCCGGCAAGCCGGTCGACGAGCAGATCGCGGCGCTGCGCGGCGTGCTGTCGGCCAACGACATCGTCATCGATGCCGGCAACGCCAATTTCCGCGACACGATGCGCCGCTTCTCGGAGCTGTCCGGCTCGGGCCTGACCTTCATCGGCATGGGCGTATCGGGCGGCGAGGAGGGCGCGCGGCACGGCCCCTCGATCATGGTCGGCGGCACGGAAGAGTCCTGGAAGCGCGTCGAGAAAGTGCTGACGGCGATCTCGGCCAAGTTCAAGGACGAGCCCTGCGCCGCCTGGCTCGGCACCGACGGCGCCGGCCATTTCGTCAAGACCATCCACAACGGCATCGAATATGCCGACATGCAGATGATCGCCGAGATCTACGGCATCTTGCGCGACGGCCTCGGTATGGCGCCGAAGGAAATCGGCAAGGTCTTCGAAGAATGGAACAGAGGCCGGCTCAACTCCTACCTGATCGAGATCACCGCAAAAGTTCTCGCCGCCGACGATCCCAAGACCGGCAAGCCGGTTGCCGACATCATCCTCGACCGCGCCGGGCAGAAGGGCACCGGCAAATGGTCGGTCATCGAAGCGCAGCAGCTCGGCATTCCGGCGACGGCGATCGAGGCGGCGGTCGCGGCCCGCGTGCTGTCCTCAATCAAGGATGAGCGGCAGGCGGCGGAAAAGGCCTATGGCAATATCGGTGTCGAGAAGATTTCCGGCGACAAGGGCGCGCTGCTCAAGGACCTGGAGTTGGCATTGTTCGCCGGCAAGATCGCGGCTTACGCGCAAGGTTTCGCGGTGATGAGCGGCGCTTCCAAGGAATTCAACTGGAACCTGCCCATGCCGACCATCGCCAAGATCTGGCGCGCCGGCTGCATCATCCGCTCGCAGATGCTTGACACGATGGCCGAGGCCTTCGGTTCGGGCGGCGCTTCCACCAATCTGCTGATGGCGCCGGCCTTCATCGCCATGATGAAGGAGGCGCATCCATCGCTGAGGCGCATTGTGGCGCGCGCCTCGGAAGCCGGCTCGCCGGTGCCGGCACTGTCGTCGGCGCTCGCCTATTTCGACAGCTACCGCCAAGGACGCGGCACCTCGAACCTGATCCAGGCGCAGCGCGACTTCTTCGGCGCGCACGGTTTCGAGCGCATCGGGGAAGAGGGGACGTTTCATGGCCCATGGGGGAGGGGGGCCGCCTAGACTTGGCTCGCGCCGAGCCGTGGGGCGACTCTCCCGTCGTCATCCACGGGCGAAGCAAGGAGCGAAGCGACGCGGCGCAGACCCGAGGATCCATGCCGTCACGTTTGCCACAGAATACTGCGGCCCAGAAAAGCGCTCCGATGGCATCATTGTCTGCACCGCTGCAGCTCTCGGAATTCACGGAATGGATCCTCGGGTCTGCGCGTCCGCTTCGCTCCCGCTCCGCCCGTGGATGACGAAGTTCAAGGGCTTCGGCCAATCTCCGCCGTAGTCGCAACCCGGCGAAAATCATTTTGTCAGGGATCAGAACTAACCCCGATAGGGCAAAACCTCGCTCGGCGTGCTGAGCGATTGCAGCGTGCCTGGATCGGCGCCGCCGATCCAGCCGAGCACGGCGCGGGCGAGCTCGGAGCCGGCGAGCCGGAAATTCTCGTTAACGACGAGCAGCTCGCGCCGGAACAGATGCAGCAGTTCCGACGATTGTTTCGACACCACGTCGACGTCGCGGCCGAGCTTCAGCCCGGCGTCCTCGATGCCGGCGACGATGGCGAGCGTCGCGGCGGCGGCGCTGCTGACGAAGCCGTCCGGACGGTCCTTGCGCCGCATCAATTGCGCGGTCCGCATCCTGATCTGCTCGATCGACTGATCGATGGAGACGGTGTTGAACGGCACCTCGCTGGCACCCACCTCGCTCAGCGCATCGGCAAAGCCGGCGACCGTATGGCCGTGATAGGTGAGGCCGACCGGAGGCGTCACCAGGGCAAGCCGGTTGCGGCCCCTGCCGGCGAGGTAGCGGACGGCTTCGGCGGCAAAGGCGTAGTTGTCGAAGTCGTGATAGGGATGCACCAGCCCCATGTCGGTACGGCCATGCGTGGCGAAAGGAATGCCGCGCTCCAGCATATAGCGCGCCCGTGGATCGTTGGGCTGGGTGCGCGAGATGATGACGCCGTCGGCCGAACCCGTCTCGACCAGATAGCGCACCGGGTCCAGCGGATCCTGCGAGCGCGAATAGGGCGTGACGATCAGATGGTAGGGCGTGTCGGCGATCACCTCGGTGACGCCGTAGATGATGTCCGAGACGAAGCTCATCAGCTCGTGCTCGGTGTTCAGCACAAGCGATATCACGTTGGTCTTGCCGGTTCTCAAGCGTACGCCGGCGCGGTTCGGGCGATAGCCGATCTGCTTGGCGACGAGCTGGACGCGGCGCCTTGTCTCGGCGCCGATCTCGGGCGCATCCTTCAGCGCGCGCGAGACCGTCGTGACGCCCAGCCCGGTCATGAAGGCAAGCGTCTTCAGCGTCGGCCGTTCCTTGCCCGACGCGTCGTCGTCGCCCTTCTTCGTTATCCGTCTATCCATAGTCCCGCCCGTCAGGCGCATAGCAGTCGCGGGGCCGACCGGCAATCGGGCGGCGGTGACATTTGCGCGACCTTCAGTTTGCGGCTCGGCTCAATATACTGAAACGTTACAGATTGCCAATCTTCGTGATCGACCGGCGAGATCGCACCCTCTGAATCACAGATGCGGAGAGGGGCCGAAGCTCGCTGAAATCACAAAGAAATATCGGTCCGAGCCTGCTTTTTGCACCACTCGCCTGATCCGGCACCCGCATTACCGCCTCGGAAAAAAGATTTTGTTCGCGCCGCGAAAAAATCTTGACCGGCCTTAAGGCGAGGGGTTGCCTAGGCGGATCATTTGCCGTATCGAAAATCTGTAACGTTTCAGATTCTGGGAGGAGCCGAAATGCGATACAAAATCCTGACTGCCGCCTTTGCCGCGACAGTTGCGCTAAACTTCGCCGGCCCGGCGGCCGCGACCGACCTGGAAGTCACCCATTGGTGGACTTCCGGCGGCGAGGCGGCGGCGGTGGCCGAGCTTGCCAAGGCGTTCGACGCGACGGGCAACCACTGGGTCGACGGCGCTATCGCAGGCTCCGGCGGCACGGCGCGGCCGATCATGATCAGCCGCATCACCGGCGGCGATCCAATGGGCGCCACCCAGTTCAACCACGGTCGCCAGGCGGAGGAACTGGTGCAGGCAGGGCTGATGCGCGACCTCACCGATATCGCCACCAAGGACAAGTGGACGGAGATCGTGCGGCCGAAGAGCCTGCTCGATAGCTGCACCATCGACGGCAAGATCTATTGCGTGCCGGTCAACATCCATTCCTGGCAGTGGCTGTGGCTGTCCAACGAGGCCTTCCAGAAGGCCGGCCTGCCAGTGCCGAAGGACTGGAATGAATTGGTGGCGGATGCGCCGGCGCTCGAAAAGGCCGGCATCATTCCGCTCGCGGTCGGCGGACAGGCCTGGCAAGCCTCGGGCGCCTTCGACGTGCTGATGGCCGCGACCGGGGGCACCGACACGTTCCTCAAGGTCTACAAGGACAAGGATGCCACCTTCGCGGCAGGCCCGGAGATTGCCAAGGTGTTCAAGGCGGCGGACGACGCCCGCAAGATGGCCAAGAACACCAATGTGCAGGACTGGAACCAGGCCACCAATCTGGTCATCACCGGCAAGGCCGCCGGCCAGATCATGGGCGACTGGGCGCAGGGTGAGTTCCAGGTCGCCGGCAAGACTGCCGGCAAGGACTATACCTGCCTGCCCGGCCTCGGCCTGAACGAAGTCATCGCCACCGGCGGCGACGCCTTCTACTTCCCGCTGCTGAAAGATGCCGACAAGTCCAAGGCCCAGGAGGTGCTGGCCGAGACGCTGCTCGATCCGAAGACGCAAGTCGCCTTCAATCTCAAGAAGGGCTCGCTGCCGGTGCGTGGCGACGTCGATCTCAACGCGGCGAACGACTGCATGAAGAAGGGCCTCGCCATCCTCGCCAAGGGCGCCGTCATGCCGTGGACGGACCAACTGCTTTCGCAGGACAGCCAGAAGCAGAAGGAGGACCTGTTCTCCGAGTTCTTCGCCAAGCCGGACATGACAGTCGAAGAAGCGCAGAAGCGCTTCGCCGCCATCATCGCTTCGGCCGATTGATCTACCGGCGCCCCGCCAGCTCCCGGCCCCTGCCTATCGGGGGTTGGGAGCATGATGTCCTCATTGCCCCAGCCGGCTGTCTAGATGAGCAATAGCGAACGCCCCAACCAGCTTTTCCGTAACCTCAATGCGAAGATCGCATCGATTCCGATGGTGCTCACCGCGCTTGTGGTGTTCGTCGGCGGCACGGCGTGGACGGTTCTCTACTCCTTCACCAATTCGAAGCTGCTGCCACGGCTCAACTTCGTTGGGCTCGACCAGTATCACCGGTTGTGGGCGACGCCGCGCTGGCTGATCTCGATCGAGAACCTCCTGATCTACGGCGTGATCTCGCTGGTGTTCTCACTGGTGATCGGCTTCGTCCTGGCGGCGCTCCTCGACCAGAAGATCCGCTTCGAGGATACGTTCCGCACCATCTTCCTCTATCCGTTCGCGCTCTCCTTCATCGTCACCGGGCTGGTCTGGCAATGGCTGCTCAACCCGGATTTCGGCATCCAGCGCGTCGTGCGCGATCTCGGCTGGACGAGCTTCAGCTTCGACCCGCTCTATAATTCCAGTATCGTCATCTACGGCATTTCCATCGCCGCGCTCTGGCAGGGCACGGGGCTGATCATGTGCCTGATGCTTGCCGGCCTGCGCGGCATCGACGAAGACATATGGAAGGCCGCGCGGGTGGACGGCATCCCGATGTGGAAGACCTACCTGTTCATCGTCATCCCGATGATGCGGCCGGTCTTCATCACCACGCTGGTCATCATCGCCGCCGGCATCGTCAAGGTCTATGATCTCGTCGTGGCGCAGACCAGCGGCGGGCCGGGCATCGCCTCCGAGGTGCCGGCAAAATACGTCTACGACTACATGTTCTTCGCCCAGAATCTCGGCCAGGGTTTCGCCGCCTCGACGATGATGCTGCTCTCGGTGATGATCGTCATCGTGCCATGGGCCTATCTCGAATTCGGAGGCCGCCGGCGTGGTTGATGTCGCTGCCTCCCCGTCCGATGCGGGCGTCCTTCCGCGCGACGACGCCGGGCCTGCCGGAGCGAAGCCGCGGCATGCGCTCTCGCGCCGCAACATCTTCCTCTACGGCACGCTGATCGTCGTGGCGCTCTACTACCTTTTGCCGCTCTACGTGATGATCGTCACGTCGCTGAAGGGCATGCCGGAAATCCGCCTCGGCAACATCTTCTCGCCGCCGGTGGAAATCACCTTCGAACCCTGGGTGAAAGCTTGGGCGACCGCCTGCACCGGCCTCAACTGCGACGGGCTCTCGCGCGGTTTCTGGAATTCGGTGCGCATCACCGTGCCGTCGGTGCTGCTGTCGATCGCGATCGCCTCGATGAACGGCTATGCCTTGGCCAACTGGCGCTTCAAGGGCGCCGACACCTTCTTCATCATCCTGATCGTCGGTGCCTTCATCCCCTACCAGGTGATGATCTACCCGATCGTCATCATCTTGCGCGAGATCGGCATATACGGCACGCTGACCGGCCTTGTGATCGTGCATTCGATCTTCGGCATGCCGATCCTGACGCTCTTGTTCCGCAACTATTTCACGTCGATGCCGGAGGAACTGTTCCGCGCGGCGCGCGTCGACGGCGCCGGTTTCTGGGGCATCTATCTGCGCATCATGCTGCCGATGTCGCTGCCGATCTTCGTCGTCGCCATCATCCTGCAGGTCACCGGCATCTGGAACGACTTCCTGTTCGGCGTCGTCTACACGCGCCCCGACACCTATCCGATGACGGTGCAGCTCAACAACATCGTCAATTCGGTGCAAGGCGTGAAGGAATACAATGTCAACATGGCGGCTACCATCCTGACCGGCCTTGTGCCGCTCATCGTCTATTTCATTTCCGGCAAGCTCTTCGTGCGCGGCATCGCCGCCGGCGCGGTGAAAGGATGATGATGGCAGCGGCAATCGCCAATCCCAGCGTTTCGATCCAGGACCTGTCGCTCAATTTCGGTGTGATGTCGGTGCTGAAGACGCTCAATCTCGACGTCGCCGAGGGCGAGTTCATCGTGCTTCTGGGACCGTCCGGCTGCGGCAAATCCACCTTGCTCAACTGTATCGCCGGCCTGCTCGACATCTCGGAAGGCCGTATCTTCATCAAAGGCAAGAACGTCACCTGGGAGGAGCCGAAGGATCGCGGCATCGGCATGGTCTTCCAGTCCTACGCGCTTTATCCGCAGATGACGGTCGAGAAGAACCTGTCCTTCGGCCTGCGCGTCGCCGGCGTGGCCAAGGACGAGATCGCCAAGCGCATCGCACGCGCCGCCGAGATCCTGCAGATCGAGCCGCTGTTGCAGCGCAAGCCCTCGGCGCTCTCCGGCGGCCAGCGCCAGCGCGTAGCGATCGGGCGGGCACTGGTGCGCGACGTAGACGTCTTCCTGTTCGACGAGCCGCTCTCCAATCTCGATGCCAAGCTGCGGGCCGAACTGCGCGTCGAGATCAAGCTTTTGCACCGCAAGCTCGAAAACACTATGATCTACGTCACCCACGACCAGATCGAGGCGATGACGCTCGCCGACCGCATCGCGGTGATGAAGGGCGGCGTCATCCAGCAGCTCGATGCGCCGCAGACCATCTACAACCGCCCGGTCAACCGCTTCGTCGCCGGTTTCCTCGGCTCGCCGGCGATGAATTTTCTCAAAGGGGAGCTGGAGACGGGCGCCACGCCGACGTTCAAGGGCGATGGCGTTTCCGTGCCGCTCGACCGCTATCAGTTCGAGGGCGATGGTGGCCGCACGGCCAAGTCCTGCGTGTTCGGCATCCGGCCCGAGCACATCGCCTTCGGCGAAGCCGCCAAGGCGATGCCGTTTACCGCCGAATCGACCGTCGAGATCGTCGACCCGATGGGGTCCGACACGCTGGTGTGGACGAAGCTCGCCGGCCAGATCATCTCGTTCCGCGTCGAAGCCGACAAGACGCTGCGCAACGGCGAAGCTATCCGCATCGGCTTCGATCCGGCGCGCGCCTCGCTCTTCGACGCTCAAACCGACAGCCGCCTTTAACGCCCAAAACCATCCCCCAAGCAGAACGGACAGGACATGAACTGGTCATTCCAACTCTACAGCGCCCGCAATTTTCAACCATGGAACGGCGTGGTGAAAATGCTCGGCGAGCTCGGCTACAGCCAGGTCGAAGGCTTTGGCGGCGTCTATGACGACCCGAAGGCGTTTCGCGCCGAGCTCGACAAGAACGGGCTTGCGATGCCGACCGGGCATTTCTCGATCGACGCGCTGGAGAACGATTTCGACGGCGTGCGCAAGATCGCCGACGCGCTCGGCATCAAGCTGCTGATCTGCCCCTATCTGATGCCCGATCAGCGCCCGTCCGACGCCGCCGGCTGGCGCGGCTTCGGCGAGCGCCTGGCCAAGGTCGGCGAGACGGCAGAAAAGGCCGGCTACGGCTTTGCCTGGCACAACCACGATTTCGAGTTCAAGGCGCTTGCGGACGGCTCGCTGCCGCAGGATCACATCCTGTCCGCAGCACCCGACATCGGCTGGGAAATGGACGTCGCCTGGGTGGTGCGCGGCGGCGCCGATCCGCTGCCCTGGATCGAGAAGCATGGCAAGCGCATCGTCGCCGTCCACGTCAAGGACATGGCGAAGCCGGGCGAGGGGCTGGACGAGGATGGCTGGTCCGATGTCGGTCACGGCACGATCGACTGGGCGGGCCTGTTCAAGACGTTGCGCGCCAAGAGCGCGGCGCAGTATTTCGTCATGGAGCAGGACAACCCCAACGACATCGAGCGCTATGCCCGCCGCTCGATCGCGGCAACCAAGAGCTGGCAGGAGTAATCGAAATGGCAGACAAACTTGGCATCGGCGTCATCGGCTGCGGCAACATCTCGAAGGCATATTTCTCGCTGGCGCCATTGTTCCGCGGCATCAAGATGCGTGCCTGCGCGGATATCAACATGGAGGCCGCGAAAGCGCGGGCGAAGGAGTTCAAGCTGCGCGCCGAGGGGGTCAACGACCTGCTCAAGGACGACGAGATCGACATCATCGTCAACCTGACGGTTCCGGCGGTGCATTACGAAATCTCCAAAGCGGTGCTCGACGCCGGCAAGCATGTCTATTCGGAAAAGCCTTTCGTGCTGTCGATCGAGGAAGGGCTCGATCTCAAGAAACGGGCCGAGAAGAAGGGTCTGCGCATCGGTTCGGCGCCGGACACGTTTCTCGGCGGCGCGCACCAACTGGCCCGCGATCTCATCGACAGCGGCAAGCTCGGCGCGATCACCAGCGGCACCTGCCATGTGATGGGCCACGGCATGGAGCACTGGCACCCCAATCCGGATTTCTTCTTCCAGCCGGGCGCCGGTCCGGTGCTCGACATCGGGCCATACTATGTCACCAACCTGATCCAGCTGATCGGGCCGGTGAAGCAGGTGGCGGCCTTCGCAACGACGCCGGCCAAGGAGCGCACCATCAGCTCCAAACCGCGGGCGGGTGAAAAGATCCCGGTGAACACGCCGACCACCATCCATGCGCTGCTCGAATTCGCGAATGGCGCGGTGATCACGCTCAACACCAGCTGGGACGTCTGGAGCCATGGCCACGCGCCGATGGAACTCTACGGCGAATTGGGCACCGTCTTCGTGCCGGATCCGAATTTCTTCGGCGGCGATGTACGCTTCACCGACTCGGCCAAGCCGGTAAAGAAGCTGCCCAAGTGGAACCATCCGTTCGGCGTGCCGAACGAGATGCACGGCCAGGGCATGATGGCCAATTACCGCACCGCCGGCCTTGCCGACATGGCAATCGCAATCGCCGAAGGGCGGCCGCATCGCTGCTCGATGGAGCTGGCGCTGCACGCCGTCGATGTGATGACCGGCATCCTGCGCTCGGGCGAAAGCGGCAAATATGTCGCCATGCAGACGACCTGCGAGCGGCCGGCCGCGCTCGGCGTCAAGGACGCGAAGGCGTTGCTGGCGAAGAAAAAGTAAAGCATGCCTCCCGAAAGTGGGAACCGGTTTCGGGGCAAAGACATGCGCAAATCAAAGCCTGAAGCGCAGGGAGCGATCTGAAAGATCGCGACGCGCTTTAGGTGGCAACCCCCTCTCCCCGTTCCGGCGGGGAGAGGGTAAGGGTTAGGGGCAAGCATCGATTCAAATCAGGCTGGCGGTGGTCGCTGCGCCGTTTCGATCCCGAGGATTCCCATGCCCTATGTCGCCGCCGAAAACCGCTACGAGAAGATGATCTATAACCGCTGCGGACGGTCAGGCCTGAAGCTGCCGGCGATCTCGCTCGGGCTGTGGCACAATTTCGGCAACGACACGCCGCACAGGACCAAGCAGGCGATCGTGCGCAAGGCCTTCGACCTCGGCATCACGCATTTCGACCTCGCCAACAATTACGGCCCGCCGCCCGGCTCGGCGGAAACCGCGTTCGGCGAGATCCTGCGCACCGATTTCGCCGCCTACCGCGACGAGATGATCATCTCGACCAAGGCCGGCTACGAGATGTGGGCCGGTCCGTACGGCGAATGGGGCAGCCGCAAATATGTGCTGGCCAGCCTCGACCAGAGCCTCAAACGCATGGGGCTCGACTATGTCGACATCTTCTATTCGCACCGTTTCGATCCCGAGACGCCGCTCGAAGAAACGATGGGCGCGCTCGACCACGCGGTGCGCTCGGGCAAGGCGCTCTATGCCGGCATCTCGTCCTACAATTCGCAGCGCACGCGGGAAGCAGCCGACATTCTGCGCCAGCTCGGCACCCCTTGCCTGATCCACCAGCCGAGCTATTCGATGCTCAACCGCTGGGTCGAGGAGGATGGGCTGCTTGACACGCTGGAGGGGCTCGGCATCGGCTCGATCGTGTTCTCGCCGCTGGCGCAAGGCATGCTGACCGACAAATATCTCGGCGGCATCCCCGAGGGCAGCCGCGCATCCCAGGGCAAGTCTTTGCGACCGGCCTTCATCAACGACAAGTCGATCGCCAACATCAAGGCGCTCAACGCCATTGCCGGCCGCCGCGGACAGACCTTGGCGCAGATGGCGCTGGCCTGGGTGCTGCGCAAAGGCCGCGTGACCACGGCGCTGATCGGCGCCAGCCGGCCGGAACAGGTCGAGGATTGCGTCGGCGCGCTCAAGACGCTCGAGTTCTCCGACGCCGAGCTCGCCGAGATCGACAGCCACGCCCGCGAGTCCGACATCAACCTCTGGGCGGCTTCGGCCGAACGCAAGGGGCCGCCGCGCAAGTAGGGATCAACTGGCGAAACATCCCGTCCGGCGCGCCGGAAGGGATGCCCTGCGGAAACAGTGGCAAAATCGCTCGTTCGTCGTTATCTCAGGGGAATTGAAGTCGTTCGCGAGATCTGCCGCGAGCGTCGATTGGGCGAACAAGATGACGGCAAGAGATGCGCTGACCAAAAACCAGCTCTGCGTGCTCGAGAAGCTCGAGGCGTCCAGCGGGCCGCTCAGCGCCTATACTTTGCTCGACCAGCTGCGCGAGCGCGGTTTCCGCGCGCCGCTACAGGTCTACCGGGCGCTCGACACGCTGGTCAAGTCCGGCTTCGTGCATCGGCTCGAAAGCCTAAACTCCTTCGTCGCCTGCGCCGAGCCGCACGACCACAGCCATTCGATGACGGCCTTCGCCATCTGCGACAATTGCGGCCAGGTGACCGAGATGTCCGACCATGATGTCGGCCACCGGCTGGACGAATGGGTGCGCTCGACGGGATTTGCCGCCAAGAAGGCGGTGATCGAGTTTCGCGGTGTGTGCGCCAAGTGCAGGGCTGAGGCGGCGTAAGCCATCACTTCGTCATACTAGGGCGAAGCAAGGAGCGAAGCGACGCGCGCAGACCCTGGTATCCATGCCGTGACATGCACGCGCCGCCACGCCGCAGAATCTGGATCGAAGAGCCTGGCAAGGCTATCCGCAACCGCCGCGTTTTACAGCCTGCGTCACGGCATGGATCATCGGGTCTTCGCCGCGTCGCTTCGCTCCTTGCTCCGCCCGTGGATGACGAACGAACGTGAGGCGCCTAATGCGCCTCGTCCCAGTTGTTCGCCGCTCGCGCATCGACATGCAGCGGCACCGACATCGAGACCGCCGGCATCGGCGCGTTCTCCATGACGCGACGCACGACGGGGATCGTCGCCTCGACCTCCGCTTCCACCGTCTCGAAGATCAGCTCGTCGTGGACCTGCAACAGCATGCGGGCCGAGAGCTTCGCCTTCTCCAGCGCTTCTTCCATATGCACCATGGCGCGGCGGATGATGTCGGCGGCGGTTCCCTGGAGCCTGGCGTTGATCGAGGCGCGCTCGTTGAAGGCGCGCACCGACGGGTTGGAAGCCCTTATCTCCGGATAGTGGATGCGGCGGCCGAAGATCGTCTCGACGAAACCGTTCTCGCGCGCATAGGCCTTGGTTTCCTCGATATAGTCCCGGATACCCGGAAAACGCTCGAAATAGCGTTTGATGTAGGCGCCCGCCTCCTCGCGCGGGATCGACAGCTGGTTGGCGAGGCCGAAGGCCGAGATGCCGTAGATGATGCCGAAATTGATCGCCTTGGCGCGGCGGCGCACTTCCGAAGGCATGCCCTCGACCGGCACGTTGAACATTTCCGACGCGGTGATGGCATGAATGTCGGCGCCGTCGGCGAAGGCTTGCTTGAGCTGCGGGATCTCGGCGACATGGGCAAGCACGCGCAATTCGATCTGGCTGTAGTCGGCCGAGACCAGCTTGTGGCCTTTCTCCGCAATGAAGGCGGTCCTGATCTTGCGGCCTTCTGCCGTGCGCACCGGGATGTTCTGCAGATTGGGGTCGGAGGACGACAGGCGCCCGGTGGTGGTCGCTGCCAGCGCATAGGAAGTGTGGACGCGGTTGGTGCCGGGGTTGATGAAACCGGGCAGCGCGTCGGTATAGGTCGATTTCAGCTTGGTGAGCTGGCGCCAGTCGACGATCTTGCGCGGCAGCTCGTGGCCCTCGGCGGCGAGATCTTCCAAAAGCTGTGCCGAGGTCGACCATTGGCCGGTCTTGGTCTTCGAGCCGCCCGGCAGGCCCATCTTGCCGAACAATATGTCGCCGAGCTGTTTCGGTGAGCCGATGTTGATGCGCTCGCCGACGATCCCGTAAATCTCTTCCTCGACGCGAGCCGCGCCTTGAGCCAGCTCGCCGGAGAGCCGCGACAGGATCTGGCGGTCGATCGAGATGCCGCGTTGCTCCATGCGGGCGAGCACCGGCACCAGCGGCCTTTCCAGCCGCTCATAGACGGAAACGAGGCCCTTGGCGGCAAGCCTCGGCTTCAGCACCTGCCAGAGCTGCAGCGCCAGGTCGGCCTGCTCGCCGGCATAGGCGGTCGCGCGTTCGATATCGACCTGATCGAAGCCGATGGCGCTCTTACCCGAGCCGGCGAGTTCCTTCTTCGAGGCCGGCGCGTGGCCGAGCCACTTCTCCGATAGCGAGACGAGGTCGTGACCGCCGGATGTGCCCGCGTCGAGCACGTAGGAGATCAGCATCGTGTCGTCGAACGGGCCGACCTCGATGCCGTGCCGGCTCATCACGACGATGTCGTATTTCATATCCTGGACGATCTTGAGGACCGATCGGTCCTCAAGCAGCGGCTTCAGCAGCGCCAGCGCCTTGCGGACCGGGATCTGGTTCTCCAGCATGCCGCCGCCGAGCAGGTCGCCATTGCCGCTCTTGTGGGCGAGCGGCACATAGACGGCGCGGCCAGGCGCGAGCGCCATGGAAAGGCCGATCAGGTCCGCCCGCATCGGGTCCGACGAGCTGGTCTCGGCGTCGAACGCAAGGACACCGGCCTCGCGGGCTTCGGCTATCCAGGCCTCGAGCGCTGCCGCGTCGCGAATGGGCGCATAGGCCGAAGGGTCGATCTTGCGAGCGGCCGCCTGCTCCAGCCGCAGGGCAGAGAGGAGCGATGGGGTGTCGCCTTGCGGCGGCGCGTCCTCGCCCCTGACCGGCGCAGCCGGTTTTAAAGCATCGTTCGGCGCGGCCGCCGGCCCTGGCACCGGCGGAGCGCCGGCACCGACATCGGGGCCATGCGCGGTATCGGCGCGCTCGATTGTGACGGCGGTGGCCTGGACGTCGCCAATGTCCGTTGCGGTCGCTTCGGCGACGCGTCGGGTCAGCGTGGTGAACTCCATCGTCTTCAGGAAGCCGATCAGCTTCGGGCCATCCGGCGCATGCAGGACAAGGTCGTCCAATCCTTCCCTTAGCGGTACGTCGTTCTTCAACGTCACCAACTCGCGCGAGATGCGCGCCTTGTCGGCATTGGCGATGATGGTCTCGCGGCGCTTGTCCTGCTTGATCTCGGAAGCGCGCGCCAGCAGCCCGTCAAGGTCGCCGAACTGTTCGAGCAATTGCGCCGCGGTTTTCGGGCCAATGCCGGGCACGCCCGGGACGTTGTCGACCGAGTCGCCGGTCAGCGCCTGCAGGTCGATCATCTTTTCGGGCGGCACGCCCCATTTCTCGATCACCTCGGGAATGCCGATCTGGCGATCCTTCATCGGGTCGTACATGCCGACGGTCGGACCGACCAGCTGCATCAGATCCTTGTCGGAAGAGATGATGGTGGTATCGGCGCCGGCTTCGCAAGCCAGCCGGCAGTAAGTCGCGATGATATCGTCGGCTTCAAAACCCTCCGTCTCTATGCAAGGGACATTGAAGGCCGCGGTCGCCTGGCGGATCAGGCCGAATTGCGGGATCAGGTCTTCCGGCGGCGCGGAGCGGTTGGCCTTGTATTCGGGGTAGAGATCGCTGCGGAAGGTTTTCGACGAATAGTCGAAGATGACGGCGAAATGCGTCGGCACCACGCCGACATCGGTGTTGCGGGCGTCCTGCATCAGCTTCCACACCATGTTGCAGAAGCCGAGCACGGCGCTGGTCGGCAGGCCGTCGGATTTGCGGTTGAGCGGCGGCAGCGCGTGGTAGGCGCGGAAAATGTAGCCGGAGCCGTCGACGAGGAAGAGGTGATCGCCTTTTTTCATGCCGGCAGGGATAGCGCGGCCCGGCTTCGCGGTCCATGGCTCAGGCTGTGGAACCCACCGGTTCGGGCAACACCCCTGACACATCCTGTCCGGCTGGAAATTTGCCGCTCACGGGCATGTTACAAAAGTGTAATTTTCGTGCCCTTGAATCGCCATGTTCACGGACCCAAATACACGTCATCGGCAGTTTTTCGCCGAAGTCCGGAGTAAGGCCCGTCCCCCGCCTATCCCGGGCAATTGCGGCAGCCTATCCCCCCTCTCCGGGCTGCCGCATCGTTTCGAGTAAAGTAAAGACCGCCGTGGTTCCCCCTCCACCACGGCGGTTCTTTTTTGCCTTCAGGCAAGCCTTTCCCGCTTGGTCCAATGATCGCGGGCTTTTCGTTTTCGGCATGGCCCTTTAGGGTCTGCCTAAAATCGAAAGGCAAAGCGCATGTCCAGAATCTCCCCCGTCCTCGACCGTCTCGACCAGAATCTCGACCAGAGCCTGGAGCGGCTGTTCGGCCTGCTCGGCATCAGGTCGATCTCCACCGATCCGGCCTTTGCCGCCGATTGCCGCACGGGTGCCGAATGGCTGGTCGCCGAGCTCAAGCTGATCGGGTTCGACGCCAGTATGCGCGATACGCCCGGACATCCGATGGTGGTGGCGCATCACGAGGGACCGGAGGGCGCGCCGCATGTGCTGTTCTACGGCCACTATGACGTCCAGCCGGTCGATCCGATCGAATTGTGGGAAACCGATCCGTTCGCGCCGTCGGTCAAGGAGCTCGAGCCCGGCCGCAAGGTGATCACCGGGCGCGGCTCGGCCGACGACAAGGGGCAGTTGATGACCTTCGTCGAGGCCTGCCGCGCGTGGAAGCAGGTGCATGGCAATCTACCCTGCCGCGTCACCATCCTGTTCGAGGGCGAGGAGGAATCCGGCTCGCCGTCGTTGAAGCCGTTCCTGGAAGCCAACGCCGCCGAGCTGAAGGCTGATTTCGCGCTGGTCTGCGACACCAGTATGTGGAACCGCGAGACGCCGTCGATCTGCGTGTCGCTTCGCGGCATGGTCGGCGAGGAGGTCACCGTCAAGGCGGCCAACCGCGACCTGCATTCGGGCCTATATGGCGGTCCCGCCGCCAATCCGATCCGGATCCTGGCCAAGGTGCTGGCCGATATTCACGATAAGGACGGCCGCGTCACCATTCGAGGCTTCTATGACGGCGTCGAGGAGACGCCTTCGCAGGTGCTGAAATCCTGGGAGGGACTTGGCGAGACGGCCGAGACTTTCCTCGGACCGGTCGGCCTCTCCATTCCGGCCGGCGAAAAGGGCCGCTCGGTGCTCGAGCTCACCTGGGCGCGGCCGACGGCGGAATTCAACGGCATCATCGGCGGTTATACCGGCAAGGGTTTCAAGACGGTGATCGCGGCGCAAGCGTCGGCGAAAGTGTCGTTCCGGCTCGTGCACAAGCAGGACCCGAAGAAGATCCGCGCCGCCTTCCAGGCCTTCGTGCGCGAGCGCATCCCGGCCGATTGCTCGGTCGAATTCCACCCGCATGGCGGCTCGCCGGCGATCCAGCTTTCCTACGATTCGCCGTTCCTGGCCAAGGCCAAGGATGCGCTGTCCGACGAATGGGAGAAGCAGGCGGTCACCACCGGCGGTGGCGGCTCCATTCCCGTGGTCGGCGATTTCCAGACCTATCTCGGCATGGAATCGCTGCTGGTCGGCTTCGGCCTCGACGACGACCGCATTCATTCGCCGAACGAGAAGTATGAGCTGACCTCGTTCCACAAGGGGCAGCGGTCCTGGGCGCGAATTCTCGACGCGCTGACCCGCTGAGCGAAAATCACGAAAGCCCTGAGGTTCAACTTTCTGTTGATTTTTCTCCGGATCGCGGCGAGGACGAATTAGCTACGCGAAATGCTGCGGCGTTGCGAGGATGCGCCACGCCGCAGGCGCGACCCGGAGAAGAGAATGACCGATATCCGTTTCCACAAAAACGATCTGCCCGACCTGTCGCGATACAATGTCGGGGCGGTGGCCATCGACACGGAAACGCTGGGGCTCAACCCGCATCGCGACCGGCTCTGCGTGGTGCAGATCTCGCCCGGCGACGGCAGCGCCGATGTCATCCAGATCACACCAGGCCAGAAGGAGGCGCCGAACCTCGCCAGCCTGTTGAGAAACAACACGATCACCAAGCTGTTTCACTACGGCCGCTTCGACATCGCCGTGCTCTACCATGCCTTCGGCGTGATGGCCGAGCCGGTGTTCTGCACCAAGATCGCCTCGCGGCTCACCCGCACCTATACCGATCGCCACGGGCTGAAGGATCTCTGCGGCGAACTGCTCGGCATCGGCCTGTCCAAGGTGCAGCAATCCTCCGACTGGGCGGCCGAAACGCTTTCGCCCGAACAGATCGAATATGCCGCCTCGGACGTGCTCTACCTGCACAGGCTGCGCGAGGTGCTGGGCGCGCGCCTGGCGCGCGAGAACCGCACCAGGGAGGCGGACGCCTGCTTCCGTTTCCTGCCGACGCGCGCCAAGCTCGACCTGATGGGCTGGGCTGAGGAAGATATTTTCGCGCATAGTTGAGGGACGAAGGTCCGTCGACCCCAGCCCGTGGAGAAGTGAAATGGCAGAGCGCAAACCGATAGAAAGCGCGCCGAAGGACGGCTCCAAAGTAACGATCATGTGGAAGGACCGCGACGGCGTCGTCAACGAATCCGTCGGGCAATATCGCGACGGCGGCTGGTGGGTCTACACCGACAGCGACACGCAGAAGAAAGTCGATCCGACGAGCTGGCGGCCGGCATCCGATCATGGGGACGACGAGCAGTAGGCGATCCTCGCCTGACAATTTCAGAGCGGGCACGAGCTCGGCCGCAACAAGGGGGGCGCAATGAGACAGAACACGCTCTATCTCATCATCGGGGCGCTGGTCGCGGTGGTCATCGCGCTCGGCATCTATGTCTATCGCGAGCAGACCAGGCCGAAAGGCGTCGAGCTCAAGATCGACGACAAGGGAATTTCGATCCAGCAGAATTGACCATGGTGGCCAGCCGGGAGAGACCGGCGCTTCGGCGGCGGTCCCGACAACATTGTCGTCATGAATGATGTACCTATGCCGGCAAAATGACGCCGGCCGGTTAGCGGATTCGGAAATCCTGAGGGTTTGCATAAGGCTGCATAAACCCTGCTTTAACCCGCCCTTAAATCGCCGCATCTAGTCTTCAACCCGAACGCCATCGGCACCCGGGGGCAGGCTAGCAAGAGCGCATGGCGAACCGCAGAGACAGTCGCATCGAACCGAGCTTCGAGGAGGCGCCGCGCGCGAAATCCTCCGAAGGGTTTTCGGTGAGCGAAGAGGATCGCGTCGTGCGGCGCAATCGTAAATCCACTGCGAAGGGCAGATCCGCCAAGGCGAAAACCTCACGCCGCGGGCGCGGCGGAAGCCGGCGCGGGCTGTTCGGCATCGCCACCCGCCTGGTCTACTGGTGCTTCGTGCTCTGCATCTGGGGCGGCATCGCCGCGGCCGGCATCGTCGTCTATTACGGCGCCAAGATGCCGGCGGCGACCACCTGGTCGATCCCCGACCGCGCGCCCAACATCAAGATCGTGTCGGTCGATGGCGGGCTGATCGCCAATCGCGGCATGTCGGGCGGCGAGGCCGTCGGCCTGCATGAAATGTCGCCTTATATCCCGCAAGCCGTCGTCGCCATCGAGGACCGCCGCTTCTATTCGCATTTCGGCATCGACCCGATCGGGCTTTCACGCGCCATGGTCACCAACGTTCTCGGCGGCCATTTCTCGCAAGGCGGTTCGACGCTGACGCAGCAGCTGGCGAAGAACCTGTTCCTGACGCCGGACCGCACGCTGGAGCGCAAGGTACAGGAAGTGCTCCTGGCGCTGTGGCTGGAGCACAAGCACAGCAAGGACCAGATCCTCGAAATGTACCTCAACCGGGTCTATTTCGGATCCGGAGCCTATGGCGTGGAAGCGGCTTCGCGGCGCTATTTCGGCAAGAGCGCGCGCGACGTGAGCCTTTCGGAGGCCGCGTTGCTGGCGGGGCTGCTCAAGGCGCCGTCCAAGCTTTCGCCGGCGCGCGATCCGAAGGCGGCCGAGGAGCGGGCGCAGCTCGTGCTCGCGGCCATGCGCGAGGAAGGCAAGATCAGCGACAAGGAATACAAGGTGGCGCTGAGCGCGCCGGCGACGCGCGCACCGTCCTACTGGACCGGCTCCGAGAATTATGTCGCCGACACGGTGATGGAGGAGCTTCCCGATCTCATCGGCGACGTGCGCGGCGACATCGTCGTCGACACGACCGTCGACTTGACCCTGCAGAAGCTTGCCGAACAGTCGATCCGCCGGCTGATCGACGAAAGCGGCAAGAAGCTCAACGTCACGCAGGGCGCGCTGGTGTCGATCGACGATTCCGGCGCGGTGCGCGCCATGGTCGGCGGCTATGATTATTCGACAAGCCAGTTCGATCGCGCCTCGGAAGCGCGGCGGCAGCCAGGCTCGGCCTTCAAGCCGTTCGTCTACATGGCGGCGCTGGAAGCAGGCCGCACGCCGGACAGCGTGCGCAACGACGCGCCGATCAAAATCGGCAAATGGACGCCCGACAATTACGGCGGCAAATATTACGGCAAGGTGACGCTGGCCACGGCTTTGGCCAAGTCGCTGAACTCGGTGGCGGCGCAGCTCACCATGGAAGTCGGGCCCGACGCGGTGGTGGAAGCCGCGCATCGCATGGGCATCCAGTCCGATCTGCAGGCCAACACCTCGATCGCGCTCGGCACCTCGGAGGTGACGCCGCTGGAGCTGACTTCCGCCTACGTCCCGTTCGCCAATGGCGGCTACAAGCCGGACGTCCATTTCATCCGCCGCATCACCACCGGCGACGGCAAGGTGCTTTACGAGAACAGCGGCGGCAGCGCGCCGCGCGTCATCAAGGCCGACGTCGTCGGTATGATGAATTCGATGATGACCGGCACGGTCGAGATCGGCACCGCCAAGAAGGCGGCCTTCAATTGGCCGTCGGCCGGCAAGACCGGCACCAGCCAGAACTCGCGCGACGCCTGGTTCGTCGGCTACACCGCCAATCTCACCACCGGCGTGTGGTTCGGCAATGACGACGGCAGCCCGATGAAGAAGGTCACCGGCGGCGCCCTGCCGGCGCAGGCCTGGCACGAATTCATGGTGGCCGCGCATGAGGGCGTGCCGGTGCGGCCGCTGCCCGGCACCTGGAAGTCGACGCCGTCCGACACGATCGTGCCGGACGAGATCCCGTCGGCGGATGCATCGCAGCCGCCGCCTGCGCCGCCCGCGGCTGTCGGCCAGTCACAGCCTGCCGCTCCATCGCAGCCTGTCGCGCAGGCGCCCGCGCGTCAGGTGCGGACCACGCGACCTGCCGAGACCGTCGATACCGGCGGCTTCGGCATGCCGAGCGACAGCGGCGAAACCGCCTCGATCAAGCATCCGGTGCCGCCCGGAAATGTCGGCGGCCCGACGAAAAAGCGCCAGACTTCGATCCTCGATATACTGGGCGGCGGTTAGAGCGGCAACTTCACCTCTCGTAATGGCAAGCGCCTTCGGCTACATGTCCGGCCGGAGACAAAACCATGGCCGAGACCGACAGCAGAAAAACGATCGTGCTCACCGGCGCCAGCCGCGGCATCGGTCATGCGACGGTGAAGCGCTTTTCGCGCGAAGGCTGGCGCGTCATCACCTGCTCGCGCCAAGCCTTTGCCGAGGACTGCCCGTGGCCGGCCGGCCCGGAGGACCACATCAAGGTCGACCTCGCCGACCAGGAAGACGTCGGCATCGCCGTTTCGGAAATCCGTCACCGGCTGGAGGCGCATGGCGGGCAACTGCACGCCCTGGTCAACAATGCCGGCATTTCGCCGAAGCTGAAAGACGGCAGGCGCATGGACTCGATCGAGACGCCGATGCATGTCTGGCGCGACGTGTTCCAGGTCAATTTCTTCGCGCCGATCATGCTGGCAAGGGGCCTGTTCAAGGAACTCGCCGCCGCGAAGGGCTCGATCGTCAATGTCACCTCGATCGCCGGCACCAGGGTGCATCCGTTCGCCGGCACGGCCTATGCCACGTCGAAAGCGGCGCTCGGCTCGCTGACGCGCGAGATGGCGCATGACTTCGGGCCGCACGGCATCCGCGTCAATGCGATCGCGCCGGGCGAGATCGACACGGCGATCCTTTCGCCCGGCACCGACAGAATAGTCGAGACGATCCCGCTGAGACGGCTGGGCGCCACTTCGGAAGTGGCCGACATCATCTTCTTCCTGTGCTCGGGCCAGGCGTCCTACGTCACCGGCTCGGAGATCCACATCAATGGCGGCCAGCACGTTTGATTGGCTGACTTCAGGTCATGGTGACAACGGCCTTGCCGCTGAAGCTGCGCTGCCGTAGCGCGTCCAGGGCCCGGCCGATGTCCGCCCACGGCACTGTCATGGCCACGCGGGTCTCCAGCCGGCCGGCCGCGACCAGATCGAGCAGCGCGGCGATGTCGGCGCCGATGGCTGAGCCGGACGTGTAATAGGCGAAGGTCTGGTCTGTAGCCGCGCGCCTTCGTGGCCGGGAGCGAATTGACGGAAGCCGATCGGCGTGAGCTCGCCGCTGCTCGAACCGAACATGACGATGGTCCCGCCGGGCGCGATGCGCTCGATCGCATCGGCGAGGCTTTTGCCGCCAACCGACTCGGTGATCAGCGAAAAGGGTCCCTCGGCCAGTTCGACCGACTCGACGAGCTGCCCGGCGCCCAGATCGCGAAGGTCATCGTGATGCCGCGCCGAAGCGACCGCTGTCACCGAAGCGCCTTGCTCGCGGGCGATCTGGACCTGGAAACGACCGACCGCGCCGCTCGCGCCGGTGATCAGGACCTGCTGTCCGGCCAGGTCACCGCCATGGCGCAAGGTCCTCAGCGCCGTCGTGCCCGCCACGGGAAGCGTGGCTGCGGCGGCGAAGCTGACTGCGTCCGGCACGACGGCAAGACGATCGGTCGGAACGGTCACCCGTTCAGCCCAGCCGGCCTGGTCGACCAAGGCGGCAACGCGCGTGCCTGCGGTCGGGCCTGAGCCATCGGCCGCCGCGCGCTCGACAATGCCGACGATGTCCTGGCCAGGTATCCACCCGTCAGGTCGTATGCCGAGCAGGCGCAGCTCGCCACGATTCAACGATGTTGTATGAACTGCCACCAATACTTCATTTCCATTGCAGTTTGGCTGATCGACCTCGGTGAGCTTCAGCCGGTCGGAGCTGTCGGAAGAGATGGCGAGAGCGAGCATGGGCCCCATCCTTTTGAATTTGGCGTTTGGGAGTCGCGATCGATTGATGAATTGGCTGGAGCCTATCGACTTTCGTGGTCGAAGAATTTAGAGATAAAGCCAGATGATCGCTGAAAGCAGTCAAGAATGAGACAGCCGCTTCGCTGGCCGTGGCTGGATTTCGACGTCGACGACGTGGCCGCGCCGGCGATGGCTGTCGGCGTCGATGTCACCGAGACCAGGGCCGAGGCGCGTGAGCATTGGCATCGCAAGGGGCAGCTCGTCGTCGCGCTCGGCGGCGGCGTTATCTGCCGCGTTCCGAGCGGTCTTTGGATGGTGCCGCCGCATTGCGGGGTGTGGGTGCCGAGCCGCATGGAACACAGCAACATCGCGACGGCGAACGCGCGGATTTTCTTCGTCTATATCGAGCCCGGCGCCGCCGACCTGCCGGACCGGTGCTGCACGCTTTCGATCTCGCCGCTGCTGCGCGAGTTGATCGTCGAACTGTCGGAGTGCGCGCCGGACGATGCGCGCGGCAATTTCCTTGGAAGCGTGCTGCTCGCGGAATTGCCGCGTATGCCTGTCCAGCAATTGCATTTGCCGATCTCGGCCGAGCCGCGGCTGCGTCGGATCGCCGAAGCGCTGGCCGACGACCCTGCCGATCGCAGCACGCTGGCGGAGTGGGCGGACCGCGTAGCGCTCAGTGAGAGCAGCCTGGCGCGCCTCGTCGTGAAGGAGACGGGCCTGAGCTTCGGGCGCTGGCGCCAGCAGCTGCAGCTGATCGTCGCGCTCAGGGAGCTGTCTTCCGGCGCCAGCGTGCAGCAGGTGTCGGGCGATCTCGGCTATGAATCCGTGACCGCTTTCATCACCATGTTCAAAAAGGCGCTGGGCAAGCCGCCGGCGAAATATCTTAACGACATCGCGCAGAATGGCGGTTCCGCGTTCCGGGCCTGACATCCATCAAGCAGGCTGCGGGTTGATCTCCATGGCAGGCCCGGCCCGATCGAGGGTCTTGCCGGTCACCACCTCGACGATACCGCAAGCGATCTCGCGCTCGCCCATGATCACGGCGTCGGGCCCGGTCCTTTGAGGTGCTCGACCTCGGCGTCGCAATGAGCGCGGGCAATGGCGCTGATCGCCCGATTGGCGGCGCGGGGAGACGGCTTCGGGACCCTGTTTTGCCCTCAGCCGCTTTTCTTTCGCCGCTTCATGCCGCCTGGAGCAGGTTCTCGATGTCGAGAATCGTATGGTTGGTGAGCGTCTTGGGGATTTCCGCCTGCACCTTCTCGCAAACCTCCTTGTGCAGTTTCTGGCGCATCTCGCCAAGCACCTGCGGCGGCGCGATCAGCACGACCGCGTCGAACGCGCCCCGATGCGCCAGCTTGTAGAGCCGGTCCGCAATGTCGACGGCGAAGCGTTCCTTGCCGAGACGGTGCCAGTCGGTCTCCTCAATGGCGCTGCGAGGTCCCTCGTTGCTGTACCGGCCCGGCTTTCCGCTGCCTTGCTCGCGCGTGGCGGGGTTGTCCTGCTCCATCTCCTGCACCACTTCCAGGTTCGGGAACTTGGCGTCGCCCCGGTTGCGCAGGAAGAGCGCCTTTTCGCCATCGGCCACGATGACCCACAGTCCGTGTTTCAGCTTGATGCTCATGGTGTTCCTCCTTGGCCGCTGCTTGCCGATAGATGGAGCTTGGGATCGGCAAATGGATTGCTAGGCAAACGAGCCGCGAGGCATGATTGTTCCGATCCGGCGATGGCGTCTCGATCGCTTCCGGCAGACACGGTCGAGCGCCGATCCCGCAGGGTCGGCTTTAATCTAGTAACTTAGTAGAATTTAGAATAAACCGCTTTGCGGCTTTCCCCGTCGGGCGCTAAAAATTACGACGGATCAAGGCGGTTTCTTATGCCGGTCCGGCCGTCTCAGCCTCGAAGTAGAATTTTTTTCTCTTGGCCTTCGCGGTTGCGAAAAAGCGATTGCCTGCCGTTCGGCGGCGCGCGAGTGCTTGCCTTCTGATTTTGGGCGTGGCCGCGTAAAACTGCCAAACTGTTTCAGTATTGCTCATCGCCATGTCGCCAGCCAACGCCAAGCTCAATGCCTTTCCCGTCTTCATGCGGGTCGACGGCGAAGCCGTAGCCATCGTCGGCAATGGCGAGGAGGCGCTCGCCAAGGCAAGGCTGCTTTCGCAATCGAGCGCGCTGCTGCGCATCGTTGCCGATGATGCCAGCGACGGCCTGCTGGATTTCATCGCGTCGGCCGGCGCTGTTCACATTGACGCAGCCTATGAGGCCGCGCATCTCCAAGGTGCCGCCCTGGTGTTCGCCGCCAGCGGCGACGAGGCGCTCGATCGTCGCGTCGTCGAGGACGCGCGGCGGCTGGGCATTGCGGTCAACGCCGTGGACCGTCCGGAGCTGTGCGATTTCTTCACGCCTGCATTGGTCAACCGGGCGCCGGTGGCGATCGCCATCGGCACAGAGGGCGCCGGACCGGTTCTGGCGCAGATGCTGCGCGGGCGCATCGACCGCATGCTGTCGCCGTCGCTCGGCCGCCTGGCGGCACTTGCCGCGTCCTTCCGCGCCGCCGCCGAGCGCCTGCCGAAGGGCAATCGCCGCCGCCGCTTCTGGAGCGATTTCTTCGCCGGCGCGCCGGCCAAGGCCATTGAAGCAGGCGACCTCGCCGAGGCGCATGGCGCGGCGCTCGAGCTCTTGGCCCAGGACGCCCCGGTCGAGGGACATATCGCGCTGGTCGGCGCCGGTCCGGGTGCCGAGGACCTTTTGACCTTGCGCGCGCATCGCCTGCTGTTGGAGGCCGATGCCATCGTCTATGACGCGCTGGTGCCGGAAGCGATCGTCGCCATGGGTCGCCGCGACGCCGAGCGCCTGCCGGTGGGAAAACGCAAGGGCTGCCATTCCAAGAGCCAGGAAGAGATCAACGCGCTGCTCATCGAGCTTGGCCGCGCCGGCAACCGCGTGGTGCGGCTGAAGTCCGGCGATCCGCTGGTGTTCGGCCGCGCCGGCGAGGAAATGGCGGCGCTGCGCGAGGCCGGGATCGTCTATGAGGTGGTTCCGGGCGTCACCGCGGCCTTCGCCGCCGCCGCCGATTTCGAGCTGCCGCTGACGCTGCGCGGCGTTTCGTCCTCGATGGTGTTCACCACCGGCCACGACCTCAAGGGCAACTCGCTGCCCGACTGGGCCAAGCTTGCCATCTCGGGCGCGACCGTTGCCGTCTATATGGGCCGTTCGGTGGCCGCCGAAGTCGCCGGGCGGCTGATCGAAGCGGGACTGTCGCCGGACACTGCAGTTGCCGTCGTCGAGAATGCCAGCCTCGGCAACCGCCGCCGTTTCCACGGCACGCTTGCCGACCTGCCGTCGCTGGAGGAGCGCGCCGATCTCACCGGACCGGTGATGACGATCATCGGCGACGCCGTCGCCGGCGCCAATTTCGAACAATCCGAGCCGCTCGCGGCACATAAGCATGAGGGCGCGGCTTCAGCCGTGGCCGAAGGAGTCCGGCAATGAAGGTTCTCACCGCGAACAGGCTCTCCGACGGCATCGCCGTCTGGTATGCCGATGGCGGCTGGGCGGAGACGGTTGGTCACGCCGATATCGCGCATGACAAGACGGCGGAGGACCGGCTGGAAGCGATCGGCGCCGCGGCTGGAGCCAACAACGAGGTGGTCGACGTCAACCTGATCGACGTCACGGTGGTCGATGGCCTGGTCGAACCGGTGCGGCTGCGCGAAAAGATCCGCGCCGCGGGCCCGACCATCCGCACCGATCTCGGCAAGCAGGCGAGCCCGCAACCGGCACGGGCGGCTTAACCAACGAAAGCAGCGGGCGGACGCGCCCTGAAAGACGAAGCATGTACCGTTACGACGAGTTCGACCAGGATTTCGTTCACGCCCGTGTTGCCGAGTTCAGCGACCAGGTGCAGCGCCGGCTTGCCGGCGAGATCACCGAGGACCAGTTCCGGCCGCTCAGGCTGATGAACGGCGTCTATCTGCAGCTGCACGCCTATATGCTGCGCATCGCCGTGCCCTACGGCACGCTGAACAGCAGGCAATTGCGCATGCTCGGCCACATTGCGCGCAAATACGACAAGGGCTACGGCCATTTCACCACGCGCCAGAACATCCAGTTCAACTGGCCGGCGCTGTCGGACATCCCGGCGATCCTCGCCGATCTGGCGAGCGTCGAGATGCATGCCATCCAGACCAGCGGCAACTGCATCCGCAACGTCACCGCCGACCATTTCGCCGGAGCCGCCGCCGACGAGGTCGCCGATCCGCGTCCCTATGCGGAAATCCTGCGCCAATGGTCTTCGGTGCATCCCGAGTTCTCGTACCTGCCGCGCAAGTTCAAGATCGCGGTGACCGGTGCCGAGCGCGACCGCGCCGCCATCCAGACGCATGATATCGGCCTGCATCTGAAAAAGAACGCGGCTGGCGAGCTGGGCTTCGCCGTCTATGTCGGTGGCGGCCAGGGCCGCACGCCGATGGTGGCGAGAAAGATCCGCGACTTCCTGCCGGAGGCGGAGCTGCTGTCCTACTGCACGGCCATCCTGCGCGTGTACAACCTCTACGGCCGTCGCGACAACAAGTTCAAGGCGCGCATCAAGATCCTGGTGCACGAGACCGGCGTGGAGGAGATCACCCGCCAGGTCGAGGCCGAGTGGCAGGCGCTGAAGGACGCCGAGCTCAAGCTGCCGGAAGCCGATATCCAGGCGATCAACGCCTATTTCGCGCCGCCGGCGCTGGTTTCCCGTCCGGAAGGCGATGATGCGGTGAAACAGGCCAGGCTCGATTCCAAGAGCTTTTCGGAATGGCTCGACCAGAATGTCGTGACGCATCGCCATCCCGACTATGCGGCGGTGACGATCTCGCTCAAAGGCATCGGCGAGGTGCCCGGCGACGCAACGGACAGCCAAATGGAAGCGGTTGCCGATATCGCCGAGAAGTACGCCTTCGACGAATTGCGGGTCAGCCACGAACAGAACCTGATCCTGCCGCATGTGGCGCGCGCCGACCTCAAGGCCGTCTATGACGCGCTGGTCGAGATCGGCCTGGCGACAGCCAATTCCAATCTGATCAGCGACATCATCTCCTGCCCGGGCCTCGATTATTGCGCGCTGGCCACGGCCCGCTCGATCCCGGTAGCGCAGGAAATCTCACGCCGCTTCGCCTCGCTGGAGCGCCAGCGCGAGATCGGCGAGCTGAAGCTGAAGATCTCCGGCTGCATCAACGCCTGCGGCCATCACCATGTCGGCCATATCGGCATTCTGGGCGTGGAGAAGAAAGGCACTGAGCTCTATCAGGTGACGCTCGGCGGTTCGGCCGACGAAAACACATCCGTCGGCGAGATCATCGGACGCGGCTTCTCCTCGGATGAGATCACCGATGCCATCGAGCAGATCGTCGATACCTATCTCGGCCTTCGGCTCAGTCCCGACGAACGTTTCATCGACGCCTACCGCCGTGTCGGTCCCGCGCCGTTCAAGGAGGCGCTCTATGCTGGCGAAACCAAGGCCGCTTGACCGGACGGGCGAAGTCGAGACCGGCGTTGCCGCCGAGGCAGCGGGGCTCGACGCGCTGTTGGGCCATCTGAAGCCGATCGAGATCATCGAACGGTCGGCGCACGAATTCCGCGGCGCGGTCGCCGCGGTGTCTTCCTTCGGCGCGGACTCCGCCGTGCTGCTGCACATGATTTCGGAGATCGACCGCTCGCTGCCGATCATCTTCCTCGACACCGGCAAGCATTTCGAGGAGACGCTCGGCTATCGCGACGCGCTGGTCGCCGATTTCGGCCTCACCGACATCAGGGTGATCAAGCCGGAAGAGACCGCGCTCCAACGCGTCGACCCGACCGGCAGGCTGCACGAGACCGACACCGATTCCTGCTGCAATGTGCGCAAGGTCGAGCCGCTGGCGCGCGGCATCGAGCCGTTCCGCGCCTGGTTCACCGGGCGCAAGCGCTTCCAGGCTTCGACGCGCACGGCTTTGCCCGTCTTCGAGGCCGTCGGCTCGCGCATCCGCATCAATCCGCTGGCGCATTGGACGACATCGGACCAGGCCGACTATATGCGGGCGCATGCGCTGCGCGAAAATCCGCTGGTCGCCTATGGCTATCTCTCGATCGGCTGCTTCCCCTGCACGCAGCCGGTGCAGCCTGGCGAGGATGCGCGCAGCGGCCGCTGGGCGGGACACGCCAAGACCGAGTGCGGCATTCATTTGTCGGGCTTAGAGAAGTCGCTGACCGACGCCTCGCTTTAGGGTATATCGCTATTCACGTGATGCCGGTCCGCAAGCGGCTTCCGGTTGCTGGCGGCCTGCCGGCTCGCCTCGAAATTTTGTGACTTTGGGATTTTTGATGACAGGAACGACGACAGCGGGGACCCGCCTCTGGACCCGTGACGGTTTTCGCGAGGATGAGTGGACCCACGCCGAAAGCGCCGAGGCGCTTGCCGGCAACGGCCGCTTCATCCTGCCTCTGCAGGCTTTTCTCGGACTGGATGAAGACGTTCGCAAGTCAGCCAAGGAGCGTCTCGGCGTCCTGCTGCAGCCCGGCGACGAACTGGACAAGATAACCGGCCTGCTCGACCAGCTGTCGCTGGTGGCGCTGGCCTTCCCGGCCTTCAATGACGGCCGCTCTTTTTCCAAGGGCGAATTGCTGCGCGCCCGGCATCAATTCAAGGGCGCGGTGCGCGCCACCGGGCAGGTGCTGGTCGACCAGCTGCCGCATATGCTGCGGCTCGGCTTCGACGAGTTCGAGGTCTCCAATCCGGTGCTGCTGAAGCGGCTGGAGGAAGGTCGCACCGGCGGCTTGCCGCTTTACTACCAGCCGGCGGTCGAACCGGAGGCCAAGGGTCCAAAATATTCCTGGCGGCGCAAGCGCCCCAGCTGACGCGGCATTTCATACGACCAATGAAATCGCTGTGGTCCGACCAGCGTCACGCATTTTGTTGGTCAGCTTGGTTCAAGATAGGTTTGGAAAGCTCGCGGTGCTGGTCTGGTCAGACCACATTGGTGATTCGGGCTTCCGCTTCGGCCGACCTGCCCTTAGGATAAGGCCATTACTTCGTACCGCGAAATAATGGCCTTATCCTAAGGGAGGAAGCAGCATGGCAGGCAAGAAGATATTGATGCTCGTTGGCGAGTTCAGCGAGGAATACGAGATTTTCGTCTTTGAACAGGCCATGCACGCGGTCGGCCACACCGTCCATGTCGTGTGCCCGGACAAGAAGGCCGGCGACGTGCTCAAGACCTCATTGCACGACTTCGAGGGCCACCAGACCTATACCGAAAAACCCGGTCACGATTACATCCTCAACAAGACCTTCGCCGAAGTGAACCCTGCCGACTACGACGCTGTCTATGCGGCGGGCGGCCGCGGGCCGGAATATATTCGCATCGACAAGCGCGTGCAGGCGCTGGTCAGACATTTCCATGAAACCGGCAAGCCGATCTTCACCATCTGTCATGGCGCGCAGATCCTGATCGCGGTCGACGGCGTGGTGCGCGGCAAGGAAGTGGCGGCGCTGCATTATTGCGAGCCGGAAGTGACGCTCGCCGGCGGCATCTATATCGATGTCGCGCCGGCCGGCGCCCATGTCGACGGCAATCTGGTTTCAGCCAAGGGCTGGCCGGGCCTTGCCGCCTTCATGCGGGAATGCCTGAAGGTGCTCGGCACCGAGATCCGTCACGGCGAAGTGCTGATGCGTGACGACAGGAAGGCGGCCTGAAACATGTCAATTGCGGCGCGCGGCTATTGACGCCGCCGGCCGCCTGCATTCTCCGCCTCGGCGCCGTCGAGGCGGTCAAGCAGGTCGGTCAACTGCCGGGGCATTTCCTTTTCAAGGCGAAATACCGGCAATGTGCGCAGAAAGCGCTTCGTCGCCTCGCTGCCCGCCTGTCGCCTGATATCGTTGGCCAATTCGACGTGCTTATGGCCGTTGTTGCCGTTCATCGTCCCAAAATCCTGTGTCGGTTTCGAAACTCCCGCAGCCAGTCCATGGTTCCCGTGCCAGCGTCCGAGAGCAAGCAAAGCTGCGTGATACGGTAAAGTTTGAATTAATTTGGAACGGCAGCCTGCCACCAGCCGCCTTCGCTTGCCCCTTGATTTTTGGCCTCCAAACCTCGATATCGGGCGCAAATCCAGAGCAATTCGAAATGACGGGAAACGCGATGAGCGACCAGGCAAAAGACGAACGCACGCCCGAAGAGATGGAAGCCGCCGAGGCTTCCGGCGAGCGTGCGGAGGGTGGCATCGACGGCGACTACGAAGCGCTGGTGCGGCTGCTGAAGGAAAACGAGGAACTGAAGGACCGCGCGCTGCGCACGGCGGCCGAAATGGAGAATTTGCGGCGGCGCACCGCGCGCGACGTCCAGGACGCCCGCGCCTATGCCGTCGCCAATTTCGCGCGCGACATGCTCTCGGTGTCTGACAATCTGCGCCGCGCGCTGGACGCGATTCCCGCCGAGGCGAAGGCCAGCGGCGACGCCGGCTTCAAATCGCTAATCGAAGGCGTCGACCTCACCGAGCGCGCCATGCTTTCGGCGCTGGAGCGCCACGGCGTGAAGAGACTCGCGCCCGAAGGCGAGAAGTTCGATCCGAACTTCCACCAGGCGATGTTCGAGATCCCCAATCCGGATGTTCCCGCAGGCACCGTCGTCCAGGTGGTGCAGCCGGGCTACTCGATAGGCGAGCGCGTGCTGCGGCCAGCGATGGTCGGTGTCGCCAAGGGCGGCCCGAAGGCGGCCGCCGAGGCCAAGGTCGAGCCGGGCCCGGTGAACGAGCAGGCCGAGAAAGATGCGTGAGTAAGGGAGTAGGGGAGTATGGGAAGAAGAGGGGCCGTACCAATGGTGCGGCTTCGTGCTATTCATAGTTTTCTGTTCCCTACTCCCCTACTGCCTTACTCCCATGAATCCCATCGCCTTGCTCGACTATGCTGGCGTCGCCGTCTTCGCGGCGACGGGCGCGCTTGCCGCATCGCGCAAAGAACTCGACATCATCGGCTTCCTGTTCCTGGCCAGCGTCACCGGCATCGGCGGCGGGACGCTGCGCGACGTCATCCTCAACCTGCCGGTGTTCTGGGTCGCCAACAGCGGCTTTGTGCTGATCTGTGCCGTTGTCGCGGTGCTGGTCTTCTTCAGCGCCCACCGGTTTGAATCCCGCTACAAGCTGCTACTCTGGCTCGATGCCGTCGGCCTTGCGGCTTTTTCAGTGATGGGGGCGGCCAAGGGGCTGGCGATCACCGGCTCGCCCGTCGTGTCGGTCATCACCGGCGTGCTGACGGCGACCTTCGGCGGCATTCTGCGCGACCTGCTTGCCGGCGAGCCATCGGTGCTGCTCAGGCCCGAGATCTATGTCACGGCCGCCCTTGCCGGCGCCGCCATCTTCACCCTTGGCGATGTTGCCGGCCTGCCTGCGCTGGCGTCCAGCCTGCTCGGCTTCGCGGGCGCATTCGCGGTGCGCGGCGGAGCGCTTAAATTCGGCTGGTCGTTTCCGGCCTATAAGAGCCGGCCGGGGCGAAGGCCGGAGGATATTCCGTGAGGGAGTAGGGGGTAGTGAGTAGTGAGTAGTGAGTAGTGACAAGGCGCGAGCGGTCGTGTCCATCACTACTCACTACTCACTACTCACTACTCACTGGAATCACGCCGCGAAACGCTGCCCTTCGCCGCCATAATAGTTGACATAGCGGGCGCCGATCTCCTTGACCGGCATGACGACGAAGACGTCGACGGTCGAGAATTCGTGGTCGATGACGCAGCCGTCGCCGATGCGGGCGCCGACGCGCAGATAGCCCTTGACCAGCGGCGGCATGGCGGCGATCGCCGCCTTGGCGTTCACCGCCTCGATCGGCATCAGGTCCATCGAACAGTAGCGTCCCGGAACCGCGCGAACATCCCAGGCGGAATTGGTGCGGCAATGATGGGCGAGATAGGTCAGCGCCTCGGCATGCGCCGCCGGCACGATGCCGTGGAACGAGGCGCAGCCGGTCATCACGCCGATGTCGTAGTGGTTGATATAGGCCCAGATGCCTTGCCAGAGCGCCTCAATGGTGCGCTTGGAGCGGTATTCCGGCAGAACGCAGGAACGGCCGAGCTCGAGGAAACGCTGGCCGGGATGCCGCGCAATCAGCTTGGTGAGCTCGAACTCGCCCTCGGAATAGAAGCCGCCGGCCGTCGCGGCGATTTCCTGCCGCAGCAGGCGGTAGGTGCCGACGATGCGGCGGTGCTCAGGGCCGGGAAGGGAATTGTCCAACACCAGAAGGTGATCGCAGAGCGGGTCGAACCGGTCGGCGTCGCGCCGGTCCTGCGCCTGGAACAGGTCCTTCCTCGCGCCAAGCTCGTCGTAGAATACCCGATAGCGCACTTCCTGGGCGGCGGCGATTTCGGCCTCGTTGCGGGCGAGCCGCACTTCGAGATTGCCGATGCGGCCCAGCGGAGCGCCGCTTGCGACGGCGTCGGCGGTACGGGCGGCGAGCAGGGCGCCGCCGGCATTCGGCCGAGTGTCACATTCAGGCACGACTGTATGCACGAGTGATTCTCCTTCGAGCCATCCCTCTTGGCACGGGGATACGGTGTAGGTGCAACAGGATTGTGACAGTACCGTGATACGACGTGGCGGGCAATACTTTGTCGGCTGGGCAATACACTCAACCGGCTATCTTGTGATCGCGAAAGCCAAGCAAGCCAAGGCGTTCGACGGTTAGAAATTTCCTCAGGCGGCAACCTGGCCTTCGACCGCCTGGACGAGCGCGTCCGGGTCGAGCGGCTTGGTCACGAAACCGCTGGCGCCATGGGCGAGCACGGCATGCCGGGTCTTTTCCTGGCTGTCGGCCGAAAGCACCATGATCGGAATCGGGGGCATGGCCAGGGACTCTTCATGGCGACGGATGGCGGCGATCGCGTCCAGCCCGTCCATAACAGGCATATGCAGGTCCATCAGCACCACATCGAAGCGGAACTTGAGACCGGCATCGGTAACGGCATCGACCGCGGCCTTGCCGTTGCCGACGACCTTGACGCGATGCCCGGCCTTGAGGAGCGTGGCGCGGGCGAGCATGGCGTTGATGTCATTGTCTTCCGCGATCAGCACCGACAGGCCCTGGTCGCGCTTGCGCACCGAAGGGGCACCGCGCGGCTCCGGCAGCGGCTTGGCCAGCGCTGAGCCATGGCTGGTCAACAGCACACGCAGCAGGGTCTCGCCACGCACCGGCCGGGCCAGGAAGGTAGCGTAGCCGCTGGCGCGGAATTCGCCTAGCATGCCGCGATCCGTCGGCGCAATCAGGGTGATGGCCTCGCAGTCGGCAAAGCCCGAATCGCGCAGCCGCTTGAGCAGCCGGCCGTCGCTGTTTTCGAGCGCGGCGTCGATCAGGAGCACGTTGCAGCCTGCAGCGAACGCGGCGGCCTGGCTCGGTGTCGCGGCAACCTCGACGATGCCGCCATGGGCCCTGATCGCGCGGGCGATGGCATCGGCCTCGACGGCGTTTTTCGACACGATCACCGCCCGCCGGTCGGCAAGGATGTTGTGGCGATGCGGCGGCGGCTCGGTCGCGGCGACCGCCGGAAGCTCCAGGACGAATTCGGATCCTTCGCCGAGCCGGCTCGAGACCGAGATCGAGCCGCCCATCGCCGTCGCCAGCCGCTTCGAGATGGCAAGCCCGAGGCCGGCGCCGCCATGCACCCTGGTCGAGGTGCCGTCGGACTGCTCGAATTCCTCGAAAATGCGCTCCATGTCCTCTTCGCGCAGACCAGGGCCGGTGTCGGCGATGGTGAAGCAGATACGGTCGGTGGTTTCGGTGCGGGCGCGCGCCACGGTCAGCAGCACCCCGCCCGTGTCAGTGAACTTCACCGCATTGCCGATGAGGTTGAGCAGCACCTGGCGCACGCGGCCGGGATCGGCGGTGATCATCTGCGGCACATCGGGCTCGACATGGCAGCCGAGGCCTATGTTCTTGGCGAAGGCCTTTGCGGCCAGAAGTTCGATGATGTTGTCGGCGATCTCACGCAGCGAGGTCGGCTGGGGCTCGGGTTCGAAGCGGCCGGCCTCGATCTTGGAATAGTCGAGCAGGTCCTCGATGAGCGCGAGCAGCGCGCTGGCCGAGGTGGAAACAGCGCCGACATAGGTGCGCTGTTCGGGCGAGAGGTCGGTATCGGCAAGCAGCTTCGCCATGCCCATGATGCCGTTCATCGGCGTGCGGATCTCATGGCTGACGGTGGCGAGGAAGCGTGACTTGGCCTGGCTGGCATATTCGGCCCGTTCGCGCGCGGTGATCAGCGAGGATTCGGCGCGCTTGCGGGCGGTGATGTCGCGGGCGATCGCCCGGTGCGAGACTGCGCCCGTGTCCTTGTCGCGCACCGACAATTCGATCCAGGAGAACCAGCGTGGTCCGTTCGGGGTGCGGATCGCGACATCGGTCGAGCTCAGGCACTCATGATCGGAGAAGGCGGCGTCGGGAACGATGCCGACATCGATGCCAAGCTCGGACAAGGTCTTGCCGGCAAGATCGCGCGCATCGAGCTCGACAAGCGAGGCAAAGACGCTGTTGGCATAAACGACGTGGCCGTCGCGATCGCGATGGACGACAAGATCGCCAAGCGCGTCGATCAGGCCGCGGAAGCGCTCCTCGCTCTCCTGCATCTCCCACATGCGGTCGGCGAGAGTCTCGATCTCGGCGCGGCTGCGGGCCGCGGTTTCGTCGAGCAGCACTGCAGTGCGCCGCTCGTCGCGACGGCTGCGCAGATGCATGGCAAGGCCGGCAAAGGCCGCTGCGGCGAGGCCGATGGTGACGATCAGCGGCGCTCCGGTAAGATGCGCCAGCCCCGCCAGAACGGCAATGGCGACGATCGTCAGGAAGGGCAGGCCGTCGTGGCTGGCCCCCGGCAGGTCGGGAGCCAGCGGCGGCGCGACGAGCACCTGCCGCTTCGGCGCATCGGGGATGAGCCTGTCAGCGCCCGCGGCTTTGCTGTCCTGTCTGATGTCGGAGTCCGCGACCATGCGCAGACCATGCCAGACAGAAATTATGGAAGGCTGGGAGGGATCGTTCGAATTTTAGCGAATCGCGCGGATTCCGACCGCCCGCATGCGCGGGCGAAACCGTAGCTTCACGAGGTCGTTGCCAGCTACATGTCGACGACGACGCGACCCCTGATCTTGCCCTCGACGATATCGCGCGCGGCAGCGACAATGCCGTCGAAACCGATCGTGCGCGACAAAGTCGACAGCTTCTTGGAATCGAGGTCGGTGCCGATGCGGCGCCATGCCTCGAGGCGTACCGGTTTCGGCGCCATCACCGAATCGATGCCCAGCAGCGAGACGCCGCGCAGGATGAAGGGCGCGACGCTTCCCGGCAGGTCCATGCCGCCGGCCAGGCCGCAAGCGGCGATCGCGCCGCCATAGGAGGTCATCGACAGCACATTGGCCAAGGTATGGCTGCCGACCGAGTCGACGCCGCCTGCCCAGCGCTCCTTGGCGAGCGGTTTCGCGGGCTGGCTGAGCTCCTCGCGCGAGATCACCTCGGCCGCGCCAAGGTCGATCAGATAGGGGCTCTCGGCGTTGCGGCCGGTCGAGGCGATGACATGGTAGCCGAGGCTCGACAGGATCGAGATGGCGACCGAGCCGACGCCGCCGGCAGCGCCCGTCACCACCACGGGACCGCGGTCCGGCACGATGCCGTGCCGCTCCAGCGCCATGACCGAGAGCATTGCCGTGTAGCCCGCGGTGCCGACAGCCATCGCATCATGCGCGCTCATGCCCTCGGGCAGCGGCACCAGCCAGTCGCCCTTGACGCGGGCGCGGCCGGCATAGGCGCCGTAATGCGTCTCGCCGACGCCCCAGCCGTTGAGGATCACCTTGTCCCCCTTGCGCCAGTCGGCATGCGAGGAGGAGATCACGGTGCCGGCGAAATCGATGCCTGGAACCAGCGGCCAGCGGCGCACGACCGGCGCCTTGCCGGTGATGGCGAGCCCGTCCTTGTAGTTCACCGTCGTCGCCTCGACGGCGATGGTGACGTCGCCTTCCATCAGGTCGGCCTCGGTGAGGTCGACGACATCGACGGACTGCTTCTTGTCCGCATCGCGCGAAACGAGGATGGCTTTGAAGGTGTCGGGCATGATTTTCTCCTCGCCTCTGGCTGATGAGGAAGTCTGCTGTTTCAACAGCGTGAGGTCAATTGCCAAGGTCCTGGGACTTGGCTTCGCGCCGCCAGCCGATCAGCTCGTCGAAGACGACAAGCGCCGCGCCGACCGAGATGAAGGCGTCGGCGAGATTGAAGACCGCGAAGGACCAGACGGGCGTGTGGAACAGGATGTAGTCGATGACGTGACCGTAGACGGCACGGTCGATGAGGTTGCCGAGCGCACCGCCGATGATCAGCGCAAAGCCGATACGAGCGACGACATAGCCGGCGGGCGTGCGCGTGGCGAGATAGAGCACGAAGGCGACGACCAGCACGGCGATGACCACCAGGCCGGTATCGCCGAAGGACTGGAACATCGAGAAAGCGATGCCGGTGTTGTAGGTGCGGAACAGCGCCAGGAACGGCAGCAGATCGAGCTTCTCCTGAAAGGCGAGACCGTTCTCGACCAGCTGCTTGACCCACTGGTCGAGCGCGATGGCGACGACGACCAGCACGACGTAAGGGGACCAGGATTTCATTTGGCGGTCCTCATCGGATGTCGTTGGCAGGCTCGAGCTTCAACGCGCCACGCCGGATCTCGAACAACATCACACCGGTGGCGACCGCCAGATTGAGCGAATCGGCCCGGCCTGCCTGGGGAATTCTGAGCAGCCGGTCGCAGCTTTCAGCGAGACTGTCCGGCAGGCCCTGCTGCTCGTTGCCCATCAGCAGCAAGACCGGCCCCCTGGAGAAATCGACCGAGCGATAGTCGACCGCGCCCTTGAGATGGGTTCCGGCGACAAGGCCGGAGAAATCGCGGCGCCAAGCGAGAAAGGCCTGCTCGGTCGCCCTGGCGACCGGCACGGCGAAAATCGAGCCCATGGTGGCGCGCACCGTCTCCAGCGAGAATGGGTCGGTGGTGTCGCCGACCAGGATGACGCCTTTGGCGCCGACCGCGTCGACGGTGCGGATCACGGTGCCGAGATTGCCGGGGTCGCGCACCCGGTCGAGCGCGACCCAAACATCACCGTCCCTGGCGCGGATGTCCTTCAGCGGTACGGTCTGCTGCGCGAAGACGCCGACCACCATTTGCGGGTTCTCGCGGCGGGTGATGGCAGCGAGCACCTTTTCGGAAACCTCGAGCACCATGCCGCCGGCGGCGACGGTCCGCGCGGCGACCTTTTCGACGGCCGGGTTGCCGAGTCCGGCCTTGGCGAAGACCAAGGTCCTGATCGACCAGCCGAGGTCGAGGGCATCGATGACCAGCTTCAGGCCCTCGGCCATGAAGGCGTTCTGCTGGTCGCGGAATTTCTTGAGCGCCAGCGCCTTGATGTCCTTGACCAGGGGATTGGCAAGGCTGGTGACTTCCTTGACCTGCCCGACAGGGCGAGCGCCGTCATGTGCCGTCATTCAAGCCACCCAGCGCGAGAACAGCGAGGTCGACAGCGCGCGGCCGGCGGATTTCTCGCGAATGATCAGCTCGCCGGATTCGACCGTGCCGCCCATGCCGGCGAAGGTGTCGCGCATCAGCGCGTGGATGGCGAAGAAGGAAGCGCGGATCGAATAGGCGGTGAGAACGACAGCCAGCGGTTTCGGCGTCAGGATCGAGCGGCAAAGGTCGGTGAGCCCCGGCAGGTCCTCGAACAATTGCCAGACCTCGCCCTTGGGGCCGCGGCCATAGGCCGGCGGGTCGAACAGCACGATGTCGTAGCGGCTGCCGCGGCGTTCCTCGCGCTCGGCGAATTTCATCGCGTCCTCGACGATCCAGCGGATCGGCTTGTCGGCAAGGCCGGCCATCTCCTGGTTCTCGCGCGCCCAGCCGATCGCCTTCTTCGAGGCATCGACATGGGTGACCTCGGCGCCGGCGCGGGCCGCCACCAGCGAGGCGAGGCCGGTATAGCCGAACAGGTTAAGCACCTTGACCGGGCGTCTCGCCGACGCGATCAGCCCGGCCATATGGTCCCAATGCGACGCCTGCTCCGGGAAGACGCCGACATGGCGAAACGAGGTGAAGCGGCCGAGATAATCGATGCCGTCATGCTTCATCGGCCAGGTCTCGCCGAGCGGCGTTTTGGGAAACCGCCAGCGGCCGATGCCTTCCTCGTCGGTGTCGCCGGTGAAGATGGCGTCCGCGCGCTCCCATTCCTTCGCCGGAAGGGCTCGCTGCCAGATCGCCTGGCCCTCGGGGCGCACGATGCGGTACGGGCCGTATTGCTCGAGCTTCTCGCCGGCGCCGCTGTCCAGCAGGGCGTAATCGGCGTTGGGCGCGACTTCGAGGATCAATGGCAGGCGCTCGGCGGGCAACGCGCCTTCGCGGCGCGCAAGCACGCGCGGCGCCGGCTTGGCTTCCTGCCGCTCCGCCGACTTCGTTTCACGGCGCTCGGCAGGTGCGGCCTGCTGCCGTCCGGCCGCGAACGCATCACGCGGGCGGGGCTGTTCCGCCCTTGCGGGATGCGGGCGGCGGCCATCGCGGCGTTTGTCGCGAAAAGATTTCAAGAAGGGTCATCTCCGGCGGTTCGGCCCGCTTCTGCCACAGCTCAGCCCACCGGCGCAACAAAGCCCGGCTCATTCAATGGTGCTGTCATCAACCATGCCGGACGCCGAGCAGGCCGAAACAAAGCGAAATGAAGCCAAGCGCCTTCGCCGCGGCCACCGCCATGTGGCCGGTCTCCCAACGCAGCCGGACGGCCTCGAAATTGTCCGGGATCGGTCCGGGCGCCCAGGTCGCGAGAATGTCGTTGGCCGGTTTGACCAGTCCGAACCAGAGCGCCAGCGAGACGGCATAAAGCAGTGTGGCGGCGAGCACGAAGCCGAACGCCCCAGCTTGGCCGCGCAGCATCCATGCGAGAAACGCTGGGCACAGGATCGCCGCTATATCGAGCGGCGCTCCGACGACGGCAAAGAGCAGAAATTGACCGTTGAAGACCGTCGCCTCGCGCCAGAGCGCCGGCGACCATTTCGTTAGCCTGGGCAGCGATTCCAGCACATGGGCAAAGGACGGTCCAAGGCTGAGGGCCGCGACGAAGGCGGTCAGAACCGCCCAGAACAGCAGGGTCCCGCGCATCTCCATTGGGGGACAACGAGGATGGGACGCAGGCGTTCCTTGGCATCAGGTCGCTTGCCGCGATGTGCGCCCCGGCTCTATGATCGATCGTACCTGATGACAAATCAATGTCCCGTTCAGCCCGCTTGCTCGATCTCGTCCAGATCCTTCGCCGCCATCGTCGGCCGGTGAGCGGCCGCACGCTTGCGGGTGCAATCGGCGTCTCGATCCGCACCCTCTATCGCGACATCGCGACGCTGCAGGGGCAGGGCGCGCCGATCGAAGGCGAGGCGGGGCTTGGTTATGTGCTGAAGCCCGGCTTCATGCTGCCGCCGCTGATGTTCACCGACGAGGAGATCGAGGCGATCGTGCTCGGCTCGCGCTGGGTGGCGAAGCAGCCGGACAAAAGGCTGGCGGCCGCCGCGGCGGATGCGCTGGCCAAGATCGCTGCGGTGCTGCCGGATGATCTGCGCGACGATCTCGACGCTACGACACTGCTCGTCGGGCCGCGCTCGGAAAATGCCGAAGCGGTCGACCTCGGCATCGTGCGGCAGGCGATCCGCGACGAGCGCAAGCTTGGCTTCCTTTACCGTGACGCCGGGGGAGCGGCATCGAAGCGTCTGGTCTGGCCGTTCGCGCTCGCCTTCTTCGACAAGGTGCGGGTGATGGTGGCGTGGTGCGAAACGCGCCAGGATTTCCGGCACTTCCGCGCCGACCGGATGTCCGGCCTGACAGCCACAGACATCCGCTACCCGCGCCGCCGCCAGGCGATGCTCAAAGAGTGGCGGGCAACCCTCGATGCGCCGGGCCAAAATGGAGCGAAAGACGCTTCCGGCTGATCGCTGCTGCCAGAATCTGACAGCAGGTCCGCGTATTGTCTCCAAGGTTCAGACACTTTGGAGATCAGATATGACCACGCCGAATTTCGTCATCCTCTATGTCGACAATCCGGAAAAGAGCGGCGCGTTCTACGCTTCGCTGCTCGGACGCGAGCCGGTCGAATCCTCGCCGACCTTCGTGATGTTCGTGCTCGACAAAGGCTTCAAGCTCGGCCTCTGGTCGCGCCACACGGTGGAACCGGCGGCCGCGGCAGCGGGCGGGGGCGGCGAGATCGTGATCGCGGTCGAGGACGCCAGCGCGGTCGATGCCACCCATGCGGATTGGACTGGCCGAGGACTTAAGGTACTGCAGGCACCAACCGATCTCGATTTCGGCCGCACCTTCGTAGCGCTCGATCCCGACAATCACCGCCTGCGCGTCTACTGGCCGAATGGGCAGTAGGCAGTAGGCAGTAGGCAGTAGGCAGTAGGCAGTAGGCAGTAGGCAGTAGGTCTTTCTTCCCTATTGCCTGCTGCCCGATCCCTACGGCCTATTTGAGCGCCTTGTAAACGGCGATGCCGGCGGCGAGATCCTCAAGTGCTGCGCCAACCGACTTGAACAGCGTGATCTCGTCGTCGGTTTGCCGGCCCTGTTTCTCGCCGCGGGCGAGCTCGTGCAGGTCGGCGACGATCGCTTCCGGCTTCAGCACGCCGGAGGCCAGCGGCTGGACGATGTCGCCGGCTTCCTTGGTGGCGCCGGCGCGGGTGTCGACATAGACGCGGGCACGGGCAATGGCGTCATCATCGCTTTCGCGCATCGTCGGCGTGAAGCCGCCGACGAGATCGACATGGGCGCCCGGTTTCAGCAGCGCGCCCTTGACCAGCGGCGTGTTCGTGATGGTCGCGGAGGCGACGATGTCAGCCTCGGCGAGCTCCGCGTCGAGATCGCCGGCGGCATTTGCCGGAAGGCCTTCGGCGCGCAAGGCGGCGGCCACCTTTTCGGCATTGGCCGGCGTGCGGTTCCAGATACGGATGGATGTGATCGGCCTGACCGCCGAATGCGCCTTGGCAAGGAAGGGCGACAGCGCGCCGGCGCCGATCACCAGAAGCCGAGAGGCATCCCTGCGCGCGAGATAGGAGGCGGCAAGCGCGGATGCGCAGGCGGTGCGCCATTGGGTCAGCCTTTGGCCGTCGATCAGCGCCTGCGGCTCGCCGGTGACGCCGTCGAGCAAAAGATAAAGGCCCATGACCGCCGGCTTGCCGATGGCGTTGTTGTCCGGCGACACGGTGACGATCTTGACGCCGATATGGCCTCCCGAAGAGGTGCCGGCGGCGTTGAAGTCGGTCCAGGCCGGCATCAAAAGCAGGGTCGAGGCGGCGCCGTCCGGCCGTTCGACGCCATGATGGTGGCGAACCGGCTGCACGGCGCCATCGCGGAAGGCGGTGCGCAGCGTCTCGACAAGGCCCGGAAAGGTCAGCGCGCGGTCGACCTCCGCGGCCGAAATGGTCAGCATTGAGAGCTCCTTGGTGTCGAAATGACGCTCGACTATCTTCTACGCAATTCCGGACGGAAAACCGCTACGCACTTTGCCTGGAGTTGCTAAAGCGCGCCGCGCTGAAACGGATTCAGGCGACGCGCTTTAAATCTTTGTTTTGATGCATGTCGTTGTCCGAGAACCGCGGCGCACTTCTGGCGACATGCATTAGTTCGTCGGGCTGGGCAGCGCCGGTCCCTTGGGCGCCACGGGCGCGGGGCTCACCGCCTGGCGCAGGTTTTCCGCCTCGAGGCCGCGCTGGCGCGCGAGCTTGCGATAGCGCCCCTGCTTCACCCAGGTGGCCAGGCTTCCGACGACCATGCCGATGGCCAAGGCCAGGAACAGGAAGATGAAAAGCGGCAGGCTCAGCGTCAGCGCGGGATTGCCGGGATGAAATGGATCGACCGTGAAGGCGACAGGGCCGCGATTGGCGACGGCGAGCGCGATCAGGATGACGGCCAGCGGCACGAAGACCACGACGAGGATGAAGCGATTGAACATCAAATCTCCATGGAGAGGCTTCTTGAAGCGCGCATGTCCTTGTCCCGAAACCGGTCTCCACTTTCGGGAGACATGCCTTTAGGCGCCAAGATGCCGTTTCGACCCGCCGCCCGGCGCCTATTTGCCGCCGTTCAGCCTTTCGCGCAACTCCTTGCCGGTCTTGAAGAACGGCACCCATTTTTCCTCGACCTCGACGGATTCGCCGGTGCGCGGGTTGCGGCCGGTGCGGGCCGGACGGTTCTTCACCGAAAAGGCGCCAAAACCGCGCAACTCGACCCGGTTGCCCTCAGCAAGCGCGTCGGTGATCTCGTCAAAGATCGCGCCGACGATGTTTTCGACGTCGCGCAGGAAAAGGTGCGGGTTGCGTGCAGCAATGATCTGCACAAGCTCGGATTTGATCATAGAACATTCCCCGTAAAACCACTGCAACCGATTATCAGGATGATTTTATTGCTTTTTCGGCTCGTCCCAACGGCACCTTAAGGGTGCCAGACCGAAACGAGACCGTCAAGAAACAAGCGGTCGGCGCCGAGTTCGTGAATGATATCGCCGCCGGCATCCGGCAGGCCGAGCGCCTTGGCCGCCACTTTTGCCATCGACTGGGAAAACAGGAAACCGCCACGCCTGTCCTTGTCCTTCCACTCGACGACCTTGAGCTTGCTGTCCACGCCCTTCGTCGCCAGCCAGTCGATCGCCTCCTGCTCGCCGCCGACGGCGTCGACCAGGTGGTTGGCCAAAGCCTGGCGACCGGTGAAGATCGAGCCGTCGGCCAGCGCCAGCGCCTGCTCATGCGTCATCTTGCGGCGATCGGCGACGATGCCGACGAACCAGTCGTAGCTGTCGAGGATCAGCTTGCGCACCATGGCGCGCTCATCGTCATTGGTCGGCTTGAAGGGCGAGGGCGAAGCCTTGAGCGGCGACGATTTCACCTCCTCCAGCTTGATGCCGAGCTTGTCCATGAGACCGCTGACGTCGGGATACTGGATCAGCACGCCGATCGAGCCGACGATCGACGTCTTGCGGGCGACGATGTGGTCGGCTGCACTTGCGATCATATAGCCGGCCGATGCCGCCAGCGTGCCGACTTCGGCCACCACCGGCTTGTCGCCGGCAAGCTTGCGCACGGCGTCGAATGTGGACTCGCCGCCGACCGTGGTGCCTCCCGGCGAATCGATCGACAGGATGACGCCCTTTACCTCCGGCGACTTGCGGATCGCTTCCAGCCTTTTGAGCAGCTCCTCGTCCTCGGTGATGGTGCCCTCGATCTTGACTTTGGCGATGTGGGGGAGCGCCCGGCCGGTAAAATTGTCGTCATAGACCCAGGTCGAGAAGGCGATGATCGCTGCCGCCAGAACCAGAAACGCGACCACGCGCCAGAACGTCAGCTTGCGGCGCAAGCGGCGGCGGTCGATCAGGTCGTCGGCTCTCATTGCCATTGTCAGCCTCATGGGTGGTGGGAAAGCACGCTTTTAAAGCAAGCTTCTACACACGGCTACCGTTTCCTGGCGCGGGTCATCCGCTTCACAGAACGGTGACCCCTCTACTTTCTTGTCCTGATGCAATTCCTGTCGGAAACCGCTCGCAGCTTTCCCGGAACTGTTCCGAAAGGCCCCGGCTTCGGGCCTCCGGCGTTGACGCCGGGCTCACGAAAAATTAACGCAAGCAGTCCGTATCTGCTATGAAGTACAGGCCGTCTCGCCGAATTCCTTTCGATTTTGCGGGCGGCAGCTGTCACATTTTTGCAGTTTTCCTCCGCTTGTGCTTGCTTGTAGGTGCCGGCATACCACCTATAGGCGGTGTTTGGGCGGGCAAAGGTCCATTAGAAAAGTCATGTTGGCGCGATCTGACGAAACGAGCGATGCCGGTGAGGCATCGGCTCCCGCGAACCAAGGCGGCACGCGTGGCGATGCGTTCAACCGCGCCCAGCGGCACTCGCGCCGCGTCCGCGTGCTGAAATTCGCGGTGCCGCTGCTCGCGGTCGCGATCGCCGTCGCCTTTCCGGTCTATTCCTATCTCAAGGCGCCCGTGTCCGTATCGGTGCAGGCCGACGGCACGGCGTTTTCCAACGGCAAGCTGGTGATGGCCAATCCGAAGCTCAACGGCTTCACCAAGCAGAAGCTGCCATATTCGCTGACGGCGACAAGGGCGACGCAGGATGTGGGCCAGCAGGCCGTCATCGACCTCGAAGGCATCAACGCCAAACTGCCGGTGGCCACCGACAACATCGTGTCGGTCGATGCCGCGCACGGTATCTACAATCGCGACGCCAACACGATGGATCTGACCAGCGACGTCAGCGTGACGACGACGGACGGCCTGGTGGCGAAGTTCAAATCGATCTTCCTAGACATGGGCAAAGGCTCTATGAAGACGAGCAATCCGGTCGACGTCAGCCGTGGCGGGTCGCGCATCACCGCGGACGCGATGTCGGTCGAGGACAATGGCAGGCTCGTGGTCTTCGAGAACCGGGTTCGCGTCAACATAGATCCTGCTGCGCTGAAGGCAGCGGGGGTAAACGGTGGAGAACAGAATGCGTCGCAGTAAATCCGCATGGCTTCCGGGCGCTGCTTCCGCATTGCTGTTTTTGGCAACGGCGCATTCTCTCGCGCAGTCGAGCGCGACCAGCCAGATTCCCGGGCTCAAGCTGTCGGGCGACCAGCCGATCCAGATCGAAAGCGACAAGCTCGAGGTTCGCCAGGCCGACAGCATGGCCGTATTCAGCGGCAATGTGACCGTGAATCAGGGGCCGACCCTGCTCAAGGCCGGCAAGATGACGGTCTACTATGTCAAGGATGCCAATGCCGGCAAAAGCGCCGCGGCCGGCGCGTCGGCGATGACGGGCTCCGCCAATATCGACCACCTCGAGGTCGAGAACAAAGTCTACATCAAATCGAACGACCAGATCGCTACCGGCGACACCGGCAAATTCGACATGAAGACACAGGTGCTGGTGCTTTCCGGCAAGGAAGTGGTGCTCTCGCAGGGCGACAATGTGCTCAAGGGCTGCAAGCTCACCGTGCAGATGAAGAGCGGCCTCGGCAATGTCGAAGGCTGTCCTCGCGTCATCATGATGTTCAAGCCGCAGAAACAGGACGCGCAGCAGCAGGGAGCGTCGAGCAAGTAATGGCCGGTGTGACTTCGCTGCTGGCCCGCCTTCCGGGACGGGCAGCCGCACAACCCGCTGCGCCGGCGACGGTCAGCGCCGACAAGGCGAAGTTCAAGGGCACCCTGATCGCCAAGGGGCTGACCAAGAGCTACAAGGGCCGCAAGGTGGTGAGCGGGGTGACGCTGGGCGTGCGCGCCGGTGAGGCCGTCGGCCTGCTCGGCCCCAACGGCGCTGGCAAGACCACCTGTTTCTACATGGTCACCGGCCTTGTTCCCGTCGACGAAGGTTCGATCGAGATCGACGGCTTCGATGTCACCTCGATGCCGATGTACCGGCGGGCCCGCCTCGGCATAGGCTATCTGCCGCAGGAAGCGTCGATCTTCCGCGGCCTGAATGTCGAGCAGAACATCCGGGCCGTGCTGGAGGTGGTGGAAAAGAGCCGCAAGGAACGCGAGCGCACGCTCGACGAACTGCTCGAGGAGTTCCACATCAGCCATCTGCGCAAGGCGCCGTCGATGTCGCTGTCGGGCGGCGAACGGCGCCGCCTCGAAATCGCGCGGGCGCTGGCGACGCGGCCTGCCTATATGCTGCTCGACGAGCCTTTCGCCGGCATCGACCCGATCGCCGTCGCTGACATCCAGCAGCTCGTTCGCCATCTCACGGCGCGCGGCATCGGCGTCTTGATCACCGACCACAATGTGCGCGAGACGCTCGGCCTGATCGACCGCGCCTACATCATCCATGCCGGTCAGGTGCTGACGCATGGCCGCGCCGACGAGATCGTCGCCAACGCCGATGTGCGGCGTCTCTATCTCGGCGAGGGTTTCACGCTCTGACCGCGGATTTCGACGCGGTTTCGATGGCCTCGTCACGGCTTTCGGTTATTTTAGCGATCGATAACGCTCCGGTAAGCCGCAGCTGATAGCGTTTTGCTTGACAAGCAAAAGCCGGGCCAGTTTCTATGCCCGACCGAAAAACAGTCGACGCGTAGACGAGGCGTTTGAATTCCATCATGGCGCTGGCAGCCAAACTGCAGCTCAGACAATCCCAGTCGCTGGTGATGACGCCGCAGCTGATGCAGTCGATCCGGCTGCTGCAGCTCACTCATATCGAGCTCGAGCGCTTCATCGACGAGGAGATCGAGCGCAACCCGCTGCTGGAACGGGCCGAACCGCAGGACGACGCCGCCGGCGATCTATCCCAGAAAAGCGAGGCGTCGCCGGAAAAGGACACCGAAGGCGACTGGTTCGCGGGCGAGATGGAGTGGAGCGCGGAAGCGATCTCGCAAAAGCTCGATTCTTCCCTGGAGAACCTGTTTCCCGACGATCCAGGCACCAGCGAGAGGCTGGGGCCGGATCTCACGGCGCAATGGAAGTCGGCCGCTGGGGGCGGCGCGGGCGCGGCATCGTCCGAGGGGTTCGACGTCGGCGACATGGCAGCGGCCGCCATCACGCTGCGCGACCATGTCGGCGAGCAGATCGCGCTTGCCTCCCTGAGCCCCAGCGAACGGCTTATCGCGGGTGAGCTGGCCGAAGGGCTCGACGAAGCCGGGTACCTGCGCACCGAACTCGACGAGATCGCGGTCCGGCTCGGCACGGATGGCGCGACGGTAGCGCAGGTGCTTGGCGTCTGCCAGACGTTCGAGCCGGCAGGACTTTTCGCGCGCGACCTTGCCGAGTGCCTGTCGCTGCAACTGGCGGTGCGCGACCGGCTCGATCCGGCGATGAAGGCGCTGGTCGCCAATCTCGAGCTTCTGGCGCGACGGGATTTCCAGACGCTGAAACGCATCTGCGGCGTCGACGAGGAGGACCTGCTCGACATGCTGGCCGAGATCCGCGCGCTCGATCCGCGGCCCGGCCTGGCGTTTTCGGGCGGCGCGAGCGATGCGATTGTCGCCGATGTCGAGGTGCGCGCCGCCAATGACGGCAGCTGGGCGGTCGAGCTCAATGCCGATACGCTGCCGCGCGTGCTGGTGGACAATGTCTATTTCGCCCGCATTGCGACCCACGCCAAGGACCAGGCGGAAAAAGAGTTTCTCGCCGAATGCCTGCAGAACGCCAACTGGCTGACGCGCAGTCTCGATCAACGGGCCAAGACCATCCTCAAGGTGGCGTCCGAGATCGTGCGACAACAGGACGCTTTCCTCGTCCATGGCGTGCGTCACCTCAAGCCGCTCAACCTGCGTACGGTGGCCGACGCCATCGGCATGCATGAATCGACGGTCAGCCGCGTCACCGCCAACAAATATATGCTGACGCCGCGCGGCGTCTTCGAGCTGCGCTATTTCTTCACTGCGTCGATTGCCTCCGCGGAAGGCGGCGAAGCGCATTCGTCGGAGGCCGTGCGCGACCGCATCAAGCAGATGATCGACGAGGAAAAGCCCATCGACGTGCTTTCCGATGACGCCATCGTCGACATGCTCAAGGAAAGCGGGGTCGACATCGCGCGCCGCACCGTCGCGAAATATCGCGAGGGCATGAACATCCCATCGTCGGTGCAGCGGCGGCGGGAAAAGCGGGCGCTCGCGAACGCCGGCCGCTAGGCCTGGTCCGAATCCCGGCAAGCCCTGGCCGGTGCGGCAAGTGCTGATTTTTCACAATTCCCAAGTTTCATTGACAAGCCGCAATGAAGTGTCTAGAAGCCCGCCCGCATGGAGCAGGGCGGTAATGCCCGCTTGCGAATGGGTCCGTCAGACACGGCCATGGACGGCCAAGAAGGCGACTTGTGATCAACCGGAAAGTTCGGGTCTAAAATCGGCGCGCATGCCGCTGCAAAGCTTGTGCGCGCGCACCACGGGTATAAACTCGGGAACAGTTTGAAGCCTGAGCAAGGAAGGTCAGTTTTCAGATGAATCTACGCATTTCGGGAAAACACATGGACATCGGCGATGCGTTCCGCACACGCATCAACGACCGGGTCGGCGAGGCGATCGAGAAATATTTCGATCGGGGTTTTTCAGGACATGTCACGGTCATCAAATCGGGGTCGCGTTTCTCCGCCGACTGCATGGTCCGGCTCGATTCCGGCGCTTCTTTGCAGGCGACCGGCGACGCCCAGGACCCGACGCTTGCCTTCGAGGCGGCGGCCGACCGCCTGGAAACGCGGCTGCGGCGCTACAAGCGCCGGCTGAAGTCGCGCAACACCGGCAACGGCAATGGCGAAGAGCCGACCGATATCGCCTACACCGTGATGGCTCCCCTCGCCGACGACGAGGAAGACATTCCGGAGGACTTCGCTCCGGTCATTGTCGCCGAATCAAGCGTGACGCTGCGGACCATGTCGGTGGCTTCGGCAGTCATCGAGCTCGACAACAGCGACAGCCCGGTCTTCCTGTTCCGCAACGCCGGAACCGACCATCTCAACATCGTCTACCGCCGGCCGGATGGCAACATCGGCTGGATCGATCCGTCGACGACCAAAGTCGCGCAAGGATAAAAAGCCAGCCGCGCAAGGGGGCGACGACTGGCGCGGCAGGCGAGCAAGGGATTTTTCAAGCATGGATCTCAGCGATCTCATCAGCGTTCCGGCGATCATGCCGGCGTTGAAGGCGAATTCCAAAAAGCAGCTTCTGCAATTGCTGTCGGAGAGGGCGGCGGCGATTTCGGGGATTCCGGAGCGGGAGGTGTTCGACACCATCCTGCAGCGCGAGCGGCTGGGCTCGACCGGCGTCGGCAACGGCATTGCCATTCCGCATGGCAAGCTCGCCGGCGTGAAGCGGATCGCCGGCGTCTTCGCCCGGCTGGAGACGCCGGTCGATTTCGAGGCGCTGGACGACCAGCCGGTTGACCTGGTGTTTTTGCTGCTTGCGCCGGAAGGTGCCGGCGCCGACCATCTCAAGGCGCTGTCGCGCATCGCGCGCGTGCTGCGCGATGCCGACACGGTGGCCAAGATCAGGGGCACGCGCGACGCGGTGGCGATCCACGCGTTGTTGTCGGATGCGCAGGCCTCGCACGCGGCCTGACGTTTTTCGGTTCTTGGCTTAAATCTCTCGAGAGCCGCCGGGGGCGGCCCTTTCGATTCCAGACATCACAGTCGCTATTTTAATCGACCTTTCCCGAAAACAGGTCCCACCTTCGGGATCATAGTCTGATTTAGTGGATCGCGACGGTGGTGAGGTCGTTCTCCAGCGCGCCCGCCAGCGCCCGGTCGCGAGCGTCGGAAAGCAGGATCGGCTGGCCGTTGGCGGCAAACAGCGCCCACAGCTCCAGGCCGGGCGCGATCTCGCCGAGGCCGGGGAAGCGGCCGCGCAGGTCGTCGCTCGACACTTTCCTGAGATAAGCGACCGAACCTTCGCCGAGATGGGCGAGCTCGCCGCTGGTCATGGTGATCGTTTCGTCAGTTCTGGTCATTTCAAGCCTCCTTGGCGCGAGGACGCCAGGATCGGCCGCCTCGCATAGAGCCATCGGCAAAGGTCAGTCTTTCACCGATATGTTTATTTTCCGTACCATCCGCTCGGACTCCGGCCGATCGAGATCGATCGACAGCAGACCGTTCTTCAGTTCCGCCGCGATCACCCGCATGCCGTCGGCCAGCACGAAGCAGCGCTGGAACTGGCGCGCGGCGATGCCGCGGTGCAGGAATTCGCGCTCGGTGTCGTCGGTCTGACGACCGCGCACGATCAGCTGGTTTTCCTCCGTGGTGACATCGAGGTCGCTTTCTGCAAAACCGGCAACGGCCAGCGTGATGCGCAGCCTTTCGGCCTTGCCGTCGGCGGCATTGAGGCGCTCGATGTTATACGGAGGGTAGCTGTCGCCGGACTTCGCCAGACGCTCAAGCGTCTTTTCCATGGCATCAAAACCCAGGAGAAGCGGGCTGGAGAAAGGCGTCATTCGACTCATTGTTACACTGTCCTCTGAAGAGCGACACAAACTGGAAAAACCCGGATGGCATTTTTCCCGATGGTCTTGATATGGTCCGTCGCGCGATCAAGTTCAAGCCGCCAAACCAGGATGGCGTTTCGTCGAACCGTCATCTTCATCCAGCCTTTCATTGGAGCATGATTTCGTCCGAAAACCGGTTCCCACTTTTTGGGAACCATGCTCTAAAACCCGCCAAAAAAGACTTCCCAAAAGGAATTGAAATGCCCCAGTCCAGAAAGATCATCATCGACACGGATCCCGGCCAGGACGATGCCGTCGCCATATTGCTGGCGCTCGGCAGTTCCGAGCTGGAGATCGTCGGCATCACCGCGGTTGCCGGCAACGTGCCGCTGAATCTGACCCAGAACAACGCCCGCAAGATATGCGAGCTGGCCGACCGGCCCGACATCAAGGTTTATGCCGGCGCCATCCGTCCGCTGGCGCGCGAACTCGTCACCGCCGAGGAAGTGCACGGCAAGACCGGCCTGAACGGCCCGCAACTGCCCGAGCCGACGATGCCGTTGCAGGAACAATATGCCGTCGATTTCATCGTCGAGACGCTGATGCGCGAGGAAAGCGGCACCATCACGCTCTGCCCGCTCGGACCGCTCACCAACATCGCGCTGGCGCTGATCCGAGAGCCCAGGATCGCGCCGCGCATCAAGGAAATCGTGTTGATGGGCGGCGGCTTCTTCGAGGGCGGCAACGTCACGCCGGCGGCCGAATTCAACGTCTATGTCGACCCGCAGGCCGCCGACCTGGTGTTCAAATCAGGCATTCCGATCGTGATGATGCCGCTCGACGTCACCCACAAGGCGCTGACCACGTCCCAGCGCATCCAGGCCTTCCGCAAGCTCGGCACCAAGGTCGGCACCGCGACCGCCGAGATGCTGGAGTTCTTCGAGCGCTATGACGAGGAGAAATACGGCACCGATGGCGGGCCGCTGCACGACCCGTGCGTGATCGCCTATCTCGTCAAGCCGGAACTGTTCAAGGGCCGCCGCTGCAATGTCAGCGTCGAAACCGTGTCGGAGCTCACCATGGGCATGACGGTGATCGACTGGTGGGGCGTCACCAAGCGCACAAAGAACGCCATGGTGATGCGCGACATCGACCATGACGGCTTCTTCGCGCTGCTGGTGGAGCGGCTGGGGCGGCTTTAGCGCCTTTCCTTCCCCCCTTGTGGGGGAAGGTGGCCGAGCGAAGCTCGGTCGGATGAGGGGTGTTCCAGGGAACGCCGACGTCTCACTCCGCTGGAACACCCCTCATCCGTCTCGGCGCTATCGCGCCGATCCACCTTCTCCCACAAGGGGAGAAGGGAGAGGTGCTACTTCGCCTTCGAGAACGCCAGCCACAGTCCGCCGCCGACCAGGAAGCTGCCGCTGATGCGCGACATCAGTTTGACGCGGCTGGCCGACAGAACGCGCCCGGCGCGGCCCGCGGCAAGGGCATAGGTCGAGTCCGACATGGCGGCGAAGATCATCGCGGTGAGGCCCATCACGACGATCTGCAGCGTATAATTGCCCTGCGGCGCGATGAACTGCGGGAAGAAAGCGCCGAAAAAGACCAAGGTCTTCGGATTTGAGATCGCCACCAGAAAACCCTGCAGGAAGAAGCCACCACGCGGCTTTTTGGCCGAACCGTCGGGGTTCAGCGCGCCTTTGGCGCGGAACATCTGCACGCCCATCCAGATGAGATAGGCGGCGCCGATCAGCCGCACCCATTCGAACCAATGGCCCATGCCGGCGATCAGCGTGTTGAGGCCGATGCCGACGATGGCGATCATGATGGCAAGGCCGGCCTGAGTGCCGGCGACATTGGCCAAGCCCGCGCGCGAGCCGTGGCGGATGCTGTTGGCGATGATCAGCGTGACCGTGGGCCCCGGCACCAGGATGATGATGATGCAGGCGACGACATAGGTGGCGTAGAGTTCCAGCGACATGATCTTCCTCGGAACAGGACAGCGCCGACTTGCGCGGAGCGCGATCAATGCACGGGATTGACGCCCGCGCAAGCTGGTCGGACAGGGCGGCCCGTCACGCAGCCCCCGCCGCCCAGGGCAGCGTCGCCTCATAGGCTGCGCCGGCCCTGAGCACGGCTAGGTCGCCGCGCGGGCGACCGATCAGCTGCATGCCCATCGGCCGGCCCTTCTCGTCGAAGCCGGCCGGCACGTTGAGCGCCGGGCAGCCGCCCAGCGTGGCAAAGGCCGAGACCTGCATCCAGCGGTGATAGCTGTCCATGGCCCGCCCCGCAACGTCGCGCGGCCAGTGGGTGGTCACGTCGAAGGGGAAGACCTGGGCGGTGGGCAGCGCAATCAGGTCGAAGCGCTCGAACAGCGCAAGCAGCGCCCTGTGCCAGGAGGTGCGCAGGACGGTCGCGGCATGGATCTGCGGAGCGGTCAGGCGCATCGCCTGCTCCACTTCCCAGATAGCCTCAGGCTTCAGAAGCCCGCGTTTTGCCGGTTCGTCGTAGTGCGCCTTCAGCCCGCAGCCGCTGCTCGCCTGGCGCAAGGTGACAAAAGCCTGCCACAGCGCCTCGAAGTCGACATCCGGCACCAAGGCCTCGCTGTGGAAGGAAGCATCGGCGAAGCGGGCAAGCGCGGCCTCGCAAAGGCCGAGCACGCCGGGCTCCGTCGGCAGGCGGCCGCCGAGGTCGCCCAGCCAGGCGATGCGGCCGCCTGACGCTTTGGTCCGCAAACCTTCAAGGAACGAGCCCGTCTTGTCGTGCGAAAGCGGCGCATGCGGGTGATAGCCGGCCTGTTCGTCGAGGAGCAGTGCGATGTCGCGAATGTTGCGGCCCATCGGCCCCTCGACGCCCATCTGCGAATGGAAGACATCGACGTCCGGGCCCGCAGGCACAAGGCCCTGCGAGGGGCGGAAGCCGTAGACGTTGTTATAGGCCGCCGGATTGCGCAGCGAACCGCCGAAGTCGCTGCCGTCGGCGACCGGCACCATGTCGAGCGCCAGCGCCACAGCCGCGCCGCCGCTCGAGCCGCCGGCGGTCAGCGCCGGGTCGAAGGCGTTGAGTGTCGGCCCGAAAACCGGATTGTAGGTGTTGGAGCCGAGCCCGAATTCCGGGACATTGGTCTTGCCGATGATGATGGCGCCGGCCTTGCGGATGCGCTCGACGAAGAAGTCGTCCGTGTCGGGAATGAAATCGGCAAAGATCGGCGAGCCGAAGGTGGTTCTGAGCCCCTTGGTCTGGGCAAGGTCCTTGATGGCGATCGGCAGGCCGTACAGCGATCCGGCCCCGCCGCCTTGCGCCAGATGGGCATCGGCCCTGTCGGCCTCGGCAAGGACATCGGCGCGCTCGCGCAGCGAGACGATGGCGTTAACCAGCGGGTTGACCGCCTCGATGCGGTCGAGGAAGGCGCCGGCCACCTCGCGCACCGACAAACGGCGCTGCCTGATCTCGCCGGCGAGCTCGACGGCGGAAAGGCGGCAGATATCGCCGGCCGGCGGCACTGCATGCTTCGTTATCGGACGCATGGCCGCTACCGCGCCGCCGCCAAGGCGGTGTCGACATCTTTTGCCAACGGAATCGCCGGCTGCGCGCCGGGTTTCAGGCAGGCGAGCGAGCCGGCCACGGCTGCGCGGGCAAGCGCTTCCTCAAGCGACTGGCCAGACGACAGGCCGGCGCCGAAATAGCCGCAAAACGTATCGCCGGCGCCTACCGTGTCGACCGGGGTGATCTTCAACGCCGGGACGGCAAGGAAATCGCCCGGCGTGGCGGCCAGCACGCCCTCGCCGCCGAGCGTGACGACGATGATGCGGCCCGTCTTTTTGGCATAGTCGCGCATGCGGGCCGGGCGGTCGCGCCCCGAAAGCGCCAGCGCCTCGCCATAGAGATCGAACTCGGTTTCGTTGGCGACCGCATAGTCGGCCTTGCCGAGGAGGCCGGCGGCTTCGGCACGGAAGGGGGCGGTGTTGAGCACACTGACGGCGCCCGCCGCGCGCGCCGCGTCGAGTGTGGCCTCGACCGTCTGCAACGGGATCTCGTGCTGCAGGAGAACGACGTCGCCTTTCTTGAGATAGGCCTTTGCGACATCGCCCGGCACCACCGAATCATTGGCGCCCGGCACGACGGCGATGACATTTTCCCCGTCGCCGCCGACCAGGATCAACGCCGTGCCGGTGGAGGCGAAGCTCTGGCCGACACCGGACAGATCGACATTGCCGGCCTTGAGAAGGGCGAGCGCCTCGGCAGCAAAACTATCCTTGCCGACCGCGCCCACCATGCGCACTTGCGCGCCGGCGCGCGCCGCGGACAGGGCCTGGTTGGCCCCCTTGCCGCCGGGCGCGGTGGCGAAGCCGGAGCCGCGCACCGTCTCGCCGGGTTCCGGCAAGCGGTCGACATTGGCGATGAGGTCGAGATTGATCGAGCCGACAACGATAATCAAAAAACTGCCTCCCGGTGAAGCGGGTCAGCCTGTGCTGAAAGGGGACCTGCTCCAAGACTTCTGCTTTTTTGCGCAATTCCAGGGGAAAATACATGGAGTGTTTACCCCTGGAATTGCGGGCTGGGCGCGAAGCTAGCCGCAAAGCCCGCCGGTTGCCAGATCATGTCGTCGCTGGCGCGGTCTGGCCCACAGCATCATTCGCAACGGACAGTGACCTCCGCCTGGTAACTGCCCGCCGGGAAGATGCCCGGCGACTTCGTGGCGGTCAGATCGACCTGGATCGTATGGGTGCCGTTGGTCAGCTTTTGCGGCGAGCTGCCTGGGTTATCCAATCCCGAGCCGTCGAGGCGGAAGACGGAGGCGAAAGTGACGTCGGTGTCGCCGCCGCTCGGAGCCGAGGTGAAGGCGATCGGCGCCGGCGCGGAGACGGTATAGCAGTCTAGCAGGTTCAGGATCGAACACAGCGTCGAGTTCGCGATGATGGTTGCACCGGCGCTCGACCCGCCCGCCTGCCTGGAACCGAATATGTTGATAGAGGGGTTCGACTTCATCGTTCCCGAGGCACCGATCATGATGGTGCAGGTGCCGATGATCGCCGCCTGTGCCGGGAGACAGAAGCCGGCAAGCGCTGCCATCGCAAGCAGCGCGCGGCTATTTCCGCTTCTTTTTCGTTTCATTGCCGGTTGTGCCTCGAATGCTCCAGCCTTCGTTGGCCCATCCTGCCGATGCGGCCGAGCGAGCCGTAGGAGCCTCGGAAGCCGTGGCAGCGGTGCTCGTCGTGCTCCCCGTTGTCTGACCATCGGCGCCAAGGCCCATTTTCAGGAGCTTCAATTCAAGCTGCAGGCGCTCGACTTCCAGCTCGTAGAGGCGGCTGCAATCGACGCGTTTCGGCGTCCGCCCGATCGGGATCACCACGCGGCCGTATGTGGCGATGTCGCTATTGGCCTGATTGCTGCTGTTGTTGCCCCGGATGACGCCGAGGTCGAGATAGGCGCCGCTGCCCGAGACGGCTGAGCGGCAGGTCGTGCCGTCGCTGGCATGAACCTCGTCCTGGCCCTGAGGCAGGCTGACGCCGGGCAGGCTGAAACCGGTCTGGTTCTGATTCAGGTTCAGGATGTCCTCGGCAAGCCCCTGACTTACGACAGCCAAGGCGGACAGCAGGGACAAGGTCAGAACCTGCGATGCCCGAAAAACTTTCCGCATATCTGTGCCCTTATCTGGGTCTGCTCGCTTGGAAAGGGGATACTCTCGGTACAGATACGCACTTTACGCTCGTTCGCGCCGTCGAACGGGACGACCACCAGAACCGGACGCGACGCCTGGCCGGCCAGAAGGAAGGCGCTTGGCGTGATCTTGGCGTCGACCGGCTGGAAATCCTGGTCATAGACATGAACCTCGACACGTATGCGCTGGTTATACGGGTTGCCCGGGAAGACACGAACGGCGAAGGCATCCGCGAAGGATCGCACCTCGCCCCGCATCGGCGTCATCGACTGGCCGGTCGCGGCGATGGGAAACAGCACGGCAGTCAGGCCCGCCGCCAGAATTGCAATCGTTCTCAAGGATCACTCCTTTCGCGACAAGACTATTCGCAGCGCAGCGTCACCGTTGCTTGGTAGTTGCCGGCGGAGAAGCGGTTCGTGCCGCTCTTGGTGCCGGCAAGATTGACGGCGACCGTGGATGTGCCTGGCACCGTCAGGGCCGTCGCAGTGCCGGTTTCGGCAATCGTCTGAGCGCCGGAAGTGGCGAAGGTGGGGGTCCATGTCGTCGCCGTAACGTCCGAGGCCGGCACGGTCGTCGTGGTTACCGGGTCTACGCTGAGCGAGACGCCGCCCGTGGTATCGACCTGAGCGCTGCCGGCTGAGCCGCCTGCATTATGCGAGCTCAGCGACTGAAGATTGCTGCTGACGGTCATCGTGCCGTTGGAGTTGATCGTGACCGTGCAGGTCGCGGTGATCGTACCATTGAACAGCACATTTCCGGTGGTGGCCGCCGATGCTGCCTGGCCGGCGCAGGCGGCGAGCACGCTCGCAGCCATGACGGCGCGAAAGAACTTCATTGAGACCCCGCTTTCGAGCCGGATAATGCGGCTCAATGTGGGGTTATCTTCTCTTTATCGTGGTTAATTTAGCGTTAAATGAAATAACAGCGGAAAGCAACTTCAAAGAAAGCCGGCAATAACCAGAGGTTGTCGCCGGTTGCATTCATGAACAAGGCTGTTTATTTGTTTTGGCTTGTGCCCCTTTATATTTTGATACGCGGTTTCTCGCAAGGGTGCGAAAAAATCGATTGTTTTCAGGACGTCACTTGTCCCGCTTCCCAACCGAGGATGGCGCGCTTGCGCGTCAGGCCCCAGTGATAGCCGGTGAGCGCGCCGGACTTGCCCAACGCCCGGTGGCAGGGCACCACGAACGACATCGGGTTGGCGCCCACCGCCGCGCCCACGGCCCGGCTCGCGCTTGGCGCGCCGATGCTTGCCGCGATCGAGGAATAGGTACAGGCCCTGCCCATCGGGATGCGCAGCAGCGCTTCCCAGACGCGCAGCTGGAAATCGGTGCCGATCATCACCACGCGCAGCGGCTGGTCGGCGCGCCATTGCGTCGGGTCGAAGACCCGCGCGGCATAAGCCTGGGTGGCGGACATGTCCTCGACATAGGTCGCGTTTGGCCAGCGGCCGGACATGTCGGCGAAGGCAGCCCGCTCGCCGCCGGCGTCACAGAAGGCGAGGCCGGCGAGGCCCCGGTCGGTGACCATGATCAGCGCGATGCCGAAAGGCGAGATGTGATAGCCGTAGCGGATGGTGAGACCCGCGCCCCGGGTTTTATAGTCGCCGGGCGACATCGCCTCATGGGTGACGAAGAGGTCGTGCAGCCGGCCGGGACCGGACATGCCGAGCTCGAACGAGGTCTCCAGGAGCGGCATGCCTGAATCCAGCAGCCTGCGCGCGTGGTCGAGCGTCACCGCCTGCAGGAAGGCCTTGGGCGACAGGCCGGCCCAGCGCGTGAACAGTTTCTGCAGGCCGGTCGGCGTCTCGCCGACTTCCTCGGCCAGGACCTCGAGCGAGGGCTGGTTGCGATAGTCGAGGCTGATCTTCTCGATGGCGCGGCGCACGACATCGTAGTCGCTGCCTTCCGGCGTGATGTCGTTCTCAAGGATCGCGGTTGGTTTCATCCGCGTATTCATGGTCATCTGGGCGTTCATGGCAATATCTCCTTGATCGCGAATATCGGTCCTCCAGAGCTTTGCCACCACCCGAAACTTGCCTTCCCGCCATCCGCACCCAGATAGAGTCAGCTTCGCGCCGAAGAGGACGATCATGGCCGTCGAAAAGGTTGATCTGACCGGGGCAAGGGAGACCTTGCTGATGACACTCTACGGCAAGGCGTTGGAGAGCCGGCTGCCCAATTCGCTGCTCCAGGATCACTTCGCCGACGAGGCGGTGCGCAGGATCGACTATGATTTCTCAAGGCTCAAGGTCGACGGCAATCTCGGGCTGGGATTTGCAATCAGGGCGAAGACACTGGACGTCCGCGTCCGCGATTTCCTTGCGCGATATCCGGACGCGATCGTGCTGCATCTGGGATGCGGGCTCGATACGCGGATCTTCCGGGTCGATCCACTGCCAGGCGTCGATTGGTTCGACGTCGATTATCCCGACGTCGTCGCGCTTAGGCGCAGGCTTTATCCGAGCAGGGACCATTATCATCTAATCGCTTCGTCGGTTACCGAACCGGGCTGGCTGGCCGAGGTGCCGCGCAATCGCCCGGCAATGATCGTGGCCGAGGGGCTGACGCCGTATCTCGCCGCCGACGAGGGGCCGCGGCTGTTTGCGCGCCTTGTCTCGCATCTGGCCGGCGGCGAGTTGATGTTCGACGCCTACAGCCATTTCGGACTGAAGCTGATGCGTCTCAGCCCTGCCTTGAAGGCAACGGGCGCAGAAGTCCATTGGGCCATTGAGGATCCGCGCGAACTGGAGCGAGCCATCCCGAAACTTCGCTTCATCGGCGAGGTTCCGTCCTACAAGCCGGAGCAAGGGGCGCGCCTGGGCTGGTCCGCGCGTCTGTTCGTTGGCCTCTGGAGGCTTATTCCCGCGATGCGCAAGGTCGGCAGGCTGCTGCGCTACCGGTTCTGAAACGCTTACGCATCAGCGCGTCTTGGCGGTCGCCAGCGCGCGCGAAAAGGCGGTAGCAAAACTTTCGCGGTCGTCGGGATTGAGGAAGCCGCCAATCGCGACACTCTTGCCTTGCGCCTCGACGGCCATCTTGGTGATGCCGATCTCGCTGTGGCGGGCGATCGAGAACCGCGTCCAGAACGGGTTGAAGCGATGGTTTTCCGAGCGGCCGGAAGGCGCTGTCTTGCGAATGTCGAGACTGGTGCGCGAGACCGAGATTTCCTCGCGGGCGCGCGCAGCCCGGTAATTGGCGCGGAAAGCGATGTAGACGGCGACCACGTCGAGGCCGAAGAAGCCGAACACCGGCCATGCGCCATGCGTCAGGAAGAAAGCGCCGGTGACCGCCCAGCCGAACAGAAGCGCTCCCATCAGGATCAGGAAGCCGGTGCGGCCGAGCGAGCGGTGCGGCGTCAGCAAGGCCTGGAAAAATGGCTCGTCGGCCTGGAACGAGGCGTTTGTGTCGCTCATGAGGGAATATTATAGGAGGGAAATGGCGCCTCCCAAGTCGAAAAAATCCGCAGCTGTCAAAAAACCTCAGCCCGCTATCCCGGGCGGCGGCCGGGCGCCTGGCCGACGGCCGCGAAAAGCCGCCACGCGGTCGCTCTACAGCCCCGCCGAGGTGCATGAGATCTTCCGGCGCTTTTCCGTGCAGCGGCCTGAGCCGAAAGGCGAGCTCGACTATGTCAACGCCTTCACTCTGCTGGTCGCAGTGGTGCTGTCGGCGCAAGCGACGGACGCCGGCGTCAACAAGGCAACCAAGGCGCTGTTCGCCGCGGCCGACACGCCGGCCAAGGTGCTGGCATTGGGCGAGGCCAAGGTCGGGGACCATATCCGCACCATCGGTCTGTGGCGCAACAAGGCCAAGAACGTGATCGCGCTGTCGAAGGCGTTGATCGAAGACCATGCGGGCGAGGTGCCGCAGGACCGCGACGAGCTGGTGAAGCTGCCGGGCGTCGGGCGCAAGACCGCCAATGTCGTGCTCAACGTCGCCTTTGGCCAGCACACCATGGCGGTCGACACGCATATCTTTCGCATCGGCAACCGGATCGGGCTGGCGCCCGGCAAGACGCCGGAACAGGTCGAGCAGGGGCTGCTCAAGGTCATCCCCGCCGACTATATGCGCCATGCGCATCATTGGCTGATCCTGCATGGCCGCTATGTCTGCAAGGCGCGCAAGCCCGATTGCCCGGTCTGCGTCATCGCCGACATCTGCAAGTCGAAGGAAAAGACCACCGACGTGCCGGCCCCGCTGGTGCCGATCGCGCCGCTGGATGAGACGTTTCCGGTCGAGGCCGTCTGACTCAGTAAAGTTTTAATATCCGTAGCCGCGCGCCATGGCCGCTGCGAAAACCGGAATGAGCAGGAAGATAAAGCCCTCGGCGCGGACATAGTTCTTCACCGAGGCCAGTTCCGCCGCCGGCACCGCGAAAGACGGATTGCCGCTCGCCTGCCTGTTCCAGGAGAGGAAGCGCATAGTCGGCACAATCGAAAGCAGGCCGACGATGACGAAGGCCGCCATCTTTGCCCAGAACACCCAATTGTAGACGTAGAATTCCCAGCCTTTCAGACCGAAGAACACCCGGCAGATGCCGACGATGACGATCAGCGCGGCGATGATGCCGTAGTGGCGGTCGATGCCGGCAAGGCGCTTCAGCGTCGCCGCTGCCAAATCGCCGCGCACCAGCACGAATTCGGCGCCGATGATGCCGGCCAGCGAGAACACCAGAAGGTGATGCGCGATCGCCAGCAACAGGTCTGTGGTGTCCATGGTTCTTCCTTCGGTCGACTTGCGTTTCTGGGTCGGTTTCGTGCGCAAACTAGCATCGCCGGGCGAAAAGCCCATAGCGATGCAGCCGTGCCATGGCCGTTATGGCTGGAAGAGCCAACGCATTGGCCTGGCTCTTGATCGAGCGTGCTGTTTTGCTAAGCGCTGTCGCGTCGATGGAGGGCAATGCCATGAGCATCAAGACGGAAGCCGGCGTGCCGCTTCTCGAAACGGCGCGCACCGTTTTGCGGCCGCACAGGCTGGACGATTTTGAAACCTATGCCGCCATGTGGGCGGAGCCCGCCGTCACCCGTTTCATCGGCGGCAAGCCGCGCACGCGCGAGGAGAGCTGGATGCGCTTCCTGCGCCATGCCGGCCTATGGTCGCTGATCGGCTATGGATTCTGGGCGATCGAGGACAAGGCGACGGGGCGCTTCATCGGCGAGGCCGGCTTCCACGACCTGAAGCGCGAGATCGTGCCGTCTCTCGAAGGCGTGCCGGAGGCCGGCTGGGCGCTGGCCTCGGAGGCGCATGGCCAAGGGCTTGCGAGCGAAGTCGTGGGGCGGATCGTCGCCTGGAGCGACGAGACGTTCGGACAGGCAAGAACCGTCTGCATCATCGATCCTGAAAACGGCGCTTCGCAGAAGGTGGCTGGAAGGAACGGCTATAGAGAGATTTTGCGGACCACCTATCACGAGAAGCCGACGATCCTGCTGGAACGGCAGGCCGGATCCGGAAAAGGAGGCGCTTAACCCGCCTTGCGGCGCAACGCCCCTGCCACTCCGTTCCACGCGTCCGCCTTTGCACCTGGACGGCTGCCCAGCACCGTCGTCACATCGAATGGCTGGGGCCTCGCTATGGCATAGCCCTGCGCGTAATCGACGCCGATCGCCCTCAAGGCTTCGACGATGCCATCGCTTTCGACGAATTCGGCGATGGTGCGTTTTCCCGTCACCTTGCCGATGTGATGGATCATCTCGACCATCGCGCGGTCGATGCGGTCGTCGAGCATGTCCTTGACGAAGCCGCCGTCGATCTTGAGGTAGTCGACCGGCAGATGCTTCAGATAGGCGAAGGACGACATGCCGGAGCCGAAATCGTCGAGCGCGAAGCGGCAGCCCAGCCCGCGCAGATCGGCGATGAAGCGCATGGCCTCAGTCAGGTTGGCGATGGCGCTGGTCTCGGTGATCTCCAGGCAGATGGTTTCGGGCGCAATGGCGTGCGCGGCGAACTGCTCGCGCATGAAGCCGAGAAACGTCTCGTCGCCGAAAGTTGCACCGGAAAGATTGATCGCGCAGGTGGATATCGGCGTCGCGCTCGGATCGGTGCGTCTCGACGCCAATATGGCGAAGGCGTTGCGTACCACCCAGCGATCGATCGCCGGCATCAGTCCGTAGCGCTCCGCCGCCGGGATGAAGCTCTGCGGGGTGACGAAGCTGCCGTCCTCGTCGGTCAGCCTGAGCAGGATTTCGATATGCGCGCCCGGCTCGGCAGCATCGTCCCGCAACGGGGCGATTTCCTGCGCATGCAGCCGGAAGCGGTTCTCATCCAGCGCGGCATGCAGGCGCTGCACCCAGGCCATCTCGCCGAAGCGCTCGCGCAGCGCCCTGTCGCCGTCGCTGTGGAGCTGGACGCGGTTGCGGCCCTTTTCCTTGGCCATGTAGCAGGCGACGTCGGCGGCGCGCAGCACTTCCTCCAGCGTCATGCCGACATTGGCGACTTCGACCATGCCGATGCTGACGCTGATGTTGAAGGGACGCCCTTCCCAGGAGAAATGCAGATCCTGGACCGTGGCGCGCAACCGTTCGGCGGTGGCGGCGGCACAGTCGGCATCGCAATCGAAGAGCAGCACGCCGAACTCGTCGCCGCCCAGTCTCGCCAGGATGTCGCCGGGCGGCAGCTCGTTGGCGAGCAGCGTCGAGATCTGGCGCAGCAGCTGGTCGCCGGCGGCGTGGCCGCAGGTATCGTTGACCAGCTTGAACTGATCGAGATCGAGATACATCAGCGCGTGCCGGCGCGACCTTTCCGGCGCTTCGGAGATCGCGCTCGCCAGACGTTTCTCGAAGTCGCGGCGGTTGACGAGACCGGTCAGCGCATCATGCGATGCCTGCCACGACAGGCGCTCGATATAGTCCTGCTCGCGCGTCATGTCGTGCAGGGCCAGGACGCAACCCAGGATCGAGCCGGAAACGATCAGCGGAGCGCCGTTCAGCGCCACCGGCACGACCGAACCGTCGGGGCGCTCCAGAAGCTGCGGGCGAACATTGGAGCGGCGCGGCTCGCCCGCGAGCAGGCGCGGGATCAGATCGGCCTCCTCGACACCGCTGTCCTTGTCGACGAGCCGGAACAACGAGGCGACCGACCTGCCTTTGGCGGCGGCTAAAGAGCAGGCAAGCAGCCTTTCCGCTCCAGCATTCATGTAGTCCAGCCGCCCCTCGGCATCGGTGCTGATGACGGCCTGGCCGATCGAGGCCAATGTGATTTGAGCCCGCTCGCGCTCGGCGCTGAGGGCTGTCTGAAATGCCTGGCGCTGTTTCATCAGCTTTCGCGTGCGCCAGACGGCGAGCAGGATAAGCAGCGCGGCTGTCGCGAGATTGGCCGCCGTCAGCGCCGTCTTGATGAAGCGCGACCCCTCGCCGAGACTGTCGGAGAAGGCCTTGGCGAGCGGCCCGATCTGGTGGTCGATCTGGTGGATTTGCACTTTCCAGAGAGCGATCTCGGCTGACGATGGTGGCCCTTTCTCGAGCCTGCCATGCATGTCGTCGCCAAGCCTTTCGATGGCGAGGATCATCACGTCGGCATCCGTCCAGCGGCGGATCGCGGTGTCGAGATAGCTGACGCCGCGAAAATTCCGGAACAGCCAGATCAGGCCGGCGACATCGTCGGGATGGTTGTTGCCGCCAAGAAAGCCGAGCCTGGCCGCATTCGTGTCGGGTTCAGCCTGTTCGAGCGCAAGCCGCGCGGTTCGATCGGCCAGCGGCACGGCGATGGCCTGGCGATATTCGCTGAAATACTCTTCCCGGCCGGTGTCGGCATAAAGGCTGAGGAAATAGATGGCGTGCTTCTGCCCCTTCGACCATTGGCTTTCGCCGCCGACATAGGCGCGGACGGCTGACAACGTGTGGAGGCTGAGGGTCGCAACCAGCGCCTGGATCAGGACGACCGCGACGAAAGGCCAGACCAGCCCGATGAGGCGCGGGGCAGCATCGGTCGATGAGAGCTTCATCCCATTCCCATGGCGCGTGCGCAGGCCCCCTCGGTGTCTGTCCGACTGGCTCATCCGCCGGTTGAGACGATGTTCTTCCCCACATGCCGTCCGGTTACTGGCGACATCAATCCAAATAACGTGCCCGGATTAACAGTCGATAAATTTGCCCAGTATTTGTTTCATGAGTTATTGCGCAGCAAAAGAAGGACGCTTACGCGCTTGATACCGATATTTCGTGCATAGTATCGATTTGCGGTGCGAGGGCCGGAAGAAAAAGCCGGCAACATCAATCCGATAGCGCCGCGCGACAGTCGCGTCTCAGCGCTTGGTCTTGGATTTGTTGAGCGCAACGGCCTCACGGACGAGCGACTTCAGGGCGTCGGCGTCGACGTTGTCGCCTTCCTTGAAATCGATGGCGCGCCGGGTGTTGCCTTCCAGGCTGGAGTTGAAGAGCTTCTTGGGATCGGGCAGCGCCGCGCCTTTGGCGAAGGTCAGCTTGACGACAGCTTTGTAAGTCTCGCCGGTGCAGATCATGCCGGCATCCTCCCAGACCGGCACGCCGCGCCATTTCCATGTCTCGACGACTTCAGGCGCTGCCTCCCTGATAAGAGCGCGGAGCCGGGCAAGCGTCTCGCCCCGCCAGTCGCCCAGCTCCCTGATCCGTCCGTCGATCAGTTCGGACGCAGACTTGCCGTCCTGTACGTCGCCTAGTTGCATGCCCGGTTCTCCTCGATGCTGGATAAGAGTTCGCCACCATGGCCCTTTCGGGGAGACGGCGCTTGATTTTTCGTGCGCTTACATCCGTTCGCCGGGCAGCTGGCTTGCCTGCTTCACCCAGGAGACGAACTGCTCCTCGTCGATCGGCTCGTTCTCGTGGATGTGGAAATAGCGTGTGTCCTTGCTCTTGGATTCGACAGGCGGCACCGGCTTCAGCGACAGGCCGCGGAAGAACGCCACCTTGATGTATTTGGCGAAGCAATGGATGCCGAGGAACCAGCCGTCGCCTTCCATGCCGTAGAAGGGAGAGTTCCATTTGACGGCCTTTTGCACACCAGGGACGGCCTGCATGATGAGCTGGTCGAGCCGGCGCCCGACCTCGCTCTTCCAGCCCGGCATCGCCGCGATATAGGCCTGCACCGGAGCATCGCCATAGCCTTTGGCGATCTGCGGGTTGCCGCCCGAAAGCAGGACAGGTTTCGCGTCCGCGGACTCGGCAGCCTTCGATTTCGTCTTTGCCATCAGGCCGATCCCGTGCGCTCGCCCGCCGGCTCCCCGCGCCATCTGGCGGCATAGGGCAGCACGAACATATAGAGGCCGCTGAACAGCAGCAGGAAAAGCGGAATCAACGGCGAATAGACGATCCAGGCGGGCGGCGGGCCCATGGCCATGGCAGCGAAATTGGCAATGACGGTGACGGTGAAGATGATCGAAAGCCAGCGGTGAAGCTGCCTGATCCACTTGCTCCAGTTCAATATAACCTCCCTTGCGAATGACGATACGGATCGAGTTGCCTACCAGCGCGCCAGCTGCGAAAGCTGAATGAGGTTGCCGCAGGTGTCGTTGAGCTGCGCGATGGTCGCGCCGGTCACCGCGGTCGGCGCCATGGCAAAACTGCCGCCATTCGCCTTGATGTGCTCATGATCGCTCTTGATGTCGTCGGTGAACAGCATCAGCGCCGGCTGGCCTTGCTTGAAGATGGCCTGCTGATAAGTCTTTGCCGCCGGATTGTCGTTGAGGGCCAGCTGCAGTTCGGTGCCGTCCGGATCGTCAGGCGAGACGACAGTCAGCCAGCGAAACGGCCCATTGGTGAAGTCGGCCTTCTTGGTGAAGCCCAGAATTTCGGTATAGAAGCCAAGAGCCTTTTCCTGGTCGTCGACATAGATGCTGGTCAGCTTGATCTTCATTTTCGTGCCTCCATTGCTTACGCTCGCGTTTTGCCGCCCCGCCGGAACCGTGTCTGTGTTTTGAGGCTTCGGCGGACGTCAATCGATCCGCGAAAGCAGCTGCTCCAGGGCCGTGAAGTTGCGCTTCCAGCCCACCGTGGCGCCGCGGTAATACGGCTCCTGGTCGGTGCGGAAGCCGACCTGCTCCATGCGCAAATGCGTGCCCTTGCCCGTCGGGGTGAGCGTCCAGGTGACCACGCTCTCGAGATCCTTGGTGTCCCAGCTGTAGGACAGGGTCCGGTTGGGCTCGACCGTCCGCACCTGGCAGTCGACGCCGCCCCATTCGGCGCTCATATTGAAGCGATGGTCCACGACCGGCTTGAAGCTGTTCTTCATCAGCCACTCCTCGATGAGATGCGGTTGGGTGAGCGCGCGCCAGATCTTTTCCGGCGGAAAAGGTATCTCGCGCTCGACGATGACGGAGCGCGTTGCGGCCTCATTCATTGATCCATCCTTTTGAGCAGGTCTTCCAGATCGTCGAAGCGGCTTTCCCAAAACCCCACCATGTGGCGCGTCCAGTCCATCAGCGGCGCGAGCGCCTTGAGCTGGGCGCTGTAATGGGTCTGGCGGCCCTCATGGCGGTCGCGCACCAGTCCCGCCTCCTTGAGGACGCCCAGATGCTTCGACACCGCCGGCTGCGACACCCCGGCCTGGACGGTCAGGGCTCCGACCGTCTGCTCGCCCTGGCGGCAGAGCCGTTCGAAGATGGCGCGTCGCGTCGGATCGGCGAGCGTCCTGAACAGCATATCATGCGCGGTCGTCATTTCTAACCGATAACCCGTTGGCTATTGATTGACGTATAACCATTGGGATATGCATGAGTCAAGCAGCGAATGAGGTCGCGCATACGAAGCCGCGGCCGTGGGCCGCCACGCCGGTACGGCCGGACCGAATAGATGGTTGCTTATGCCGCGTTTGCTGACGGAACGGTCAAATCCCTCAGCAGCGTGGAAAGGTCCGGCTCGTCAATGAGCAGGGCGGCGTCGACCGCCGGAAGCCATGCGCGCTGCCGGTTCGCGGCTTCCTGCCAGTCGACAAGCTCCTCGGCGACCTCGAGCAGATAGACCACAACGTCGACGCGAATGAAGCCGTCGGGCATGCGTTTCCAATAGGAATAGGTGCCGGCAGGCTGCTTCAGCGTCCTGCCGAGCACGCCGGCTTCCTCGCGGGCTTCGATCGTTGCCGCCCTGCGCCCGCTCTTGCCCTTCATCGGCCAGCCCTTTGGCACGATGAAGCGCCGCGTGGTGCGTGAGGTGACCAGCAACACTTCGAGATTGCCGTCTTCTCGCACCCGATACGGAATGGCCGCCACCTGGCGGATCCGTTGGCCTTTCCTGGCTCTGCGGACTGCTTTTTTCTTGGTTGTTGCCATCCCAAATTCCGGTCAGAGCAGCATCCCTGCCATACGCCATCCGCGTGGGCAAAAACCTGTTCTCCTGCAAACCCTAGAGCGTTTCACCGTTTCATGGAAACGGCGAACCGCTCTATCTCTTTAGTTTTGACGCAATTCCCGACGGAAAACCGTGTCACACTTTTCCTGGAATTGCTCTAGAACCACCGCCCTTGCAATCCGGCATTTTGCCAGTAAGTAAGTCGGCTAATAAACTGAAAAGAATAAAATGTCAGCGGCAAACCCTGGAAATAATGTTGCCGACCGATTCCATCCGACAGGTGTTGCCGTATACCGGCACATCGGGCCGGGGCTTGGGCGCGCTCTGCCGGTCAAGCTCGCGATACAATTGCTGCTGCTGCTGGTATTGCTGCCGCTGCAACCTGTTCTGCAACTGCTGCAGCTCATTCTGCTGCACCAATGCGTTGCGATTCGTCGGGATGACGATCTGCGCATAAGACGGCGCAATCAGACAAACCGAGGCGGCCAGCACGGCGCCTGCCAGAACAGCCGGACGAAGCATCCGCAAGGCTCCCATACGAAAAACCATGCGTTTCATATAGTGCGGATGGCCAATAACGCTATGGGCAACTGCGAAACGTGATGCGGCTCACGCAAGCCGCGCGATAGACTATGCCGCGACGCCGGCGCTGGAGATCGGGGGCCGACATCCCGGTCAGCGCCATCGCCGGTTTCCGCATCTACGGAAAGGCCGGCGTCGAGTTCTCCACCAAGCGGTGGGAGATCGAGGGGCGTTTCGCCGCCGCCGAGAATCTGCCCCGCAATCCGGCATTGCACTTGACTGAAGTCATCGATTCGCCCCTCTATCGGGTCGGCGCCGGGCTGGAGCTCGATGGCGTCAACGGCGTCGGGTTGGCTGTCAGGTACAACGGCGCCTTTGGGCAAACGGTCAAGCAGAATGCGGTCAGCGCGTCTCTGAAGGTCAGCTTCTAGCTGACGCGGGCGGCGGCTAAGAAGGGATCTCATGAGGACGAAATACGCGTATCTCGCGGCGATGATGGCAACCGCCTGCATCGCCGGTGTGCCGGCGGCGGGACTTGCCGCGCAGAATAAGACCGACAAGGTGGCTCCAGCGGCCCAGCCCACCGGTGCGGCGGCCAAGCCGCAACTGCCGGGCGGCGCCTCGGCGCTGTCGGAAACGCATGGCGACTGGACGGTCAACTGCCAGGTCACCGGCACCAACAAGGTCTGCAGCCTGTCGCATCAGCAGTTCAACAAGCAGAGCGGCCAGCGGCTGCTGGCGATCGAATTGACGACCAAGACCGGCCAGGACGCCGCCGGCACGCTGGCGCTGCCCTTCGGGCTCGCCTTGGCCAACGGGATCTCGTTCGAAATCGACGACAAGAAGCTGGACGGCACGTTGCAGTTCAACACCTGCCAGGCGGTAGGTTGCCTGGTACCGGTGACGTTCGATGCCAATATCACGCCGTTGCTGCAGAACGGCACCACGCTGAAGGTCAACGCCACGGCGGCCGACACTGCGCAGCCGATCTCCTTCACCATCTCGCTCAACGGTTTTGGCAGTGCGCTCGCCCGGACGGCGGACCTGTCGGCGGACTAGCTCGTGGGGATCGCTGCTGTGTGTGAGCGTGCGCGCATGCAGGGATTTCACTCAAACGCCCGTCGCGATCGTCATCCTATGGCGGAGCAAGGAGCGAAGCGACGCGCGCAGACCATAGGATCCATGCCGTGACCTCGAAGCGCTGTAACGGTGCAGGTTCTGCTCCGCAGCACTCCTTGGCCGGCGTAACGGCATGGATCCTCGGGTCTACGCGTCCGCTTCGCTCCCGCTCCGCCGGTGGATGACGACCCTGAGATGCTTCGGCCAACCACCACGGCTTGCCTCAGCTACTCCACCTCGCGCAACCGATAGCCGACGCCGGTCTCGGTGATGATGTAGCGGGGCTGGTCCGGCGTCTTCTCGATCTTCTGCCGCAGCTGGCGCACATAGACCCTGAGATACTGGACGTCGGTCGAGTCGTTCCAGATCTGCTTCATCAGGAACTGATGCGTCAGCACCTTGCCGGCATATTGCACGAGCATGCGCAGGATGTCGTATTCCTTGGGCGACAGTTTCACTTCCTTGTCCTCGACCATGACGATACGCTTCACAAGGTCGACCGAAAGGTCGCCGGTATGGAACACCGGCTTCTCGCCCTGTTGCTGGAATTTGTGGCGCAGCGCCACGCGGATGCGCGCGACGAGCTCGTTCATGCCGAAGGGCTTGGTCACGTAGTCGTCGGCGCCGAGCTCGAGCGCTGCGACGATACCGGGCTCGTCGGTGCGGCTTGAAAGGATGACGACCGGAATGTCGAGGCCGTCGCTTCGCCATTTGTCGAGCAGCTCGAGGCCGGTCATGCCGGGCAGGCCGAGATCGAGCAGGATAAGGTCGGGCCGTTCGGCCTGGACGAGCTCGAGGGCCGCCTTGGCATTCGGCGCCTCGGAGACCGCATAGCCCTGGCTGCCGAGGCCGACGCGCAGCAACTTTCGGATCGGCGGCTCGTCGTCGACGACCAAAATGGAGACGGTCTGATTTGTCATGCCGCATCGTCCGTAAGCGGTGCGCCGAGCGCCGGCAACTCAGCCGGCACCGGCATGCGGATGGTGAAGATCGCGCCTGGACGGTCGGTGCGGTTTGCCGCCGCGACCGTGCCGCCCATCGCCTCGATGAAGCCGCGGCTGATCGACAAGCCGAGACCCGTGCCGGCGCGCACCTGGTCGCCCTTGCGCATGCGGTAGAAGGTATCGAATATCCGCTCCAGATCGTCCGGCGGGATGCCCGGCCCCTCATCCATCACCTGCAGGATGACGGCGCCGCTGTCTACCCACGCCTGCAGCCGGATGGCCGAGCCGGGCAAGGCGTATTTGGCGGCATTGTCGAGCAGGTTGAACAATGCCTGCTCGAACAGCACAGGATCGAGCCTCAGCATCGGCAGGTCGGCCGGGATGTCGGTCTCTATTTTGTGCTCGGCGGTGATCTTCTGCGCCCGGTTCAACGCTGAGCCGACGACATCGCCGACATAATGGAGCGCATAGTTCGGCTCCATCGCGCCCGACTCGATCCTGGTCATGTCGAGCAGATTGGCGATGAAGCGGTTCAGCCGCTCGGACTCGCTGACGACGGTCGCCAGAAGCTCCGCGCGATCTTGTTCCGGCAGCGCCGGCGCGAATTCCTTCAGCGTGCCGGCCGCGCCCATGATCGCGGCAAGCGGCGTCTTCAGGTCATGCGAGATCGAGGTGAGCAGCGCCGATCGCAGCCGGTCGGCTTCAGCCGCAAGTCTGGCGCGGTCGACATCCGCGACGAGCTGGACGCGCTCGATGGCGACGGCGGCCTGGTCGGCCAAGGCGTCGAGCAAACGTTGCTGCTCGGGCGTCAGCAGCGGGCCCTGCTTGTCATTGTCGAGACCGACCACGCCGATCGCTGTCCGGCCCGTCCGCAAAGGAAGATAGAGACGTTTTGCGCCGGGCAAGGTGTCGGCGCCACGGCCGGCCGGCCGATTGTGCTCCCAGGCCCAGCGCGCGGCGGCGATATCGGCTTCGGCCAAGGTGTCGTCCGGCGGATAGCCGGCCTTGACGGTGATGGTGCCGTTTTCCGGCAAAAGCAGCACGACACGGACCTTCAGCATCGAAGCGATCTGGAAGGCGGTGGCCCATAAGACGTCGTCGAGCGTGCCGGCGCCGGCGAGCTTCCTGGAAAAGGAATAGATGTCGCCGGTGGCGCGCGCCCGCGAGCGGGCGGCGACGGCCTGGCGCTGCACGCGTGCCGTCAGATTGCTGGCGATCACGGCGACGACGAGGAAAACGGTAAAGGCAACGATGCTCTCCGGGTCCCTGATCGTCAGCGTGTAACGCGGCTCGAGGAAGAAGAAATTGAAGGCAAGCGCGCTGAGGAAACAGGCATAGAGCGCCGGCCAGAGCCCGAATGTCACGGCCGAGGTCAGCACGGCAAGAAGCAGGACGCTGGCGAGATTGCGGACATCGAAGAACTGGTCGAGGATCGAGCTGACGGCCAGCGCGCCGGCGACATAGGCCGTCGAGAACAAATACGGCCAGATCTGGAAAGGCTTCTGCTCGGGCGCGGCTTTCACCCGCGCCGACAGCGCGTCGCCATCGCGCCCGGCGCCCGAAATGACATGGACGCTGATGTCGCCGGCATTGCGGATCAGATCATGGGTGAGCGAGCCCTCGATCAGCTCGCGCCAGCGCGAGCGGGTCGGCCGGCCGACGACGATATGGGTGAAGTTGTTCGCCGTCGCGTGACGCACGATGTCCTGGGCGACGTTCTGGCCAGGAATGGTGGCGATCTCGGCGCCGAGCTGCTCGGCAAGACGCAGGTTCCTGGCCAGGCGGTCCTTGTCCTCCTCGGACAGGCCGGCGAGGCGCGGCGTGTCGACATGCAGCGCCGTCCAGGGCGCGCGCAGCCGGTCGGCGAGCCTGCGTGCGTAGCGGATGCGGGCCGCTCCGCCAGGCTGTGAGTCGACGCAGACGAGCACCCGCTCGCCGGCCGCCCACGGCCCCGGAATGGCATGCGACTGCATGTGGTTGAGCAGCTGCTCATCGACGCGCTGGGCCGTGCGGCGCAGGGCCAGCTCGCGCAGCGCCGTCAGATTGCCCGGCGAAAAATAATTCTCGATCGCACGCTGCGCGGTGTTGGGGAAATAGACCTTGCCGTCCTGCAGCCTCTTGATCAGGTCGTCGGGCGTGAGGTCGATGATCTCGATGTCGTCGGCCTGGTCGATGATGGAATCGGGAACGGTCTCGCGCACCCTGACCCGCGTGATCTGGGCGACGACGTCGTTCAGGCTTTCGACATGCTGGATGTTGAGCGTGGTGTAGACGTCGATGCCTTGCGCCAGGATCTCCTGCACATCGAGATAGCGTTTGGGATGCCGGCTGCCGGGCGCGTTGGTATGGGCAAGCTCGTCGACCAGGACCAGCGCAGGACGCCGGTTCAGGATGGCGTCGATGTCCATCTCGTCGAGGGTTTGGCCGCGATACTCGACCAGGCGGCGCGGGATCGCCTCATAGCCGTCGACAAGGGTTTGCGTTTCCTTGCGGCCGTGCGTCTCGACGATGCCGATCACGACGTCGATGCCGTCGGCGCGGCGGGCGCGGCCGGCCATCAACATCTCGTAGGTCTTGCCGACGCCGGGCGCGGCGCCGAGAAATATGCGCAGGCGGCCACGGCCCTCGCGCTCGGCATGCTCCAGCAGCGCGTCGGGGGAGGGTCGGTTCTTGGGGTCGGTCCTGTCGTCCGGCATCAGGTCCAATCATGAATTGCGCCGGGGATCGTGTCGATCCCCGGCGCGGGCGGGTTACTTCACGTCGTCCAGGGCCAGGTTCAGCGCCAGCACGTTGACCACCGGCTCGCCGAGGACGCCAAGCTCGCGCTCCTCGACATGGCTGTCGACGAGCGCCTTCACCTTGGCCTCGTCCACGCCGCGGGCCTTGGCGACGCGCGGCACCTGGAAATAGGCGGCGTCCGGGCTGATGTCGGGATCGAGACCACTGCCCGAGGTGGTGACGAGGTTCATCGGCACCGGCGCATTCGGGTTTTCGGCCTTGAGTTTCTCGGCGTCGCCCTTGACGCGCTCGATGAGCTTGGGATTGCTCGGACCGAGATTCGAGCCGCCGGAGGCGGCGGCGTCGTAGCCTTCACCGGCTGCCGACGGCCGGCCGTGGAAATAGCGGTCGCCGGCGAAAGCCTGGCCGATCAGGCTGGAGCCGATGACCTTGCCGTCTTTTTCGACAAGGCTGCCATTGGCCTGGTTCGGAAACAGCGCCTGGGCGATGCCGGTCATGCCGATCGGATAGATGAGGCCGGTCAGCACCGTGAAGAAGACGATCATGACCAAAGCGGGCCTGAGTTGCTTGAACATTGGGGCAAATCCTTATGCGAGGCCGAGGGCTGTGACGATCAGGTCGATCGCCTTGATGCCGACGAACGGCACGACGATGCCGCCGAGGCCGTAGATGAGCAGGTTGCGAGTGAGCAGCGAACCGGCGCCGATGGCTCGGTACTTCACGCCCTTCAGCGACAACGGGATCAGCGCGATGATGATCAGCGCGTTGAAGATGATGGCCGACAGTATGGCGCTTTGTGGCGTCGCCAGATGCATGATGTTGAGCGCCTGCAGCGGACCGGTGGACTGGCCGGGCGCGACGTAGAAGATCGCGAACATCGCCGGGATGATGGCGAAATACTTGGCCACGTCGTTGGCGATCGAGAAGGTGGTCAGCGAGCCGCGCGTCATCAGCAGCGCCTTGCCGATCTCGACGATCTCGATCAGCTTGGTGGGATCGCTGTCGAGGTCGACCATGTTGCCGGCCTCGCGCGCGGCGACGGTGCCGGTGTTCATGGCGACGCCGACATCGGCCTGGGCGAGCGCGGGCGCGTCGTTGGTGCCGTCGCCGCACATGGCGACCAGCTTGCCCTTGGCCTGCTCCTCGCGGATCAGCGACAGCTTGTTCTCCGGCGTCGCCTGCGCGAGGAAGTCGTCGACGCCGGCTTCGGCGGCAATTGCCGCGGCGGTGAGCGGATTGTCGCCGGTTATCATCACCGTGCGGATGCCCATCTTGCGCAACTCGGCGAAACGCTCGCGGATGCCGCCCTTGACGATGTCCTTGAGGTGGACGACGCCAAGCAGGCGGCCGTCGCGCTCGACCGCCAGCGGCGTCCCGCCGGCCTTGGCGATCTCGTCGGCGATCGACTGCAGGTCGCGGATCGTTTCGGTCCTCGGGCGCGCGCCGTGGGTGGCGACAGTCGACCGGTTCACGTGATTGAGCACCGCATCGACCGCGCCCTTGCGCACCGACGAGCCGTCGATGTCGACGCCGCTCATGCGGGTCTGCGCGGTGAACGGCACGAAGGTGGCGTGCAAGGTCGCCATGTCGCGGGCGCGGATGGCGTATTTCTCCTTGGCCAGCACGACGATCGAGCGGCCTTCCGGGGTCTCGTCGGCCAGCGATGCAAGCTGAGCCGCGTCGGCCAGCTCCTGCTCGGTGACGCCCTTGACCGGGCGGAAGTCGGTGGCTTGGCGGTTGCCGAGCGTGATGGTGCCGGTCTTGTCGAGCAGCAGCGTGTCGACGTCGCCGGCGGCCTCGACGGCGCGGCCGGACATGGCGAGAACGTTGAAGCGCACCAGGCGGTCCATGCCGGCGATGCCGATCGCCGACAGCAGCGCGCCGATCGTGGTCGGGATCAGCGTCACGAACAGCGCGACGAGGATCGTCACCGGGATATAGCCGCCCGAATAGGAGGCGAAGCTCGGGATGGTCGCGGTCGCCAGCACGAAGATCAGCGTCATGCCGACGAGCAAGATGTTGAGTGCGATCTCGTTCGGCGTCTTCTGGCGCTCGGCTCCTTCGACCAGCGAGATCATGCGGTCGAGGAAGGTCTGGCCGGAAGCGGCGGAAATGCGCACGCGGATCCAGTCGGACAGCACCTGGGTGCCGCCGGTGACGGCCGAACGGTCGCCGCCGGATTCGCGGATGACGGGCGCGGATTCGCCGGTGATCGCGGCTTCGTTGACGGAGGCCACGCCCTCGATCACCTCACCGTCGGAAGGGATGATGTCGCCGGCCTCGACCAGCACGACATCGCCGACCTTCAGGCTGGTGCCGGGAACCAGCTTGAATTTCGAGCGGTCCTCGCCGTTGGTGAGCAGCTTAGCCTGGGTTTCGGTGCGCGCCTTGCGCAGCGAGTCGGCCTGCGCCTTGCCGCGGCCTTCGGCGACGGCCTCGGCGAAATTGGCGAACAGCACGGTGAACCAGAGCCAGATGATGATCTGCAGCGTGAAGCCGAGATCGCCGCCGCCGGCGATCAGGTCACGGAGGAAAAGCACGGTGGTGAGAGCTGAGACGACCGCGACGACAAACATCACCGGGTTCCTGGCCAGCGTGCGCGGATTAAGCTTGCGGAAGGCGCCGCCGAGGGCTGGCACCAGAACGCGCGCATCCACGATAACAGCGGATTTGGACTGGCTCATTTTTGGGTTCCGGTATCGGTTATGTTGGACGGCGCCGGGAGTTCGGTCTTCGGGAGCAGGTGCGGCAGGCCGGTGGCCAGCAGCCACAACACGAACAGCGCGGCCGCCATGCCGAGAAAGGTTGAAAGTGTCGGGAAAGGACGAGGCTTCTCGTCCCTTCCGTCGTCGGGCGCTCCGTCACCGGTCGGGGGACGGTCGTTGTGGCGTATGTCGTTGAAGCGGGGCATGGTCACCTCAGAAGGTCTGTCCATGGATCATCGCCAGATGCTCGACGATCGGACCGACGGCGAGCGACGGGAAGAAGGTGAGGCCGCCGACGATGATGATGACGCCCACCAGGAGGCCGACGAACAGCGTACCGTCGGTCGGGAAAGTGCCGGCGGAGGCGGGCACGGTCTTCTTCGCGGCCAGCGAGCCGGCGATGGCTAAAGCCGGGATGATGACCAGAAAGCGGCCCATCAGTATGCCGACGCCGATGGTGACGTTGTACCAGGGCGTGTTGCCGGTGAGGCCGCCGAAGGCCGAGCCGTTGTTCGCGGCCGCCGAGGTATAGGCATAAAGCACCTCGGTAAAGCCATGCGGGCCGGCATTGGCCATCGAGGCCACGGCGCTCGGCAGGACCACCGCGATGGCCGTGAAGATCAGCATCGCCAGCGGCAGGCACAGGATCGCCAGCATCGCCATCTTGACCTCCTTGGCCTCGATCTTCTTGCCGAGATATTCGGGCGTGCGGCCGACCATCAGGCCGGCGACGAAGACGGCGAGGACGACGAACATCAGGATGCCGTAAAAGCCGGCGCCGACACCGCCGACAATGACTTCGCCGAGCTGCATGTTGATCAGCGGGATCATGCCGCCGAGCGCGGTGAAGCTATCATGCATGGCGTTGACGGCACCGCAGGAGGCGGCCGTGGTGATCACGGCGAAGAGAGCCGACAAGGCGATGCCGAAGCGCGTCTCCTTGCCTTCCATGTTGCCGCCGTCGATGCCGAGCGCATGGACGAGCGGGTTGCCGGCGGCTTCCGCCCAGTAGCAGACGGCAACGCCAACGACGAACAGCACGCCCATCGAGGCAAGGATCGCCCAGCCCTGGCGCTCACTGCCGACCATGCGGCCGAAGACGTTGGTGAGACCGGCGCCGAGCGCGAAGATCGACAGCATCTGTATCAGGTTGGAGATCGCGCCCGGGTTCTCGAACGGATGCGCCGAGTTGGCATTGAAGAAGCCGCCGCCATTGGTGCCGAGCATCTTTATGGCGAGCTGCGAGGCCACCGGGCCGAGCGCGATCGTCTGCTTGGCGCCTTCCAGCGTGGTGGCGTCGACATAGGCGCCGAGCGTCTGCGGTACGCCCAGCCAGACATAGGCAAGCGTCAGCACAATGCAGATCGGCAGGAGCACGTAGAGCGTGCAGCGGGTGAGATCGACCCAGAAATTGCCGATCGACTTGCCGGAAGCGCGGGCAAAGCCGCGGATCAAGGCAATGGCGATGGCAATGCCGGTGGCGGCCGAGACGAAATTCTGAACGGTGAGGCCGGCCATCTGCACGAGGTAGGACATCGTGCTTTCGCCGCCGTAGTTCTGCCAATTGGTATTGGTGATGAAGCTGGCGGCGGTGTTGAAGGCAAGCTCAGGATCGACCGCGGTCATCCCGGCCGGATTGAAGGGCAGGGCGCCCTGCAGCCGCTGCAGCGCATAAAGGACGAGGAAACCGGCGAGGTTGAAGAGCAGCATGCCGGTCGCGTAGACGGCCCAATGCTGTTCTTCCTTTTCGCTCGTTCCGGCGAGGCGATAGAGCCCGCGCTCGATCGGCACGAGCAGCGGCGACAGCACGGTGCGGTCGCCGCTGAAGACGCGGTGCATATGGAAGCCGAGCGGCTTCACGAGCAAGGCCAAGATCCCGCAATAGACGAGGATCTGTATCCAGCCATTTATAGTCATGATGGGCTCTCCGCGTGCCGGTCAGAAGCGCTCTGGGCGGATGAGCGCATAGGTAAGGTAGGCAAGCAGGAACAAGGTCACCGCGCCGCCGAGGATGTAGTCGAAAAGCATGGTACGGTCCCTTGCTTAGATTCTGTCGCAGGCTTTGACGTAGGCTAAGGACAAGGCGAAGAATAAAATCCCGATCCCGAGAACTATGAGGTCCATGGCAGGCGTTCCTTGTTTTCCACCTTGCGCTTCCGGCTCGCAGTGGCGGGCTCAAAACTCTACGCGGACCCACGTCGCCTTGTCGGCGACGGCGGTTCGCAGTGTTTTTCGAAGGAAAATATGGACCCGATCGCCATAAAGGTTCGAGACGGAGCGGGTGGGAAAGATATAGGAATTCTATAGGGGTTTTGACTGGGCGCGCTTTGGGTGCGGGGAGCGCGCTATGCGTTGCCGGAGCTGGTCTGGCCGCGAAAATCCGCCTGTAACCATGCAAAAAGGGAACGAAGAAAAATGCTCGACATCGCACCATCGCAACAGGCGGCAACCTGGCTCGGCTCATTCGGCCGGGCGCTCGAGGCCGGCGATATCGAGGCGGCGACGAACCTCTTCGCGCAGGATTGCTACTGGCGCGATCTCTTGACCTTCACCTGGAACATCAAAACCATGGAAGGACAGGCGGCGATCCGCGACATGCTGGAGGCCACGCAGCCATCGGCGCAGCCATCGCACTGGCGGATGTCCGGGGAGCCCAGGGTCGACGACGGCACCGTCGAAGCCTGGTTCACATTCGAGACGGCGGTGGCGCGCGGCGAGGGGATCCTGCGGCTCAAGGACGGCCGCTGCCGCACGCTGTTCACGGCGATGAGCGAGCTCAAGGGGTTCGAGGAGCGGAAGGGGCCGGCGCGGCCGCTCGGCATCCGCCACAAGGCCGATCCCGGGCGCGAGACCTGGGCGGAAGCACGGGCGCGCGAGGCGCGCGATCTCGGCGTGCACGAGCAGCCCTACTGCCTGGTGATCGGCGGCGGGCAGGGCGGCATCATGCTGGGCGCCCGGCTGCGCCAGCTCGGCGTTCCGACGCTGATCATCGAGAAGAACGCGCGCGCCGGCGATTCCTGGCGCAACCGCTACCGCTCGCTCGTGCTGCACGACCCGGTCTGGTACGATCATCTGCCCTATGTTCCGTTCCCGGAAAACTGGCCGGTCTTCACGCCCAAGGACAAGATGGGCGACTGGCTGGAGATGTATACACGCGTCATGGAGCTGAACTATTGGGTCGCAACCAAATGCATCAACGCCGCCTATGACGAGGCCGAGAAGGCCTGGACCGTCGTAGTCGACCGGGTCGGCCAGCGTGTCACGCTGAAGCCCAAGCACATCGTCTTCGCCACCGGCGCATACGGGCCGCCGCGGCGGATCGAATTGCCCGGCGCCGACAGCTTCAAGGGCGAGCTTTTGCATTCCAGCCAGTATTCGACCGGCGAGAAATTCCGCGGCAAGCGCGTCGCGGTGATAGGTGCTGCAAGCTCAGGCCACGATGTCAGCGTCGATCTGTGGGAAGCGGGCGCCAAGGTCACCATGGTGCAGCGCTCGCCGACGACGGTGGTGAAGTCCGACACGCTGATGGATGTCGGCTTCGAGATATTCTCGGAGAAGGCGCTGGCGCGCGGCATCACCACCGACAAGGCCGACATGATCGTCGCCTCCACGCCCTTCGCGCTGGTGCCGGAGGGCCAGCGCGCGCTCTATGATGTGATCCGGGCGCGCGACGCGGATTTCTACCAGCGCCTCAGCGACAGCGGCTTTGCCATCGACTTCGGCGACGACGAAACCGGGCTGTTGATGAAGGCCTACCGGACAGGCTCCGGCTACTATATCGATGTCGGCGCCTGCGAGCTGATCCTGAACGGCGAGATCAAGGTGAAAAGCGGCGTCGGCATCAAGTCGCTGACGCCGGACGGCATTCTGTTCGAGGACTGCAGCGAGCTCGCCGTCGACGCGATCGTCTGCTGCACCGGCTACCAGTCGATGAACGAGACGGTTGCGGGCATCGTCTCGCGCGAGGTCGCCGACAAGGTCGGCCCGTGCTGGGGCCTGGGCTCCGGCGTGAAGGGCGATCCGGGTCCGTGGCAGGGCGAATTGCGCAACATGTGGAAACCGACGGCGCAGGAAGCGCTGTGGTTCCACGGCGGCAATCTGGCGCTGTCGAGGTTCTATTCGAAGTTCGTTGCGCTGCAGCTCAAGGCGCGGATGGAGGGGATTGCGACGCCGGTTTATGGAGAGCCGAGTAATGCGAGAACCTAGCGGTCGTCATCCTAGGGCGGAGCAAGGAGCGAAGCGACGCGCGCAGACCCTAGGATACATGCCGTGACATTCGTGGCGTGTGCAAGCGGACCAGAACGGGATTCTTCGCCGGGATCGTCTCAAACCCCATTCTACACCGCTGCATTCTTCGGCGACAGTCACGGAATGGATTCTAGGGTCTGCGCTCCGCTTCGCGTCGCTCCGCCCTAGAATGACGACGATGATGGGCCAAAATGCCCCGCAGCCACATCCACATGCGTATGGTGCGCATGCGCCTCGAAGCGCTCCGTCTCATTGTGGTCGGGCGCTTCGTTCGGCCACCATTTGCCGCCGATGACAATGCCGTTGGAGACCAGCCGCTGATCCGCGATCAATGACGCCCCGACCGCGTCAACGAAAGTGAAGCGGCCGGGCTGCAGCTTCAACACGGCGACGTCGCCGGCGCCGCCGACCTTCAGCGTGCCGAGCTCCGGCCTTGCGATCGCCTCCGCCGGCCGCTGCGTCGCCGCGCGCAGAACCTCGACCAGCGGCATGCCGAGCGCCATGAGCTTCGACATGCAGACCAGGATGTCGAAGGCCGGACCGTCGACGCAGTAGAGATGCACGTCGCTGGAGATGACGTCGGGCGCGAGGCCCTCGGCAAGCATCGCCTTCGCCACCTCGAAGTCGAAGGAACCCATGCCGTGGCCGATGTCGAAGATGACGCCGCGCTCGCGCGCCAGCCGCATGTCCGGCCGCACCGCTCCGGAGGCGAAGACCGGCGCGTTGGGAAACGGCCGGAAGCAATGGGTGAGAATGTCGCCGCGGCGCAGCCTGGGCAGCACTTCCGAGCGGCCGGGCGGCGGCTCGTCGATATGCGCCCATCAGCGGCAGGCCGGCCTTGTCGGCGGCTTCGAGCGCGAGGTCGACCGGCGCGATGCCGCTCGAGCCGCCGGCATGCTTGCCGGAGCGGACCTTGACGCCGACGACGATATCGGCGTGCTCGCGCACCGCGGCAACCGTCTCGCGCGGCTCGCAAAGCCTGAGGTCGCCGCATTCGCCGACCGACACTGTCTTGGCGAAGCCGAATATGCCTGCAAAGGAGATGTTGACGTAAGCGAGGATGCGGACCTTCGAGCGCTCGATGACGTGGCGGCGGAAGCCCAGGAAATTGCCGGCGCCGGCGCTGCCGGCATCGATAAAGGTGGTGGTTCCGCTCTTGGCGGCGAGCCGGTCGGCATCGACGCCGAGCGAGGTGCCGCCCCAGTAGACGTGGCTGTGAAGGTCGATGAGGCCGGGCGTGACGATGCAATCCCTGGCGTCGACGACTTCACCCGCCGCCTCGGCGTCGATGGCGGCATCGATCGAAGCGACGCGGCCATCGGCAATGGCAACATCGCGTGGCGCGTTCAGGCCCGATGCGGGATCGATGAGGCGCCCGCCCTTGATCAGGAGATCGAACTGCATCGGTGCCCTCGCTGTTTGTTCGTTTCACGCAATTCCGGACGGAAGGCTACGGCGAAGTCGCCGAACATAACCGCTAAGCACTTTTCCTGGAATTGCTTCAAGCGATCCGACCGGGCGATCAGACCGGCCGATAGGCGACGGCTTCGACTTCGATCTTGATGTCGATCATCAGGCGCGATTCGACCGTGGTGCGCGCTGGCGGATCCTTCGGGAAATGTTTTGCATAAACGGTGTTGAATGTGCCGAAATCGCGTGCGTCCTCCAGCCAGACGGTGGTCTTCACCACATCGTCCATGGTGCAGCCGGCGAGCGCCAGGGCCGCCTTGACGTTCTGCAGCACCTCCTCGGCCTGCTCGGCGATGCCGCCCTTGACCACGAGCCCGTCGCTGCCCACCGGCACCTGGCCGGAGATATAGACGAAATCGCCGGCGCGGACGGCGGGCGAGAGCGGAACGTGGGATTTCCCAAAGCACTGCTTGGACAAGGGGAGCCTCCTTCTATCGACTGACGGGAACGGGGTTACATAGCCGTCTACGCCTGTCGGCACGATCCTCCTAGAGCCAATGTCGGAAAGCAACATTCTTTCGAAATCCATGTTGCTTTATTACAGAAGCCTGAGCATCTTGCGCTCGACGCGGCTTGAAATCGGCCGCGCATATGAGGGAGATCCGGCATGACCTTCGACAAGAATCCGTTTCCGGAAGGCGATGCCGACCGCCACGCGCTGTGGGAAATGCTGGTGCGGCGCGACATCGATGCCTTCCTCGGTCAGGACTGGTCGATGGTCGAGGACGATTTCATCGCGGAAAGCTTCTTCGGCATGCATGCGCATTTCCTTGCCAACGCAGATGCCTGGCGGCTGCAGTTCCCCAGGCTGGATGTCTATCGCGACGAATGGCTGCGGCAGGCCAAGGAAACCGCGGCGACGAAATTCGCCGAGCCGCTGCGCGAAGCGCTGTTTCGCGTCACCAACATGCGCGACATCGACATCGACGGCGACCGCGCGGTGCTGCACAAGAAGTTTGACGGCTCGGTCGCCAAGGCCGACGGCGGCGTCGACCGGCTCAAATGGCAGACGCTCTACTTCTGCCGCAAGGTCGGCGGACGCTGGAAGATTGCCGGCTTTGTCGGCTACATGCCGCATCCGCTAGGTAGCTAGTGGCACTGCACAGGGATTTTGACCGGTCGGCTCTGTTTTGCGTTGGTGGCATGCGTGGAGATTGCCGAAACGCCATCGCGATCGTCATTCCAGGGCGGAGCAGGAGCGAAGCT
>NZ_VFTZ01000020.1 GCF_006440775.1 Mesorhizobium sp. B2-7-2 | reverse complement strand
CGGCGGCTGCGCGGCGAAGAACTTCTCCACCTGCGCGCGGCGCAGCTGGCGTTGCACCACCACCTGTCCTGCCGCATCCACGCCGTGCACCTGAAACACATTCTTGGCCAGATCGATTCCAAATCTGATAACTTGCATGACGGACGGTCTCCTCCGCTGGGGTTTCAACACGGCCAGTTTGGCACATTCGATGCCGCAAGGGGCCGTCCACCCATCATTCTAGGGCGAGCGGGAAGCGAAGCGTACCGCGTGGACCCTAGAATCCATGCCGTGACGTTTAGGCGTTGCAGCGGTTACAGAATCTTCTGCACCGTCGCATTCCTCGGCAGAAGTCATGGCATGGATTCTAGGGTCTGCGCGCGTCGCTGCGCTCCTTGCTCCGCCCTAGAATGACGACGTCACCGGAGTTCGCACAGCCGGAAAGCTGACTGTAACGCCGAGACCCGGATTGCGGTCCTCGAGCGTTATCGCGGCGCCATGCAGGTCGGCCACCGCCTTGACAAGGCTGAGGCCCAGGCCGCTGCCCGGCGTCGTGCGGCTGGCATCGAGCCGATAGAGCCGGCGGAACACTTTCTCGCGCTCCTCGGCGGGAATGCCCGGGCCATTGTCGCGGACATGAATGAGGACGTGGTTGCCTGCCTTGGTCACCGAGAGCTCGATCGCGGTGCCCGGCGGGCAATGCCTGAGCGCGTTCTCGACCAGATTGGCCAACATCTGCATGAGCAGGTCGCGGTCGCCATGCACGTACCATTTCGTATCCGGAACGATCACGGTGGACAGAGACTTGCCGTCGTCCTCGGCGACATCGGCATAGACTTCGCCGATGGTCTCGACGACCGGCCCGACATCGAGATCGACGAAGCGCGCCTTGCGGGCGCCGGCTTCGATCTGCGCGATGCGCAGCAAAGCGTCGAACGTGCTGTTGATCTGCTGGCTCTCGGCGCGGGCGTCGGTCAGCTCGGTCGAGACATCCTCGCCCGACACCGTCTTGTCGGCGGCCGATTCCAGGATCATCTGCAACCGGTTGAGCGGCGTCTTCAGATCATGGGCGATGTTGGCGCTCACTTCGCGCATGCCGTCGACCAGGGCAGACAGGCGCTCGAGCGCGGAATTCACCTGGGCCGAGACGGCGTCGATGTCGTCGCCATTGCCGATCAGCGGGATGCGGGCGTCGAGCCGCCCATGCGAGACGTCGACCATGGTGTCGGCGATGCCGTCCAGGCGCCGCTGGACGCGCGAGGCAAGCATGGCGCCGCCGCCGATCGCCAGGACAGTGATGAAGAGCGTGGCCCAGCCGAAGCTCATCAGCACGATGGTTTCGAGATCCTCGGTTTCCGAGAGCGAGAAGGCGACCGTCAGCTTGCTGTCGCCGACCGTTCCTGAGTAAGCGCGGTATTCGGTATGGGGCGGGACACCCGGCAACTCGGCAGCGAACATCGAAAAACCCTCCGGTAGGCCGGAAGCGGTGAAATCCCCAGCGAGGCGGTTGCCGTTCCGATCGGTGAGGGAAAAGATCTGGTCCTTGTCCTGGCTGAACTGGGCATGGTCCCTGACGGTTGAAACGAGGTCTTCCTCGTCGCCCTCGGCATGGGTCGCCGCAATGAGCGAATAGGTCTCCTTGATCGACTGATCGAGCTGCCTGGCCAGCGAGGCGCTCATCAGCTGATAGACGATAGCGCCGGACAGGATGAAGGCCAGCAGGAACAGGAAGGCGAAGGTCAGCGCCAGCCGGAACGGCGTGCTGCGCAGCAGGCTGGAGCGCGTCCCGCTCATGCGATCGCGCCGGCGGTTGGCCGCCCCGCGATTGCGGAGGCAAGATCAGGCCGGGACATGCAGGCTGTAGCCGGTATTGCGCACGGTGTGGATCAGCGGCACGTCGAACGGTCTGTCGACCTTGGCCCTGAGCCGGCTGATATGCGTCTCGACGACACTGGTCTTGGGGTCGAAATGAAAATCCCACACGCGCTCGAGCAGCATGGTTCGGGTGATGACGCGGCCCTCGCCGCGCATCAGCACCTCGAGCAGGCTGAACTCGCGCGGCTGCAGGTCGATCGGTTGGCCCTGCCTGGTGACGCGGCGCTGGATAAGGTCCATTTCGAGGTCGGCGACGCGCAAAGTCGTCTTCTGCTCCTGCGCAGCCGGCCGGCGGCCGAGCGCATGGATGCGGGCAAGCAGCTCGGAAAAGGCGAAGGGCTTGACCAGATAGTCGTCGCCGCCGGCTTCGAGGCCCTCGACGCGGTCGTCGACGCCGCCGATCGAGGTCAGGAAAATAGCCGGCGTACGGATGCCGGCGGCGCGCACCGCCTTGATCATCGACAGGCCGTCGAGGCCGGGCACCATGCGGTCGGCGACGATCACGTCATAGGCGTTGCGGGTCGCGGCGAAGAGCCCGTCATGACCGTCGCGTAAGAGATCGCAGACATGGCCGGCCTCGGTCAGTCCCCTGACGATATAGTCCGCGGTTCTCGGATCGTCTTCAACAAGCAGAAGTCGCATCGCCCAGTGCTGTCCTTGCCGCCTCAACCATTTGTTTTTACGAGCTTTCGGACCGAGTGCCGCTTCACATTTTTGCGAGAGACAGCCGATATCCATCGCGGGCCGACGAGGGCAGTCGCGAAGAACCGGGCGGCCGGCGGTGAGAGCGACCTCATGGTCGTCCCGCGCTCGCGCCCAGCGTGAGGAGAAGCTCGTCCAGTTGCCCGAACGTCTCGCCCATCGCATCGGCCGCCCCGGTGCCGGCAGCGTCGAGAGCTTCTTTCGAGGGATAGAGCTCGTGCATGACCAACAGCGTCTTGCCATCCTTTTCCTCGAAGGTCACCGTGGTGACGGGTCCACCGTCGCCGCCTTCGTCGTTGGTCCAGGCGAGGCGCGAGTACGGTACCACTTCGATATACCTGCCGAAGAACTCAGCGGGGTTCGAGGCGTCGTGGCCGAACGCCAAACGGTACCCGCCCCCGACGCGAACATCCATCTCGCAGGAACGCAGGATCATCCCCATCGACTTCGGCGCCCACCACCGCTTGAACAGTTCGGGCTTGGTCCACGCCTCGAACACGATGCGCGCCGGGGCGTCGAAGGTTCGCGTAACGACCAGCTCACGGTCGGACCTCCGTTCTACCGTCGTGCGAGCAGGCTCACTCCGTTGTGCCATCGACTTCCTCCTTCCGTTTCAGGTCCTCGACAACCCTGTCCAGCTCTTCGAAGCGTGCGTCCCAAAGCCGGCGGTATCTCTCGATCCAAGCCGCCTCTTCCTCCAGTCCGCGCAGGCCGAGCCTGCACGTCCGCACCCGCCCGGCTTTCCGGGTGGTGACGAGCCCCGCCTGTTCCAAGACGCCGACGTGCTTCTTCATGCCCGTGAGGGTCATGTGGAATTTCTCGGCAAGGTCCGTGATCGAGGCTTCCGCGCGTCCGAGCTGCTCCAGAACGCCGCGCCGTGTGGCGTCCGAGAGCGCGGCGAACGAGACATCGAGGCTGGGTTTCGAATACTGAACCATTTGGTTCAGTATCTAACGCATCGATGAGCGGCGCGCAAGGGATAGCGGGCGTGCTGCGCCGCCGACCGCCTCCGCCCGGGCCCGTCTCGCTGCTGCAACTTATGGTGAATGTCGACATGCTCTAGTTCCCCGGACAGGGATTTTGAAAGGTTGGCGTTTGTCTTAGGGCAAGATTTCCGTTCACTTCGGTGAAATCAGCGCAAACGCCGGGGATTGGTTGAAGCCGCCCAACGTCATCATTCTATGGCGGAGCAAGGAGCGAAGCGACGCGGCGCAGACCATAGAATCCATTCCGTGACTTGGAAGCGCCGCCTCGGTGCAGAATTTTGCTCCGTTGCACGCCTTGGCGAAGGTAACGGCATGGATTCCAGGGTCTTCGCGACGGAGCTTCGCTCCTGCTCCGCCCTGGAATGACGGTCGCGATGGGCGTTTCGGCCAATCTCCAACGCATGCCACCTGCCAACACAAACAGAGCCGACCGGTCAAAATCCTGTGCGGCGCCTCTAGTCGAGGAGCGCCAGCTCGTCTTCGTCGATCAGCTTTCTCAGCGTCATATGGAGAACGATGGCCACGATGCAGCCGAGAAAGGTCAGGCTGGTGAAGGTGACGCCGAAGCCCAGCCCGCCATATCCGGCCGGATGCGAGAGCAGGTCGCCGAAGGAGGCGCCGAACGGCCGGGTCAGGATATAGGCGAGCCAGAAGGCGAGGACGCTGTTCAGGCCGAGGAAGAACCAGGCAAAAGCGATCGCCGCGATCACGCCGCCGAAGATGAGGCCGGTGGCGAGATAGCCGATATCGAAGCGCTCGGCCACCAGATCGCCGGCAGCCGTGCCGAGCGAGAAGGTGAAGAGGATCGCCAGCCAATAGAAGATCTCGCGCCTGGCGGTAAAGATGGTGTGGATCGAGAGGGTCCTTTCGCTGGCGTACCAGACCGCGAAAGTCAGGGCTAGGGCGACCGAGAAGACGATGGTCGTCGTCTCCAGCCGCACGCCGAAATCATCGACGAGGTTGTCGGCGACCAGGGTGCCGACGACGCTGATCAGCACGACCGCGAGCCAATAGGCCCAAGGTACATAGCGTTTCTGCGCAAACTGCAGGACGAGCGCGACGATGAGGATGCCGCCCATGATCAAGGACGTGACGGTAAGGCCGAGGCCGATATTGACGGCGAGGTAGTCGGCCGCCGTCTCGCCCATGGTCACCGCCATGATCTTGATCAGCCAGAAATCGATCGTGACGTCCGGGACGCGGTTGGGCGCGAGGCTGTCGGCTTGAGAGATCATGGCGCGATCCGTTGTTCGTTCGAGCCACCTCGAATTCCGTATGGCGGCGACGCCCAAATTAAGCAGGCGAATTCACCGCGGCCTGTCCGCGTTCTTACAAATTCGTAAGATTGGCCAAAAACATCCGCGGGGCCTCGCCATCACGCGGCAGAGAAGCTAGACAAGCTTGGCGCGCCTTCTTGGCGTCGGAACGGTGAGAATGGCCTACACATCCCTCAAATCGGCGCCGAAGGCGTTCGACCAGCACAAGCGCCTGATCGTCGTGCAGGCGGCCGCGGTGATGGCTATCGTCCTGTTGCTGTTTTCCAAGCCGTTCCTCAGCGAGGGCTCGAACGGGCACGAGCTGATGGAGACGGTCGGCTTCGGCCTGGTGCTCGTCTGTTTCCTTGGTCGGCTGTGGAGCATCCTCTATGTCGGCGGCAAGAAGAACAACGAACTGGTCGTCGCCGGCCCGTTCTCGGTGACCCGCAATCCGCTCTATTTCTTCTCGACCCTCGGCGCGACTGGAATTGGGCTGATGTTCGGGTCGGTGCTGGCGGCCGTCATGCTCGGCCTGGCGAGCTATCTCGTCTTCCGCTTCACCGCGCGTAAGGAAGCCGAATACCTCGCCGGCAAGTTCGGCGCGGCTTATGCGGCCTATGCCAACCGCACGCCGCGCTTCTGGCCCAACCCGCTGCTTTACCACGACGAGGCGCAGTGGCTGTTTTCGACGATGGCGTTGCGGAATACGTTTCGCGACGGGCTCTATTTCCTGGCTTTGTTTCCGGTGATCGAGGCGGTCGAGTATTTGCGCCTCAGCGGCGACCTGCCGACGCTTTTCACGGTTTATTAGTTGGGCGGCGGGCCATGCCGGCACGCAGCATGCCTTGGAGACTAGCCGAAATGCCCATCGCTATCGTCATTCTATGGCGGAGCAAGGAGCGAAGCGACGCGCGAAGACCATAGAATCCATTCCGTGACGTCGAGGCGTTGCCACGGTGTAGAATTCTGCTCCGCTGTGCCCTTCGATCAAGGTAACGGCATGGATTCCAGGGTCTTCGCGACGGAGCTTCGCTCCTGCTTCGCCCTGGAATGACGAGGTTGAGAGGCTTCCGCCAGTCTCCAGCGTTTGCGCTGCGTTTCCACGGCCAAAGTCACGGAATGATCCTCGGGTCTGCGCTCCGCTTCGCGTCGCTACGCTCGTGGATGACGAGGTTCGGGCGGCTCCACCGATCTCCAGCGGTTGCGCAGCTTCACCTGAATGAACGCCGATTAACGCGTCCTGCCGCGCGCGGCGCGGCGCGTGCTCTGCACGAGAATTGCCAGGCAGCCGGCGAGAAGCAGTAAGCCGCCGATGAGCGGCGGCAGCGCCAGCAATTTTACCGCCGCGGCGATCAGAGCGATCAGGATCAGCGTCAGCAGCGCAAGGCTGCCGTCGTCGACGAACATGCCGACGAGTTCGTTGAAGACCAGACGGATCATCGGACTACTCCTTCGGCGGGCGCCGGGTAGGCGCCGCGCAGCCAGCGCACGATGGCGAAGGATGCGGCGGCAATGACGACGAAGATGGCGAGCAGAGCGAGGTCGGCGCCCGGCCACTCGGCGCCGAGGCCTTCGCCGGTCCAGAACACGCCGAAGCTGGTCAGCATCAGGCCGACGACGAATTTCAGCGCATTCTCGGGCACGCGGGCCAAAGGACGATGCACGGCAAGGCCGATCAGCATCACCAGCACGAAGGCCGCCAGCGCGCCGAGGCCGGCATAAAGCGTCTGGCCGTGCGCGGCGCCGACGGCAATGACGATGAACACCACTTCGACGCCCTCGAGCAGCACCGCCTTGAACGACGCGACGGCCGCCAGATACTCGGCGCGGCGGTCGGCGGCCTGCCGCTGCAAGGCGGCCGTCTCCCTGGAAAAGGCCTGCTCCTCGTCATGCAGCGCGATCACGCCGACGCTGCGCAGGATCGCCTTTCTCAGCCAGCGCATGCCGAACAGGATCAAAAGCACGCCGACCACGAATTGCAGGACGGTGATGGGGACGAGCGCCAGCAGCGGCCCGAATGCCAGCACCAGCGCCGCAAGCAAGATGAGCGCCAGGGCCGCGCCGGTCAGGGCCGGGCGCCAGCTGCGCGTCACGCCGACGGCGAGCACGATAGTGAAGGCTTCGACCACTTCGACGAAGGATGCCAGGAAAGAGGCCGTTACGGTGGAAAATATGGGGGTCAGGCCATGCATGCAGGCTTCGTCCAATGCTCGGGAATCATCGGGTAGCGTGAACGATACAGCGCTTTGGCGGCGCAGAGAATGCCAGGGATGAGGCGATCGGCGCCGCCTCCGGCCCAATCACGCCCTGACGCGAGGGCGGACATTCGCAGAACGCATTGACGGTCTGTATCCGTTCGGTGTCCGTTGTATCGCAGCACTGCCCTGGCTATCTGCTGGAGCAACAAGAAGTTCAAGCGGTCGATGGGCCGCTCCAGCAGGAATGGAGCCATGAAGAAGATCGGATTTCTGTCGTTCGGGCATTGGTCGCCCTCGCCGCAATCGGGCACGCGCTCGGGCGCCGACGCGCTGCTGCAGTCGATCGACCTCGCGGTCGCGGCCGAGGAGCTCGGCGCCGACGGCGCCTATTACCGCGTCCACCATTTCGCCCGCCAGCTCGCTTCGCCGTTTCCGCTGCTTGCCGCGGCCGGCGCCAGGACCAAGCGTATCGAGCTCGGCACCGCCGTTATCGACATGCGCTACGAGAACCCGCTCTATATGGCCGAGGATGCGGGCGCCGCGGACCTGATTGCCGGCGGGCGTCTGCAGTTGGGCATCAGCCGCGGCTCGCCCGAGCAGGTGATCGATGGCTGGCGCTATTTCGGCTACGTGCCTGAAGAGGGCAAGAGCGATGCCGACATGGCGCGCCGGCACTCGGAGATATTCCTCGACCTGTTGCGCGGCGAAGGCTTCGCTCAGCCCAATCCGCGGCCGATGTTCCCCAACCCGCCCGGCCTGCTCAGGCTCGAACCCTTCTCGGCGGGCCTGCGCGAACGCATCTGGTGGGGCGCGGCCACCGACGCCACGGCCGTGTGGGCGGCCAAGCTCGGCATGAATCTGCAAAGTTCGACGCTGAAGTTCGATGAGACCGGCGAGCCGCTGCATGTCCAGCAAGCCAAGCAGATAAGAGCCTACCGCGCCGCCTGGAAGGAAGCCGGCCATGCCAGGGAGCCGCGCGTCTCGGTCAGCCGCAGCATCTTCGCTCTCGTCAACGACATGGATCGCGCCTATTTCGGCGGCAGCGAGGGCGAGGACCATTTTGGTTATATCGAGCCGGAGAAGCGCGCCGTGTTCGGCCGCACCTATGCCGCCGAGCCGGATGTGCTCATCGAGCAGTTGAAGGAGGACGACGCGATCGCCGAGGCCGACACGCTGCTGCTCACCGTGCCCAACCAGCTGGGCGTCGACTACAACGCCCATGTCATCGAGTCGATCCTGAAGCATGTCGCGCCGGCGCTGGGCTGGCGGTGACGCTTGATCCAGCCGCGGCCGACCCGGGTCGCGGCCGGTAAATTTTTTTCGACAGTCGAGAATCCTTTTCATCCGCCGTCTCGTCTTGGCAGGGCGAGGCGTTTTGCCGGGCGGATTCGGCCGGCCGTGAAAAGGAAAGACGGATGATATTGGTGACGGGCGCGACCGGCTTGAGCGGTCAGATAATTGTTCGTGAGCTGGCGCAAAACCATGTGCCGGCGAGGGCTTTGGTAAGAAGCGCTCACAAGGCGTCGGCCGCCGGTCTCGACAAGCTGCCGGGCATCGACGCGATCGAAGGCGACATGCGGGCTGGAGACGATGTCAAGACCGCGCTTGAGGGCGTCACGCGGGTGTTGCTGATCTCGTCGGGGACACCGGATATGCGCGAAACGCAATGCAACTTCATCGATCTGTGCCGGCAGGCCGGTGTCCAGCATGTCGTCAAATTTTCCGGAGCTGAGTCCGGGATCGGGTTCGATCCGGCCAAATTCCGGTTCACGCGCATGCATGAAGAGATCGAAGACCATCTCGAAGCGGCAGGCCCGGCATGGACGCATCTTCGGCCTTCGCAGTTCATGCAGGTCTATCTCAGGGAGGCTTCGACCATAAGCCGGGACGGCGAGTTGCGGTTGCCCTTCGCCGGCATTGAGCTTGCGCCGGTGGCCATCGAGGACATCGCGAAGGTCGCCTGCCGGCTGTTGCGGGACGGCGGCCACCAGGGCGAGAGCCTGGACATGACAGGGCCGGAAGCGCTGACGATGCACGAGCTGGCTGAACGGATATCGGCCGCGATTGGAAGGCCGGTGAGATATGTCCCGGTCAGCTGGGAAGAACGCCGCCGCACGCTGCTCGGTAGCGGTGCCCCTGCGGATTTTGTCGATGCGCTTGGCGAGCAGTTGCAAGAGCGTCTTAGGCGGCCGAAGTCCCGCGTCCATCTCGCCACGCACGACGCCTTCGGTGTCCGGCCGACCAGTTTCAGGGAGTTCGCCCGGACTTACGCACGGGCATTTTTCGGATAGGATTTCACGCGCTCACCTTCAACCAAGTGGTTGAAGACGCGGATGAATGCGGCCAACCCTCCAGTCGGGGGCTGCTCCTGATATTGACACTTTCCAAATTCGCGCTCTACTCTCCGGCGTAATCGGTTACGTAACCGATTACGGCTCAATCAAGTGGAGGAGACTAATGAGCAAGATTTCGAACACGCATGGGCTTGGCTCGTTCTCGCGCCGCCAATTCCTTAAGACCAGCGCCTTGGCCGCCGGCGCGCTCGCTTTGCCGCTCGGGCCGGTTCTCGCCGCCGACAAGCCGAAGGTCGGCCTGGTCATGAAGTCCCTGGCCAACGAGTTCTTCAAGCAGATGCAGGCCGGCGCGGAGGAGTATGCGGCGAAGAACAAGGACAAGTTCGACTTCGCCGCCGTCGGCATGAAGGACGAGCGCGACTTCGCCGCGCAGGTCGACGCGATCGAGAATTTCATCACCCAGAACTACAACATCATCGTCGTCGCGCCGGCCGACTCGAAGGCCATGGTCACGCCGATCGCCAAGGCGCTGAAGGCCGGCATCAAGGTCATCAACATCGACGTGGCGCTCGACACCGAGGCCAAGAAGAAGGCCGGCATCGACCTCGCCTTCTTCGGTCCGGACAACCGGGCCGGCGCCAAGCTGGCCGGCGACGCGCTCGGCAAGGCGCTGGGCAAGGGCGGCAAGGTCGTCATCCTCGAGGGCAATCCCGAGGCCGACAACGCCAAGCAGCGCAAGCTCGGCTTCGACGATTCGGTGAAGGAGTACAAGCTGAAGCTGCTCGACTCCAAGACCGCGCATTGGGAAACCGAGGAAGCCAACACGCTGATGACCAACTTCCTCACCCAGCATCCCGACATCCAAGGCGTGATGGCGGCCAACGATTCGATGGCGCTCGGCGTCGTCAAGGCGATCGACGCTGCCGGTAAGTCCGGCCAGATCAAGGTCGTCGGCTTCGACAACATCCCGGCCGTCGGTCCGCTGCTGAAGGAAGGCAAGATGCTCGCCACCGTCGAGCAGTATGGCGCGAAGATGGCGGCGATGGGCATCGACTACGGCCTGCGCGAGCTCGCCGGCGAGAAATTCTCCGGCTGGGTCAAGACCGACGTCAAGCTGGTCACGGCATGAGGAGAGCCTAGGCGCCGGCACTCCCTTCCGGCGCCAGGCTTTGTCTCTCTCGTCACCGCCGCCGCCAGTTCCGGCGGCGGTGACGAGCGTCCGCGCCGCTATCGTCGCCGACGGGCACGGTTTAGGATTCTGCCGCCCATGGATGCGATTCTCTCTCTTGAAGGGGTCGGAAAGACCTTTCCCGGCGCCATCGCGCTGAGCGAGGTGTCGCTATCGATCGCGCGCGGCGAGACCCACATCATCCTGGGCGAGAACGGCGCCGGCAAGTCGACGCTGATCAAGCTGCTCGCCGGCATCTACCAGCCGGATTCGGGCTTGATCGCCTTCAACGGCCAGCCCTACCGGCCGAAGACGCCGCATGACGCGCAGCAGAGCGGCATCCGCGTCGTGCATCAGGAGCTGAACCTGTTGCCCTATCTCAGCATCGCCGAGAATCTGATGCTGGAAAACCTGCCGCGCCGCGCTTTCGGCATCGTCGACCGCAAGGCGCTCAACAGCCGCGCGCTGGTGCTGCTCAAGGAAGTCGGCCTCGACATCGATCCGCGCATACGCGTCGAGGCGCTCGGCGTCGCGCAGATGCAGCTGGTCGAGATCGCCAAGGCGCTGAGCTACGACTCGAAGCTTCTGGTGCTGGACGAGCCGACGGCGACGCTGACGCCGCCGGAGATCGAGCGGCTGTTTTCCATCATCAAGCGGCTGAAGGCCAAGGGCGTCACCATCATCTACATCTCGCACCGGCTGCATGAGGTGTTCGAGATCGGCGACCGGGTGACCATTTTGCGCAACGGCAGACTGGTCGCGACGCGCGACCTGCACGGCCTCACCGTGCCCGACCTGGTGCGCATGATGATCGGCCGTGACATCGCCGACGAATATGGTTTCGACGCTTCGATCGTGCTGGGCAAGGTCGCGCTCAGCGTCGCCAATCTGAAGCGCGACGTCTCCACCCCGGACATCTCCTTCGCCGTGCGCCATGGCGAGATCCTCGGCGTCGCCGGCCTGGTCGGCAGCGGCCGCACGGAAGCGATGCGGGCGCTGTTCGGCGCCGATCCGAAGCTCGACGGCGTCGTCGAGATCGACGGCAAGCCGGTGGCGATCGCCGCGCCCAAGGATGCGGTGCGGCATGGCTTGAGCCTGCTCACCGAGGACCGCAAGGGCCAAGGCCTGCTGCTCGACATGGCCGTCGACAAGAATATTACCATCACCGATCTCAGCAAGATCTCGCGCAACGGGCTGCTCAACCGAAAGACGGAGGCTGCGGCCGCCAACGATCTCGTCGGCCAGCTGCGCGTCAAGGCGAGCTCGATCGAGCAGGCGGTGCGCAATCTCTCCGGCGGCAACCAGCAGAAGGTGGTGCTGGCCAAATGGCTGTTCCGCGGCACCTCGACGCTGATCCTGGACGAGCCGACGCGCGGCGTCGACATCGGCGCGCGGCGCGAGATCTACCAGCTGCTGTGGATGCTGGCGGCGCGGCAGAAGGGCATCATCATGGTGTCGTCCGATCTGCCTGAATTGATGGGCATGTGCCACCGCATCATCGTCTTTTCGAAAAACAAGATCGTCGGCGAGGTGCCGCGATCCGACTTCGACCAGGAGCGCATCCTGTCGCTCGCCTATCAGGAGTATGTGCGACCATGAGCGAGACGTCCGAGATAGCCGTGGCGGCGCCTGTTTCTCCGGGCCGGGCGAAATTCCTGCGCTTCCTGGTGCGCGATGCCGGTGTGCTCTTGGCGCTGGTGCTGATCATGCTGTTCTTCTCGGCCACCGCCCCCTATTTCGCTACCTCCGGCAACGCGCTGAAGATCTTCGTCCAGATCGCCATCAACACGGTGCTGGCGGCCGGCATGACCTTCGTCATCCTCACCGGCGGCATCGACCTTTCGGTCGGCTCGGTGCTGGCGCTGTGCACCGTGGTCGGCGCCACCGTCATGATCAACGAGAGCCTGTCGCCGGCCGCGGCAATCACGCTGGCGCTGCTTGCCTGCATGGCGACGGGTGCGGTGTGTGGCTTCCTCAATGGCTGGATCTCGACGCGCTGGAAGATCCCTTCCTTCATCGTCACGCTGGGCATGCTCAACATGGCGGCGGGCGCCGCGCGCGTGGTCAGCGACAATTCCACCATCACCGGCCTTCCGCAGAGTTTTGTCGATTTCGGCAACCTGATCATCGGCGGCTTCCTGCCGTCGATCTTCCTGGTCGCGGTGCTGGTGATCGCCGCCGGCTGGTTCGTGCTGCGCTTCACCGTCTTCGGCCGCATGATCTTTGCCGTCGGCACCAATGATGAGGCGGTCCGGCTGTCGGGCCACAATCCGGATTTCTACAAGGTAGCCGCCTTCACCATCAGCGGGCTCACCGCCGGCATCGCCGCAATGGTCTATCTGTTGCGCCTCAACATCGGCAGTCCGATCGCCGGCGTCGGCTATGAGCTCAATGCGATTGCCGCCGTCATCATCGGCGGCACCAGCCTCAGCGGCGGCAAGGGCTCGATCATCGGCACGCTGGTCGGCGCCTGCATCCTGCAGGTGCTCTCCACCGGATTGCAGCTGCTCGGCGTCGGCGACAATTTCAAACCCATCGTAATCGGCCTTGTCATCGTGCTCGCGGTCATCCTAGACGCGTATCGGGAGAGGCTGTTGCGGAGAATCCGCTGAGGGGAACGGGCCATGACGACGATCGCCGATGTTGCGCGCCATGCGGGGGTGTCCGTCGCCACCGTCTCGCATGTGATGAACCATACGCGTCACGTCGAGCCGGAAACGGCCGAGCGCGTGCGCGCCGCGATCGCGGCGCTGCGCTACAGCCCGAACTCGGTGGCGCGCAGCCTCAGGCGCGGCGAAACCAAGACCATCGGTCTTTTGCTCCCCGACAATTCCAATCCGTTCTTCGCAAGCGTGGCGCGGCAGATCGAGGACGCCGGCTTCGTTTCCGGCTACACGGTGATCCTGTGCAACTCCGACGGCAATGCCGAGAAGGAGGAGCGCTATCTCTCGGTCTTGATGGCCAAGCAGATCGACGGGCTGATCTTCGCCGGCTCGTCCGACCATGCGCGGGTGTTCGCCCGCCTCTTGCCCAGCGTGCCGGCGGTGCTGCTCGACCGCGAGATCCAGTCGGTCAATGTCGATTCGGTGCTGGTCGACCACGACCATGGCGGCTATCTCGCCGGGAAATACCTGGCCGGGCTCGGCCACAGGAAGATCGGCGTCATCGGCGGTCCGCGCGATTCGAGCTCCAGCCCGGCCCGCCTGCGCGGTTTTGCCCGCGCGCTTGGCGAGGCAGGCGTGGAGCTGCCGGCGTCGTCGATCGTCGATTCCGACTATCATTTCGCCGGCGGCCGCCTGGCGATGGATCAGTTGATGGCGCAGGCGTCCGGCATCACCGCGGTGTTCGCCTGCAACGACCTGATGGCGATGGGCGCGGTCACCGCGCTGCGCTCGCGCGGCATGCACGTTCCCGACGACATGTCGATGATCGGCTTCGACGACATCCCCTACGCCGTCACCACCTGGCCGCCGCTGACGACGATCGCGCAGCCGGTGGAAAAGATCGGCACGCTGGCGGTGAGCCTGCTGCTCGAGAGGCTGGGCGAGCCGGAAGCGCCTTCAAGGCGCGAGGTGCTGGCGCCGGTTCTGGTGGAGAGGGAAAGCTGCGCGGCACGGGGGTAGCCTGGCAATTGTCGATGCGGGCGCTGCCCCGCTCCGTCTCGGCGCTGCGCGCCGATCCACCTCTCCCCCATTTCATCCACGGCATGCACATTTCCAAGCGGCCGGCTTTTGGCGATAGCGTGCATGGCAGCGCGCTGATCGACCCCCACTCCGTCTCGGCTTCGCCGAGCCACCTCTCCCCCGATCGACGGGGTAGAGGAAAGGGGCCAAGCTTTTTGCCGTCAACGCCAGTCCAGCAACGCTCCCTTCCTTTCCCTCCGGAGGGGGGAAAGGTGGCGCTGCGAAGCAGCGACGGATTGGGGGAACCACCTGGCAATCAAGCCTCAGGTCGATCAGTCGCGCCAGTCACAGAAGATGTGTGCATAGCGTAGCCCGTTTCTGGGGAGAGGAAACGCTAATCACCGAGGGCACGGCCTTCGCAAGCTTGGGTTCCTCGCCCCCGCCAGAGGCGGGGGAGAGGTGGCTCGGCGAAGCCGGGACGGAGAGGGGAGCGCCCTATGCGATTATCCCGCCGTATGAAATCGCCTCAACGAACTCCCTCACGCCGCCGGCTGTATGGCCGCCCTCTCCAGCATGCCGAACAGGTCGCGCGGCTCGTCGGGGTCGGCGAGCAGGTCGAGCTCCTCATAGAGGCCGGTGGCCTGGAGCTGGTCGCGGACGTAGCGCAGCGCGGAAAAATCTTCCGTGGCAAAGCCGACGGAATCGAACAGCGTGATCTGCTCGGCCGACTTGCGGCCCTCGGCCTTCCCGGTCATCACCTGCCACAGCTCGGTCACCGGATGATCGGCGTCGAGCTGCTGGATCTCGCCCTCGATGCGCGTCTGCGGCGGGAACTCGACGAAGATGTCGGAGCGCAAGAGGATGTCGCGGTGCAGCTCGGTCTTGCCGGGGCAGTCGCCGCCGACGGCGTTGATGTGGACGCCGGAGCCGACCATGTTGTCGGTGAGGATCGTGGCGTACTGCTTGTCGGCGGTCACCGTGGTGATGATGTCGACGCCTTCCACGGCATCCTGGCCGGTCGAGCAAATGGTGATATCAAAACCCTTGCCGGCGAGGTTGCGGGCGCATTTTTCCGAGGCCGAGCGGTCGATGTCGTAGAGCCGCAGCCGGTCGATGCCGATGAGCGCCTTGAAGGCAATGGCCTGGAATTCGGACTGGGCGCCATTGCCGATGATGGCCATGGCGCGCGAACCCTTCGGCGCCAGGTATTTGGCGGCGACGGCCGAGGTGGCGGCGGTGCGCAGCGCCGTCAGGATGGTCATCTCGGTGAGCAGCATCGGATAGCCGGAGCCGACATCGGCGAGCACGCCGAAGGCAGTGACGGTCTGGCGGCCCTCGCGCATGTTCTTCGGGTGGCCGTTGACATATTTGAAGCCGTACATCTTGCCGTCGCTGGTCGGCATCAGCTCGATGACGCCGTCATGGCTGTGCGAGGCGATGCGCGGCGTCTTGTCGAACAGCTCCCAGCGGCGGAAATCCTCCTCGATATAGGCGGCGAGCTCGGTGAGGAAGCGCTCGACGCCGATGGCGAGCACCAGCTTCATCATGCGGTCGACGCTGACGAAGGGAACGATGGCGAGGCGCGAAGGCTGGGTCATGATCAGAGGCTTCCGGAATGGCTGCGGGTCGGGCGGTCCATGATGCGGCGGCCCATCAGGCTGGCGGTGAGGTCGACCATCAGGGTGGCGGTGCGGCCGCGCTCGTCGAGGAACGGGTTCAATTCGACCAGGTCGAGGCTCGAGACGAGGCCTGAATCGGACAGCATCTCCATCACCAGATGCGCCTCGCGGAAGGTGGCGCCGCCCGGCACGGTGGTGCCGACGGCGGGCGCGATCGAAGGATCGAGGAAATCGACGTCGAGGCTGACATGCAAGAGCCCGTTCTCCTTCTCGACACGGGCCAGGAAGGCGCGCAGCAGCGGCGCGATGCCGTGCTCGTCGATGGCGCGCATGTCGTGCACGGTGATGCCGGCTTCAGTGAGCGCGCGGCGCTCGGCCGGGTCGACGCTGCGCAGGCCGATGGCGCAGATGCGGGCCGGGTCGACTGCTTGCGGCAGATCCGGGAAATAGCCCTTGAAGCCGGCCTGGCCGCTGGCATAGGCGAGCGGCACGCCGTGCAGATTGCCGCTGGTGGTGGTGTCGAGCGTGTGGAAATCGGGATGCGCGTCGAGCCACAGCACGAAGAGCGGCCGGCCGCGCTCGGCGGCGCGGCGCGCCACGCCGGACACGGTGCCGGCGGAGATCGAATGGTCGCCGCCGAGGAAGATCGGCATGGCGTCCCGCGACGCCGTGTAGGCGGTCTCGGCGATCGCCGCCGTCCAGGCGGAGATCTCCGGCAGCGCCTTCAGCGCGAGATTGCCGTGCACCACCGGGCGCGCCGCGGCCTTCTCGACCGCGCCCCAGTCCTCGACCTCATGGCCGAGCTCGGCCAGCACCGAGACCAGCCCTGCCGTGCGCAGCGCGCTCGGCCCCATTTCGCATCCCATCCTGCCCGCGCCGTCCTGCACCGGCGCGCCGACGATCCTGCAGCGCATTTTTCTCACCTTGCGATTGATTGGAAGAGTGAACCATCAGCCGCTGGCGGTTTGAACAGCGAAAATTGGCATTTCGAGAAGACTAATCTATCATATTGACCAGATGATTTGATCGAAATGGAAAGCCATGGACGCTCTCGACGAGAAACTGGTGACGCTGCTGAGGCACGATGCGCGGCGCAGCGTATCCGACCTCGCCATCGATCTCGGCGTGTCGCGCGCCACGGTCAGGTCGCGGATGGAACGGCTGGAAAAGTCCGGCGAGATCATCGGCTACACGGTGGTGCTGCGCGCCGACGCGGTCGATCAGAAGATACGCGGCGTGATGACGATCGAGATCGAGGGCCACGCCGCCGACCGCGTCGTCAAGGCGCTCGGCGGCCTCGCCGAGGTCTCGACCATCCACACCACCAACGGCCGCTGGGACCTGGTGGTCGAGCTCGGCACCGCCACGCTAACGGATTTCGACGCGGTGCTGCGCCGCATCCGGCTGATCCCCGGCATTACGGGGAGCGAGACAAGCCTGCTGCTGGCGACGCCGAGGACGACGCGGGCGCGGCTGGCGTAGCGGCAGGATCGGTGACGGCAGCGCCAAGGCGTGAAGCGGTTCGGCGATCTTGCGAAACGCCGGGCCGCTTCAGGTCCTTACTTCGTGCGATGCGGGCCGAAGGCGACGGCGCCGGGCCACGATCCGGCTTTCCCGGAATTGCTCCATGACTGCCGCATCGCACCGCTCATGCAGGCGGTCAGCCGTTCGGATAATAGCCGCCGTCCGAGCCGTCGCCCATATAGATTCCCTGGCCGGTAACGTTTCGGAGCCGCTGGTCCAGCTCATTGACCCGCCCGATCGCAGAACGGCCGCCGGCGGGCTGGATGCTATCGGCCTGCCGCATCAGGTCGCGGGCCTGTTCCTGCGTGATCTTGCCGGCCTGCCTGGCCGCACGGATACCTTGCTTCACGCCAAGCAGCTGCTGCGTCGCGGCTCTCGCTTCGGGCTCCGCCGGCACCGACGCCGTGGTCATTGTGTCGACCTGCGCCCTATGGTGGCGGTGCACGGCATAGGCGCTCGAAAGCGGTATGGCCGCGAAGATCGAGGCGGCCGCGATGAGTTTTGGGGTGAAAGAACGCATGATGACATCTCCTCGTGATGGAGGAAGCGGCAAGACCGCTTTTTCCGAAAACGGGCCGTCCGGTCGCGTCGTGTCGCGGTGCTGGCCATTCGCCGCCGGCGGATCTCGGCCCAGAAACGACATATAGAAAGCCGCCCCGGTGTTGAAACGGAGGTGGAACGCAAATGTTATCCGATGTGATCTGGGGTTGAATCGCCGATGCGCGGTCGGCGAGGCGGGTCGCCGAGGCCGGGCGCCTTCAGGCGACGCTGGCGAATGGGACCGGCCAATCGACGGCCTGCCCGATTGGCTCGGCATTGCCCTGGTCGGCAAGGTGCTCGGCTTCGCATTGCGTCAGCCCGATCAGCAGCCGGCCTGCTATCTCCGCCGGGAGATCGGAAACCAGATCGCAGACAAGCCAGTCGTCGCAGGGATCCTGCATTGCCGCGAACCTCATGGGCGCTCCTTGTTTTAGCGCAAGCTAAATTTCCGACGATGCCCAATCGTTCCATCGCGGGGCGATCAAATATCGAGAAAGAGGTACGGCCGAGCGCGGCACCGAGAGGAATTCATTTGCCTGCCCCGCGAGCTGCTGCGCCTCCTCGCGAGTCGGGCCAAGCAGCAGCATGTCCGGTATTCGCGCCGGGAAACCGGACCGCAAATCAAACACCATCCATTGGCCGCACGGATCCTGTAAGGCTGTGAACCTCATGGCCGACGTCTGTTCTATCTTGCTTTGACGCAATTCCGAACGGAAGGCTACGGCGAAGTCGCCGAGCATAACCGCTCACACTTTCCTGGAATTGCTCCAGCTATGCCCCAACGTAACGACTTGCGGGAATGCCTCCCGCGAGACTGCCCGGCCGGATTAATTCCAGCACTTTCACACAACATATAGTTGTCGGGCGCCCGGCAAAAGAGGCTCTACAGTCCCTTCGGCATGCGACTCAAGTCTGATGGGCAGCGGATACTTTCCGGAAGGCGGACGCTACGCGAAGGCAAGGCCGTCAGGATGCAATTTGCGCCCTCGCCTGCCGAGCCTTTTCTCAACCGCTCTTCATGATCGGGCACCGCCGTCATGGTTGCTGGTCCTTCGACGCGGCGGTTGATCGCTCTGGAACACCACAAAGCTTCCAAAAACGGCTGCGAGCGCTCCAAACATGATCAGCCAATCGGCAAGAATCATCGTGCGCATTGCCGCGATGGAGGGAGCGGTCCAAAGCCGACCCGCCTCGAACTGAGCACCGCTCAACTCGTCAAGGTCGAGATAGGGGCATTTCGATGCGAAGACCAGCTGAGCCTCCGGAGTGCAGATAAACCCTTTGACACGATTTTGCTTGATGGCCGGTATCTCGAAGACAAAAAGCGAAAACAAGACTGAATACAGAACGCATGCAGCCACGAACACGCCAGCGCCAATCAGCACCGTGCGGTTCGTTCTCTTTCGAAGCGAAGCTCTCAGCAGTTGGTAGACCAGAACGAGAACGAGCAGACCCACCAATGCCGTGAGCAACTGCACGCCGGGCGGCCAAGGCGGGGCGAAGCCCGCCAAACTGGTCATGAAGGGCAACGCGGCCGTCGCAACTGCCCAACCCAGGAGAGCCGTATATTCCTTGAGCAGATCACGAAAGCCTTCAAGGCCGCTCATTTTGACGGCTTTCGGATCGTCAGGTGTTCCTGCTCACGATTCGCGAATTTGAGCGCGCCTGTTTTTAAACTTCCGTCGGGCCAGCTTGCGCGATATCGGTAGTCGCCAATCACGTTCACAATGTTGTCCGGCGCCTCGCGCCATCTGTCGCATTGCTTCTCATTGTCCGGGTCGAGCTTCTGCACCTTGCAGAGTCGATAGAAAAATTCCGGTATCCAAACCACTCGGCCGTTGGACGGGATTGTACGGACATGCACCGGCCATTCTCCATCACCGCAATCCGTCAAATAAATCAGATCAGGCAATTTCTTCTTGGCGCTTGCTCGATATTTTTCGGCCTCGGAAAATACCTGTTTATGAAACTTGTCGAGCAAGTCGTAGAAATCACTTGTGTCGATGGCGTCGTAATCGGGATTGCGAGCGAAAAATGCGATGGCGGCGGTTTCAAATTGCTGTATCGGCCGGTCCGCAACGGAGGCCGGATAACCTGCATGCTTCAAAGCTTCGACCATGGATACCGTTGATTGGGCCGTCAGCAAGAGACCCGCCACCGGTTCATTTCTTTTGCTGCGCACCATCGTGCGCCCATCCTTGCCGAAAGAAGCGAGATAATGGTCGGGACTAACGACGTCGCAATCCACTAGGTTGTATCCGCCATTCGCGGCCTCACCATAGTCGGTGTTATAGATGTATATGGACTTCACCGCCGCCTTAAATATTAAATACTGCTGCCTAGGATTTTCCAGCACCTTTTCGGAGGAGGTGGCGGCCAACGCCGAGCTTGAATGAACAAGAGTCATGGCGAGCAAAAATGCGGCGCATCGACCAAGTTTTTCCAAGCGATTCAAAGCCATCAGCAGCCCCCAAGGTTTAGAAAATGCCTTTAGCGCTCTACAGATGCGAACAAATTGATGAGATTGCGCTCAATAAAGTGACGCCGATGCACTTACGATAGCTAATGCTGTCGCCGTCAGTCAAGTCTCACTTGTTAATCTACTGACGCAGGGCAGTTAAACGCCGAACACAGGGAAGCTAAACAACTGTTTTATACGGAATAATTGGCGTGCTTAACGAGGCCGCCATAGTCGGATAGCGAGATAGTCGCTATCGGCTGTCGCGCTGCCGGATCGGAACCGCGGCCACGGCGTAATCACCGGCCGGCGCCATGAGCGTCCAACATTTGTGTCGGTGGCAAAAATGAAAAAGGCCGGATCGATCCGGCCCTTTTTCATAGCGCTTGCTTCCTTGAAGGAAACTGGAGCGGGTGAAGCGATTCGAACGCTCGACCCCAACCTTGGCAAGGTTAGAGAGAGGCTACTCCACAGTATCCGCTAATATCCGATAGCACGATAACATGTTGATAATACTTGACGTTATTTTCGGTCGTTCGCTAAGGTAGCCTGAGCTTTTTCTTCTCGGTGTTGACCAGGTGTTGACCAGGTGTTGACCAAGAGGGGTCTTGAGGAGATCATTCTGTGGCAAAGCGCGTCGGCGTAGCTCTTACGAAACGGGTGGTTGATTCCGCCGATAAGAGAGACCAGCGGTATTTCATTTGGGACAGCGAACTGGCCGGCTTCGGCCTTCGGGTCGAAACTAGCGGGGCCAAGACTTTCGTCGTCCGGTACCGTGCCGAAGGCGGTGGTCGATCGGCAGCCCAGCGCTTCGTAACGATAGGTAGGTTTGGCCCTCTCACTCCCGAACAGGCGCGCAAGCAGGCGAAAATTGTTCTTGGTGGTGTAGCCAAGGGTGAGGATCCAGCGGATGAGCGCCGCTTGAAGCGGCGTGAGATGAAGATCGTCGGCTTGGTCGACCTGTATGAAGAGGAAGGCTGCGTTATTCAGCGCGGGCAGCGGCAAGGTCAGGCAATGAAGCCGTTGACCAAGCAACTCACGCTGGCACGCCTGCGCAACCATGTTGTACCTTTGCTCGGACATAAGCGCGTCAGCGAATTGAATGCCGGGGACATCGAACGATTCGTCCGCGACGTCACCGCTGGAAAGACGAATCGAGACGAAAAGGTCGGCCCCCGAAAACGCATCATTGTACGAGGCGGTGAGGGAGCCGCTCGCAAGGTCGTGCGGGACTTATCGGCTGTTTTCAGTTTCGCGATCCGTAGCGAAATCGTCCAGAGGAACCCTTGCGAGACGGCAGCCGTCCGCAAGACGGACAACCAGCGAAAACGCTTCCTCGCGCTTGACGAGGTGACGCGTCTCGGGTCGGCTCTGGATGAGCTGGAAGCCGAAGGGGTCAATTCAAAGGCGGTCAATATTGCACGGCTCTGGGCGTTGACTGGCTGCCGACGAGAGGAGATTGCGTCGCTCAAATGGACCGAGGTAAATCTCAGCGAGGGGCTTTTGGAACTCGACGACAGCAAGACGGGCAAATCAATCCGACCGCTAGGAGCTGCCGCTGTCACGCTGCTCGAAGGCCTGCCACGTGAGGCAGGCAGCGATTTCGTATTCCCAGCGGAGCGAGGCGACGGCTATTTCCAGGGCACCAAGCGTATCTGGGCAAAGGCTATCAAGAAGGCGAAGCTTCCCGGCGTTACCCCTCACACGCTTCGGCATACGATCGGCTCGACCGCGATCTCAACAGGTGAAGCGCTGGCACTGACGGGTGCGATTCTGGGTCATTCGAACCCGCGTTCGACGGCTATCTACGCTCACGTGCAAAACGATCCGTCCCGTCGTGCCGCCAATCGAGTGACGAAGAAAATTGCTGCCGCGCTCGCCGGACGCAACCACGCGTCGCACAAGCCCCTCAGGAAATCGGCAGCGCGGGATGGTTTGACCGACCCTGATGAGTTCACTCAATTATTGTCCACTCGCCTCTTGGTCGAGGGAATCGATCTAGCGCGTGTAAAGGCTATCGTGATGGACGTGATGGCCGCGCGCGAAGCTGGTCCCGCCAACGATGGCATGCAGCCTGCAACCTAACTTGTTGTCAAAAATTTATGGGTATGAGACAACGTTGTGACCGAGGGAGACCGTCGCATGGAACAGCGAATCGCTGAGGCAAGAGATGCATTGCTGCGGCATATCCGCAAAGAAAACCGAGCCATTGATCCCAAGCGGCTCGTCGAGCTTCTCACGGCGGACGGATACTCGCGCCGAGAGGTGCAGGCTGCATTGCATCTAGCCATGAGCCGTAATCAGATTCGTATCGACAGAGAGATGCGTTTCTTCAGGCCAGGCAAAACTTTGCAGGCTGCTTAAGCCACGAATGGCATCGCGTGAATGGACGGATGCGGCTCGGAGAAAGCGCCTCCACAGCACACCTGAAAAAGACCAGCGAAGACCATTTGAAGTCGACCGCGATAGAATTCAGTATTCTTCCGCGTTGCATCGTCTCGCCGGCGTTACTCAGATCGTTAGGGTAGGCGAAGCCGATGTGTTTCACACCCGGCAACAACACACGTACAAGGTAGCCCAGGTCGGGAGAAGGCTCGCTCAAAATTGTATCAATGCCGATCCCAAGCTCGCGAAGAAACTGGGCGTTGATGTCGAGGTGGTGGAGGCTGCTTGCCTCGCGCACGATTTGGGTCATCCTCCATTCGGGCATGCTGGAGAAAGCAAACTCAACGAACTAGTGGAGGCCAAGGAAGATTCTGACGGGTTCGAGGGCAATGCTCAAACTTTTCGAATTTTGACCAAGCTGGGCGTTCGATATCCCGACTGTCTCGGATTGGATTTGACCCGCGCCACCCTTGCGGCTTGCTTAAAGTACCCTTGGACGCGAGATCCAACAAAGCCAGAAAGGAGGAAAAAGTGGGGTGCCTACACCGTCGATCAAGCCGACTTTGATTTCGCGAGAAAGTACCAAGACCACGCGTTCCAAACTACCGAAGCCGCACTGATGGATTGGGCCGATGACATCGCCTATTCAGTTCACGATCTGGAGGACTTTCATAGGGTCGGAGCAATACCCTGGAACCACATCCTTAATGAAGGCTCCCAAGATATCATTCGCAAGACTCATGAGGTCTGGTTCGGGGCTCCGATTGACGCACTTGCGCAATTGAACAAAGGGTTCGACCGCCTAGCACTCGTGCTTAACACCACCTTTAGTGTGCTCCTAAATACCACTTATGAAGGTTCTCGCGAGCAGCGAGTGGCGCTTCGCAGCCTGACATCCTTCCTAATTGGACGCTTCCTAACAGCCGCGAAGTTGACCGAAGGGGGAAACGGGCTACATATTCCGTTGGACACCTTAGCTGAGGTCAAACTTCTAAAGCAGATTACCAAGCAGTATATTATTTCGAATCCTTCTTTGATAGCTAAGCAGTTAGGACAAAAGAGGGTAATAGCAGAATTGTTCAATATATTATGGGAGAATTCGGAAAATGGTTGCCCAAACTTTCTGCCTGTTAGATTAAGGTACATTTGGGAAATTGGTGAAGGACAAAGAGCCAGATTTGCAGCTGACTGCATCGCAAGCTTGACTGAGCATGAAGTTATGGCGCTGCACGCGAGGTTGTGTGGCCTCTCTGGTGGATCCGTCCTGGATCCAATCGTACGATAAGCGGTTGGGCGCTCCTTAGGAAATGCCCGGCGACGGGCGACTCAGGTGCCTGTCATACTCGGTTTGTCCCACGCTACGTGTCGATCTCCCGACACCATTCGACACGGCCGTGTCTGAACCAAAAATGTGACCTGCAATCCTTCTTTCGCCAGACGGAAGGGTGAAGGCTTGCAGTGCCATCCCGATGCCGAGTGAGACGCCAGCATGGGCGTTCATCCGGAAGCAGGTTCATGTGTAGGACGCGACGGCAGCCGCAAGGACACAGCATCGCCGCCTGTTCTTCAAACCCGTCGTCCTCAACGACATAGATGGTTTTCCGCTTTAGCCTTTTTGGGAGGGAATCCCGCGCAATCACCGTGCGATATGGCGGACGCAGCCATTGATTGAGGCGCGCCCTCGCCCCCTCAAGAAAGGACTGAAGCCAGTTCAAGATGGCGGGCATCGGGCCAATTCCATGATGCCGAGTAGCGGAGTTGTGTCGCCGATACCCACGGTGCCACCCAAAATATCGCAGATGCCTTCCTCGGGATCGCTGATCAGTTCCATGCTGGCAAGGCTAAATGTCACGCTCGCATAGTTCGAGTTGGGTTCTTCCCGGAAGGGATGGACGCGGGCCAGGAACTCATCAACGGCGAGTGCAGAGGCGAACATATTCACGCTGATGACAGCGGGCCGATGCGCCACGATGCCTCTGATGTATCCGTCTTCGACCTGGCGCTCATGAGCGTGCGGGTCGTTACGACGGAGCCCGGCCGCGGCAACGTCGGCCATTGTGAACAACCGACGGCTCATCAGGCTGGAGCGACCAGGCCGCAGATAGTTGACGGTGCCGCAAACTTCTCGGATGCGGCCCCTGCCAAAACCATCCCTTACGGCGTCGAGACGGACGCCGATATCGAAATACGGGATCGTGTAGTAGGAGGCGAGCGCATTTAGGAGATAGCGACCGTCGATCGTGTCCATGCAGCCAAATATCACGTCGCACTGGGCGACCTCACGGACGACGTCAGGGTGCCAGAGGTTCTTCGCCACTCGGATGATACGCGTACCAAGCCCGACCCGTTCGGCAGCATCGGCCAGCACGTCGACCTTGCTGCGCCTGTCCTTCACATCCTGTATCGTCGAGTTCAGGATCCGATTGATGTTGCGGTCCTCCATGTGATCGTCATCGACGATGACGATCTCGGCCGCACCGAGCCGCAAAAGTTGCTCGACGGTTGGGCTTCCCGTACCGGAGGCCCCGACAACGGCAAAGGACAAGCGGCGCAACCGCTGGATCGTGCCTTCGTCGAAAGCCTGCGCATGAGACGCGACGAAATCGGGCAATATGGCACTACCCGTGTCGGCGTACCAAAAATGGAGATCGTCGCCCGCGACCGAGATGCAATCGATCGGCGCAAAATTGCCGTCGCCCAAAAGGACTCGGCCGAACATCTGGCCGTAGGGCAGCATGACGGCACTGCCGTGCGGAATGTCCGCTTCGACCCATCCGCGGATCATCGGCAGGAGGCGGGCGTCGCCCTCGTCATCAATTCCGGAGAACGCGCCATAGCCAGTCGGATGGCTGTGGACCTTGACCACAGAAAGCCTTTCGGCCCCGGCCCGATCCAGCATCGGCGCAATATAATCGGGTGGCCAGGTGACCCGCATCGGTGTGCGTTCGGAGCAGTCGTCGTAGGGAATTCCGTGGATTTCCCGGACTACGAGACGATGGCTGCGGTCGCCTTCGCGCCGCCCGCAAAGCAGTATCGCCACGACCTCTTTGCCATCTCCGGGAAACAGGAAGCTCATCAGGTGGGCATGCTGATCGCCTGAGAATGCAAGCGCTATGCGAGGGGGCATTTTTCGAACTCCCGCTCCAGCCAGTCTTCGATCAGGATGATGTGCGTCCCTAGATGGTCGCGCCCGATCTTCCAGGGGTTCGCTCCAGTACGGTGACGAGACCAGCGTTGGTATGACTTCCCGTCGAGCGGCTGCTGCACCTCCGTTGCGCCGATAGGCTTGCCGTCGATCCGCGCGAGGGCTGGAAAGAAATACACCATGTTGAGCTCGGTGTTCGGATATCCGGTCTCGATACGGATCGCCGCGGTGACGCGCGCGTGGTTGTAGCCGTGTGGCGTCGGAAAATCGTGGATGAGCACCCACTGGGAGCCATCCACGATCGTTTCCCACGGCAGTTCGTACTCCTCGAGAAACTCTCGGTCGACGGGGAGCAGGTCGAACTGGCGACGGAGGGTCATGGATCAGCCCTCCGTCTGGTCGCGCGGCAGCGCCTTGAACTTCTCGACGCCCGGGTGGCGCAGATCGATCTTCTCATCGAGCTCGACCTTGCGCAGCTTTTCGCCCGCGAGCTTGACCCGCAGGGTATAATCCTCCGGGGGGATTAGACCAGCGAGTGTCAGAATTGCGCGGCCGGTTGGCTCCGGTTCATAAACGACGAAAGCCTCGCCGTTCACACGAAGCCGGTAACCCTTGGCTAGGGGCGGCCGCTTGCCGAGCTTCGCGTATTCTTCGAGGTCGGCAATTTCGTCGAGGACCTCCTCCACGCCGGGGTCGTCCCCCTTCATGTCATTGTGTTCAGTCATTGTGTTCTCCTTGGAGAATGGGGCTGCCACCACGGCCGCCTCGGTTTCACATATGACATAGCATGCTAAGGATATCAAGCAAAAACTTTGCAAGCTTGACGCCATGAGCGGCGGCTGCTAGAATCGTAAGGAGAACAAAGCGTTGTAGGAGGACGCTGCTATGCCAACTCGGATCGACGAAAAAAGTGCCGTAAAGCCGACGCTAGGACAGTATCTTGTCTCGATTCGTACCGACCGACAAATGACTCTGCGCGAGGTCGAGGAGGCGACGAGCAAACAAGTATCGAACGCATATCTGAGCCAAATTGAAAACGATAAGATTCAGAAACCGTCGCCGAATATTTTGCACGCGCTTGCTGAGTTGTATGCCATAAGCTTCGAGAAGCTGATGGAGATGGCAGGATACCTGACGTCACCAACCACGCGCGATGACAGCCAAAGACATGGGAGGGTGGCCACTTTCGCGGAGCATAATCTTTCAGCAGAAGAAGAAGCTGAAATGATTCAATATCTCCAGTTTATAAGAAGTAGGAAACGACCGGGTGACAAAGCCTGACGACAGTAGCCTCGACCCCGAAGACCTTCGCGCCGTCGAGGAGCGGGCGCGCAAGCTTCTCGACCGCGCAGACGCCTGGGATCGATTTCCCGTGCCGCTGAATGACATTCTCGCTGCCGCCCAAGTGCGGCTTGCGCCTACAAGCTTGTTCGATGCCGCCGCCATCATCGCTTATGTGAGAGGCAAAACCGCTGACGCAGGCGTGCGAATCAAATCTGCGGTTGCCAAAGTGTTTGGCCTCTATGATGCGGCTGAGAGCCTGATTCACATCGACAACACGGTCGCGAAGCCGAAGCAGACGTTCCTAACTCTACACGAAACCGCACATCACGATTTGCCAACCCATCGTAAGCTTTTTCGTTTCTTCCAGGATTGCGAAAAGACCCTTGCTCCCGAAATCGCAGACCAGTTCGAGCGCGAGGCGAACAACTTCGCGCGCTTCGCCCTATTTAAAGGCGACACCTATGCGCGGCACGCCGCCGACTGTCCTTTCGACATTAAGACGCCCATAAACCTCGCAAAGAAATTCGGCGCGTCGATTTACGCCTCAGCACGCGAGTTTGCCCGGACAAATCATCGAGCTTGTGTCGTCTACATCCTGGAACCGATCCAATTGGCGAATGGCCACGGCGCTGAAGCATTTGTCCGGCGAATCGAACCGTCTCCGGCGTTCGTCGCGCAGTTCGGGCGACCGTCAGACACCAAGATCACCCTCAATCATATGCTGGGGCCGGTGCTGCCGATCGGCCGCAAGATGACGGCGCCCGTGTCGCTATCGATCCCGGACAGGAACGGCAGTCCGCACGAATGCCTAGCAGAGGCATTCGACACGAAGCACAACGTTCTGATCCTCATGTATCCGACGAAAGCGCTGACAGCCTCGACGATTATTTTGCCGCCAAGTTTCGGCCCGGCATGACCTGCCAAACTTCAACGCAATTTCACTACGGCGAAGGCGCTTTCGTGAAAGGGCATTAGGTCAGAACATGCAATTGCCTCTGGGCCAGGTCATTTCTCCGACGCAGAGCCAAGTCATTCGGACGCTTTGCGATGAAGTTTAGAATGGGCGGTTTCGCTTAGAACCGAACGCGTTGACCCAGACGTCTAGCTTGCGAAGGACCGTTCGATAGTTCCCCTCGTCCCGGCAAAACATGATGGCCGTCGCACGATTGTAGTCATCATCTCGGTCGTTCAAGAATAACTCGGCATCTTCCTTACTCAATCGCTGTTCAACCGCTTTGCGCAGTTTCTGGCGCCACAAATTTGCCTCGGCTAGGCTGTCACGGTCAGCCTGTTGGCGGCGTTCGATCGCGGAAAGGATCCCCCGCGCCTTCCCGGCAGCGTGATAGCCATGATACGCGGCTTCCAAAGGCGAGCGTCCGTCGAGATCAGGATGCGCCTGGTTCAGCCATAGGCCCGGGTCGTCAAGCACCGTTTTGGCGTACTCTGCAAGTTCCTTCTGCCGATTGATCTTGATCGTCTCAGCTTGCACAGCCGCTCCGGCCTTCTTCTCCGCCTCCTTCGCAGTAATCACAGCTAGGCGACGATCGCATTCGTTTGCAATCGGAAGGCCCAGAAGTTCACGCACATCAGTCCGAGTACCGTTGAAAAGGCCAACGATGGCGCGCAGCTCAGCTTCGACTGGTTTCATCGTGTGCGTGCTTTCCAGCAGGGCAGCGTAGGGTTCAGCAGTCTCCGGATTGGTCACACTCAGCCAATCCTCAACCGTCATACCGTCGCGCTCTTCGTCGCGCAGTTGGTCAAGAAGCCATCCTACCGCTTCTTCTATCCCCTTTCGGGCGGCAGACCTGCCCATCTCTTCCATGACCCAATCGAACCAGGACGAGACTATAGCTGGCGACAGCGCGAAACCGTGCTTCCAATCCAGCGCGACGCCAATTCCCGTAAGATATTTCAGATAGAATTCCACAGCTCTCCATGGGGCGGCGAAGCGGTTGTCTAGCGCCTCGACGGCCGCCCCAAGGTCGTTGCTGATCCATCTAAATTCCGGGCGGACAAGGCCCTTGCTCACAAGGTGCTTTGTCACCGAAAGTGCTGTTGGCAGCTTCTTTCCAAGTCCCTTTCCGTACAGGACGTCGGCGAGAACAATAGCCTGCCAGTTGGTGGGATGCGTGGTGAAGCAGGCATGCCCGGGAACCTCTATCCCGATGTGTTTGTCTAGGCCGATGCCGCGCAAGACATCGATGGTCGATATGGGCAGAGGTTTCGGACTTGAGCGCAGAGCAATGTCGTAGGCGCGGGCTTTCTGTCGGGCGTCGGCTGTCAGTTTATTCTGAGCAGCGAGTCGTGCGGCATTAGCCTCTTTTTGCAGCTCTATAACAGCATTGTCGATCGCCTCGTTGAACAGCCATTTGCGGGGGGCCGAGCGGATTACGGCGTCGGCAACCACCTCTGGCGCGGCATCCCTGGCTATGTGCGAAAGGTCAATTTCTATCGCCGCAATGCCGTGTTGGCGGATGCGTCGAATCTTTTCTTCGTCGCAAGGATGGGTCACCGCAATTTCTACAAACAGCTTTCGTCCGTCGAGGGTGACATAGAGATCAGGGACTATCTGTTGCGGGTCATGGAATTCGAGAGTTGCCGACTCGAGTTCAATTCTTTCTCGACCTGGCAGGATCCGTTCGACATTCCCATGGCTCGCGATCCGCTTCGGGACGAACAAGAGAAGGCGTTCCTGGACAATCTGCTTGGCTAGTTTGTGGAGGGCAGTTTCGGGACCTCCGCCACAGGCATCGCGATGATGGTGCGCGAAATGTGGCGTCTCTGCCAAGGTCTTGGCTATCAGGCGACTCCCGCACATCCCGGGGCAGACGCAATCGCATCGGAGCCCGCGGACGGCCATTGAGATGTGTACCAGGCTGCCATCAGACTGCTGCCCATACACAAGCTCGGCGCGATCGGTACCGAACTTTGCGCGCAGATGTGAATGGCCTTCACGAACTGTCATCTGGCAACCGAACTGTGTCGAATAGTTAGTCGGCCACATCAAACCATGCGAACGGTTGCGCGGTAAACTCTGCTCCGGCACAATTGCCGGGCTGTCACCAATCTGCGTAGACTTTGTCTATGCTGAGAATCGGCTCCGAACTACAGCTTAGCGCCTCCGACTTGGTTGGCCACTTGAACTGCGGTCACTTGACGGCGCTTGACCTTCAGGTTGCGGACGGCGCGCTTGAAAAGCCGAAGATCTGGGACCCGCTGCTCGAGATACTGCAGCAGCGCGGCGCCGTGCACGAGGCGGCCTATGTCGATCACCTACAGGCCTCCGGCTTTACGGTCGCGGTCATCGAGGGCAAGGTCATGGATGACGGCTCGTTGGCCGCCACGATCGAGGCGATGCACGCCGGTGCGCAGATCATTGTGCAAGCCGCTCTGCGCGCACCGCCCTTCACGGGCCGGGCCGACATCCTCCGACGCGTCGAGACACCAAGCGATCTCGGCGCCTGGTCCTATGAAGTCGTCGACACCAAGCTCGCCCGAGAGACCAAGGGCGGGACGGTGCTGCAGCTCTGCCTCTATTCCGACCTCGTCGGGCAGGTGCAGGGCCTCGTGCCAGAGCATGCCTACGTTGTCGCGCCGCTCACTGGCTTCGAACCGGAGGTCTTTCGGATCAGCGACTATGCTGCCTACTACCGCAATGTCCGGGAACGTTTCGCTGCGTCCTTGAACGGAAACGGCGTCACCTATCCGGAGCCGGTCGCTCATTGCGATATCTGCCGCTGGCGGGCGCGATGCGACGATCAGCGCCACCAGGATGATCACCTCTCCCTTGTAGCAGGGATCACGACGGTGCAGCGCGGTGAGCTCGCCGGCCACGACGTCACCACCATGACCGCGATGGCCGAGCTTCCCCTTCCGATGCCGTGGAAGCCGGAGCGCGGCGCCGCTTCATCCTACGATCGCATCCGGGAGCAGGCCCGGATCCAGGTCGCGGGGCGCGCAGCCGGTCAGTTGCTTCATGAAGCACTGCCGATAGAACCGGGCTTTGGGCTGTGCCGCCTGCCGGAGCCCGACGGCGGCGACATCTTCTTCGATCTCGAAGGCGACCCATTCGTCGGCGATGGCGGCCTCGAATATCTGTTCGGCTATGCCTTCAAAGACGCAGACGGCGTACTCACCAACGTCGCCGACTGGTGTCTCACGCCGGCAGATGAAAAGGCCGCCTTTGAACGCTTCGTCGATTTCGTGATCGAGCGGCGAGCGCACTATCCCAGCATGCACATTTATCACTACGCGGCCTATGAGCCGGGCGCGCTCAAACGCCTCATGGGGCGCTATGCCACGCGCGAGGAAGAGATCGACTCACTGCTGCGCGGGCAGGTCCTGGTCGATCTCTACGCGGTGGTTCGCCACGCCATCCGCGCCAGCGTCGAGAGCTATTCCATCAAGAAGCTGGAGCCGCTTTACGAGTTCGCGCGCGCAGTGCCACTGCCCGAAGCCAACTATGCTTTGAGCAAGATTCAGGCCTGTCTGGAACTCGGAGATGCAGGCGGAATCAATGCGGATGATCGGGCCGTCGTGACGGGCTACAACCAGGATGATTGTATCTCGACGGAGCGGCTTCGGGACTGGCTGGAGGGTCTGCGGACTGACGCGGTCGCCTCAGGCGTGGAGATTCCCCGGCCGGCTCCGCCTGGAGAAGATGCTCCCCCGGATATTAAAGCCTGGCAGGCGCGGATCGATGCAGTGGTGGCCGTGCTAACTGATGGCATTCCGGTAGACTCCGCAGAGCGCAACGCTCAGCAGCAGGCGCTTTACGTGCTGGCTAACACGCTTGACTGGCATCGCCGGGAAGAGAAGGCGATCTGGTGGGAATATTTCCGGCTGGCGGCGCTATCCGCCGACGAACTCGAGGGTGAGCGGGCGGGCATCGCCGGCCTTGAGTTCGTGGACACAGTGGGCGGAACCGTCAAGGCCCCTATTCACCGCTATCGATTTCCCCAGCAGGACGCTGAGTTTCGTGGCGGGGAGGATTTGCGCAGCGTCGGCGGCGAGCGATTTGGCAAAGTCGAGGCCGTCGACCTGGAACATCGCTTTATCGACGTCAAGAAGAGGGGCGACACTGCCGGTTTTCACCCCGAAGCGGTCTTTGCCCATACCTACATCGACACAAGCGTTCTGGCCGAGTCCTTGGTGCAGATCGGTGAGTACGTGGCCGATCATGGCATCGGCGGTCTCGGCGCCTACAAGGCCGCGCGCGATCTGCTGCTGCGGCTTCCACCCGATGCCGGCGGCGCGGCGCTGCGCCAGCCGGGCGAGAGCGCGGTCGATGCGGCCTGTCGCCTCGTTCCGGCCTTGCAGGGGGTGCTCGCCATCCAAGGACCGCCTGGCGCGGGCAAGACCCATACCGGCGCCTACGCGATCCTTGCGCTGGTCAGGGCCGGCCTTCGCGTCGGGGTGACCGCCAACAGCCACAAGGTCATTCGCAATCTGCTCGTGAAGACCGCCGAAGAAGCAGCGAAGGAAGACTTCGACCTGCAGTGCCTGCACAAGGTCACGGATGCGGAAGACAATGTCCCACACCTCACATTCACCACGAAGAACCCTGAGGCTCTCGGCGCCTTTGCAAGCGCCTACCACGTCCTCGGCGGCACGGGGTTCCTGTGGGCCCGGCCCGACGCGGCTGGCCTCGTCGACGTGCTGTTCGTAGATGAGGCCGCGCAAATGTCGCTCGCCAACGTGCTTGCCATATCGCCGGCCGCAGCCAGCCTTGTCCTGCTGGGCGATCCGCAACAGCTTGAGCAGCCGATGCAGGGCTCGCACCCCGAGGGTACGGAGGTCTCGGCACTCGACCACCTTCTTGGCGGACGGCAGACTATTGCAGAGGACGAGGGCCTGTTCCTCGAACAGACCTGGCGCCTCCACCCCGACATCTGCCGTTTCACCTCGGAGCTATTTTACGAAAGTCGCCTCCTGCCCCGTCCCGGTCTCGAAAACCAGGCCATCCTGATGGACGGACCGCTTGGCGGGAACGGCCTCCGCTATTTTCCGGTCCAGCACAGCGGCAACCAGAATTCCAGCCCGCAGGAGGCCGACCGTATTAGCGATATGGTGCAAAGGATTCTTGCCTCGGGCGCAGGGTGGCGCGATCGCGAAGGCAATGAGGCGCCGCTTAACCTGGACGACATCCTGGTTATCGCGCCCTACAACGCGCAGGTCTTTGAAATCCAAGCACGCCTCCCCGGCGCGAGGGTAGGGACGGTTGACAAGTTCCAGGGACAGGAGGCGCCCATCGTGATCTATTCCATCACGACCTCCAGCCATGCCGATGCCCCGCGTGGTATGGAGTTCCTTTACAGCGCGAATCGCCTCAATGTGGCCACCTCTCGCGCCAAGGCACTGTGCATTCTCGTGGCTAATCCGGAGGTGTTCGAGCCAGAATGTCGGACGCCGCGCCAGATGCAGCTGGCCAACGGCTTCTGCCGCTATCTGGAGATGGCAGATATGGTCAAACCATAGGCTCCTAGATGACCCCGGGCCGTCAACTTGAACTAGACCCAAATATCCGACGCACTGGTCGAAAATGAACGTTTCGCATCAACATCGACCACGAACTCTGACCATAGGCGAGATCCGATTTTTCGCCCCGCGAAGGCGCCAGCCATAGCCAGGAAACCGCGCAAGACAACGGCTAGATCATCAGTGAACCCCGTGAGAAGTGTTTCGGTGCTTGATCCGTACGCGAGGAAAAGCGCCTCACGATATTAGCTTTTCCTCTATATCGGGATGCTTGGTGTATGAAGCCAACGCTCTTCCGACCCAACCGCCCGTCTCGAAGCGCTTGCGCAGCTTTCGTTCGAAAATCTTTGACTCCAAGGGTTTTGAATTCTGATGTATTCATGATCTCTTCTTTGGCCCGCCATGCGTGCCAGTTGGCAGATCCCGAAAGGTACTCGGCCGCAACGCCTAAGGCCTCCGATTTGGTGGTTGGCTTTATCAAAAGCCTCCCGGCACTGCCCGCCTTGTATGCTGCAATCTCCGGCTTGTACGTCCTTTCGACGAGGCTGCTGACCCGCCAGTTGAATGGCTCCATCGCTAGGCCACGGCTCGCGATTTCTGTATCCCACAATCGGGCTGTACCGGTGTGGTCCTCCTGAAATGACCCGGACTGCGCGGCGGTCATGGCGCTGGCAGCGTTGGCAATGCCGTAGTACCAAGCAAGGATTCCGACGCGCGCGAAGTCTGACGTTTTCGTGCCTGATCGGAATTGCTCAAGAGCTGACAGATGATGCAACCCGAGGAAAAGCTGCTCAAGAACGGTGTTCTCCACCAAAGTGTCCATGCTGCGTTTCCCCAGGCGCGCGTAAAAGGCATCGGCGGCTGTGAAGTTTAGACCACTGTCTTGGATAAGGATGCGCAGCGCATGCATCCAGTTCACTGTCGACGGAAGGGCAAATTGCGGGTCAGGTTTGCCGCCCGGCTCGTTGATAGTTCCCTGCTTGATGATCCGATCGTACAGCATGGCTCATCCAGTTCGATTGTTAATGCATCTGAGTACTAAGGGGATTCGCGCGTGCAAATAGAAGATTGACTCGGTACGGTCATGGAAAAACAAGCATCCCGCAAATACTGAAGAGTCGCAAATGTCTGACAGCCTGACCGAGTTGATTCTTGCGCTGACACCCGAAGACGGGTCGTCCATAAACAATGGCGCATTGTTGGCACTCCTGCGCGATCATGTCCCTAGCTTGTCTGAGGATGACTATATCAGCGCTCGCGACATCCTGCTGGGCGAAGGGATCCTCGGCCGGGGACGTGGTCGAGGCGGATCGATATTCCGGATGGTTGAGCAAGCGATGGACGATGATGAGGGCGATGACGGCGCGGAAAGATTGGATGAAGATGACGGGTTCGAACTGATACCCACCGAAGAAACAGCACCAACTCAAAGGTCGAAATCTATCAAGAAGAGCGCCCGTCGGTCGGGAGAACCGCTCCAGGTGCTCAGCTATCGACATGGCGAGAGGCGGGTCAACAACCCCGAAGTCGGAATGGTCCATGCCGGGACCGATCCTGACGGGGACAAGACCGGATGGGCGTATGACCCGCATCTGGATCCCGTGTTGAACTTCGACAGCGCTCGGGCAGGGATCGAGAAGTTAATCGACGACGCGTTGGCCAGTGACGACCTCCAGCGGATGAAAAGCGCTCTAACCGAGCTCAAACGACTCCAGCAGCCTTACCTCAACTGGTCGGGCAAGGCGGAGCGGACGTCGTTCGAGGTCGATACCGTCTCCCTCCACGTCCATGAGCGCGTAGATCCGGCAACAATCTTGGCCAATGCGGCTCGGCGGCTGAAAGGTAAGGATGCGGGAGCACAGTGGCGACAGCCCGACCTATTCGCAGCGCCGTTCGAAAACCTACCGCTGCGGCAGGCCCTCCATTTCTACAGCCATGAAAAGGGATGGTCGAACCGCCTGGTGGCAGGCGATAGCCTTCTGGTCATGAATTCTCTGCTCACCAAGGAGAGCATGGCAAGAAAGGTACAGATGATCTACATCGATCCACCCTACGGGATCAAATACGGGTCGAACTTTCAACCTTTCACCAACAAGCGTGACGTCAAGGACCGCTCCGACGCGGACTTGACCCAGGAACCCGAGATGATCAAGGCGTTCCGTGATACCTGGGAGCTGGGCATTCATTCATACCTTACCTATCTGCGCGACCGGTTGGTGCTTGCTAAGGACCTATTGCATGATAGCGGATCGGTGTTCGTGCAGATTTCGGATGAGAATATTCATCGCGTACGATCAGTTATTGCAGAGGTAATGGGCGAGGAGAACTTCGTCGCGGAGATACCCTTTAAGACAACTAGCGCATTTACGAGCAGTAATCTTTCTCGATCTGCAGACTTCATTATCTGGTATGCAAGAGATCTACAAAAGTTGAAATACCGGCAGCTCTACCTCGAAAAGTCACTTGCCGATGATCGCGGTGGTCGCTTTACACGACTGTTGGAGGTCGATGGCCGCCGACGCGTGCTCACTACTCAAGAACGGGCCGACCCAAGCTTCACCCCTGCCGATTCAATGATTTATCGGCATGACAACCTTTTCTCCCAGGGGCGTGCCTCTGATCCTCAGGAGTTCATTTTTCAGGGCGCAGAGTTCGATCCGTGGAAGAAGAACGCCCATTGGAAGTGCCATCATCCAGTGGGCGTGCAGCGTCTGGGCAAAGCGGGACGCCTAGCTTTGCCTTCTACCGCGTCAATTGCCTATTTGCGCTACCTGGATGACTTCCCCGTGATGGCGATTTCGAATGTTTGGATGGATACCCAAACGGGCGCATTTACGGATGAAAAAACATACGTCGTACAGACTAACCAGAAAGTCATCGAGCGCTGTCTGCTCATGACCACGGATCCCGGTGATCTCGTGCTTGATCCAACCTGCGGCTCGGGCACAACCGCTTTTGTCGCCGAGAAATGGGGGCGGCGCTGGATCACTTGCGACACCTCGCGTGTGGCGATTACATTGGCCAAGCAGCGGCTGATGACTGCCAGTTTCGAGTACTATGCTCTGCGCTACCCGCATGAGGGACTGACGGGGGGGTTCGATTACGAGACCGTCCCTCATGTCACTCTAAAGAGCATCGCCAACAATCCCGACATCGACACGATCTTTGAGGAAAATCACCCGAAGATTGAGGCGGCGCTAGAGGGCCTGAACGCGGCCTTAACCGCCGAGCCACCAAGGGCCCTGAAACCCGCGCAGGGCGTGCGCAAAGGCAAACCGGTGGACTTTGCCGCGGGCGAGACGCTCCAAGAATGGGAGGTTCCTTTCGACTGGTCCGATGACTGGCCCAGCGCCGCTCGCGCGCCCTTCGACGCTTTCCAAGCCGCCCGCCAGGCGATGCAGCGGCGCATGGACGAGAGCATCGCTGACCATGCGGAACAGGAAACTCTCTACGACAAACCGCGGATTGACCGGAACCGCCTGCGCATCACTGGCCCGTTTTCGGTCGAGGCCGTGCCAGCGCCCACTGTCCTGTCGCTCAATGACAGCCTGCCGCCCATCGAAGCCGATGACAGCATCGCGCGCGCAGGCGAGACGTCGCGTCAGTCGTCGTGGCGCGCCGAGTTGTTGAAAACCGGCGTTCGCGGTAAGGGCGGCGCTATGCTCAGCTTCGCTGAGTTTGAGACGCTGCCCGGGCTGAAGTATATCCACGCAAGCGGATCGCTGTCCGAAACAGGTGAGCGGGTCGTCATCAGCTTCGGTCCCGAGCACGCGGCTCTGGAACAGCGACAGGTGGAACTCGCCTTGGCAGAGGCCGAAACCCTCAGGCCGGCACCGAAGTTCATCCTATTTTGTGCCTTCGCCTTCGATCCGGAAGCGGCCAAGGACATCGAAGAGGTTAACTGGCCCGGCGTGACGTTACTCAAGGCGCATATGAACATCGACCTGCTGACCGAAGATCTGAAGAAGGCGCGGTCATCCAACCAATCCTTCTGGCTGATGGGGCAACCGGATGTGGAACTGCGCCACCGCGAGGACGGGATGTGGGAGGTCGAGGTCAACGGCTTCGATTATTTCGATCCCAAGGCGGGCGACTTGGTGTCCGGCGGTAAGAAGCAGATCGCGATGTGGTCGCTGGACACCGACTACGACCAGCGATCACTGATGCCGCGTCAAGTGTTCTTTCCCATGGCAGATGCAAAGGGTGGTTGGAACCGGCTGAAGGCGACAATTCGCTCTGAACTCGATGAGGACCTTCTGGACCAATTCCACGGCACTTTGTCGTTGCCGTTCGCGGCGGGCGACAACCGTCGTATTGCCGTGAAGATCGTGGATGACCGTGGGATCGAATCCCTTAAGATCATTCCGCTCGAGGGCTGAAACCTATGTCCCTCATCATCAATACGCCTTTCGTCTGCCCGGCGCAGCATTGGGTCGAAGGTAAGGGCGGCAAGCTCGAGATCAAGCCTGAGCGCCGCTCTGCAAGCTACGAGGTCTTTGACGCACGCAACAACACCAAACGGACCGAGGTGCTGGATCTGGTCAACACCATCCGCGCCCGTGTGGACGTCTGGCGTGAGGCGGGCTGGCCTGGCATAACGATCGTCACCCGGAAGCTCTTAGAGCACTGGCACGACGCGGAGGCTCGCCAGCATCCGTTCTACTTCTGCCAGCTCGAGGCGATTGAGACCCTAATCTGGTGGGTGGAAGGCGCCGAAGCCTTCAAGCAGGGTATCGCGATCCCTGATGACGGAGGCGCGTGGGAGCGGCTCTGCAACAAGATGGCGACGGGTGCGGGTAAGACCACGGTGATGGCGATGATCATCACTTGGCAGGTGCTGAACGCGCTTACCTACCCAAAACGGAACAAGGACTTCAGCCGTGCTGTGCTAATCGTGGCCCCCGGACTCACGGTGAAAGAGCGCCTGCAGGTGCTGCTACCAAGCGACGGCAGCTACTACGACGAATTCAATCTGTGTCCATCAGAGGCGCTGCGGCAGAAGCTGAACCAGGCCGAGGTGTTAATCGAGAACTGGCACACGCTGATGCCACTTAAGGATCAGCAGCGGTCCGTTGTGAAGAAGGGCCGAGAGTCCGATGAGGCATTCACGCGCCGCGTACTCGGCAAGCTTGCCCCGTACAAGGACATCATCGTCATCAATGACGAGGCGCACCATGCTTACCGCAAGCCGCCCGAGGTGAAGATTAGCAAGAAGCAGGCGGCCGAACAGGGTATCGATCTTGAGGAAGCGACGCGCTGGATCGAGGGACTGGATCGCATCCACAAGACACGTCGCATTCAGCGCTGCTTTGACCTTTCGGCGACGCCCTTTGCACCGACCGGTAAGAAGAGTACGGACACGGCGCTGTTCGACTGGATCGTCTCTGATTTTGGGCTGAACGATGCGATCGAGGCTGGCCTCGTCAAGACACCGCGCGTTGTAGTTCGGGACGACGCGCTGCCAGACGCGAGGACGCTGCGGTCAAAACTCTATCACATCTACCGCGATCCGGCGGTGTCCGAGGATCTGAACAGGGCCAGGGCCGAGCCGCACGAGGCGCTGCCGAAACTGGTGCAGGATGCCTATACGCTTCTCGGCGCCGACTGGCGCGAGACGCAGAGGCAGTGGCGAGATGCAGGGCATCATACCCCGCCGGTGATGCTGACTGTATGCAACCGCACCGAGACGGCAGCTCGGGTCGAGCACTATTTTAACAAGGGCGACTCGCACTGGCCGGAGCTGCACGCCCCGAACAAGACGTTGCGCGTTGATTCAAAGGTGCTTGAGAAGGCGGAGATCGGCGAAGCCGCTACATCCGACAAGGACTACGAGGACAGGCTGAAGGGCATCATCGAGGCCGCGAACCTACCGGAGACACGAAAGCAGCAGCTTCTCAGCATGAAGAAGGAAGAACTGCTGCGCGAGATCGTGGATAACGTCGGCAAGCGCGGGGCTGCGGGCCAGGACCTGCAGAACGTCGTCTCCGTCGCTATGTTGTCCGAGGGCTGGGACGCCAAGAACGTGACACACATCATGGGTTTGCGCGCGTTCACCTCGCAGTTGCTGTGCGAGCAGGTCGTAGGCCGCGGGTTACGCCGGGTCTCCTACGATACCGACGAGAATGGGTTATTCCTGCCAGAATACGTGAACGTTTTCGGCGTCCCGCTGTCCATTTCCGAAACGGGAGAAAGTGGCGACGCGCCTCCGCCTCCCAGGCCGACCACCCAGATCGAAGTCGTCCCAGAAAGGGCGAGCTTCGAGATAAAGTGGCCCAACGTGTTGCGTATCGAAACCGTGGTGAAGCCTCAGTTGACCATGGCATGGGGCAATGTACCGGCCCTCGTGCTTGACCCATCCTCAACCCCCATCAGCGCTGATCTGGCGCCGGCCTTGGGCGGTGCGACGGACATGGGCAAAGTCACTGCAATCGACCTCGAACGCCTTCCGGATGGCTTCCGGCTGCAGAGATTGGTATTTCAGGCAGCACGGAAAGGCTTCGCTGAACTGCGCCACAGCTTCTCGGGAACCGAGGAGTATCTTGCCGCGCAGCTGGTTCGCATCGTTGAGTGCTTCCTGAATTCCAAGCTGGTGGATATCCCGTCACTCTTCCATTCCGATCCTCTCCGTCGACGGATTCTCATCGCGTTAAATATCGATCTCGTCGTTCAACATGTGTTGCGCTACGTCAGCGAGCACAACACGGAACGGCTCACCCCGGTCTTTGACGAGGAAAACCCTATAGGCGCTACCGGTCAAATGCGGACCTGGTACACGACCAAGCCCTGCTTTTCGGCGATCAAGTCACATATCAGCCACCTCGTCGGGGACTCCTCATGGGAAGGTCATGCGGCTAACGTTTTCGAAAACCGTGATGATGTAGTCGCCTATGCCAAAAACGATCATTTGGGCTTCCAGATTCAGTACATGTGGGCCGGTTCGCGTCGCAGATACGTGCCCGACTTCCTTCTGCGACTGTCAAGCGGCAAGACACTGGCGCTCGAAATCAAGGGAACGGATAGCGCGCAAAACAAGGCCAAACGCGACGCACTAAATGAATGGGTCAAGTCGATCAATGAGACTGGTGGGTTTGGCCAGTGGGCTTGGGACGTCGCCTTCAACCCCAGCGATATGCAGGACATTATCACCGAGCACGCCAATGCTGCCCTGGGTGGGCGCAATGACGCAGTAACCCATGACTCCACGATTTGATGGCCGCGATCTGCTGGGCGCTTGTCAGAATGACGGCTCCTGAAGGTGCGTTAGAATTTGACCAGACCGCACCGGATCGATCCTATCAGCCTCTGCGAGTGCCCAACGTTGCCAGGCTTCCAGTGCCGAGGGATCGATGTCTGCTGAACCTTCATCGATCGCGCGACGGACGCGCTCGACAAGCGCGCGAATGTCCTCCGCTTGACGTAGCAACTCTCCACTGGTCCGCAGGTTTTGCAGGCGCTTTTGGTTGAGTTGGACTAGCCATTCTTGGCGCTGCTTCTCCCTTTCAATCCGCTCCCGCTCTGCACGCTCCTCGGCTTCCCGCAGGTTAAGTCGGAACTTCTTCTCGCCAGCCACGATGATCGCAGCCGCGATCTCAGCGACCTTTGACTCAAGCTGACCGTCACCGTCGTCCTGCCAAGAAACTGTATTCTTGCGGTCGAAACCCGGATCGATCCGCAGGGCAAGTGGGGTTGATGCTGGCAGATCCGGCGCCGGCCGCAGGTACCCCTGCTGACGCACCGTGCGGTGGCTGCCGACTATTCCAATGTCCAAACCAAGATAGGTGTCGCCGATGCCTGCTCGCGCGTGAATTTCTCCATCGCGCTCGTAGGCATCACCGTCATGGCCGCGCTTGCGGAGCGCCAAAAACAGCGCATTGAAGATTTTCAGCCGCCGCTTGCCCAGTGGATTGTCGAACCTGGGTTCGTCAAAGGTCCACTCGCGTTTTGCATTTTTGTCGCGGCGACGCTGCTCCTGCTTTAGCAGTTGAACGAGCCCTTTGTGGGGCCTGTCCAACGTCTGTGGGACGGAAACTTTGCCAATCGCCTTAAATTCCTGTGCGTGGAGTTCGTCGAGGTCTTCTGGAACCAGAGCGGATGCAAATGGCCCATTGGATGCAAGAGGGGCTGCAATCGTCAGAACCTTTGAGAAGCGGGCATCGACACTTGCTCGGCCCGATTCACCGGGGCGCCGCGGTGGCGCCTTGGGTAGTGCTGGCACCCTCTTTCCGGCACGGATTTTGTTCCAATAGCCTTGCGGCGGCGATGCAACGCCACATCGCGTCAGCAGCTTCTTCAGCCCGACGTCGGACAGGTCGAGCTTCGCCGCCAAGTCCCGCATCGGTGCAGACCATGCGAACGCAATCAGATCGTCAGGCAACACAAGAATGTCGTTCTGCCACACGTCGCCTTACCTCCATTTTGTTCAACGAGGCTGCTTTTGGCACGCCTTCGCAGTGTCGATATGACAGGCCGGCCAGTGCCATCTAAGGTCAAATCTGGCAATTCCTACGTGCCCTCGATAGCGTCAGGAATGCGCTTACATCATCAAGACGGCTGCAGATCGGCTGCAGCTGAAGCGGCGCTCTTGGTGAGCATCAGCAGGACGCTCAAGAAGCGATTTGCTTCCTTTCGTAGTTCCTCGCGCAAAAGGGGGCAGCCGGACATTTTTGCGGGGCAGAGCGAGGTTTGGTTGTATCGAGACACGGCTACGAGATCCGACCAAAGAGCGATGGCAAGATAAAAGGGCGCACATTGCGCATCGGTTGGTTGGTTGCTTTTGTTGGATTATTCTCTGCCTTCCGCACATTGCGAGTTTGCGAGGCAATGTGTCGTTTACTGTCAAAGGATTGTTTTGGTGTGGAAATTGGCAATTTGCAGAAGCAAATCGCCCCGCAATTCGGATCGGTTCCCGTCCAACTCCGCCGGCCTCTCGGAATGACTGTAGTTGGAGCTGAAGGGAACTAAGCGGCTTCAGAGCGGCCGACCATAGAAGCGGACTTCGGCTGCGCCGACACTTGCTCGCTCACCGTTGGAAAAACTGGTTCGTGTTTGCTATTGGGCTCTATGGCCAAAGCACCGAAAGCAACAAAAAAGGCGCACTGCCCCACCTGCGATGGTGAGCGCACCTGCGAAGTCCATGGAACGATCTACAAGCCTTGGGATTGGGAGGATCGGCAACATGGCTATTCGGTCAACGGCGGCGTGGACCACTCCCTGCTTGAATGTCGAGGATGCGAAACCGTGTTCTACGAAAACTCCAGCTGGAACAGCGAAGATATACATCGCTACTACGATGCGATGGGGCAGGAGCAGTACGAGAATCCGAGGGAGATCACGACCTTTCCGAAGCCGGAAGCCAAGACGAAGCCGGTATGGTTCGACGCCATGCAGAAGGCTGACCCACAGCTGCACAATATCTTGAGCCAAATGTACGTGGCGTACGATAACCAGGCGTACATCCTCACAGCAATCGGGCTCAGAACCGCATTGGACCGAGCGACCGAAGTTCTTGGCATCGATCCGGCCAAGACATTTGATGAAAAGCTGGACGAACTTCGCAACGGAGGATGGATCGGGCAAACTGAGCGGGACATCCTCGCCGTCGTCACTGATGCGGGCAGTGCCGCTGCGCATCGCGGATGGGAGCCCGGCAGCCGAGAAGTTTCCGACCTGCTGACGTCGTTGGAGGTTTTTCTCCACCGCGCCTTCATAGTCGGCCAGAAGGCATTGGGCATTAAGAGCAGCATTCCTGCGAAGCAAAAGCGGCTCGCCGCGGCTGCGAAGAAAACGACGCCTTAACCGCCAAGGGGTCGAAAGTGGAACGACAGCTTCTGGTACATGCCGGCCAAAACGCAAAGCAAGCTGCGCGAGGTGTCGAAGCCTATGACTGCCCGGCATACCCGCTTCCGTCGATCATGGAAGGGGAACAGAAACATGGACGATGGAAGTGGTGATGTCGGACCAGGACTTGAAAGCTCGGATCGAGGAATCTCTGAAGTTGGGACGCGTAGGCTCATCCGAGTGGCAGTCGTACACATGGAAGAATGAGCTCGCGGAGCAGCGGCGCAGAATAATTCTTCATCTCGGCGAGGTGCTGGCAGAGGCGGAGACCGAGCACAATCCCTATCACATGCTGGAACGGGCAGTTGGAGTTGCCGCGGTATGTATGAGACGGTTGATCGAATGCCGGCTGGTGACGGATCGGTTTCGCGAGACGCCACTTGAGGTTCATGAGATCGATGTCAAGAAGGATGCGGAATGGCGCGAACCATTCGTAAGCCGCACTGCGAGCGAGATCTTTAACAACTATGACATGACGGCGCGTCGTCTCGAGAGGCGAACGCCTAAAATGATCTCCGACAAGATGCTACACGCCCGCGTCATCGGCATTCTTTCCGGGAGCGCTTATTTGCCGGACGGCTTGCTGATTGCGTCGGATACGCAGAGCAAGACACAGCTCTTTCATTTCTCACCGCCCGAGATTGCAGGTATCTTCGATGGATTCCTAGAGGATGAAGTCCGACGGACCTCCGACGGATATATGGATAAGGATGGCCAGATCTCGGGAACCCGCAAGGTCTTCGCGATCAGAGAATAGACCGGATTTGCTGGCGACCGAGTGCCTCGCCAAGTCAAAGCATTGATGGCGGATATGGGTCTGCAGGTTAGCGATGGAGTTGCGTGCGCATTTCGCTTGGCGATCTGTAGCCTTTCGATTTCTACTGGCCATGCGGTCACTGAAAGTGTCAAAGCTGAGTATCGTGTAGCTTCGTGGTGATGGATGTTTGGTTTAGGAAAAAAGGCAGAATCTGGTGTGCCGACGGCCCAGGTTGAAAAGGAAGTCACGGTAACAACCATCGCCCGCGATCCCGTGACCCATCTCGAGCAGTATCTCGCCTACTACGTCAGCCGACTGGAGCCAGGTTATGCGGTTCTCGTCACTGGTGGTTGGGGTTCGGGCAAGACACACCAGGTGACCGCGGCCCTACCAACGAGCCATGCCTTCTACGTATCTCTTTTCGGCTTGAATTCTCCGGAGGAGATCGAAGGACAGATATTCGCCGCTATGTACCCTGGAAAAGCGGCGATCCAGAGAATCGCAGAGAAAGTCGACGGCATATCCCTCAACATCCCAGTTTGGGGACCGATCGGGACCGGAGGTTTAAGCTCCGCCCTAGCAAATATCTTCATCAAGAACGAGGTGAACACGTCGAAACCCCTGATCCTCGACGACCTCGAGCGCTCCACCGTCGACATCAAAATACTCTTGGGCCTCATCAACCGGTTTGTCGAACACCGCAAGTGCCGTGTCGTAGTGATCGCGCACGATAGCAAGATCGTCCAGGACTTTATGGAAGCCAAGGAGAAGGTATTCGGTCAAACTCTGGTCGTTGAGCCGAACGTGAAAGAAGCCTTCGCGGCATTCGTGGCGAAATTTGCTCGCGCCGACGAACCGCCGCAGCTGAATGCTCTGCGGAGCGAAATCCTCAGCATATTTAGGCAGTCGGATACCGATTCCCTCCGGATCCTGCGCCACGTCGTAGAGGACTTCGGACGATTAACGGCGGTGTTGGAGGAACGCCACCTGAGCAACCAGGCAGCGATGTCAGAACTCGTCCGTCTTTTTTCGGCCTGCGCGATCGAGGTACGCCAGGGCCGCCTCAACCGCGATGGCCTCACCAGCCGGAGTGAGCGGTTGATCTATCACCGTATTAACGGGGAGAATCGTGAAGGTCCGCCATCGCCCATTGTCGATTCAAGCTTAAGATACCCGTCCGTCGACATGAGCAGCGCCCTCCTCCAAGACGGCGTCCTCATCGAAATGCTCATCGAGGGCCGCTTCGTCACCGAACACATCCGCCAGTCGATCGATTCAAGCGCGTATTTCTTGATGGAGGCGGATGCACAACCGTGGCTACTCGTCAGCGACTTCGACAAGCTGGACGACGATGTGGTCGATGATGCCCTGAAGCGCATGGAAGAGCAGTTCGTCAACCGGGAAATTCTGGAGTCAGGCGAATTCCTTCACGTTGTTGCCCTGAAGATGATGATGGCCTTCAGAAGGCTATCCAAGGCCACTGTAAGCGATGTCAAGAAGGCTGCCCTTTCGTATATCGACGAGTTACTGGCACAGGACCGCTTGCCCCCCAGACCGGCTGGTTTCCGGTGGTTTGAGAGCTTTGACGGTTCGTCGGCGGGTGTGTCGTACTGGGTGACGGAAGACTACCAAGACGACTTTCGGGAAGTGTTCAACTATCTGGTCGACGCCCGAGGCAAGGCACTGGATAAGCGGCTCCCTGGCTTGACGCCCGGCCTGCTGGAGGTCGTACGAACCGACGGTCGGAAATTTTTCGAGAAGGTGTGCTATTCTCGGAATGGGACGATCGAGTTCGAAGACGTTCCCATACTCTCCCTCATTGCCGTGAAAGACTTTGTCGACGCGTGGATAGCTTCCCCGAAGACCGGGTGGCACTGGATCAGCAACGCGTTGAAGGAACGATCTAAGGCCGCGCCTCAATATCCAGAGCTGCATCCAGAGATCAGTTGGTACCCAAAGGTGGCCAACGAGATGCAGGCTCGCGCTCGGGCGAACACCGGCCTTGCCAGGTTCCGTATCGAACGTGCCATCGGTAAGCTCGGGTTACCCAAGCCTCCTCCGCATAAACGTCGGCCAAAAGCGCCCGCTCCACCTGCCGCATAGGCCTAATCCTTGGAGCGGTGAAGCCTGGACGTCCACCGCGTTTTCCATTGCCGGAGCGCAGCGTATAGTCATGGAAGTCCCAGCCTACCAATGGCTCAGGATATCGGCGAATGCCACCTGCGGGACGCGCCACAAGCTCGATGCGGTCAGTTCCTCACAAGGCCGCTTTCTGGGGATTTTGAATATAAGGGCCGTTATTGTTTGGCGACAGCTCCGCCTGCAGATTGGTTTGAGCCCGAGGCATGCAACCTCAAGGGTCGCAGCCATCGCTGACTGATAGTTGAACTGGCACCCCTGACCTGAACGGGCAACGTGCGGCGCCAGGCCGCCGCTCGCTCGCTACGGCGCCGTTCGGGGCGTGCTCGCGAGCCGCTCGGCCCAGCATCACTACCGATTAGTTTGGCTCCGCTGACAATCTCTTGATAGCTGCAGCAGGATCGAACCCCAGGATGTTAGCCAGATCGATAAACTCGATTACGTCGACGCGACGTTGGCCGCTTTCGAGCCGAGCTACAAACGACTGATATTCGCCTAGCCTCGTTGCGAGCTGGGTCTGAGTCAGTCCGCTAGCCTCACGCTTTTCAACCAGCATTGCGATCAACGACTGGTGGCGCGGAGTACCGAGCGTTTTGACCACAGGTTTGCCTCATCCGGTTCAGATGAGGGCTTCAATTATATCTGATTTCCAGTTATCTTAAATTCAGATACGACTTGGCCGCGTCGAATTGGAGGATTGAGTGATGGCCTCATCAAAAACGCAAAGACACGACCCCGCAGTCGGCCTATGGGCCAAGTGGCATCGTGCCCGCCATGCGTCTTCGGTATTGTGCCGGGTACAACAGCGGTTGGAGACGAGAATTGTCAGCAATACCGCAATTCAGGTATTGACTGAGGGAGACCCGGTGGTGGGGTGCGCGCGCATGATGCCGTCCGAGGAGATCCGCCGATTCGCTGTCGCTCGGGAGGCAGAAGTCCTAGCCATGACCCAGATGCTCAAACTTCAGGATATGCTTCCAGAGGTTGAAGCCCTCTCGCTGGCTGGCATTGTGGCTAAATTGGATATGATCGTCGGAGCAGACCGGGATATCGGCGATCCGACAGATTTCCCTTGGCCACACATCGCCTCCGCTCTTCGCGACTTGAAAGCCATTGCAGGAGATATGCCGGCGTACCGACCAAGACGCTCTACGACCCGCGTAGATGTGGCAGTGCATTGGGAGGGTGCGGCCAGGCTTATCGCGTGCTTAGAGGCGGACGAGGCTGCTGCACGCAGTGAACGGACTACTCGACCGATCTAAACTTGGCGCGCCGATCGGTGACCGTGGCGACGACAATCGGGTTTGTGTCAGACGCTCGCCGGCAGACGGCCACGATTTTCGCGTCTAGAGCAAAACGCAAAAGCCTTCGCGGTTCCGTTCGGCCCATGCCTTGTTCGGACGGCAACTGTGGTTAGATTTGGCCCTCGCCAATCTGATGGAGGGGGCGTCCGATGAAAATTAACTCCTGACCCTAGGTTCGTAAACTAGAACGAGAAGGCTGTGCCTCTCTGCTCTTTGTGCGGTTGGAAGCTCGGTCGATGACTGGAGTTTTTCGGAAAACCGGCTAAGAGGTTCGGTTTGCCGCAGACAGGAGATATCGCGTGTCGGAAGAAATCGATAATCACCGGAGCCAACTGATCGAGCTCACTGCGGACATTGTGTCCGCCTACGTCGGCAACAACCCCGTACCTGTCGCGTCTCTCCCTGATCTCATCGAAAGCGTGAACTCGTCTCTCGCGAGAATCGGGCAGCCTGTCGAACTCGAGAAGCCGATCCAGACCCCCGCGGTTAATCCGAAGAGGTCGGTGTTCCCGGATTACATTGTTTGCCTTGAAGACGGGAAGAAGTTCAAATCGCTAAAGCGTCACCTTGGCGTCCACTATGGCCTTACGCCCGATGAATATCGCGAGAAGTGGGGGTTGAAGTCGGACTACCCAATGGTGGCGCCGAACTATGCAGCTCAACGGTCGGCTTTGGCGAAATCGAGTGGGCTCGGCCGGAAGGTGCCGGCAAAAGCGATGGCAAAGAACGCCCGTAAGCCCAACATCCCCCGGACTAAATCGTAAACGCTGCGACGCGCCAATATGGCGACGGGGGTCGAGGAACCCGCCGACCGCTCGCTACAGCGCTCGGTAGTGCGCGCTCGCGATCGGCTCGCCCGATAGGCCCTCGGCTAGAAAATTGTCAGTAAACCCGGATCGGACTGTCATGGCGGCGGAGATTTCGCGCCTCGTCACGGAGACAGCCCAGAGAAAACCTCATCGGTGGTGTTGACCAGGTGTTGACCAGACCGAAAACAGAAAGGGCCACCGCTTGGTGGCCCTTATCTAAGTGCTTAATTTCCTAGAGGAAACTGGAGCGGGTGAAGCGATTCGAACGCTCGACCCCAACCTTGGCAAGGTTGTGCTCTACCCCTGAGCTACACCCGCTCGCGCGGCCTTGGGCCGCAAGCCGCGCCTATATGGCCGAAGAGCGCGGCGATTGCAACAGGGAAATGACGGTCTTTTTTGGCGCGAATTCTTCCCGCGGCGACATTCACTTCAAAAGCATCGAAGCGGCGCCAAGCCGGACCGGTCGCAAATCCGCACGCGCCGCCGCCGCCCGCTTTGGCCGGAATGCGTCGGCGGCCTTGCCCCGACGGCACGGTTGGCCGTAAACGGCATGACCCATTTTTTGACCGCGCGAGGACCGATGCCGAAGACCGAAGCCGAGCTCAACGAATTTCTTGCCGATCTCGGCATTTCCGTCTCGACGGTCAGGCACCCGCCACTGTTCACGGTCGCCGATTCGCAAGGCCTGCGCGGCGAGATTCCCGGCGGCCACACCAAGAACCTGTTCCTCAAGGACAAGAAGGACAATTATTTCCTCGTCACCGTCGGCGAGGACGCCGTGGTCGACCTGAAGCAGATCCACCACCTGATCGGCGCCGCCGGCCGGGTGTCGTTCGGCAGGCCGGAAATGCTGATGGAGCTGCTCGGCGTCATCCCCGGAGCGGTCACCGTTTTCGGCCTGGTCAACGACACGGAAGGCAAGGTCAAGATCGTGCTCGACGAGGCCTTGATGAGCCACGACGTCATCAACGGCCATCCGCTGACCAATGAGGCGACGACCTCGATCACCGCCGCCGACCTGATCAGATTCGTCGAGGCAACCGGCCATGATCCTGTTATTCTGAAAGTCTCATGACCTTGAAAGTGCCCCTGCCTTGAAAGCCTTATTGCCTTGAAACTCGGGGGCTGATCGCCACATGGAAGGCGGTTTCCGAAATCCGACAATGACGCGCCGGGCGCCGACGCCTGAGAGCGTGACCGAAAGGGCGACAAGATGAGTGACGAAAATCCGTATAGCGGCGCGTTTGGTGGCAATGGCGGCCAGTATGCCCAGACGGTGCAATATGGCGGTGGCGGCGACCGCGCCAAAGTTTCGCTCGGCGACGCGCCGGCGGCGGCCGACCTGATCAAAGACACCACAACCGCGACTTTCGCAGCCGACGTCATCCAGGAATCGCGCCGCCAGCCGGTGCTGGTCGACTTCTGGGCGCCATGGTGCGGGCCTTGCAAGCAGCTGACGCCGCAGCTCGAAAAGGCGGTGAAGAACGCCGGCGGCAAGGTCAAGCTGGTCAAGATGAACATCGACGATCACCCCTCGATCGCCGGCCAGCTCGGCATCCAGTCGATTCCCGCGGTCATCGCCTTCAAGGACGGCCAGCCCATCGACGGGTTCATGGGCGCGGTTCCGGAAAGCCAGGTCGCCCAATTCATCGAGAAGGTCGGCGGCAAGGGCGGCGGCGCGCCGCAGATCGCCGACGCTCTTGCCGCGGCGGCCGAGGCGCGTACGGCCGGCGACGTCCAGACCGCGGCCGACATCTATGACGCGGTCCTCGAGCAGGCGCCGGAGACGATCGAGGCGGTCGCGGGTCTGGGCGAGATCCTGTTCGATGCCGGGGACGTTGAAGGCGCCGAGGCCGTGCTCGCCCGGGCGCCCGAGGACAAGAAGGACGCGCCGGCGCTGGCCGCGCTGCGCGCCAAGATGACGCTTGCCGCGGAAGCGGCCGCGCTCGGCAATCCGGCCGAGCTCGAACGCCGGCTCGCCGCCGATCCGGCCGACCATCAGGCACGCTTCGATCTGGCGATGATCCAGAACGCGCGCGGCGAGCGCGACGCTGCCGCCGACAATTTGCTGGCGATCGTCAAGGCCGACCGGACATGGAACGACGACGGCGCCAGGGCGCAGCTGTTGAAGCTGTTCGAAGCCTGGGGAATGACCGACGAGGCGACGCTCGCGGCACGCCGCAAGCTCTCGTCGCTGCTGTTCTCGTAGAACGGTTTCGGCAATTCACAGGGCCGGCGAACCGCTTTAAGTTCGGTTTGCGCAATTCTGGACGGAATGCTGCGGCGAAGTCGCCGGGCCAACTGCATAGTTTTCCCGGAATTGCCGTGAATTTTTGCCGGCTGTCGCGGCCGGCAGGCTTGCGCAGCGGGACGTCAGCGCCAGATAAGGGCGGGGCCGGATGCGGATCGTGACGAATTTGCCGGTGCGAGAGGAGATTGCAGCTTGATACGCTTGCCGGCGTTGCTTTGGGAGGGTTGCGGTGCGCGTCGGTAACGCACTTTACAGGCTTGCCAAGGATCTGCCGGCGGCAATCCCGGTTTTCCCGCTCGCCGGAGCGCTGCTTCTGCCGGGCGGCCGCATGCCGCTCAACGTTTTCGAGCCGCGCTATCTGCAGATGATCGACCTGGCGATGGCCGGCTCGCGGCTGATCGGCATGATCCAGCCCAGCCTCGACGGCGCATTGCGCGACGACGGCGAGCCTGAACTGTGCAGCGTCGGCTGCGCCGGGCGCATCATCTCGCTCGCCGAGACGGGCGACGGGCGCTATTTGATCTCGCTGCAGGGCGTGTGCCGGTTTCGCATTGTGCAGGAGCTCACGGCGAAGGCGCCGTTCCGGCAGTGCAAGATCGCGCCGTTTCTCGCCGACCTCGAGGAAGACCCGGCCGGCGCCGAGGTCGACCGGCCGGCGCTGCTCAAGGCTTTTCGCTCCTATCTGCAAGCCAACGACCTCGAGGCCGACTGGGAAAGCGTCAGCCGCGCCGAAAACGGCATGCTGGTCAACGCGCTGTCGATGATGGCGCCCTACGGGCCGGCCGAGAAGCAGGCGCTGCTGGAAGCGCCGGACCTGAAGACGCGCGCCGAAACGCTGATCGCCATCACCGAGATGACGCTGGCGCGCGAGGATGATGAGTTTGGCTCGAGTCTACAATAAGTGTATTGATATTCAGGCGAGCCCGGCCTGCGAACGGCAGCTTCCTGCGCTTCCGGTGCTCACGTACGTTAAGTACGCTCCGCTCCGGTTCTCGGAAGCCACCGTTCTCGACTCGGCCTGACCTGAATCTCAACACACTTAGACCGTGTAGTGGACAAGGGAAGAGTGCGATGGCGGCGGACGGACGGGACGGACGAAAAGCCACGGTCGACCCGAAGCTGCTGGAGCTGCTCGCCTGCCCGCTGACCAAGGGACCGCTGACCTGGGACCCCGAGCGCAACGAGCTGGTCTCGCGCGTGGCGAAGCTCGCCTATCCGGTGCGCGATGGCATCCCGATCATGCTGCCCTCCGAGGCGCGCACGATCTCGGCCGAGGACATGCTGACCCCGCCGCCGCCCCGGCTCGGCGGGCCGTCGTGAAGCAGGGCTTGCGCTGTCATGCGGCCTTCGAGATTGGCTGGACGTTCTTACGTCGTCATTCCAGGGCGAAGCAGGAGCGGAGCTCCGTCGCGGAGACCCTGGAATCCATGCCGTGATCTTGATCGAAGGGCGCAGCGGAGCAGAATTCTGCACCGGAGTGGCGCTCCGAGGTCACGGCATGGATCCTCGGGTCTGCGCGCGTCGCTTCGCTCCTTGCTCCGCCCGTGGATGACGAAGGCGCTTTTCGCCCCTGCTGCGTTCCCTGTTGTGCTGGAAATCGCTGCTACTGGAAATTCCGCCCTTTCGGCATGACCTGTTGCGCGGCACCCGACAGGGCCTCGATCTCCTGGCGGACCGGCTGGCCGTGGCTTGCGGCGGCTCCAACCGGCCGTTCGGCGGGATTATGCTCGATGACCGGCCGATTGGCGGACTCCAGCAGCACGCTCAGCCAGGACGTCAAATCTTCGATCCGGTCGGCGACGATGTGGATGACGTCCGATTCATGCTGCAGCTTACCGGTGACGCGGATGAAGCGCGCGCCCATGACCACCGGGCGGAAGCGGTCGAAGACGCGTGGCCAGATGATGACGTTGGCGATCGACTTTTCGTCTTCCAGCGTGAGGAAAATGGCATTGCCCTTGCCTGGACGCTGGCGCACCAGCACCAGCCCGGCGACGGAAACGTGGCGGCCGTCGCGCACAGACGGCAGGCGGGCGTTGGGGGTGACGCCGGCGCGATCCAGCCGCTCGCGCAAGAAGGCGACGGGATGCTCCTTCAGCGACAGGCCAAGCGAGCGGTAGTCGTGCACGACATGCTCGCCGAGCGGCATTTTCGGCAGTTTCGTTTCCGGCTCCAGCTCGCGCAGGCGAAGCGACGGCTGATCGAACAGCGGCAGTTTTTCGGCGGCGCTCTTGCCGTCAAGGGCGCGGACTTCCCAGAGCGCGGCACGGCGGTCGAGGCCGATCGAGCGGAAGGCGTCGGCTTCAGCCAATCTTTCGATCTCGCCGACATCGAGACCCGAGCGCAGCCAGACATCCCTGACTGAACGATAGCCGTCGCCGCGACGGGCAACGACTATATCCATGCGCTCTTCGGACAGGCCCTTGACCTGGCGGAAGCCGAGACGGACGGCGTGAGCCGTCTCGATGACGCCGCGCATCGAGGCGTGGCGCTCGAGGATGCGGGACGGATCCAAGGCGGTTTCCTCCAGCGTGCAGTCCCAAACGGAATGGTTGATGTCGACCTCGCGTATCTCGACGCCATGGTCGCGCGCATCGCGCACGAGCTGGGCCGGCTGGTAAAAACCCATCGGCTGGGAATTCAGGATCGCGGCGCAGAACACGTCCGGATAAAAGGTCTTGAACCAGCAGGAGGCGTAGACAAGAAGCGCGAAGGAGGCGGCGTGGCTTTCAGGAAAACCATATTCGCCAAAGCCTTCGATCTGCTTGAAGCAGCGCTCGGCGAACTCCCTGGGATAGCCCTTCTTGACCATCCCTTCGACCATTCGCGTTTCATAGTTGCCAATCGTGCCGGTGCGTTTGAAGGTCGCCATGGCACGGCGCAACTCGTCTGCCTCACCCGGCTTGAAGCCGCCGGCGACGATGGCGATCTTCATCGCCTGCTCCTGGAACAAAGGCACTCCAAGGGTCTTGCCGAGAATCTCCTCCAACTCAGGCTTGGGGTATTCGGCCTTCTCCTTGCCCTGCCGCCGGCGCAGATAGGGATGCACCATGTCGCCCTGGATCGGCCCGGGGCGCACGATCGCCACCTCGATGACGAGGTCATAGAAATTTGCCGGCTTGAGGCGCGGCAGCATCGACATCTGCGCACGCGACTCGATCTGGAAGACGCCGAGCGTATCGGCTCTTTGGATCATGGCGTAAACGCGCCTGTCCTCTTCGGGAAGGGTCGCGAGCACATAAGGCTGCCCAAACGGATCCCGCGCCCGCGGATAATGATCGGTGAGCAAGGTGAAGGCGCGCTTCAGGCAGGTCAGCATGCCGAGCGCCAGCACGTCCACCTTGAGGATCTTCACCGCGTCGAGATCGTCCTTGTCCCACTCGACCATCTTGCGCTCCTCCATCGCCGTCTTGACGATGGGCACGACCTCGTCGAGCCGGTCGCGGGTGATGACGAAGCCGCCGACATGCTGGGAAAGATGGCGGGGAAAGCCCATGATCTCGTTGGCGCGTTCCAGCACCTGACGCGACAGTGGGTCGGTGCGGTCAAGGCCGCCGGCATTGGCTTCCCTTTCGCCGAGCTCGGAGGTCGACCAGCCCCAGATGGTGCTGGACAGCGCGCTGCGGACATCCTCCGACAGGCCCATGGCCTTGGCCACCTCGCGCAGGGCCGAGCGGCCGCGATAGCTGATGACGGCGGCGGCCAAAGCGGTGCGCTTGGCGCTGTATTTCGTATAGATGTACTGAATGACCTCTTCGCGCCGTTCATGCTCGAAGTCGACGTCGATGTCGGGCGGCTCGTTGCGCTCCTCCGAGATGAAACGTTCGAACAAGGTGTCGATGCGCTCGGGTCCGACCTCGGTGATGCCGATGCAGAAGCAGATGATCGAATTGGCGGCCGAACCGCGGCCCTGGCAAAGGATGCCCTGGCTGCGGGCGAATTTAACGATGTCATGGACGGTGAGGAAGTAGCGGGCATAGTTCAGGCGCTCGATCAAAACGAGCTCGCTGTCGATGCGTTTCAGCACATCCTCGGGAACGCCGGCCGGATAGCGAACGGTGGCGCCTTCCCGCGCCAACCGTTCGAGCTCGGCCTGCGGTCCAAGCCCGGATTCGGTCGGCTCGTCCGGATAATTGTATTCGAGGTCGCTGAGCGAGAAGGCGAGCTCGTCGGCGAAGCGCAGCGTCTCGGCCAGCGCCTGCGGGTGACGGCGGAAGAGCCGCGCCATTTCCAGCGGCGGCTTCAGGTGGCGCTCGGCATTGGCGGTCAGCTCCAGCCCGACCTCGGAAACCGGGGTGTTGAGACGGATCGCGGTCAGCACGTCCTGCAGCGGGCGGCGATCGGCGGCATGGTAGAGCACGTCGTTGGTCGCCATCAGCGGGACGCGGGCATGCTCGGCTACGGCGGAAGCCTGCTCGATGCGGAAACGGTCGTTGCCGGCATAATCCGGCGCCACGGCCAGCCGGAGCGCCGCGCCGAAGCGATCCTTAAACCGGCTAATGAATGCCAAGCTGTCTTCCGCGCCTGCCGACAGATCGGGCAGGATCGCCAGCGACATCCGATCGCCCCATTCGAGCAGGTCGCTCAACTGGAGCAGCGTCGCGCCCTTCTCGTTCTCGTCGCGCAGATTGGCTTGCGTGAGCATGCGGCAGAGATGCCCCCAGCCCTGGCGGTCACGGGGATAAGCGAGGATGTCCGGCGTGCCGTCGCCAAACACCAGGCGGCAGCCCGGATGGTAGGCGAGCTTTTCCACCCTGGCCTGTTGCCAGGCGCGCACGACGCCGGCGACCGTGTTGCGATCGGCAAGGCCGATCGAGGCAAAACCGTAGAACTTCGCCGTCACCACCAGCTCCTCGGGTTTCGAAGCGCCGCGCAGGAAGGAGAAATTCGAGCTTATGCCGAACTCGGCATAGGGGATGACGGTCAGCGCATTCATGCGAACACCCCATGCATGAACCAGCGCGGCGGCGCGGCCTGCGGCGCGCTGCTGTAGAGGCCCTGGCGGTAGAGCCAGTAGCGGCGCCCCTCGCTGTCCTCGATGCGGTAATAGTCGCGGGTCGGCGCCTCTTCCTCGCCGGGCAGCTGGCGCCACCATTCGGCGGCGATGCGCTCCGGCCCTTCGGCGCGGGCGACACGGTAGAGCGCGCGCCGCCAGCGGAAATTCATCGGCGGTCCCTCCGGGATCTCGGTCGCCGGCACCTCGATCGGCTCGGGCGAGCGGAACAGGCGCACCGGCCGCTCCGGCGGGTAAACGGTCATCGGTGGCGCTGTTCGGGGCGGCGCCGTCCGTCCGGCCGCCGGCGCGCGTCCTTGCGGCGCTTCGGCGAAAGGCACGGTTTTGACGGCGCGTTCCGGCAGATGGCTTTCGACGACCACCGGCTTCAGCACGGCGGCTTCGCCGAGACGGGCGCGGACGCGGTCGGCAAAGAGCGCGATGTCGGCGTCGTCGTCGTCGGTCTCGCCGGTGAGGTCGCCCTGAACCAAGTCGAAGGCCGCGACCGACAGCACGGACAGCCGCACGAGGTCGAAGCCGAAGCCGGCGTCGATGCTCTGCTCCAGCGCGGTGAGCCGTTCGTGGAACAGTCTTTGGATCAGCCGTGGCTCGCGCATCGGGCGCGAGGTGCCGACGGCGATGCGGTTGACGGCGCCGTCGACGCGGAAGAGAAGCAGCGCCAGCGTCCTTGCGCCCTCGCCGCGACGTTCGAGATCGGTCTTCAAGGCGATCGCCAGCCGGCTCACGAGCCGCTCGATGTCGTCGGTGAGCACGACCGGCTCGGCAAGATGGCGCTCGACCGAGAGCGGCGCGACGGGGAGGCGCGGCGACACGGCCTCATCGAGGCGGCCGAGCGCCTGGTCGAGGCGCAGAAGCAAGGTAGCGCCGAAGCGGCGGGCGAGCGGTGCGCGGGGGGCTGCCATCACCGCGCCGGCGGTGCGCAGGCCCACACTTTCCAGGCTGGCGCGGGTCTCCGGCGCGATGCGCAGCGCCGACAAGGGCAGCGGCGAAAGCAGCGCCTCTTCCTCGCCGCCGGCCACGATGCGATCGCCATGGAAGCGCGCCGCCGCCCAGGCGGCGCCCGGCGTCGAGGCCAGCCCGGCGCGGACATCGAAGCCCTGCTGGAAGAAGCGGGCGAGGACCTCGTCCTGCATGGCGCGCTCGCCGCCGAACAGATGCGTGCAGCCGGTGACGTCGAGGAACAGACCGTCCTCGCCGTCGATCGCCACCAGCGGCGTGTAGCGGTCGCACCAGTCGGCAAGGCCTTCGAGCAGGCGGCGGTCGGCTTCCGGGTCTGCCTCGACCACATCGATCGAGGGATGCATGGCGCGCGCATCGGCGATGCCCATGCCGCGCTTCAATCTGAGCGCCTCAGCCCGCTCGTCGAGGGCTGCGATGCGCTGGGTGTTGTTGTCGCGATGGCTGATCACCAGCGGCGGCTGAGGCGACGGCAGGCGATGCGAGGGCCGGGAACGCCAGGACCGCCCCAGACGCTGGCGCAGGATCCGCTCCGCGGCCAGATGCGGGAACCACAGCGACAGAATTCTCTGTTCTTTCTGCAAAAGCGTGCTCATTGGGGTTCCACTCCAGTGTGAACTGTCCAGGCAGGGCCGTGCGGCTCTTGCCGATATCGACTTTGAAGGCGGGGCGGCCGATCGAGCCGGCGAGCGGCCCGGCGAGGGTCTCGCGGCTTGCCGCGGGCGCCGCCGAAACGATGAGGCGCACCGGAGCGGCGGTGGGATCGGCCTCGCCGGCCTGGCGCAGCAACAGCAGCGGGCGGCCGGCGCTCCGGGCCCGCGCATGCAGCCGGCGCGTGGCGGTGAGGTCGAGAAGCCGCGGACTGCCGCGGATCTCGAGGATGACCGCGGCAAAGGCCGTCATGCGGGCGGCCTCCTCGGCGATCCACAGCGCGTCGAGCAGCTTCGGCGCCTCGGAAAACAGCAATTGCCCCGGCTCGACGCCGAACAGGGCATGAAGGCCACTGGCATAGGGCATGCCGGCCTCGTGGAAGATTTCCGTCGTGCCGACCCAGAGGATCGGCAGACCCTGCTTTTCTCTGAGGACCAGACTTACGAGCGACAGCGCGAAGCCGGCAACGGCGCCGGCATCGCGGGTCTCCAGACCATGGATTTCGCTGAGCGCCGCCTTGGGCAGGCCGCCGCCGAGCGCGGCGTCGAGGCGATCGATGCCGGTGTGGAGGAAGGCGTCCGCCGAAGCCACGGCAAGGCCGCGCCGGACAATTGTCATGTCCGGCCCGGCGGCATCGTTGGATGTCTGGTTTTGCGCAATTCCGGACGGAAAACTGCTCCGCACTTTTCCTGGAATTGCTCCGGGCGCGCACCCCGAGGGCGCCTGCAGGCGCTCGGGCAGCGTTCCCTCGATCTTCGCGATCTGGCGGCGCAGGGCAAAAACAGTGTCCCGCGCCACGGCGCTCATCGCCATGACGTTCACTTCCAGCAGCAATTGTTCCTGTTATGTTCCTATAGATTCCAGAGGGGCCCGGAAGAGTCAAGCAGAGTCATAAGGAATTTATTCCTTCGTCTTTTACCCTGAAAGCGAACACCCCAGCCGGTCCATTTGCCTCAATCGGCGTGAAAGCCTATATGCCGGGATTAAAGGACATTTCATGGCCCGCATCTACAAGACCCGCACCTGGCATGACCAGCTCTCGCCGTCGATGGACGAGATGGAGCTTCTGGCGCTGGAGGCCTATGCTCATCTGCCGGACGAGTTCCGCAAGCTCACCGGCGAGATCATCATCCAGATCGCCGAGTTCCCGACCGACGAGATCATGGACGATCTGTCGCTGGAGACGCCCTTCGACCTGCTCGGCCTGTTCGAGGGGCGCGGCATCGCCGAGCGCTGGAATCCGCAGACCGGCGAAGGTCCCAACCGCATCACGCTCTACCGCCGCGCCATCCTCGACTACTGGGCCGAGAATGAAGAGACGATGGGCGACATCGTCACCCATGTGCTGATCCATGAGATCGGCCACCATTTCGGCCTGTCGGACGACGACATGGAGCGGATCGAGGAGGCGGCGGAGCAGGCGGCGGCGGGGTGAGAGCCACATCGCCATCCCAGGCACTCGTCATCCTAGGGCGGAGCAAGGAGCGAAGCGACGCGCGTAGACCCTAGGATACATGCCGTGACATGTGAACGTTGCAGCGGTTCAGACGTTGTTTTACCTTACGAGAGCATCCCAGAACGGGTTTTTATTCTCGATCGCAGCACTCTTCGGCAGACGTAACGGCATGGATCCTAGGGTCTGCGCTCCGCTTCGCGTCGCTCCGCCCTAGGATGACGAAGTCGGAGGGGCGCCGCCCTTTTACCAGTCGCTGAGCTTGGTGTCCGGGCCGTAGTCCTGGCCTTCGACATCCTTCACCACGGCCTGGCCGCAGCGCATCGACTTGGTTTTTTTGTCAAAGGCATAGGTCGGCGAGCCGAACAGGTGCCAGCCCTTGTTCAGGGCTGCCGTCACCTTGTGGCAGAAAGTCGAATCGTCCGGACCGGACAGAAAGCGGTAGAGTTTCATTTATCGAGCCTATCTTGAATACCGGTGCATCATGCGCCGATGATCGTGGCCTTCGCCAGAAGTTTCTCGGCTTCCGCCAGATGCAGCCGTTCGACCATGCGGCCGTCCATCGCAATCACGCCCTTGCCGGCATTCTCGGGCCGCGCGAACGCATCCTTGATCGCACGGGCCGCAGCCAGCCTCTCGGGCGACGGCGAAAAGGCGCGGTTCGCCGGCTCGATCTGGGCGGGGTGGATCAGAGACTTGCCGTCAAAGCCCATGGCGGCCCCGTCGGCGCATTCGCCGGCAAAAGCGTCGAGATCGCGAAAATCATTGGCGACGCCGTCGATGACGTCGAGGCCGCCGGCCCGCGCCGCGAGCACCAGCTGCATCAGCCACGGCATCAGATAGCGCCGATCGGGTGTCGCCAGGATGCCGGTCGCCTTCATCAGGTCATTCGTTCCGGTTACGAAACAAGCCAGCCTCGAAGCCGGATCGCGGCCGAGTTCGGCAATGGCGCCGATGTTGAGCAGCGCCCTGGGCGTCTCGACCATCGCCCATAGTTTCACGCTGTCCGGCGCGAAATTGTCGTCGAGCAGGTCGCCGGCCTCGAGGATATCGCGCGGCGTGGCGATCTTGGGCAGAAGAATGCCGTCGGGCTCGGCTTTGGCCACTGCCAGGAGGTCATGGGTGCCCCATTCGCTGGCCAAAGGATTGATGCGCACCACCATCTCGCAGCGTCGTTCGCGCCCGGCGAGAATGCCGGCGACCTTGTCGCGCGCGGCTTTTTTGCCGGCGGGCAGGACGGCATCCTCGAGATCGATGATGACGGCGTCGCAGGCCAAGGAGCCGATCTTGGCGAGCGCCTTGTCGTTCGAGGCGGGAATGTAGAGCACCGAACGGCGCGGGCGGTAGGGTTCTTGAGCCATGGCCGATCTATGCCGGGTGAGTTCAAGCGAAGCAAGTACGCAGGCTATCTGCCGAAATACCTGCGCTGCCCCTCATCGCCCTGCCGGGCACTTCTCCCCGTATAGTGACGGGAGAAGGGGCTGGCCGCAGCCTCGCCGCTCTCCTTGCAACGTTGACGATTGGCGAAATCGGCGGCGGGAGTGTTCCCCTCTCCCCGTCACTATACGGGGAGAGGATGCCGGCAGGCAGGTGAGGAGCAGCGCCAATATCTGGCGATTGCCTCTGCACCAAATCTGCAAATTCTTGCTGAAAAGCTCCGGGATTCCGCCGCGCGCTTTCCGCATGGGCCGGCGAAACCGGCGGCATGCGAACGCCTCATAAATCCCGCTGGTCGCTGCCGCGCCGGCTCCGCAACGAAGGCTGGTGGCTCGTCGAGCCGCAAAGGCCATGCCATGAGGCAGGCATCCTGCTTTTCGCCCCGAGGTCGCTCCGCATGGTGGGAGCGGACGTTCCGAGGACGGCCCGGCGATGACGCTCTTTGCCAGCTTGCCATGGGCTCTGCCCAGGCATGCGCAAATGCCCCGAAGCCTTTGTCGATTCATCTCCTTGTCCCGATGCAGCTCCGGACCGAAAACAATTTCGCACTTTTGCCTGGAATTGCTCTAATCCTGCCGTCATCCAACCTTACGCGCTGGGCCGCTGACTTCATGCCGCACAACATCCTTGTCGCCGACGACGACCCGCATATCCGCGAGATCATCTGCTTCGCGCTGGAAAAGGCCGGCATGAAGACGGCCGCCGTCGCCGACGGCGCAGCGGCGCTGCAAGCGGTCGAGCGCCGCGCGCCCGACCTCATCGTGCTCGATATCGGCATGCCGGAGATGGACGGGCTGGAGGTCTGCCGCAGGCTGCGGCAAAAGTCCGATGTACCGGTGCTGTTTTTGTCCGCGCGCGATGAGGAGATCGACCGGGTGCTCGGGCTGGAGATGGGCGGCGACGATTATGTGACGAAACCGTTCAGCCCGCGCGAGCTGGTCGCCCGCGTCAACGTCATCCTGCGGCGCGCGCGTCCGGCGCCGGTCGAAGAAGAAGCCGACGACCGTCAATTCGTGCATGGCAAGCTCATGCTCGTCCCGTCAAGCCATGAAGCGAGCTTCGAAGGCAAGCCGCTCACCTTGACGGCGATCGAATTCGCGATCCTGAAAGGCTTCCTCGCCCGCCCGCAGCATGTGCTTGGCCGCGAGGCGGTGATGGCCAATGCCTATGCCTCGAACATCCATGTCTCGGAGCGCACGGTCGACAGCCATATCCGCAATGTGCGGGCCAAGCTGGCGGCGGTCGGCTGTCTCGATGCGATAGCCACGGTGCACGGCGTTGGTTTCCGGCTCGGCCGATGCGGTGGTTGAGCAAGGAGAAGTGGCGGCCCAGGCTTGCCACCGTCGTTGTCGTCATCCTCATCCTGGTGATGGCGCTGCCGCTGGTCGGGCTGTTCTTCTTCCGGCTCTATGAGAACCAGCTGATCCGCCAGACCGAGGGCGAGCTGATCGCGCAAGGCGCGGTCGCCGCCGCCGTCTATGCCCGGGAGGTGCGTGCTGCCGGCATTCCCCAGGAAAAACTGGGGTCGCCGATCTCGGCCGATCCGGCAAGGGACAACAACTATCCCTATGATCCGATCGAGCCGCGCCTCGACCTTGCCTCGGACGATGTCATGCCGACGCGCCCGGCGGCGCTTCCCGCCACCGCCGATCCGACCTTCGCGGCAATAGGCGCGCGGCTCGACGGCATCCTCGACGAGACGCAGAAAACGACGCTTGCCGGCTTCCGCCTGCTCGACCCGCGCGGCGTGGTGATCGCCGGCGGCGACGAGGTCGGCCAGTCGCTCGGCAAAATCGAAGAGGTGCGGACCGCGCTTTCAGGCGCCTATGCTAGCGCGCTCAGGCTGCGCATTCCCGACCAGCCGCCGCCGCCGCTCTACTCGGTGAGCCGCGGCACCAGGGTGCGCGTCTTCGTCGCCCTGCCGGTCGAGCTCGACGGCCGGGTCGCGGGCGTGGTCTATCTGTCGCGAACGCCGAACAACATCGTCAAGCACCTCTATGGCGAGCGCGGCAAGGTGACGTTGGCGGCGATCGCCATCCTCGGCGGCACGCTGTTGATCGCGCTGGTGTTCATCCGCACCGTCAGCCGGCCGATCTACGCGCTGATCGAGCGGACGAAGCGCATCGCCGCCGGCGACCGCGAGGCGATCCGGCCGCTCGCCCATCACGGCACGCGCGAGATGGCAGCGCTCTCGGCGGCGTTCCTCGACATGGCGCAAAAACTGCAGGCGCGCTCCGACAGCATCCAGACCTTCGCCACCCATGTCTCGCATGAGCTGAAATCGCCGCTGACGGCGATCCAGGGCGCGGCGGAGCTGCTTCGCGATTCCGGCGGCGCGATGGACGAGGCCGAGCGCAAGCGTTTCTCCAACAACATCGTCACCGACGCCGGGCGGCTCAATCTCCTGGTGCGCCGGCTGCTTGACCTGGCGCGCGCTGAAAATCTGGAACCGAGCGGCGAAAACACGACGCTTCATGCCGCGTTGGCATCCTTGCCGGTCGACACAAGGCTGGAAGCGCGGCTTGACGGCGGCGGCGATATCAGGCTCGGCATCTCGGCCGAGAATCTCGGCATCGTGCTCGCCAATCTCATCGACAATTCGGCACGACATGGCGCCCGACAGGTGGCGATCCATGCTTCAGCCGATAGCGAGCGCGCGTCGGTCCAGATCGGCGACGACGGCGACGGGATCTCGGCCGCCAACCGCGCCAGGATCTTCGAGCCCTTCTTCACCACGAGGCGCGAGACCGGCGGCACCGGCATGGGGCTCGGCATCGTGCTGGCCCTCCTGAAAGCGCATGATGGCACGATCAGGCTGGTTGACTCCGAGCGCGGCACGCGCTTCGAGATCGATTTGCCGGTCGTTTGAATTCGAGCGTGATCCTGTCCGAAGAACCGGTGCCTGCGTCGCAGGATCATGCCCTGGAACTGGAGAGCCGAAAGCGTGCGCTACGATATCGTCATCATCGGCGGAGCCATCGTCGGGTCCTCGGTCGCCTATTATTTGCGCGAGGAGGGCTTTGCCGGGTCCATCGCGCTGATCGAACGCGATCCGCAATTCTCGCATGCGGCGACGACCTTGTCCTGCGCCTCGATCCGCCAGCAATTCTCGATCCCTGAAAACATCCGCCTGTCGCAGTTCACGCTGAAACTGTTCCGGCGGCTGAAGGAAACCTTCGGCGCCGACGCCGATATCGGCTTTCGCGAGGGCGGCTATCTCATCCTCGCCGGCGAGGCCGGGCTGCCGATCCTCAAGGCCAATCACGAGACGCAGGTCGCCGAGGGCGCCGACATCCTGCTGGAGGATGCCGGGCAGCTGACGCAGCGTTTCGCGTGGCTGTCGACCGAAGGTATTTCCGCCGGCGCCTTTGGCCGCAGCGGCGAGGGCTGGTTCGACGCGCATGCGATGCTGACGCTGTTCCGCAAGGCGCTGCGCGACAAGAAGATCGATCTCATCACCGCCTCCGTCACCGCCATCGCGCGTGACGGCAACCGCGTCACCAGCGTAAGCCTCGACAATGGCGAGACGCTGGAAACCGGCATCGTCGTCAACGCGGCCGGGCCGAACGCGGGCAAGGTGGCGGCTTTTGCCGGGCTGGCGCTGCCGGTCGAGCCGCGCAAGCGCAACGTCTTCGTCTTCGAGGCGCGCGACAAATTCGCCGACATGCCGCTGCTGGTCGATCCGTCCGGCATCTATGTGCGGCCCGAAGGCTCGGTCTACATCACCGGCGGCGCCGAGCCGGAGGAAGGCGATCATGCGCCCGATCCGACGGATTTCGAGGTCGAGTGGCCGCTGTTCGAAGAGGTGATCTGGCCGGTCCTAGCCACCCGCATCCCGGTCTTCGAGGCGATCAAGCCGACGCGCGCCTGGGTCGGGCATTACGACTACAACACGCTCGACCAGAACGCGGTGATCGGCCCGCATCCGGAGGTCGAAAACTTCCTGTTCGCCAACGGCTTCTCCGGCCATGGCCTGCAGCAGGCGCCGGCGGCGGGGAAGTCGATCGCCGAGCTCATCGTGCATGGCGGGTATCGGACGGTGGATTGCAGGGCATTCGGGTATGAGCGGGTGGCTGAGGGACGGGCGTTCAGGGAGCTGAATGTGATCTGAGGGCTCCCCCTTCCCCCCTTGTGGGGGAAGGTGTCGCCGAAGGCGACGGATGAGGGGTGTTCCAGGGAAAGCCAACGTCTCACTCCGCTGGAACACCCCTCATCCGTCTCGGCGCTGCGCGCCGATCCACCTTCTCCCACAAGGGGAGAAGGTGGCGCTAAGCCGCCTGCCGTCCGTCACTAAAATATGTTTGCAGCCACCCAAGCACCCGCGCCCATCCCTCGGCATGTTCCGCCGCGGCGTCCGGGAAACCTGCGAAGCCGCCATGGCAGATGATGAGCCGCGTGCCGCCAGCGATCGGCTCCAGCAGATAGGCGAGGGTCGTTTCGCGCCGGCCGAGCGTCGGATGATCCCAGTCGTAGCGCCGCGTCTGCACGATCCGGCGCGGCATCTCGATTTCGAGAAACTCTCCGCCGGCGGGCAGGTGCCTGCCGTCGGCGGTTCGCACCGTGACACGCCAGCTTCCGCCGACGCGCAGATCGGCGTTCCAGCCGGTCATGCGGTAAGTTTCGGGCGAACCCCACCAGCGCTCGACCTCGCTGGTTATCAGCGCGGCGCCAACCTGGTCCGGCGAGGCGGGAAGCTCGGCCGAGGCCATGACCGTGTCCGCATTCGCCATGGCCTGCGGCAAGGATAATTGAAGCATCGAATCCACCTCTGCCGACAATTGTCTCGTATCCGAAACGAACCTTTAGTCTTTCGACGGCGGGCGCTCGAAACCCTTGCCGGTCTCGAGCAGGCTCTTAAGGCTCGCCAGCACCAGCGGCCAGCCCTTGGAGACGTTCTGGATCAGCCTGTGCGGGCCGTCGGCCTCGTGGGTGACGGCGAGCTTCATCAATTCGCCGTCGGGCTCGATGGTGAAAGTGCAGCGCGTGTAGCCGTCCTCCTTCACCTCGGGCATCCATTCGTTGCGCCATTTGATCACCAGACGCCGCGGCGGGTCGATCTCGAGGATCTCGCCGGAATCGGCGATGCGGCCGTCGGGGAAGACCAGCTTCCAGCTCGAGCCGACCTTCCAGTCGCTCTCCTGATGGGAGCTGAGGAAGAACCGCCGGTTGAATTCCGGATCGGTCAGCGCCTGCCAGAGTTTTTCAGGCGTGGTGCGGATGTAGGTAACATAGACAAAACTGTTCTCGCTCACGGCTCTTCCCTTTCAAGGCGTTGCTTCAGGTCGCTGAGAGCGGCAAGCCGCCCCCGCTCGAACTTGCCGATCCAGCGCTCGGCGATCTCGTTGATCGGAACGGGGTTGAGGTAGTGCTCCTTCTCGCGGCCCCGGCGCATGGTGGTGACGAGGTTCGCCTCCTCGAGGATCGCCAGATGCTTGGTCACCGCCTGGCGCGTCATCTCCATGTGCTCGCACAGCGCGTTCAGCGTCTGCCCGTTCCGGGCATGGAGACTGTCCAGCAATTGCCGGCGGGTCGGGTCGGCCAAAGCGCGAAAGACGGCATCCATGCTCATGGCTTTAATATGCAACCATTTGGTTGCCTGTCAAGCGGTGGCAAAAATATTCTGCCGCCTGATGACTGCTCGCCTAAGTTTCTTGCCGGATTGTGCCTTGAGGTGGCTTCGCTTTTTGAGCAGCGCCTTCCCCCACCCCGTCGCTGCTTCGCAGCGCCACCTCTCCCCCCTCCGGAGGGAGAGGAAGGGAGCCAGGGTCGATCTGGCTCGCCGGTTCCAGGCAGAAGTCGGCTCCCGATATCGGTGGCGGTTCAGGTCAGCGCTTGCGGGAGAACCAGAAAGCGTCGGTCATGCGCGTCATGCCGATGCGTTCGTAGAAGCCGACGGCGTCGGGCACCGAGATCAGGCCGATAGCGACCGATGGCCCGAGCTGGCGGCGGGCCTCATCCATCAAGCCCCTGCCGACGCCGAGACGCTGTCCCGTGGCGGATACGGCGAGCTCGGAGATGTAGCAAACCCAGGAAAAATCGGTGATGCCGCGCGCGACGCCGATCAGCGGCTTGCCCTCGATATCGAGCCGCGCTGTCAGCACCAGATTGGCGTTGCCGAGCATTGTCTTCAGGCGCGCTTCGTCATCGACGGGTCGTGTTTCACCAAGGCCGGATTCGACCAGCACACGGCGGAATTCAGCGACGTCGAGAGCGGGCTCGCTGGCGTACAGGATTTCGGTGGGCTCAACCATCCCCGCCAAATTGCCTCAGCCAGCCGCGTTTTGAAAGCCAATGGTCCCGATCTTGTGTTCAATGGCCCGAACCCAACTGCCAATACCTGACTTTCATTTGCCCGGCGCTTTGTGTAAACCGTGCCCCTGCCACCAAGGAAAGACGGGCAAGGATCATGGATAAATTCACCAAGCTCACCGGCGTCGCCGCGCCCATGCCGATCGTCAATGTCGACACCGACATGATCATCCCCAAGGATTATCTCAAGACGATCAAGCGCACCGGGCTCGGCACCGGCCTGTTCGCCGAGATGCGCTACAATGAGGACGGTTCGGAGAACCCGGATTTCGTGCTCAACAAGCCGGCCTACCGCAAGGCGCAGATCCTGGTCGCCGGCGACAATTTCGGCTGCGGCTCGAGCCGCGAGCACGCGCCCTGGGCGCTGCTCGATTTCGGCATACGCTGCGTGATCTCGACCTCGTTCGCCGATATCTTCTACAACAACTGCTTCAAGAACGGCATCCTGCCGATCACGGTCAGCCCGGAAGACCTCGACAAGCTGATGGACGACGCATCGCGCGGCTCCAACGCGACGCTGTCGATCGACCTCGAGGCCAAGGAAATCCGTGGGCCGGATGGCGGCGTGGTCAAATTCGACCTCGACGATTTCAAGCGCCACTGCCTCTTGAATGGCCTGGACGATATCGGGCTGACCATGGAGAAGGCCGGCGCCATCGCGTCCTTCGAGAAGAGGAATGCCGAGCAGCGCCCCTGGGCCTGAGCACCTAAGCTATACCGATAGGCTCCGGCCATGGCAGGCCGGGTTCGTGGCGGCTGAATGGAGGGACAGTCATGACACGCTCGCTTCTGGCTGCTTCGGTGGCAATCCTTCTCGCCACGATCGGCGCCAATGCGCAGACCACCGCGCCGGCCACGCAGCCGGCGCCGGCCGCGTCCGACCAGCCGGCTGCCGATCAAGGCGCGGCCGACCAGGGCAGTGACCAGGCTGCGTCGGATGACGACAAGCAGGCGCCGATCCCGTTCGAGGGCGGCCAGCTCACCATCACGCAGCCGGAGCAGGATGGCGAGAAGGTGCTGTCCTATGACGGCAAGCAGCTGGCCAGCAATTACGACGTCTTTTTCGACAAGATCGTCAAGATCGGCGACGTCAACGTGGCGCTGGTCGATGTCGGCGACGGCGGCAACCAGTGCGGGCCGGCCAAGGTTATCGTCTGGAAGAAGGACGGCGAGATTCAGACCGCCACGGTCGAGCAGGACGAATGCGGCGCGCCGCCGGCCGCAGTTTCCGACAGCGCCATCTATTTCGTGCCTTATCTGCTGCCGGGAGAGACACGGCCGGCGCTGCAATGGTCGCCCACGGAAGGGCTGACGACCTTGGGCAATCTAACTTACACGCCCGAACCCGGCACCGGCTGGAAGGATGTCGACCCGTCGAAATTGGACAACATCATCGACGCATTCCACAACGAGGCGGTCTACAAGGCCGGGCAGGCGTTGCTGGGCAACGACATGCCCGAAATGGCGACCAGCCTTCTGGTCGGCGGCGGCACCGAAAAGACGGCGTCGGGCGCCTTCTACGCCACCGGCTGCGTGCCGCACGACTGCGGCGGCAATGACGGCTTCATGGCGCTCGACCCCGCCAAGCAGAAAGTCTATTTCGCCCGCCGCGGCGACAATGGCGAGCCGCAGGCCTGGCCGCCGCTGAAGGACTGGCCGGACGATATCAAGAAGGCCTATGACGACGCGCAGGGGAATTAGGGTTCGTATCGCAACGACCATCCGCGGCTTCGTCATTCTAGGGCGGAGCGAAGCGAAGCGGAGCGCAGACCCTAGAATCCATGCCGTGACCGTTGCCGTAGGGTGCGAGTGCCCAGAATTCTGCACGGTTGGCGGCGCTTCGGCGTAACGGCATGGATTCCAGGGTCTGCGCGCGTCGCTTCGCTCCTTGCTCCGCCCTGGAATGACGACGGGAGGACGGCTATCGCTAATCTCCAAGGTTGGCGCTTGCTTCGTGACGATGCTTCGCATTCGTTGGCTCACGACCAGCCGCACCCCTTTTGCTAGATGCAGGTCGAAACAATCCGCGAGGCACCCCATGCGCAAGCTCATCTCCACCGGCTCCCCCTTCGAGAAAACCGCCGGCTATTCGCGCGCGGTGGTGCAGGGCGACTGGTGTTTTGTCTCCGGCACGACCGGCTATGACTATGCCACCATGACCATGCCCGACACGGTCGAGGCGCAGACGCGCAATTGCCTTGCCAGCATCGCCAAGGCGCTCGCCGAGGGCGGCTTCGACATGGCCGATGTGGTGCGGGCGCATTACTACGTCACCGACCAGGCCTATGTTGACGTGGTCTTCCCGATCCTCGGCGAGGCGTTCGGCGACATCCGCCCGGCGGCGACGATGATCGTGTGCCAGCTCAACAAGCCGGAGATGAAGATCGAGATCGAGGTGACGGCGCTGAGGCGCACGGCATAGGCTGCCGGCACGGGAAAGCGCGCAAAGCAGGGGTCAGCCTATGGTGAAGGTCGAGCGCATCGTCGCCAACATCGCCACATCCGACATTGCCGCGGCCAAGCGCTTTTACCAGGGCGTGCTCGGCCTCGATCTGCTCATGGATATGGGTTGGATCGCCACCTACGGGTCCGAGGAACGGATGCAGGCGCAGGTGAGCTTCATGGCGCAAGGCGGATCCGGCACGCCCGTGCCGGACCTGTCGATCGAGGTCGACGATGTGGATGCGGCGCTTGCGGGTATGAAGAAGGCAGGCTTCGCCATCGAATACGGCCCGGCCGACGAGCCCTGGGGCGTGCGTCGCTTCTATGTGCGCGATCCGTTCGGCAGGCTGGTGAATATCCTGTCGCATCGGTAGCGTCACGGTTTCTTGCGAGACGCTGGCGGGACAGCGCCCCCCTCTGCCCTGCCGGGCATCTCCCCCTCTAGGGGGGAGATCAGCTGTCATTCCGGCTTTCGCCAATCTTCAACGTTGCAGGAGTGAGCGCGGCGCCGAAGCTGCCAATCTCCCCCCAAGAGGGGGAGATGGCCGGCAGGCCAGAGGGGGGCGCGACGGATCGCGGCGATTGGTGTTTCGCAGCAGTCATCCCCTTGCGCCGCAATCACTTGGCGTTTAGCAAGGCCGCGGTTTCTCCAGATACTATTGGGACGGTTCTCCATGGCTTCGAAAAATCTCTTCCTGCTCGCCGGCGACGGCATCGGGCCTGAGGCCATGGCCGAGGTGAAGAAGCTGATCAAGGCCATGAACGACAGGCTGGGCAGCGGCTTTGCCACCGACGAGGGGCTGGTCGGCGGCTGCGCCTATGACGCGCATGGCGCCGCGATCTCGGATGCCGACATGGCCAAGGCGATGGCAGCGGACGCGGTGCTGTTCGGCGCCGTCGGCGGGCCGAAATGGGATACCGTGCCTTACGAGGTGCGCCCCGAGGCCGGCCTGCTGCGGTTGCGCAAGGACATGGAGCTGTTCGCCAACCTCCGGCCGGCGATCTGCTACCCGGCTCTCGCCGCTTCCTCCTCGCTCAAGCAGGAAGTGGTCGAGGGCCTGGATATCCTTATCGTGCGCGAGCTGACCGGTGGCGTCTATTTCGGCGAGCCGAAGCAGATCATCGATCTCGGCAACGGCCAGAAGCGCGGCATCGACACCCAGGTCTACGACACGTTCGAGATCGAGCGCATTTCGGGCGTCGCCTTCGAGCTGGCGCGCACACGCAAGAACCACGTCACCTCGATGGAAAAGCGCAATGTCATGAAGTCGGGCGTGCTGTGGAACGAGGTCGTCTCGCAGACCCACAAGGCGCGCTATTCCGACGTCAAGCTCGACCATATGCTGGCCGATGCCGGCGGCATGCAGCTGGTGCGCTGGCCAAAACAGTTCGACGTCATCGTCACCGACAATCTGTTCGGCGATATGCTCTCCGACATCGCCGCCATGCTCACCGGCTCGATCGGCATGTTGCCGTCCGCATCGCTCGGCGCGCCGGATGCCAGGACCAAGAAGCGCAAGGCGCTCTACGAGCCGGTGCACGGCTCGGCGCCCGACATCGCCGGCAAAGGCATCGCCAACCCGATCGCCATGATCGCCTCCTTCGCCATGTGCCTGCGCTATTCCTTCGGCATGGTCGCCGAGGCCGACAAGCTCGAAGCGTCGATCGCCGCCGTGCTCGACGACGGCTTGCGCACCAAGGACATTTTCTCGGCCGGCATGAAGGAAGTCGGCACCACCGATATGGGCGACGCCATCATCGCCAAGTTCCTGGGATGAACCGTATGACCGTCGACATTCGCTGGGCGAGGGTCGACGATGCCGAAGCGCTCGCCACCGTGCTTTGCGCGATGGCGGCGCATTACCGGCAAGCGCCGCTCGACCACGCTCGCGCCGCGGCCACGGCGCGGCAATGGCTCGAGGACGAAAGCCCGGCCTATCCGCATTTTGCTTTGGCCTTTGCGGATGGCGAGGTGGCCGGCCTCGCCTCGGTGGCCATCGCGCACCCAGGCATTGATCTCGAACGGCTGATGTTCTTGAAGGATCTGTTCGTGCGCGACAGCGCCCGAGACAAGGGCGTCGGCCGCGCGCTGGTCGGCTTTCTCGCCGGCTATTGCGTCGGCAAAGGCATCGGCCGCATTGATCTGACCACGGAAGACTGGAACGAAGGCGCGCTGCGTTTCTACGACCGACTCGGCGCAGAACGCCACGGCCGGAAGGTTTTTCTCAGGGTGTCGGGCGACGCGCTGAACAGAGTCGCTAAAACCTGACGCCGGCCGGTAGTGGCGCCAACCGGGCGCAGCAATGTAAGGCAAGCCAGCCGCCCGACGTCGCGGGAGCCGGCAGCCACCCCGCCTTCGTCATTCTATGGCGGAGCAAGGAGCGAAGCGACGCAGCGCAGACCATAGAATCCATTCCGTGACCCATGAGCGTCGCAGCGGTGCAGAAAAAGCCTCGTTCTGCACCGCATCTACCCTTCGTGCGAGGTCGCGGAATGGATCCTCGGGTCTGCGCGTCCGCTTCGCTCCCGCTCCGCCCGTGGATGACGAAGTTCGGACGCTTCGGCCAATCTCGAAGGTGGGCGTTTTACCAGGCGCTCGCAGCGAGCCGGCAGCACCACGCCTTCGTCATTCTATGGCGGAGCAAGGAGCGAAGCGACGCAGCGCAGACCATAGAATCCATTCCGTGACCTACGAGCGTCGCAGCGGTTCAGAAAAAGCCCTCGTTCTGCATCGCCTCTACCCTTCGCGCGAGGTCACGGAATGGATTCTCGGGTCTGCGCGTCCGCTTCGCTCCCGCTCCGCCCGTGGATGACGAAGTTTGGAATGCTTCGGCCAATCTCGAATGGTTGCGATTTGCCGCCGAAAGAGAGCGCCGAGCATTCGCCGAGGGCCTGCCTCCGCCTTCCGTCGCGACCCTACGCTGGCCGCTTCTTCTGCTTCTTTCGCTTTGCCGGCTGGTCGGATTTCGGCCCGTCGAACTTTGGCTTGTCGAATTTCGCCTTGCCGGGTTTCTTCGCCCAGGTGTCCAGCGCCCCGGCATGCTGTCGTTCGCCCGGCGCTCGCTTCTCGAATCCGGGCGCGCCCTGGTCGAAAGAACGCTTGCCGCGATGCGGCTTTTTCTCCGGCCTCTGTGGCTGATAGCCGGCGCGCGACAAGTCCGGCGTGCCGTCGATGCGCCTGACCGCGATGTTGCCCTGCAGCTTGCGGTCGGGACCGATCGCGGCGACGAACCGGTCGGCCCAGTCGGCGGCGATCTGCACGAAGGTTTCCTCCGGCTGCATCTTGATTGCGCCGATCTCGCGCTTGGACATGCCGGCGGTGCGGCACAGCATCGGGATCAGCCAGCGCGGCTCGGCATTCTGCCGGCGGCCGACCGACAGCGAGAACCAGACGCTGTCGCCGAAATCGTCGCGGCGGCCCGATGTTTCTTCCCCGCGGCCCGATATTTCTTCCCGGCGCGCGAACTTCTCCTTTGATGGGGCGAAGGGCGCGACATCGATCAGGTCCTCAGGCGCCGAGCGGCTTGCCCGGCAAAGCCGCACGAAAGCGGCGGCCACCAGTTCGGCGCCATGCCGCTCCAGAAGCGCCGTGGCGAAGTCGCGCTCTTCCTCCTTCACCGGCTCGCCGAAGGAAGGATCGGCCAGGATGCGCTCGTCGTCGCGCCGCAGCACCTCGTCGGCCGAGGGCGGGCTCGCCCAGGCCGCGGTCAGGCCGGCATTGGCGAGCAGCCGCTCGGTGCGCCGGCGCGCATTGCCCGGCACGATCAGCGCGCTGACGCCCTTGCGGCCCGCGCGCCCGGTGCGGCCGCTGCGATGCAGCAGCGTCTCCGGATTGCTCGGCAGGTCGGCGTGGATGACGAGATCGAGATTGGGCAGGTCGATGCCGCGCGCGGCGACGTCGGTGGCGATGCAGACTTTGGCACGGCCGTCGCGCATCGCCTGCAGGGCGTGGCTGCGCTCGTTCTGGCTGAGCTCGCCGGACAGCGCCACCACCGCAAAATTGCGGTTGTTGAAACGCGCTGTGAGATGGTTGACCGCGGCGCGGGTGTTGCAGAACACCATCGCGTTGCCCGCCTCGTAGAAGCGCAGCACGTTGATGATGGCGTTCTCGCGATCGGCGGGCGCGACGGAAAGCGCCCGGTACTCGATGTCGAGATGCTGCTTTTCCCCGCCGCCGGCCGAGATGCGCACGGCGTCGCGCTGGTAACTCTTCGCCAGCGTGGCGATGGAGCGCGGCACGGTGGCGGAGAACATCAGCGTGCGGCGCCCGGCGGGCGCTGCGTCGAGGATGAATTCGAGGTCCTCGCGGAAGCCGAGGTCGAGCATCTCGTCGGCCTCGTCCAGCACGACCGCCTTCAGCGCCGACATGTCGAGCGCGCCGCGCGTGATGTGGTCGCGCAGCCGGCCGGGCGTGCCGACGACGATATGGGCGCCGCGCTCCAGCGCGCGCCGCTCGGTGCGCATGTCCATGCCGCCGACGCAGGAGGCGATCTCAGCGCCAGTCAGCTCGTAGAGCCATTCCAGCTCGCGCCGCACCTGCAGCGCCAGCTCGCGCGTCGGCGCCACGACCAGGCCGAGCGGCGCGGCGGCCTCGGCAAACCGCTCAGCGTCGCCAAGCAGGGTCGGCGCCACGGCAAGGCCGAAGGCGACGGTCTTGCCGGAGCCGGTCTGCGCCGACACCAGCGCGTCGGCCTCGCCGAGCTCCGGCCCAAGCACCGCCTTCTGCACCGGCGTCAGCGCGACATAGCCGCGTTTTTCCAGCGCTTGCGCCAGCGCAGGAACAATCGTTTCGAAACTGGACATTTTCTTCTTTCGGAATTCGGGGTTCTGCGCTCGTCATGGAGCACAAGGCCGGCACTGCGCCAGCCAACGGTATTTGGGCCGTTCGTACTTCCTGCAGCCGCCATTGTACAGAGCAGGCGGCACCGCCTCTCCCTTCTCCCCTTGTGGGAGAAGGTGGCCGCGAAGCGGCCGGATGAGGGGTGCTCCAGGGAAAGCCAACGTCTCACTCCGCTGGAATACCCCTCATCCGTCTCGGCGCTGCGCGCCGATCCACCACCCGGCCCTTCGCAGGCTCAGGGCGTTCGAAGCTCGAAAAGCCAAGCAATTGGCTTTTCGTCCGCTAACGCGGACCGCTTCTCACCCCACAAGGGGAGAAGGAGAAGCGCTGCGCCGATTGACTCTTCTGCCAAACCGCGTAAAAGCCCGCTTCGAACGGGATCATCCTCGATGCGCGGCCTTTCGATGGCTCTTCTTGCATTCGATACCCCCAGCCACGATGTGAACCATTGGGCCGGGCGTTCAGACGCGTCCGTCCGTTCCAGCAAAACCCCATTCTTGGCCAAGAAAACCGGCAAAACCAGCACCAAAACGGTGTGATTCCCTTGGCCTAACCACCCTCTCCCGGGTCCGGCCCGGGGGACGGAACCCGCATGAGGCCGGCGGGTTTCTCCAACAACCAAGCGGAGAGGGACAGGAGATCTTATGAGTTTCAAGGTTGCGGTAGTCGGCGCCACGGGCAATGTGGGCCGCGAGATGCTCAACATTCTGGACGAGCGCGGCTTCCCGGTGAGCGAAGTGGTGGCGTTGGCGTCGCGGCGCAGCCAGGGCACCGAAGTGTCCTTCGGCGACCGCACGCTGAAGGTCAAGGCGCTCGACCAGTATGATTTTTCCGACACCGACATCTGCGTCATGTCGGCGGGCGGCAATGTGTCGAAGGAATGGTCGCCCAAAATCGGCAAGCAGGGCTGCGTCGTCATCGATAACTCGTCGGCCTTCCGCTACGATCAGGACGTGCCGCTGATCGTGCCGGAAGTGAACCCGGACGCGATCTCGCTGTTCACGCGCAAGAACATCATCGCCAACCCGAACTGCTCGACCGCGCAACTGGTCGTGGCGCTGAAGCCGCTGCATGACGTCGCCACCATCAAGCGCGTCGTCGTCGCCACCTACCAATCGGTGTCGGGCGCCGGCAAGGAAGGCATGGACGAGCTGTTTACCCAGACCCGCGCGGTGTTCGTCGCCGACCAGGTCGACGTCAAGAAGTTCACCAAGCGCATCGCCTTCAACGTCATCCCGCATATCGATGTCTTCCTCGACGACGGTTTTACCAAGGAAGAGTGGAAGATGGTGGCCGAGACCAAGAAGATGCTCGACCCCAAGATCAAGCTGACGGCGACCTGCGTGCGCGTGCCGGTGTTCATCGGCCATTCGGAAGCCGTCAACATCGAGTTCGAGAAGCCGATCACGGCGGATGAGGCGCGCGAGATCCTGCGCGAGGCGCCTGGATGCCAGGTGCTCGATAAGCGCGAGAACGGCGGCTATATCACGCCGCTCGAATCGGCCGGCGAGGACGCCACCTTCATCTCGCGCATCCGCGAGGATTCGACCGTCGACAACGGCCTGTCGATGTGGGTCGTTTCCGACAATCTGCGCAAGGGCGCGGCGCTCAACGCCGTGCAGATCGCCGAGCTCCTGGTCGAGCGCGGCCTGATCCAGCCGAAGAAGAAGGCGGCCTGACGGCGGTTTGTTTTCGCTCACGGGCCGCACCGCCGCTGCCGCGGCTGGCCCTGCGCGGGCGCGCCGGACGGCCGGCGGCCCGCAGTGGCGGGCTCGGCCTTCGGCCGTGGCGCTTCCCCCTTCTCCCCTTGTGGGAGAAGGTGGATCGGCGCGAAGCGCAGAGACGGATGAGGGGTGTTCCAGCGGAGTGAGACGCTGGCGACCTCTACCGTCGCACTCAATGCCGGCTTAAGTCCGTGTCAAGCTGGAACACCTCTCATCCGTCGCCTTCGGCGACACCTTCTCCCACAAGGGGAGAAGGGGAAACCGCCCTCATGATCGGTCCAGAGCCCTCAGATATCCTCCTGCGCCCGGCCATCGCTTCCGACGCCCCCGCCATCGCGACCATGATGCGCGCGTCGCTCGATGCCTTCGACTGGATGCCGTTGCTGCACACACCGGAGGAGGACCTGTTCTTCATCCGCGACATCGTCCTGCCCAAGCAGCAGGTGACGGTCGCCGAGGCCGACGGCCGCATCGTCGGCTTCATCGCTGTCAATGAGAGTTGGGTCGAACAGCTCTATCTCGATCCGGCCTGGACAGGACAAGGCATCGGCAGCCGGCTGCTTGCCCAAGCCACCGCCGGCATGCTCTGGTCAAGCTCCATTGCTTCCAGGCCAATGCCGGCGCGCGCCGCTTCTACGAACGCCACGGTTTTCGCGCCGAAGCCTTCGGCGACGGCTCGACCAATGAGGAAGGGCTGCCGGATATTCTTTATGTCCTCAGGCGTTGAGTTCAGGCGCATTTTCGGCCGCCAGGCCGCGCAACATAGCCAGCGCCTCCTCCGCCCGCTCCGCCGGCACGAACAGATGGTCGTGATAGAAGGCCGAGACGGGATTGACCCCCATGCCGGCTGCGGCCAGCCGCTTGGTGATGGCGGCGAGGAAGCCGACGGCTTCCAGCGAGGAGTGGATGTCGAGCGTGATCATCCGGTTGCGGAACGTGCCGGCAAGGCCGGCAGCCTTGGCTTCATCTTCGGTCACGATCAGGGTCAGGCCTTCGCGCTCGCGGAACTGCATGACGGGATCGAGCCCATGCGGCACCGGTGTGTTAGGCGCCAGCGTCGTGAAGACATAGACGTCGGCAAGCAGTCGCGGCGTCATCGACGCCAACAGCCTGCGCAGGTCGGTCTCACCGGTCATCTTGTCTCCTCCGTTCCATTCACTGAACCACGCTTTTGAAAAAAACGCACCCGACCCGTAGGATCGCCGCGTGGTTCTCCGTCCTTGGTTCGAAGCTGGCAGAGAGCCAGCCCTTGAACCATCAGGAGGGAACATCCGTGAGCATTTCCGAAGCCGCGCCTGTCTCGAACGGCGCCTTGTGGACCGGGCGCGTGCTTAGCGCCGCCGTCGTCCTGTTCATGATTTTCGACGGTGTCATCAAGCTGCCGCCGCTGGATGTCGTCAGCCAGACGATGACCGAACTCGGTTGGCCGGCCGACGCCAATGTCGCGCGCCTGATCGGGATTATCGGGCTGATCTCGACCGCGCTCTATGCGTTGCCGCGCACATCAGTGCTCGGCGCCATCCTGCTCACCGCCTATATGGGCGGCGCGATTTCAACCCATGTGCGGATCGGCAATCCGCTCTTCTCGCACACCTTGTTCGGCGTCTATATCGGCATCATCCTGTGGGGCGGGCTCTACCTGCGCGACCAGAGGGTGCGCGCGCTGATCCCGGTCTCGCGATAGAGGAGCAAAAGAGATGTTTGCCACCATCCTCATTATCTTGGTCGTCATCATCGCCGCGATGCTGATCTATGCCGCGACCCGGCCGAACGATTTCGTCGTCACGCGTTCGGCCAGCATCAAGGCGCCGGCCGAGACGATCTTCCCGCTGATCAACGATTTCCGGCGCTGGCCCGAATGGTCGCCCTACGAAAAGCTCGACCCCGGCATGAGGCGCACGCTGTCCGGCGCCGAAAGCGGCAAGGGCGCGGCCTATGCCTGGGAAGGCAACTCCAAGGCCGGCAAGGGCCGCATGGAGATCACGAATTCGGTGCCGTCGTCGCTGGTGTCGCTCAAGCTCGACTTCGAAAAGCCGTTCAGGGCCAACAACAGTGTCGACTTCACGCTTTCGCCGTCCGGCGAGGGCACGACCGTCACCTGGGCGATGCGCGGGGCAAGGCCCTTCATCGCCAAGCTGATGGGCCTGTTCATGAATTTCGACACGCTGGTCGGCAAGGATTTCGAGGCCGGGCTCGGCAATCTGAAGCGCCTCACGGAGCGCTGAAAACCACGAAGTTTCAACAAGTTGGCGTTCAGTGCTGTAAATCCGGCTGGGCGTAGCCGGCCAATCTTCATCATTGTCGGGATCAATTTAGCTGTTTGTGAGTTTAGGGCATGGCGGCGAGGACGGCGCTTGAGAGAGGAATAGCGATGAAGAAAGCAATTACCATCCTGGTGCTGACCATGGCCTTGGGCGCCTGCTCGCAAACGGAAAAGGGTGCTGCGATCGGCGGGTTGGGCGGTGCGGCTGTAGGCGCTGCTGTGGCCAACAACCCGACCCAAGGGGCCATTGTCGGCGGCGCTGTCGGCGCGGTGGCCGGCGCGCTGATCGGCCATGCCAGCGAAAGCGGCCAGTGCCGCTATCGCGACCGCTACGGCCGCGTCTACGTAGCGCGCTGCCCGTCCGGCTATTGAAGCATCGGATCGGACAAATCGAACAAAGAAAAACGGCGGGCCGATGCCCGCCGTTTTCATAAGCGACGAAGAACCGTGATTACTCGGCGCTGGCCGCTTCAACCTCGGCCGGCGCGGCGCTCGCCGCGGCAGCCGCAGCTGCGGCGTCTTCCTGGGCCTTCTTCAACAGGGTAGCGCGTTCCTGCGCCTTCTTGCCGGGCAGCGCCTTGTTCGGGTTCGAGCGGGCCTCGCGCTTGGCAATGCCGGCCTCGTCGAGGAAGCGCAGCACGCGGTCGGTCGGCTGGGCGCCATGCGACAGCCAGTGCTTGACGCGGCCGGCGTCGACCTTGACGCGCTCGCCGTCCTTCGGCAGCAGCGGGTTCCACGAGCCGAGCGACTCGATGAAACGGCCGTCGCGCGGCGAACGGGCGTCGGCGACGACGACGTGGTAGTAAGGACGCTTCTTCGAGCCCGCACGGGCCAGTCTGATCTTCAGTGCCATTTCTTTGTCTCCTAAAAGCTCTGATTTCGTTGATGAGTTTTCGGCTGGTTTCAGCCGGTTTTCGTCACGCCGTTGGCAGCGGCGATCTGTTCGTGGTGCCGGATCACTTCGCGGACGACGAAGTTGAGGAATTTCTCTGCGAAATCCGGGTCGAGATGCGCATCCTTCGCCAGCTGGCGAAGGCGGGCGATCTGCTGCTGCTCGCGCGCGGGGTCGGCGGGCGGCAGGCCATGCTCGGCCTTCAGAACGCCGACCGCCTTGGTGCAGCGGAAGCGTTCGGCCAGCATATGGATGAGGGCGGCGTCGATATTGTCGATCGAAGCGCGGTAGCCGGCCAGGATGGCGCGTGCATCGGCCATGTCTTTCTCCTCGTTCATCGCCCCTTCACTTCTTCTTGCCCAAACCGGGCAGCCCGCCGCCGCCCAGGCCCGGCAGACCCGGAAGCTTCATGCCGCCAGGCAGGCCCGGCAGTCCGCCGCCACCGGGAAGCCCGCCAGGCAGGCCCTTGCCGAGGCCGGCGGCCTGCGCCTGCTTCTGCAGGGCCTCGAGCTGCTTGGGATCCATCTTGGAAAGATCGGGCATGCCACCGCCGGGCATCATGCCGCCCAGCCCCATTTTCGAGGCGAGGCCGCCCATCATGCCGCGCATGAGGCCGCCGCCTTTGCCCTTGCCGCCCATCGCCTTCATCATGTCGGCCATGCCGCGATGCATCTTCAAGAGCTTGTTGATCTCGGCCGCGTCGGTGCCGGAGCCGGCGGCGATGCGCTTCTTGCGCGAGTGCTTGAGGATATCGGGATTGGCGCGCTCGGCCTTGGTCATCGAGGAGATGATGGCGAGCTGGCGGCCGAACATCTTGTCGTCGAGGCCGGCGGCGGCCAACTGGTCCTTCATCTTGCCCATGCCGGGCATCATGCCCATGATGCCGCCCATGCCGCCCATCTTCGACATCTGCTGAAGCTGCTGAGCGAGATCGTTCAGGTCGAACTTGCCCGACTGCATCTTCTTCGCCATCGCCGCCGCCTGCTCGGCGTCGATGGTCTCGGCAGCCTTCTCGACGAGCGAGACGATGTCGCCCATGCCGAGGATTCGGTCGGCGATGCGCTTGGGGTGGAATTCCTCCAGCCCGTCCATCTTTTCGCCGGTGCCGATGAGCTTGATCGGCTTGCCGGTGACGGCGCGCATCGACAGCGCAGCGCCGCCGCGGCCGTCGCCGTCCATGCGGGTCAGCACCAGGCCGGTGATGCCGACGCGTTCGTCGAAGCTTTTCGCCAGATTGACGGCGTCCTGACCGGTGAGCGAGTCGGCGACGAGCAGGATCTCGTGCGGGCTCGACACCTTCTTGATGTCGGCCATCTCGACCATCAGCGGCTCGTCGATATGGGTGCGGCCGGCGGTGTCGAGGATGACGACGTCATGGCCGCCGAGCCTGGCGGCCTGCACGGCGCGCTTGGCGATATCGACCGGGCTCTGGCCGGCGATGATCGGCAGCGTCGCGACCTTGGTCTGCTCGCCGAGCTGGCGCAGCTGCTCCTGCGCGGCGGGCCGCCGCGTGTCGAGCGAGGCCATCAGGACCTTCTTGTTCTGCCGCTCGGTCAGCCGCTTGGCGATCTTGGCCGAGGTCGTCGTCTTGCCGGAACCCTGCAGGCCGACCATCATGACGACGACGGGCGCCGGCGCGTTGAGGTCGACGGCCACGCCCTCGGCGCCGAGCATCTCGACCAGCTCGTCATGGACGATCTTGACGACCATCTGTCCGGGCTTGATCGACTTCAGCACCGCGGCGCCGACCGCCTTCTCGCGCACCTTGTCGGTGAAGGAGCGAACCACTTCCAGCGCGACGTCGGCCTCGAGCAGCGCGCGGCGCACCTCGCGCAAAGCCGCCGAGACATCCGCCTCGGACAGCGCGCCGCGACCAGTCAGGCCGTTCAGGATGGAGCCAAGACGCTCCTGGAGGGATTCAAACATCTGCGGTCCTTGATCTCGGTGGGGTTCGACCGAGAGGTAGTGCGTTCGCGCCGGGTCGCCAAGCAAAAGCGCAAAGCCAAAAAGCACCCGGGGGCGCATCGCGCTGCCGGGTGTTGGCCTCCAGGATCTCTTTACAGCAGCCGCCTCAAAGAGGCTTCGGCGTCCTGGTCGGCTTTCGCGAAAGAAAACTCGTCGCGGAATTCAGCGGCTCTAGACAGGAAATCGGCCGCGGAGTCAAGGCCAACGCATGTCGCGCAAGAGTGCGCAGCGGTTTTGCGGCGACGACATGCGTCAAGAAACTATGCTGGAATCCCGGCCAAAACGCCGCGATTGACGGCAGCTCAGCCCAGGCTCTGCTTGTTCGTGCCGACCCGCAGCGGCGAGCGCCGGTGCAAAAGCAGCAGCATCGTCAAAAGCGTGCTGACGACGCCGATCGCAGCGATGAGAACGGCGTCCAGATGGGTCCAGCCGGGACCTTCGAGGGGCTTGGCATTGAGCAGCGCGAAGGAATTGTAGGCCTCCTGGTGCGAGATCAGCAGGAAGCCGGTCAGGTTGTTGCCGAGATGGGCGCCGAAGCCGGCGCCGAGATTGCCGGTGACATAGACCAGGAGCGTCAGCAGCAGGGCGAATGTGCCGATCGAGATGAAGACACTGGCATTGATGGCCAGCGTCGAGGCCGTGTTCCAGTGCAGCGACGTGAACAGCAGGCCCGGCAGCGCCGCCCAGACCAGCGGGCTCCTGAAACGATGAGCGAGGGCGCGAAGCAGATAGCCGCGAAACAGCATTTCCTCCGACGAGGTCTGCAGGAAGGCGAGCAGCGCGATCGGCGCCAGGAAGAGCAGCCAGGACGAGAGGGCGATCGGTCCGCGCGCGATCTCCGGCTGCAGCCAATAGAGCAGCACCTCGGAAAACAGCGAGGTGATCAGCACCGCGACCAGGCCCTTGAGAAAATCGCCGCCCGCGATGCGGCGGCCGACGCCAAAGAGAGCCGACAGCGGCTCGCCATGCACCAAGCGCATCGCCACCCACAGGCCGATCCAGATGCCGGCAAAGGAGGTCAGCGCGCTGAGGATGCCGACGGGCGATGCCAGGAAGTCCTGCATATACTGCCCGGTCGAGGGGCCGGGCAGGCGCCAGACGAGGTAGACATAGGTGCCGGCAAACAGCACGACGGCCGTCGCCGCCATCCAGAAGGCAATGACGATTGCCGTGCCGAAGAACAGCCGCAGCAAAGTGGTCTTTTCGTTCGGCGAGCGGCGATAGCGCTCGAAGGCGGCATTTTCGATCGTCACGCGGCTCCTCTGCCGAAGGCTTAGGCTGTATTGTGTAGGAGGTCGGTGGTTAGCGCGCGATTACCTTGCTTTGAGCCGGGCCTGACTGGATCGCGTTGAGGGCACGAAACTCGAATTCGTACCACGGAACACTAACGCGCGATCACGACGGTGGGAGATTGGCTGGAACGCTATCTCGTCATCCACGGGCGGAGCAAGGAGCGAAGCGACGCAGCGCAGACCCGAGGATCCATTTCGTTACTTCCGAGCGTTGCCACAGTGCAGAATTCTGCTCCGCTGCGCTCTTCGGCCAAGGTAACGGCATGGATCCTCGGGTCTCCGCGTCCGCTTCGCTCCCGCTCCGCCCGTGGATGACGAAGTTCGGACGGTTCGGCCAATCCCCAACGTGTGCGGCTATGCGGGATTGCACCGACGCAACCGTGAGCGCCCAGCACGCAAGCAAACGGCCGCCATCCCGGCGGCCGTTTGTCTCTTGGCCACAATCAGCGCATCACATAGACGATGCGCCGCGTGCCGGGGTCGACCAGCGCCGGCTGGTTGTTCACATAGACATAACGATACCGGTAATCGGGAATCTCGCGCAGCTCGACCGTGTCGGGCAGCGTGGCTCCGGTCACCACCTCGCCCTCGAGATAGACCGGATCGACCCGGTGCGTGGTGACATAGGTGCCGACCTCGGCCGGCGGTCTGCCGATCGACTCGATGGTGTCGTCGCCGGGAACGATGGCGCCGGTGTAGCTGTCCGTGGTGTAGATGTTATCGGTCGGCGGCGACACGACGGCGATGCCGGCATTGGCCGGCCGGCGTGTCAGCACGACCCGGCTGCCGCCGAAATCGCCCGTCACATAGTCGGAATAGACCCAGCCATTGCCGCCCGCTTCGGCGATCGTGCACCATTTGCTGTTCTCGATGCAGCCGGTGAGCGTTGCCGACTGGCCGGCGGCCAGCACGCCAATCACGGGATATTGCGGGCCGGGGCCGGCGCGCACATTGAGATCGGCCACCGCCGAGACGGCAGTGTCGGCCAAGGCCGCGCCCGACATGGCGAACAGCGCGCCGGCAAGCGCCGGAAACAGTACGCGTTTCATGGTTTCACTCCGTTTTTCCACTCTCCCTCGCGGTCGGAAACGAAACCAAGGCTTAATGCGTTCCGGCTAAAGCGCCTTTCCGCCGCTCACGATTTGTTCCACGATTTCTCGGGGTTCCGGTCAAAACGGCGTGAGCGGGCGCAAGGCGCTTTAGCCGCGGCAAGTCCCGTCGGACCGGCGGCAACAACCACGATATCGACGTCTTCATGAGGCAAGTCCGCCACACCTGATGGCCGATCGCGGGCAAATTGCCCTTCTTTCGCCAGTGTCGGGTGTCACGTCCCCAGCGAGGGCGGTGACAACCGGGCGTTTCGCTGGCAAATTCGCCACCGGGACGTGATTCAAGGCAACCAGGAGAAGGACATGGCATTTTTTGCCAAAAGAAGGATTTTCGCGGGCGCCGCGGCGGTGGTGGCGATGCTTGGGCTGGCGACAGGCGCTGAAGCCGCGGCCAGCTGTGGCAAGAATGGCGCCGGCTTCGACGCCTGGAAGCAGGATTTTGCCGCCGAGGCCAGAGCCGAAGGCGTCGGCCAAAGGGGGCTTTCGGCGCTGGAGGGGGCGACCTACGCGACAAGGACGATTTCGGCCGATCGCGCCATCCACAAGGCTTTCAGCGGCTCGGTGGAGGCTTTCATGAAACGCCGCGGGGCGTCCGCGATCATCTCGAGAGGCCGCGCGCTGAAGAAGGCCAACGCGGCGATGTTCGCGAATATCGAGCGGACCTATGGCGTGCCGCCGGGCGTGCTGCTCGCCATCTGGGGCATGGAAACCGGCTTCGGCGCCTCGATGGGCAACCAGAACACGGTGTCGGCCATTCTGACGCTCGCCTATGACTGCCGCCGCCCGGACTATTTTACCCCGCATGCCATCGCGGCGCTGAAGCTCGTCGATCGCGGCGCGCTGAGCGCCTCCTCGGTCGGCGCCATGCATGGCGAGATCGGCCACACCCAGTTCCTGCCCGGAAATGTGCTGAAATATGGCGTCGGCAGCGGAAACCTGCGCGACCGCAACACGGCGCTGGCTTCCACCGCCAATTATCTCAAGGCGCATGGCTGGCATGCCGGCGCGAGCTATGAGGCCAATATGGGCGCGATCGCGGGCTGGAACTCGGCAAGCGTCTACCAGCAGGCCATCGCCCAAATAGCCGAGGCGATTGACGCGAACTGATCGAGATCGTCATTCCACGGAAAAGCTCGGCCACGCGCCGGGCTTTTTTGGCTTGGAGATTGGCGAAAACCGGGAAGTGGGAATCACTTCCCTCGGGGCCCTGGCGGAGATGTCGCCGCAGGCGACAGAGGGGTTCTTGCGCGTGAAGTGGCGACCTAACCTTCGTCATTCTAGGGCGGAGCAAGGAGCGAAGCGACGCGCGAAGACCCTAGAATCCATGCCGTGACATTGGCCGTAGACTGCTGCCGTCCAGAATAGCCGTTGGCGACAGCACCAGCTAAGATCGCAACATGACAGGCTATGTCTACATGACAGCAAGCCAGAAAGGCGGCACGATCTATATCGGTGTCACCAACGACCTCGCGCGTCGGATCCCGAGCACAAGACCGGCCAGGCTCGGCTTCGCCAGCCGTTACGGCGTGCAGCGTCTCGTCTGGTACAAGGAATTTTTCGACATCGCTGATGCCATCCAGCGTGAGACGCCATTGAAACGTTGGCCACGCCGATGGAAGGTTGAACTGATCGAGAAGAGCAATCCGGAGTGGTTCGAGCTCTTTCGCGGAATTGGCTGGTGAGCGTTCTGCACCGTGGCGGCGCTCAGGCGTCACGGCATGGATTCTAGGGTCTGCGCGCGTCGCTTCGCTCCTTGCTCCGCCCTAGAATGACGAAGAATCGGTGGGCGGGACAGCACCCCCTCTGCCCTGCCGGGCATCTCCCCCGCAAGGGGGGAGATCAGCAGCGTCAGCGACGGTTCCTTGCCGCCAGCGTCCTCAGCCTCAATCCATTCAGTCGGATAAACCCTTCGGCATCCTTCTGGTCGTAGGCGCCGCGGTCATCCTCGAAGGTGACCAGCGCATCGGAATAGAGCGTCTTCTTCGACTTGCGGCCGGTGACGATGACATTGCCCTTGTAGAGCTTCAGCCGCACCGTGCCTTCGACGTCGTCCTGGCTCTTGTCGATCATCGCCTGCAGCATCACGCGCTCGGGCGAGAACCAGAAGCCGTTATAGATGAGCTCGGCATAGCGCGGCATGAGCTCGTCCTTGAGGTGGGCAGCACCCCGGTCGAGCGTGATCGATTCGATCGCCCGGTGGGCGGCGATCAGGATGGTGCCGCCGGGCGTCTCGTAGACGCCGCGCGACTTCATGCCGACAAAACGGTTCTCGACCAGGTCGAGGCGGCCGATGCCGTTGTCGCGGCCAAGGTCGTTGAGCGCCGCCAGCATGGTGGCCGGCGACAGCTTCTTGCCGTTGAGCGCGACCGGATCGCCCTTGAGGAACTCGATCTCGATCTCGGTGACGACATCGGGCGCGTCCATCGGCGAGACGGTGCGCTGATGCACGAATTCCGGCGGCTCGCTCCACGGATCCTCCAGCACCTTGCCTTCGGAGGAGGAGTGCAGGAGGTTGGCGTCGACCGAGAAGGGCGCGTCGCCGCGCTTGTCCTTCGGCACCGGGATCTGGTGCTGCTCGGCGAAGTTGAGAAGGTCGGTGCGCGACTTGAACGACCAGTCGCGCCACGGCGCGATGACCTTGATGTCGGGGTTGAGCGCGTAAGCCGAAAGCTCGAAGCGGACCTGGTCGTTGCCCTTGCCGGTGGCGCCATGGGCAATGGCGTCGGCGCCGGTCTCCCTGGCGATCTCGACCAGATGCTTGGAGATCAGCGGCCGGGCGATCGAGGTGCCGAGCAGATAGGTGCCTTCATAGACGGTGTTGGCGCGGAACATCGGGAAGACGAAGTCGGCGACGAATTCCTCGCGCACGTCGACGATGCGGATGTCGTTGATGCCCATCATCTCGGCCTTGCGGCGCGCCGGCTCGAGCTCACCACCCTGGCCGAGATCGGCGGTGAAGGTGACGACTTCGGCGCCGAGCTCGGTCTGCAGCCATTTCAGGATGATCGAGGTGTCGAGGCCGCCGGAATAGGCGAGCACGACTTTCTTGACGTTCTTGGTTTTGGACATTTTTGGCGGTTCCGCGGGAAAATAACTTCGCGGGCGAGGTATCACGGCCTTTCCGGGCGGCGCAAGAGACGAACGGCCGCGTGCTATGGCTCAGAGGCTGCAGTTAGAAATCTTTGGACGTTTGCGCCGCCCCTCATCTGGCTGCCGCCATCTTCTCCCCGTGAACGGGGAGAAGGGGGCTGTCATCGTCGCTTTCGCCAATCTCCAACGTTGCAGGGATGCGCCAAGGTTGCGGCCGGCCTCTTTCTTCCCGTAAACGGGGAGAAATGCCCGGCACGGCAATGAGGGGCGGCGCCGACATCAACGATTGCCTGAAGAAAGCGTCCTGGAGGCTGGTTGTTGCCAATGCTGGACCAGAGGCTGCGCCGACCAGTCGCTGGCATCGGCAAGGCAGCTGCGTTATAGAAACCAGTCTTCCCGCAGGGGCTTCCCCATGTCCTTCATTCCCGACACTTCGACGCTGATCCAGTTCGCCATTGCCACGGTGATCCTGGCGATCACGCCGGGGCCGGACATGACGCTGTTCGTGTCGCGCACGCTGAGCCAGGGCCGCGCCACCGGCTTTGCCTCCATGGTCGGCGCGCTCTGCGGCACACTGATCCACACCACCCTGGTGGTCGTCGGCATCTCGGCGCTGATCGTCGCTTCGCCGATGGCCTTCTTCATCTTGAAGATTTTTGGCGCCGGCTATCTGGTGTTCCTGGCTTTTCAGGCGATCGCCAAGGGCTCGGCTTTTTCGCCGGTGAAGAAAACCGGACCGCAGGTCTCGTTGTTCCGCAGCTGGGCGGCCGGGCTCGGGGTCAACCTGCTCAACCCCAAGATCATCCTGTTCTTCATGACCTTTCTGCCGCAATTCGTCTCCGCGCACGATCCGAATGCGTCCGGAAAGTTGTTCTTCCTCGGCGTGATGTTCATCGTGCTGTCGATCCCGGTGACGGCGCCGATGGTGCTGGCGGCGGAGAAGTTCTCGGCGGCGATGAAGGCAAGCCCGCGGGTGACGCGTGTGGTCGACTACCTGTTCGGCGGCGTGTTCTCGGCCTTCGCGCTCAAGATCCTGACCGCGCAGGCGAAGTAGGCTTCCATCGCCCCTCCGGCGCTGTTTCAGAGAAAAGTCCTTGACCTGGAGTTACTCCAGGACGGTAGCCTGGTCTGCACAGTGTAAACCAAGGGCAAGGCATGCGGATTTCAGAGGCTGCGTCCACCAGCGGACTCAGTATCGATACCATCCGATACTATGAAAAGGCGGGGCTGCTTCCGCCGGTCGAACGCGGAAGAGATGGCAAGCGTCGCTTTTCGGCGGTGGACGTCGATTGGCTCGTCCTGCTGTCGTCCCTGCGCGACACCGGCATGCGGATGGAAACGATGCGGTACTTTGCGTGCCTCTACCAAAGGGGCAACGAAACGATCCCAGAGCGAAGGCGAATTCTTCTGGGCCACTCCGAACAGCTCGACAAGCAACGCGTGGTCCTGGACCGTTGTGCCGAAATCCTTGCGCACAAGCTGAAGCGGTATGACGAGATCGCGGCGTCGTGAGGATTGTCGTTGTCGGTGCCGAGGGCGACATCGGCAAAGCCGTGTGCGCCGAGCTGGAAAGTCGCCACGAGATCATCAGGGCAGGGCGCTCCAGCGGCGATATCCGGGTCGACATGGCGAACCGCGCATCGGTCGATGCCATGTATGCAAGTTGCGGCAAAGTGGATGCCGTCGTTTCGACAGCAGGCGACGTTCATTTCAGCCCGTTGCACGATTATACGGAAGAGAGTTTCATGCTCGGCCTCAGGAACAAGGTGCTGGGGCAGGTCAATCTGGTCCTGGCGGGACTTGATATCGTCAACGAGGCGGGATCCTTCACCTTGACGAGCGGCGTGCTGGACCGCGATCCAATCCGAACGGGGGCGGCGGCTGCGACGGCGAATGGCGCTCTTGGCGGCTTCGTCGTCGGCGCGGCAATCGAAATGCCGCGTGGTCTGCGCATCAACGTGGTGAGCCCGGGGCTTCTGGACGTTTCCGCGCCGCGCTATGGAGAATGGTTTCCCGGCCACGAACCCGTTTCTTCGAAACGGGTCGGTCTTGCCTACGCGAAGAGCGTCGAGGGAGCCATCACCGGAAAGGTGATCGTTATCGGATAGGCTGCTCCGGCATGCGCCAGTGAGTGTTCCGGCGGGCTGGCCGGCACGTTCCCACGCTTAAGCCAGCGGATCAAGCAACGGCTCGCGCCGCCAGCTTCCGGCCCAGCGGCCGGCGGAGATCCAGTAGAAGATGCCACCGACCATGCCGGCGCCGATCACGGCGAATCTGGCGTTGGTTTCGGTGACGTCGAAATTGGCGTCGCCCACATTAGGCACGAAGCCGAGGAAAACGACGGCGATGACGGCGCCGCCGAGCGCGTAGAACAGCCAGTCGCGCCGGCCGAGCACCTCGGCGATCAAAATGACGACCGCCGCCGGCATGAAGGCGAAATAGGCGACGAACAGCGCCACGAAAGGCACCGAGAAATAGAGCGACGCGGTGGCCGTCGGCTGCGGATCGGCCGGGGTGTAGCCCAGATGCGCCAGGACCAGGATGTTGAGGAAGGCGCTCGCCGCCAGCGAGCCGACGACATAGCCGATCAGGATGACGGCGAAGCGAATGATGTAGGCGACGAGGCGCCTCACGCCTCGCCGTGCCCTGCGATCATCATGGCTTCGAGCGCCAGCCGGTCGACCTTGCGCATGCGCTCGGATTCCGACTTCAGCTGGCCGCAGGCGGCGAGGATGTCGCGGCCGCGCGGGGTGCGGATCGGCGAAGCATAGCCGGCATTGTTTATGTAGTCGGCAAACTTCTCGATCGTCTCCCAGTCCGAGCACTGGTAGTTGGTGCCGGGCCAGGGATTGAACGGGATCAGGTTGATCTTGGCAGGAATGCCCTTCAAGAGCTTCACCAGCGCCTTGGCGTCGTCGAGGGAATCGTTGACATCCTTCAGCATCACATATTCGAAGGTGATGCGCTTGGCGTTGGAGAGGCCGGGATAGGCCTTGCAGGCGGCGATCAGCTCCTTCAACGGGAACTTCTTGTTGATCGGCACCAGCAGGTCACGCAGATCGTCATTGGTGGCGTGCAGCGAGATCGCCAACATCACGCCGATCTCCTCGCCGGTGCGGAAGATTTCCGGCACCACGCCGGAGGTAGACAGCGTGATCCGCCGCTTCGACAGCGAAAGCCCGTCGCCATCGGAGGCGATCAGCAGCGCCTTCTTCACCGCCTCGAAATTGTAGAGCGGCTCGCCCATGCCCATCATGACGATGTTGGACACCTTGCGGCCCTCGGCCGGCACGATGGCGCCGTCCGGCGTGTCGCGGTCGGGGAAATCGCCGAGGCGGTCGCGCGCGGTGAGCAATTGCGCCAGGATCTCCTCGGCGGTGAGGTTGCGCACCAGCTTCTGCGTGCCGGTGTGGCAGAAGGAGCAGGTCAGCGTGCAGCCGACCTGCGAGGAGATGCAGAGCGTGCCGCGGCCTTCCTCGGGAATGTAGACCGTCTCGATCTCGACCGGACGGCCGGCGCCGCGCGGCGGAAAGCGGAACAGCCATTTGCGCGTGCCGTCGGCAGAGATCTGCTCCTCGACGATCTCGGGCCGGGCGACGGTGAAATGCTTGTCGAGCGCGGCGCGCAGGTCCTTGGAGATGTTGAACATATGCGCGAAGTCGGAAACGCCGCGCACATACATCCAGTGCCAGAGCTGCTGGGCGCGCATTTTTGCCTGGCGCTCGGGCACGATGCCGGCGTCGACAAGCGCCTCGCCGAGCTCGGCGCGGGTCAGGCCGATCAGCGACGGCTTCTCGGCCGGTGCTGCGCGGCGCAAGGCATCACGGGCGCCTTCGGCGGTAAGATCAAGCGAAACGGTCATGGTGGCGCCAATATAAGCGATTTGCGGCCGATTTCAGCATCGGCCGCCAGGAAGCGCGGCGCATAGCACAGCTCGGCGCCGGAGTCATGCGCCCCGCTTTCCTTCTCCCGCTAGCGGGAGAAGGAGGGGCCGCGACTGGCGATGGCCCTCAAAAACCGATCACATCTTCGTGTTGGCGTAATCAATCGAAACGCGTGCGCGAACCTGAAAGGGGCGACCATGCCCCTCTACAATGGGAGTTGTTCAATGCACTCGATCAAGTTCGCGCTCATTGCCGGCCTCGCCGGTCTTTGCGCCTCGCAAGCCTTTGCCGAGGACACGATGGGCGCCATGACGATGATGAAGGGAGGGCAGGTCACCGCGATCATGCCGGACGGCCACATGGGCACCATGATGCCGGACGCCAAGATGAGCGCCGACATGATGAAGATGGCCAAACCGATCAAGCATTGCATGATGATGATCACCGACGCCAAGGGCAAGGCCTACATGGTCGACACGTCGACCAAGAAGGCCCAGGCCGAATGTGAAAAAATGGCGATGTGACCTCGCCGATCCCGCGTGCCGACGTCCCCGCCGGCCGGTCGCCGGCGGGGCTATCCGTCATCCGGCAAGCCTTGTGCCGCGACCCATGAGCACCGTTCCTTGACCTGCATGGCATAGCCCCGGCCCTGCCCGCGCGGGGTTGATCGGCCGGGCGAGTATGCTAGGGCGGGTGACCATCAAGAGGACGGTCATGGCCGGCATATCGCGAAAATCCCGCATGCTGCGGCGTTCCCACGCCATGTGGATGTCGCGGCGCGTCTGGCAGCCGCGCCTCGTCTTCTGGGCCGGCGCCATCTCGATCGGCCTGATCAGCGTCCTGTTCGCTCTGCTCGCCGACCGGGCGCAAGCCCTGTTCCATGTCATGACGGGCAATGACGGCGGCTGGCGCTTCTACCTGCCGCTCGTCGTGACGCCGCTCGGTTTCGTCTTTTGCGCCTGGCTTGCGCATTCCTTCTTTCCGGGATCGCAAGGCAGCGGCATTCCGCAGGCGATCGCGGCGCGGCATCTGCGCGACGAGGACGATCGCAGCCATATCCTGTCGCTCAGGCTGGTGGTGGGCAAGATCGCGCTGACCATCGTCGGCCTCGCCTGCGGCGCCTCGATCGGGCGCGAGGGCCCGACAGTGCAGGTCGGCGCTTCGCTGATGCTGCAGGCGGCGCGCTGGGGCGGCATGGCGCAGGCGCGCGGCCTGATCCTGGCAGGCTCCGCCGCCGGCATCGCCGCCGCCTTCAATACGCCGCTTGCCGGCATCGTCTTCGCCATCGAGGAAATGGGCCGGGCCTACGAGGCGCGCACCAACGGGCTGGTGCTGACGGCGGTGATCCTGGCCGGCCTCGCCTCGCTCGGGCTGCTCGGCAACTACACCTATTTCGGCGTCGCCAGGGACACGGTCGCCTTCGCCACGGACTGGCCGCTGGTGCTCGCCTGCGGCATCATCGGCGGCGGTGTCGGCGCGCTGTTCTCGCTCTTGGCGCTGAAAGTCATGCGCCGCATCCGGCGCTGGAATGCGCTGCAGCCGCTGCCGCGCGCGCTGGTCGTGGCGGCTGTCTGCGGCCTGGCCGTCGCCGCGATCGGCATCGCCTCCGGGGGATCGACCTTCGGCACGGGCTACACGCAGGCGCGCGGCGCGATCGAAGGCACGCCGCTGCCGGCCTTCTTCTTCGTCGAGAAATTCGCCGCCGGCCTGCTGTCGATGGTATCGGGCATTCCCGGCGGCCTCTTCGCACCGTCGCTGGCGGTCGGAGCCGGCCTTGGCAGCACGCTCGGCCTGGTCTTCGGCACGGCCACGGGAACCGCGGCGCTGCTCGGCATGGCCGGCTATTTCGCCGGCGTCGTGCAGGCGCCGATGACGGCCTTCGTCATCATCCTGGAAATGACCGGCAACCACGACAATGTGATCGCGCTGATGTGCGCGTCGATGCTCGGCTACGGCACGGCGAGGCTGATCTCCAACGAACCGCTCTACCACGCGCTGTCGCGCGTCTTCATCGCCGAGGCGATCCGGCGGCGACGGGCGGAGATTCCGGCACAGGGCTGAGCGCCATCCCAAACAACAGGCCGGGCATGATGTCCGGCCTTGCGTCAGGTTCGAACGCGGTTCCCGCTTATTTGCACTTGGCGATCGAGGCCAGCGCGGCCGAGATGCCCTTCAGCGAGAAGACGTAGGAAGTGGGGTTGCCGCGGCCGGACTTGGCCTGCACCTTCATGTCGGAGCCCGTCTTCATGGCGGCAATAAGCACCGGCTCTTCCGCGGCGTTCTCGACCCAGGCCGACTTGCCGCGGGTGAACATCGAGAAGCTCTTCTTGTCGATGGTGACCGTGGCCTTCGAGCCTTCCTGGAAGTTGTAGCCGGCGATGAATTGAGGCTCGTAGGAGACCTGCTGTCCGGGCCGCTGGCTGACGAAGAAGAACATGTCGCCATGGTCGAGCGACGGGGGCTGCTTGTCGGTGGGCACGGTCAGCACATAGCAGACCTTGCCGGCGGCCGACTGATAGCTGTAGGTGCCCCAGGCGTTGTGCTGGCCGATCTTGGTTGCCTGCTGCGCCAACGCCGGCATCGCCGAGGCCGCCAGGACCAGGCTGGAAACTATAGCAATCAATCCGCGCATCGTTCTTCCCGTATTCCAAATGGTGCGGAGGCGGGCCGCGTGGCGTCCTGCCGTCGCTTCATTTTGATTTAATCAGGGTTACCAAACGGTGAATTGTCCTCGAAGAAAAGGAACCCACCCCAGGAAACCGCCACCATCCGCGCCGCCACTGTGGATTGATGCCGGCGCGACGTCCCGGCGCGGAGTTGGATGCCACGAAAACGGCAAGAGTTTGTCTTTTCGCCCGCGCCGATTGCGGGCCTGAAGCGAGCCGGGATCAGCTCTTGTCCGCCAGCGCCTTTTTGGCCGCCTGCCTGTGCGCAGGCGTGATGTGGGCGCTGACGGCCGTGATCGCCGCCGTCAGCACGGCAAGGTCGTCGGTGAAGCCGAGGCCGAAGATGAAGTCGGGGATGAAATCCACCGGCAGGACGAAATAGCCCAGCGCGGCGAGCAGGATACCCTTGGCGCGCAGCGGCGTGTCCCTGTCCATGGCGCAATAATAGGCGGCGACAACCTCGTCCATGAACGGAATCTGCCGCGCCGCCTTCTTGGCGGTGCGCCAGAATTTTTCGCGCACCTCGCCCTCGCCGGCGAGCTTGTCGCCGAAGCCGAAGAAGTCGAAACCGGTACCTTGCGCCATCAGTCGCTCCCTGGCCGCGCGTCCTCGCACGCCGGCCTGCGGCGACAGATGTGGTGAAAGCGGGGGGCTGCTGCAAGAGTTTGGGGGTGTGTCGAACTAAAAATCGAATTTGCAACAATAACCAACATGGCAATCGCCTCAGTGTTGATGGTTGGCCAAGGCACTCCTCCGATCGTTATCCACGGGCGGAGCAAGGAGCGAAGCGACGCGCGCAGACCCGAGGATCCATTCCGTGACATATGAGCGCTCACGGTGCGGAATCCTGCCCCGCTGCGCTCTTCGGCCAAGGTCACGGAATGGATCCTCGGGTCTGCGCTCCGCTTCGCGTCGCTCCGCCCGTGGATGACGAAGTTAGCTTCGGCCAATCGCGAATGTTCGCCGCTTTCTGCACCGCCGCGACGCTCGTAGGTCACGGAATGGATTCCAGGGTCTGCGCGCGTCGCTTCGCTCCTTGCTCCGCCCTGGAATGACCAAGTCCGCTCGCCCTCAGCCGAAATAGACGTTCATCCGCTTGGCGAGCTCGATGTCCAGCGCCGTGACGCCGCCTGCGTCATGCGTGTTCAGCGTCACGTCGACGGTCTTGTAGACATTCGACCAGTCCGGGTGATGGTCCATCTTTTCGGCCGCCAGCGCCACGCGCGTCATGAAGGCAAAGGCCTCGGAGAAATTCTTGAAGACGAAGCTGCGCTTGATGGAGGCGCCGTCGGCGGCGAGCGACCAGCCGTCAAGTTCCGCAAGCGCGGCGACGATCGCTTCCTTGTTGAGTTTTTCCCTGTTCATGTCCGGTCCCTGTGCTATTCGCAGATGATCCAACCATAGCGCCGGATCGATGAGCGCAAAGCCCATAAAATCCATTCTGTTCGTCTGCCTTGGCAACATCTGCCGCTCGCCATTAGAGCGCCGCGCGTCCTCCGGACGCGCAAAGGACGCTCTAACACTTTGAATCGGCGCATCGTGCTTTTCCGAAAATCGATTCCGATTTTCGCGCCGATGCGCTGGCCGAGGGCGTGTTCCGCGCCGTCCTGACCGAGCAAGGCAAGACCAGGGTCTGGTGATCGATTCGGCCGGGACGGGCGGCTGGCATGCCGGCCAGGAGCCGGACCGGCGCTCGATCGCGGTGGCGGCAAGGGCACGGCGTCGACACTTCAGGGCAGCGGGCGCGCAAGGTGCTGCAGGAGGATTTTTCGCGTTTCGACCTGATCCTCGGCATGGACCGGGCGAATGTGCGCGACCTCAAGACGCTGGCCTCGCAGGCCGCGCGCTACCGCACCCATCTTTATCTGGATTCTGCCGCGGGAAAGGCCGTGGACGTTCCCGATCCCTATTGCGATGGCGCCGAGGCCTTCGCCTCGGTCTACCGCATGATCCGCGAGGCGTCGGATGCGCTGGCGAAGCGGCTCGGGGCCAGCGCTTCGCCGACCAGCGGCCAGGCTTCCTCGACGATGTAGGGGCCGCCACCGACCGAATCGCGCGACGACATCAGGACGAAGCGGCCGACGCGGAAGGGCAATGCCGCGAAATTGCCGCGCGCCGAAAGATATTGCGCGACATCGAGCGGGCTCCCATTGCGCAGGCGCGCCAGCGTCACATGCGGCGAAAACTTGCGTGGGTCGGCCGGCAGGCCGAGCCGCTGGCAGATGCGGTCGATCTCGCCCTGCAGCGCCGTCAGGTCGGGCGAGGCCGACACGCCGGCCCACACCGCATGCGGCTTCTTGCCGCCGAAGGCGCCGACGCCGGCGAGCGTGAGCTGGAAAGAGGGGCGGTCGACGCGGTCGAGGGCGTTGGCGATCTCATCGGCGACATGGCCCTCGACATCGCCGATGAAGCGCAGCGTCAGGTGGTAGTTTTCGACGTCGATCCAGCGCGCTCCGGGCAGCCCGCCCCGGAGCAGGGACAAAGAGAGAGCAGCATCACGCGGAATTTCGAGGGCGGTGAAAAGACGTGGCATGTGAAGCCTCCTGTCCTCGAATCGAAACTCTCGTTCCTAGCGAATCATCGATATTGGCGCGGGGCAAGCGGTTTGTTATCCACAAAGTTTTCCCCAGCGGAAAGCGTGGCATTACGGACTCATGATGGCCCCCCATTGTCGGCGATCGCCTTTTCCACCACAGGCAGGATGCGCTCGACCATGACGTCGACACCCCGCGGATTGGGGTGCAGGCCGTCTCCCAGCTGCAGGTCGGGGTGGCCGGCGACGCCGTCGAGGAAGAACGGATAGAGCGGAACGCCGTATCTTTCGGCCAGCCTCGGATAGATGGCGTCGAAGACCTTCTGGTAGTCGGCGCCGAGATTGGGCGCGGCGCGCATGCCGGCGAGAAGCGCCGGGATGTTGCGCTGCTTCAGCTTGCCCAGCATCGCGTCGAGGTTCTTTTCGGCGATCTCGGGCGAGACGCCGCGCAGCATGTCGTTGGCGCCGAGCTCGAGGATCACCAGCCTTGTGCCGTCCGGCACCGACCAGTCGAGCCGCGCCAGCCCGCCGCTCGAGGTGTCGCCCGACACGCCGGCATTGGCGACGGCGACGTCGAGGCCCTTTGCCTTCAGGGCCGCCTGCAGCCTGTCGGTGAAACCCTGGCCGGGTCCAAGGCTGTAGCCAGCCATCAGGCTGTCGCCGAAGCCGACTATGGTGAAGGTTGCGGCGCGCGCCGGCGAGATGGCGGCGCAAAGGCCGAGGAAAAGGATGAGGGCTGCGGCAAAACGGTGTTTGAAAGCCATGCGGCGAGCCCCATATGACCGGAACAATCCAAGGGAGGAGACAGCGGCCGTCTCCTTTTTTCACATATAGGGCGCTTTCATTGTGACAGAAGCCGTCATCGCGCTGAGGGACATATCGCTGAGGCTCGGCGAGGGCGCGTCATCCGTCCATGTGCTGCAGGGCGTGAGCCTCGACGTGGCGGCCGGCGAAGCGACCGGCATTGTCGGTCCGTCGGGCTCGGGAAAGTCCACCCTGCTGATGGTCCTTGCCGGCCTGGAAAGGGTCGATTCGGGCACAGTCCGGATCGCCGGCGAGCTGATCAATGACAAAAGCGAGGATCAGATTGCTTCGTTTCGGGGGCGAAACATCGGTATCGTCTTCCAGTCCTTCCATCTCATCCCCAATATGACGGCGCTGGAAAATGTCGCCGTGCCGCTCGAGCTTGCCGGCCATTCCGATCCGTTCGGCGTGGCCGCGCGCGAGCTCGCGGCCGTCGGCCTGAGCGACCGCGTGACGCACTATCCGGGCGAGCTTTCCGGCGGCGAGCAGCAGCGCGTGGCGATTGCACGGGCGCTGGCACCGTCGCCGCGCATTCTTATCGCCGACGAACCGACCGGCAATCTCGACCAGGTGACGGGAAAGCAGATCGCCGATCTCCTGTTCGCCAAGGCGGCGGAGCGCGGCATGACGCTGGTGCTGGTGACGCATGATCCCGCGCTGGCCGGGCGTTGCGCGCGCCAGGTGTCGATGCGTTCGGGGCGGATCGAGGATGCGCCGTTGCTCAAAGTGACGGCATAGAGGCATGGCGGCCTCCCGGCTTCGAACCCTGAAGCTCGCCATCCGCTTCTCGCTGCGCGAGATGCGCGGCGGCCTGTCCGGCTTCATGATCTTCCTGGCCTGCATCGCGCTGGGCGTCGCGGCGATCGGCGGCGTCAATTCGGTGGCGCAGGCGATCTCGGCCGGCGTCGCCAATCAGGGCCAGACGCTGCTCGGCGGCGATTTGCGCTTCCAGGTCAACCAGCGCAGCGCTTCGGATGCGGAGCTCGGCTTCATCAAGGGCCTCGGCGCGGTCTCGTTCAATTCCGGCATGCGCTCGATGGCACGGCTGGAGGACGGCTCGGACCAGGCGCTGGTCGAGGCGAAGGCCGTGGACGACGCCTACCCGCTCTTCGGCGCCCTGGAAACCGATCCGGCGCTGCCGAAGGAGCAGTTGTTCGGCGAAAGATCCGGCGTGTTCGGCGCCGCCGCGCCCGACCTGTTGTTCGACCGGCTCAACCTCCACATCGGCGACAGGCTGAAGCTCGGCGGCGCCGTTTTCGAACTGCGGGCGAGGCTGGTCAGCGAGCCCGATGCGGTCTCGGACGGTTTCGGCTTCGCGCCGCGGCTGATGATTTCGCGCCAGGGCCTTGCGGCATCCGGCCTTGTGCAGCTCGGCAGCCTGGTCGAGAACGCATATAAGGTGCGGCTGCCCGAGGGGACGTCCGAGGCGCGGATCAAGGATATCCAGGCTCAAGCCGCGAAGGATTTCCCGCAGGCCGGCTGGTCGATCCGCACACGCAGCAACGCCGCCCCCGCGCTCTCCGCCAATATCGAGCGCTTCTCGCAGTTCCTGACGCTCGTCGGGCTGACGGCGCTGGTGGTCGGCGGCGTCGGCGTGGCCAACGCCGTGCGCGCCTATCTCGACGGCAAACGCGGCGTCATCGCCACCTTCAAGAGCCTCGGCGCCTCGGGCGGCTTCGTCTTCACCGTCTATCTGGTGCAGATCCTGTTGATCGCGGGCCTCGGCATCGTGCTCGGTCTTATCGTCGGCGCCGCGATGCCGTTCGTGGCGAGCGCGCTGCTGCAGTCGGTCATCCCCGTGCCGGCGCAAGGCGGCTTCTATCCCGGCGCGCTTGCTCTTGCCGCGCTATTCGGCCTGCTGGTGACGCTGGCTTTCGCGCTCTTGCCGCTCGGCCGCGCCCGCGACGTGCCGGCAACCGCGTTGTTCCGCGAAATGGGCTTTGAAAGCCGGGGCCTGCCGCGCCTGCCCTATACGGGCGCGGCGCTCGCGATCGTGCTGGCGCTGGCGGCGTTGGCGATCCTTTCAGCCAACGACTACCGCATCGCCTCGATCTTCGTCGGCGCCACGGTCTTCGCCTTCCTGGTGCTGCGGCTGGTGGCGACGCTGGTGCAATGGGCCGCTAGGAAAAGTCCACGCGTGCGTTTCGTGTCGCTGCGGCTGGCGCTCGGCAACATCCACCGTCCCGGCGCGCTGACGCCCTCGGTGGTGCTGTCGCTCGGCCTCGGGCTGACGCTTCTCGTCACCTTGGCGCTGATCGATGGGAATCTCAGGCGGCAGATCTCCGGCAGCCTGCCCGAGCGGGCGCCGAACTTCTTCTTCGTCGACATCCAGAGCAGCGATGTCGATGCCTTCGCCAACCTTGTCGGCAAGGAGTCGCCGCGGGGAACGCTGGTCAAGGTGCCGATGCTGCGCGGCCGCATCATGGCGCTCAACGGCGTCGATGTCGACAAGGTGAAGATCCCGGCCGACGGCGCCTGGGTGCTGCGCGGCGACCGCGGCCTGACCTATGACGCGAGAAAGCCGGACAACGCGACGCTGACCGAAGGAGCGTGGTGGCCGCAGGATTATTCCGGCGAGCCGCTGGTGTCGTTTTCGGCCGAGGAGGGCAAGGCGATCGGGCTGAAGCTCGGCGACACCGTCACCGTCAACGTGCTCGGCCGCAATGTCGCGGCGAAGATCGCCAATTTCCGCCAGGTCGAGTGGGAGACGATGGGGATCAATTTCGTCATGGTGTTCTCGCCCAACACCTTTGCCGGGGCGCCGCATGGCTGGCTGGCGACACTGACCGACAAACAAGCCACCACGGCTGACGACGCAAGGCTGCTCAACGCCGTCACCCGCGCCTTTCCCGCGGTGACGACGGTGCGCGTCAAGGACGCGCTCGACATCGTCAACCGGCTGGTCGCGCAATTGGGCACGGCGATCCGCGCCGCGGCCGGCGTGGCGCTGATCGCCTCGGTGCTGGTGCTCTCCGGCGCTTTGGCCGCCGGCAACCGGGCGCGCATCCACGACGCGGTGGTGCTGAAGACGCTCGGCGCGACGCGCAGGACGCTGATTGCGGCCTTCTCCCTGGAATATATGCTGATCGGCCTTGCGACCGCGCTGTTCGCGCTCGTCGCCGGCGGCATCGCCGCCTGGTTCGTGGTCGCGCATATCATGACGCTGCCGTCGCATTTCATGCCGGAAGTGGCGGTGGCGACGATCCTGGTTTCGCTGGCGGTCACCGTCGGCATCGGCCTTGCCGGCACCTGGCGGGTGCTCGGCCACAAGGCAGCGCCGGTGCTGCGCAACCTCTGACGGAGGGGCCGAGAGCCGCCCGCCCGGTTAAATCTTTGTAAGCCCGGTTAAACTTTTGTAAGAATGCCGCCCGAAAGACCCGAAAAGCGGCCTTTTGCCATCTCACGAAGCGTTGCGCCTCGTTACCGTCTTGTTCTTGACGTCGAGAACGCTCATATTTTGCGCAGGCATGCTGGAGCCCCGCCAGCGGCGCCTGGTCTCAAAAGACCTGTCACCGGACGGGGCAGAAGCAACAGAGGATTTCCAATGGCTGATCCCATTCGCAACTACCAGACGTCCGCCGCCCCCGGCGCGCGCGTCGATATTGATCAGGGCCTGCGCGCCTACATGATCAAAGTCTACAACCTCATGGGGCTTGGCCTTTTGATCACCGGCCTTGCCGCCTGGGGCGCCTTCCAGCTCGCCATCACCGGCGACGGCCAGCTGACCGCTTTCGGCCAGCTGATCTATGCAAGCGCGTTCCGCTGGGTCGTCATCCTGGCGCCGCTCGCCGCCGTGATGTTCCTGTCGTTCCGCATCCAGTCGATGAGCGTGGGCGCGGCGCAGGCCACGTTCTGGGTCTATGCCGGCCTTGTCGGCCTGTCGCTGTCGACGATCTTCCTCGTCTACACCGGCACCAGCATTACCCAGACCTTCTTCGCCACGGCCGCGGCCTTTGGCGGCCTGTCGCTCTACGGCTACACGACCAGGCGCGACCTGTCGGCGTTCGGCTCGTTCCTGATCATGGGCGTGATCGGCCTGCTGATCGCGATGCTGATCAACATCTTCCTGCAGTCGTCGGCGCTCGCTTTCGCTATCTCGGCGATCGGCGTGTTGGTGTTCGCGGGCCTGACCGCCTACGACACGCAGAAGATCAAGGAGATGTATTTCGAGGGTGACGTCGCTGACGTCGCCGGCCGCAAGGCGATCATGGGCGCGCTGCGCCTCTATCTCGACTTCATCAACCTGTTCATGTTCCTGCTGCAGTTCATGGGCGACCGCCGCTAGAGCAGTTCGCCGTTTCACGGAAACGGCGAACCACTCTATCTTCTTGTTTAACGCAATTCCGGACGGAAAACCGCGCACACTTTTCCTGGAATTGCTCTGAGGGCGGTTACCCTGGTTTCAGTGGACCATAGATTTGCGAAGGGCGGCCCAACGGCCGCCCTTTCTTTTCGCGCAGTCCTCTGCTGTTATCGAGGCAGCAAAGAGAACTGCACAAATTATGAGCACCATTGTCATCAGACCTGCCATCGCGGCCGACCTCGACCGAATCACCGAAATCTATGCCGATGCGGTCACGCACGGTACGGCAAGCTACGAGCTGGAGCCGCCGAGCCGCGCTGAAATGGGCAACCGATTCGACAACCTGGCGGCGGGCGGCTTTCCTTATCTGGTGGTGGAGAAGGACGGCATCGTGCTTGGCTATGCCTATGCCGGGCCGTTCCGGCCGCGCCCCGCCTACCGATTCGTCATCGAGGATTCGGTCTATGTCGCGCCGGAGGCCAAGGGGCAGGGCGTGGGCTTGCTGCTGATGCGTGCGCTGATCGAGGCGGCGCGCGCGGCGGGCTTCCGCCAGATCATCGCGGTCATCGGCGACGGCCACGCGGACAGTGCCTCGGTGCGGCTGCACGAGAAGCTCGGCTTCCGCCATTCCGGGCGCCTGGAAGGATCCGGCTACAAGCATGGACGCTGGCTGGACACGGTGTTCATGCAGCTTTCGCTGAATGGCGGCGCGGAATTGCCGCCCGATCCGGATTCGCTGCCGGAGCGAAGGTTTCGGGGGATGGGGAATTGAGGAATTGGAGAACTGGGGAATTGGAGAATTGGAAAGGCATTCAGGGCCGATTTAGCCGCCTTCTTCCTTTTCTCCAGTTCCTCAATTCTTCAGTTCTCCAGTTCCTCTTCTTTCCGGATCACGCCTCGACAACCTTAAGCTTGGCATCGAAGACACCAAGCACGCGGCCGAGTTCCTGGCCGCGCTTGAGGATGCGGCCGCCGGCGGCGATGACGGCGAAAGCGCCTTGCCGGCGCGCCAGCCTGGGGTCCTTGACGATCTGGAACAGCGGCACTTCGCTGGCCCGGCGGAAGACGGAAAAGACAGCGCGATCAGTGAGATGGTCGATCGCGTAGTCGCGCCATTCATTGGCCGCAACCATGCGTCCGTAAAGCCTCAGGATCTGGTCGAGCTCGCGCCGGTCGAATCGCACCGGCTGGTCGAGGCGTGCGTTGCGCGCCTCGTGCAACGGGATCAATATTCCGGATGCTTCCCCATCCTCCGTCCCGCCGCTGTGATCGGTCATGCCTCGATCCTTCGATTGAATCATGCGCCGGCCAAGGTTCGCGCTTTCATAAGGGAATTGCAAGGGCGCGATGGAATTGCAGGCCGGCCGAACACGCGCAGGGTCGCGCGTTTTCCCAAACGTCCAGTCACGTTTGCGAAACACATGTTGGAATTGGTGATGCTCCGCCACATTCTCGCCACAAATAATCCGCGCTCATGCCCCAATGTCCGACGAATTTACGGTCGTTGCCTGAGACGGTTCGGTCCGGCACCGGCTCGTAAACCCCAAGCCCCCCGCCCACGGGTCAGCGTCGGATCGAACCAACCTCGGTTTTTCCTTGGAAAAATCAGGTGCGACGATCCCAAAACCTGAATGACCGGCGTCAGAAGCAAGCTGACGCCGGTTTTTTATTGCTCGGCAGAACTCTCCCTTCTCCCCTTGTGGGAGAAGGTGGCCGCGAAGCGGCCGGATGAGGGGTGCTCCAGGGAACGCCAACGTCTCACTCTGCTGGAACACCCCTCATCCGTCTCGGCGCTGCGCGCCGATCCACCTTCTCCCACAAGGGGAGAAGGGGTTTATGGCTTGCGGATGAAGGCGGCGCCGAGGATCGGTCCCGGCATGCCGTCCTTGCCGACCGACTGCAGCAGCACCGCGCAGCCGCCCTTCTTGGCGATCTCGGTCATCGGCAGTTCGTAGCGCTGCGCCTTGCCGTGCCACATGCCGGCGGTCTGGATGTCGGAAACGGCGTTCCAGTAGGTCAGGCTGCGGCCGCTGTTCTCGCCCTGGCCGATCTTCACCATCTGCGGCGGATCGAAATAGACGATCACCACATGGGCGTCGGTCGGGCCGTTGCCGGCATCGCCCGCGTCGATCATGACGCGGTCGCTGGTGCGGCTCACCTTGATGCCGACCCGCATGCCCTCGCCGGTCCGGTCCATCCGGGCCAAGGCGCCGTCGACATCCTTGCGGCTGGCACCGTTGACGTGGCTGCGCCCATTGATGACCGCTTGCGGCGTGTAGACCGAGCGGCTGCCGAAGGCGCGCATATAGTCATATTGGCGCTCGGTGTTCTCCTTGGTGCTCAGCGTGTCCTGCCAGCCGAGATAGTCCCAGTAATTGACGTGGTAGGCGAGCGCGATGATGTCGTCCTTGCCGGCGAGCTCGGCGAAGAGCTCGTCGGCCGGCGGACAGGAACTGCAGCCTTGGCTGGTGAACAATTCGACCACGCCCAGGGGCTTGTCGATTTCGGCGTTGTCGGTCCGCGGCTTATCCATCACGGCCTTTCCGGGCTCGGCTGCAAGGGCCACGCCGCCCAACGCCATGAGGGCCAGCGCCAGTGCCGCAAGCCGCAATCGTCCTTGAATTGCCATGACTTTCCAATTCCCGCCGGTGACGCCGACCTTGTTCTGATTGCTAAAATGTGTGGCAGAAGCGCCAGTCAACGGGAAGTCACGTTGCGGTGAAATTTTTGCTGTTGCAGCCGCAGGCAAGCGCGCAATAGGAGGGGCGGTTGCATTTCAAGGCGCGGTTCGATTCGGGGGCAGCATCCTCACCATGTGGCAAACTCTCCTGACGCCTGTCGATCTCTATTGCGAACGGACGGGGCCTGGACTTTGGGCGGAGCCGGCCAATGCTTTGACCAACCTGGCGTTCATTGCCGCGGGACTGTGGGGCGTCTGGCAGGTGCAGCGCTACAAGACCGGTACCTTCGCCGAAGTGCTGGCCTGGTGGGTGGTGGCGATCGGCATCGGCTCGACCCTGTTCCATACCTTCGCCAGCAAAGGCACGATCTGGGCCGATATCCTGCCGATCGCCGGCTTCACGCTGGCCTACACGCTGTTCAACCTGCGGCGCTTTCTCGGCATGGAGTGGGGCAAGGCGATCCTCGTCTTCGTCGCCTTCTATGTCGTCGCCGGCCTGATTGCCTTTGCCGTGCCGGACTGGCTGCGCCAGGCTTCGAACGGCACGACGAACTACCTGCCGCCTTTCCTGGCGCTCGCCTTCTTCGGGGCGTGGGTGGCGGCCACCGGCAACCGGGCCGGCTGGTACAATCTGACCGGATCGGCGATCTTCGTCGTCTCGGCGATCTGCCGCATGATCGATCCGCTGGTCTGTCCCAGCTTCCCGCTCGGCACGCATTTCCTCTGGCACGTCTTCAACGGGCTGATGCTGGCCGTGCTGCTGGCGGCGACGGCGCGGTTTGGGAAAGGTAGGGAGTAGGGGAGTAGGGGAGTAGGGGAAGCAGATCGAGCGGGCAACCTGCCCTACTCCCCTATTCCCTTACTCCCCTACTCCCTTGCAGCTGTTAAGCAGCGAGATCGCGCAGCACGTATTGCAAGATGCCGCCGTTCTTGAAGTAGTCGAGCTCGTCCAGCGTATCGATGCGGCAGACGATCGGCACGTTCTTCACCGTGCCGTCGCCGAAGGTCACCTTGGCGACCATCTTCTGGCGCGGCTTGATCGTGTCCAGGCCGTCGATCTCGACCAGCTCGTCGCCCTTCAAATTGAGGGAGGCCCATGAGGTGCCGTCCTCGAAGACGAACGGGATGACGCCCATGCCGACCAGGTTGGAGCGGTGGATGCGCTCGAAGGACTGGGCGATGACCGCGCGGACACCAAGGAGATTCGTTCCCTTGGCCGCCCAGTCGCGCGAGGAGCCGTTGCCGTATTCGACGCCGGCGAAGATCACCAGCGGCACGCCTTCCTGCTTGTATTCCATGGCGGCATCGTAGATCGACATCTCCTCCTTCGAAGGATAGTGGATCGTGTAGCCGCCTTCGCGGCCGTTCTCGCCCAGCATGTGGTTGCGGATGCGGATGTTGGCGAAGGTGCCGCGCATCATCACCTCATGATTGCCGCGCCGCGTGCCGTACTGGTTGAAGTCGGCGACGCCGACACCATGCTCGGTGAGATACTTGCCGGCCGGCGAAGCGGCCTTGATCGAACCGGCCGGCGAGATGTGGTCGGTGGTGATCTTGTCGCCGAAGAGACCGAGCACGCGCGCGCCCTTGATGTCGCCGATCTTGCCGAAGGCGCGGCCCATGCCGGCGAAATAGGGCGGGTTCTGCACATAGGTCGAGTGGTCGTCCCAGGCGTAAGTCTGGCCTTCCGGCACCTTGACCTTCTGCCAATAGGCGTCGCCGTTGAAGACGTCGGCATATTTGCGGGCGAACAGCTCGCGGGTGACGTTCTTCTCGATGAACTCCTGGATCTCCGCCGATGTCGGCCAGATGTCCTTGAGATAGACCGGCTTGCCGTCGCTGCCTTCGCCGAGCGGCTCGGTCGTCAGATCCCTGGTCACCGTGCCGGCCAGCGCATGCGCGACTACCAGCGGCGGCGAGGCGAGGTAGTTCGCCTGCACGTCCGGCGAGACGCGGCCTTCGAAGTTGCGGTTGCCGGAAAGCACGGCTGCGGCGATCAGGCCCTTGTCGTTGATGGTCTTCGAGATCGGCGCCGGCAGCGGGCCGGAATTGCCGATGCAGGTGGTGCAGCCGAAGCCGACCAGGTTGAAACCGATCCGGTCGAGCTCCTTCTGCAGGCCGGACTTTTCGAGATATTCGGCCACCACCTGGCTGCCCGGTGCGAGCGAGGTTTTCACCCACGGCTTCTGCTTGAGGCCGCGCCGGTTGGCGTTGCGGGCCAAGAGGCCGGCGCCGATCAGCACGCTCGGGTTAGAGGTGTTGGTGCAGGACGTGATGGCGGCGATGACGACGTCGCCATGGCCGAGATCGTGATCGGTGCCCTCGACGGCGTAGCGCTTCGAGACCTCGGCGGCCTTCTTGTATTCGGTCTCCATCGCTTTGGCGAAGCCGGCGGGGATGTCCTGCAGGGCGACGCGGCCTTCCGGGCGCTTCGGGCCGGCCATCGACGGCACCACTTCGCCGAGGTCGAGTTCGAGCAGATCGGTGAAGACGGGGTCGGCCGAGCTGGCGTCACGCCACATGCCTTGCGCTTTCGAATAGGCCTCGACCAGCGCGATGCGGTTCTCCTCGCGGCCGGACATGGTCAGGTAGCGGATGGTTTCGGAGTCCACCGGGAAGAAGCCGCAGGTGGCGCCATATTCCGGCGCCATGTTGCCGATGGTGGCGCGGTCGGCCAGCGTCATGTTGGAGAGGCCGGGGCCGAAGAACTCGACGAATTTGCCGACGACGCCCTTCTTGCGCAGCATCTGGGTGACGGTGAGCACGAGATCGGTGGCGGTGACGCCTTCCTTGAGCCTGCCGGTGAGGCGGAAGCCGATGACCTCGGGCAAAAGCATGGAGACCGGCTGGCCGAGCATCGCGGCCTCGGCCTCGATGCCGCCGACGCCCCAGCCCAAAACGCCGAGGCCGTTGATCATGGTGGTGTGCGAATCGGTGCCGACGCAGGTGTCGGGATAGGCGACGGTCTCGCCGTCCTCGGCGTTGGTCCACACCACCTGTCCCAGATATTCGAGATTGACCTGGTGGCAGATGCCGGTGCCGGGCGGCACGACGCGGAAGTTGCGGAAGGCCTGCTGGCCCCATTTCAGGAACTTGTAGCGCTCCTCATTGCGCTCATATTCCAACTCGACATTGCGGGCGAAGGCCATCGGCGTGCCGAACTCGTCGACGATGACGGAGTGGTCGATGACGAGATCGACCGGCACCAGCGGATTGATCTTTTCCGGGTCGCCGCCGAGCGCCTTGATGCCGTCGCGCATGGCGGCGAGGTCGACGACGGCCGGGACGCCGGTGAAATCCTGCATCAGCACGCGGGCCGGGCGATAAGCGATCTCGACGCCGGCGGTGCCCTTGTCGGTCAGCCAGGCGGCGACCGCCTGGATCGATTCCCTGGTGACCGAGCGGCCATCCTCGTTGCGCAGCAGGTTCTCCAGCAGCACCTTCATCGAATAGGGCAGCCGGGCGATGCCGGTGAGGCCGTTCTTCTCGGCCTCAACGAGGTCGAAATAAACATAGTCCGCGCCACCTGCGGTCAGGGTGCGGCGGCAATTGAAACTGTCGAGGGATTTCGTCACGGCGATCCGTCCTTGTCTGTTCAGCCTGAAAGGGAACGGACGCCGTTGGCATGCAATCACGCGCAAAGGTGCGGGTACGGCCATTTCCGCTGTCCGCTCCCAAGCAACCCGAGCCGTTCAAGGCGGCGCGTGCGCTGGTTCGGCGCTAATTCTGATCCCGCGCCGACCGCTGGCACGGATGAACCGCATATAGAGAATTTCCCGGAATAGTTCTAGACAGGCGAAAGACGAATTTGCGTGAGGCGGCGAGCGCCGCGCTACGGTGCTTTCGGGACGGGCAAGAATGCGGCTGATCGCCGAAAATCTGGGCGGCGAGCGCGGCGGCGAGACGGTTTTCTCCAACGTCGGCTTCACGCTCGACAAGGGCGAGGCGCTCATCGTCACCGGGCCGAACGGCGCGGGCAAATCGACGCTGCTGAGAATCGTCGCCGGGCTGCTGCCGGCCGCCGGAGGCAAGGTGCTTGTCAAGGGCGGCGGCGAGGCTTTCCCGACGGTCGCCTCGGCTTCGCATTATCTCGGCCATCTCAACGCAATGAAGACGGCGCTCAGCGTCGAGGAGAATCTCGGCTTCTGGCGCGCCTTCCAGGGCGAGCCGGGGCTGGACGTCGAAGAGGCGCTGGAGACGGTGGCGCTCGGCGGTCTCGGGCATCTGCCCTTCGGCTATCTGTCGACGGGGCAGAGGCGACGCGCGTCGATCGCCAAGCTCCTGGTCAGCCGCCGGCCGGTCTGGCTGCTCGACGAGCCGACGGCGGGGTTGGACAAGGCCTCGGAGGAGCAGTTCGCGGGGCTGATGCGGGGACATCTGGCGGATGGAGGGATCGTGGTGGCGGCGACGCATCTGCCGTTGGGGCTAGAGGGGGCGCGCGAGCTGCAAATGAGGGTAGCCGGTTGACGTTAGCGCTAAGCCCCCCTCTCTGGCCTGCCGGCCATCTCCCCCTCAAGGGGGGAGATCAGCAGCTCAGGCGCCCCATTTGCCTTGCTACTCTGGAGATTGGCGAAAGCCGAGGCGACATCCAATCTCCCCCCTTGAGGGGGAGATGGCCGGCAGGCCAGAGAGGGGGGCCTGGGCGCAGGCATCCCAAATCATGCTAGCCCTCTTCCTCCGCGACATCCGCCTCTCGATCCGTGCCGGCGGCGGGGCGCTGATCGGCGTGATTTTTTTCCTCGCCGTCATCGTCACCATCCCGTTCGGCGTCGGTCCCGATCTCAACCTCCTGTCGCGCATCGGCCCGGCCATCCTTTGGATCGCTGCGCTGCTCGCCTGCCTGCTCGGGCTCGACCGGCTGTTCCAGGCCGACCGCGAGGACGGCTCGCTCGATCTCCTGGTGCTGAACGGCGACCGCCACATGCTGGCGCTGACGGTGCTGACGAAATGCCTCGCGCACTGGACGGGCAGCGTGCTGCCGCTGGTGGTCGCGGCGCCCCTGCTCGGCCTGTTCATGAATATGGAGCCGCTCGGCATCGGCGCCACGGCGCTCACATTGCTCGTCGGCACGCCGGCCATCACGTTTATCGGCGCGGCGGGTGCCGCGGTGGCGGTGGCGCTGCCGCGCGGCGGGTTGCTTATCTCGGTGCTGGTGCTGCCGCTCACCATCCCGGTTCTGATCTTCGGCGTTTCGGCAAGCTATGGCGCGGTGGCCGATCCGGCGCCGTTCCTGCAGCCTTTCCTCATTCTTGCCGCGCTGACGCTGTTTCTTGCGGTGCTCGGTCCACTGGCGGCGGCGCTGGCGTTGCGGCACGGAACGGATTGAGGCGACGAGGACGTTCCCTCACTGCGGCACCGCGGCAAATTGCGGAACTGCCAATACGAGATTAAGGGAAGGCATGATCGGAACGGTTGACATGGCCACGAGCAGGGAGCGGTCGCTATGAGCGCGCACGCCCTGTTCGTCACCGCTGCCTATGCCATCACCGCCGTCGTGCTGGCCGGACTGATCGGCTGGATCCTGCTCGACCAGCGGGCGCGCAGGCGTGAGCTTGCAGCGCTGGAAGCGGCCGGGGTGCGGCGGCGTTCCGACAAGGCCGTCAAGCCATGAGCCTCGAAAGCGAAGCTCCGGCACCGCGCCGCCGCCTGTTCGTGCTTCTGCCGCTCTTGGTGTTCCTGGGGCTGGCGGGGCTGTTCCTGTCGCAACTTCTGTCGGGCCGCGACGTTTCGGAAATCCCCTCGGCGCTGATCGGCCTGCCGGCGCCGCCGACCAGCCTGCCGCCGCTCGAAGGGACGAGCCTGCCGGGGCTCGAGTCGAAAGACTTTGCCGGCAAGGTGACGCTGGTCAACGTGTTCGCGTCCTGGTGCGCGCCGTGCCGCGAGGAGCATCCGGTGCTGCTCGGCCTGTCGCAGGACAAGCGCTTCACGCTTGCCGCGCTGAACTACAAGGACCAGCCGGAAAACGCCCGCCGCTTCCTTGGCGAGCTCGGCAATCCCTATCAGGCGATCGGCGCCGATCCGGCCGGGCGCGCGGCGATCGACTGGGGCGTCTATGGCGTGCCGGAGACCTTCGTCATCGGCAAGGACGGCAAGATTGCCTACAAGCATGTCGGGCCACTGACGCCCGACTCGGTGAGGGCGTTGCTGTTGCCGCAGATCGAGAAAGCACTGGCGGCGCCTGGTTAGCGGCGGAGCTGGGTCAAGGCCCCGCTTATGTCGTCATGTATGGACGGCCCCTTTTGGGCAAGAGGCAAAATGGCGGCGGCGGCGTAAGTCTGGAGCGGTCATGTATT